>NZ_JBICUD010000008.1:0-528475 GCF_043198015.1 Spirillospora sp. NPDC048911 | reverse complement strand
TCGGCCAGACATCACCGATCAACTACGAGAAAACCGCAGGTAGCCTGGCAACCGCCGTCTGAAACCGGTGTCCACATTCAGGGGTAAGCCCCCGGACACCACGACAACGGTGGCGTCCGCACTGATCCCCACGAGCGCAAGGTCGAACACGAAGGTGGTCACGGGATCCCACCAACGGCCGCCTTCGTCGAGTGCCTCCCCGGACACCTCGCCGGGGAAATGGGTGTTGGTCCACCACCGAGCTTGATCACCGAGTAGCTCGACGACAGCCCGGCAGGCGCTGTGAGCCTCGTGAATCGACCAGGCCCGGCTCAAAGAACGGTACGCCAACTCGGTACAGCAAACCGTCGCGAGCAGATCGGCCATCTGCTCTGCCGACGCCGTCAGCGGACGCAGAATCCCACTGACCTCCGCCACAGTGCAGGGCACGCCCTCACCGGGATATTGCCCCTGCGGCATGTCCGAGCTGGTCACCAACCCGTGCAGCAGTTCGGCAGCCGTCACCCCAGGGTCATCACCAACCTGCAACCGCAGGTGACGGCGAAGATCGGAGTCTTCTCCCGGGACAGCGAGGAGCCGACTGATGTTCAACGCGGTGGTCACACCCACGTTGTATCGAAAAGATCCCACGCTCGGACCAGCGGCACCCTCACCGCGGACCTATGCGCAGACCCATGCGCGTTCGTCGAACCCAGCGCGCTCCTGACGAGGGGCTTGCTTTTCTGACTGGGATTCACAGCACTAAAACGCGCCCGCGCAGTGGCCGTCGTCCGAAACCCCGAGAGATCGAGTTCGCCCGGTATCTGTCTACGGCGGCACGCCGTTCTTCATGGAGATGTCCGTCATGACCAGCACGTTCTCCGATGCGAACGGCATGGCGTCCTGAAGGGTCGGTCCCGGATTTGGCGTGAACGCTGCGCCGAAGGGACGCCCGCGTCGGTCGCGTACGACCCGTCGAACGTTCAGGGTCGTCGACTACGACACCGGCGACCAGGAGCTGCCAGCGTCCGCATGGCGCTGCCGGGTGTAAGGTCGACGCCGCACGCGGGTGTAGTGGCCACGTTGGCGGCGCGAAGCTTGGCCCCCCAGTCTCCTTCCCCCGCTCATCTGGAGGGCGGAAGGCCGGGAGGGGCGGGTGACGGCCCGCAGGACCAGTGACGGAAGTCTTTGGTCCGGGTCCAGATCATGCGGGCGGTCTGGATGTTCCACTCCGGGTCCAGCGCCGAGACAGGGCTGGCCCGAAGCTCCAGCAGTTCCAGGTCGGAGAACTGGAACAGGCCCCAGGTCTGGACGCCGCGGGCGTCCGTCATCTCCCACAGCGGGTCGAGGTAGGACAGGCACCGCACCGGCCTGGTTGCGGTCCTCGGGGAACACCTCGGCGAGCCGCTGTTCGATCTGGACGGCGCTCCAGGCGCGGCGCCGGACTGGCCCCGGTTCAGCCAAGGCACGGCGGGTGCGGTGATCGGCCATACCGGTGGTGGGAGGCCCGGCGAACGCCTGGAGGATAATGATCCGCTGCTTGGTCAGGGGGCCGAACCATGCGTCGTCCGGCAGGGGGATGCCCTTGCGCTGTAACTGCCGCGCGCACGGGCCATAGGTACCCATCATCAGCGGCTCCGGACAGGCGTCGAGCGACGGCGAGCGGGGGTCGGTCGCAGCGGTGTCCGGAACGGTTGGACCACTACCGGCGGCACCCAGCGACATCGCCATGCCGACGGCGACGGCGATCCAGCGCCGGGCCCGCCCGCCGAGGGACTCCGCCTGGGGCGCGCCGTCGCGAACTACACCCGGGAAGCGCGACGCCACCCGACTCGTCAACCAACTCACTCTGACTCGCAGGTCACTCCCTGCCCGCACCGAAGGAGACTAGTGTGCAGCGACGAATGGCCCTCACCATCTTCTCGTTGCACTCTTCGTTGGGTTGCCGATGGCTGGAGCGACGCCCGTCTTTGCCAATACCACCAATGCCGGACACGCTTCTTCGGCCGTTCTCCCGGCGTGTTACTACTGATGTGCGGCGGCCAGCGCTGGTTGGAGTTCGTGGGCGGCGAGGTACGCCTGGTCCAGGATCGCGTTTCGGGAGAAGCCGCCGCCGCGGAGGCTGAGTGCCCGCGTCAGGCGTGAGATCGCCTCCTTGGCGTACTGCGGCTAGGATGACTCCCCTGTTAGGCCTTTCACTTGGGAAGATGTGAGCCTTCGGCCGGGGTCGAACCGGCGACCTCCCCTTTACGAGAGGGGCGCTCTGGCCTGCTGAGCTACGAAGGCGAAGTGGCCTTGTGGCCATCGCTGAGGAACCAGGATTCGAACCTGGATCGCCGCGTCCAGAGCGCGGTGTGCTGCCGTTGCACCATTCCCCATCGGTGACTCCATAGAAGCTCATCGGCCTAATTGCGCACAAAGGGTTTTCCAGGATGATGGCCTCTCGAGGGTCCGGACGGTGCGCGCCCGGACCCTCGGTGACGTGTGATGTTCGTGCATGTGGCTTGAGCGTCCGCCGGAGCACGGGTCGGACTGTCGGCTCGTTCAGAGCCAGGTGGTGGCCAGCCAGGCGGTGGCGGCCGCGGCGACCAGCAGTGCGATGTTGAGCCCGATCAGCCTGGCCTCGCCGCGGGAGAGGTGTACTGCGATTCCGCCTACCTGGATCAGAACGAGGCCGATCGCCGCGGCGATGGCGAGCCAGGGCGCGATTCCGGTCAGCGGCGGCAGGATGAGCCCGGCGGCACCAAGGACTTCGAGGACGCCGATGAGCCGGACGAGCGGCATGGGGACGCGGTCGACCCAGCCCATCATGGGCAGGAGCTGTTCCTGGCTCTGGATGGCCTTCTTGCCTCCGGCGTAGAGGTAGAACGCGGCCAGCAGCGCGGCGATGATCCAGTAAGCGACGTCCATGAAGGCTCCAATGGTTACCGTTCGTAAGTTGCCTCATGATGCGTCACTATCGAGGGGCTTACAAAAGGCACACACGTGTGCGTAAGGCACAGGGGGCTGTCATGTCGGAGTACGAGCACACCTGCATGATCCGCGGCGACGGCGGCCGGACGATCCGTCCGATCCTCGACCGCATCTGCAACAAGTGGACCCTGCTGGTCGTGGCGACCCTCGATCAGCAGCACCTGCGCTTCACCGATCTGCAACGGCAGATACCGGGGATCTCCCAGCGGATGCTGACGCTGACACTCCGGAACCTGGAGCGCGATGGGCTCGTCTCCCGGACGGCCTACGCGGAGGTTCCGCCGAGAGTGGAGTACGCGCTGACCCCTACTGGACGGAGTCTCATCCCGCCTGCGCTGGCCCTCGCCGGTTGGGCCATCAAGCACATCTCACACATCGAGGCCAGCAGAACCGCCTACGAAACCCGAACCTGATGCCGCCAACACGGCGTTGTCTTCGCTACCGCGTGGGGTGCTGAAGACGATGCGCCTGCGGATCCGTCAGGCGCCGGGCGAACAGTGGCTCTCTTCAAGCGGGACGCGGCGCGACGGGCCGTGCCTTTGGAGTGCGAAACCCAGACCTTCGCCCCGACGGCATGGAGCTGCCGATTCCGATCCGACATCTTCTTGCGCGGGCTCGGCCTGTAGGCGAGGTCACGCGTCCCCGATGGGCAAGTGACCTGGTACTCCTGCTGAAGCCACAATTCTCTCGTCGGCCTCAGTGCCGACACCTGACACGACTCGACCCGTTCTGCCCGCGCCGGCGTGATCGTGCCGAGCAGAAGGAGGACGGGGAACGCCACGAAGAGAGCGAGCAGCAGCGTGCCCGTCCCCTGGCCACCACGGCGGCGGGCCAGCCGGACCAAGCCGACCGCCACGCACACAAAGAACCCGAAACCGACCGCGGCTACTGGCCACCGCCACCAACCGTCCACGTCCTCCGTCGCCAGCAGAACGAACAGGACCAGCGGGAACCCGACCCAGCCAGCCGATACCAGCGGCCAGCCCTTCCATGCGCCAGCCCGACCCTGAGCTTCGACCATTGGCAGACCCCCTCCGCGCTTCGACAGGAACAGTGCCAGATCGCACCACGTTCCTCGAACGCCGAACCTGCGCCGCGGAGGGGAGCGCCACTCAGATCGCCTGTCGCATCAGCCTGCCCACCGCGCGGAGAGCAACGTGCAGGTGGCCTTCAACGCCGTCCAGTCACTGCACCGACCTGGTCGAATTCGACCGGCGCGACGGAGTTCGGCCAGTCAGCGGTCTTCGCGACGAACGCGGCGTCCCTGAGCGCGCGGGGGCAGGCAGAGCAGGTCAGCCGGACGACCCGAAACGAACGGAGCGTGCTGGGAGCGGCGGCGGGTTCGTTTGGTCCCAGGTGGCGCCCACTCCGACGATGGCGAGCCCTTGAGTGCACGACCCGTCGGCGTAAACGAACGCCGTGGCGTCGGTGTCATTGCCCGCGTGCGCCGCGCCGCCGTCGAGGGGAAGGCAGACATCGTTGGGCGGATTGAACAGCGCAGCAGCAGCGCCGTTGTCTGCTCTGACGTAGGGGAACTGGCCGTCGGCGGCGTGCGCGCCGGGCGTGGTGGTGGTCAGCAGCATCAGCGTTGCGCCGGCGACCGCCGCGTGGCGGACCAGTCCGCGTGCGTGCATGAACGACCTCCTGAGGGGGTGTCTGTGGCACACCTGTACCCGCATGCCCTCCAGACCACGGCTGCCTCACCGGCCATAGTCGCCTCCCGCGCCAGCGGGCTGTGCTAGCCCCACCGCGGACCCGACGTCCCTCGGTGGTGTCTCCCCGTTCACCCCACAGAAGCTGACCGGCCCAGCGCGGACCAGCCGACCCAGCGCGGACGGGACCACACAACACAGGCCGATCGGCAGGTACGGACCGGTTCACGACGTGGGCGAGTCAACACGGCGCGGGCCAATCAGCACGTCGCGGGCTGATTGGACCGGCGCAGGCTGATTGGAATGGCCTGGGTGGATCGCCACAACGCGAGCCGATCAGCACGGCCTGGGTCGGTCCGCACGACGCGCGTCCGGCCGCATAGCGTGCCTTCACCAGGGCGCTCATAGTCGACCGCGACGCGGTTCCCTGGCGTGGTGGCCGTGCTCGGTCAGATGGCCTGGCGCCAGCGCGACAAGGGGGCCGGTCCGCACGGCACGAGGGCCGATTGATATGACACGGGTTGGTCAGCACCACGCGGATGGTCAGCACGACGCGGATTGGTCGGCACCACGCGGGCTGGCCGGCACGCCGGTTGGTCGGCACCACGCGGGTTGGTTGGCGCCACGCCGGTCGGTCGGGACGGCGTGGGGTACCTTCTTGCCGCTCCGCGGGGCGAGGTGTGGTTCAGGTGAACGGGCGGCCGCGCGATGCCCTTGTGCCTGGTTGGGGCATGGCCGCCGACAGTTGCCGAAAGTACCTTGCTGGCTACTTAGGGTTCTGGGACGCCGTGGTCGAGTGGCCTTCCGGACCCGGCGTTCGGCGACAAGGGGGTAGTGGTGATGCGTAAGACGTCCACTGTGTTCGCGGCGTTGGTTATCGGGGCCACCGTGCTGGCGGCCCCGGCAGGCGCTCAAGCCAGCTCGGCCACCGACGACTGGAAACTCAACCCGGCCGGCACCTGGGAAACCGAGTACGGCTGCGTGAGCGCTGGGAGCCAGGGGTACCTCGGCGGCGCCTGGAAAGAGTTCAGATGCGAGTACATCGGCGCCTTCGGCTGGCGGATGTGGATCCGCACCGGACCCTGACGGCAATACGTCTAGACCCGCCACAGAAGGGGCCTCGCGAGGCTTGGTCTCGTCGAAGTTGAGACGTGTGGGTAATGCCAGCCGTCCGGCACCGCCTGGAAGGTCTGCTCCTCGGTGTGCACACCAGCACACTCTGGCTCGCCAAAGTCCTGAGTGGCGAGGCGAGGTTCGCAGGCTGGACGCCTCGCGGCCGTGCCGCTCGTGGCGCGTCGATCTCGCGACGGTTCGTCTGCCGTACGAGAGCGACGTCCTTTCGGAAAGCGCCGGGGCCTGCGAGGATCGGCAGACTGACCTCGCAGGCATCCTGGATCGCCTAGATGACGGTGCGCCGCCATCGATGTCATTGGCAGTAGCTCGCAGGGACGCCTTGCTTGGCTGGCGACGTACCGAGCCTGCCGCTCCCACTACTCCAAGAACCACCGCAATCGCGCGGCAAAACTGGCGGCCGTGGCGCGGATCGGCCGCCAGGTTCGCCCGCCACAACGGCTTACCCACGTCGCAGAGCGCTGCTCATGTTGCGATGGGTGCTCGCCTGCGGTGATGTCGCGGCTTCTCACGGCGGCAGCATGGCGACTTGCGTGGTCCCCCACGACTCAGTCCGCCAAAAATTGTGAACGACTCCTACGGCGATTTTGACCTCGCGCTTGGTACCGATCTTTCATCTATAGAGACGGACTGGGTTTTTCAGCAGTAACCACGAACGTGCAAGATAGATTGGCGCCCTTTGGAGTTTTCCATGTCCCATCGATATTGTAGCTGAAGAGTCGAATGTAATTAGTGTGACACTTGCCCCAAAAGGCGCCCTCAATGGTGGCCTTCTTTTCTCCGTCTACAGTTTCGTGTTCGTTCACCTCGACTATAGCGGTGAGATTGAAGTTATTTCCTGACACGTATTTGGCCGTGAGGCTCTGGCCCGCGCTGGCGGGCGTGGCCATGGCGGCCGCCAGGGGCAGTGCCGTCATCGGCACGGCGAACATGGCCAGGGCATGCCGGAACGTTCGCGGTGAATAGTGTCGGCGCCGGTAGACACACAGCGAGTATGGTGCGGTGATCACGTCATTCCTCCCGAGCAGGGGCTTGCGGGAACTGCCTGTGGACTGTTCAGTGATGACGGCGGGCGCGAGAGCGGACCGGGCGCCGGCGAGGGCTCGCCTTGAGCAAGAACCCCCGCCCCGGCCGGCCCACCTCGCAATGGCGGCGAGCATGATCGCCCACGAGCGGGGCCGTGCGGCCGGAGTGAGGGTGGCGAGCCCTGCTGGGGCACGCATGATCGCGAGCGGCCGGTGCTACTTCATTGCCTCTTCAGCGAGTTTGCCGGCGGCGCTGGCACCGCCTGCCGTGCCTGTCTGGACGATGTATCGAGCCATCACCGCCTCGACCGCCCACGTCCAAATGGCCAATTGCTCACGCTTCACATGTCGCCGATCGCGTCAGTGCCGGGCGCTGTTCCAGGATGAGGTCGAGCACCACGGTACGGGCGTCGGGGCCGCTTCGAGATCGCCCGATCGGCGCGGCACAGGGCAGGGAGCCGGACGCCGCGCGGCATCGGCCACGCCACGGCCATTCTGCTGCGCGAACGCGGGCCCGGCTGGGCCTGGGAGCAGGCTCGAACCGGATCGTCCTCGGGGGTGGGTGTGGCCCAGCACGAGCAGCCGCTCGTCGTTGCCGAGCCCGAAGGCGTAGGAGATCAGGTCGTGGGCCTCGGGCTGGGTCGTCCCAGTACGGCCGTGACCACCTGCGGAATGCCGACTGGTAGGCCGGTCGCGCCAGGCGGGACAGCGAAAACGAGTTGGCGATCGGCTCACCTTGGACGCCGCGACAGGCGCTGACCCCAGATCTCACCTGGCTGTGGCGCGCGATCCTCTGCTGGTCGATGACGTGACCCACGAGCGAGGCCGACTCGATCGCGTGCACCTGGGTGCGCGAGTAAGGCCGTCCGCCTTGACGGCAAGGTCAGCGCGGGTGGGCCTGCTCGTGAGCCTCTTCGAGAGAAGATCCCGCCAGGATCGCCGCTACCCCGTTCGCGAAGTTGGAGCACTCGAAGATGTCCTGGTGCGGGCAGGCCAGGCCATGGGCGATGGCGGTACGTGCGACCTGAGCCTGGGCGATCCGTTGATCCAGCTCGGTGAGCTTGCGCCGGTAGAGCTCCCGCCAGCCGTCGCCCGACGGCGAACGAGACGCGATGAACGCCTTGATCTCCTGCAACGTGAACCCGACACCTTGCAGTAGCAAGACCATGCCGACCAGCCCGACCATGGACGGCGGATAACGCCGCTGGCCGGAGACGCGCGCCGGGGGCGGCAGAAGGCCGAGCTCCTCCCAGTAGCGCAGAGCGGAGGTGGCGACGCCGGTACGGCTCGCCAGCTCACCGATCGTCAACTGCTCACCCATTGACTTCAAGCGTACTTGAAGCCATTCACTGGCGACCATGCAGAAATCAGGTACATCCCTCAAGCAACGCATACTCAGGAAATTGGTGCGCCAGGCGCACCAGCCCCAAGGCCTCGTCGGGTGGGCGGTCGGCTGGATGTTCGCGCTTCGCCGCTCCAACCGGCAGCGCAACATCTGGGTGGTGTCATTGCTGGACGTGCAGCCCACCGACCGGGTGCTCGAGGTCGGCTTCGGCCCCGGCATCGCCATCGCCGCGCTCGCCGGACGCGCGACCCGGGGCCACGTCTTCGGCATCGACCACTCGGAGACCATGGTCCGGCAGGCCGCCCGTCGCAACGCCGCCGGCGTCCGCGACCACCGCGTGCACCTCACGCGCGCGTCCGTCGAGCAACTGCCGAGCTTCGGCGATCCGCTCGACGCCGTGCTCGCCGTCAACTCCGTGGGGTTCTGGCCCGACCCGGTGGAACGGCTTCGCGAGCTGCGCCGCCTGCTCCGTCCCGCAGGACGCATCGCGCTCGTCAGCCAGCCGCGCTGCCCCGGTGCCACCCGCGACACCACGGCCCGCGCCGCCGAAGAGCTCCAGGACCTGCTCACTCAGGCCGGCTTCACCGATCTGCGAGTCAAGACCCTCGAACTCGACCCGCCCGTGGCCTGCGTGCTCGCCCACAATCCGACTACATGACCAAAGAGACTCCGATCGCAAGGCCATCAACGACCCCGACAACATCGGCGCGGGCAGCGTCGGCGCGGGCAGCGTCGGCGCGGGCAGCGTCGGCGCGGGCAGCGTCGGCGCGGGCAGCGTCGGCGCGGGCAGCGTCGGCGTGGGCAGCGTCGGCGTGGGCAGCGTCGGCGTGGGCGGCGTGGGCGTGGGCGTAGGCGGCGTGGGGGGCGTAGGCGGCGTGGGGGGCGTAGGCGGCGTGGGGGGCGTAGGCGGAGGCGGCGTGGGGGGCGTAGGCGGAGGCGGCGTGGGGGGCGTGCGTGGGCGTAGGCGGAGGCGGCGTGGGCGGAGGCGGCGTCATCGTCGGCACGGGCGGCGGGCGCTTCGGCCGCAGAAACCCGGCGACGCTTGCCCAGCAGCGGATAACTGGCAGGAGCCCGGCAGCCGCAGATCGGCCGCAACCGCGAAGCGGCGGGAGGTTGGCGGGCGCGAAGGTTAGCGGCGGGGTGGGATCGTTTGCGGTCGGCTTGAGTTAGGTTCCAGACGCATATTGCGCCGACTGGCCTGCGCTCAAGGCGATCGGGCGGCCGTACAGCCTGGCGGCGGCCACGGACTCGACTGCATCATGGTGACCGTCCGATCGGGGCGCCGTAGGCCAGGTCCAGACGCGTACGGTCTGGTCCTTGGTCAGTGGCCGATGTCGCGTTCGCCTGCTTCGACCAGTCCGCTCTCGTACGCGAAGATGACGATCTGGGCGCGGTCGCGCAGGCCGAGTTTGGTGAGTATGCCCGACACGTGGGACTTGACGGTGGCGGGTCCGATGAAGAGCTCTTTGGCGATCTCGGAGTTGCTGGACCCGCGGGCGACGGCTGCCATCACCTCGCGTTCCCGGTCGGTGAGGCGTTCCAGGCGATCGGCGACGGCGGTGTTGACGGTGAGACGTTGAGCGAACCGGCTGATCAGCCGCCGGGTGATCGAAGGCGCGAGCAGCGCGCCGCCGTCGGCGACGGTGCGGACGGCGGTCGCGAGCTGGTCGGGCGGGATGTCCTTGAGGACGAAGCCGCTGGCCCCGGCGTGCATCGCCCGGTAGACGTACTCGTCGGGGTCGAACGTGGTCAGGATGAGCACCCGAACAGTCCAGTCGGATTCGGCCAGGATCCGTTCGGTGGCCTCCAAGCCGTCCATGTCCGGCATCCGGATGTCCATGAGGATCACGTCCGGACGATGCCGGCGTGCCACCTCGATCGCCTCGGTCCCGTTCCCGGCCTCGGCGACCACCTCGATGTCGTCGTGAATCTGCAGGATCATGGCGAAGCCGCCGCGGACCAGGGCCTGGTCGTCGACGATGGCGACACGGACGCTCACGCGGGCTCGCCTCCGGTGGGCAGGTGGGCGACGACTTCGAACCCGCCGCCCGGGCGAGGCCCGGCGTCGAGTGTGCCGCCCAACAGTAGTGCCCGTTCCCGCATCCCCACGATGCCGTGGCCTCTCGAGCCGTCCGGGGGGTCGCCCGTTCTCGGCAGGGTGGAGGTGCCGCGGCCGTCGTCGACCACTTCGATGACGATCTCGTCTCCGGTGGCCACTCGCCGCCTGCCGAGCCGCACTTCGGCGTGCGTGCCGGGACCGGCGTGCTTGAGCACATTGGTGAGCGCCTCCTGGACGATGCGGTAGGCGAACAGGTCCACACGGTCGGGCAACTCGGACGGCGGCTTGTGCGTTGAGAGTGCCACCGCGACACCCGTTCCACGGATCTGGTCGGCCAGCCGGGGAATATCGGCAAGGCCGGGCTGGGGCTCCGGCCCAGGGGAACCTTTGTCAGGACGCAGGACGCCGAGCAGGTGGCGCAACTCGGCCAGCGCTTGCCGTCCCTCGTCCTCCACCGCTCCCAACGCTCGCAGGACCTGCTCCGGTATCGGGCCGTCGGCGGCATGCTGGGCCATCGTCTTGGCCGCCCCAGCCTGAATGGTCATGACGCTCACCCGATGGGCGACCACATCGTGCAGCTCGCGGGCGATGCGGGCCCGCTCCTCAGCCACGATGCGGTCGGCCTCGGCGGCCTGCTCGGCCAAGACCCGGGCGGCGTTGCGATCACGCAGCCGGAGCCCACGTCCGATGTACCACAAGCCGGTCATCAACGTGACGCCGAAGGCGACATCACCCCACGGCGCGGAGTCGGTACGCAGGTCGACGGTGACCAGAACGACGGCGGCCATCACACCCGTGGGCCCGCGCCAGGAGCCCGGGCGGGTCGGGTCTACCTGGCGAGGACGATCCTCGGACGAATACCGCCCAGCGCTGTACAGCATGATCAGCACTGGAATGCCGATGACCGTGCGCGTGGTCGGCAACTGCAGCAAGAGCGCCCAAGCCGTCAAGGTGACGCCCAGCGCGGCCAGGGGTGCGCGGCGGCGCCAGTACAGCGCCCCAGCGGACGCGATGAAGACCGGCACGGCCAGGGGGTTGAGATCGCGGAGAGGGCGCCAGGCCAGGTCATCGCCAGGCGTGTCCTGGACCAGAACGAACGCGAGGAAGGCCAGCGCGGCGAGGACGGCGTCCGTGGCGCGGGGCCATCGAGCGAAGGGTCCCCGAAACCGCCGATAGCCGACCCCAGACCCCGTCCCGAATCTAGTCCCAGATCCCGCCCCAGAGCCCTTCCCGACTCCGGCCCCAACACCGACACCAGCGCCCGTCCCAAAGCCCCTTTCGGAGCCGCCCCCAACACCGACACCGGCGCCCGCCCCAGAGCCACTCACGGATCCGGTCCCAACAGCGACACCGGCGCCCGCTCCAGAGCCCGCCTCGGGGCCGGTCCCAGAGCCACCCCCAGATCCGGCACCAGCGCCCGTCTCAGGGTCCGCCTCGGAGCCGGTCCCAGCGCCGATCTCTGAGCTGGTCCCAGCGCCGGCCCCGGAGCCGACCCCGGAACTCCTCCCCGATCCGGCCCCAACACCGACATCGGCGCCCGTCTCAGAGCCAGTCCCAGAGCGCGCCTCGGAGCCGAGGCCGGAGCCCGCACCAGAGTGCCTCCCAGAGTCGGCCCCAGCCCCCGTCCCGGAGCCGACACCAGAGCCGGTTGCAGAGCCAGGCCTGAAGCCGGTCCCGGAGGCGGTCCCGGAGGCGGTCGCGGAACCAGCGCTGGAACCCGCACCGGAACCGGTCTCGGGGCCAGTGCCGGGACCAACCCCGGCACCGGGTTCGGGGTCGTCCCCGTTCGGCGGCCGGGATGGCGGCGTCGTGCGGTTCACCGGCGCTCCACGATGCGAGATGTGGTGGCCCTCCGCGGCTTGTCGGCGGGCGCGGGGCCACCGTATGCGGGAACGGGCCCGCCGGTCATCCGTCCCGAGGCGGAGGCGGCCTCCGCTGCTGGACGGGGAGAACGGCATCCCGCCCTCACCCACAACCCGCCGCGCGGGGGAGGTCCGTTCCGCCGGTGGGCGGGCGACTCAGCCGGCCCGAGCGAGGACGGTTGTTGCGACCGCCCAGCCACCGCGTTGGCCGCCGCGTCCGGCCCCACCGCGCATCCGGCCCCACCGCACATCCGGCCCCACCACACATCCGGCCACGCCGCGTCCGGCTTGCCGCGTCCGGCCCCGCCATATCCGGCCCTCCGAAGGAGCACCGTCATGCATCGCATCATCCGTCGCATCGGCGACGCCAGCGCCCGCCGGCCATGGGTCACGATCGGGCTTTGGACGATGTTGGCCGTCCTGGTCGTCGGTCTGGCGGGCACCGTCGGCGGAAGGTTCGCCGACGACCTCGTCGCCCCGGGCAGTCAGAGCGAGCGCGCGATGGAGCTCTTGGAAGAACGCTTTCCCCAGGCGGCCGGTGGCAGCGCCAAGGCTGTCTTCGCGGCACCGGACGGGCAACGGCTCGACCGTTACCGGCCCGCCGTCCAGGCCGCCCTCACCCAGATCGCCAACACGAAGCGCGTAGCCGCCGTGGCCGACCCCTTCGCCGCCGGCACGGTGTCACCCGACGGACGTATCGGCTACGCCGAGATCACCTTCGATCTCCCATCGACCGAGCTCGGCCCCGAACCGATCAAGGCGATCGGCACGGCGCTGGAGCCGGCCCGGGCCGCAGGCGTGACCGCGGAGGTCGGCGGCGACGCCGCGTTCATCAACGGCGAGACCGAGACTTCGGGCACGGAGGCGGCCGGTCTGCTGGCCGCGCTGGTCGTGCTGCTCGTCGTGTTCGGCACGATCGTCGCCGCGCTGGTACCGATCGCGATCGCTCTGACCGCGATCGGCACCGGGCTCGCCGGCATCGCGCTGCTGGCCCACGCGATGGACGTCACGAGCGCCGCGCCGAGCGTCGGAGCGTTGATCGGGCTGGGTGTCGGCATCGACTACGCCCTGATCATCGTGGCCCGCTATCGCGAGAATCGTGCGGCCGGTCAGGACAACCGCACCGCCCTGTCGAACGCCATGGCGTCGGCGGGCTCATCGGTCCTGTTCGCAGGCGGCGCCGTCATCGTGGCGATGTCGGCGTTGCTGCTGACCGGCTTGGGTCTGCTGGCCTCGGTCGGTCTCGCCACCGCGATGGTCGTCCTCGTCGCCGTAGCCACAGCCCTCACCCTGCTGCCCGCGCTTCTGTCCCTGCTCGGCGACCGCATCGACTCTGGACGCATCATCCGCCGCCGCTCCCCCGCCAGACGACCCGAGGACGGGGCATGGTGGCGCCTGGCCCATCGCGTTTCCGGCCGACCGTGGCCGTACCTGCTCGGCGCGTCGGCGCTGCTGCTCGCGCTGGCCGCCCCGGCGCTGTGGATGCAGACCGGCTATCCAGACGCGGGTGACGACAGAACGAGCACCACTCACCGTCGCGCCTATGACCTGCTGGCCGAGGGCTTCGGACCAGGCCACAACGCCCCGCTGCTCCTCGTCGCCGACCTGCGCCGCCCAGGTGTGACCGCGCAGAGCATCCCCGCGCTGTCCGAACGTCTCGCCGCCGATCCCGGCATCGCCACGGTCGGCACGCCGCGCACATCCGCGCGAGGGGACGCGGTCGTCCTGCCTGCGATACCCACCAGCGCTCCCGCGGATCCAGAGACGTCCCGAACCCTGGAACGCGTTCGCGACCTCGTCCCCGGCAACGTCGCCGTTTCCGGCATGACCGCCATGACCGACGACCTCACCCGGCAGCTCGACAAGACGCTCCCGATCTTCATCGCCGCGGTCCTGGCCGCCTCGTTCGTCCTGCTGATGGTGCTGTTCCGGGCCGTCGTCGTACCGCTGAAGGCCGCCGTCATGAACCTGCTGTCGATCGGCGCCGCGTACGGCGTCGTGGTCGCGGTGTTCCAGTGGGGATGGTGCGCGGACCTGTTCGGCCTGGACGGGACCTACCTGATCGCCTCTCCACTACCCACGATCTTCTTCGCGGTCCTCTTCGGCCTCTCCATGGACTACGAGGTGTTCCTGCTCGCCCGCATCCGCGAGAACTACGACACCACCAGAGACAGCACCGAATCGGTCGCCCGCGGCCTGGCGAGCACCGGCCGAGTGATCACCTCCGCCGCGCTGATCATGACAGTGGTCTTCCTCGGCTTCGTCGCCCACCCGTCACCGCTGGTGAAAATGCTGGGTCTGGGCCTGTCGACGGCGATCCTGCTCGACGCCACGATCGTCCGCATGCTGCTGGTACCCGCCACCATGGCCCTCCTGGGACACGCCAACTGGTGGCTCCCCCGCTGGCTCGACCGCCTACTCCCCCACCTGAACGAGCGCACCCCACAGCCCTCCAGACCAGCGCCCACCCCTGCCTCCGCCACCGCGCCCGGACCTGCATCCGCGTCCATTGACCCAGCTTCCGCATCCGGCGCCGCCCCGTCCGCTGACCCGACGTCCGCCCCCGCATCCGCTCCAGCGTCCGCCCCGGCATCCAGCACCGCGTCTGGGCCTGCATCAGGCCCCATGTCCGGGCGCGCATCCTAGCCTGCACGTGAGCCCGCCCCCGAGCCCCTATCTACGCCCGCAACTGGGTGCGCGTCCGAGCCCGCCTGTGGGCTTGCGCCCGCGCCTGCAAGTGGGCCCGCACCCGAGCCCGCCTGTGGCTCCGCACCCGAGCCCGCGTATGGATCCACGCCCGAGCCCGCGCGTGGGTCCGCGCCCGAGCCCGCGTGTGGATCGGCGCCCGAGCGCGAATGTTGATCGATGTACGAGCCCGCACCTGCGCCTGTGCCCGAGCCTGTCTGCGGGCCTGTGCCCGAGCCTGCGTCCGGGACTGCAAGTGGACCCGCGCACGAGCCCGCAGCTACGCCCGAGCCCGCGTGTGGGCCCGCATATTGATCTGCACACGAGTCCGCACCTGAGCCTGTGTCCGAGCCAGCAAGTGGGCCCGCGTGTGGGCCCGCGCCTGCACGTTGATCTGCGTACGAGCCCGCATCTGGGCCGACGTCCGAGCCCGCGTGTGGATCCGCGCCCGGGCGCGCCTGTCGGCCTGTGTCCGAGCCTGCAAGTCGTCCCCTGAATCACCGGCCGGTTCACTACGACCACACCGCAGCAACCGCACCGCGCGGACCGCACCGCGCGGACCGCACCGCGCGGACCGCACCGCGGGGACTGGACGGCCCCCAGGTCAGCGCGTCACAGAATGATCTCTTTCATGGGAACCGGCGAACATTCCAGGCGGCGACCGGTACTCAGTGATCATGAATAGAGTGATTGCGAAGGTCGCGGGGCTCGCCGCGGTCGTCAGCCTCGGGCTGGCCGGGTGCTCGTCCGGCTCCAAGGCCGCCGACGGTTCCCCGACCGCGAGTGCTTCCGCGACGACGAGCGCTCCGGTGGCGGCGCCCGCCTCCGGAGCGGCCAACCCCGGCAATGGAACCGGCGGAAAGGCCAAGCCGGGCGGTGCCGTCAACCTGACGGTCTCGAGCGAGTTGCGCAGGCTGCTCGGGGACGTCTACTACGCGGCCACCAAGAAGGAGGCCAAGGACAACGCCTCCGGGATCCGCCGCGACAAGGTCATCGGCCCTGAGAAGCTGTCGTACGGGAAGATCTCGGGCTCGACCCCGGCCAAGGACGTCTTCTACGCCATGGGCGACACCGGGTACTCCGACGACCCGACGTCGCGCCAGGACGGGCCGCACGTGTGGCGCAAGCGTGGTGCCTCCTGGGAGTACCTGGGCGACACCGGCGGCGCCTTCTGCGGCAAGGTGCCGGCGGCACTCGTCCGGGTCTGGGGCAAAACCTGCTCCTGAGCACCACCCTGGAGACCCGCATCCGATGCGCAGTCCGACCTGGAGTCCTGCCGCTTGGGCCGCAAGGGTCTGTGCCACGGGGCCTGGGCCTCAGGGGCCTGCGCCATGCGCTGGGCCACTGGGCCTGGGCCACGGGGCCTGGGCCATACTGCGGGCCACGGGGCCTGGGCCACGGCCTGCGCCTTCGAGTACTTACCGGGCTGACCCATGCACGGCGATGCGCTGGTGGTCTCCTTGATGGACCCTTCTGGCTGTTACTTACTGTCGTTTCCGACTACGGAGAGTTGGGAAGTTTCAGGGGTGTCCCCAAGCTGAGGAGCACAGGTGCCCCCGCTTCGTGCCGTCATCACCGCGGCCGCCGTCGCCCTGGCAGTCACCGCGACATCGCACTCCGTCCACGCCGCCGCCCCTCCCGACGCCCCCACCCCCACGTACATCTGCGACAAGACCATCGTCGGTGTCAAGCACAAGGGCTGGGGATGGCTGAACTGCGCCGCTTCCGAAGGCGCCCCACCTTTCGGCGAGGTACAGGGCACCTTTCTGATTCTTTCGCGCAAGAACTCCGGTCCCACGCTCAAGTGCCGGCAAAAGCAGCGTGACAAGTACCCATCCGGACGTGCGCAGTTGCCCGACCAGATCATCGGATTCTTCTGCGCTCCCGTTCCCCCGAGCTGACCCGGGCCGCCCCTGGGCTGACCTGCGGCCAAGTCGACCAAGGTCGGCCTGGCCAACGGTCGGCGGTACGCGGCAAAGCGACGTCAGCGCGCCCCGGACGGCTGGTGAGGAACCGGATCCGGCGCCGGATCTCGTCCTGACGGCATGACGAAAGGCTGGATGATGACCCCTCCCGAGAACCACGACCCGCGGCTGGTCGTCGAGGACACCGATGCGTTCATCGAGGGCGGCAAGCAGGGCGAGAAGCGCCCGAATCCACGAGAGAAGGCCCAGCCCCGGCCCCACACCACGACGCCGGGGCAGGACTCCAAGGCCCACGAGCTGCATGTGTGCATGGGGTTGAACTCATGCCAGGGCCAGGGACGCGACGGTTCCGGATGGATGGCCGGCACGGGCCAGTGCGCCACGGTCTTCCACGAGTGCCACGGCGCGAACGAATGCCGTGGCCAGGGTGGCTGCGGCTACACCGGGCACGATGCCGAGCAGGCCATGCCCGGTGCCCAGCAGTGCCGTTACTCCGGCAGCTGCGCCAGTCCGGTCAACGCCAGCCGGGTGCACGCCGCCGGCCCGTTCCGCGGAACGAGCGTGTGGAAGCGGGCACGCAAGGTCTTCGAGCATCGCATGTACGAGGCGGGCGTCCCGTTCGGCCCGTCGCCGGGTGAGGGATGCCCCGACGACCAGGTGCCCTCCTACGAGACCGGACGCGTCAGCGCGCCGAAGAAGAAATGACGACCGTCCACTCGTCCACGGCGCGCGTTGCGCCGTCCGACGCGGTCGGTTCAGGTCCGCGTCCGAGGCCGGACGGGCGTCTGGGTCTTGGAGTGGGGCTGCGGACGTCGCACCTGCCGTACGTGGTGTCGGCATGGCCGCGGGTGGACTGGTTCGAGATCATCTCCGAGAACTTCATGGACTCCGGCGGCTACCCCCGTCATGCCCTCGGCCAGATCGCCGAGCGGTACCCGCTGGTGATGCACGGGGTGTCGTTGTCGATCGGCAGCACCGATCCGCTGGACATCGGCTACCTGCGTCGGCTGCGCCGCCTGGCCACTGCCATCGGGGCCCGGTGGACGTCGGACCACGTGTGCTGGACGGGCGTCGCCGGGGTGAACACCCACCAGTTGCTGCCGATCCCGTTCACCGAACGGTCCCTGCGGCATCTGGCCCGCCGGATCAGCAGGGTGCAGGACATCCTGGAACGCCCGCTCGTGCTGGAGAATCCCAGCACCTACGCCGCGTTCACCCACTCGACGATGACTGAATGGGAGTTCCTCGCGCGCCTGTGTGAGGAGTCCGGATGCCGGCTCCTGCTGGACGTCAACAACGTCTTCGTCTCCGCGGCCAACCATGGTTTCGACGCCGAGGAGTACATCCGGGCCCTGCCGCACGACCGGATCGCGCAGATCCATCTGGCGGGCCACGCCGACCGCGGCACCCATCTGCTCGACACCCATGACCGCCCCGTCGCCGAACCGGTGTGGCGGCTGTACCGGCTCGCCACCGCGCTGAGCGGGCCCGTCCCGACACTGCTGGAATGGGACGACCGCCTCCCGCCCTTTCCGCAACTGCTCGCGGAGCTGCACAAGGCCAACCGGTACATAGGCGAACCGGACCAGCGCCATGGCTAGGGCATCTCTCGGCGTTTCCACTCCATCGCTTGAAGCGGCCCAGCATTGGCTGCAGAACGCCATCACCATCGCCGCCTTCGCCGAGCCGGAAAGTGAAATCACAGCTGCTACCGACGGGATCACCACGCCTGCCGCCGAAGGCACCGGGATGCTGGCGGGTTTGGCGCGGCTGACCGCCGAGCAGTGCCTGGAGGTCTACCGAATCGACTATCAGGCGCGTCTGCTGGAGACGGTACGGCACCAGCATCCGTCGCTCCGCGTCCTGCTCGGCGACGAACTGTTCGATGACTTCGCCGCCGGCTACCTGCGGTCGTGCCCCTCCCGTTCCTACACCCTGGCACGGCTGAACGAGGGTCTGGCCGACCACCTGTCCGCCCACCGGCCCGACCGGGACGCTCCGCCCGAGCAGCGCGAAGCGTGGATCGACGTAATGATCGACCTGGTGCGCTACGAATGCGCCTTCGCGCAGGTCGCGGACGGTCCTGGGCTAGAAGACGGTCCCGGGCTGGAAGGCCCATCCGACCGGCCCTCGCCGCCGCTCGCACGGCGCCGCGCCGACACCGGTGAGGCCACGGTGACACCGGCGCCCTGCCTGCGCCTGCTGAAGGTCTGCGCGCCGGTGCACATCTACCACGCCGATGTCGGCCAAGGCCGCCGTCCGACTCCACCCGTTCCCTGCCCGGCGCACCTGGTGCTGTTCCGCGATGACTACCGCGTCGTCACCAGTGCGATCACGCCTGGCGCGTTCGCGCTGCTGGATGCGCTCACGCGAGGAGCTTCCCTGGCGCAGGCGGCGGAGACCGCCTGTCTCGACCTCGCCGACGCCCGCCACCATCTGCGCCACTGGACCACTCAACGGTGGGTGCGCATGTCCCACCTCACCGACCAGCTCATCCTCCGTCCGGCCCGCACCCGTCAGGAGACCTCCCGTGAGCAACGGCCCCTCCCCCTCCACTGACTCCGCCCCCACCGCAGGCTCGCCCTCCGCCGGCGGATCCATGGCGGCCGTCCTGGACGCGTTCCCGGTCAATGCCGCCCAAGGCATCACCACCAAAGAGGACCTGCGCAACCACCTCATCCAGGCGGCGGCCGTCGAGACCCAGACGATTCCGATGTACCTGTACGCGATGTATTCCATCGCGGGACAGGGCCATTCCCGATGGGCGGCGGGCACCGGCGCCCACCGCCTGATCCGCAGCATCGTCGTCGAGGAGATGCTGCACCTGTGCCTGGTTCGCAACATCCTGGTGGCCCTGGGCTTCGGCGACCAGGTGCGGTTCTACGATGAGGATTTCGTGCCCGACTTCCCCGAATACATGCTGCACCGCCATCCGGCGTTGCTGCTCCGGCTGAGCAGGTGCGACAGGAACCTCATCAGGAAAATCTTCATGGAATTCGAGCGCCCTGACGCACCGCCGGCCGATGGTGCTCCTCCCAAGGGGCAGTACGCGACCATCGGGCGGTTCTACAAGTCGATCGTCACCGGGCTGGAACGGCTCGACACCGCGGAGCCGCAGAGCCTGTGGGCCGGTAACAAGCCCGAACTCCAGTACGTCGCCGCGTACTGGAACAACGATGGTGGCGGGGAACCCATGCTGGTCAAGGACCTGAAAACCGCCCAGCAGGCTCTGAGGATGATCGTCGACCAAGGGGAAGGGGCCGACCCCGCCAAGCCGTCCGTGCCGATCGATATCCTCTATCCCGTACCGGGCGTCGACGAACTGCCCCACTTCCATAAATTCCAGCGCATCGCCGAGGGAATCGAGCCGATCGGCCCCACATGGAAGGTCCCCACCGATCCCAAGTCCTTCCACTACGCGGACGATGACGCCGCCACCAGTATCAGCGAGCTGTTCAACGCGGCGTACTGCTATGTGCTGCACCTGATAGACGTGCTCTATCAGACCCCGTCGACCGATGTCGTCCCCGGCAAGAAGAGCCTCCGCTACGGCTACGAGCGGCTGTTCATGTCGGCCATGCAGGGAGTGCTGGCCAACATCGCCGAGATCATGATGGCCACTCCCGCCAGGACGGGAGAGATGGCCAAACGTAAACTGCAGATGGCCCCGACCTTCGAATACTCCGCGCTCCCCGCGACGGGCAAGAAGCAGCACTTGATAAAGTTGTGTGACGAGGCCATCGCCCATTTCCCGTCGCTGGGAGGCGACAACGGCGTCCGGTGGCTGCTGGGCAACATGCCCGACGTCTGATGCGCCGACCGGCGGTGAACTACGGAGGCGCCGCTATGGTCGGTGACGTGGGGGCAGGAGTCCTTCTAGTGCTCGGCGCACCTTGGTCACGGCGTCCTCGTCGCCTAGGCGTAGTGCGGTGTTGGCGGCGGTGAGGACGGCGTCGATCTGGAAGGCGGCGAGTTCGGCGTCCAGGTCGGCGATCTCGTCCTCGGTCATCGCGTGCCGCAGTTCGTCGGCGAGGAGCGACAGCCAGTCCTGGTGGTGCCGCGCCAGCGCGTCGCGGACGGGGCCCGGGCGGCTGTCGAAGTCGGCGAGGTTGGCGACCCAGAAGCAGCCGCCGGGGAACAGCGGCGCCTCCGCGTAGTCGATCCAGCGTTCCACCAGCGCTCGCAGCCGCGCGATGCCGTGGGGCACGTCCTGCACCGGAAGCACGACCGCGTCGAGGAACCGCTCGCGGGCGGCCTCCGCGGTCGCCAGGTGCAGGTTCTCCTTGGTCTTGAAGAGGGTCTGGATGCCGCTCTTGCTCAGCCCGAGGTCGGTGGCCAGCCGGCCGAGGCTGAGCCCGTTGAGCCCTTCCAGGGACGCGACGTCCACGGCATGGCGGGTGATCGTCCCGCGAGTCCTGGCCCCACGCAGCAGGCGCCGGTCGTAGACCTCCGAGGTCATGGGCTCCGCACGTTCACTCATCGTCTTCATCCTGCCACACCACTGCCAACAACATACGAACGATCGTATGCACAATCTAGAGTTGTGCGCATGGACATGTTCGAGCTGGCTCAGGAACTGGCCGTCGCCAAAAGCCAGCAGGTCGATCCGGCCCGTTACTACTTCCGGACGAATCCGCTTTTCGAGACGGGAGCCGAGCAGTAGGCGTGGCTGAACGACATCGTCTGCGTGGGGTCGGGATACCTCATCGAAGGCGGAGTCGCCTACAAGGTGTTCCAGGTCCCGTGACGGCGCGGCTTCCGCAGACGGTTCACGAGTCGTCTCTCTGGCGGAGGGCTGAAGCCTGGCTTGCTCCCTCTCATCCTGGCTTGTCCAAGGCCAGTGCGAGGTAGCGGGTCTTGCGCTGCACGTCAGTAGCGACCTGGGCGTAGGTCGCCAGTTGCCGCCAGTCGTCAGTGGAGAGCGCTGCGCTGGCGGGACGATTGAGGCGCAGCGCCATCCGGCCGAGCGCGGTCTGGCCGAGGGCTGTGTAGCCTCGGTAGATACGGGAGATCATGGCCCCGACATGGTGACTCCAGTCGACCATGCGGTTCAGGGTGAATCCGGCTTCTGCGGCTGCGGCCAGGTAGCCCTGCTGCGACTCGAAGTCCTCGAAGTGCCAGAGGTCGCGCATGAGACGTCCCGGGTCCAGTGCGTCGATCTGACCGGGTGCGGGGTCGCGCCAGACCGGGTCGACCAGCACCAGGCGACCACCCGGTCGCAGTACGCGGTGACATTCCCGCAGGAATCGGCGCCGCCCCTCCGCCCCGAAATGGAAAGCCGCCTCCAGGCAGTGCACGCGGTCGAAGGACGCGTCGTCGATGGACAGACCCGCCGCCATGGCGGGCATGCGGGTGACGTCGGCGATGGCGAACCGCGCTGTGGGAATGTGCCCGAACCGCTGCCTCGCCATGGCGATATGTTCCTCCAGCAAGTCCAGGCCCAGCACAGCAGACGCGCGTTCTGCGATTTTGGCCGTGGTGTAGCCGCGTCCGCATGCGGCGTCCAGCACCTGGTGGTCGGCCCGAAGCTCCAGCAGGCCGATCGACCGGCGAACCAGCTGGTGTTGGAAGTAGGTCAGTCCGCCCAGGAGCCGCGGCAGAGTCGGCCAGGTGTAGTAGCCCATGTTGAGCAGGTCGTTCCACCCGTAGATCTCTTGCGCCGCATAGCACAGATTGCTGGAGCTGTAACTTGCCTGCAATGCGTCGATCGACGCTTCGCCCATCATGGCTTCCTTCACGTTCGCGGTCGTGGCGGACCGAAGGCACGAAAGCCAGCGTAGGCAGCCGCCCCGGACGACTCCATGGGAACTAGGTGCAGGTCAGAAGTAACTAGCCATGCCGTCACGCGGTGAAGTGGTACGACATATGGCCATGGCCGACCGGCACGCACTCGAAACACGCCGGCCTGGTGGACGAGCCGCGCGGAGCGTCGGGGGCATGGCCTGACGCGGGTTCTTCGACGTGCTTCCCGCGGTGTCGTTTACCTGGTCGGCGGAATTTTGGTTGTCCGCATCAGGACACGCTCGGTGACAACGCCTGGGACCATGGACCGTCCAGCTAGTGAACGTTCCGTAACCAGGAAAGGGTGTGCGATGAGACGACGGGGGTTGGCGGCACTTTCAGTGCTGGTTCTGCCTGCGGGGGTCATGACCGCCGGCGTGGCGGAGGCGGCTCCCAAGCCGACGCCACAGAAATGGACGCTCGCCAAGCGCGGCAACGTCCCGGGGGATGACGGCCTCGGCGCCCTGGCAGTTACCGGACGCAAGAGCGCCTGGGCGGCGGGCAGCATTTGGCAAGGGAAGCCACTGCTGTTCCGCTGGAACGGCGGCTGGAACCGGGTCAAGCTGCCTGCGCACGTGAACGTCTCGCTCGACGAGCTGGACGCTACCTCGGACAAGAACGTCTGGGCATTCGGCAGCGACAGGTCGTCCGCTCTCAAGGCGTTCCGCTGGAACGGCAAGACGTGGAAGGCCGCCGTCGTCGAAAGGGGCGAGGTCTCCACCTGGGACGCGGATGTGGTCTCCGCTTCTAACGTATGGCTGTCCGTCGAGGAACACTCTGGCCGTGGCCAGCTGCGTAACTGGAACGGCCGTAAGTGGCGGAGCATGCGGGTCCCCGCGGCGAGCCGTCTGTACGGACTGAGTTTCTCGTCGGCCAAGAACGGATGGGCCGTCGGCCTGAAGGCCAATGGCAGCGGGGCCCTGGCCGCGCGGTGGAACGGCTCCTCCTGGAAGTCCACTCCCCTGCCGCGAATCCAGATGCCGAAGGGCGCCACGTCCGAGCTCAGCAGCGTTCTGGCGCTGTCGTCCCGCAACGTCTACGCCGTCGGCTCCTACAGCTGGATGGTCGACGATGACGAGGAGCACCGCCCGATCGTTCTGCACTGGAACGGCTCCAAGTGGCGCAGGCTCGCGGGCCCGAACCTGCACGCCGGCCTCTCCGGCCTGTCCACGGACGGACGCGGCGGCCTCTGGATGAAGGCCGGTGTCGACAAGCTGGCGAACTACCGCGCCGGCCGCTGGACCGTCGCTCCGATCCCGGGCCGGGCGGGCCAGCACGTCAGCGTGGACGCCATGGCGAACGTTCCGGGCACCGCCACGATCCTCGGTGTCGGCTCCATCTGGCCCGACGGCGGCTCGCAGCCCAACACCCAGGACTCCGTCTTCTTCACCGCCCGCTGAAAGGCCGCATGGGTGGGCTCGCCGGAGCCCACCCATGCAGGCTGCGCCGTGGCAACCCCCGGAGCCTGCCCTGCGCGCCGCCTCGGGGGCTTACGTCCAGCCGTTCGATAGTCCACAGTGGACAGCATGGTCGCGAACGTGGTCGTCGTCGGTGCCGGTGTCTATGGCGCGGCGGTCGCCGCCTCCCTGGCACGGCGAGGTGCCCAGGCCGTCGTCGTGGACGCCGGCGCGCCGGCAGGCGGCACATCCGGTGCGACGTTCTCCTGGACCAACTCCTGCGGCAAGAAGCCGCGCTCGTACCACGATCTCAGCGTCGCCAGCATGGAAGCTCACCGGAGGCTGGCGGCCGAGGCTCCCGACGGCTCCTGGTACCACGAGACCGGCAACCTCGAGTGGGCCGCCGACGACGATCGCGAGGAGCTGCGGCGCAAGGTCGCGGGCGTCATCGACTACGGCTATGAGGCGCGCTGGCTCAGCCGTGCGGAGGCGCTGCGCCTCGAACCGGACCTCCAGCCCGCCGAGCTGCCGGACGAGATCGCCTATTTCCCGCGCGAGGGCTGGGTCGAGCCGGCCCGCCTGATCTCCCACCTGCTCTCGAACGCGGTCTCCCGTGGCGCCGAGGTGGTACGGAACCACGCGGTCACCGGCCTGGAGGTGACCGGCGGCAGGGTGCGCACCGTCCGGCTCGCCTCAGGACGACGGCTTTCCGCGGACGCGGTCGTGAACTGCGCGGGGCCGCAGGCCGCCTCGATCGCCGAGCTCGCCGGGCTGGTCCTGCCGATGCGCAACACTCGCGGCGCCCTCGTCTACACCTCGCCGGTCGCGGTGTCGGTGTCTCGCGTCGTTCACGCTCCGCGCGTTCACCTGCGCCCGGACGGTGCCGGACGGCTCCTGCTGCACAGCCCTGACATCGACGGCGCGGCCCATGCGTCCGGCACCGTAGAGCAGGCAGCGGTCGAGAAGCTGCTCAAGGCAGGACGTGAGCTCTACCCGGGCCTGCAAGACGCCACCGTGCAAGACGTTCGGGTTGGTGAACGTCCCATTCCCGGCGACGGCCTACCGGTGCTGGGACGGGTCGCCGAACTGCCCAACTTCCATTTCGCCGTCTCGCACAGCGGCGCGACCCTGAGCGTGCATGCCGGTGACCTGGTCGCGGCAGAGGCACTGGGCGAGGACCAGAACGACGCCCTGGCCCCATTCCGCTTCGAACGCCTCTGACATGGACGCCGCGCCAGGGTCGCCCGAACACGCACTCCGAACGCGCGTCCCGATGGCGGCGCGCCCCGCACAGACGCCCCGCACGCGCGCCTCGAACGGGCGTCCCGAACGCGAGCCCCTATGGCGGCGCGCAGAGGACGACCGCTCGTCCGGTGGCGTTCCTAGCTCGTTCCCTTTCCGCTGGAGATGGCTTTGATGAGGCCAGCGTCGGTGAAGCCGACCATCAGTTGGTGCCCCTGCGGAGAGTCACCTCCGATGACGTCAGCAGACTCCTTCAGGCTGAAGCCGAAGTGCGATAGGAAGCCGCGTACGACCAGTCGATGGTCCGAGGGGAAGACTTCTACCGCCGCCATCAGCAGCCGCGCGGCCGCGAGATGGTCGTACTCCGCCACGGGAAGCTGCGGGTCGTCCAGGTGGAAGTACGCCGATCCCTTGCCATCGTTGATGCGGCAAGAATGGAGGCCGTTGCCGCCAAGTAGTGCTGCGGCCGCGATGGCCATCGTTGTCGCCGCCTGATGAGGCTGCGGGAATCCCGACATGTCGAGGCGGCCTATCACCAGCTCGGGAATGTCGTTCTGCTCCCCGTACTCGCGCAGCTCACGTAGCCGGGCCAGCGCGGGCACGTCCTCGCCAAGGGCAGGGTTGGCCCAGGACCACAGCCAGCTGTTGTCCAGGTGGGAGAAGCTGCCCATATTGGTGACGCCGGTGTACGTCCGCCCGTCCGCGGTAAGAGTCGCCTCGTCCAGGTTGAACCGCATGTCACCGTCACCGAAGGCTCCGTTGAGGATGTCCTGGCGGTGGATCGACGCGGCGGACGTCCAGGCGGCGAACGTCTCGAACTGCGGACTGTAGGCGGTCA
This sequence comes from Spirillospora sp. NPDC048911, assembly GCF_043198015.1. NCBI lineage: Bacteria > Bacillati > Actinomycetota > Actinomycetes > Streptosporangiales > Thermomonosporaceae > Spirillospora > Spirillospora sp. NPDC048911. Next base: position 502,581 of record NZ_JBICUD010000008.1, on the reverse strand, counting down.
GTCCCTTCGTCACCTCGTCCCAGAACTTGGCCTTGGCCGGCTCATCCCGCCGCAGGTAATAGGTGGCGACGTTTTCGGCAGCCTTCTCATGCGCGAACTCCGCTACCGCCTGGCGCCACAGCCCAACCGCCTTGTCCTCGTCACCGTTCTCCAGATGAACAAAGGCGAGACTGAACGCGGCCTGGGGATGCTTGAGCTCGACGGCGAGCCGCCATGCCTCCGCCTGCCCGGCCTTGTCGCCCTGGTCGCTGCGCACATGCCCAAGGTTGTACGCGGCGGCGGCGTTGCCCTTCTCGGCCGCGCGTCCGTACCACTCGGCCGCCGCCGCCAGGTCGCCCTTGCCGTCATCGTCGTAGAGGCGGCCCAGGTTGAACGCCGCCTTGTCGCTGGAGCCCGTTTCCCAGGCGCGACGGTAGAACGTCAGGGCCTCGTCCTTCCGGCCCAGTTTCTCCAGGGCGACTCCGGCGCCCAGCATCCCACCGGTGTGGCCGCCTTCCGCCGCCTGCCGGTGCCAGCGTTCGGCCCCCGCGTAGTCGTTCCGCGTCTCGGCGATATAGCCGAGCTCGAAGGCGGCGCCGGGGTGGCCCGCTTCGGCGGCGACGCGCCACCAGTGCTCGGCACCGTCGACGTCGCGCTGATCGGCCGCCGCCATCCCCCGCTGGTAAGCCTCGGCCGCTTCCGTCGCCTCAGGCGCGTCACCCATCAAAAAGAACCTTCCAGAGAGATCACGAACGTAACTACTGACGCGATCCCCCCTCCGAACGGTTCCCGTGACCTCCCGTCCCAGCAGGTCTAGCTGCGCCGTCCCAGCAAGTCCCAGCTGTCCGTCCCAGTAGGTTCCAGTTGCGCCGTCCAGGTGAACGCCTTGTCCTCCGCCAAGGCAAGCGAGCTCAGTTCTGGCCGGCTTCCTTCGCCACGCGCTCGAGCCGATCCCGGTAGCTCTCCCACCACGCCTGATCGCCGGGCGCCATGTTGCCGTTGCCGACGCGCAAACCCACAGAGCCGTCGATCAGCTCCCTGACGATGTCGGCGTGACCGGCGTGCCGATCGGTCTCAGCGATCATGTGCACCAGGATCCGGTGCAACGTCACCTCGCTCCGCCCGGCCGGCCAGTGCGGCACCCGGCCCGGCGCGTCCAGCGCCAGCGCGCCGATCGTGGCGTCGGCGTGCGCGCACGCCCGGCGGTACAGCTCCGTGATCTGATCACGCGACTCGTCGGCCGCCGCCCACATGTCCGCGTTGGGCTCGGCGTCGTCGGCGAGCCAGGGCAGCGCCACACCGGACGGCCGGTCGAAGGTATCGCCGAAGTAGATCAACTCCATGCCGGCCACATGCTTGACGAGCCCCAGCAGGTTGGTGCCCGTCGGCGTCATCGGGCGACGGACGTCGTACTCCGAGAGCCCCTCCAGCTTCCACATCAGAGCGTCACGCGCAGCTTGCAAGTAATGCTGAAGGTCCGCCTTGGCATCACGTCCAGTCATGCCGAGCAGTCTTCCATCTGCACCAAGTGCCCAGGTGGGAAGCCCGGCCCCCAGAGCGTGACCGCGGCCGTCTCGTGATCGTCACCTACGGCTGCACGGTGATGACCCCGGACATCGCGCCCGTCCTCAGCCACGAGCACAAGCAGCTGGGCCTGTTCGCTCTGAGCGAGGTCCCAGACCTGCACATGCCGGACGGCTACAAACAATCGATCGCCGCCTGGCTCGACCGAATGTGACGCCTGAGGAAGGCGACGCCAGCCGTGCGTCCTCGAAGCTCCCCCGCTCATGAGCCCCGCCCGCTCATGAGCTTTGGTCACGGGCGCATTTGCCAGTCGCCGGGCAGGGTGTCGCGTACGGCTTCGAGTGCTTCGGGAGTGCGTGCCCGCACCCAGATCCATTCCGTGGCGAAGTCGCAGACCAGCACGTCACGGCCGTGGAACCAGCGGATCGGTGGTCCTTCGGGGGTGGTCCACATCGGGTAGTCCGGCAGAGACAGGCGCGTGAAGCGGCGTTCGAGAATGCCGGGGTCGGCGTCGGTGGCCTCCCGGCTGTCGTTGTCCGAGCCGAACAGGGCCTCGTACAGCACCATCTCGATGCAGGCGAGGGAGAGGCGCCCGAGGAACGGGCGCCATGGCTCGGGCGAGTAGTAGGTGGCGTCGAGCTGAAAGATGACGGGCGGATCTGGCAGGCGGAGGTCTTCGACCGGGATGCCCCAGTAAGCGACGCCCTGGTTTTCGCAGCGCCACAGGAGGGCTCGGCCGGTCTCGTCGTAGTCCAGCTGGTCGGGCCGGAACAGGTGGTCCTGGTTGCTGGTGAGGTCTTCGCGCCTGCCGAGCAGCGCGAAGGCTTCCTTGAGCGCCTCGGGCAACTGGACGCCGAGCCGTTGTTCGGCCGCGGACAACTCGTCCTGCCGCCAGCCGTCACCGTCGGCGATCGGAGTCGACCATGCGGCGGCGAACCTCCGGAGGAAACGCCACGCCTGCGCGCGGTCATGGCAAGCGGCCGTCAGGTCGCCGGCGAGATCGAACTCCTCGGACATGGCGCTGACCTTAGCGCTGGCCGGATGTGGCATACGTAGTGCGATCATGCGATCTCGTTGTGTGATCAGGCGGATGGCGTGCGGGGACGTGGCGCAGACCGGTTTCGGACAGTCCGTTTGGGCACGTCCGATTAAAGGTTTGGAACCAGACCTTTCGGGTGGGCCCGGCTCGCGCGTGGTCCGATGGCGGTGCGCCGCACGGCGTCGTCGTCTCATTCGGGTGGAGGTGGGCCCGTGCCCACGATCAAGAACACAGCCGACGCTCCCGGCGGGTACTTCGACCCGCACACGCATTACACGGGGATCGTGCACTACCGGGTGCTCGCGGTCCTGACCGAGGAGGGGAAGACCCTCGTCCGCCGCTGGCGCGCCTCGGACCGCGCCGGAGCCCTCCGCCACCTCACGATCGGCGAGATCGAGGAGTTCCTCGCCCGGCACACGCTCGCTGACGCGACCACGACGGACCCGCCCGTCCATCTGCGTCCGTTCCACGAGGACCAGCCCGCGAAGGCGAAGGCCGGGATCCTCTACGACCTGGAGACCCGGCTGCTGATCCTTCAGGCGCTCGGGCTCGCCTGGGGCCTGGCCGACCCCGACCTGCCCGCGGGCGACCTGAAGCGCGTCCGGGAGAACGCCGGGACGATGGTCGCCATCCTCGCCAACGGCACCGGTGAGGTCCAGAAGAGGTTCACCGGCGCTCTCGCGGGTCGCGGGAAGCTGCTCCAGGCGCGACCGGACGACATGGACGCGCTCTGCGACCAGATCGTCGCGCTGGACATCCCCCAGACGTCCGCCAAGGAGTACGGCGAAGGCCTGCCCAAGCTCGTCCGGCACGTCTGCCAGAACGTGCTTACCGCGACGCCGCAGAACGACTACGACAGCGCCTACGTCGGACGCGGCCTGCTCAAGATCGGCGTCCAGGACCTGATGGACGCGGGCATCCGCGAGCTGGCCCGGCAGAACATCGTCTACTCCGAGCAGTCGCTGCCGCTGTGGTCGCTGACCGGCAAATGGGCGATCCCCGGCATCAAGGAGTCGATCGACAAGGCCGAGCGGTCCGGCGTCGTCGTCCGGTGGCTGCCGATGCTCGTCGGCTCGTTCCTCGGCTGGGTGGGCGACAGCCACGAGAGCCCGACCGAGATCGTGCGCACCCCCGAGGACGGGCCGGCGACCTGGTCGATGTTGCGGTTGTACGACGCGACGGGCTCGGACCAGCCGCCGCGGAAGGCCGAGCCGGTGACGGTGACGCCGTGGCAACCCGGCGAGCGCGGCGCGGCCATGCGGTGCCTCGCGGCCAACCTCGCCCGGCCGCACGACGACTGGACGCTGCGCTGGGCCGAGCCCGCCGCGATGAACTGGCCGGTACGGGCGGGCGTCAGCCTGTACGACGACTTCGACGGCTGGCTCGACAAGCTCGACGGCGCCCTGCGCGGAGCCGTCCCGCACGCGGTCGGCTTCGACATCGCGAGCCCCGAACGGACGTGGTACACCGCGCACGGCGGACGGCTCCTCACCCGCGTCCTGCACCGGATCTTCAAGATCGCCAAGGCCGGGAACATCCGGCTCGTCGCGCACGTCCACGTGGGCGAGGGATACCCGGGGTTCGTCGACAACAGGGCCGCGGCGCAGAACATCGCCGCCCAGGCCAAGCGGTCCGAGCAGGAGCCACTGCGCATCCTGTACGACGGGGAGACGCACCTGCCCGCCCACTACCTGTGCGCGGAGAACAACGTCCAGGTGATGCTGAACGCCGTCGAGGCCCTGCGCCTCATGCTGAGCAAGGACGACCTGGCGTTGTTCGACCACTACGTGCGCGTACGGTTCGGCCACGTCACCCACGCCACGCTGATCCAGGCCCAGCGGATGGCCGAGGCCCGCATCTGGGCGGACGTGAACCTCACCAGCAACCTCGCGACCGGAGCGCTGAGCTTCGTCACCGCGACCGCGGGCCACACGGCCCAGCAGAGCAACCGCACGGACCTGATGAAGCGGGCCGCCGAACTGGTGAACCAGCAGCCCAACCGGGACCTGTTCAAGCACCACGCCCTGCTGACGCTGCTCACCTCCGGCGTGTCCACCGTGCTCGGCACCGACGGCGGCGGCATCGAGCACAGCGAGATCGCGCGCGAGCACGCGCTGGCCGCGGCGCTGCTCGCCAACGCGCGCACCGCGATCGACGAGGAGCTGTTCACGATCCTCAGCTCGGCCAAGGCCGAGAAGCAGATCAAGCTGGAGCCCACGGACGCGCAGACGCTCAAGGACCGCCTGTCCCCGGTCTCCCTGTACGCGGCCCAGGCCGCCCACCACGCGTGGATGGAGGGAGAGGACGACCCGCCGCTCCCGATCGCGCCCGATGCCGAGCTCGACCGGCAGCTGGCCAACGCCTTCATCGAGGCGGTCGCAGGCCACTGACCCCCCTCGCGGCCCCGGCCCGGTCCCCGCACCGGCCGGGGCCGTCCCCGCTTATGCGTCGGCGGGGCGGGCCTGGGCGGACGGGTCAGAGCGGCTGGCCGACGCCGATGAGGTTGCCCTCGCTGTCACGGAACCAGAAGCCGCGCTCGCGGGTCCCCTTGGACGGATAGTTGCCCTCGACCTCGACGATTCCGTCAACGGTCTTGAGCCCGGGAACGTCGACCTCCTCGAACTCCACGCCCCGTCCGCGCAACTCGGCCACGACCGACTCGAGGTCGTCGACGTTGAGGCCCATCTGGGTGAACTCACCGGCCGACTGCCCGGTGCTCTGGAAGATCACGAAGCTCCCCTGCCGGAGGTTGTAGAGCAGGCCGCCAGGGCGTTCCTCCGAGGCCTCCAGGCCCAGCTTCTCGGCGTAGAAGCGCCGAGCGCGTTCCAGATCCTGCGCGGGCAGGCGCGTCGCCACGCCGGCGGCGCCGAGCAGCCCGGTGTGCCCGTGCCCCAGCCGCTCGCGCCGGAGCCGCCAGTAGTCCGCGGTCAGCTCGATGAGCTGCAGGCTGTTGCCGTCCGGGTCGGCCAGCGTCGCGAACCACGCGCCGGCCCCCTCGCGGTACTCCAGCTCGGCGATCCAGGTCACGCCCAGCCCGTCGAGCCGCTCGGCCAGCGCGCGGGCGTCGGTCACGTGCAGGTTGAGGATCACCCGTGCCGGCTCGGCCGCCCGCCCCGCCACGTCGTCCCGCCCGTCGATGAGCACGCCCACCCCACCGAAGTGCAGGAAGCCGTCCCCGTCCGCCTTCATGTCGAAGGCCTGCTCGTACCAGGCGCGCAGCCGGTCAGGCTCGGCGCTCGCCAGCAGAATGCTTCCAATAGGCAGATCCACACGCCCTCCAAAGTCGTTTGCCCATACAGACTGAGCGAAGACCCAAAACTGATCGAACACCAGGCGTTCGCGGAGTCATGGTCGCGTGGCCTGTCGCAGATCGCCGGCCTGGGCAGTGGCCGACCGGACGAAGACCTGCCTGGCCTTCACATCGGTCGAAGTGAGCACGGGCAGCGTGACCGGAACGGGAGGCAACGGCAGGTCGGCCGACAGTGGCAGCGGGAGGAGCCCGAACGGCTTGCCGGAGAGGTAGGTGGTCTCCAGAACCACGTCACCGCGCAGGTCTATGCGTCGCGCACGGACGGTCAACCGGCCATGCCGGTTGACGACGGCCGGGCGGACGGCTTTGACCGTCCAGCGAGGTGGCTGAGATCTTGAAGCTCTTCCCGGAGACGGCGAACGAGGTCGCCAGCGATCCGTTCGCCAGCATCGCGAGCAGCGCCGCGAACGCCGCGGCGGTCGGCACGCCGGCCAGCGCGCACCGTCGCCAGCTGATCCTGCCGCCGGCGGGGCGAGGCCTCGACGAGTTCGGCAACCGGTCACTCCCTGGTCTCGGCGGGCGGCGACGGGACGTCATCCGGCCCGGTGTCACGGGCCGGGGGTTCGTACCAGCGGTGCCGGGCCGCCATCATCGCGGCCTCCGTCCGGCTGTGGACCTGCAACTTCCGGAAGACCGCCTGGACGTAGTTCTTCGCCGTCTTCTCGCTGATACCGAGCTTCCTGGCTATCTGCCGGTTCGTACGCCCGTGGCAGATCTGCTCGAGCACTCTGGACTCCTGCTCGGTCAACAGCGAAGGAGTCTTCTCGCCAGGTGCGGACGTCTCCAGGCGGTGAGACGGCTCGCCCGCACTCGACGCCGAAGGGAACCCGTTCTGGATGGCCTCTGCCTGCCGGAGGGTCTCGGCATTGCAGGCTATGATGCGTCGGCATATTTGCAGCGCGATGTCGAGTTCGTCGATCAATTGCCGCACCGCCTCGGGGTTTTCGTCGATGGCGCCGTCCCCTCCGCGCGGCCGGGGCTCCGAATATCGATTACCTTCGAAACTATAGTTCTTGGCGCAAATAGATGCCTTTACTGCCAGTCCAAAGAAATTATTCTTCCGGGCACCGCACTCTGGCCTTCGAGTGATTGACCGCCGAACCGGAAGGCACTAAGGCCGCCACAATTATGGAGCTATGTCCCGATCCTAGGCATTTGTTTCCATTGCCGGCGCCGCGCCGACCCACCGGCGATAAGCGTCCATGTCGACGTTGCCGCCGCACACGATCGTGGCGATGTGCCGGCCGGCGAAGCGGTCACGGTCTTCGAGGATCGCCGCGATGCCGAGCGCGGCCGAGGGTTCGACGATGAGGCCGGCGTGGTCGTGGAGCAGTCGCATGCCGGTGACGATCGACGCCTCCTGGACCAGGACGGCGTCGTCGGCGACCAGGAGGAGATCGTCCAGGACCTCCGGGATGGGACGCCGGCCGGCGACACCGTCGGCGATGGTGTCGGCCGTGTCGGTGGTGACGACGCGCCGTTGATGCCAGGAGCGCGTCATCGCCGGTGCGCCCAGCGGCTGGACGCAGATCACCTCGACGCCGGGCGCCAGCGCCTTCACCACATGGCCCACGCCGGTGGCCATCGCCCCGCCGCCCAGGGCGATCAAGACGGCGTCGAACGGCGGCGGCGCCGTGCCGGCCAGTTCCAGGCCGATGGTCGCCGCGCCCTCACAGGTCTCGATGTCGAGGCTGTCTTCGACCAGCCGGATGCCCTCATGCCGCGCGATGGCCGCCGCCCGCTCGCGAGCCAGCTCGTGGTCGCCGTCCACCAGCTCCAAGTTGGCGCCCAGCGCGCGGATGCGGTCGAGCTTGGCCACCGTCGCGTTGCGGGACGCGACGACGGTGACGTCGAGCCCCCGGCCGCGGCCGGACCAGGCGAGGGCCTGGCCGAGATTGCCCGCGCTGGCGCACACCGCGGCCCGCGAGCCGTTGTCCGCAAGCCGGCTGGCGACGAGCTCGGTGCCGCGTCCCTTGAAACTGCGGACGGGGTTCGCCGTCTCGAGCTTGATGCTCACCGCGCATCCCAAGGCGGGCTCCAGCGCCTCGCAGCGATACAGCGGCGTGTCGAGGAAGACCGGGTCGATCACCTGGCGAGCCGCCCGTATCCGGGCGAGGTCAAGACGCGTCTCCTGCACGACACAGCAGCGTAACGCCCCAGGCACTGTCCCTCCAGATGAACTGCCCGGCGGTCGGCACAGAGCACATGAACCTGAGCCGAAGTGCTCCTGTCCGGGACCTTTCCGTCCGTGCTTGAGTCGACAGCGAGGACGATTCCAAACGAGTAGGACATGGTGGCAGCAACCCCGCACACCGTCGTTTCCCCGAAGAAACCCCTTACGGGCGAGCACGACGATTCAGCGTCCTTCGCTCCCGATGAGATCACGCGGTGGATCGCCGATATCCGGCGGCCTTTCAGGCTGCTGATCGATCCGTCCACCGGCGGCAGAGGCCTGCAACGCGATAACGGACCTCCACCAGGACCATGGCAGATCGCCGGACTATTGCCCGCGACGTATCCCGAATGGCTCGGCAGCCGCGAATTCTGCGCGGCCCATCACACCCGGTTCCCCTATGCGGCCGGCGAGATGTCGACCGGAATCGCCACGACGACGATGGTGCGGAAACTCGCCGGGGCCGGCCTGATCGGCTTCTTCGGCGCGGCCGGACTGGGCGAGCGGACACTGCGGAACGCCGTCCTGGAGCTCGGCGCCGCGCTGCGCGAACACCGGAACTGGGGCGTCAACCTCATTCACACCCCGAACGAGCCGGCCACCGAGAACCGGACGGCGCGGTTGCTGATCGAACATGGCGTGCCGGCGGTGTCGGCGTCGGCGTACATGGACCTGACGCCGCCGCTCGTCCTGTGCGCGGTGCGCGGTCTGCGCACGGACGGGAGCGGACGCGTCGTCCGGCCCCGGCGGGTGCTGGCCAAGGTCTCCCGTCCCGAGACCGCAGAACGGTTCATGTCACCCGCGCCCGAGTCGATCCTGCGCGTGCTGGTGGAGGAGGGCGCCCTCTCGGCGGAGGAGGCCGGGCTGGCGGCGCGGATACCGGTGGCCGAGGACGTGACGGTGGAGGCCGACAGCGGCGGCCACACCGACAACCGGCCCTTGGCGGCCATGCTTCCCGCGATCCGCGCGATCCGCGACCGGCTGGCGGGTACCTACGGCTGCCCGCGCGCCGTCCGGGTGGGGGCCGCGGGCGGACTGGGCACGCCCGCGGCCGTCGCCACCGCCTTCGCGCTCGGCGCCGACTACGTTCTCACCGGCTCGGTCAACCAGGCCGCCGTGGAGTCGGGCATGTCCGACGAGGGCCGGCGCATGCTGGCGCAGGCCGACATCACCGACGTGGCGATGGCGCCGGCCGCCGACATGTTCGAGATGGGCGTCCGGCTCCAGGTGCTGCGGCGCGGGACGATGTTCGCCGGCCGCGCCGCCCTGCTGTACGACCTGTACCGGGACCACGGGGCGCTGGAGGAGATCCCCGCCGCGCGCCGCGCGATGCTGGAGGACCAGGTCTTCCGTGCCCCGCTCCCGGAGGTCTGGGCCGAGACGGCGCGCTTCTGGGCGGCCCGCGACCCGGACCAGGTCGCCCGCGCCGAACGCGACCCCAAGCACCGGATGGCCCTGGTGTTCCGCTGGTATCTGGGCAAGTCGAGCCGGTGGGCCATCACCGGCGAAGCGGGCCGGCGGGCCGACTACCAGATCTGGTGCGGCCCGGCCATGGGCGCGTTCAACCGCTGGACCGCGGGCTCCTTCCTCGCCGAGCCGCGGCACCGGACCGTCGTGCAGATCGCGCTCAACCTCCTGGAAGGAGCCGCGGTGATCACCCGTTCGCACCAGGCGCGCACCTGCGGGCTGCAGATCACACCGGACGGCTTCACGTTCGCCCCCCGCCGCCTGGCCGAGAGCAGGGAGGCCGAGTGACGACGCCGCACGGTCCCGGCCGCACGACGCCGCACGGTCCCGGCCGCACGACGCCGCACGGTCCCGGCCGCACAGCGCCGCACGGTCCCGGCCGCACAGCGCCGGACGGCTCCGGCCGCACGGCGCCACGCACGTCCGGCCGTCCCCGCCAGGAGCCGATCGCGATCATCGGCCTCAGCGCCCTCATGCCGGGCTCGGCCGGGATGGGCGGGTTCTGGCGCACGGTGGTCGAGGGCGACGATCTCATCACCGACGTCCCGCCCGGCCACTGGCTCGTCTCCGACTACTACGACCCGGATCCGGCGGCACCCGACAAGACGTACGGGCATCGCGGCTCCTTCCTGGACCCGGTGGACTTCGACCCGCTCGCCTTCGGGCTGCCGCCCAGCGCGCTGCCCGCCACCGACACCGCCCAGACCCTCACGCTCATCGCCGCCCAGCGCCTGCTGGACGACGTCGAACGATGCAGCCCGGCGGGGTACGACCGCGACCGGGCCGGCGTCATCCTCGGCGCGGGGCCGCTGGAACTGCTGACCACGATGGCCAACCGGATGCAGCGGCCGGTCTGGACCAAGGCGATGCGCGCGGCGGGCCTCCCCGAGTCCCAGGTGCAGAGCATCTGTGACCGCATCGCCGAGCACTACGTCCCCTGGCAGGAGGCCACGCTGCCGGGACTGCTCAGCAACGTCCTCGCGGGCCGCGTCGCCAACCGGTTCGACCTGCACGGCACCAACTTCGTGACCGACGCCGCCTGCGCGGGCTCACTCGCCGCCCTGTCCGCGGCGGTGAACGAGCTGAGCCTGCGGCAGGCGGACATGGTGGTGACCGGAGGCGTCGACACGCTCAACGACGCCGTCTGGTACACCAGCTTCAGCAAGACGCCCGCGCTGTCGCCGACGGGTGACTGCCGCCCGTTCTCGGCCGGCTCCGACGGCATGGTCCTCGGCGAAGGCATCGTGCTGTTCGCCCTCAAGAGGCTGGCGGACGCCGAACGCGACGGCGACGCCATCTACGCGGTCATCCGCGGAGTGGGCACATCGTCGGACGGGCACGGAACCGCCGTCTACGCTCCCCTGCCGGCAGGCCAGGTCCGTTCCCTTCGGCGGGCCTACCGGGCGGCTGGGTACGGCCCCGCCACCGTCGAGCTGATGGAGGCGCACGGAACCGGTACGCCGGCGGGGGACGCGGCCGAGGTGGCGGCTCTGCGCGAAGTATTCGGAGAAGCCGCCACCTCGTCCGGCGCCTCGTCCGGTGCCTCGTCCGGCACGCCGCCCGCCGCCTGGTGCGCCTTGGGATCGATCAAGTCGCAGTTCGGCCACACCAAATCCACCGCGGGCGCGGCGGGGCTGCTCAAAGCCGTGCTCGCCCTGCACCACAAGGTCCTTCCGCCCACCATCAAGGTGGAGCGTCCGAACCCTCGCCTGGGGCTCACCGACGGTCCGTTCCATCTCAACACCGTCACCCGCCCCTGGATCCGCGACTCGGCCCATCCGCGGCGCGCCTCGGTGTCGAGCTTCGGCTTCGGCGGCACCAACTTCCACGTCACGGCCGAGGAGTACACCGCCGACGACGGCGGCCGCAGCCCGGATCGCCTGAGCACGGCACCGTCCGAGCTGGTCGTGCTGGCCGCGCCTTCTTCGGACGCCCTCCTGCACAGGTGCCGCACCGTACTGGCGGACGACCGGCCGTTCCCGTCGATCGCCCGCGAGACACAACGGGAGTACGACGCGGCCCAGGACGGCCAACGCCCGTCCGACGACCGCGCACGTCCGGAGAACGGCACGACGGCGCGGGCGTCGCAGCCGGCGCGGGCGTCGCGATCGCGGTTGGCGGTCGTCGCCGCCGATGCCGACGAGCTGCGGCGCAAGGTGGAGCAGGCCGCCGCCCGGATCCAGGCGGACCCGCGGTCCTCGTTCAGCACCCCTGACGGTGTCCACTACGGCTGTGGCGATCCGGCCGACCAGCGTGTGGCGTTCCTGTTCCCTGGCCAAGGCAGCCAGTACGTGGGAATGGGCGCGGACCTGGCCATGCACATGCCGGAGGCGCGCCAGGTCTGGGACCGGCTCGCCGACGTCCATCTCGGGGACGCCCCGTTGCACCGCGTCGTCTTCCCGGCTCCGGCCTTCACCGACGACGAACGCGACGCGCAGGCGGCGCTCCTCACCGCGACGGAGTGGGCGCAGCCCGCCGTGGCCACGTACGGCATGGCGATGCTGGCCCTCCTGCGCACCCTCGGCCTGCGTCCCGCCTGCGCCGCCGGCCACAGCCTCGGCGAACTCACCGCCCTCCATGCCGCCGGCGCCCTCGACGCCGAGACCCTGCTGGGCCTGACTCGGCGCCGGGGCGAACTGATGCGGGACGCCGCCCGCGTGCCCGGCGGGATGCTCGCCGTTCAGGCCTCCGCACGGGACGTGGAGGGGGCGATCCGGGCGACCGGGCTCGCCGACCTGTGGCCGGCCAACCACAACTCCCCGGACCAGACCGTGGTCGCCGGGGGAAGCCGATCCATCGACGTCCTCCGCCGGCACCTGGACGGGCAGGGGGTGCGGGCCCGATCGCTCGCCGTGTCGACGGCCTTCCACAGTCCGCTGGTCCAGAACGCGGCACGGCCTCTGCTGGACCACGTCCGCGGCCTGTCCGTCGCACCGTTGACGCTCCCGGTCTACGGGAACCGCGACGCGGCGCCCTACCCCCGCGATTGCGATGCCGGCGACCTCGCGAAGCGGCTCGCCGGGCAACTGATCTCGCCGGTGCTGTTCGCCGACCAGGTGGCCGCGATCTACGACAGCGGGATCCGGACGTTCGTCGAGGTGGGTCCTGGCTCCACGCTGACCGGACTGGTGCGCGCCAATCTACGGGGGCGCGAGCACAGTGCGATCTCGCTGGACAGGCTAGGGAAGAACGGTGTCACGGCGCTCTACGACGGCTTGGCCGCGCTGATCGCGCGCGGTGTGCCACTGAGCCTGGCGGCACTGCGGCGGAACGTCGCGCCCCCGGCCGCACCGGAACCGCCGCGGTCCCCGGCGACCGTGCGGATCTCCGGCACCAACTACGGCAAGGCCTATCCGCCCGCCGGTGGCGTGGACGACCTGCCACCGCCCAACCCGGAGCCGGACGTCGGCTCCCGCCTTGGCCTGGACGACCCGAACACATCGGAGGTAACGACTGCCATGGCGCAGCCAAGCAAGCAGGCGAGTGAACAGTCACCCAACGGCCGAGCCGACTGGCTGCAGACGCTGCGGGAAATTCACCGCCTCGCGGCGGAGACCCATGCGTCCTACCAGCGCTCAACGGCCGACGCCCACCTGGCCTACCTGGCAGCCGTGGACAGGTCGCTCGGCAACGGAAACAGCGTCACCACGGAGAGGCGCAGCTCCGCCCCCGATGACACCGGCACACCGGCCCCTACGGCAGAGGAAATGGCGCCTGCGCCTATGGAGCCGCCTCCGATGGCGCCCGCGCCCGATGCGTTCACCTCCTACACGTTCACCCCCGAACCGACCGCCCCCGAACCGACCCACGTCGAACCCGCCGGCTTCGAACCCGCCAGCTCCGAACCGACCCGCTCCGAATCCGTCCGCTCCGAACCGACCCGCGCCGAACCGATCGCGGCGGACCACGCGCCGGAGACCGGCGCCTCCTCCGAGGCTGCGGCGGATCTGACGGAGCTGACCTTGCAGATCGTCGCGGACAAGACCGGCTATCCCGCCGAGATCCTCAGGCCGGAGATGCATCTCCAGGCTGATCTGGGCGTCGACTCGATCAAACGGGTGGAGGTCCTGTCGGCGCTTCGTGACCGCATCGAGGGGCTTCCGACGCTGGACGCCGCGGAGCTCGGACGGCTCCAGACGATCGGTGAGATCGCCGACCGGCTGGTGTCCGAGGTGCGTGGATGAGAGCTGGGACCGTTGACGGTGAGCTGCACCGGCCGCCGCGGGCCCGGCCGGCCGGCCTGCTGGTGCGCCACCTGGTCCGTGCGACGCCCGCCCCGCCCTCGGGGCTGGAGATGGCGGGGCTCCGCCGAGGCCGGCTGGTGGTGACCGGCGACGGTGGCGGTGTCGCGGTCCGGCTCGCCGAACGCCTCAGCGCCCGGGGCGTCCCCGCGGAGGTCGCGGCGGGGCCCGCCGAGATCCCCGCCGACGCGGCGGGGGTGGTGTTCCTCGGTGGCCTGCGCGAGGTGGACGGCCCGGACGAGGCGATCGCGCTCAACCGGGAGGCGTTCGCGGCGGCCCGCGCCGTGGCCGCACGGTTCACTCGCGACGGCGGGGTGTTCGTCACGGTCCAGGACACCGGCGGCGACTTCGGGCTCGGCGGGCGGCAGGGACACCGGGCCTGGCTGGGCGGGCTGGCGGCGCTGGCCCGTACCGTCGCCAAGGAGTGGCCGGACGCCGCCGTCAAGGCGCTCGACTGCGAGCGGGCGGGCCGTACCCCGGACCAGCTCGCCGATGTGATCGCCGGTGAGCTGTTCACCGGCGGAACGGTGCTCGACGTGGGGCTGCGCTCCGACGGGAGCCGGACGACCCTCGTGGCCAGGGCCGAACCCACGCCCGTGCCGGTCTCCCGATGGCACGCCGGTCCCGCGTGCCTGCCGCCGCGAACGTCGCCCGCGCACCCTCCGCCTGCGCCGCCCGAGTACCCGCCGCTCATCGGCCCGGACTCCGTCGTCGTCGCGACGGGCGGAGGGCGTGGGATCACCGCCGCCGCCGTCCGCGCGATCGCCGCCGCGCACCGTCCACGACTCGTCCTCATCGGGCGCACTCCGCTGACGGACGAGCCGGCGTCTCTCCGCGCCGCGGGCGACGAGACGGCGGTCAGGAGCGCGATCGTGGCGGACCGGCGGCGCGAGGGCGCTCCGATGCCCGCGCCGGCCGAGATCGGCGCGCTGGCACGGCAGGTCATCGCCGCTCGCGAGGTGCGCCGGACGATCGAGGATCTCACCCGGGCGGGCAGCGGCGTCCGTTACCTGTGCCTGGACGTGCGAGACGCGGGGGCTCTCGGCCGGGCGCTGGAGGGGGTGCGGCAGGACTGGGGCCCGGTGACCGGGCTCGTGCACGGCGCGGGGGTGCTGGCCGACAAGCCGGTCGAGGGCAAGACACAGGAGATGTTCGACCGGGTGTTCGGCGTCAAGGTCCATGGGCTGCGTTCGCTGCTCGACGCGACCGCCGATGATCCCCTGTCGTTCGTCTGCCTCTTCTCGTCCGTCGCCGCCCAGTTCGGCAACGTGGGCCAGAGCGACTACGCGATGGCCAACGAGGTGCTGTTCCAGGTGGCGGCGGCGCAGGCCGCGAGCCACCCCGGCCGGGCGGTCACCGCGGTCGGCTGGGGTCCCTGGGACGCGGGGATGGTGACGCCCGAGCTGGCCGGGCACTTCCGCGGCGACGGCGTCGGCCTGGTGCCCGCCGTGGAGGGCGGACGCGCCGTCCTGGCGACGCTGGGCACGGCGCCGCCCGGCAGGCGGCTCCTGGTCGCGGCCGACGGTGACCGGCTCCTGCCCGCCGACGGCCGGCGGCGGAAGGCCGCTCTGCGTGTCAGCCTCGACGGCCGGCCCGAGCTGCGCGACCACGACATCGGCGGTGCCCCGGTCGTCCCGGTCGCGGTCGCCTTGGAGTGGTTCATCGCGGCGGCCAAGGACCTCGACCCGGCCCAAGACCAGATCGCCCTCGCCGATCTGCGCGTCTTCCAGAAGCTGACCGTCGAGCCGGGCCAGACGCGGCGGCTCACGTTGACCATCGACGAGAAGCGAGACGGAACGGAACTGAGAATCCTCGATGAGAACGACAGGCCCTGCCAGTCGGCACGGCTTGCCAACGTCGTGCCAAGCCAGAAGTACGTCGACTGGTCACCGCCAGCGGAGCTGAGACCGCTCAAGCACGCATCGCCCTACGACAGCGACGCGCTCTTCCATGGCCCTTCCTTCCGCGCGCTGCGCACGGTGGACGGAGTGTCGGCCGACGGCGCGGCGGGGACGGTCGTCGGCGCCCGCGAGCTCGGATGGCCCGGCTTGGAACCCGGACGGCCCGGCCGCGACGGTGGAGGGTCCTGCCGGTGCAGGCACCTTGATCCCGCCGCCGTGGACGCCGCCCTCCAGCTCGCCGTGCTGTGGGCCGAGCACATGATGAACGGGGCCACGCTCCCGATGGCGGTGCGCTTCGTCCGCTCGTCCATGAACGGCACCCTGGCGCACCCAGCCCGCTGTGTCGTGCGGGGACGCGAGACCGGCCCTGACCAGGCGCGCTGCGACGTCGCCCTGCTGGAGCCCGGCGGACGGCCGAGCCTGGAGCTCCTCGGAGTCACCCTCGTCAGACGTCCATGACCAGTGCCACGCCCGGACGGAAGGCAGTGATGTTCGAACCCATCGCGATCGTGGGTCGTGGATGCGTGCTTCCCGATGCGCTGAGCCCGTCCGCGCTGTGGGACAACGTCGTCGCCGGACGGGTCAGCCTGCGTCCCGTGCCGGGGACGGACCCGCCCGCACGCGGCGGTCATGTGCGCGGCTTCGAGAAGGTCTTCGATCCGGCCGGTTTCCTCATCGACCAGGACGACCTGATCTCCCTCGACCCGCTCTTCCACTGGGCGATGCACTGTGGCCGCGAGGCCCTGCGCGAGGCGGGCATGGCCGGGCCGCTCCCCCGGGCCGGGCTGATCCTGGGCAATCTCGGCTATCCGTCTCACGGCATGAGCCGGTACGCCGAGCATGTCTGGGCGCGGTCACTGCGAGCGGAGGTGCACCAAGCCGTCGCGCAGGGCCCGGATCGCGATCCGCGCAGGCTGGATCCCGATCCGCGCAACCGGTTCTCCTGCGGCCTGGCCGCCCACCTGACGGCGCGGGCACTTGGTCTCGGGGGCGGCTCGCTCGGGCTGGACGCGGCCTGCGCGTCGTCGCTGTACGCCATCAAGATCGCGGTTGACCGGCTCCACGACGGCTCGGCCGACGTGATGCTGGCGGCGGCGGTCAACCGTTCCGATGACCTGTTCCTGCGCGCGGGGTTCGGCGCTCTGCAGGCGATCAGCCCGACGGGGCGGAGCCGCCCGTTCCACCGCGGTGCCGACGGGCTCGTACCGGCGGAGGGGGCTGCGTGCGTCGCGCTCATGCGGCTGGCGGACGCGACGCGCGCGGACGTACCGGTCCTGGCGGTCATCCGGGGCATCGGGCTGTCGAACGCGGGGCGCGGGCAGGGCCTGCTCGCCCCGTGCCAGGAATCCCAGGAACGCGCGGTGCTCGCCGCGTATCGCGCCGCGCGGGTGCCACCCGCGTCGGTGGCCCTCCTGGAGTGCCACGCCACGGGCACGAGGCTCGGTGACGCGGTCGAGGTGCGCGGCGCGGCGAAGGTCTTCGCCGATGTCCGTGACCTGCCCGTCGGCTCGGTCAAGTCGAACCTGGGGCATCCGGTGACGGTCGCGGGGCTCGCCGGGCTGCTGAAACTGATCGGTGCCCTGCACGCCGGTGTCCGTCCGGCCACGCTCGGCGCCGACGAGCACACCGATGCCCTGGACGGCACGCCGCTGCGGCCCCTCCAGGAGAACGAGCCCTGGGAGGGGCCGCGGCGCGCGGGTCTCAACACGTTCGGCTTCGGCGGCAACAACGCCCATCTCGTCCTCGACGGCTGGCCTTCCCCCGCCGGATCGGTCCGGGAGTCGCCCCGTCCGGCTCCCGACCCCGACCCCGATCCCGGTCCCATCGCCATCGTCGCCATCGGCACCCGGGTGGGCGACGGCCGTGACGAACACGACTTCGCGGACGCGCTGCTCGGCGGCAAGGCGACCGATCCCAGGCGCGACAACATCGAGACGCCCCTCGCAGGTCTGCGGTTTCCACCCAGCGACCTCAAACAGGCCCATGCGCAGCAACTGCTGATCCTCGACGCGGCGCGTGCGGTGGTGGCCGGGCGGCGGCTGCCACGCGAACGCACGATGGTCCTGATCGGCATGGGCTGCGACGCCGAAGTGGCGCGCTACACGGCCGGCTTGCGCGGCCCTTCCTGGCCGGCACGGCCCCTTCCGGACGGGTTCTCGCCGCCGCTGACGGCCGCCGGTGTGGTCGGGACGATGCCCAACATCGTCGCCAACCGGCTGAACTCACAGTTCGACCTGGCCGGGCCGGGGTTCTCCGTCTTCGCCGAGGAGGCGTCGGGACTGGCGGCACTCGAACTCGGGTGCCGTGCGCTGCGCGCGGACGAGGCGGACGTGGTCATGGTCGGCGCCGTCGACCTGTCCTGCGAACCGGTCCACGAAGCGTCCCTCCAGGCCATGGGGCACGCCCGCCCACCGGGAGACGCCGCCGTCGTACTCCTGCTGCGCCGCCTGCCGGACGCCGAACGCGACGGCGACGACGTCATCGCGCTCGTCGACGACTCCGGCTCCCCCGGTACGGAGCCGGGGCTCAGAATCGGTCCCGGTGCGCCGCGCGACGGCATCCCCTCGTTCGACCCCGTGACCCGGTTCGGCAGCCCGCACGCGGCCGAGGGCCTGGTCGCCGTCGCCGCGGCGGCGCTGGCGGTGCGGCACCGGGCCGTCCCCCGCACGCGCGGCCCGGCGGACCCGCTGCTGGGCGAGGCGCTCGCCGACGTGACGGCCGAACCGCTCGGCACCGCCCCCGCCCGGGTCAGGATCCGGGGCGCGGCACCCGCGTCCTGGTCGGCCGGTTCGTACTCCGTCCATCTGTTCCGCGGCCGGGACCGGCAGGAGGTCGCCGCCGCGCTCCACGGCGACCGGGACACATCGGCCACCGGCCCCTGCCGCCTCGCCCTCGTCGAACGGCCCGGCGACGACCTGGCCGATCGCCGGGAGGCGGCGCGGCGATGGCTCACCGGCCAGGGCGAACGGCCCGCCGCGACGGCGTTCAGGACGACGCCGCTGGACGGAGAGATCGCGTTCGTCTACACCAACGGATCGGCGTGCCATCCCGCGATGGGCCGATCGCTGATGCTCGGCTTCCCCGACGTCATGGACGAGATCAAAAGCCATTGCGGGCCCCTCGCCGAAATCAGCGAGCCGGTGCTCGCGGGGCGCCCGACGACCCCCGTCCAGCGGAACCTCGCCGCGACCCTCCTCGCCGACCTGCACACCCGCCTCACCCGGGACCGGCTCGGCATCCGCCCGGACGCGGTGCTCGGCTACTCCTCGGGCGAGGGCAGCGCCATGGTGGCGCTCCGGCTCTGGCAGGACGTCCCGGCCTTCGTCACCGAACTGATCCGGACCGGCGTCTTCACCCACGGCCTGATCGGCGAGCAGCGGATCCCGCGCCGGGCCTGGCGACGCATGGCGCTTCCCGACGACCGCTGGGTCAACCTCCTGGTGGCGGCCCCCGCCGAACGCGTACGCGCCGCGCTCCAGGACGAGCGCGCGGCCCACCTGCTGGTCGTGAACGCGCCTGATTCATGCGTCATCGGAGGAGCGGCGGACGCGTGCGAACGCGTCACACGCAGCCTCGGCGGATCCGTGGTCCCTACCGGATACGACATCGCCGCCCACACCCCCGTGCTGAACGAGGCGCACGAGGAGTTGTGGCGCCTGTACAACCGGCCCGTCCATGCCGAAGGGCCCACGCGCTTCTATACCGGGACGAGCGGAACCGCCTACGTCCCCACGTCCAAGACCGTCGCGGACGCGCTGACGACGCTGACCCTCTCCCAGGTCGACTTCGCGCGCACGGTCCGCACCGCCTGGAACGACGGAGTCCGGATCTTCATCGAACACGGTCCCGGCGGCCTGTGCTCCGGATGGATCTCGACGATCCTCCAGGATCGGGATCACCTCGCCGTCCCCCTGGACGGCGAGGACTCCTGCGGCCGGCTCGTCCAGGCGATCGCCGAACTGGCCGCCGCGGGCGTGTCCATGAAGCAGTCGGCCGTGCTCGACCAGCTGACCTCCGCGTCCAGGACGGCCGCACAGCCTCCGCACACGGTGGTGACCCCCGCGCACCCCCCGCCCGTAGCGGACCGCGCCGACGCCCTCATCACGCGGCAGACCGCTCCGTCGCTTGACCGGACGCAGCTTGAACGCCTCGCTTCGGGGAGGCCGTCGGACATCCTGGGTGAACGATTCACCGCTCTCGATGACCGGGCGCGGCGCACTCGCCTGCCGGAACCACCGATGCTGCTCGTCGACCGCGTGGCCGGCATCGACGCCGAACCGTGCTCCCTCGGCAAGGGCACCATCCGAACCGAGACCGACATCGACCGCGATGCCTGGTACCTCGACGGAAGCGGACGCATGCCCGCCGGACTGCTGATGGCGGCGGGCCAGGGTGACCGGCTGCTGCTCACCTGGCTGGGCGCCGACCTCCACGTCGCCGAAGACCGCGTGTACCGGCTGCTCGGCTGTGACCTGACCTTCCATGCGAGCCCGCCACAGATCGGCGAGACGCTCACCCATCGCATCAGCGTCGACGGCCACGGCACGCACGACGGGGTACCCCTGTTCTTCTTCAACAGCCGGTGCGAGGTCGGCGGGCGACCGAAGCTCACCGTGAGCAACGCGCAGGCCGGCTACTTCACCGACGACGAGTTGACCGCCTCGCAAGGTGTGCCGTGGGATCCGACCGGAACGGCGCCACCGCGCGGACGGGTGGACGCGCCTCCAATCGTGGGATCGCGAACCTCGTTCGACTGCACGCGAGTCAGGGCCTTCTCCGAGGGCAGACCGGACCGTTGTTTCGGTCCCGGCTGGGAGGGGACGCGGGCGCATCTCCGGCCGCCCCGCATCGGAAACGGCCGTATGCAGCTCCTGCACCGGGTCTGCGACTTCGACCCGCAGGGCGGCCCGTGGCAGCGCGGCTACCTGCGCGCCGAGTTCGCCGTCAGCCCGCAGGAATGGTTTTTCCGCGGACACTTTCCCAACGACCCGTACATGCCTGAGGCACTCATGCACGAAGCCTGCCTCCAGGCGATGGCGTTCTACCTGGCCGCGCTGGGATTCACCATCGACCGCGACGGCTGGCGCTTCGAGCCGGTCCCGGCGCAGACCTGCCGGCTCCGGTTCCGGGGGCAGGTCACGCCGGCGAGCCGCTCCCTCACCTACGAGATCTTCGTGTCCGAGGTCGCCGGCGGCCCCCGGCCCGTCCTGTACGCCGACGCGTTGTGCACGGTCGACGGTGTCAAGGCCCTCCACGCCCGGCGTCTGGGCCTGCGCCTGGTCCCGGACTGGCCCTTCGAGCACTGGAGCCGGCTCGGCCGGCCCGCGGCGCAGCACAGCGGAGAGCCCGTTCCACCCGAACGCCTCGGCGGTCTGGTCGGCCACCGGCAGGATCCGGCGACCGTCGAAGACCGCCGGCACGACTATCCGGCCCTGCTGGCCTCCGCGTGGGGAACGCCGGCTCACGGCCGTGAGCAGGCGGCGGTACGGCTGCCCGGTCCGCCGTACCTGTTCCTGTCGCGAGTGTCGGAGACCGGCTCCGCCTTCAACGGTACGGGCGCGGGAGCCGGTGCCGTCGCGGAGTACGACCTGCCGAGCCGTGCCTGGTACTGGCGGCAGAACGGGTTCCCGACAACGCCGCTGGCCGTGCTGCTGGAGATCGCACTCCAACCCTGCGCGTGGCTCATCGGCCGTCTCGAGCTGCCGGCCGCGGCCCGGCCGGGGATCCGCCTGCGCAACCTCGGCGGATCCGCGAGCATCCTGGGAGAATTGTTCCCCGCCAGCGGCGGCGTCCGAACGAACGCGCAGCTCACCGGCGTCCGCGACGACCCCGACGCCACCGTCCTCACCTTCGAGGTCACCTGCCGGACCGGCGACCAGGTGCTCCGCCTCGACACCGAGTTCGGCCTGCTGGCCGTCGACTCCAGGGCCTGGCGATCGGGCGCACTCCCGTCCGCCCTCGAACAAGGGCCGCCTCCGCAGCCCCATGGCGACCCGATCGACCTGCGAACGCGTCCCCGCGACCTGTTCGGCGGCCGGCTCCGGCTGGCCGGTTCCATGCTGCTGATGATCGACCGGCTGACCGGGTGGTGGCCGGACGGCGGCGCGGCCGGTCTCGGCCGCGTCCGCACCGAGACCGACGTCGATCCCGCCGACTGGTACTTCAAGGCGCATCTCTTCCAGGACCCGGTCCTGCCCGGCAGCCTCGCTCTTGAGGCCATGGCCCAGACCCTGCAGCTGTACATGATCGAAAGCGGCCTCCACACCGGTGTCCGCGATCCCCGGTTCGAACCGTTCCGGCTCAGCCACGCCGTCACCTGGAAACACCGGGGACAAGCGGACCCCGGCTCCGTTCGCGTCACCATCGACCTGGAGATCGTCTCGACCGGTGCGGACCCCACCGGCCCTTACGCCGTGGCGGACGCCTGGTTGTGGGCCGACGGCGTCTGCATCTGCGAGGCCCGGGGGATGGGAATGCGCATCGTTCCACGAAGGTCCGCCACCAGCCGTTCCCTGCCACCGCAGTGACCAGAGCAGCGCCGGCGCAGTGCCAGAACACGGTCGGCGCAGTGCCAGAGCAGGGACGATCGACTGTGCGCGGGAGCCGCAGGGCTCGTCCGCCTCACCGGTGCCCAGGCGGCTTCTTGGCGGGGCCGATCTAGGGCAGCGTCGGACGGCCATCGCGCAGGAACACGTAGGTATCAGCGACCTCGTAGGCGTGCGCGGCCGCAAGATGGCGACGGTGCTCGGCGTTCAGGCGCGCCAGCCGCGGCGAGGCCAGGGCCGTGACCAGGTCATGCCGGCTGGCCGCACCGAGGATCAAGCAGCCGTGGAAACGGTGAGCCGCCGGATAGTCGTGGGCCACGTTGGGAGAGTTCCACAGGTGCCGGCACCAGGGCAGGAACACCATGCTGCGCGTCTCGCCCAACGCGTCCAGTCCGGCCAGGCGCGGGGCCAGCAGGTCGTTGACGTACGTACCGAACCGGACACGGCCCACGCTGGGACGGGCCCGCAGCAGAACCACGGTCCGGAACCCGACGGTCTCCGCGTTTCCATGCCAGCGGCCGCCCCTCGGCGCGGTGAGGTGCAAGATTGTGCGCCCGAACGCGTTGGCCTCGTCCCGTTGAACCTTCTGGCTCTGGCGGAAGCCCAGCAGCGGGCCCAGTGCCGTGCTGAAGGTGACTTCGGGTACGCCATCGATGCGCCGCTCGTCCGGGATGCGGGTCTGCACCCCTTCCAGCTCCGGCCACAGACCCTGGCCGTCCGAGGTGAAATGGTGCTGCCGGTACTCGGCATAGCCCGGAGTTCGGGCGACCAGTCGCGCGTGGGGACCACGCCAGTGATCCATCGCTTCCTGCCGGGGAAGGTCTGGTCGCATCCACAGCAACGTTGCCGATGTCCAGGTCTTTCTCATCGTCTCCTCGCTTCGGCGCGTGGACCGCCGAGGCCGGTGCGCCCGGCCACATCGGCCGTTCCCATCGGCCGGAGCGGCCCGTGCGGTTGTGTCAGGTGAGCACGTACGTACCTGGAGCCGGGTCCATGGGGGGATATCGAGCGCTGCCGGTCGAGGGCGGGACGCGCTGTGGTCCTGCCCGTTCGGCGAGCCAACGCGACCAGGGCCGCCACCAGCTGTCCTCGTATTCGGTCGCCTCGGCGGACCAGGTGTCGGCGTCCGGACAGGCGCGGCCGGTGGTCGTCCGGTAACGCGCCCCGGTGTCCGGAGGGGCGATCAGCCCCGCGATATGGCCGCCTACCGAGAGGTAGTACCGGACGTCGCCCGGCAGCAGGGCGACGGTCTTGTGTGAGATGCGCCAGGGGACGAGGTGGTCGTCGCTGGTACCGACCAGGAAGACGTCCTGGGTAATGCGGTCCAGCGGCAGCGGTCTGCCCGCGAGTTCCGCGGTGCCCCGGGCGAAGGCGTTGTCGATGCACAGGTCGCGCAGCAGGTACCGCTGCGCGCGGTGAGGCACGTTCAAGGTGTCACAGTTCCAGTAGAGAACGTCGTAGGCCGGAGGTTCCTTGCCCATCAACCAGTTGTCCTTGACCTGGTTCCAGAGCAGCTCGTTGGACCGCAGGAGCCGGAAGAAGGCTTCGAAGTCCTTGCCTCCGGTGAAGCCCTGGCGTTCGGTCAGGCGATCCAGCAACCGGACACCGGGCCCGCGCAGGAGCCTCCCCACGGCACCGGTCGTTATCAGCCTGGTGATGTCGCCGAAGTCGGCGGGGGTGTTCAGAGCGGTGACGCTGCGCAGCCGGGGCCTGTCGTCGTCGCGGTGCCAGGCCGCGAGCATGAGGCCCA
Source organism: Spirillospora sp. NPDC048911 (assembly GCF_043198015.1). NCBI lineage: Bacteria > Bacillati > Actinomycetota > Actinomycetes > Streptosporangiales > Thermomonosporaceae > Spirillospora > Spirillospora sp. NPDC048911. Next base: position 478,652 of record NZ_JBICUD010000008.1, on the reverse strand, counting down.
GCAGGCCTCCCAGGCAGGATCCGCAGAAGTTGACCTCCTCTGCACCGGTGATGTCCCTGATCACCTCCAGCACGGGGAGCAGCCCCGCGCACAGGTAGTCGTCGTATCCGACGTTTCGGAGTGTGGCATCGGGATTGCGGTAGCTGATGACGAAAACGGTGTGGCCCTGATCCAGAGCCCACCGGATCAGGCTGCGGTCAGGGGTCAGGTCGGCGAGGTAGAACTTGTTCACCCACGACAGGTTGAACAGCAGCGGCAGCGCATGGACCGTCTCCGTGCGCGGCTCGTACTGGATCAGTTCCACGAGATGGTTGCGGAAGACGACCCTGCCCGGCGTGGTCGCCAGGTCACGGCCGACGACGAAGGCGCCCTTGTCCACGAGCGCGGGCATTCCCCGGTTGTCGCGCACGTCGGTCAGGAAGTTGCGCGCGCCGTGCGCCAGGCTGCGTCCCCGTGTGCTCCAGGCCCTGCGTGCGGCGGTGGGATTGGTGAAGAGGAAGTTCGGCGGAGCCACGGCGTCAGTGGTCGCCCGGGTGAGGACCCGCAAGGCCAGTTGATCGGTCGGGGCGAATGGCAGGGATTCCGTCACGCCGCGGACCAGACCGCTTCCCCGCAGATAGGTGCGCCGCAGCAGCCGCAGGCAGGTGTTCGACTGCCAGGCTGGATCGCAGAAGCGCGGATCGGGCACCGGCGCACCGGCCACGGCCCGGAGTGCGACCGACGGCCGGCGAAGCAAAGCCGGCGGGAGTCCGCCGACATCGACAGGTGGCTTCACAACGGCCCTTCCCCACGTGGTCAGGTGCCGACGGCAGCGGGCTCCACAGATTCATCACGTACGAAGGGACCGAGAGCGTCGACGAACTGACGGTGATAATCCAGATATGCGGCGTGACCGGCGACGTTGAGGACCTTCAGCCGGGCTTTGGGTATCTTCTTGACCGCGGCCCGGGCCTGCCGGACGGGGAACACCTCGTCATTCGCGCCCCAGATGACCAGTGTCGGCATCGCGAGGTCCTTGAGCCGGTCGCCAACGAGCCAACGCTGCCCGCTCAGCCCGTTCGCCCCGCGAATCGCCTCGTACGACGTCCGCAGCAACGTTTCGGATTCGGTGTTGCGGATCTGCTCGATCCATTCCCGGGGCGTCACCCGCCACGGGCGTCGGAACAGCATGCTGACCATCGAAGCCCTCAGCACCTCCCCACCCGGGGCCAGCATGGCTGCAATCATGGCTTCGGTGACCGGACGGGGAAGCATGGCGGTGACGACGAACGAGGGGTGCACGGCGCGGCCGAGCCCCGCCGAATCGGTCATGACCAGCCGCGTGACCCGCTCCGGATGGGCGAGCGCGAGTTCCGCCACTATCAGACCGCCACTGGAATGCCCGACCGCGATGACCTCGTCGATGGAGAGCGCGTCCAGAAAGGAGACAATGAACGACGCGAGCCGACCGGGGGTGACATCGCCGATGGGACTGGTCCCGCCATAGCCCGGTAGCGCCAAGGCCACGACACGGTGGGTGGACATGAAGTCCTCCATCGTCCTCTTCCAGTTCTCCGCGTTGGCGAAGTTGCCGTGCACCAGCAGCAGCACCGGCCCGGAACCCATCTCGTAATACAGCGTGGAGACTCCCTTGACGAGGATACGCCGTTCGATCAGCGCGGTCTCTCCCATCGCCACCTGTCCCTCCATTATCTGATGGTGGTCTGACAGATTCTTATCCCCATTACCTTTGTCCTTCTTGTAACGAAAACACATGCGCACAGCGTTCAGAAAGAAGCACTTCGGGCCGAGTCGAATTCCTTGGCGAACCTATTGCAACGGCGCGGCCGGCAGGTCCGGGGCACCCGCGAGGCCCTCGGCATGTGGCTCGCCGGCCGCGACGCGGTCCGGGACGAGATCACCTTCCGCCGCGGGGGCGGCCGAAGAGCTCCTGGGCCTTGGTCTTGAAACCCTTCCTGGTGAAGGCCCAGGCGTCCGGGTCGCCCTTCATGATGGCCGCGACGATGTCCTTGACCTGCTCGAACTCCGCGTGCGGCGGGATCGGCGGGATGTCGGGGTCGACGTGCACGTCCAGCACGACGGGGCGGTCGGCGCTCAGGGCCCGGTCCCAGGCCGGTCCGATCGCCTCGGGTTCTTTCACCTCGATCCCCTCAAGGCCCAGTGAACGGGCGAACGCGGCGTACGAGACGTCCGGCAGCAGTTGCGACTCGTCGAACCTGGGCTCGCCCTCCATCGCCCGCAGCTCCCAGGTGACCTGGTTGAGGTCGTTGTTGTGCAGGACGGCGACGATCAGGCGGGGGTCGGCCCAGCCGTGGTGGTAGCGCCGCACTGTGATCAGCTCGGCCAGCCCGTTCATCTGCATCGCGCCGTCGCCGACGAGCGCGATCGCGGGCCGGTCGGGCAGCGCGAACTTGGCGCCGATGGCGTACGGCACGCCCGGCCCCATCGTGGCCAGCGTGCCGGAGAGCGAGCCGCGGATCCCGCCGCGGAACTTCAGGTCGCGGGCGTACCAGGTGGCCGCCGAACCGGAGTCGGCGGTCACGATCGCGTTGTCGGGCAGCCGCGAGGACAGCTCCCAGAACAGCCGCATCGGGTTGATCGGGTCGGCGTCGACGTGCGCCTGCCGCTCCATGGTGTCCCACCACCGGGCGACGTTCCGTTCGATCCCCTGCCGCCAGGCGCGGCCGTCCTTGCGGCGCAGGAGCGGGATGAGCGCGCGCAGCGTCTCGGCGGCGTCACCGACCAGATTGACCTCCGTCGGATAGCGCAGGCCGATCATCCGGCCGTCCACGTCGATCTGCACCGCGCGGGCGGATCCGAACTCCGGCAGGGACTGGACGTACGGAAGGTTGGAGCCGACGATCAGCAGCGTGTCGCAGTCGCGCATCAGCTCGTACGAGGGCCGGGAGCCGAGCAGGCCGATCGCCCCGGTGACATAGGGCAGGTCGTCGGGCAGCACGTCCTTGCCCAGCAGCGCCTTGGCCACCCCGGCGCCGGTGCGTTCGGCGACCTCCTTGACCTCGTCCTGGGCACCGCGGGCACCCTGGCCGATCAGGATGGCCACCTTCGAACCGGCGTTGACCACCTCGGCGGCCCGTTCGATCTCGCTCCGCGGCGCGCAGGTCACCGGAGGGGTGTAGCCGGGCGGTGACGACGGCACGTTCTTGAAGGCGTGCACCGGCGGCGAGTACGGCTCCTCCTGCAGATCGGACGGGATGATCACACAGGTGGGGGCCCGTTCCGCCAGCGCGATGCGCATCGCGCGGTCGATCAGGTTGGGCAGCTGCGCGGGCACCGTGGCCAGCTGGACGTACGCGGCGACGTCCTTGAACAGGCACGGCAAGTCGATCTCCTGCTTGGAGCTGCCGCCGATGGCCGTGCGCGCGGTGTGCCCCACGATGGCCACCACCGGCACATGGTCGAGCTTGGCGTCATAGAGCCCGTTGAGCAGGTGGACGGCACCAGGCCCTCCGGTGGCCATGCACACGCCGGGCCGCCCGCTGAACTTGGCGTACCCGACCGCCTGGAACGCCGCCATCTCCTCGTGCCGGCTCTGGACGAACCGCGGCGGGTCGTCTGACCTGCCGAACGCCGCGATGACCCCGTTGATGCCTTCGCCGGGATAGCCGAAGGCATGGTCGACCTTCCATTCCCTGAGCCGTTCGAGAACGTAGTCGCCGACAGTTCGCCCCATACCCACCCCTTGGAGGTTCCGCCCCGAACGTCCCCTGGGCCGCCACCGGCAAACGCGTTCGCACACCACCCTCACCAGCGCCAAGTAACACTGGCGACCCGAACAGTCACGGACGGCTCTCGCCATGGCGGGATGTCGTACCCGTGTGGAAGGCTGCCCGGGTGTTGGAATCGTTCAAGGACTTCGATGAGTTCGACGTCGCCACGTCCGGCACGACGATCCACGGACGTCGCGGCGGCACCGGGCCACCGGTGCTCCTGCTGCACGGCATCCCCGAGACGCATCTCATGTGGCACCGGGTGGCGCCGCGGCTCGCCGAGCGCTTCACCGTGGTCGCCACCGACCTGCGGGGCTTCGGCTTCAGCGGCACTCCGCCGAGCGCGCCCGACCACGCCCCGTACAGCATGCGCGCGATCGCCCGCGACCAGGTCGAGGTCATGCGCGCGCTGGGCTACGAGCGGTTCGCGGTGGCGGGCCACGATCGGGGCGCGCGCTGCGCGTACCGGATGGCCCTCGACCATCCCGAGGCCGTCACCCGGCTGGCCGTGCTCGACATCGTGCCCACCGGGGAGGCCTACCGGCGCGCCGGCATGGAGTTCGCGCTCGGCTACTGGGCATGGTCCTTCCTGGCGGCGCCGGAGCCGGTGCCCGAGCAACTGATCGCCGCGGCTCCCGCCGTCCTGGTCGACCACATGCTCGACACCTGGTCGCAGAAGCCGGACGCCTTCCCTCCCGAGCTGCGGGCCGCCTACACCGCGCAGTTCGCCGACCCGGCCACGGTGCACGCCATCTGCGAGGAGTACCGCGCCGCCGCGACGCTCGACTACGCGCACGACGAGGCCGACCGCGGCAGCCGTCGCATCACCTGCCCGACGCTGGCCCTGTGGAGTGCGAGCGGCCCGGTCGCCGAGTGGTACGAACCGCTGGAGATCTGGCGGGATTGGGCCGACGACGTACGAGGCGGCCCCGTGAACGCCGGGCATTTCCTCCCCGAAGAAGCTCCCGACGAGACGACCCGCCACCTCCTCGACTTCCTCACCTGAACACACCCGCAGTCTGGGGGCGTCCCGGCAGAGGCCGTCATCTCAAGGCCCTCAGCTTTCAAGCTGTGCTGCCACCCCCTCGTCAGAAGCTTCGCTCGGCTTGCCAGCCGTAGGCGCTGAGGGTGTTGTGGAAGTACGTCGAAGGCATGGATCCGACACCGCCGGGCAGGTCGCCCAAAACGATGGAGTAGCTCTTCAGCGTCCGGACGGTCCTCGTCAGACAGTTGCTGTGGAACACGTCGTACTGCGAATGGGCTTGACGGCGGAATTGAGCCACCGCCGCCGCCGAATCCCCTGGGACGTTCCGGCAGCGAAATGCCCGGTAAGGGGTAACTGGCCGCTTGGAACGGAAAGCCGCCAGCAACCGGGGGAATTCGTACGGGCCTGTCATCCAGCTCTTTCCCGGCAGCCTCGGCCAGAACTCTTTGGTCTCCGTCGCTCCGCCGTACCAGAGCCCACTATCGGTGCGCACGGCCCATCCGACATGGCCCATGCCAACGAGCGGCGCATAGACCATGCAGGCCCGCCCGCCGGGCGAACGCGTCGTCACGGCACGCCCCCGGCCCGCCTGCGAGGCCACCGTCACGAGCAGCAATGCACAGAGGACGATCGAAATTCGTCGCCGCATAGGAAATATGCTCCGTTTGCTCCTTGCTCGACATGTCAGCACCGTCGGTGGACTTCCCGGAAGGTCGAGCGCGTATACCTCCGAGTTCGACTTCGCTTCACGTGGATCGAAACCGATCCCTCCGCACATACCTCGGCCCACCCCATATGGGCGATTAGTTTCCGTCGACCTCGGCCACCAAGGCACTTCACTCGCTGTTGGGTCTCCTAGTACCGCCGCATGGCGGTAAGTTCTTACCCCGTTACCCTCCGTATCCATTTGATGGCGCGAGGGTAGGCATTTGCCTATCGAGATGAGCGGTGTCGTTCCCTCCGCGATCCTGCATCGAGAACGGAAGGCCATGAGGAGAAACAGGCTCCGACCTGTCATCAAGGATGTGCTCGGTGCTCCAGCGGTGCAGGCCGAGACCGCCGAGCTCGCCGCCGGGCTGGGGATGCCGGCCGGGAAGGCCGAAGAGAAGCTCACGGCCCATCTGCGGCTGCTGGTGCCGACGCACGAGACGGGGCCCACGCGGCTGCTGCACGCGCTCTTGCATCCGGCGTTGTCCTGCTGGGACCTCCAGGTGGACCGGTCCGTGGCCGCCGAGCTCCGCCAGCTGGGCGGGCTTCACCCGTTGGTGTTCCTGCCCGCACACCGGGGCTACGCCGATCCCATGCTCCTGGCCACGACGTTCCGGGCGGTCGGGCTCCCACCGACCATCCGGTTCGCCGGCGACAACCTGTCCTTCTGGCCCATCGGGCCTCTGGGCCGTCGTACGGGCTCGGTGTTCATCCGGCGCAACTTCGCCGGCGACCGTCTCTACACGCTGGCCATCCGCAGTTTCATCAGGTACGCGGTGCGTCACGGCCACAACCTGGAGTGGTACCCGGAGGGCACCCGTTCGCGCACCGGACAGCTGAGCCCGTTCCGGCACGGCCTCACCCGGACCCTGGTCGAGGTCCTGGACGACAGCCCGTCCGGTGATGCGTATGTGGTGCCGGTCACCATCTCCTACGAGCTCCTCCCCGACGCCGAGCGGCTGGTCGCCGAGGACGCCGGCCGGCCCAAACGGCCCGAAGGGGTGCGATGGCTCATCGAGCACTGCCGGGCCAGCCGACGGCTGCGCGGCGGCCGTGCCTGGATCAGTTTCGGCACGCCGTTCTCGATCCGGGAGCACATCGCCCCGGCGCAGCCGGGCACCGACGCGAAAGACGACGGCCGCGGGGTGACCGCACCGGGCGCCGGCAAGGCCGAAGCCCCCGCCAGCGGGTGGCGAGCGGCCCGCGCGGTGGGCAGGGAGCTGGACTGCCGGCTCCGAGCCGCGAGCCCGGTGACCCCCGGTTGCCTGCTCATTCTGGTCTTGACCGGCGGGCACCGCGAGCCGCGCGACGTGTGGCAGATCATGCGCGAGCTCAAGTCGCTGATGGCGTTCATCGGCAGCCGAAAGATACCGGGGGTCGGGCTGCGACCGCTGAGCTCGCAGCGGGAGGTCCAGCGCGTACTGGGCCGGCTGGTGCGCGCCGGCGCGGTCGCCGTCGACGTTCCCGGCCCCGCCTCTCCGAGCCGCTACCGCATCGGCGCCGCGCAGGCCCACCTGGCCGCGTTCTACCGCGAACAGACCGTCCACTGGTTCGTCACGCGAGCCATCGCCGAACTCGCGCTGGCCACCGCCACGGACGGCACGGCGGCCGAGGTCGAGTCATGGGCCTTGCGCCTGCACGGCCTGCTCGGCGGCCTGATCCCGCTGCCCGAACCCACGGCCTTCTTGGCCGAGCTGCACCACGAGCTGGCAGAGATCGGCTGGCCGGACGGAGAACCGGAGGCCGTCGCGGCCCTCTCCCCCACCCGGCTGCTGGCCGAGCAGCCGTTTCTGCTGGGGCATCGCGTGCTCGGCGGTGCCCTGGAGGCGGCGCTCGCAGCGGCCACCGCTCAGGCCGACTCCCATGAGCAGGCGGGACGTCCGGAGTTCCCCGGCGGTCAGGGCGCGCTCACGGGACGCTGGCCCGAATCGCGCTCCCAGAACCGATGGCGGGCCGCGACCGCCGCCGCGACCAGGGCCACCGCCGCCAAGAACACCGCCGGTCATGACTCCGAGCCTGATACGGCCGACCGCAGGGCCGAAAGACGGCGCGCGTACGTCGCCGACCTTGCCGCCGCCGTCCGCGGCCTCGACCTCGTCGCCGACCTCGACGTCCGAGCCGACCAGGGCCGAGCCGACCAGGGCCGAGCCGCCGGCGACCGGACCACCGACGGGCGGAGCACCGACGGGCGGAGCACCGACGGACGGAGCGCGACCGATGCCGGGGGCCCGCACGCCGAGGCCGCGTCCGAATCAGATGCCGCCGGCGTGCCGCCGCCGTCGCCGGCGTTCGCCGACAGCAGGCCCGTGGCCTCCAGCGGCGGCGTCGCCGACAGGAACGATGAAGAACGAGAGAAGCCATGACCACCACCGAACCCCCGATGCCCGCCGAGGTGGGCATCGAGGCGTCCATGCGGACGTCGATGGTCGAGCAGGCACGGGTCGAGCACATCCTCGCCGGCCCGCGGGGTCCGCACATCGGTGCCTTCTTCGACTTCGACGGGACCGTCGTGGCCGGGTACTCGGCCAGCGCGTTCCTGAACGCCTATCTGCGCCGGCTCGCAGCCGACCCGGCGCACCTGCGCCGGGCGGCCGGAACGATCGGCGTCTCCCAGGTCGTCCGCCTGATGTCCACGACCAGCCGCGCGGAGACCCGCGACCGCGACATGCGGGCCCTCTACGAACTGTGCCTGGCCGTCCTCGCCGGACGCGAGGAGGAAGAACTCGGCCGCCTGGGCGAGCAGGTCATGGCCGCGAAGCTGGCCGCGCGGCTGCACTGCCAGGTCTGGCGGATCATCCAGGCGCACCAGCGCATGGGCCACACCATCGTCCTGGTGTCGTCGGCCACCCGCTACCAGATGGCGGCGCTGGCCCGCGAACTGGGCATCGAGCACATGTTGTGCACCGAGATGGAGCTCGACGGCGCGGCCTTCACCGGCCGGCTGGCCGGCCCTCTGATGCGCGGCCCCCGCAAGGCCACGGCGACCGCCGCGTTCGCCGCTGACCGCGCCATCGACCTGACCCGCAGCTATGGCTACGCCGACACCCACGACGACCTGGACTTCCTGCGGGCCGTCGGAGAGCCGTGTGTGATCAACCCCACCGGCGCCATGGCGCAGGCGGCCGCCGGGGCCCGCTGGCCGATCCTGCCGCTCGGCCGGCGCCCGCCACGGCCGGAGACCCTGGTCCGCTCGCTGCTGGCCTGGGGCAGTCTCGCGCCGACGCTGCTCGCGGCCGCCGGGTTGGGCCTGCCGGCCGGATCCGGAGGGCTGACTGCCGGTCTCGAACTCTCGCTGGCCTCCCGCGCGTTCCTGCGGGCCGCGGGAGTACGGCTGCGGATCGAGGGAGGACAGCACCTCCGCACGCAGCGTCCCGCGGTGTTCATCAGCAATCACCAGAGCCCTCTGGACGCGACGCTCGTCACGCAGCTCCCGATCTCCGGCTTCACCATCGTGGTCAAGGACGAGCTGCGGCGCATACCGGGGCTGAGCCGGGTCACCAACCTGCTGTACGTCGAGCGCACCTCACCGCAGGCGGCGCAGCAACTGCTCGACGAGGCCCTGGGCAGACTCGGCGGCGGTACTTCGGTCGTCATCTTCCCCGAGGGCAGCCGATCGCTCACCCCCACTCCCGGACCCTTCAGGAAGGGCGCCTTTTTCATCGCCAGAAAAGCGGGAGTTCCCGTGATTCCGATCATCATCCACAATTCGGGTCAGCTGATGGGACGTTCTCGCAAGACGGTGACCTCGGGTGAAGTGAGAATCACCGTCGCCCCGCCCATCGATGTCTCCACCTGGAAGATCCGCCAGTTCGACGATCGGATCGCCGAAGTCCGAGACCTGTATCTGAGCACCCTCGCCGGATGGGGATGAGGGGCTTCGTTCCTCTCATACGCAGCCGGGGCCGACAGAACGAGATGGAGAACGATGGACAGCAACGAGACCACTTCGCGCCTGACGTTCCAGCACCTCGCCGAGTTGGTGAGCCGGGAATTCGACGTCCCGCTGGAGCGAGTCACCGAGAAGACGTCGTTCGCAGATCTGGATCTGGACTCGCTGTGCGCGATCGAGCTGGTCGCCCTGGTCGAGGAGGAGTTCGGGACGATGGCCGTCGACTCGTCGCTCAACCTGCAGCAGCCGCTGGGCGAGGTCATGGCCATCCTCGACCGGAGCGCCTCCTGACATGCCGGCTCCTGATGTCGTGATCACCGGTCTCGGCCTGGTCACCGCCGCGGGCATAGGGACGGCGGCCACCTGGCAAGGGGTGTGCGCCGGGCGGTCGCCGGCCGTGCGCCAGCCGCAACTGGACGGGCTGGGGGTGGACTTCGCCTGTCACGTGCCGCAGTTCGACGCCGACGCGATATTGGGCAAACGGCTGGCGCGCACTCTCGACCGGGGGCACCAGTTCGCGCTGACCGCCGCCATGGAAGCCGTGGCCGATGCCGGGCTGGATCCGCGCGGCTGGGACGGCACGCGCGTCGGGGTCGTCCTGGGGTCGGCCATCGGCGGCATCGCCTCCCTGGAGGACGCCCACGGCCGGCTGCTGCGGCAAGGACCGCGCGCCGTGCCGCCGCTCACCATGCCCAAAGTGCTGAACAGCATGGTCGCGGGCCAGGTGGCGCGTGTTCTGGAGGCCCGGGGCCCGTCCCTGGCGAGCTCGGCCGCATGTGCCTCCGGGTCCGCCGCCTTGCACCTGGCAAGGGATCTTCTTCGGGCCGGCAGCGCCGACATCATGATCTGCGGAGGCGTCGACGCCTCGCTCACCCCGCTGGTGGTGGCCGCCTTCGATCGCCTGGGCGCCCTGTCCAGGCGGCGCGACGACCCCGCCGCCGCGTCCCGCCCCTTCGACGCGGACCGTGACGGCTTCGTGATGGGCGAGGGAGCCGGTGTGCTGGTGCTGGAACGCGCCGCCGGCGCCCGTGCCCGCGGTCGCACGCCCTACGCCGGGCTGGCCGGATGCGGATCGACCAACGACTGCCATCACCCCACCGCTCCCGACCCCGAGGGCCGCGGCGCCGAAGCGGCGATCCGCCTGGCCCTGGCCGACGCCGGAGCTGACCTGGCCGACGTCGACCACATCAACGCTCATGGCACCGGCACCCGGCTCAACGACGCCGTGGAGGCCCAGCACATGCACCGGCTCATGCCGGCCGGTGTGCCGGTGACGGCCAACAAGGGGGTGCTCGGCCACACGCTGGCGGCCTCCGGCGCCATCGAGGCGGCTCTGACGGCCTTGACCCTTCGAGAAGGAATGATCCCCCCGGTGGCCAATCTCGACCGGCAGGACCCCGATATCAAGCTCGACATGGTCACCGGCCAGGCACGCTCTGCCGACATCGAGCTCGCTTTGAGCAACTCTTTCGGCTTCGGCGGCCACAACGTGGTCTTGGCGCTCGCCCAGCCCTGAGCAGAACTTCCGAACCATTCACCCGGCGCGCGCCGGCCACCGGCTGAGTCCGCCGCCTTATGGCCCATTGCCTGCATAAACTACAAAGAGTTAAGTTTCGAATTCGTAAGGTCATGGTAGGTGAAGGAGTGCGTCAAGCCCGGGTGCCGTTCTTCAGTTCTTGGGCTGCGCATGCCCAGGACGACCAGCATCGACGCCAAGGACCACTTCTGATGACCGTCCAACATGCCGCTCAGTACGTCGCCCTGCGTCTCCACGGACCTCTCGTCCGGCGCGCCGCGGGCGGACAGAGCGGTGGGCGCCGGTGAGCCGGCCCTGGTATCGGCCGAGGCATGCCCCTCGGTCACGGCGTCATCCCGGTGGTCTGGCTCGCTACGCGCGCTGGTGCGTGATTCATCGACGGCGGCTGCTGGCCGTCGCGTTCGTGCTGATGGCCGTGCTGGGGATGATCTCGCTCGGGCTGGACCGGCGGCTGTCCAACGGCGGGTTCATCGCCGACGGCACCGAGTCGACGCGAGCCGATGCCGTACTGGCGCGGCGGTTCCAGGCCGGCCCGTCCGACCTGGTGTTGCGGGTGACCGCCGACGACCGCGTGGACTCTCCCGAGGCGGCCAGGGCGGGCGTCCGGCTGAGCCGCTGGATCGCCGCCCAGGAGAGCGTCGAGCTCGTCCAGTCGTACTGGCTGTCGCCGGACCCGGCGCTGCGCTCCGCCGACCAGCGGTCGGCGCTGCTCCGAGTGGCCTTCAGGGGAGATGGGGCGGACGCGACGCGGGCGGCCGAAGAACTGGTGCCACGGATGACCGAGCAGGCACGGCCCTTGCGCGTGGCCACGACCGGGCTCGCCTGGGCGGAGGTACAGGCCCTGCGCATGGCCAGACAGGATCTGCACCGCGCCGAACTGCTGACCGCGCCGCTGCTGGCCATCATTCTGCTACTGGCTTTCCGGTCCGCCTACGCGGCGCTGCTGCCATTGCTGATCGCGAGCCTGACCATCGTCGCCACGCTGGCCGTGCTCCGGCTGAGCACCCACGTCATGCAGGTCACGGTGTACGCGCCCAACGTCGCGATGGGGCTGGGCTTCGGCCTGGCGATCGACTACAGCCTGTTCATCACCACCCGGTTCCGCGACGAACTCAGCCGCGGCGCGGGAGTCGAGGAGGCGTTGCAACGGACCATGATGACCGCGGGCCGCACCGTGCTCTTCTCAGGCCTCACCGTGGCCACCGCCACCGCATGCCTGTTCGTCATCCCGCTCGATATCGTACGGTCGCTGGCGTGGACGACGATCGTCGTCGTGGCGATGGGCGCCGCGTCCACCATGCTCGTCCAGCCGGCCATGCTGGCGGCGGTCGGTGCCGGCATCGACCGTGGCGACCCGGTCGGCTGGCTCCGCCGCCGATCCGCCCATCGGCCTTCCCCCGCCGCGCCGGGAACAGACCCCCGCATGCGGCTGCCGTGGGCGCGACGACGCCGAACGGGCGGCCGCGAAACCGCGAAGGGGGCATGGCACCGCATCGCGGCGATGGCCACGCGGTGGCCGGTGTGGGTGGGCGGGTCGTGCGTGGTGGTGTTGTGCCTGCTGGCGATGCCCTTCGCCCACGCCCAGTTCGGGGTCGCCGACGAGCGGGTGCTCCCCGCGTCCGCCGAGGCGCACGCCACCAGCATCGGTATCGGCCGCGACTTCGCCACCCCCCTCGACCGCGATTTCTACATCGTCCTGCCGCACACCGGCGCCACCGGCCATCGTGCCTGCCAGAAGATCGTCAGCTACGCCGAACGGCTGGCCTCCGTGCCCCAGGTGTCAGTCGTCCGGACCGTGACCGGCGTCTACCGGGGCACCACTGTCCGCCCCTCCGCGCCCGATGCGGGGATGCCGTCCGACGAAAGGTTCGCCTGCCGCGACCACCCGCCGTCAAGCCCGTCCGCACCCGAGAACCGACCCGTGCCCGCGAGCAACGCGGGGCATCCGCCGGGTGGCTGGGCGTCGCAGTCGCAGGAAGCACGGGAGGCGTTGTTCGTGCGCCGCTTCACCTCCGGTGACGCGACACTGATCACCGTGTCGGGACCGCATGGCTTCCAGAGCGCCGGAGCCCGCCGCATGCTCGCGCGAATCCGCCAGGTGCCCGCCCCCGGCGAACGTCTGATCACCGGCCGCACCTCGCAGGCGACCGACACGCTCGCGGTGGTGCAGGGGCATCTGCCGCTGGTCGGGACGCTGGTCGCGGGGTCGGTGCTGGTGCTGCTGTTCCTGTTCACCGGTGGCCTGCTGGTGTCGGCCAAGGCGGTGGCGATGGGCGCGCTCAGCCTGACCGCCATCTGCGGCGCCGTCGTCGCCGTCTTCCAGGACGGACATCTGCGCACGGTACTGGGCAGCTTCACCATGACGCACCAGGTCGAACTGCTCGCGCTCATCTTCACGGTCACGGTGGCGTTCGGGCTGTCGGTGGACTACGAGGTGTTCCTGCTGTCACGGATCAAGGAGCACTACCGGACCGGCGGCGACCACACGGCCGCCGTGGTCAAGGGCATCGCCGGCACCGGACGGCTGGTCACCGTCGCGGCGGTGGCGGTGGCGGTGTCGACCGGCTTCCTGGTCGCCTCCAGCATCATGCTTCTGAAGATCATCGGTGTCGGGCTCGCACTGGGCGTCCTGGTCGACGCCACCGTCGTCCGCGGCCTGCTCGTACCGGCCTTCATGCGGCTCACCGGCCCCGCCAACTGGTGGGCACCAAGACCGCTCGCCCGGCTGCAGCAACGCGCCGGACTGACCGAGGTCGAAGTGCCCGAGCACCGGCCACGGCGCCCCCATCGGCTGGCGCGGACGCTGGCGCTCCTACGCGGGCCGGAGCGGCGGACGGGAGATCGGACCGTCCACCACGACCTGACCCGCCCCTGACGCTTCACACGCTCTTCAGTTCATCCATTCCAGCGCAAGGAGTGAGATATGGACGCGACCGACCCGGCCGCCGGCTCCCACACCCCCGGACCGTGGGAGCTGGACCCCCGTGCCGCCGGTCAGCCCGACGCCGGCGAGACCGCGCAACTGGATCTGGAGACCATGATTGCAATGGCCCACCGTGTCCTCATCCTGCAGATGAAGTTGCTACGGCAGCTGGAACAGGCCCGGAACGGCGTCCGCGGGCTGCCGGCGTCCGAACCCGCATCCGTCCCCGGGCCCGGGCCGGCGCCTGAGCAGCGGACCGAACCCATCGCCGAGCTGGTTCATCAGGACGGCGGCGACCTGTGGCTGACCAGCCAGCAGCGCAAGGTCCTGGCGCTCATCGGCCAGGGCATGTCCAACAGGCGCATAGCCCGGACACTGGGCATCGCCGAGAACACGGTGAAGAACTACGTCCACGCCATCTTCCAGAAGCTGGGATTGCAATGCCGGGTCGAGGCCGCCCTCTACGCCCAGCGACACGGCTTGCTGGCGGACGAGCACCACCTGCGGCCGCCGGGCTGACGCGGCGCCGCGGCCCCCGTGACCAGTAGCGGGAACGGGGGCCGCGGGCAGTACTCACCTGTAAGACGGGCTCATTCGCTGAGCGGGGGGCCTGCCACCGGGAAGAACGGCTGGCAGGTGGCGGCACGACCTACCGAGGTGTCGGCGCGCTTCGGGTCGAGTGCGTTCTTGATGTAGTGGAGGGTTCGGGGGTCGTACGTGATGCCGAGGTGGTCGGTGAGGTCGACCTCGCACCCGTTCTGCAGGACCACGTTGTGGACGGACGCTCCGGGACCGGCCGACAGGAACGTCTGCCGGTAGGGCGTGGCGACCTCGTCGTACCGGGTGCCGAGCACGGTGTAGCGCACGCCGGGCATGGTGTCGCCGCCGCGGTTGAGGGCCAGCAGCAGACGCGACCCGGTGCCCTGCTGGACCGCCGCCGTGCTGATCACGCGTCCGGCCTGCTCCTGCACCCCCAGGATGTCCAGGATCGAGTTGACACCCATGATCGAGGTGCCGTGGTGCGTGCCCGCCAGCGTGACCAGCCGGGCCACCTTGTTGCGTTCGGGATGGGCGGGATCGGTGCCTCCCTCGTACTTGAGGTACCAGCGCGGCATCATGCCGCCCTGGGAATGCCCGACGAGGGAGACCTGGCGGGCGCCACTGGCCTTGCGGACACGATTGACGAAATCACGCAGGGTCCGTGCGGACAGGCGGATATCACCGGTGCCCTTGATGGGATTACCGCGACGACCGCCATAGTTCACGGCATAGACGCAATAACCCTCCCTTTTCAAGGCCGGTGCCACATAGGCCCAGGCGTTGTAGGCGTTGGCGAAGGTGCCGTGCACCAGCACCACCGGTTCGGGGTGGGTTTCCGAGGGCTTGCACGACCAGTCGTTCGCCCCCGGCGGCGATTGCTCAGGGGCCAACATCGACAAGGCGAACGCCGCGGGGAAGTTCGTGAGCGGAGTCGGACCCGGCGGCGGTGCCGGCTTCGCGCCGACCTCGGCCCGGGCCGCCTCAGGCGCGACCACCGAGCCGGCGAGTGCCGACGCGGCGATCATCGCCGCCGACAATGCCGCGCTTACCACGCGGCATGAAATGAACATGCAGAAACGCCCCTTGAGTTGTCTTTCTTTGGGTGGATCTGGACCCTAGCAATAACGCCGACCGCGATCAGCCGGAAAGAGCTTTATCCATATCCGCCCGAAGGGCAGGAAATGCACGCCCAGGAGATTTGCCCGAAAGAGCGATGATCTTGGGAATCAAAGAGCGCGGCCGGACCGGCCGGCGTACCGAGCCATCGTCGCGACGCCGCCGGTTATCTGGCGGTTCCGTCATTCGGCGCGCTCACCTCGGTCAGCAGGGTGTGGGCCGCGGCGGAGATGTGCTGCTCGGTGAGCGGCCCGATCCAGACGTCGAGGGTGTGCTCGGTTCCGTCGTCGCCGGGTGAGGCGGCGCGGGCGAGCAGGTGGTCGCCGGCCAGGGACAGGTCCAGCCGGTAGCGGTCGGTGAACACCATCGGGCACGGCCCGGCGGCCGGATGGAGCAGGACGTTGGCGAACACGCGAACGCTCTCCTGGTGGACCGGTGCCGTCAGAAGGTTGGGGAGGTTGATCTGCCACTCGTCGCCGCGTCGTTGCAGCAGCAGTTGCTGGCGGCCGGGGAAGGAGACGACGGTCTCCGCAGCGGTCGGTGCTTGCGGCGGCGTTTCCGTTGCCGCGTCCAGGCGTCCCAGCAAGGTCCGCGCGGACGCGACGAGTCGTTCCTCATCGGGAACGGAACCGGCCAGCGACAGCAGGGACCAGCCCACATGATTGTGGTAGAGCGCCTGCCCGCCGGGCCCGACTCCGGCGAAGTCCTGCTGGCTGTCGTACCAGGCGCTGACCGTCAACTCGATCGGGCCGTCCACGTCGGAGAAGCCGACGCCGGCTTCGACCTGCGCATAGCCATCATCGGACAGAACGACGTCATAGTCGCCGACGCGTGTCTGCGCGGCGGTCAGGATTCCCTGCGCGAACGTGCGCAAGGCCTGGGCGGTGGTGACGTCGCTCTCGTAGCGGATGTCGTACAGCCACTGCCCTCGTCCGGCGTGCCAGTGGACGGTGAACGGGACGTCGTCACCCAGCCCCGTGCGCAACCCCTCGAACCCGGCGACGAGTTCGGCCGCTCGCAGATCCTCATGGCCGATCATGACGGCAGGCTAGCGACGTGGCCGCGTCCTGGCACCGCCTGCGTGAAACCCCATGACCGGCAGGGCCATGGGGCTCACGGAAACCCGCAGGTGCTAGCTCATTGGCCGGGAATCGGCTCGGTGTCGCCGGGGGTTCCGGGGCAGGCCGGGGTGTTCCATGGTGACGTCGGGACTCCTCCCGCGCCGATCGGCGCCGCCAGAGGCAACAGCGTCGAGGTGTCGGTGCAGGGGGGTGCGTCGGCCACGGCGGCGGGGGCGAGGACGAGCAGCGCGACACCGAACGCGAGGCCCGTGAGCGAGACGCGTGAGCAGTTGTGGGTCATTGGCCAACAATAACCGAGAGTTATTGATTGTTACCTTATGTAGCCACTCCGAGACCTGAGGACTCCATGGGAAATAGGTGCGGGCAAGAAGGTACCTAGCCGGGCCACCCCCGGAACGCCCACCCGGCAGTCTGCCTGTGCCGATGGCGGCAATGATCCACAACCGCATCGACACCCGGCCACAATGACACTGGGGATTCGTTTGACTACCTTTAGTCACGGGAATGTTTGGCGCGTGAACACGAAGGGTCCGGCGTGGCCGGGCCCGACTGGCCGTTCCAGCCCCCGCACACGAAGGAGCGCGTTCATGCCTCCCACCCCCAGGCGCCTCGGCCGTCGGGCCGCCCTGTTCGCGGCGGCCACCGCCCTGCTCGCGGCCGGTCCCGTCACCGCCGCCGCGCCCGCGCACGCCGCCGGGCCGAAGTCGTTCTGGCACTACGTCGGCTCGTTCCCCCACTTCCTGCCCTGCAACGCCACCGGGCAGTGGCTGGTGACGATCGGCAGCGCCCGCGACTACCGGTGCCTGGACGGCCGGGACGGCGCGCAGCTGTGGGCGCTCTCGGGCCCGAGGGTCTGATCGGAGTACAGGCCTGGTCCAAGCCTTGAGCTAGGAGGTGCGGTGTCGCAGGCACGGCGTAATCCCCGGCGGGCCGGCGATCGGCCGCTCACCGTCCTGACCCGATGGTCGGTGCGTCAGCAGCACTATGTGCTGGCCATCTCAGCGGTACTGGCCCTGTTCGCGCCGATCCCGGCGACCGGCGCCCTGTACCGGCTGACCGCCGGCGCGGCCGCCGCGCACGGCACCGCGTCGACCGACGCCGACGCGTTCCTCGATCGCCGCTTTCCCCACGACAGCGAACCGGATCTGACGCTGCGGGTGGCGGCCCGCGCGGAGGTCGACTCCCCCCGGGTGTCGGCGGACGGAGGGCGGCTCACCCGCCTGGTCGGCCGGCACCGGGGGGTGGCCGAGGTCCGGTCGTACTGGCCGGACAGGCCCGCCGACCTGCGCTCGCGTGACCGGCGTGCGGCGCTGGTGGTGGTGCGGCTGTCCGGCGACGCGTCCAGCCGGGCGCGCACCGCCCGTCACCTGGTGCCCGCGGCCGCCCGCGTGTCCGACGAGCTCCAGGTGACGGCCGCGGGCAGCACCTGGACGCTGGTGCAGCAGACCCGTGAGCTGCGGCGTGAACTACCGCGTGCAGCACTCCTCACGCTCGCGCTGGCAGTGGTCGCGCTGCTGCTCATCGTCGGGCCGGTGTGCGCGGTGCTCGCGCCGGTCGTGATGGCCGCCTTGGCGGCGGCGCTCGCGCTGGCCCTGCTGTGGCCGATGAGCCGGCTGACTCCGCTGCCGATGGCCGCACCGCCGCTGGCCGGGATCATCGCGTTCGGCCTGGCGCTGTACTTCTGCCTGCTCATCGTGTCCCGCTACCGGCGGGAACTGTCCGCCGGGGCGGGCAGGCAGGCGGCCCTCGAACGCGGCTTGACCACGGCCGGCCACACGGTGGCCTGCTCGACGGCCATCGTGATGGCGACGCTGGTCAGCCTGCTCGTGGTGCCCGTCGACTCCGCACGCATCCTGGCCCTGGCCGCACTGACGGCGACCGTCCTCCCCGCAGTCGTGGCGCTGGTGGTGCTGCCCGCGCTTCTGGCACTGATCGGCGACCGCATTGAGAGCGGCGACATGCTGGCCCGCCTGCGCCGCCGCACCATCCCCGCAACACCGGCCAGGCCCGTACCCACCGACTGGCCGACGCAACAGGCCACCCCGTGGGGCGTCCTCGCCTCAAGCCTCAGTCACATCGCGCGCCTGACCACACCGCCAAGCAAAGGCAGGCGTCCAACAGGGAAGCCAGCCACGGACCTGAGCGAACGCCTGACCGGATGGCTGAGCGGGGAGGCGGCCAAGAGGCTCGGTACGAGGCAGAACGAAAGCCCGAGCGGAGGGTTGAGCCATGCGCCGAGCACGAGCCCGATCGAGACCTCCGGTAGGAAGCCGAACAGCGCGCCGGGCGGGCGGCTCAGCAGGCGGCTGCCCGGAGTGCTCAGCAGAAGACCGAACGGACGGCTGGGCAGGCGGCCCGGCGCAAGGCCGGGCGAAAGGCCTGGCACGGTACTGAACGATGCGCCGAGCGCGAGCCCGAACGGGGGGCCCGGCAGGAGCCCGAACGGGGGGACGGGCGAGGGGCTGGGCTCGGGGGCTCGGAGGAGCTCGGGCCGGGGGCGCGGCATTCGGCGTGTGGTGACGTTCGGCATCGCCGTCGCTGTCCTGCTCAACGTCGCGGTGCTCACTACCGCGTCCGGGCCCGGAGGCGCGTCCCGGCGGTCTCGATCGCGGAGCGACTGGCCGTTGCTGACGCTTCTCATGGGCTACCTGGTCGGCACTGTGCTGCGCGGCGTGAGGCCGCGTGGCGCCACGTCTCGTGCCCAGCCGCCCATCGAGCTTCCCGTGGTACCGATCGGCGGGTTCGGGGAGGGGGCCTGGCTCCGGGTGGCCTCGATGTCGGCGCGGCGTCCGATGGCGCTGGGCTGCGTCGGTCTGCTGCTGGCCGCGGCCGCGGTCATGGTGGGGTCGCAGGCCCGCCTCGGGGTTTCCGACGAGCGCATGCTGGCCGCCGACGCGCACTCCACCGCGCGCCGCATCGGGCGCGAGTTCGACTTTCCTCCCGACCGGCAGCTCAAGGTGGTCCTGCCTGATCTGGACGCCGGCGATGACGGGGAACGCAGGCAGGTCGAACGGTACGCCCGCAGCCTCGCCGAGATCCCCGGGGTGCAGCAGGTGCAGACGGTCACCGGCACGTACGTCGGTAAGGCGCCCGACATGCGGGTGGCGGCGCGGTCCTCGTCACCGTTCCCGCCCGCGCCGCCGAACGGGTCACTGACGTATCCTCGTCCGCCCCGCCGGCTGCCCCCGCCTCCTCCGGACTTCGTCCCGTCCGGTCCCTCCTCCATGGCCGCGCTCCAGGCCGGGCGTGCGGCGCAGGCCAAAAGGGCCCTGCTGGCCAAGAAGGCAGCGCTGATGAGGCAGGTCGCGCAGGCCAGGAAGGCGGCTCTCGCGCAGCAGGCCGCCCTTGCCCAGCAAGCGGCGATGGCGCAGCAAGGCCTCCTGGCTCAGAAAGCGGCGCTGGCTCAGAAGGCAGCGATGACCAAGGCCGAGCTGGCCAAGAAGGCAGCGCTCATGGAGAAGGCGGCGCTGGCTCAGAAGGCGGAGCTGGAAAGGCAGGCGGCCCTGGCCAAGGAGGCGGTCCTGGCCGAACAGGCCCGGCGCGGCGCACCTCCCAGCCGCTTCAGCTATCTCGGCGCGACCCTGGTAACGGTCTCTGCCAAGCAACATTCACAGACGGGCCAGGGCGATCGCCTGCTGCATCGCGTCCGTGCTGTTGAGGCACCGGGCCGGACGCTCATCACGGGGTCCGCTGCCCGCGCCGCCGACACCACTGCCCAGACGAGCAAAGCTCTGCCGCTGGCAACGCTCACCGGGGCACTTCTCGGCCTGGCGCTGCTGTTCCTTTTCTGCGGCGGTCTGATGGCGGCGTTCAAGGGAGCCGTGCTCAGCGCGCTGGCGCCGGTGACGGCCTGCGCGGCGCTGGTCATGGTCATGCAGGACGGCGGGCTGCGCACGCTCACCGGGGCCCTCCGGCCGCCGGGGTTCCTGGAGGCCACCGCCCTGCCGCCTATCCTCGCCGTCGCGACCGGCCTCGCGATGGCGCACACCGCGCTGCTGCTCGCCAGCGCCCGTCAGCACTACGAAGCCGGCCTCAGTCATCCGGACGCCGTGGCCACCGGTAGCGCGAAGGCCGCCGTGCCGGCCTTCACCGCGGCCGTCGCAATGATCATTCCGGCCTGTGTACTGGCGTTCTCCAGCGCCACCGTGATGCGGATGATCGGGCTCGGCGTGGGCGTGGCCGTCCTCGCCGACGCGGTCCTGGTGAGACTGCTGCTGGCACCCGCGGTGCTATGGCTGGGGGGCGGCGCCAACTGGCGGGCCCCGGCCCCGCTGACCCGGCTGTACGAGGACTCCGCACTCGCGCCGGGCGAGCCGCCCCCGCTCCCGCCCGCTCCCCCACCGCCCCGCGGTCTTCAGCGCCTCACGACCATGATCGCTGACCTGGGGCGCCGTGCGGACGACCGTTACCTCAATCGCCGCCCCAGAAAGTAAGGTGCGTCCAACTCCCTGAATCGAGGATGTCAGTGCTCGAATTTGTCACCTATATCCCAAATCTGGCTTCTGCCGGTAAAGCGGCCGAGCTGAGAAAACGTAAAAGAAGTATCTACCGACGGCTACGGGTGGCCAATTATCTGGCGGGTAGGTCATCAACGTTCCACCAGCCGAATCCGGAGACGTGGAGGTAGAATGAAAAAGGTCCCCCCGGTCGTCCGCAGACTCACCCTGGTCTCGATAATGGCGGCGCCGCTGGTCTTCAGCACAGCACCGGCGATGGCAGAGCCCAAGAACTGCAAGACCTTCTATCCCTTCGGCGGCGGCTGCGCAATGACGCACGACCCGCAAACCGGGCCCTTCGCGTCATTCGACAAGGTCATGCAGCTCTTCGGGGCCCCCTAGCCGACATCCCGCCGCTGGAGATCCGGGGGCGACCAGAGAATTGTCGCTCTCATCCGAGGTCCTTGTATCTCGGTTCGGTGCTCGTGTCGGCTCCCGAAGGGGACGGGAGCCGACATCCTTGGCGAGGGAGATCATTCACCTCGCCCCGGCGCTACCTCGTCCTGCCTCTTCCCAGGGTCCGACGAGGAAGGACGAGGTGGCTCCCGGCTCGTTCGTGCCCGTCTTCCCAGTGCCAGGATTCGGTGCGGATTGCGTTTGGCGCTGGTCTACCCGCGCCGGGGCGGCAGGGCCGCCGGTGAGGATCGCTGGTGTTCACCTGTCGAAGAGAGGAAACACCAGCATGAACGGTTCCCTTCGTGTGGCGGGCCTGGTCCTGGCCACTGTCGTGACCACCACGGCGGTGGCCTCCGCGGTGCCGTCCGCCGCCGTCGCGGACGTCGCCGCCCCGCGCACCGCCCGCTCGATCGACCCTGACCGTGGGCTGACGTACCTGCTCGCCCGGTTCAGCAACCTCGGCCCGGTGCGGCGGCTCGGGGCGCTGGGCAAGATGGGTTCCAACCGGCCCGGGGTCGCCGCCGCACTCAACCGGATCCAGAACCTCAAGGTCATGGACCTGCTGGACTCCTCCGCCCCGGACTCGCCCGACCATCCGACGGTCAGCGTCCTCAAGGAGGACCGCGAGTACCAGGCCGCTCTGGCCACCTTCAAGGCGCAGCCCCAGTACAAGCTGGCGCAGGCGATCATGCAGCAGTCGGTGAACCGGGTGGTCTGACCGGCACCGGCGGCCCGCCGCTCGTCGCACCGGAGGCGCCGTTCGCCGCTCGGCAGGCGCGACGCGCGCGTCGCCGCCGACGCGAGGCACCTCATCTGTAGCCTTCTACGTGCCAGCACGATTGAGTGCCGCCCAGGGTGCGGCGATACGCCGTCACCTTTCGGCCGGCAAGCTCACGCAGGCGCACAGCAGAGGGGCCACGACGCTACTCACAGGGCGTCGTGGCCCTTCGTGCGTTCCGCCCCTCGTCTCACTGACGTCGCGGCATGGCGTCCCGGCCCCGCGTCGCGGCATGGCGTCCGGCCCCGCGTCGCGGCATGGCGTCCGGCCCCGCGTCGCGGCATGGCGTCCGGCCCCGCGTCGCGGCATGGTGTCGCGGGCAGATCCATCAAATTAGTTTGATGTATTCTGGGGGCATGGCGCTCCAAGCCCCGGCGTTCGTGCAGATGGCCGCCCACCCGGTGCGGTGGGGGCTGCTGACCGCGCTGGCCGGGAGCGACTACCGCGTCCGCGAGCTCGTCGACCTGCTCGGTCAGCCGCAGAACCTGATCTCGTACCATCTGCGGCTGCTGCGCCGGAGCGGGCTCGTCACCGCCCAGCGGAGCAGCTTCGACGGGCGCGACAGCTACTACCACCTCGATCTGGAACGTTGCGCGAGCGCGCTGGCCGAGACCGGCAGCGCCCTCCACCCCGCGCTGCGCCTCGATCCCATGCCGTCGTCCGGCGAACAGCCGGGTCACAGCCGGGTGCTGTTCGCGTGCACCGGCAACAGCGCGCGCTCGCCGATCGCCGAGGCGCTGCTACGTCACCGCACCGGCGGCCGCGTGGAGGTGACCAGCGCGGGCAGCCACCCGCGGTCGCACCTGCATCCCCACGCCGTGCTGGTCTTGCGCGAGCAGTACGGCATCGACCTCGGCGACCGGCGGCCACGCCATCTGGACACGGTGACCGCCCACCGTTTCGATCACCTGATCAGCCTGTGCGACAAGGTCCGCGAGGTCCGGCCCGAGTTCGGCGACCGGTCGCGGCTGATCCATTGGAGCATCCCCGAACCCGCAGGTTACCCCGCGTTCAGGCGGATGGCGGCGGAGATCGACACCCGTATCCGCCATCTGCTGCCCGTCCTCGCCACGAAACCGGAGGTCCGGTCATGACGACTCAGGAACTCGCCAGCGTCCGTTACATCGTCGACGATGTCGGCACCGCGGTCGACTTCTACACCGCTCATCTCGGCTTCACGCTGCACACCAACCCCGCGCCCGCCTTCGCCGACGTGATCCGCGGGCCGCTGCGGCTGCTGCTGTCCGGGCCTGCAAGCTCCGGCGCCCGGGCCACGCCCGATCACTCCGCCGTGCCGGGCCGCAACCGCATCCATCTCATCGTCGACGACCTCGACGCCGAGATCGACCGCCTGCGCGGTGCCGGGATCGCCTTCGACAGCGAGCTCACCGCCGGGCCGGGCGGACGCCAGATCCTGCTCTCCGACCCGGCCGGCAACCTCATAGAACTCTTCGAACCCGCCACCCACTGATCTCATTCGGGCCTGAATGGGCCCGATCAGTTGACTGTTGGTTTTACCTCTCCGCAGGCGCATAGTGAGGTCCCGTCCTCCCCACGGAGGTTCCTATGCACTCCCGGCGAGAACTCCTCAAGAGCGGCACGGTCGCAGGCGGCTCCGTGCTCTCGGCCATCGCGCTCGACGGCAAGGCCTCCGGCACGGCCCGTGCGGCGGATCAGAGATCGGCGGCCGCCCCGTTCGACTTCGACACCGGAAACGCCATAAGGGAGGTGGTCATCCCCACGGAGAACCCCCTCTTCGTGTCGACGGGGGCCACCGGAGCCGACGTCCCGCTCGCAGTGCGGCACGCCATACTTCTGAACAACGCGTGGTTCGACTCGACCGCCCCCTACCATCCGACGGCCGTCGGTGTGGCCTCCAAGCTCGGTCGCAGGCCCGCGTCCGAGGGCAGGACCAACCGCAATCGCAACATCGCGATCATGTATGCCAGCCTCCGCGTCCTCAACACCGAACTGCCGCAGTTCCGTGCGCAATGGCGCGCGATGATGACCTCGGTCGGGCTGAACCCCGACGACACCAGCGAGAACACCACGACCCCCGTCGGCATCGGCAACAAGGCCGGAAACGCGGTGCTCGCCTTCCTGCTGCACGACGGCATGAACCAGCTCGGCGACGAGGGCGGCCGGAAGTACAACCGGCAACCCTTCGCCAACTACGTCGGATACCGTCCGGTCAACACCGCCCACGTGCTGCGGGATCCGTCCCGCTGGCAACCGAACATCGTCACCACGGGCAACGGGATCTTCCGGGTGCAGGAATTCATCACCCCCCAGATGGCCATCACCCGCCCGTATTCGTTCCGGAACCCGGCGGCGTTCGATGTGCCACCACCCAGTAACAGCGACTGGGCGCACAACCGGCAGGGCTACAAGCGGCAGACGGACGTGGTACTGAAGGAATCGGCCGAGCTGACCGACGCCAAAAAGCTTCTCGCGGAGAACATCGACGACAAATTCAGGGCGTATCCCCCGACCATCTGGTACATCGCCGACTCCCGCGGGTACAGCCTTGAGCGGTA
This sequence comes from Spirillospora sp. NPDC048911, assembly GCF_043198015.1. Taxonomy (NCBI): domain Bacteria; kingdom Bacillati; phylum Actinomycetota; class Actinomycetes; order Streptosporangiales; family Thermomonosporaceae; genus Spirillospora; species Spirillospora sp. NPDC048911. Next base: position 453,934 of record NZ_JBICUD010000008.1, on the reverse strand, counting down.
CATCTCCCTCAACTTCATGGTCAACGTCTGCATTTACGACGGAACCATCGCCGCATGGCACTTCAAGCGGCACTACGACTCGGTGCGGCCGTTCAGCGCGGTCCGGCTCCTCTACGGCGACAAGAACGTCACCGCCTGGGGCGGCCCGGGAAAGGGAACGGTCAACGACATCAAAGGGAGGGAGTGGCGCAGCTACATCAACACCGCCGACCACCCCGAGTACCCCTCCACCTCGTCCACGCTCTCCTTCGCGCACGCCCAGGCCGCCCGCCGGTTCACCGGAACCGACGAGTTCGGCTACTCGATCACCTTCGCCCCCGGCAGCTCCTTGATAGAGCCCGGCATCACCCCGCGCAGGCAGACCACGCTGTCGTGGGACACCTGGACCGCGTGGTCGCAAGACTGCGCACGCGCCAGGCTCATAGGCGGCGTCCACTTCCCCGACTCCCTCGCGGCCGGCAGCGCGCTCGGAAAGCGCGTCGGTGACATCGTCTACGACTTCGTCACAGCGCACATCCGCGGCCAGACACCATAACCGCACCCGCCCGGCTCGGCTCGAAGAGCGCCGCAGATCTCCCGCGACGCGATCGACTTGGTGAGCGGCTCGCCACAGGGCCTCCTCGTTCGTGCTGGACGAATCCGCCCACCGACTCGGAATGGCCTGGAGGCGTTCAGATGCTGCGGCTACGCCTGCGTTCGGACGGTCTCCAGGAGAGCCGCACGCACCATCTTTCGTAGGTACTCAAGCGAGTCGTCTACCGAGAGGGCGCGGCTCTGGAGGAGAGCGAACGACTTGCTCGCATGGAGCGTATCCGCCGGTCCCCGCCGTCCACGAGGAGTGAGATCGCGTCAGGTTTCAGCACCTCGGCGAGCCGCCGGTGGATCACTTGAGCAGTGCCCAGACGCATTTCCACATCGGGCCGTTCGGCCACAGGGTGGCGTGCCGGTAACCCCAGCGCGCCGCGAGATCATTGACGATCAGCAGTCCCCGTCCCCCGAGGTCTTCCTCGGTGGCGCACTTGATCCGGGGGACCTCGCCGAGAATCGCGTCCCACGCCTCCACCAACGGCCGACCGTCGTTCTCGTAGAGGACGAAGGGCACGTGCCTCGCGGGGCTGCCGTCACGGCTGTTCTGGTGCAGCGCGTTCGTCACCAGTTCCGAGACGACGGTCTGCCCGTCGCCGACCAGCTCCAGGTGGCCGAGATCGGTGAGTGCGCGGGCGGTGGCCTCCCGGGCCCTGCTCACCTCACTCCCGTGCAGGCGGAGGTCGAGCCGCAGATACGGCGGCCCGATCATCGTCATTGCGTCACCCACCGGTACTCCCTGGTGTAGACAAGCCGCGTGACCCTTCGGCCACGGCTGAACAAATGTGCGTTCACGACACAGAGTCACACGGCGACTACTAATCTGGCCCCGTCTCGCGAGAAGGTCGAGAGTCACGGAGGGGCAATGGGCAGCACCGCGGAGTCAATAGACCCGATGGCCGGATTGTGGGAGTGCCTTGCCGTTCAACTGCGCAAACACCGGGTGGCGGCGAAGGAATCGCAGGCGGGGGTGGGCAAGCGCGTGCTCGTCGACCACAAGACGGTCTCGAATTGGGAGGCCGGACGGAATCATCCGCCTGTTGAGGCTCTCAGAACTCTCGATGAGGCATGGGGAACGGGTGGGCTGCTGGAGGCTCTGCATCACTTCGCCAACACCATGCAGGCACCGGCGCAGTTCCTCGCGGTGGTCGAGTACGAGGCGCTCGCGACCATGATGCGCGTCAACGGGGTGGCCATCATTCCTGGCCTTCTCCAGACGCCGGAGTATGCACGGGCGATCTTCACCATGGCGGGTTCTGCCGACGTCGAAGGCCAGGTCGCCCAGCGTGCCGTGCGACAGTCGACACTCACGCGCGCCGACCCTCCCTACATCTCGGTGTTGCTCTCGGAGGTATCACTGATACTGATCCCTCCCGAATACCGGGAGGATCAACTCAAGAAGCTCGCGGAGATCGCGGAGCTGCCTCACGTCACGCTCCGGTTGGTCCCGGTGAACGCTGGGCTTGTGGTGGGCCTTGAGGGCGAGTTCTACCTCTTCAGTACTCCAGAGCGGGAGGTAGGCTGGGCCGAGAGTTCGTCCCGCGGCAGGCTTGTGACAGATCGGGACGACCTGCGTAAACTCGCCGTCAGCTTTGATCGCACCAGCGGGCGGGCGCTCTCGCCGGAGGCCACCCGTGCCAGGCTCCGAGACATGATCGAGGGCAACAGTGACGAAATGGCGTAAATCCAGCCGCAGCGCGAGTTCCGGCCAGGACAACTGTGTCGAGCTCGCCCGGCTTGCGCGGGCGGTCGGCGTCCGAGACTCCAAGGCTCCCGCAGATGGGCACCTCGCCTTGTCGAGCGGAGCATTCGCAGAGCTGGTCACCCGCGTACGGCAGGGTGAGCTGGACCTGTAACGACACGACACCAAGAGAAGAGAGCCACGGCCGACCAGGGCCGTGGCTCTTTTGATATCAGGGGGTGGTGGACTCGCGGATTATCAGTTCGGGTTGGAAGAGGATCTCTTGGTGGGCGTGGTCTTCTGGGCTGTCGCACTCTTCCAGGAGAAGTTCGGCGGCTATGCGGCCCAGCTGGTAGGTCGGCTGGCGGATCGAGGTCAGCTGGACGGCCGAGGCCGTCGCGAACTCGATGTCGTCGTAGCCCATCAGCATGACCCGCTCGGGCACCCGGATGCCCTGCTGGAGGAGGGCCCGCAGGACGCCCATGGCGAGCAGGTCGTTGGCGCAGAAGATCGCGTCGGGGAGCTCCGCCAGGAGGTGTTCGGCCGCCTCTTGGCCTGAGCGGGGGGTCAGGTCGGACGCTTCTACTTCGCGCAGTCTTGCGCCTGGGGTCTGCTCGATCGCCTTGAGGGCGCCTGTTCGGCGGTCGGCGCATTGGCGGATCGTCAGGGGGCCCGAGACGTAGGCGATGTCGCGGGCGCCGCGTTCCAGGAGGTGGGCGACGGCCGTGCGGCCTCCGGCGATGTCGTCGACGCTGACCGAGCATTGCTGGGGGCGGGTGGCGGCGTGGTCGAGCATGACCGTGCCGATCCCGCGTTCGTGGAGGAGCTTAAGGCGGTCGCGGCCATCTTGGACGGGGGTGACCAGGACGCCGCGTACGCCCTGTTCGGCGAGCATGCGGACGTTGCGGTCCTCGCGTTCGACCGAGGTGGCGGAGCTGCAGAGGATCACCGCGTAGCCGCGCTCGCTCATGAGGTCCTCGACGCCGGCGGCGAGGGCGGTGAAGAACGGGTTGGCGAGGTCGTGCACCATCAGGCCGACGAGCTTGCCCTGGCCCGCGCGGAGGCTGGAGGCCGATCCGTTGCGGACGAAGCCGAGCTCGCTGATCACCTGCATCACGCGGGCCCGGGTGGTGGCCGCGACGCGTTCGGGCCGGTTGAGCACGTTGGAGACCGTTCCGGGTGACACCCCGGCCGCGAGCGCGACCTCCTTGATGCCGATCGTCCCGTCACTGCTCGCCATGGGCCCTCGCTGGCTGTCCGTCGATGAACGGGTGAAGCATGCCACATGGTGGCGGGCCAAGTAAAACGTGTCAATTCGTTGCCCGGCAGGTCTTGACTGGTGTCTCAGCTCACATCTACTGTCCACAGGCATCCGGGCATTAAAACGATTTTTGACCACAGGAGGGCGCAGGTGAGCGATCCGACGCCCGTGCTGGCGCTGACCGAGGTGAGCAAGTCGTTCGGCGCCGTCCAGGCGCTGCGCGGAGTGCGCCTGAGCATGTACGCCGGGGAGATCCACGCGCTGGCCGGAGAGAACGGGGCGGGCAAGTCCACGCTGGTGAAGACCTTCGCCGGCGTGCACCGTCCCGACGGCGGCCAGGTCCTGCTGAACGGCGAGCCGGTGGTCTTCCACAGCCCGGCCGACGCGCAGAAGGCCGGGGTCGCGGTGATCTACCAGGAGCCCACCCTGTTCCCCGATCTCACGGTCGCGGAGAACATCTTCATGGGACGCCAGCCGCGCGGCGCGTTCGGCCGCCTCGACCGGGGGGCGATGAACGCGGCCGCCGAGGAGCTCTTCGCGCGGCTCGGGGTCGTCCTGGACCCGGCCGGGCCCGCGCGCGGGCTGTCGATCGCCGACCAGCAGGTGGTGGAGATCGCCAAGGCCATCTCACGCGACGCCAAGATCCTGATCATGGACGAGCCGACGGCGGCGCTGACCGGGCGCGAGGTCCAGCGGTTGTTCGCCGTGGCCCGGACGTTGGCCGAGCAGGGTTGCGCGCTGCTGTTCATCTCGCACCGGCTGGAGGAGATCTTCGCCCTCTGCCAGCGGGTGACGATCCTGCGGGACGGCGCCTGGATCGCCACCGAGAAGGTGTCCGAGCTGAGTGAGGACGATCTCGTCCAGCGCATGGTCGGGCGCGAGCTGACCGAGCTCTACCCCAAGGTCGCGGTCGACCCGGGCGAGGTCGCCCTTGAGGTGTCCCGGCTCACGCGCGAGGGCGTCTTCACCGACGTCTCGTTCAGCGTGCGACGCGGGGAGATCGTCGCGCTCGCCGGGCTGGTCGGCGCGGGCCGCTCCGAGGTCGCGCGGGCGATCTTCGGGGTGGACCGGTGGGACGCGGGGTCGGTGACGGTCGAGGGCAAGCCGCTGCGCGCGGCGTCCCCGAACGCCGCGATGGCCGCCGGGGTCGCGCTGGTGCCTGAAGATCGGCGGCAGCAGGGCCTGGTCATGGAGCTGTCGATCGAGCGGAACATGGCGGTCACCGGGATGAAGCGGCTCCGGAAGGGCCCGATCATCCGCGGCTCGGCCGAACGCGCCCTCGCCACCGACTGGGCCAAGCGGCTCCAGCTCAAGTACGCCCGCCTGTCGGACGCCGTGGGCGTCCTGTCCGGCGGCAACCAGCAGAAGGTCGTCCTCGGCAAGTGGCTGTCGACCGGCCCGAAGGTTCTGATCATCGACGAGCCGACCCGCGGCATCGACGTCGGCACCAAGGCCGAGGTCCACCGGCTGCTGTCGAACCTGGCCGCCGAGGGCCTGGCCGTGCTGATGATCTCGTCCGACCTGCCCGAGGTGCTCGGCATGGCCGACCGCGTCCTCGTCATGCACGAGGGCCGGCTGACCGCCGAGATCGCCCGGGCCGACGCCACCGAGGAGAAGGTCATGGCCGCCGCCACCGGACGCGGGGAGGCCGCCGCGTGAACGGCACGCAAGCGAACGGCACGCACGTGGACGGCTCGGAGGCCGCCGGCGCGCCCGTGAAGGTCGCGCGCATGAACGGCACCCTGGAGCGGCTGGGCCGGATCCGGGAGCTCGGCATCGTCGGCGCGACGGTCCTGCTGTTCGTCGTCACCGGGCTGGCCAACTCCGGGTTCCTCTCGATCGACAGCTTCCGCGACATCCTGCTCAACGCCTCGATCATCGGGCTGCTCGCCATCGGCCAGGCCATGGTGATCATCACCCGCAACGTGGACCTGTCGGTCAGCTCGACCACCGGCCTGTCGGCGTTCATGGCGGGCGTGCTGCTCGCCGACCACAAGGGCCTGCCGGTGATCGTGGTGGTCCTCGCGTGCGTCCTGATGGGCGCGGCGTGGGGCGTCCTCAACGGGGCGCTGGTCGCCTACTTCCGGATCCCGGCGCTGGTGGCGACGCTCGGCACGCTGTACGTGATCCGCGGCGTCGACTACTGGTTCGCGGGCGGCCGCCAGGTCAACGCGGCCGACATGCCGTCGGGCTTCCTGTCGCTCGGCACCGCGAAGATCGTCGGGATCCCGGTGCTGCCGCTGATCACGCTGGCGGTGCTGGCCGCCGTCGGCTGGGGCCTGGCCAACTTCCGGTCGGGCCGCGAGCTGTACGCGATCGGTTCCAACCCTGACGCGGCCGTCCTGGCCGGTGTGCCGGTCACCCGGCGCCTGCTGACGGTCTTCGTGCTGAACGGGGCGATCGCGGGGCTCGCCGGAGTGCTCTGGGCGGCCCGGTTCGGCACGCTCGACGCCACCGTGGCCACCGGCAAGGAGCTCGACGTCGTCGCCGCGGCCGTCGTCGGCGGCGTCGCGATCTCCGGCGGCGTCGGCAGCGCGTGGGGCGCGGCGCTCGGCGCGCTGCTGCTGACCTCGATCAGCAGCGCCCTCGCGGTGCTGAAGGTCGACTCGCTCGCCCAGTACGCCATCAACGGCGCGCTGCTGCTCGCCGCGATCGTCCTGGACCGGCTGCTCGCGCTGCGGCTCGCCGCCCGGCTGCGCAAGAAGAGCCGCGAACGGTCCGTCGAGACGACCAACGGTCGTGGCGGCGGCCCCAAGAACACGGTCGCGGAGGTGACCCGGTGAACGACGTCAAGAGCAGGCTCATGACCTGGGAGAGCGCGCTGCTGGTGCTGCTGATCGGCTCCTGGTCGGTCGCCTCCCTGACCGTCGAGGGCTTCGCCGGCAGCTCCAACATGTCGTTCCTCCTGCTGGACGTGTCGGAGATCGCGCTCATGGCGATCCCGCTGACCCTCGTCGTCATCACCGGCGAGATCGACCTGTCGGTCGCCTCGACGCTCGGGCTGACCAGCGCGATCATCGGCACGCTCTGGGACGCGGGCCTCACCATCGAGTCGATCTTCGTGATCGCGCTCGTCGTCGGGGCCGTCTGCGGCCTGGTCAACGGGCTGCTGGTGACCCGGCTCGGGCTCCCCTCGCTAGCCGTCACGATCGGCACCCTGGCTCTGTATCGAGGGCTCGCGTACGTGGTTCTCGGTGACAAGGCCGTGGCCGACTTCCCGCAGGTCTACACCGGCTGGGCGACGGGCTCCATCGGCCCGATTCCGAAGCCGATCCTGCTGGTCGCGGTGCTGGCGGTCATCGCTGGGGTGATCTTGCACGCCACCCCGCTCGGCCGGTCGGTCTTCGCGCTCGGCTACAACCAGGAGGCGGCCTACTTCGCCGGCATCCGGGTGAAGCGGATCAAGCTCTGGCTGTTCGTCGCGTCGGGCGTCTTCGCGTCGCTGGCCGGGATCGTCTACACGCTCCGCTACTCCAGTGCCCGCGCCGACAACGGCACCGGGCTGGAGCTGGCGGTCGTCGCGGCCGTCCTGCTCGGCGGGGTGTCGTTCTTCGGAGGCCGCGGCACGCTGCCGGGCGTCCTCACCGGCGTGCTCGTCTTCGGCGTGCTGCGCAACGCGCTCATCCTCGCGGACGTGTCCAACGAGGTCCTCAACTTCGTGACCGGTCTGCTGCTCATCTCGTCGGTGCTCGCTCCCAACCTCGCCACGCTCGTCCGGAATCGCAGGTCCCGGACGGTCACACCACCACCTCTCATGGAAGGAACGTCCGTCTGATGTCCCTCTTGCCGAAGCTCACGGCGCTGGCCGTGGCGAGCGTGCTGCTCACCGCCTGTGGCGGAACCACGAAGGACGACGCGAAGACCGAGGCCCCGGCGGCGGGCGGTGGCGCGACCGCCAACCCGAACGCGCCGCTCAAGTCCGGGCTGAAGATCGCCTTCCTGCCCAAGCAGATCAACAACCCCTACTTCACGATCGCCAACAAGGGCGGCGCCGACGCCGTCTCGGCGTTCAAGGGCCAGAGCAAGGAGGTCGGCCCGTCCGACGCCAGCGCATCCAGCCAGGTGTCGTACATCAACACCCTGACCCAGCAGAAGCAGGACGTCATCGTCATCTCCGCCAACGACTCCAACGCGGTCGTCCCGGCGCTGAAGAACGCCCGCAACGCGGGCATCAAGGTCGTCACCTACGACTCGGACGCCGCCGTCGCGGGCCGTGACGTCTTCATCAACCAGGCCAGCGCCGAGGACATCGGCCGCACCGAGGTCCAGCTGCTCGCCAAGCAGATCGGCAACAAGGGCAAGATCGCGGTGCTGTCGGCGACGCCGAACGCCACGAACCAGAACACCTGGATCGACTTCATGAAGGACGAGCTCAAGAAGCCCGAGTACAAGGACATGGAGCTCGTCAAGGTCGCCTACGGCAACGACGACGACCAGAAGTCGTTCACCGAGACCCAGGGCCTGCTCAAGTCCTACCCGGACCTCAAGGGCATCATCTCGCCGACCACCGTCGGCATCGCCGCCGCGGCCCGGTACCTGTCCGGCTCGCCGCACAAGGGCAAGGTCGCGCTGACCGGCCTCGGCACGCCCAACCAGATGCGCAAGTTCGTCAAGGACGGCACGGTGAAGGAGTTCGAGCTCTGGAACCCCGCCGACCTCGGCTTCCTGGCCGCCTACGCGGGCGGCGCGCTCGCGTCCGGGCAGATCACCGGCAAGGAGGGCGAGACCTTCGACGCCGGCAAGCTCGGCAAGAAGACGATCGGCAAGGACGGCGTCGTGATCCTCGGCCCGCCCACCGTCTTCAACGCCGCGAACATCGACAAGTTCGACTTCTAGGCCTGCGCCTGGGCCCAGGCGTGCGCCTAGGTCCACGCCTAGGTCCGCCTAGGCCCAGGCACCTGACACTGAAGGCTCCCATGCGACGCGTTTGTTTTCTCCTGAAGGTCCGCCAAGACCGGCTTGAGGAATACCGCACGGCTCACGAGCGCGTCTGGCCCGAGTTGCTGGACGCGCTCCGTGAGACCGGTTGGCACAACTACTCCCTCTTCCTGCGCGAAGACGGCCTGCTCATCGGTTATCTGGAGACCGACGACTTCGCCGCCGCGCTGGCCGGGATGGCCGCCACCGACGTCAACGCCCGCTGGCAGAGCGAGATGGCCCCCTACTTCGAGGACCTGGACGGCGCCGCCCCCGACTCCGGGATGGTGCCGCTTCCAGAGCTCTTCCACCTTGACTAGAAGCGACGAGAAGCGCCGATTCGGGGATGAGAGACGATGACCGACAGCACTAACCCCCCAGGTCTTTCCGCCGGGCTGGACGACTTGGCGATCGAGACGCCGTCCTGGGCGTACGGCAACTCCGGCACGCGGTTCAAGGTCTTCGCGCAGCGCGGGGTGCCCCGCGACCCGCGTGAGAAGATCGCCGACGCGGCGCGGGTGCACGCGTTCACCGGGGCCGCCCCGACCGTCGCGCTGCACATCCCGTGGGACAAGGTCGACGACTACGCGGCGCTCGCGGAGTACGCGCGCGAGCAGGGCGTCGGGCTCGGCGCGATCAACGCCAACGTCTTCCAGGACGACGACTACATGCTCGGCTCGGTCACCAACCCCGACGCCGGCGTGCGGCGCAAGGCGATCGACCACCTGCTCGAATGCGTCGACATCATGGACGCGACCGGGTCGCGCGACCTGAAGCTGTGGTTCTCGGACGGGACGAACTACCCCGGCCAGGACGACATCCGCGCCCGCCAGGATCGCCTGGCGGACGCACTCGCAGAGGTGTACGAGCGGCTCGGCGAGGGCCAGCGGATGCTGCTGGAGTACAAGCTGTTCGAGCCGAGCTTCTACACGATGGACGTCCCGGACTGGGGCACCTCGTTCGCGCACTGCGTCGCTCTCGGCCCCAAGGCGGTCGTGTGCGTCGACACCGGCCACCACGCGCCGGGCACCAACATCGAGTTCATCGTGGCGATGCTGCTGCGCGCCGGGAAGCTCGGGGCGTTCGACTTCAACTCCCGCTTCTACGCCGACGACGACCTGATGGTCGGCTCGGCCGACCCGTTCCAGCTGTTCCGGATCATGCACGAGGTCGTGCGCGGCGGCGGGCTCGACCCGGCGACCGCGGTGGCGTTCATGCTGGACCAGTGCCACAACATCGAGCCGAAGATCCAGGGCCAGATCCGCTCGGTGATGAACGTCCAGGAGGCCACGGCCAAGGCGCTGCTCGTCGACGCCGCCGCGCTGAAGGCGGCGCAGGACGCGGGTGACGTGCTGGGCGCCAACGCGGTGCTCATGGACGCCTACAACACCGACGTCCGGCCGCTGCTCGCCGACTGGCGGGCAAGCAAGGGCCTGGCGGGCGACCCGATCGCCGCGTACAAGGCGTCGGGCTACTTCGAGAAGATCGTCGCCGAGCGTGTCGGCGGCACCCAGGCCGGTTGGGGGGCCTGAACCACCATGAGCATCGTCGACGAACTGCTGGACCGCTGCCACACCCTCGGCGCGGACCCGCGCAACACCAACTACGCCGGCGGGAACGCCTCGGCGAAGGGCATCGAGACCGACCCGGTCACCGGCGAACCCGTGGACCTCATGTGGGTCAAGGGCTCGGGCGGTGACCTCGGCACGCTGAAGGCGTCCGGGCTGGCCGTGCTGCGGCTGGACCGGCTGCGCGCCCTCGTGGACGTCTACCCCGGCGTCGACCGCGAGGACGAGATGGTCGCGGCGTTCGACTTCTGCGCGCACGGCAAGGGCGGCGCCGCGCCGTCGATCGACACCGCCATGCACGGGCTGGTCGAGGCCGAGCACGTCGACCACCTCCACCCCGACAGCGGCATCGCGATCGCGACGGCCGCCGACGGCGAGGCGCTGACGCGGTCGATCTTCGGGGACCGGGTCGCGTGGGTGCCGTGGCGGCGGCCGGGCTTCCAGCTCGGGCTGGACATCGCCAAGATCAAGGCGGCGAACCCGCAGGCGATCGGCGTGATCCTGGGCGGCCACGGCATCACGGCGTGGGGCGAGAGCTCCGCCGAGTGCCAGGCCAACTCCCTGGAGATCATCCGGCTGGCCGAGGCGTACCTGGCCGAGCATGGACGTTCTGAACCGTTCGGGGCGGTGCTGCCCGGCTACGAGCCGCTCCCGGAGACGGAGCGGCGCGCGCGGGCGGCCGAGCTGTTCCCGCTGCTGCGCGGGCTGGCGTCCACCGACCGGCCGCAGGTCGGTCACTTCACCGACAGCGACGTCGTCCTGGATTTCGTGTCGCGGGCTGAGCACCCGCGGCTGGCCGCGCTCGGCACGTCCTGCCCGGACCACTTCCTGCGGACGAAGGTCGCGCCGCTCGTCCTCGACCTTCCGGCGAACGCGCCGCTCGACGAGGTCAAGCAACGGCTGGGCGAGCTGCACGCCGCCTACCGGGAGGACTACGCCGCGTACTACCAGCGGCACGCCACGCCCGATTCCCCTGCGATGCGTGGTGCCGACCCTGCGATCGTGCTCGTGCCTGGCGTGGGGATGTTCTCGTTCGGCGCGAACAAGCAGACCGCTCGCGTGGCCAGCGAGTTCTACGTGAACGCCATCAACGTGATGCGTGGCGCTGAGTCTGTCTCGTCCTACCAGCCCATCGACGAGGCAGAGAAGTTCCGGATCGAGTACTGGTCGCTGGAGGAGGCGAAGCTCCAGCGCATGCCGAAGCCCAAGCCTTTGGCGACGCGGGTCGCGTTCGTGACCGGGGGCGGATCGGGCATCGGCGCGGCCACCGCGCGGCGGCTCGCGGCCGAGGGCGCGTGCGTGGTCGTGGCCGACCGCGACCTGGCGTCCGCCGAGAAGGTCGCGGCCGAACTCGGCGCCGGGGCCCTGCGTTCGTCGGACGTGGCGATCGCGGTGGCGGCCGACGTGACGAGCGAGGACGACATCCGGGCTGGTCTGGCCGCGGCCGTTCTGGCGTTCGGCGGGGTGGACCTCGTGGTCAACAACGCCGGGCTGTCGCTGTCCAAGCCGCTGCTGGAGACCACGGTCGCCGACTGGGACCTCCAGCACGACGTCATGGCCCGCGGCTCGTTCCTGGTGTCCCGGGAGACCGCGAAGATCATGATCGAGCAGGCGATGGGCGGCGACGTCGTCTACATCTCGTCCAAGAACGCGGTCTTCGCAGGCCCGAACAACGTGGCCTACAGCGCCGCCAAGGCCGACCAGGCCCACCAGGTGCGCCTGCTGGCCGCGGAGCTCGGTGCTCATGGCATCCGCGTGAATGGAATCAACCCGGACGGGGTCGTGCGCGGCTCGGGCATCTTCGCGTCGGGGTGGGGAGCCAACCGCGCGGCCGTCTATGGCGTCGAGGAGGAGAAGCTGGGCGAGTTCTACGCCCAGCGGACGCTCCTCAAGCGGGAGGTGCTTCCGGAGCACGTGGCCAACGCGGTCTTCGCCCTGACGGGTGGCGACCTCACGCACACCACTGGGCTGCACGTACCGGTCGACGCCGGCGTAGCCGCCGCCTTCCTCCGCTAGCCGGGACGCGCCGCCGTGAAAATCGCTCTGTTCGTGACGTGCGTGAACGACACGTTGTTTCCTGGGACTGGCAAGGCCGTCGTGTCTGTGCTGGAACGGCTTGGGCACGAGGTGGACTTTCCTCTGGCTCAGACGTGCTGCGGGCAGATGCACCTCAACAGCGGGTATCCCGAGCAAGCGTTGGGGATGGTGGAAGGCTTCACGGCGGCGTTCGAGGATTACGACGCGGTCGTCGTCCCGTCGGGGTCCTGCGCGGCGATGGTCCGCGACTGGCACGGCTCGGTCGCCCGGGAGGCCGCCGGACGACCGAAGCCGGGCCGTCGTGTGAAGGCGCGCGCGGCGGGGCTTGTTCCGCGCGTGGAGGCGCTGGTGCCGCGCGTTCATGAGTTCTCCGAGTTCCTCGTCGACGTCCTCGGCGTCACCGATGTGGGCGCGGTCTTCCCGCACCGGGTCACGTATCACCCGACCTGCCACGGGCTGCGGATGCTGAAGCTCGGCGACCGGCCGCAACGGCTGCTCGGGGCGGTTCGCGGGCTCGAACTCGTCGACCTTCCCGACGCGACCGAGTGCTGCGGGTTCGGCGGCACGTTCGCCCTCAAGAACGCGGACGTGTCGGCGGCCATGTGCGCCGACAAGGTGGCCGCCGTCAAGCAGACCAAGGCCGAGGTGCTCTGCGCCGTGGACAACTCCTGCCTCATGCACATCGGCGGCACGCTCTCCCGGCAGCGCAGCGGGGTTCGCGCGATGCACCTCGCCGAGATCCTGGCGAGCACCGCATGAGCGGCTCGAACAGCGGCGGCGGCTCGAACGGCGCCATGCCCACGTACGTCGGGATGCCCGCGTTCCCCAAGGCCGCGCGCGAAGCGGTCGCAGACACTCGGCTGCGGTCCAACCTCGCCCACGCCACCGGGACGATCCGCGACCGGCGGCAGCGGGCCGTCGCCGAGCTCGCCGACTGGGCGGAGTTGCGGGAGGCGGCCAAGCAGATCAAGGACCACACTCTCCGGCATCTCGACCACTACCTGGTGATGCTGGAGGAGAAGGTCACCGCCGCCGGTGGAACGGTGCACTGGGCGCGCGACGCCGACGAGGCCAACGCCATCGTCGCCCGGCTGGTCAAGGAGACCGGCGAGCGCGAAGTGGTCAAGGTCAAGTCCATGGCCACCCAGGAGATCGGCCTGAACGAGGCGCTCGCCGAGGAGGGCATCACCGCGTACGAGACGGACCTCGCCGAACTCATCGTCCAGCTCGGCGACGACCGGCCGTCGCACATCCTCGTCCCCGCGATCCACAAGAACCGGGCCGAGATCCGCGAGATCTTCCAGCGGACGATGCCGTCGGCGCCGGACGACCTCACCGACGATCCCGCCGCGCTCGCCGAGGCGTCCAGGCGGCATCTGCGGGCGAAGTTCCTGTCGGCGAAGGTCGCCGTCTCGGGCGCGAACTTCGCGATCGCCGAGACGGGCACCGTCCTGGTGGTCGAGTCGGAGGGCAACGGACGGATGTGCCTGACGCTTCCCGAGACGCTCATCACGGTCATGGGCATCGAGAAGCTCCTGCCGACCGCCCGCGACCTCGAAGTCTTCTTGCAGGTGCTCCCCCGCTCCTCGACCGCGGAGCGCATGAACCCGTACACCTCGGCCTGGACGGGGGTGCATGAGGGTGACGGGCCGTCGGCCTTCCACCTGGTGCTGCTCGACAACGGGCGAACGGCGGTCAACGAGGATCCCGTAGGGCGCCAGGCGCTGCGTTGCATCCGCTGCTCTGCCTGCCTCAACGTCTGTCCGGTGTACGCGCGGGCGGGCGGGCACGCGTACGGCTCGCCGTATCCCGGGCCGATCGGCGCCATCCTGTCGCCTCAGATCCGGGGCATCGGCTCTGAGGTCGATGCCTCGCTGCCGTTCGCGTCGTCCCTGTGCGGGGCGTGCTATGAGGTGTGCCCGGTCGCGATCGACATCCCCCGGGTGCTCGTTCACCTGCGGGCTCGTTCGGCCAAGAAGACGCCCGAACGGTTGGCGATGGGCGTGGCGGCGTGGAGTTTGCGTACGCCGAAGCGGCTGGCCGCCGTCCAGCGAGCGGCTTCGCGGGGACGGCGGTTCGCCCGGCATGTCCGGGTGCCGAGGGCGTGGGCGGACACTCGGGACGTTCCCGTCCCACCCGCGGAGTCGTTCCGTCAGTGGTGGCAGCGGAGGGAAGGCCGATGACCGACGCACGCCAGGCGATCCTGGGCCGGCTCGGCGCATCCGGCGGCGATCCGGCGGCCGAGTACGAGCAGATCGCCCGCGACTACCTGCCCCGCCATCACGACCACGACCTCCATGAGCTGCTGGCCGAACGCCTGACCGACTACCGCGCGATCGTCCACACCTCGATCGACGAGCTGCCCAAGGCTCTGCGCGACGGCCCCTACGTGGCGCCGCCCGACCTCCCCTGGATCACCGGGCTCGGCGACCGCGTCGTCACCGAGCCGTACGACCTGGAGGCGGTCGCCGGGGTGATCACCGGCTGCGCCGTCGCGATCGCCGAGACCGGAACGATCGTGCTCGACCACGGACCCCGGCAGGGACGCCGGGCGCTGACCCTCGTGCCCGACCACCATCTCGTCGTCGTCTCGTCCGACCAGATCGCCGCCGACGTCCCCGAAGCCCTCGCACGCCTCGACGTGACGCGTCCCCTGACGTTCATCTCCGGCCCCTCGGCCACCAGCGACATCGAGCTCTCACGGGTCGAAGGCGTTCACGGCCCCCGCACTCTGGAGGTATTTCTCCTATGACCATGTTCGCCGCGGTCGATCTCGGCGCCTCCAGCGGCCGCGTCATCACGGCGGACGTCGGGCCCGACCGGCTCGACATCACCGAGGTGCACCGCTTCGCCAACCAGCCGGTCCGCGTCAACGGGACGCTGCACTGGGACGTGCTCGGCCTCTACCGCGACATCCTCGACGGCCTCAATCGCATCGACTCCCCCGACCTGGCGTCCGTCGGGATCGACTCATGGGCCGTCGACTACGGGCTCCTCGACGCCAATGGCCGCCTGCTCGGCAACCCCGTGCACTACCGCGACGAACGCACGGCCGCAGCGATCGACAACGTCCACAGCCGCGTCTCCGCCGAGCGGCTCTACCAGGTCAACGGCCTGCAGTTTCTCCCGTTCAACACCATCTACCAGCTGATGGCCGAGCCGTTCCTCGCCCAGGCCGACACGCTCCTGCTCATCCCCGACCTGATCTCGTTCTGGCTCACCGGTGAACGCGGCGCCGAGCAGACGAACGCCTCCACCACCGGCCTCTACGACGCCCGCACCGCAACGTGGTCAGAAGAACTCATCGGCACCCTCGACCTCCCGCGCAAGATCTTCCCCGACCTCCGCGCGCCGGGCAGCCCCGCAGGCAGGCTCCGCGACCTCGGCCGCCTCACAGGCACCCCGGTCACCGCCGTCGCCTCCCACGACACGGCCTCCGCGATCGCCGCGATCCCAGTCGCGGACCCCTCGTTCGCTTACATCTCCTGCGGCACCTGGTCGCTGGCCGGGGTGGAGCTGGCCGCCCCAATCCTCAGCGAGCCCGGCCGGGCGGCCAACTTCACGAACGAGGCAGGCGTCGACGGCACCGTCCGCTACCTGCGCAACATCATGGGCCTCTGGCTGCTCACCGAATCCCTGCGCACATGGAACCTGGGGGCCTCCGACCTGCCCCGCCTGCTAGAGCTGGCCGCCGCCACGAAGCCACTGCGCAGCGTCATCGACCCGAACGACCCCTCGTTCATCGCACCGGGCGACATCCCGTCCCGCATCGCGGTCTACTGCGAACGCACCCACCAACCCACGCCGCACACCCACGCCGAATACGTCCGCTGCATCCTGGACAGCCTCGCCCTGGGCCACCGCGCAGCGATCCGTCAAGCTTCAGAGCTGTCAGGCCACGAAATCGAGGTCGTTCACCTCGTCGGAGGAGGCTCCCACAACCCCCTCCTCTGCCAGCTGACCGCCGACGCCCTGGGCCTCCCGGTCATCGCAGGCCCAGCCGAAGCCACCGCCCTGGGCAACATCGGCATCCAAGCCCGCTCAGCCGGCGTGATCGAAGACCTCAACTCCCTACGGGCCCTCATAGCCCGAACCCAACCCCTACGCCGCTACGAGCCCAAGGGCTCAACCACCCCTTGGACCGACGCAACAGCCCGCCTCACAACCTGACGACAGGTGACAGGCCGTTCAGCAGCGATGGTTTGTGTGCGTTAGCCGATCTGTTCGGCCAGGGCGACGATGATGCCTGCGGGGCCGCGGAGGTAGCAGAGCAGGAACATGTTCTCGTACTGCGCCACCTCGCCGAGGAGTTCGGCGCCGTGGGGACGCAGGCGGGCGATGGTGTCGTGGATGTCGTCTACGGCGAACATGACGCGGTGCAGGCCGAGCGTGTTGGGCGGAGGGATCGCCGGCTCGGGAGCGGACGCGGCGGGGGTGTGGTACCTGGTCAGCTCCAGCTTGCTGTGGCCGTCCGGGGTCCGCATCATCGCGATCTCGCTCTGGATGCCGTCGAGTCCGACGGTGCGGTCCGCGAAGAGGCCTTGGATCTGGCCTCTGCCTTCCAGCTCCATGCCCAGCTCGGCGAAGAACGCGATGGCCGCGTCCAGGTCGTCGACGACGATGGCGACGTTGTCCATCCGCTGAATTGCCATGCCGCCGAGCATAGAGATCGCGGCCGTACGCCGGCTCGCGGCCGCGAAGCGGAGCGCACGGCTCGCGTTGGCCGTCATTTGTGGTCGCGGAGGAACGTCGGGATGTCCGTGGTCTTCGGATAGTTCGGCAGAGGGGCCGGCTTGCCCTGGAGGAACGCGGTGATGGTGGTGGCGGCTCGCTCGTTGTTGTCGTCCAGGCCGTTCCAGATGCGGTGTCCGACGCCGGGCATGAACTGGGTGCGCTGGATGGCCGGGTCGTTGGCGAGGATGGTGGTCGCCCACTGGCGGAGCTGGGACGAGCATTCGGCGATCATCAGCATCGTGGGCGTGCGGGAGAGTCTCAGTCGCGGGGTGAGGGAGGGCGCGTCCTTGATCGTCTGCTGGAGGCGCAGGCTCGCGGCGGGGTTGAAGGAGAAGTTCTGTGGGGTGTCCTCGGTGGGAATGCGGTGTGCGTCCTTGGCGCAGTAGGCGGACGCTGTGTCGCTGCCCAGATCGGCGGCCTTGAAGGCGTTCACGCTTTCGGCCTGCCCGATCAGGCCGGTGTCGGGTGCCAGCAGGCCCAGTCGCATGAGGCCGAGCGCGACGGCGTATCGGGGGACGCGCGTCGACCGCGGTCCGGTCATGGCCGGGGCCAGGCCGCGCGCGGACGGCCGGCCCTTGTCCCCGCTGATCCGCGCGGTGGGCCCGTCCATCGGACCGGGCTCGGCGATGATCGCTCGCCGCACGTGGGCGGCTGCCCGCGGGGCGGAGAGGGCTTGGGTGAGCACGACTCCTCCTGCGGAGAATCCGAGCACGTCGGCCCGCCCCAGTCGTTCGAGGAAGGCCGCGAGGTCGCGGACGGACCTGGAAATGGAGTACTGGCTCATGGGAAGCAGGGCGCTTCGCCCGCCGCCGGCGTGTTCGTAGGCGTAGACGTCGTGTCCCTGGCGCGCCAGAAGCTGCAGGAACTTGTGGTCGAGCACGGAGATGCTGCGGACGGGGCCGCCGTGCAGGTAGACCAAGGGCGTTGAGCGCCGGGAGGTGCCGGGGGCGGGCGGGTAATGGTAGACCGCGATTCGGCTTCCTGTGTTCAGGCTCCAATGCTGCGTCGCCACGAACGGGAGGGCGGGCGGATATCGCCGCTCGGTGGGCACGGTGGGGACGCAGACCGACACCGTGAGCGCGGCGGCGACGACCACCGGCACGAACGGCCGGAGACGGCCGCGCCAGGAGCGGCGGCGGCCCCGCCACAGCGCGGCGAGGGTTCCGCATCCCAGGGCGGTCAGCCACGCGGCCAGTCCCGAACCGGCTCCGTCCGTCGCGACGATCAGCACGAGGAACAGCACGACCAGGCCCGCGACGGCGGCGATGGCCAGGAGCAGGCGGGCGAGGGGGAGGAGAAATCTTGGCATCACGGTCCTCGGGGGTGTTTCCAAACATTGTTTCAAAACAATGTTAGCACCTCCGGCTAGGCTGTTGATCGTGGGAAGACCGAGAACCAACGACGACGCCGTGAAGGACCGCCTCGTCGAGGCCGCGACCGAGATGTTCGCCACCCGGTCACGCGAGTCGGTCACCGTCCGCGCCCTGGCCACCGCCGCCGGGGCCTCGACTGCGGCGGTGTACTCGCTGTTCGGCGGCAAGGACGGGCTCGTCCAGGAGGTGCGCGACAAGGCGGTCGCCGGGCTGTTCCATGATCTGTCGGCGGTGCCGGCCTCGGACGATCCCCTGGCCGACCTCTACGCGCTCGGCGTCACCTACCGGCGGTGGGGACGTGAGCACCGCCACCTCTACGCGGTGCTCTTCGGCGGTGTGCAGACCTTCGACCCCTCGGGCGAGGTGGGCACCGCCGACCCGGTACGGCCGCTCGTCGAGGCGATTCACCGCGGCCTCACGGCGTCCATGCTCATCGGGGACCCGACGTCCATCGCCCTGTCGATCTGGGTGACCCTGCACGGACTGGTGACGCTCGAACTGGCCGGAGCGCTCGACACCGCCACGGCCGACAGCACTTTCGAATCGTCCGTTCGCGCCACGCTGCGGGGCTGGACGATCCAGCCACACTGACCCGGGTCACGTGCGGCGCGATGCCGGTCGTGGTCACCGCACCCGACCGCCCGGCGTCAGCGGGCGAACTTGGCGATGGCGGCCGGGGTGACCGGGGTGAAGAAGTTGACGAGGTTGCCGTCGGGGTCGCGGAACAGCAGCGACCGGTTGCCCCAGGGCATCGTGGTGGGCTCGGTGACGAAGTCGGTGATCAAGCCGGTCAGGTTCTCGTACACGCGGTCCACGTCCTCGACCAGGAACTCGGTGATCACGCTGTGGTTGTCGGCCGGGCGGGAGGAGCCCGGAGCGAACAGCGGGACGGTGCGGGTGCCGGCGATCGCCAGTGTGGCGCTGGCGGTCTTGAGCTCGGCGAAGTCCTCTGTGAACCAGTCCGCCTGCACGCCTGTGGCCTTCTCATAGAACGAGACGAGGCGTGCGACGTCACCGGTGATGATGCGGATCGAAACGAAATCCATGGCGCTGCTCCTAGATGTGTGTTCGTCCTTGGCGCTTCGCACGCTAGACGCAATAGTGGACAGAATCAGTCCACTATTGGTCATAGGATCGTCAGTGTGTCCCGTCCCACTGGCCGCGTGCTCACCCTGCTGGAACTGCTTCAGTCGGGCGGCACCCGGACGATCGCCGAACTCGCCGACCGGCTCGGCGTCGAAGGCCGCACCGTCCGGCGGTACGTCGACCAGTTGATCGAGCTCGATGTGCCCGTCGAGGCGGTGCGCGGCCGCTACGGCGGGTACCGCCTCGCCCGGGGTTACCGCCTGCCGCCGCTCATGCTGAACGACGACGAGGCGCTGGCGGTGCTGCTCGGCCTGATCACCGGCCGGCGCACCGGGTCGGCGGCGGACACCGCGGCCGAGACGGCGGCGGCCAAGATCCGCCGGGTGCTTCCCGGACGTCTCGCCGGCAGGCTCGACGCGGTCGAACAGTCCCTCGCCTTCACCAAGCCGTCCGCTGGTTCCATCGCCCCTGATACCGGGACATTGCTCACCATCGCCGATGCGGTGCGCCACCGCCGTCCCGTCTCGATCAGATACACCGATCGCGACGGCCGGCGCACTGACCGCACCCTGCATCCGTACGGGATCGTCAACCATTCGGGCCGCTGGTACGTCACCGGTGCCGATCCGGCGGCCGGCGAGAACCGGACCTTCCGCCTCGACCGCATCACCGACGCCAGAACCCAGCCCGGCACCTTCGACGAACCGGCTGGACCGGCGCCGGCCGAGCGCGTCCTGACGGGGTTGGCGGCGACGCCCTACCGGCACGAGGTGACCCTGCGGATCCACGGAACGCTCGGCCAGATCCGTGCCCGCCTTCCCGCCGGCATCGCGAACGTCGAAGAATCCGCGACCACGGCGGCGGAGGATGCAGCGACCGAACGTTGGCGCCGCGTCGAACTACGGGCCGAACGGCTCGACTGGCTGCCCGCGGTCCTGGCCTCGCTCGACCGGCCGTTCGTCGTCGAGCGCCCCGGCGAACTACGCGACCTCGTGGTCGCCTTCGCCGACCGCCTCACCTCCTACGCCCGCCAAGACTGAGGAGCGGGAGGCATCGTCGCGATGTCTCTCCTCCACACGGCACCACCCGCTCTCAGTCCGGTCGGATACCTGAAAGCGGGGCCTGCGGCGGGAAGATGCCGCAGGCCCCTCGGTGTTGTCGCCCCACCGCGGTCTCGCTGGGACGTCAGCCCTGGTTGAGAGGGAGCGCGACGTCGACGACCTGGCGCTGGCTCGGGAAGGCTCCGACCGGGATGGCCCTCCCGGTGAGGAGGTTGATCCGGTGGAAGCGGTACTGGCTGCCCACTCGCAGCGAGGCGTACCCGGTGTTGGTGCCGTTGGCGGCCGAGTAGTAGACGTCGAAGCCCGCGTTGGGGCCGGCGTCGCCGCGCAGGGTGCCGGCCGGGGCGAGGTTGCCGGCGTTGGCGGGTGACTGGAGCGTGGTCTGGTCCAGGGTGGTGTTCAGGTCGAACAGGGTGGTGGAGGTGGCCGCGTCGAGATCGTTGTTGGTGTAGGCCGCCCCCGTCACGCCGGTGGCGGTGGCACCGGTCTGCGCGGGCGGGACGGGCGGGTTGGTCAGGGTGCCGTCGGTGGCGGTGACGCCCGCGGCCGGTGCGCCCGCGGGGTCGTCGATGTTGTGCCTGAGGTTCTGGCCGGTGTCGCTGATGACTCTGAGGCGGTTGGCGGCGGGGTTGAAGTCCACTCCGAAGCTCGTTCCCTGGAGGGGCGCCGTCAGCTGCGAGACCTTCGTCGCGTAGGCGTTGCCGGTGTGGAGGGTGTAGATGCCGCCTTGGTTGCCGACACCGTAAAGCTTGCCGTTCTGGACGCGGTAGTCGATCCCGATCAGTTTGAGGTCGCCCTTGAGCCCCGAGACCTTGCCCAGCGTCGACACCGCTCCGGGGTTGTTGGACCCGAAGGCGACCAGCCGCTGGTCGCCGGTGAGACCGATGACCTTGAGGCTGGGAATCTTCGGAGCCTGCGGCGCGGACTCGGTGGACCCCGCCGGCTGGATGAGGCTGAGGGCGTCGTCGTGGCCCACGGAGGCGATCGCGGCCCCCATCGCGGTGGCTCCCGCGGCCGTGACCAGCACCCCAGCGATCAGTACTTTGCGCATGCGCTCCCCTAGTAGATCGGCGCGGCCTTGATCCCCGGGCCGCTTGCCTGTTCTTCGGCGCGACGGGTGCGACGGATTGCCCTTAGGCGGACTTTTTTTGAAATAGGGGGTGATCTGCCCGTTGGGTCAGGCGACGAGACGGCCGGAGCCCGTCGCTACGCCGCGGCGTCGGGGTGCGGCAGACGTTCCGGCGCGACCGTGCGGTACTCGAAGTGCCACCACTCGTTGTCGTAGACGCGGTAGAGGCCGTACCGCCAGCCGTGCCGTTCGAGCCACAGCGCGCCCTCGGCCGGGCGGACGTCGAGCGCGAGCCCCCGCACGTGGCGGGACTCCTCCGCCGGCAGCACCCGGCGCCGCGCCGCCGCCACCGAGCCGGTGCGCCGCACCTCCGCGACGAAGATCCGGTGCTGTTCGGCCGGGTCGCGATAGCCCGAGGTGAGGCCGATCAGCTGCCCGTCGCGCCAGAACGCCTCGGCCCGCGCGTGGGTGAACGCCATCAGTGCCTGCGGTGCCAGCCCGCGCAGATCCTCGGCGGGAAAGCGCAGGTCCAGCGCCCACTGGCAGGCCAGGTAGCGGGCCTGGCCCGGTGCGCGGCAGTAGGCGACCGGCACCAGCAGCACCGCGATGAGCCGGGTGACGGCCGCCAGCACGCGCGCTTTGATCGTCGAGAGGGGATTCGCCATGACTCACCACCCAGGGGTCAGGCCGTGCGCAGGGCCTCGGTCGGCGACAGCCGGGCGGCGCGCAGCGCGGGCAGCAGGCCGGCGATCGCGCCGATGAGGACGGCCGAGCCGATGCCACCCGCCCAGGCCTCCGCGGGGACGACGACCGTCCATCCTTTGACGCCCGCGTACACCGCGGTCGCCACCGCTCCGGAGGCCACGCCCACCACGCCGCCGAGGACCGCCAGCATGATCGCCTCCGCGAGGAACTGGGTGCGGATCTGTCCCCGGGTCGCCCCGAGCGCGCGGCGCAGACCGATCTCCGAGCGGCGTTCGAGCACGGAGATGATCATGATGTTGGCCACTCCGACGGCTCCGACGATCAGCGCCACGACGCCGAGCCCCAGGAACAGGCTGTTGAACGCTCCCTTCGCCGCGGCACGCGCGGTGAGGGCGTCCGACGGCTGGCTCACATCGACCTCGTTCGACGCCTCCGGGTTCGCGGTTCGGGCGAGCACCGACTGCACCTTCTCGACCGTGTCGGTCTCGGAGCGTACGTAGATCGTGCTCGGCGGGCCGTCCGCGAGCTCGCCGCGGGTCATGCTGGTATGGCCGAGGTAGCGCCGCGCCGCGGGATATCCGACCAGGGCGCTGGTGTCGACGTCCGGCGCGAGCGTCGCGGGGGCGAGCGTGCCGGCGACATAGAACCACTGCCCGCCCAGCCACACCCGCTGCCCGGGATAGACGCGGCTGATCCCCAGCCGCTGTGCGGCCGCCGCGCCGAGCACGACGGCGGGTTGCGTCGCCGTGGCCTCGTTGAGCCAGCGGCCGTGGGCGACGCTGGTCCCGGCCACCTGCGGCAGATTGAGACTCGTCGCCTGGACCGTCAGCCCGTTGGTGTTGATCGCGGGTATCAACGGGCTCCGGTACACCCTGGCCTCGCCGACCGTGCCGGTGTGCGCCACCTGCTCGACGTCCGCGAGCCGCGACACCCGGGCGGGCGCGGCGACCGGCATGACCGCCTGCTCCTGGGTGAAGCTCTGGCCGGTCTTGACGGTCAGCAGGTTCGTGCCGAGCCGGTCGATCTCCGCCAGCAGACCTGCCTGGGACGACGCCGACAGCCCGAGGACCGCGACGATCGCCGTGGTGCCGATCGCGATGCCGAGCGCGGAGAGCCCCGCTCGCAGCGGCCGGGCACGCAGCCCGGTGCTCGCCACCCGCGCCTGGTCCCCGGCGCGCAGGCGCGCCGGCACGAGATGGGTAGGAATCCGCATGTCACTCCACCTCTCCAGGCCCGCCAAAAGCACGAGCACCTGCACCGGTGCCGGCCCCCGCGTTCGCGGCCGGGTGCGTAGCCCCAGCCTCGTCCGCGCCGGTGCCTGCGGGCGGAGCCGCACCTGCGTCGGCGGAAGTCGCGCTGTCTGAGGTGATTCGGCCGTCCAGGACGTGCATCCGGCGTGGTAGGCGCGCGGCCAGGTCACCGTCGTGCGTGATCATGATGATCGTCGCGCCCTCGCCGTTGAGCTCCCGCAGCAGTTCGAGGATCGAGGCCCCCGTGGTGCTGTCGAGGTTGCCCGTCGGCTCGTCGGCCAGGACGATCGCCGGCCTGCCCACCAGGGCGCGGGCGATGGCCACGCGCTGGCGCTCCCCTCCGGACATCTTCGTGGGACGGAAGCCGCTGCGATGCGCGAGCCCGACCCGATCGAGCGCCTCGGCGGCACGGCGCCGTCGCTCGCTGACCTCCACTCCCGCGTACAGGAGGCCGTCCGCGACGTTCTCCAGGGCGGTGGAGTGCTCGGCCAGGAAGAACTGCTGGAAGACGAACCCGATGCTGCGCGCGCGCAAGGCCGCGAG
This sequence comes from Spirillospora sp. NPDC048911, assembly GCF_043198015.1. Classification (NCBI taxonomy): domain Bacteria; kingdom Bacillati; phylum Actinomycetota; class Actinomycetes; order Streptosporangiales; family Thermomonosporaceae; genus Spirillospora; species Spirillospora sp. NPDC048911. The sequence continues at coordinate 430,064 of NZ_JBICUD010000008.1, read as the reverse complement.
CTGACGGTCGCCGAGCCCCGCCGCGTCGACCCCGTCGATCCGGACCAGTCCGTCCGTGGGCCGCTCCAGCGTCCCCATGACGTGCAAGAGCGTCGTCTTGCCCGACCCCGACGGCCCGACGATCGCGACCAGTTCGCCATGGCGGACGGTGAAGCTCACACCGCGCAGCGCGGGCACGGGTGGCTGCCCTCCATAGATCTTGGTGACGCCTTCGAGTTCGAGCGCGGGAGCCCGGCCGTCCTGAAGGGTGCTCATGAGGCCGGCACCACCACTTGATCGCCGACGGACAGGGCGCCCGACACCTGGACGAGCCCGTTGTCGTTGTCGAAGATGCCGAGCGTCACGGGAACCAGGCGGCGCGCCTGACCAGCGGCCACCTCGACGACGTAGCCGCCGCCGGCCTTGCCCATGAGCGCGGTGACCGGGACGGTCAGCGCCTTCTTGACCCCCTCGGTCGTGATCTGCACCTGGACGGGGGCCTCGTCCAGCTTCCCCGCGTCCTTGGGGCGGCTCAGCGTGATGTACACCGGGAGCGTGGGGCTCGGCGCGTCCTTCTTGGCGTCGTCGGCCTTCGCGACCCGTCCGATGCGGCTCACCCTGCCCGGGGTCGTCCTGTTGTCCGGAAGCGTGATCTGGACACGGTCGCCGACCTTGACCTGCGACTGCTGCCCCGGGTCGAGTTCCACGATCACCTGGCGCCGGGCCGAGGTGGTCTGGGCCACCTGAGCCCCCGGCACCGCCCGCGTTCCGGCCTTGGCCATCGCCTTCGTCACCCGGAGCGGGCCGGGCAGGAACACGGCGTCTCCGAGATTCAGTCTCCCGGTCTCGTCGACGCCCAGGGCGTCCTGCAGTTCGGCGACCGCCTCCGCGGTCTCGGCCCCGTAGTGGTCGGACCTGGGATTGAGCTCGGATCTCTCGGCGTACCCGAGTCGCACGAGGTTCGCGTTGAGGTAGCGCACCTCGCGGCCCTCGTCCCCCACCGACAGGGCTCGGTACGCCGGTGTGGCGCCGCAGATCAGCACCACCGGTTTCTCGTCCACCCGGTAGAGGGTCCTGCCGCAGCCGATCTCCTTGCCCGCGCCGGGGACGCGGGTGTAGGTGCCCTTGGCCTGGTTGACCACGGCGTACGGGGTGCCGTCGCCACTGGCCGCGTACGAGAGCGTCCCGCTCTGCGTCACCTGCGTGGACAAGGGCCCTTCCCGGACGGCCGCCAGCGAGGTGCCGTCGGCCGAGGACGCGGGCCGGGCGTCCCCGTCGTCGAAGGGATCCATGACGACGGCGGCGACACCCGCGGGGGCCAGCAGCACCAGGACCCCCGTCCCGGCGAGCACCTTCCGCCGCCCGCGCCCCTGCCCACGCCGGCGCGGCATCCGGCGGTCCGGGGCCGGGGCGCCGGACGCGGCGCCTTCGGTCCCGGGCATGCCGGAGGGCGCCTCATCGACATCGGTGCTCATCCCCCACCGCCCGCCGGCCGCAGCGCCTGGCACTTCTGGTCCGCGGCCTTGTACTGCGGCGATTCGGGATTGAGGTCACCGGGGTCCAGCGTCCCGCCCTGAGGGTCGGGGAACTTCGGCAGCCCGTTCCTGCGCATGCACTGCGCGTACTTGAGCATCTGGGCCTGCGTGGCCGGGTCCTTTTTGGAGGTCCAGCTCGGCGGCCGCAATGGCTCGCATTTCCGTCCCGCGGCCTTGAACTGCGGCGAGTTGGGATCGACGGTTCCCAGCTTGAAGCGGAACTTGTTCCCGTCAATGGGGTCGGGCCACTGCGGAACTCCGTTCTGGCGCATGCATTGCGCGTATTTCACGTACTGGGCACTGTCGTCACCAGCGGTACCACCGCCCGCCGCCTTGCCCGAGCCGCTGCTTCCCGTCGCGGACGTGCCGCCGCCACCTGAGGAATCGTCCGATCCGCCGCAGGCCGCGAGCCCCGGCAAGAGGATCGAGAGCGCCACCAGCGGCAGCGCCAGGCTCCGTTTCGGCTTCGCTTTCGGCATGTCATGGTCTCCTTCGCGTCAGTGGATGAGCGGTGGAGGCCATTTCTAGGCAACCGGCGGTCACACCATGGTCAGCGCTCCTGTGACCGGGCTGTGACCGCGGCAATGGTTAACCTGGGGACACGATGAGAGTGCTGGTGGCCGAGGATCACGCCGAGCTCGCGGCGTCCGTGGCGAGAGTCCTGCGCCGCGAGGGAATGGCCGTCGACGTGGTCCACGACGGCGCGGCGGCGATCGAGCGGACCTCCCTGCTCGACTACGACGTCGTCGTGCTCGACCGCGACCTGCCCGCCGTCCACGGTGACGAGGTGTGCCGGTCGCTGGTGAACGGGACGCGCCGTACCCGCGTCCTGATGCTGACCGCGTCCGGCACGATCGCCGACCGGGTGTCGGGCCTGAGCCTCGGCGCCGACGACTACCTGCCCAAGCCGTTCGCCTACGCCGAGCTCGTGGCCCGGATCCGGGCGCTCGGCCGCCGGGCGCAGCCGGCGCTGCCGCCGGTCCTCGTCCACGGTGACGTGCGCCTGGATCCGGCCCAGCGGATCGCGACCCGGGCGGGAATGCGCCTGGCGCTGAGCCCGAAGGAGTTCGCGGTCCTCGAATACCTCCTCGGCGCCGGGGGACGAGTCGTGTCCGCCGAGGAACTGCTGGAACGGGTGTGGGACGAGATGGCCGACCCGTTCACGACCACTGTCAAGGCCACGATGAACCGGCTGCGGTCCAAGCTCGGCCCACCACCGGTGATCGAGACCGTCCAGCAGGGCGGTTACCGGATAGGTGGGGCCCATGCGCCTTCGTGACCTGCTCGACCCGGGCGTCTCCCCGCAGCTCTCACCCCGGTCCGTGCGCGTGCGTCTCACGGCCTTGTACAGCGCGCTGTTCACGATCTCCAGTACGGTCGTGCTCGCGTTCGCCTACTGGTTCATGGTCCGCGCCAAGTGGGTGGTCATCGTCTACGACGACAGCGGGCCGCAAATCCGCGACCAGCTGCAACGCTACAAGCACGAACAACTGCGCGACCTGCTGACGCAGTTCGGGATCGCCTTCACGATCATGGTGGTGATCTCGGTCGCGCTGGGCTGGGTGGTCGCCGGACGTGCCCTGCGGCCACTGCGCATCATGACCGCCACGATCCAGCAGATCTCGGCTCGCAACGTCCACGAACGGCTGGCCGTCACCGGCCCCCGCGACGAGATGAAGGACCTCGCCGACACCGTCGACGGCCTGCTCGGCCGGCTGGAGACCGCCCTCGACGCGCACAAGCGCTTCGTCGCCAACGCAGCGCACGAGCTGCGCACGCCGCTCACCCTGGAACGTGCACTCCTGGAGGAGATCCTCACCGACCGCGAGGCCACGCTGGAGTCGTACCGGGCGACCTCGGAGCGGCTGCTCGCACTCAGCAAGGACCAGGGACGGTTGCTGGAGGCCCTGCTCACGCTGGCCAGCAGCGAGCGCGGCCTCGACCGCCGGGAGTCCTTTGATCTGGCCGATCTCGCTCGCCAGGCGCTCGACTCGTCACGCTTGGAGGCGGACGCGCGCGGCGTGCGGGTCCATGCCCAGATCGCGCCCGCCCCGTCCGCGGGCCACCCCGCGCTGGCCGCGCGCCTGGTCGCCAATCTCGTCGAGAACGCCGTGCACCACAACGTGCCCGGCGGCCACGTGGAGGTCGTGACCGAGATCAGGGCGGGACGGGCGTTCGTCTCGGTGGCCAACAGCGGACCGGTCATCTCCCCGCAGCAGGTCGGCCGGCTCTTCGAGCCCTTCCAGCGGCTCGGCGGACGGACGGCGCGCGCCGACGGCCACCACGGTCTCGGCCTCTCGATCGTCCGGGCCATCGCGGCGGCGCACGGCGCCGGCATCACCGCGAACGCCCGCCCGGGCGGCGGCCTCTCCGTAGAGATCAGCTTCCCCGCGGACCGCCGCACCCAGATCCCCGTGCGCACCCACGCCTGACACCGCGCTCAGCCGGGCCAGGTGGATTCGGCGCCTGTGCGTTCGGGTCCCACATAGGCGCCGGGCCGTGCGTTCGCCTGCGGTGGCGACCAGGCGGCTCGCTTCGGATCATTCTGCGGACGGGGCGATGACCAATGTCGGTGCCATCGCGTTTAATCAGGGGCGTGGACGTTGAAGAGCGCATCGCGGAGCTGACCGCCGAGGTCAAGCGGCTGAACGATCTGTACTACGGCGCCGGTGACAGCCCGCTGCCGGACGCTGACTACGACGCGTTGAAGGACGAGCTGGCCGCGCTCGTCGCCGAGCATCCGGAGCTCGAGCCGGCCGACAGCCCGCTCGGCAAGGTCAACGCGCCGGCGGAGCTGACCGGCCCGACCGTCCGCCACGCGCGTCCGATGCTCTCGCTGGCCAAGGCGACCGACGAGGAGAAGGTCCGCACGTTCTGTGAACGCTTCGGCGGCCAGGTGTTCCGCGTGTCGGAGAAGCTCGACGGGCTCTCGCTCAGCATCGTCTATGTCGATGGCAAGCTCGACTACGTCGCCACGCGCGGCACCGGGGCGGTCGGCGAACTGGTGACCGAGAAGGTGCGGCACGTGATCCCGGGCCTGCCGGCCGAGATCGACGCGCCCGGGCGCGTCGAGGTCCGTGGTGAGGCCGTGATGCTGCGGTCGGTGTGGGCCGCCTACAACGAGGCCCACCCGGAGCGGATCCTGACCAACCCGCGGTCGGGCGCCGCCGGGACGCTGGTGCTGAAGGATCCCGAGGCGGCCGTGCAGGCCAAGCGGGTGCTGCGGTTCTTCGCGTTCGGCGCCGACCGGGGCGGTGCGGCGGTGGAGATCCCGGCGGGTTTCGAGCCGGTCGCCCAGTACGTGTGCGCGGGCGTGGACGAGGTGATGGACGCGATCCACGAGATCGGCGACCGCCGCGACGGGCTCGACTATGACACCGACGGCGCGGTCGTGCGGCTGCACGAGCCGGCGGCGTTCGACGCGGCGGGCTTCAACAGCGCCGAGCCGCGCGGCGCGATCGCGTTCAAGTACCCGCCGGAGGAGAAGCTGACGACGCTGCTGTCGGTCGAGTGGCCGGTCGGCAAGATCGGCCGCATCCCACCGCGCGCGAAGGTCGCGCCGGTGTTCGTCGGCGGTGTGACCGTGGAGAACATCACCCTGCACAACCCGCGCCTGGTCCGCGAGCGCGACCTGCGCATCGGCGACACGGTGGCGGTCGTGCGGCGCGGCGACGTGATCCCGTTCGCGGGCCGCTCGCTGCCGGAGAAGCGCGACGGCAGCGAGGTGGAGATCGTCCCGCCGACGCACTGCCCGTCGTGCGGCTCCGAACTGGAGGTCCGCGGCACCGGCGAGGAGCTCTGGTGCCTCAACCTGCAGTGCCCGGCGCAGGCGACGCGCCGGCTGATGCACTGGGCCTCGCGCCACGCGGCCGACATGGAGGGCGTCGGCGACACCTGGATCGAGAAGCTCGCCGAGGAAGGCGTGCTCAAACGCCGCAGCGACTTCTACGACCTGACGACCGACCAGCTGCTCGGCTACGAGCGGATGGGCGAGGTCAGCGCCAAGAACATGGTCGACTCGATCGCGTCCTCCAAGGGCATGGGGCTGCGGCGCGCGCTGATCGGGCTGGCGATCCCGATGGCCTCCGAGGGCACGGCCAAGCGCCTGTGCCTGGCCGGGTACGAGCGCATCGAGGACGTCGCGGCGGCGACGGTCGAAGACCTGGTGGCGATCCGCGACATCGGGCCGAAGGCCGCCGAGAGCATCGTGGCCTTCTTCGCCCGCCCAGAGGTGCAGCAGGAGATCGCGGCGCTCCGTAAGCGCGGCGTCCACCTCGATGTGCTGGACGAAGACCGGCCCGTCGACGCGGCGGCCGCGGGCGACTCGCCGCTCAAGGGCAAGTCGGTCGTGATCACCGGCGCGTTCACCAACCCGCACTCGGGCGCCAAGATCAGCCGACCGGACGTCACGCGCCTGGTCGAGCAGGCGGCGGCCACGACCGCCTCGTCGGTCTCCGCGACCACCGACTACCTGCTGGCCGGCGCCAACGTCGGCGCCGCGAAGACCGGCAAAGCCGAAAAGCTCGGCGTCACGGTCGTCGACCAAGACCAACTGTGGCGCTGGCTGGCCGAAGCGGGAGTCATCTGACCCAGGCCGTTCCGTGGACCCTCGGGCCGGCGCCGGCCGGTGTCGGGGCGTTCAGGCCCGCCTGTCGTGGGAGCCGGCACCGGGCACGGTGAGCCCGGTCTCGTATGCGGTGATGACCGCCTGCACCCGGTCGCGTAGCCCCAGTTTGGACAGCACATTGCTGACGTGCGTCTTGACCGTGTGCCCGCTGACCACCATGGCCTCGGCGATCATCCGCAGGGTCTCGCGCTCGCGGCCGGTCAGCACGTCCAGCCGCCCGGCGGGCAGCGGTGTCCGGGCCGAGCCGGCCACGACCCTGACCGCGTGGACGAGGTCGTCGCGGCACACGTCCTTGAGCAGGAATCCGCTCGCCCCGGCGCGCAGGGCGTCGAAGACGTAGTCGTCGAGGTCGAAGGTGGTCAGCATGACCACCTTGCAGCCGGTCTCGGCGCACGCGATCCTGGCGGCCTCGATCCCATCCCCGGCATCCGGATGTCGAGCAGCGCCACGTCCGGCCGGTGCTCGCGGATCGCCGCGACCGCCTGGAAACCGTCGCCGGCCTCGGCCAGCACCTCGATGTCCGGCTGCACTTCCAGGATCAGTGCGAACCCGGCGCGGACCAGTTCCTGATCGTCGGCGACCACGACCCGGATGCTCACACCGCCTCCCGGACGCTCAGCGGCAGGGACGCGCGCACCTGGAAACCCCGGCCGCCGGGCCGTGGCCCCGTGGCGCGTTCCCGGATGCCGGCCAGCCCGTTCCCGCCGGACGGCAGCCCCGCTCCCGTGCCGTTCCCGTCGTCCTCGATCTCAATGATCAGGTTCTCCTCCCGCCGGCGCAAGCTCGCCGAGCAGTACGGGGTGTCCGATCGTGTCGCCGTCGAAGCCGCCCGGCTGCCGACCGCGGGCCGGCACTCTCGCGCCGGGGCACCCGAAATCGCCGACCACGTCGAGTGCCTGTTGAACGGGCAGAGGCGCCGGTGCGCGCAACTGGTCGGCCTGTCATCGCCAGGCCGAAGACCGGCCGTGGGCTTCACTGCCAGAGGCGGGCAGGATCCCGGGTCTGCCAAGGTCACGGTGCTCGCGACTGCCAGGAGCCCGCCTTCGTCTGGTGTCCGGGCCAGGGGTGGCCTGGTGCTGGGTACAGGGTCGAGTCGGGTCTCCGCGTCATGGTTTCGGTATGGCCCTGGCCTCTAGCGTCGAGGTCATGCACAGCGAAGCCATGGTCAGGGTCAGTCAGGTCAGCAAGACCTACGGCCGCCGCGACAACAAGGTGGCGGCACTGGAGAACGTCTCGGTCATGTTTCCAGCCGGACGGTTCACCGCCGTCATGGGGCCCTCGGGATCGGGAAAGTCCACCCTTCTTCAGTGCGCGGCGGGAATCGACCGTGTCGACTCGGGAGAAGTGGAGCTGGCCGGAACTTTCCTGAACGGGCTGAGCGAGGGTGCGCTGACCAAACTGCGCCGCGAGCGTATCGGGTTCGTCTTCCAGGCGTTCAATCTCGTGCCGTCGCTGACGGCCCGGCAGAACGTCGCGCTGCCGCTCATGCTGGCGGGCAAGCGGCCCAAGCGCCGGGACGTGGACGCCGCGCTGGACCGGTTGGGCCTGGCGGACCGGCGGCGGCACCGGCCCGGTGAGATGTCGGGCGGTCAGCAGCAGCGGGTGGCGATCGCCCGCGCGCTGGTGACGCGGCCTCAGGTGCTGTTCGCCGACGAGCCCACCGGCGCGCTGGACTCCCGCTCCTCCCGGGAGGTCATGAGGCTGCTCCGGGAACTGGTGGACCGGCAGCGCCAGACGATCGTGATGGTCACCCACGACCCCGTCGCGGCGGCGTTCGCCGACGAGGTGCTGTTCCTCGCCGACGGCCGGATCGCCGGGAACCTGGAGGCCCCGACCCCGGAGCTGGTCGCGGCGCGGATCACCAAGCTCGAGGAGGAGCGGTGATCCGGATCGCGCTGGCCACCCTGCGCAGCCGCGCGGCGAGTTACGCCGGGGCGTTCCTGGCGCTGGCCCTGGGCACCGCCATCATCGCGATGACGGCCCTCACCCTGCGGGCGGTGACCACCACCGAGTTCCACGGTCCGCAACGTTACGCACAAGCCCCGGCGGTGGTGACCGCACCGGTGACGTTGACGCTCAAGGACGACGACGGCGATCCGCGCGAGTTCCCGTTGGCCCGGCCGAGCCCACTGCCCGCGCGGGTCGTCCAGGCTTTGTCGGGCACGGGTCGGACGGTGCCGGACCGGACGTTCTCCGCGCGGCTGCCCGGCGGCCCGGACGGGCAGGTGGGCCACCCCTGGAGCGCCGCCGCGTTCACCCCGTACCGGCTGGTGAAAGGGCATGCGCCCGGGTCGGTCCACGAGATCGTCGTCGGCGGTGGTGACCCGTCGCTGGTCGGCGGGACCGTCCGGGTCGCGACCACCGCCGGCTTCGGGGACTACAAGATCGCTGGGGTCACCGCTCCGGTCTGGTTCGAGAATGCGGTGTTCTTCGCCGACAAGGAGGCGGCGCGGCTGTCACCTAAGGTCAACGCCGTCGTCGCCTACGGCTCGGCAGAGTCGGTGCGTGCGGCGGTTCAGGGGACCGGCGCACGGGTGCTCACCGATGACGATCGGCTGCTGGCCGAGCGCGACCAGTATGGCGGCCGTGACCAGCTCCGCGACGCGGAGGGAATGGCCGGCACGTCGATGATGCTGGTCGTCTTCGTGGTGGTCTTCGTGGTGATCGCCACCTTCGCCTTCGTGGTCGACCAGCGGCGGCGGGAGGTGGCGCTGCTGCGGACCGTGGGTGCGACGCCGGGGCAGGTGCGCCGGATGCTGCTCGCCGAGGCCTTCCTGCTGGCCGTGCTGGCCTCGGCCCTCGGGTGCGCGGTCGGCGTCCAGTGGACCGGGGTGCTGCGCGGCTGGATGGTGGACCATGGCGTCGCGCCGTCCTGGCTCGCGGTCGACGCCCGGCCCGTCCCGCTGGTGATCTCGTTCTTGCTGGGACTGCTGGCGGCGATGATCGGTACGGCCGTGGTGTCGTGGCGGGCGGGCCGCGTGCGCCCCGCGGAGGCGCTGCGCGAAGCCACCGGCAGGCGCCGGGCGGTCACGCCGGTGCGGCTGGTGCTCGGCGGTGTGCTGCTCGTGCTGGGTGTCCAGAAGAGCGTCGGCGCCATCAATGCCGATCAGGTCGTGGCGCTCAGCATGCAGAACTACCTGTTCGTTCCGGTCCTGCTGGTGGGCGGCTGCGCGCTGCTGACCCCGCTGCTGGTCCGCCCCGTTCTGGCCGCGTTGGCCTGGCCGCTGAGCAGGCTGGGCGCGGGCGCCATGGTGGTCCGCGAGGGCGCGCTGTTCGCAGGACGGCGCACCGCCGCGGTCGCCACCCCGGTGGTGCTGGCCGTCGGCCTCGGCGCCGCGCTGTTCACGGCGCAGGACGCGGCGAACGCGGCGAACGTGGCCGGGCTGCGTGCCGAGAGCGGAGCCGACTACATCCTGTCGGCCCAGGGCGACGGTGAGATCGGCTCGGCCGTCGTCGACCGGGTGCGGGCCATCCCGGGCGCCACGGTCGCGGTCTACACCCCCGCCGAGGTGCGGCTGAGCGGGGACGGCGGCCGCTATCTGGGCACGCTGTCGGCCTTCGCCGTCGATCCGCGGTCGCTGAACGCGACGCGGCGTCCCGCCGTCGTGGACGGGTCCATGCAAAATCTCGGCGACGACTTCCTGGTCCTGGACCGCGACAGCGCGCGAGAATTCGGCATTCGCACCGGCGACCGGGTGCGGGCCTGGCTGCCGGACGGCACGTCCGCGCCGCTGCGCGTGGCGGCCCAGTCCAGTACCACGGTCACCGGCGAGATCGGATACATCCCCGCCGCCCACACCGGCGGAAGCCCCCCGACCCAGATCGAGGTCAAGGTGGCGGCGGGCGGCGACGCCGCGGCCGCGGCGCTGCGTTCGGCCGTGCGCGACCAGCCCGTGACGCTTTCCACCAGGTCGTCCCTCCTTGATGCCGAGCAGGCCGACCAGCAGCGCAAGACCAGGCTGGCCACCGGGAACGTGTTCGGGATCGCGCTGGCGTTCGCGCTGATCGCGATCGCCAACACCCTGGTGATGGCGGCCCCGGACCGCCGCCGCGAGCTGTCGGCCCTCACCCTGGCCGGCGCCACCCGCCGCGAGACGCTGACGTATGTGGCCGCCGAGACCGTGGTGGCGACGATCGCCGGCGCCTTCCTCGCCGGCGTGGCGGCGATCATGGTCGTGGCGGGTCAGCGGGCGGCGCTGACCAAGCTGGTGGGCGGGTTCCCGCTGGCCGTCCCGTGGACGTCGATCCTCGCGGTCACAGCGGTGTGCGCCGCGACCGCCGTCTGCACCTCCGTGGTCGCGACCCGCCTCCTCGTCGGCGGGCCGGCCCCGCGCGGCGACTGATCCACGACCAGCGCGCCAGCCGGAGCCCGGTCGTACGCCTCCGGCATCCGAACTCCGCAGCTCCGCACCAAGGGCCAGCGCGACCAAGCGCCACAGCTCGGCATCAAACGCGCCTGCCGGGCCGGACGGCCCGCTTGGGCTGGACGGTCCTGGGGCTGGGCGGTCCGTTCGGCTGGGGCGATCCGCTCGGGCCCGACAGTCCGGGCGGGCGGCGACCGCCTGGACGGTCAGGCGGTTCGCTCGCGTTGGGCGGTTCGGGCGGGGCCCGGCGGTTCGGGCGGGCGGTGAACATCCGAACGGTCAGGCGACGGTTAGGCGGTCCGCAGGCGCACGTCACCGCTGTTGCTGCGGGCTTTCAGGGTTGGCCAGGGGGCGGTGCTCCCTGGGACGGCGACGTCGCGCCGGCCGGAGACGGTGTCGGCGCTGATCCGGTACCGGCCCGCGGGAACCGCCAGCTCGATGTCGCCGGTGTTGGTGGTCACGACCGTCCGCTGCGGCGCGGCGGCGAACGCCAGCGTGACGTCGCCGGTGTTGGTCTGCGCGTCCACGGTGGACGAACGCAGGGCCGTGGCCGTCACCTCGCCCGAGTTGGTCATCACCCGAACCTGCCCGCTGACATCCCGCAGCTCGATGTCGCCACTGCCGGACGTTACGGACACCGCGCCGGTGCGGCCGGCCACGGTGAGATCGCCCGTAGCGGCGCGCGCCTCGATCTCGGCAGCCGCCGGCACCTGGAGGACGTACCCGGACTGGCAGCGCGTGACGCGCTTGCCTTTCGCGTCGCGGCAGCCGCCGGCGAGCCGGAGCCGATCCCCGTCCCAGCTCTCCTTCAGGTCGAGGATCCGGCCGTCCCGGGGCCGCCGCTCGACGTCGACGCGCCCGTTGAGGCCCGCCCTGACCAGCACGTAACCGCTGTCGATCTCCACGACCACCTTGGTCACCGCGTGGATGCGTGAGTAGCGGACGGTCGGCTGGGAGGGCTCGTCCGCATCGCTCAGCCACATCCGCCCGCCGACGATCCCCGCGCCCAGCAGCGCGACGGTGGCGACTCCCCCCACCGTGATCCAGAGCAGGCGCGGCAGTTTCATCGTTCACACACCGCTGAGGAACTTCAGCACGGCCAGAACCCGGCGATGCTCCTGCGCCGTGCCGGGCAGCTCGAACTTGGCGAAGATTCCCGCGACGTGCTTGGCGACGGCGCTCTCGCTCACCACCAGCTTCTCGGCGATCCCGCCGTTGGAGCGTCCCTCCGCCATCAACCGCAGCACCTCGTGCTCGCGCGGTGTCAGCCGGGCGAGCGGGCCGTCGCTGCGGCTCAGCAACTGCGATACGACCTCCGGGTCTATCGCGGTCCCGCCATCGGCGACCCGTCGCACTGTGGCCAGGAAGTCCTCCATGTCCGCGACCCGGTCCTTGAGCAGGTATCCGAAGCCTTTGGTGTCGCCCCGCAGCAGTTTGGTGGCATGCCGCTCCTCGACGTACTGCGACAGCACGAGCACGTTGGGCCGTGGTCCGCGTTCCCGCAGCGTCAGGGCGGCGCGCAGGCCCTCGTCGGTGTGGGTGGGCGGCATCCGCACGTCCACGACCACCAGGTCGGGGTCGTGCCGGTCGACCGCCTCCAGCAGCGTGCCGGCGTCGCCCACCGCCGCGGCGACGGTCAGGCCGCCCAGCTCCAGCAACCGGACCAGGCCCTCGCGCAGCAGGAACGAGTCTTCGGCGATCACAATGCGCATGGCAGTTCCACGGTCAGGCGAGTCGGGCCGCCGGTCGGACTGGACAGGGACAGGGCGCCGTCGACCGAGGCGACCCGGCGCGACAGCCCGGCCAGGCCGCTGCCGGCCGCCATGCTGGCGCCGCCGCGGCCGTCGTCGACCACCGTCAGCACGATCCGGCCGTCCCGGCGCGCGAGAGCCACCTCGGCGCGGGACGCGTCGGCGTGCTTGACCACGTTGGTGAGTGCCTCGGAGACGACGAAGTAGGCCACCGCCTCCAGCGCGGGGGCGGGCCGTTCGGGCAGGTCCACCCGGACGTCCACGGGAATCGGGGTCCGCCCCGCCAACCCGGACAGCGCCGCGTCCAGCCCGAGCTCGTCGAGCACGGCGGGATGCAGGCCGCGCACGAAGTCGCGCAGCTCGGTCAGCGCCAGCTTGGCCTCCTCGTGGGAGCGGACGACGGCCTCCCGGGCGGGATCGGGCAGATCCTTGAGCATCGCGCGGGCGATGCCGAGGTTCATCGCCAGCGACACGAGCCGCTGCTGGGCACCGTCGTGCAGGTCGCGCTCGATCCGGCGGCGCTCGGCGTCGGCGGCCTCGACGGTCGCAGCCCGGCTCGCGGCCAGCCCGGACATCCGGCGGGTCAGGGCGGCGCGTTCCTCGCGCTGGGTCGGCCCCAGGAACGTGCGCGCCAACGCCAGATCGGCGCGCGCCAGGGCGGTGGCCAGCGCCGGGGCGAGCAGGAGCAGCAGCAGCCCCGCGACGGTCATCGCGGCGACGGCAAGGGGCGCGCGCGGATTCCAGCCGAGCGGCCCGTCCGGCGGCAGCGTCCAGGCGTGGACAGGCGCGGAGCCGAGCAGCAGGCCGCCGCTCCAGGAGGCGCCGACCAGCGCCGCCATGGCGACCCCGACCGGTCCGGCCACGAAGTGGTAGACGACCTGGCGCCAGGCTCCGGCGGTGAAGGGATAACGCCGCCAGGACGGTCCGGGGCGGTCCCCAGCGGGATCGACGTCGGTGAAGACGGTGATCCGGGAGCGCTGCAACGCGGTGCAGCCGCGCACCGCGGTCAGGATGACGATCAACGCCACCGCCGGGGCGACGATCGACCGCGCCAGCTCGATGCCGACCGCGATCGGCGCGGCGACGGCGGCCAGGCCCGCCAACCCCACCACACCACCCGCCGCGACCTGCGCGGTGGCCAGCCACGTGGCGGCCCTGACCGGCGAACTCCACCACGCCCCGATCCCCGGGAAACCGCGCAGTCTCAAGATCACGGCCGCCAGGTTATCCGACGCCTGACAGCGCTAAGGCCCCGACACGACCCGGTTCGAAACCCCACCCCCCCACCGTGATCACAGAAGACATGGACGGCCCTATCCCTCCGGCGACCTTCCGTGGAGTTGATGGAGTCCTGGCAGTGGGGCTCGGAGGCGGCGATGACCTTCTGGGCGTGGGGTGTTGGTCAGGGGGGTGGGGCGGTTGAGCGGCGTTGGACGAGGCTTGGGGTCACCGAGAAGCGGACGGCTGAGGTGCGGCCTTCTATGCGTTCAAGGAGGAGGCGGCCCGCGGTTTCGCCCATGAGGGCGCCGTTCTGGTCGATGCTCGTCAGGGCGATGTTGGGCAGGGCGGCCAGGCGGGTGTTGTCGTAGCCGGCGATGGAGACGTCCGCGGGGACGGAGAGGCCGGACTCGTGGACGGCGGCAAGGGCGCCGAAGGCGGCCTGGTCGGCGCCCGCGAAGATGGCGGTGGGGCGGGGTGCGCGGGCCAGGAGTTCGAGGGTGCCCTGGTAGCCGCCCTCTTCGGTGTAGTAGGTCGTGGCGATGGCGATCTCGTCGGCGAGGCCGTGCTCGCGCATGACGCGTTCGTAGGCCTCGGAGCGGATCTTGTGCAGGAGGTCGGCGGCGCGGGCGACGCTGTCGTCCTGGTGGGTGATGTGCGCGATGCGGGTGTGGCCGAGGTCGATCAGGTGCTGGACGGCCAGCTCGGCGCCGGTCTCGTCGTCGTCGAAGACCGCGTCGTACACCGCGGAACGTTCGTGCCGTGCGAGCACCACGGTGGGGGTGCCCTTGGCCACTTCTTCGAGGCGGGTCTTGGAGGCGAGGGGGGCGACCATGATGATGCCGTCCACCTGGCGGTCGACCAGCGCGTCGACGGCTCGCTGCTCGGTCTTCCGGGTGGCGCCGCCCTGGATCATGATCGCCTGGTAGTCGGTGCCGCCGAGCTGCTCCATGAGGCCGTCGAGGATGTCGGCGAAGAACGGGTTCCTGATGTGCGGGAGCATCAGGCCGATCGTGTAGGTGCGTCCGCGCATCGCGCGGGCGGCGGCGTGCGGGCGGTAGCCGAGTTCTTCGATGGCGGCGTTGACGCGCTCGCGCATGGCGGGGCTGACGCCGTAGGCGTTGCGGATCACCTTGGACACCGCGGTGGTGGAGACCTTGGCGTGGCTGGCCACGTCCGCGATCGTCGCGCGACGCCGCTCAGCCATGATCTTCCTCCTTCGGACGGCGCCTCGATTGTAGGGGCACCGGGGCCGGACGCGATGGGTAACGTTATCCATGGATTCGATGATTATTCTGAGTTATAGCTGATCTAGCTGGAGAAGTCATGGGGATCGTTACTCAGATTGGCTCTTGACGAGTGTCTGAGGTTACGCCTACGTTAAGCGCATCGGGGAGCCGTTAAAACGATTTAATGCACCCGGAGGGCGCCGTGAAGACACTGCTCGGAGCCGCCGCGACCGCGCTCGCGGTGGCGGCCCTGACCTCCTGCGGCTCAAGCGGGTCGTCGTCGGACGGCACCGTGACGCTGTCGTTCCTGATGGGCAACGACCCGTCCACCGTCGACACCACGAAGGCGCTCGCGAGCGCCTTCACCCAGGCCAACCCGAAGATCAAGATCAAGACGGAGGTGATCGCGGGCGGCAGCGAGGGCGACAACATCGTCAAGACCCGGCTCTCCACCGGCGACATGGCCGACGTCTTCTGGTACAACCCGGGATCGCTGCTGCAAGCGCTCAACCCCGCGCAGACCATGGCCGACCTCACCGGCGATCCGGTGCTGGCGAACGTCAAGAAGGACTACCTGCCGGTCGTCACCCAGGGCGGCAAGGTCTACGGCGTCCCGGCCGCCGCGGCGACCGGCGGCGGCATCCTGTACAACCGCAAGGTCTACCAGCGGCTCGGGCTGAAGCCGCCCGCGACCTGGGCCGAGTTCATGGCCAACAACGAGAAGGTCAAGGCCGCCGGCGTCACCCCGGTGATCACCACGTTCAAGGACACCTGGACCTCGCAGCTGATGGTCCTGGCCGACTACTACAACGTGCAGGCCACGGTGCCCGGCTTCGCCCAGGAGTACACGGCGGGCAAGATCAAGTTCGCGACGACGCCGGCCACGGTCGCCGGCTTCCAGCATCTCGCCGACATCCACGCCAAGGGTTACGCCAACAAGGGCTTCGGCTCGGCCACCAACGAGCAGGGCCTGAAGATGCTGATCGAGGGCAAGGGCGCGCACTACGCGATGCTCAGCGTCACGCTGCCGCCGCAGCTCGCGAACTACCCGCAGGCGGCCACGGACGTCGGCTTCTTCGGCATCCCCGGCGACGACCCGGCCAAGCACGGGGCCACTGTGTGGGAGCCGCCCGCCATCTACATCGCCAAGACCACGAAGCATCTGGCCGAGGCCAAGAAGTTCCTGGCCTTCGTCGCCTCTCCAGCGGGCACCGCCGCTGTGACCAAGGCGGTTCCGCCGTCCGGACCGTACCGCGTTGAGGGCGCGACGCTGCCCGCGAACGCGCTGCAAGTGGCCAAGGATCTGCAGGCCTACCTGGACCGTCGAGCCACTACGCCTGCCCTGGAGTTCCTGTCACCGGTCAAGGGGCCGTCGCTGGAGCAGATCACGGTCGCCGTCGGCTCGGGACTCACCCAGCCTGCCGACGGCGCGGCCCAGTACGACAAGGACGTCGCCAAGCAGGCCAAGCAGTTGGGTCTCCCCGGATGGGGATGACGAGGAGGACGCCCCGGAGGTCAGCCAAAGCGGCCGAAAGCGCCAGAGGGGCCGTCGAGCGAGCGGGCAACGAGCACGTGCCGAGCGACGAGCGCGTTCCGGCAGACGAGCGCGTTCGGTCGCGCGGTGCCGGGCGCGGCCGATCACGCGGCGCTGGGCGGCAGGGTTCCTATCCCTTCGCCCTCTACGCGCCGGCCGCCGCCGTCTACCTGGTGATCTTCCTGGTGCCGACGGTGATGGCGTTCTACTTCTCGCTCACCCGCTGGACGCTGTTCGACAGCACCTTCGTCGGGCTCGACAACTTCCGCGACTTCCTGGCCGAGCAGAATCTGCGCGTCGGCTTCCAGAACACCATCGTCTACGCCGTCGTCACCAGCGGGCTCAAAGTGGTGCTCGGGATGGCGCTCGGCGTCCTGCTCACCAGCACTCTGCGGTCACGCGGGTTCCTGCGGTCGGTGGTCTTCTTCCCCGTCCTGGTCTCCACCGTCGCGGTCGGGATCACGTTCAGCATGCTGCTCAAGCCCGACACCGGCCTGGTCGACCGGGCACTGGGGCTGGTCGGCGTCGACGGCCGCGACTGGCTCGGCGACGCGACCACCGCGCTGCTGTCGGTGGCGCTGGTGGACGTGTGGAAGGGCGTCGGCCTCGCCACCGTCATCTACATCGCGGGCATCGTGTCCATCCCGCGTTCCTACTTCGAGGCGGTGATGGTGGACGGCGGGTCGGCGTGGCACCGGTTCCGGCATGTGACGCTGCCGCTGAGCCGGCCCGCCACCTACTCGGTGATCGTGCTGTCGTTCATCGGCGGGCTGCGCACGTTCGACCTGATCTGGACGATGACCCGCGGCGGGCCCGGCTTCACCAGCGACACCATCTCCTCGATCATCTACAAGCAGTACCAGGCCGGCTTCTACGGCCTGTCGACCGCGGGCAACGTCCTGCTCTTCGTCATCGTGACCGCGCTGGTGGTGCCGCTCACGTACCTCCTCGGCAAGCGGCAGGTCACGCCATGAGAACGTTCAAAAGGCTCGGCGCCGAGGTGGTCGCGCTGACGGTGGCCACCATGGTCTTCCTGGTGCCCTTCGCCTTCATGCTGCTGAACGCGGTGAAGAACGAGAAGGAGGCCACCGACCTCGGTTTCGGGTGGCCCTCCGAGTGGCGGATCGTGCAGAACTTCACCGAGGTGGTCCAGGCGCGCGACTACGTCCTGCTGCGCGCCTACGTCAACAGCACGATCCTCACCGTCGCGTCCGTCACGCTCATCGTCGTCTTCGCGGCCATGGCCGCGTTCGTCCTGCAACGCCGCCCCGGGAAGCTGAGCTCGGCCGCCAATTTCCTGGTGCTCACCGGGCTGATCATTCCGCCCGCGGTCGTGCCCACGATCTGGCTGCTGCAGAAGCTGGGCCTGTTCAAGACCCTGCCCGGGCTGACGCTGGTCGAGGTCGCCTACGGGCTGCCGTACGCGGTGCTGCTGTTCCGCGCGTTCATCGCGGCCATTCCCCGGGAGTTCGACGAGGCCGCCATGATCGACGGCTGCGGCGGGTTCCGGCTGTTCTTCCAGGTGATCTTCCCGCTGCTGCGGCCGGTCGCCATCACGGTGATCCTCACCAGCTCGGTGGCCGTCTTCAACGACTTCGTCAACCCGCTGTACTTCCTGCCCGGCGACGACAACGCCACGGTGCAGGTCACCCTCTACAACTTCCAGAGCCAGTACAACACCCAGTGGAATCTGCTGTTCATGGACATCGTCCTGATCACCATTCCGCCGCTGCTGATGTTCGTCTTCTTCAACCGCAAGATCGTGAACGGCATGACCGACAAGGCGCTCACAGGCTGAACCCTGCCCCCTCCCCCGCCCGCGCCGACGCCCGCGTCCCTCACTCACGTATCCCCTGTCTCCGCCAGGAGACCTCTCATAGGAACCAACACCTGTGACGACCCTGCGTGCCGAAGCCCCTGGCTTCGAACATCACCGGCAGCCCCTCGGGATCGGCGAACCCGCCCCACGCCTGTCGTGGACCGTGACGACCGACATCCCGAACTGGCGGCAAGCCGCCTACGAGCTCGAACTCACCGACCAGCCCCCGCTCGGCGACCAGGCTTTGGGTGGACGCCGCGCTCGGACTGGACGTCTCGACTCGGATGAGTCGGTCTTGGTGTCCTGGCCCTTCGAGCCGCTGCGCTCGCGCGATCTCCGGGGCGTACGCGTGCGCGTGTTCGGACACGATGGCACCGCCACCGGCTGGAGCCCGTGGTCTTGGGTTGAGGCGGGGCTGCTCAACACTGGTGACTGGCGGGCGGACGCGGTGGCACCGCCACGGCAACTGCTGGGAGAGCCCGACGGCCCGGCTCCCCTGCTGCGCCGCGATTTCGGTCTGCGCGCGCCCATCGCCTCGGCCCGGCTGTACGTCACCGCGCACGGCCTGTACGACGTGGAGATCAACGGCGTCCCGGTCGGCGACGACGTGCTCGCCCCCGGCTGGACCAGCTACGACCACCGGCTGCGCTACCGCACCCACGACGTCACCGAGATCCTGAACGTCGGCCCGAACGCCATCGCCGCCATGCTCGCCGACGGCTGGTATCGCGGCCGGGTCGGCTTCGGCGGCGGCAGGACGGCCATCTACGGCGACCGCACCGCGCTGATCGTTCAACTGGAGATCACCTACGCCGACGGCACCACCGAGACGGTGACGACCGACCGCGACTGGCGCTGCGGGCCCGGCCCCATCGTCGCGGCGAGCCTGTACGACGGCGAACGTTATGACGCCCGGCTGCTGCCGCCGGGCTGGTCGCGGCCCGGCTTCGACGACTCCGGCTGGCTGCCCGCCGAAACGTTGCCCCACGATTCGGCCAGGCTGGTCGCGCCGTCCGGCCCGTCCGTCCGCCGCGTGGAGACCCTCGCCCCGGAGGACGTCCTCATCGGCCCGTCCGGGGAGACGATCCTGGACTTCGGCCAGAACATCTCCGGGCGGCTGCGCATCCGGGTTCAGGGCCCGGCCGGTCACACCGTCTCGTTGCGGCATGCCGAAGTCTTGGAAGACGGCGCCCTCAGCACCCGTCCGCTGCGCCAGGCCGCCGCGCACGACACCTACACGCTGCGCGGCGACGCCACGTCCGAAGTATGGGAGCCGCGCTTCACCATCCACGGCTTCCGCTACGCCCAGATCGACGACTGGCCCGGCGAGCTGGATCCCACCGACGTCCAGGCCGTGGTCTGCCACACCGATCTGCTTCGTATCGGTGAGTTCTCCTGCTCGGATCCACTTCTTAGCCGTCTGCACGACAACGTCGTCTGGAGCATGCGCGGCAACTTCGTCGACATCCCCACCGACTGCCCGCAACGCGACGAACGCCTGGGCTGGACCGGCGACATCCAGGTCTTCGCACCGGCCGCCTCGTTCCTCTACGCCTGCACCGGCATGCTCGGCTCCTGGCTCGAAGACCTGGCCGCCGAACAGCACCAGCACGGCACCGTCCCGCTCTACGTACCGTGGATCGAACTCGCCCCGTTCGTCCGGCTGGAGCCGATGGCGGCCTGGGGAGATGCCGCGGTGCTGCTGCCCTGGACGCTCTACCAGCGCACCGGTGATCTCGAACTGCTGCGCAGGCAGTATCCCAGCATGACCGCCTGGGTCGATCAGGTCGCTGGCCTGGCCGGCGAATCGCTGCTGTGGGACACCGGTGAGCAACTCGGGGACTGGCTCGATCCGGCTGCCCCCGCCGACCGGCCCGCCGAGACCCGTACCGACCCGAGCCTGGTCGCCACCGCCTACCTGGCCCACTCCGCCCGGCTCGTCGCCGAGACCGCCCGGCTCCTCGGCGATGCCGATGCCCACCGCCGCTACGACGATCTCGCCGGACGGGTACGCGCCGCGTTCGACAGCGCCTACGTCTCGGCCGAGGGCAAGGTGTCGAGCGACTCCCAGACCGCCTACGCGCTCGCGCTGATGTTCGGGCTCATCGACGGCGAGGAGCGTCGCGCGCACGCGGGCCGGCGGCTGGCCGAACTCGTCCGGGACGGCGGCCACCGCATCGGCACCGGCTTCGTCGGCACCCCGCTCATCTGCGACGCCCTCACCGAGGCCGGTGTCCTCGACGACGCCTACCGGCTGCTGCTGCAGACCGAATGCCCGTCCTGGCTGTACGCGGTGACGATGGACGCGACCACCATCTGGGAACGCTGGGACAGCCTGCTGCCCGACGGCGGCGTCAACCCCGGCGAGATGACCTCGTTCAACCACTACGCCCTCGGCGCGGTCGCGGACTGGATGCACCGCACCGTGGCCGGTCTCGCCCCCGCCGAACCCGGATATCGCCGCCTGCTCGTGCGCCCGCGTCCCGGCGGCGGCCTCACCCACGCGCGCGCCTCCCACGTCACGCCCTATGGCCTGGCCGAAGTGAGCTGGGAGCTCAACGGCGACCTTCTGACCGTGAACGTTCTCGTCCCGCCCAACACCACCGCCACCGTCCACCTGCCCACCGAAGAGAACGAGGCGGTCGACGTCGGCTCAGGACGGCACGTCTTCACCTGCCGGTGGCCCGCCCACCGCACCCCCACCCCCCGATAGAAAGAGGAGGATCGATGCCAGTCGGCAAACGTTCGATCTGTGTCTTGGGAACCACGGCCCTGCTCGTGGGCCTGGCGGCACCGCCTCCGGTGGCCGCCTTTGCCCCCGGGCCCAGGGGTTATGTCGAGCCGGTCCACCTTGGAGTGGACGGGCGGTACGACTCGCCTCAGGGCCTCGACAACCGGCGTCCCACGTTGACCTGGCAGATCGCCGAGACCAGCCGCGCCAGGTCCCATCCCTGCCGTCGGCCCGGCGCCCGTACGCCGTGTCCAGGCGACCGGCAGACCGCCTATGAGGTGCAGGCGGCGGAGACACCGGCGAAGCTCAAGGCCGGGCGGCTGGTCTGGTCGTCCGGCAAGGTCAGCGGCACCCAGCAGAGCGCCGCGTTCACCGCGTCCCTGAAGTCACGCGACACCGTCGCCTGGCGTGTCCGGGTCTGGGACGCCAACCGGCAGCCGTCCGGCTGGTCGGCTCCGAGCACCTGGACGATGGGTCTGCTGGAGCGAAGCGACTGGGGCAATGCCCGGTGGATCGACTATCCCGACCGCGCCGAGAACCAGCCGCTGCCGATCTTCGCCCGCCAGTTCCGCGTCCCGCGCGGTAAGAAGGTCGCCGACGCGCGCCTGTATCTGTCCGGCGTCGGGCTGCACCATGCCACGGTCAACGGCAAGGAGATGACCGATGAAGTGCTTGCGCCCGGCAACTCCAACTACCAGCTGTCCAGTGAGTACCGTGCCTACGACCTCACTCGTACCGTCCGGGCAGGCGACAACACGATCGGTGTAGAGCTGGGCAATGGCACCGCCTACGTCCGCCGTACCGTGACCAACCCCGCGGTAGGACGGACCTCGCCCTACTCCTGGTGGCAGAGCCAGCTCAAGGGCGCGGGCGCGCTCGCGTCGGACGCCGCCGCCGGAGCCACGACGGTCAAGCTCGACTCGGTGACCGGCTACCACGTCGGCGGGACGATCAACATCGCCACCGGCGGAGGCGGCGACCGGCTCGAGTCGCGCACGATCACCCAGATCGGCACCGCGGGAGCCGACGGCACCGGCATCGCGTTCACCCCGGCGCTCACCGGCGCGCACACGGCCGGGACGAAGGTCACCGGCTCCGGCAACAACATCGCCGCCAGCGACCCGTCCGCCGGGGCGGCGGTGACCCCGCGCTTCATCGGACGCATGGAGATCCGCTACAGCGACGGCAGCAAGGACGCCGTCGTCACCGACCGTTCATGGCGCACCGCCCTCGGCCCGCTGGTCACCGACGCCTGGTACTCGGGCTCGGACCATGACGCGCGCCGCGAGCAGCCCGGCTGGAACCGTCCCGGCGCCGATCTCACCGCGACCGCCAAGCGACGCGACGGCTCGTCCACCGGATGGGTGAACGCGGGCATCGCGCCGCCGCCGAACCTGGCGACGACACTGGTGGCCCGGACCGCCGAGCCGATCCGGGCGCAGGAGCGGCTGCGGCCGGTGTCGGTGACCAACCCGGCGCCCGGCACGTGGGTGTTCGACCTGGGCCAGAACATCACCGGCTGGCCCGAGCTGCATCTTGGCAAGGTGCCGGCCGGGACGACGGTCAAGATGGCCCCGGCCGAGTCGCTGAACCCCGACGGAACCGTCAACCAGGCGTCCCTCATGGGCGGCGGCGGGTCGCGCGGCGTCGATCTCTTCAACACCTACACCGCCTCCGGCGACGGCCGCGGCGAGTCGTGGCACCCGAGCTTCAACTACTTCGGCATGCAATGGATCCAGGTCACCGGGCTTCCCGAGGGCTACAAGCCGGCCCGCGACCTGGTCACCGGCGTCCGCCTCCAGGCCGACACACCCGGGGCCAGCGAGTTCGGCAGCTCGAACGCGCGGATCAACCGGATCAACAAGATGGCCTACTACTCGTTCGCCAGCAACATCATGTCGACCTTCACCGACTGCCCTGGCCGCGAGAAGCTCTCGTACCCGGCCGACTACACCATGCCGATGGGAGCCATCCACCGCGACTTCCAGCTCGCCGCCTACATGCGCACGACCATGCGGCACCTCGCCGAAGGCCAGTCGGTCGCCGACACCCCGATGCGCGGCAACGTGGCGCTCAAGACCCCCGTCTACGACTGGGGTTACTCCGGGCGGTTCGGCGACGAGATCAACTGGGGCAACGCGATCGTCCTCGTCCCGTCCATGCTGTACGAGCTGTACGGCGACACGCAGACCATGGCGACGTACTACGGCCAGATGGTGAAGTACATCGACTACATCCGCCGCGAGAAGGCCGGCACCGGCGCGAACGCGCACATCGTGGACGCGGCCCTCGCCGACTGGGTCGCCGCCGATCAGACCTCGGGCCGCATCACCGGCACGTGGGGCTACTACGTCATGATCGCCAAGATGGCGCGGATGGCGGAGCTGACCGGCCACACCGCCGACGCCGCCACGTACCGGCAGCTCGCCGCCGACATCAAGAGCGCGTTCAACAACGCCTTCTTCAACGAGTCGCTCGGCCGCTACACCGCCACCGGAAACGCCGGTACCGCCGGCGCCACCCAGACGGCCCAGGCGCTGGCGCTCGACGCGGACCTCGTCCCCTCGGACAAGCGCCCGCAGGTCCTGAACGCTTTGGTCGAGCTCGTGAAGTCCTTCGGTGAGGGGCCGCACTTCAGCGGCGGCACCATCGGCCTGGCCCCGACGATCCGGGCCCTGGCCGACGGTGGGCGCGACGACATCCTGTGGGACGTCCTTCAGAAGAACGACCAACCCAGCTACGGGTACTTCATGGAATCCACGCCCGCCAACCCCAACGGAATGACCACCATCGGCGAGCGCTGGACCAGGGGCGACTCCAAGAACCACATGATCTTGGCCCAGATTCAGGAGTGGTTCCACAGCGGCATCGCGGGCATCCGCACCGCCCCCGGCGCCACCGCCTACAGCAAGCTGATCTTCCAGCCCAAGCCCGTCGGCGACCTGCGCTACGCCCACGGCAGCTACACAACGCCGTACGGCACCGCACGCAGCGCCTGGACCAAGACGAAGGAGACCTTCCAGCTCAAGATCACCGTCCCTTCGGGGACCACGGCCGAGATCCGCGTCCCGTTCAATAACCGCCCCGGACCGACCCCGCCGCGCGCAACCTTCCTGCGGCTCGAGAACGGCCACGCCGTCTATTCGGCCCCCGCGGGCCAGTTCACCTTCACCACCCCCTCGACGCCGTGACCATCGGCGCGTGACCCCTCTGATCGGACGTACGGGTGCCGCCACAACCCTGCACCCGTACGTCCACCGCGAAGGGCGGCCAATGATCGGTAACCACGACTTCCAGCACAACGATCTGGCCCTGCGGTCGACCGTGCACATCCCGGACGGCCCAGCGACGCGGTGGCCCACCGTGATTTTCATCCACGGCTTCGCCAACAACCGCATCGAGACCGGCGCCTCGTTCGTCCGCATGTCACGGCTCCTGCAGGACGCGGGCATCGCCTCCGTCCGCGTCGACCTTTCAGGGCACGGCGAGAGCGACGGCGACTTCGCCCAGGTGACCATCACCGGCGAGATCGCCGAAGCCCGCTCGGTCGTCCGCACCGTCCGTACCTTCGACTTCGTCGATAGGGACCGGATCGGCCTGGTCGGGATGAGCATGGGCGGCGTCGTCGCGGGCATCGTCGCCGCCGAAGAACCCGGCATCACCGCCGCGTGCCTGTGGTCACCCGCCGCCGTCGCCCCGTTCGAGGTCGGCGCCGGCCGCCTCAAGGGCCGCGACATCAACGCCGAGATCAACGAGAAGGGCTACTTCGACGCCGACGGCCACCGGATGAGCCCCGCCCTGGTCGAGGACATCACCAAGCTGGACGTGTACGGCCGTTCGTGCGCCTACACGGGCCCCGTCCGCATCATCCACGGAGACCAGGACGACATCGCCCCCATCCACTACGCCCGCCGCTACCTGGACCACTACAACGGCAACGCCGAACTGGAAACCGTCGAGGGCGCCGACCATGGCTGGAGCACAGTCCCGCACCGCACCCACCTGCACCAGTCAACCCTGAACTTCCTAAGCCACCACCTCAAGCCCGTCGATCTCGGGGGTGAGCGTTAGGGCGGAATGGTGCTGCGTGTGGTGGTGAAAGGCCGTGCGCGGGTGGCGGGGATGGCAAAATCAGCGGAATGGCAAAGCCTTCCAGGCAGGTACGGCGTGCCGAGTCTCTCCTTGAGATTGCCAAGCGATCCGGAGATGGCCGGGCCGCGGCTGCCGCGGCGGAGGCGTGGAAACGAGCCATTGAGCACGGGAAGCACGAACCGGAGGAGCTCACCGGCCACCTGCGGCGATATTGCGACGCGCTGAAAGTCGTCTTCGATGTCACCGGCGACCTGAACGCGCTGGACGCATTGGTGGATGTGCTGTCGGACGTCGTCCTGAAAAGGTTGCCCCAGCACGATCCCGCCTGGTCGACGAGCGCCGGATGGCTGGGGATCATGCTTTTCAGGAGATACGGGATCCGCGACGATCCACACGACCTCACTGCGGCGATCACCTGTTGCGAGGAGTCGCTCGGGGCGGCGGCGGACGGGTATCCCGTGGCGGTGGCGCGCACACTGGTCAGCGGGTACGTCGCGCGATTCGACCTGGCGGCAGATCTCGATGACTTGAATCTCGCCGTCATGGTCGGGCAGGCCATGGCGAGCGCGTCGCGGTCCCGCTCGCCGGAGATGAGCGGGCTGAAGCTGATGGTCGCATTGGCGTTCCAGTTGCGCTTCCAGCGGACAGGGAATCCGCAGGACCTCGACGAGGCGGTGGCGTTCGGCGTCGAGGGGCTGGAGGGGGTGACGCCGGGCGATCTGAAGGCCGCACGTCTGTGCGCGATGGTCGGTGTCTCGCTCCGCCTCAGATTCGCGCAACACGGAGACGCCGCCGACCTCGATTCGGCGATCGCGCTCTTCGAGGCCGCGGTGGAGCTCGTCCCGCCCGGCGACCCGCAGTCGGCGAACCGGCTGAACGATCTGGCGATCGGGTTGGGGAACCGGTTCACTCTCACCAACGATCCGGCCGACCTGGCACGCTCGGTCGAAACGGCGCGGCGGGCGGTGGCGGCGGCACGGCCGGCCGACGGGTCCATTCCCACCTATCTGAACACGCTCAGCGTCGCACTGCGCGAAACCTACGAGGTCACCGGAGAGCGCTCGGACCTCGACGCCGCCATCGAGGCGCTGCGGCGGGCGGTGACGGCCGCGGCGGAGGACGACCCGATCAGGTCCTCCTACCTCGCGAACCTGTGCGCGGCGCTCGTCCATCGCTACGAGCGGGGCGGTGGCCGCACGGATCTGGAGGAAGCGGTGGCGGTGGGTCGCGAGGCCGTCGGCGCGGTGCCGCCGTCCTCGCCCGGCAGGTTCGGGATGACCTCCAATCTCTCGGTCGCGCTCAGCCACCTGTACCGGCTCACCGGCGACCCCGACCTGCTCGAGGCCGCCATCGACGCGGCAGGGGCCGCCGCCCAGATCCCCGCCGGGCACACCATGCGAGCCGAGCTGATCGCGAATCTCGCGTCCCGGCTGCGGGACCGCTACCACCGCGACGGTCGGCGGGAGGATCTGGACGGCGCCGTGACCCTCCTCCGCGAGGCGGTCACCGGAGCCACGGCCCCCGACCTGCCGTCCCTCCACGTCAACCTGGCGGTGCTGCTCAGCGACAGGTGGGAACACGCCGCCGACCCCGCGGACCGCGTCGAGGCGCTGGCCTCCTTCGACGCCGCGATCGAGTCGCCCAGCGCCCAGCCCTATCTTCAGGTCGTGGCCCGGCGGGCCGCCGTCCGGCTCACCGAAGATCCCGGACGGGCCGCCGAGTTGCTGGAACAGGCCGTGCTGCGGCTGCCGGAGGTCGCACCGCAGCGGATGGTCCGCGACGACCAGCAACATGCGCTGCGGCGGTTCGCCGGGCTGGCCGCCGACGCCGCCGCGCTCGTCCTGGATCAGACCGGCGACGCCGCACGCGCACTCGGACTGCTCGAGACGGGCCGGTCGGTGATCTTTTCGCAGGCCATCCGGACCCGTGGCGACCTCACCGGCCTCACCGCACACCATCCGGGCCTGGCCGCCGAGTTCGTTCGCCTTCGCTCCGGCCTCGACCGTGGCAGGGGGCGCAGGCAGGCGGCAGCCGAACTGGCCGAGCTGACCGAGCGAATCAGGCGGCAGCCGGGTTTCGACCGGTTCGGGCTGCCGCCCGGCATGGGCGAACTCGTGGCGCAGGCCGAGCAGGGGCCGGTCGTGACGCTCACCAGCGGGCGCGGACGCACCGACGCGCTCCTGCTCACCACGGACGGCGTGCGGGCGCTGCCACTGCCCGCCTGCCCGCCGGAGGTCCTGGCCGAGCGAGTCGCGGTGTTCGGTCAGGCGGTCGTGCGGTGGAGCGGCCCGGGAACGGCAGAGCGCCGCGCCGCCCAGGAGGACTTGGGCGGCGTGCTCGCCTGGCTGTGGGACGCCGTCGCCGAACCGGTCCTCGACGCCTTGGATCTGGCCGGGCCGTTCCCTCGGGTCTGGTGGGCGCCGGGCGGGCCGCTGGCGGCGCTGCCGATCCATGCGGCCGGCCATCACACCGATGGGTCCGGACGGACCGTCCTCGACCAGGTGGTGTCCTCATACACGTCGACGATCCGGGCGCTGGCCCACACGCGCGGCCAGCGCGCCGGAGTCGGCCGCGCCGAACGTGATCTCGTCGTCTCGATGCCCATCGCCGAGGGCATCCCCGGCGTCCTGGAGCATGCCGCCGCCGAGGCCGAAGCGATCGCGGGCCTCTTGCCGCGGGCGACCTTCCTGTCCGGGCGGCAGGCGACCCCCGGCGCGGTGCTGGCGGCGCTGCCCGGCAGCGGGATCGCGCACTTCGCCTGTCACGCGGCCCTGCACCCGGACCCGGCGCGAAGCGCCCTGCTGCTGGACGGCGGCTCGCTCGCCGTCGGCGACCTCGATCCGATCCGGCTGAACGGGGCCACGCTGGCCTACTTGTCGGCCTGTGACACCGCGTTCGCCATCGACGACACCCTGGCCGACGAGGGCATCCATCTGGCGTCGGCGTTCCAGCTCGCCGGGTTTCCGCAGGTCATCGGGACGCTGTGGAGCGTCGCCGACCATGTCGCCGCCGAGATCGCCAGGGGCTTCTACGCTGCGCTGCCCAGCACCCACGCCGGCGCCAGCGGCAACGCCAGCGCCAGCGCCGACGGGGCGCGGGCTTTGCACGCCGCGCTGCTCCGCGCCCGAGACCTCAAGCCGGGCCGTCCGTTCCTGTGGGCGGCGCACATCCATGCCGGAGCATGACAATCGGAGCACGACGAGGGAGACCTGATGACGCTCGGGCTCGACGAGAAGGTGGCGGCGTTCTGCAGGGAATTGAACACGCCCGTTCTGCCCGACCTCGCCGCAGAGCACGGAGCGGCCGACATCGTGGAGCGGCTCAGGAACGCGGTCACGGCCGGACGCGTCGGCCCTGCCGAGGAGGCTGATCTGGACGCGCTGGACGCCCTCGTCCGCCAGGTCGAAGGCGTCGGGCTCTATCCCGGTGATGTCCGCTCCTACCGGCCGCTGACCGGAGCGGCACCGGCCAGCGGGGCCGCCTGGTGGTCGTGTCCAGCCGGGTTGTGCGCAGGATACGGGCGGGTCAAGCCGGGGCAGGATCCGCCGGTCTGCGGAGCCATCGGCACCGAGCTCGTGTCCCGGCCGACGCCGCTGTGAACGGTTTCCTCGCCGAGGTCGGCAAGAAACTGGCCGAGCGTTGGCTGGCACTGCTGGCACTTCCGGGGCTGCTCTATCTCGCGACGGCCGCCGTCGCCATCACTCTCGGCCACGGCCACGCCCTCGACGCCGCCCGGCTCGGCGACCGGATCACCGCGTGGTCGGCGTCCGGTCCGCTGCGTTCCGTGGGCGGAGCCGCACTGATCATGCTGGCGGCCCTGCTGGCCTCGGTCGCCGCCGGACTCCTCGCCTCCGGCCTCGCGGTCCTCATCGAGCTCGCCTGGACGACCCCGGGACGGCGCCGTCCGGCCCGCTGGCTCACCGATCTGCGCCGCCACCGCTCACGTACCGCCAAAGCACGAGCCGACAACGCGACCACGCAGATCGCGCTGGTCCGCGCGATCGCCGCCGCCGACCGGATCTGCCTGCTCGAAGCCGACCGGCCGACCTGGCTGGCCGACCGGCTGCGTGTCACCCGCCTGCGAATGGCGGCCGCCTATGACCTCGACCTTGACACGGCCTGGCCAAGGCTCTGGCTGCTCATCCCCATCGAAACCCGTCAGGAGCTCGCCGCCGCCCGTGACGCCCTCGGCTCGCTCTTCCGCCTCAGCGCCTGGAGTCTCCTGTATCTCCCACTCGCCATCTGGTGGTGGCCCGCCATCCCGATCGCGGCCGCCCTCCACGGCACAGCCGTCCTCCGTGTCCGCCCCGCCGCGACAAATCTGGCCGACCTCGTCGAGGCAACGGTGGACCTTCACATCATCGAACTCTCCGAACGCCTCTCCGTACAGCTTCCCGACCTCACCACCCGCCTCAGCAAGAGCCGCTGGGATCCACGCTCCAAACTCGCCGACTGACAAGGTGAGATGACCGTCGCGGTCAGACGACTCGGGCGCAGAGGACGCCTTTGAGGTAGCCCTCCCATGTTCGCGAGCCTTCGGGGCAGCTGCTCTTGTAGTAGCCGGTGAACTTAAGGATGTAGTCGAAAGCCTTGGGGACGGTGCTTTTACCGCAACCCCACGAAGTCATCAGGCCGTGGCCGTTGATGGCGACCCGGCCTGACTCCTTGCCCTTCTTGCCCAGGAAGCATTCGCCCTCCTTGAACTCCCGCCGCACGCAGAGATAGATGTTGTCGCCGTCGTGCGTGGGCGACCGCCACCATGACTCTCCGTCGAGCGCCTCGGCGTCGCAGGAGGAGCTTGAGTCGGCGACTTTGTACACCTTTATGTAGGCGTCGCTCCGGCCGCAGGAAACCGCGTTCGGCATGTTCTCGCTCCACTCGGCGGCGTCATAGGGGTCCTGATAGGCGTCCAGGCAGTCGCCTACCGAGATCTCGTCGAACGCGTCGTACGTCGGGTCGGGCGTCGGGGTCGGGCTGTAGGTGCTCTGGCTGCCGCTGGTGAAGCTGCTCGTCCTGCTGGAGGTCGGAGTTTCGGACGGCGTCCAGGTGCGGGTCGAACCGGCGCTGGTGTTCCTCGACCCGCCGGACCGGTCGGCGTTGGCCACGGCGATCCACACGACGAGCAGCAGGACTCCCACGACCCCGGCCACGACCCCGAAGTTGGGCTTGGCCGCCGCCCCGCCCGGCGGTTTGACCGGCGGCCCGCCCGGGGGACGCTGCGCCTGCGGAGTCCGCGCCTGAGCGGACTTTCCCTGCGCCGACTTCTGCTTCTGCTGCGGGGGGCGCTGCACGGACGGACGGTCGCGGCGCGTCGCCTTCTCGCCCTGCGGAGGGCCTGTGCCGGGCTTTCCCGCGAAGACCTCGGTCTCGGCCACGCGCGTGGCGATCATCGTGCTGAACGTCTTCGGCAGGGGCATCTCCTCGCCGGTCGCCAGCGCGGAACAGCGGTCCAGGAACTCCCCCACCGCGGGCCGGTCGTCCGGATCCTTCTCCAGGCCGGCGGCGATCAGGGACCACAGCGACGCTGGGACGCCCGTCAGGTCCGGGTCCTCGTGGCGGACGCGATAGCCGAGGGCATCGGGCGGCCCCTCCCCGAAGGGGTGCCGGCCGGTGGCCGCGAAGGCCAGCACGGCGGCCAGGCAGAACACGTCACTGGACGGTTCGATGTCACCACCGACGTACTGCTCGGGCGACATGTACCCCGGCGTCCCAACCACCACCATGGACATGCTTTGCGAGGACGCGTCCATCGCGCGGGCGATGCCGAAGTCGATGATCCTCGGCCCGTCCTGCGCCAGGAGCACGTTGCCCGGCTTGAGGTCCCGGTGGATCACGTTCTGATCGTGGACGGCCCCCAGCCCTTCGGCGAGCCCAGCGCCCAACGCCGCGACCGCCACTTCGGGCAGCGCGCCGTTCTGGTCGATCGCGTCCTGCAATGACGGCCCAGCGATGTACTCCGTCACCAGCCACGGGGGATCGGCGTCGGTGTCGGCGTCCACCACCTGCGCGGCGTAGAAGCCCCCGATGCGCCGTGCCGCCGCGACCTCTTTGGCGAACCGCCGCCGGAACGCCGCGTTGTCGGCGAAGTGCGGGTGGACGACCT
Source organism: Spirillospora sp. NPDC048911 (assembly GCF_043198015.1). NCBI lineage: Bacteria > Bacillati > Actinomycetota > Actinomycetes > Streptosporangiales > Thermomonosporaceae > Spirillospora > Spirillospora sp. NPDC048911. Next base: position 399,082 of record NZ_JBICUD010000008.1, on the reverse strand, counting down.
TGACGGCGACCAGCCGCCGCCCCTGCGAACGGCCGAGGTAGACCTGACCCATCCCGCCGGCTCCCAGCCGTGCCAGCAACCGGTAAGGCCCCATCCGTTCCGGATCACCGGCCTTGAGCGCCCTGAGTCCCGCGCCAGACATCCCACCTCCCCTAACAAACACCTCTGTTCTCTTGAGCTAAGCCTAGAGGAGGGAGATCATCAAGCTCTGCGTCTTACGACGCACTCGCGCATGACGCGGCATATCTGAGACCTGAACGACCGTGGCTGGACGCCGTGGGTGTCGGCGCCGTTCTACGACGCCGACGGATCCACCGGCTCGGCGCCGGTGCGAGCTACACCTCGGGAAACCGTAATGCGACACAACAGCACCGGGTCTCCACTGCGGAGGTGTGTTGGCGAAGTTGCACGGGAGCGCTTCTAGCCAGAAAAACCGCTCTTGACGAGTCGTGCGAAGTCGTTCCAGGTCGTTCGGGGGGAGGTGAGGATTGGGCCGCCGGGGTCGGGGGCAGGTTCACGCCCCCGCACCCGCCGCGCTGGGGCACTGAGGGCTTGTTGGCCGCAGCCAGCCACTGGCTGGTCTTCTCTCGGTAAGGGCTGAGGCGGATATTTGCGGCGTGGAGGCGCAGAGCCTGATGCGCGCCGGCGTCCGTGCCCGGGTGACCCGGTTGACGGGCGTGACGCGCCGATGGTCGTCGCCTGTTCTGCTGGCGATGTTGTCGGCCGGGGCGGTGGGCCCCTTGCTGCTCTCCGGCGTCGGGACGGCGGCCCTGGCGACGGCTGGGATCGGTGCGCTCACAGCGGTCGGCGGCAACGTCCTTACCGACATCGTGAAATCCGGTGTCGCTCATATGAGCGGGAGGCCCTCGCAGGAGGAGGTGGAGACCGAGCTCGAGCGGCGCATCCAGCAGATTCTCGAGGAAGGCGGGGAAGTCGCGGAGCGGCTCCGCGGCGAGATCGCCGGCGTGCTTCGCGAGGTGGGGGCTGTCGGCGCGGCGATCGAGGCCGCTGTGGACATGGGAGACCGAGAACTGCAGGCTCGGCTGGCGGCGGGCCTGGCCGCGATCGGTGAGGACTTCGCCGAGTTCGGCTTCGTTCTCGCAGATCTGCGCATGCAGCTGAGCCAGATCCGTGACGGCGTCGACCGGCAGAGCGCCGAACTCCAGGTGGCCGTGGGTCTGGGATACCGGCAGGCCGCCGACACCCGCCTTCTCCTGGAACAGGTAGCAGCCATCGAACGGCGTACTCGCCCGGGTGTCCCGCACGTGGAGAGACCCTGGTCGGAACGTTGTCCTTACCGGGGGCTCGTTCCCTTCGACGAAGCCGACGCCGAGGTCTTCTACGGACGCGAGCTCCTCACCGCCCAGCTTGTGACGACCGTGGCCCAGCGTGGCCTCCTGGTCGTAACGGGGGCTTCTGGCGCCGGTAAATCCTCGCTGCTGCGCGCGGGACTTCTTCCGGCGCTTGCCCGGGGCGAACTTTCTCAGCCCGCTCGCGATTGGCCCCGCCACGTCTTGAACCGGCCCGCCCTGCCTCGCCTGGCCACACTCCTGGCGGGACTGGCCGGGTTGGACGCCCCCACCGTTCTACGCAGCCTCGCCGACGATCCTGACCAGGCCGATCTCCTGGTCCGCCAGGCCGTTGAGGCCGACGCCCGCCGCCGTGGCCTCGCCGCCGACGGTCTCAAGCTCGTCCTGGTGGTCGACCAGTTCGAGGAGATCTTCTCTCACGACCAACGAGTGGAGCTGATCACCGCCCTGCACCGCGCGGCGTCGGAGGCGCTGATCGTCATCGCCGTCCGGGGGGACTTCATCGACCGCTGCGCCGGGCACCCCCAGCTCGCCGCCGCGCTGCAGGACGGCCCGTTCATCGTGGGCCCGATGACCGTCACCGACCTCCGCCGGGTGATCACCGGCCCCGCCGACGCCGCCGGCCTGGAGATCGAGTCCGATCTGATCGACACCATCCTCACGGAACTGCGTTCCGAGTCAGGCGGCTACGACGTGGGAGTCCTGCCTCTCCTCTCACAGACCATGCTCACGATCTGGGAGAACCGGGAAGACCACCAGCTCACCAGCCGTGGCTACGCGCTGACCGGCGGCGTGACCCAGGCCGTGGCGACCAGCGCCGAAACGGTCTACGCCGCTCTCGACCCCTCGGACCAGACGCAGACCCGCCGGCTCTTCCATCAGCTCACGACCGTCTCCGCCGACGGGAGACTCGCCCGCCGCACCGCGCCGCGCACCGCCTTCGACTCCGAACTTCTGGACACCTTCGCCCGCAAGCGCCTCATCGTCGTCGACGACTCCTCAGCCCAGATCGCACACGACACCTTGCTCCACGCGTGGCCTCGCCTGAGGGGCTGGCTGGAGGCGGACATCGCTGGCCGTGTTCTCTATGACCAGCTCTGGGATGCCGCTGAGGAGTGGACGGCCCACGATCATGCCCCGTCCTTCCTCTACAGGGGCGAACGCCTCGCCAGCGTCGTCAACGCTCAACCCGACTGGCAGGCCGACCAGGACCGCTATCCCCCGCTCTCCGACATCCCGCGCACCTTCCTCGAAACGAGCATCGCCGCCTAACGAAGAAGCCGCGGAATACGCCGTATGACCCTCGCCGCACTAGCCGTTCTCCTCGCGGCCGCCCTGGTCCTGGCCACTGTGGCCTTCCGCTCCGCGGGCGAGGCCTCGCGTCAGCGCGATCTGGCGGTGTCCCGCCAGCTCACTGCGCAAAGCGAGGCGCTCAGTGCGGATCCCGTAGCCTCCGCGCTTCTGGCCGCGGCCGCGTGGCGCATCGCACCGACCCGTGACGCCTATACAGGACTGGTGTCGGTTCTCAGCCGGCCCGGGCGGGGCACCTTGTCCGGTCACACGGAACCGGTGCTGTCGGTGGCCTTCAGCCCGGACGGCCGTACGCTCGCGAGCACCGGTTCGGACAAGACCGTGCGGTTGTGGGATGTCAAGTCCCGGCGCCAGATCGGCGCCCCGCTCACCGGCCACACCGACCAGGTGAACTCGGTGGCGTTCAGTCCCGATGGCCGTACCCTCGCCAGCGCAGGCAAGGACATGGTGGTCCGGTTGTGGGATGTGAGAACGCAGCGTCAACTCGGCGCTCCACTTGCCGCCGAGCACACCGGATGGATCACCACAGTGGCGTTCAGCCCGGATGGGCGGATGCTCGCCAGCGCAGGCCAGGAGGACGGCAAGGTACGTCTGTGGGATTTCAGGGCACATCGTCAGGCCGGTGCCGCCTTCACCGTTCATGGATGGGTGGACGCGGTTCTCTTCACCCCCGACGGCCGGACGCTGATCGCGCCGGACGGGCAGTCCGCGCACGTGTGGGATGTCCGGAGACATCGGGAAGTCGGGACCCCTATGAAGAGCAAAGAGCCCATGAGCTCGGTGGCTCTCAGCCCTGACGGCCGGACTCTGGCCGCGAGCAGCCAGACCACGATGCAGTTCTGGGATGTACTGAGCCGTCGCCCCTTGGGGCCGCCCATCACCGGACGCGCCGACTGGGTGAAGACGATGGCCTTCAGTCCCGATGGCCGGACCATGGCGACGATCGGCGAGGGCATCGTGCGGCTCTGGGACGTCAAGTCTCGTCTCCAGCTCGGCGCGCCCGTCGCCGACCAGGCAGGTTGGGTCAACTCGGCAGTGTTCAGCCGCGATGGCCGCACCCTGGCCACTGCGGTCAACGACGGCACCGTACGACTGTGGGACGTCAACGCCCACCGGCAATTGGGCGATCCGTTGACCGTTGAAGGCCCGATCACCTACAGCCCTGACGGATCTACCTTGGCCGTCGCCTCCAATACCTCGGTGTGCTCCGGAGGCCGGGGTGATCGATGGCGGCCAGCAATTCCGCCCAGTGCTCGTCTGGCTCCGCCGCGGAGGACAGTAGGTCGTCGGGACTGTGGCCAGTGGCGAGGGCGGCCCGCAGCGCGTCCAAGAGGGTGCCGTCGGAGACGAGCCGGGGGAAGAAGACGGTCCAGGTTCCGTCGAGGGCGGGGGAACTGCGGCGGCGAAGTCTTCCGGGAGTGATGTCTTCTCCCCCTCGGGCGTCCAGAACTCGAAGATCGATCCGCTCGCGTCGAAGAGCGGGAGCCGTTCGGTCTCGCCGTCCGCCATGTCCCAGACGACCGGTTCGGCGCCGCTCAAAGCCGCGGGGCGCACCCAGGCCGCGTCCTGCCGAAAACCGGTCTCGTCCATCAGATTGCCGTAGAGAGAGGCCGCGTAGACCGCGTTGGGATCGTACTCCCGCAGGGGACGGCCGAGCAGGACGGCGAAGGCGTCGGCGAGCTGGCGGCTCCAGTCGCTGCCCGTGGACGTCGGGGCCCGAGTATCCACAGGCGGGGAGGGCTCATCTGGCATGGCGGCACTGTAGCCATGCCCACCGACATCTCTTCCGGCCGTGCAATCGTGCGGCCAAATCTCGTCTCGCCTCCGGGAAATCGTGTTGCCGCCCGTGCCTTTCGTCCACGCTGAAGCGGCGCCCTAGGAAAGGCTGGCCAGCCGAGGAAACAGGCGTCGACATTCAGGGGACACGATGAGCCGTATCAACCCGGCCGCCGCGATCGCAGCCGTTGCCGCAGCGCTGGCTGTTGGGACCGTGCACACTCCGGCCTCGTCGGCTGCGGGCATGGACGCACGTCCGCCCTCCGTCAAGGTCACCCGCGCCACGGTGATCGGCAAGACCACCGTGAAGGTGCAGGGAACCTACGTCTGCCGGCAGAGCACCCGGCTCGTCGCCGTGGTCGGGCAGCCGCCCGGCAAGGGCATGGTCGTCCAGCGTGCGGGCGCCGGCGACATCGGCAACCTCAGCTGCGACGGCCGGTCGCATCGCTTCACCATCCGCGCCGGGCGGCAGCGCCCGTTCTCGGGTTCCTGGAAACGCACCAGTGCTTCTGTGGCCGCCCTCCTGATGTTCGCCAAGAACAACACTTGGTATTCCGAGGCCCGCTACCAGCGGGTCCAGCGTCTGCGCTGAGCACCGCCGCCCCAAACGGCGCGGAATGGCGGCGGTCAGCTGTTGGTCGGCGCCCTGAAGTCGGTCGCGGTGGTTGGAACGGGTGAGGCGTCCCAGAAATCGCATTGGTGTTGTGCGCGATATTCGGCGAACGTGATGCGGGCGCTCTTGCCTCCGGGACGGAGGGAGAGGAGAGCTCCTGACCTCATGTCCGGCCAGTACGCCAGGTGGGAAAGCGGCGCGTTGGGCGTGCCGCGGCGGACGAACGTTCCCCAATAGCGGCTCATGTCGTCGGCCAGCCGATGTTGGGCGGCGGTGAAGTACGGGGTGATCGGCGTGCCGTTGTCGAAGCTCGGGAACAGATACGGCAGGTCACCCGCGTGCGGGGCGCCCCACTCGTATCCGGGCGGGCGGCCCGGAGTGAGGCCGGGGAACTGCCTGTCGTCGAACTGGTACAGGTAGGCGCGGGTGTGCGTGGAGAGCTGGCGGGCCAGGCGCAGGTTCGGGCATCCGCCGATACCGCCCACAAGGCCCGCATCTGTCAGGATCGCCGCGACGGCGTAGGCGGCGGCGTACTGACCCGTGTAGTCGCCGATCGGGTAGCGCCGCAGCACCTCGTCCGCCCTGGCACCGAAGATCGCCCGGACCCAGGCCTCGTACTGCGCGGGCGTGGATCCGGCGAAACCGAGCGCGAACGTCCGTCCCTCGTCACGGGTGGCGCCGACGACGACTGGTACCTGGGCGAAACGGCCCGCCGCCACCGCGTCCGCAGGCGGGACGGGAAGCGAGTCGCCGCCGTTGACCAGGCTCGGCTGGAAGCGCGTGCTCGCGTCGAGCAGTTCTGATGTGGGCTTGGCCCGCAGGCAGGTCACCACGGTGGACGGGTCGGAACAGCCGACCGACCGGGCGAACGCGGTGCCGTTGGATTCCGCCTGTGCCTTCGGCGTGGAGATGCAGCTGCCGCTCTGGAGGATCGCGCCGTTGAAGAGGCCGGCCGAACCAGGCGCGGTCAGGTGCGCGCACACCGAGAACGCACCGGCGGACTCACCGCCGATGGTGACGGCGCGGGGGTTTCCGCCGAACGCGGCGGCGTTCGCCCGCGTCCAGCGGAGTGCGGCCTGCTGGTCGTGCAGCGCGTAGTTGCCGCTGAGTCCGGGCAGCGTGAGGAGGCCGAAGACGTTGAGGCGGTAGTTGGCGGTGACGACGATGACGTTGTTGTCGGCGGCCAGCTTTGACCCGTCGTACTGCTGGGCGCCGCCGTTCTGCAGGCCGCCGCCATAGATGTAGAACAGCACGGGAAGCCGACGGTGAGCGCGCCGTGCCCCGGTGGGCCGGAAGACGTTGAGGTAGAGGCAGTCCTCGGCCTCGGACCTTGGCCCGTTGCCGCTCGGAAGCTGCGCGCAGGCCGGGCCGTACGCGGTGGCGGGACGAACACCGCGCCAGCGGGACGCGGGTGCGGGCGGGGCCAGGCGGCGGTCCCCCACCGGAGGCGCCGCGAACGGAATGCCAAGGAATCGGTCGACGCCCTCGGTGGTGCTCCCCCGCACCGCACCCTTGTCCGTCCTGACGATCACCCGATCACCACCTTGCGGCCTGGCGGTCGGCGCACCGGGCGAGGTGCTCGTCCCGGCGGACGCGGCGGTGCCCGGCCCCGCGGACGTGGCGGTGCCCGGCCTGGCGGTCACGGCGGTCGCGGTGGCGGGCTTTGCGGCCGCGGCGGCGGCTGGGTCGACTGTCGTGGCGGACGGGAGCAGCAGGGCCAGCCCGACGGCGAATCCGCGAAGCGATCTGTGAGGGATCATGCGTGCCTGCCTCCGACACCGGACCACACGATAGATCTTCTTGGAAGCCTAAATTTCGGCGCCTCCGCGGTCAATGAGTGCTCGTCGCCACCCGTTTGTCCGAATGTTGCCGCACATGACGGCACACGGAGGGGGTTGGACCCGGCCGGGGTGTGGCCGGCCGGGTCCGTCTGGGTGGGTCAGGGGGCGTTGACGAGCTGGTGGGGCGGCACCTTCACGGTGCGGGCGCCGGGCTTGCCGCCGAGGATGACCTTGCGAAGCGCGACGTTGTTCTTGAGGTTGGACTCGAAGAGCCGGTGCGCGGGGTTGGCGATCACCTGGATGTAGTAGGTCCCGTTCGGCAGGTTCGTCACGTCGAACGACTGGCCGGGCAGGTCCTGGTTGTAGGTGTCGCCGCTGCCGACCTCCAGCACTTCGCGGACCGACAGCGATGACAGGTCACCGCAGGCCGTGTGCAGGTCGGTGTTCTCCGGCTTCCAGTTGGCATTCTTGACCAGGTAGTTGATGGCGTCGGTATTGGCCAGGCAGAACGCCTCCTTCTGGCTTCGCACGACCTCTTTCTTGTTGGCCTTGAGGAGCCGGTAGCTGGCGAAGTCGGTGAAGTGCCAGTGCTCGTGGCCGTCTCGGGCGTCCCATTCCATGGCGCCGGTCTTGGCGTGACCGACTTCCTTGCCCTTGGCGTCGTAGAAGTATTGGTAGGCGTCCATGAGGCCCTGCTTGACGCGGAAACCGTCCACGACGAGAGGGGACGGGCCCGCATTCCAGACGTTGGCGCTGAACGCGAGATACTCCTTCTTCGGATCCGCCGCCGTCTGAGGGCCGCCGTGCCCGCCGCCCTTGCCGTCGGTGAGCATGATGTTCCACGCCGGCAGGGAACGCAGGTCGGGCTTGGGGCCCTTGGGCACCACGTCGGGCCCGGTGGGCCGCGAGGCCGCCGCTCTGAGCGCGGACACCTTCCTCTGCGGCCGCGGGTGCTCGGGCTCCTCCCTGATGCGCACCTCGACCTGCACGGTCTTCGGAGCCGCGGGGATCCCGAAGAGATCCCGGTAGGCCTTGTTGACGGTGATGGTGGCCTTGTAGGTGCCTGCCGCGAGCTTGACCGGCTTCTCGTTGCCGTAACTCGCGGTGCCGACGGCCCAGTCGCGCTGGATGCCCCAGACCGACCCGAGCGTGAACGGGTTGCCCCAGCAGCCCGACGGATACGGGGACGTGGCCGGCCCGCCGGGCTTGGCCCGCGCGCCCTCACCGGCGGGACAGATGCTCTGGTCGCGCTCGACGACCTTCTTGCCCTTGGCGTCGGTGAGCGTGATGTGCAGGAACTTCTTCAGGCCCAGGAAATCCCTGACCATGCTCTTCGGCAGCGTCCGGGTTCGGACCTTGCCGCCCTGCCGGATGATCTGCGTTCCCACGACCGGGTCGCCGTAGGACTTGCGTTTGACCTGAATCTCGAAGGGCGAGCCCACCGCGCCCAGGTACGTGCCGAGCTCGAGGTCGACGCCGCGTGGTTTCGGAGTGTCGTAGAGGGTCACCGTGTTGGAGGCGACCAGGAGTTGAAGGGCCGGCTTGGCAGGAGCGGCCGCGGCCTGCGTTCCGCCGGCCGCGAGCAGTGAAAGCGTTGCGGTGGCGAAAGCCAGAGAACGCATCGGACGAGGGGAACTGCTGAAGATGGCAAGCCTCCAAACACGTATCCGCGAGGTGTCACGGAACTCTTCGGGGCAGGCGGGGGTGCGGTCGCGGCCGTTTCCATCGGGAAACGCAGGCCCGCGACCGCCTGAACTCCATGGCATATCTAGAGACGCCCGAGCGGCCGCAGATGGTTGCCCAGCAATTAAAGTATTCACGCGAGCACGAAACGTGATAACAGCCCCTGGATCAGGCTTCAGTCAGGGTCGTAGAAGTAATCACGCCGGAAGGCCTCCCACTCGTGCAGGTCTTCACTGGTTTCCTCGTATTCGGCCAGGGCTTGGGCGATGTCGGCCCGTCCGTGGGCGTTGAGGTAGTCCAGGGTGGCTTTCACACCTGCACCAAGTAGGAACTGCACGTCGAATCCGATCGAGGTGTCGAAGTCGAGGTGTTTGGCCTGCCACATCATCGGGACGTCGCTGGGGTCACCGATCAGGTAGAGCAGGAACGCGCAATGGTAGAGGTTTTCGAAGAACTCGTCGCCGCCGGTGTCAGGCCGCTGCCGCATCTCCGCCTGAAAGATCTCGCGCAGGAGTGCGTGCTGCTCCCCTACGTCATGGGGGTCGATGTCGTCCAGAAGACGTTGGCGGTCGAGTGGGCCGAGCGGATTTGTCACAGGCTGGGAGCTTAACCGGCCGGTCAGAGGGCAGACGGCGCCCTCGACCACTGGACGTGTCGCGTGTCGGAGGAGTTGCTCCCAGACCCAGGTGCACCGGCTGCCGGTGTTGGAGGAGCTGCTCCTAGGCCGGGTGCGCCGACCTCCTGGTGTCGGACGGCTCGCTTATGTGCCTGCTTCTGAGGTGCGGCGGGGGTCGACGTGGAACTTGGGGCCGGGGCCCGCGTTCGCGGGACGCCGGCCGGCCAGGATGGCGCCGACCTCGTCCAGGCCTACGGTCGCGGCGACCAGGGGGCGCGGGTCGACGGTGCCGTCGGCGTAGGCGCGGATGGCGGCCGCCAGGCCCGGGGAGCCCGACAGGGAGATCGGCGGCCCGGGCCGCGCGCAAAGCATTGCCGCCGGGCTCCACCAGCGCGCCCAGTACGGGGTCGACAGAGTCCGGGAGCGCGTGCAGCGAAGACGTTGGGACCGCTAGTTGCTCGGCGAGTGCGCCAGGACGACCGTCGCGGATGCCGAGTTCCTGACGGTTGTCGCATACGTGCTGGTTGCCGCGTCGGCACCGGCGGCAGGTGCCGTCGCCGATCATGGTGTCTCCGATGACGTGCCGCCCGAGCCAGATGGGATCGACGCCGTCGGCGACGGCGGAGACGACGCCCGTCCACTCGTGGCCCAGCCGGAGCGGGTAGGACGAGTGGCCTTGGTGGAGGTAGGCCATCTCGCCGGTGAAGAACTCCACGTCGGTGCCGCAGACGCCGACGCGTTCGACGTCGACGACCACTTCGCCTGGCGCGGCCGTCGGCGCCGGCACTTCCTGTACCGAGCCTTCGCCGGGCGCGGTGAGCACGAACGCCCTCATCGCGGGACGAGTACGTTCTGCCGGCGTGCGGATGTCCCGTCGGCCAGGACGGGACGGATGCGGTCCAGGCTGCCGGCGGCGGTCACCGGGGGTCACTCAGGTGGCCGAGCAGGTTGCGGACGTCCTCCACGGATTCGACGAGCGACTGCAATGGGGTGCGGTAGGTCAGGGCGCTGATGCTCACCGCGCCCGAGGGCGTCACCCGCGAGACGGTGTAGACCGGCAGGGCGAGGCAGTTGACCCCGACCTCGTTCTCCTGGTCGTCGACCGCGTAACCCCGCTCGCGGGTCGACAGCAGGTCGCGGTGGAGCTCCTCGGCCGTGCACAGCGACTGGGGCGTGCGGCGTTCCAGCGGCGCGTCGCCGATCCACTTCTCGACCGCTTCCAGAGTGTCGAGGTGATACGCCAGCAGCAGTTTTCCGACGCCGGTGGTGTGGGCGGGATTGCGTCCACCGATCGTGGACGTCAGCCGGACCGCGCCGGTCGGCGGGTCGACCTTGGCCCGGTAGACGACCTCCCTGCCGTCGAGCACGGCGTAGTGCGCGGTCTCGCCGAATCGCGCGGCCAGCGTCTCCAGCAACGGGCGGATGCGCACGTGCTCGGGACGTGCCTCGTGGTGGGTGAAGGCCATCCGGAGGAACTCGTCGCCGAGCACGTAGCGTCCGCGCGCGTCCTGGTCGGCCAGGCCCGCGCGGCGCAGGGCGCCGAGCGCCCGGTGGACGGTCGGCTTCGGGCTGGCGATGACCCGGGTCAGCTCTTCCAGCCCCACGCCGTCGGGGTACCTCGCGAGCTCCTTGAGGACGGCCAGCACGCGGTCCGAACCCACGAGACGACCGTCGCCGACCGCGTCTGTCGTCTCGGTGACCATCTGTGTATCCTCCGTGTACGTTCCAAAAGTTAGACCATGGTGTCGATTATTGGAAGCAGGCGTCCATGAGGCTTCGTAGTGCGCAGTGGTACGAGGGCCAGGACCGTAACGCCTACATCCACCGCGCGTGGATGCGCCGGGGCGTGCCCGGCGACGCCTTCGACGGACGGCCGCAGATCGCCATCGCCAACACCGCCTCGGACCTCACCCCCTGCAACGCGCACCTGAACGAGGTGGCGCAGTCGGTGAAGAACGGGGTGTACGAGGCAGGCGGCGTCCCTCTTGAACTGCCCGTCGTCTCACTGGGTGAGACGCAGGTGCGGCCGACGGCGATGTTGTGGCGCAACATGGCCGCGATGGCCACGGAAGAGATGCTGCGGGCCAATCCGATCGACGGCGTCGTCCTGCTCGGCGGCTGCGACAAGACCATCCCGTCGCTGCTGATGGCCGCCGCGTCGGTCGACCTGCCCGCCGTCGTCGTCCCCGGCGGGCCGATGCTCACCGGCACCTTCCGCGGCGCGCCGCTGGGCTGCGGCACCGACGTGTGGCGGCTGTCGGAGGAGGTCCGGGCGGGCACGCTGTCGCAGGAGCAGTTCACCCGCTCGGAGTCGGCGATGATCCGCAGCCGCGGGCACTGCAACACGATGGGCACCGCCTCGACGATGGCGCTGGTGGCCGAGGCCCTGGGCACGGTCGTCCCCGGCCTCGCCGGCACGCCCGCCCCCGACAGCCGCCTACTGGGGGCCTCGCACGGCACCGGACGGCTCGCCGTCGACATGATCGCCGCCGACCGGCGGCCCAGCACGTTCCTGACCAAGGCGTCCTTCCACAACGCGATCGTCGCGCTCGCGGCGATCGGGGGCTCGACCAACGCCGTGGTGCACCTGCTGGCCATCGCGGGACGGCTGGGCGTGGAGGTGTCGCTCGACGACTTCGACCGCATCGGCTCGCGCGTGCCGGTGCTGGTCGACCTGCTGCCGGCGGGACGGTTCCTGATGGACGACTTCCACCGGGCCGGCGGGCTGCTCGCCGTCCTGCGCGAAGTGCGCGACCTGCTCGACCCCGACGCGCTCACCGTCACCGGCAAACCCTTGGCCGACTACCTGGACGACGCGCCGATCTGGGACGCAGAGGTGATCCGCACGCGTTCGGCGCCGCTGGTCGCCGAGGGCGGCATCGCCGTGCTGCGGGGCAACCTCGCGCCCGACGGCGCGCTGATCAAGCCCGCGGCGGCCTCGGCGCACCTGCTGCGGCACCGCGGCCGCGCCGTGGTCTTCGACAACATCGAGGACTTCCACGCCCGCATCGACGATCCGGACCTGGACGTGGACGCCGACTCGGTCTTGGTCCTGCGCGGCTGCGGCCCCAAGGGGTATCCCGGCATGCCTGAGGTGTCCAACATGCCGCTGCCGAAGAAGCTGCTGGCCCAGGGCGTGCGCGACATGGTCCGCGTCTGCGACGGACGCATGAGCGGCACGGCCTACGGCACCGTGGTCCTGCACGTCGCGCCGGAGGCCGCCGCCGGCGGGCCCCTCGCCCTCGTCCGCACCGGAGACGTCATCAGCCTGGACGTCGAGGCGCGCCGCATCGACATGGAGGTGCCCGACGACGAACTCGCCCGCCGCACGCCGAACAAGGCCACCGTCGCCGGCTTCGCCGACCCGAAACGGGGCTGGGAACGGCTCTACATCGACCACGTCCTCCAAGCCGACACCGGCGCCGACCTGGACTTCCTCCGCGGCTCCAGCGGCTCAGAAGTAACCCGAGAATCCCACTGACCCCCGACCAAGACCACGCCGCCCCCCGCCAAGACCACGCCGTCCCACCGAGACCACCCCCTCCCCCGCGAAAGCCACGCCGTTCCCACCTGGGCCACGCCGTCGCCCGCCCAGGCCACGCCCTCCCCCGCAGAGGCCACGCCCTGCTCCGCCGAGCCACACGCCGCCCGCCAAGCCCAAACCGCCCCCGCCAAGGCCGCGCCCTCCCTACCCAGGCCGCGCCGTCCCCGCGAAAGCCACGCTTCCCCACCGAGGCCACGCTTTCCTTCCTGTGCGGCGTCCCTTCGGGCTTCGCCGCCCGCGACTCGCCGCGTGGGCGCATCGAGTCGTCCCGGCCCCTGGACGGTGATGTACTGCGCCTAGCCACGCTCCTACCGCCCGGCACGATCGCCGACGCCGTACCGCCCGCCGAACGTCCCCGGGCGTGCCGGTTCGGAGCGCCACCGCCTCATCACCGCCGAAACGGAGAGCGAACGCGCATGATCGACCGCCTGCTGAGCAGCCTCGACCTCGACGCCAAGCTCCGGCTCATCACCGGGACGGGGCTGTGGTCCACGGCCGAGGCGCCCGAGATCGGCCTGCGCGCGCTGCACCTGTCCGACGGGCCCGTCGGCGTTCGCGGCTGGTGGGAGAACGAGCGGAACACCTCTGCCAACCTGCCCTCCCCCACGGCGCTCGCGGCCAGCTGGGACGAGGACCTGCTCCGGCGCGTCGGTGAGTTCCTCGCCGCCGAGGCCGTGGCCAAGGAGGTCGAGGTCGTCCTCGGCCCCACCATCAACCTGCACCGGGCGCCGCGCGGCGGCCGTCACTTCGAGTCCTACTCCGAAGACCCGCTGCTGACGGGCCGGCTCGCCGCCGCTTATGTGGACGGCATCCAGCGGCGCGGCATCGCGGCCTGCCCCAAGCACTACGTCGCCAACGACTCCGAGACCGACCGGTTCACCGTCGACGTCCGTGTCGCCGACCGCACGCTGCGCGAGCTCTACCTCGCCCCGTTCGAGCACGTCGTCCGCGAGAGCCGGCCGTGGTCGATCATGGCTGCCTACAACGGTGTCAACGGCGCCTCCATGACCGAGAACCCGCTCCTCGACGACCCGCTGCGCAGCGAATGGGGCTTCGACGGCGTGGTGGTGTCCGACTGGGGCGCCGTCCGCTCCACCGAGGCGTCCGCCCGCGCGGGCACCGACCTGGCGATGCCGGGCCCCGAAGCCCGCTGGGGCGAGGCCCTGGCCGAGGCCGTGCGCTCGGGCGCGGTACCGGAGGACGCGATCGACCGAAAGGTGCGCCGCCTGCTACTCCTCGCCGAACGCCTCGGAGCCCTCACCGCCGCCGCCATCCCTAATGACCCGGCCGCCCCCGGAGACACCGCCTCGGGCAGGGTCGCCAGCCCCGCCAGCGCTGTCTGGCCCAGCAGTGTCGCTAGCCTCAGCGTTCCAGGCCCCGACGATGCCAACTCTGCTCTCGGCAGCGCCGCGAGCCCTGCCGACGCTAGCCTCGCCGACGATGCAAGCCCGAGTGACGGTGACGCTGACCCCGGCAGCGCTGGCCTTGGCGGTGTCGCTACCCCTGGCGGCGCTGCCCCTGGCGGGGCCGCTGGCCCCGGCGGCGCTGGCCCTGGCGGTGTCGCTGCCCCTGGCGGCGCTGGCCCTGGCGGCGCTGGCCCTGGCGGCGCTGGCCCTGGCGGCGCTGGCCCTGGCGATGTTGCTTGCCCCGGTGGCACTGGCTGCGGCGGCGCTGCTGGCGCCAGCGATCACGCAGACGCCGCCGGTGTGACTGGCCTAGGTGGTGACGGTCGCTCGGGCGACGGGGCTGGCTCTGGTGGCGTTGCTGTGCTTGGGGGTGGTGCTGCGCTGGCCCGGGAAGCCAGCGCGGCGGGGATGGTGTTGCTGCGTAACGAGGGCGGTGTCCTTCCCTTGGCGGCTGATGCGACGGTGGCTTTGATCGGTCCTGGCTCGCGTGAACCACGCATTCAGGGCGGCGGCAGCGCCGCGGTCACCGCCCCCTACACCGTGACGCCCGAGCAGGGGATGCGGGCCGTCTGGGGTGAGCGGCTGGTGCAGGCCGACGGGGTTCGCCTGCACTCGGGGCTGCGCCAGCCGGCGGGCGACGACATCGTCTCGGGCACCGTGTCCTGGCTCTCGGTCGACGGTGCCGAGCTGGTGACGGAGCCCGCCCACACCGCAGGCGTCTTCCGCAGCAAGGCCACCACGCCGGCGGGTGCCACCGCCTGTGAACTCCGGGCGACCCTGCGCGCCGCGGAGTCCGGTACGTGGGAGCTGGGCGGTTTCGGCACCGGTGACCTGGAAGTACGCATAAACGACGGCCCGGTCGTCGCCGAGCACACCGTCACCGACCCGCGGGCCCTGATTCATGCCTTCTTCGATCCGCCGCAGGCGAGTACGAGCCTCGATCTACAGGCCGGCGAAGAGGTCGCTGTCACCGTCCGCTTCACGTGGCCCTCCGAACTCCCGATGTTCCGCGTCCAGGTAGGCCTGCGCCAAGCGGAGCTTCCGGCGGAGGACGAGTTCAGTCGCGCCGTCGACGCCGCCCAAGCGGCGGATGTGGCCGTCGTGGTGATCGGGACGACCGAGGCGATCGAGAGCGAGGGCTTCGACCGCGCCGGCCTGAGCCTGCCCGGCAGGCAGGACGAGCTGGTCGCCGCCGTGGCGGCGGTCAATTCGCGCACCGTGGTCGTCGTCAACACCGGTGCTCCGGTGCTGATGCCCTGGCGTGCGGACGTCGCCGCCGTGCTGCTCGGCTGGTTTCCCGGCATGGAGTTCGGCAACGCTCTCGCCGATGTGCTGTCCGGAGCGGTCGAACCGGGCGGACGGCTGCCCACCACATGGCCGGCCACGTCGGTGCCGGTCGACAACGTCACGCCCTCAGACGGAGTGCTCACCTACACCGAGGGCCTGCACATCGGGCACCGCGCCTACCTGCGCAACGGCGTCACCCCCGCCTACTGGTTCGGTGCAGGAACTGGCTATACCCACTGGGAACACGAGGGTTTCACTGTCGAAGGCACCACCGCCCACGTCGCGGTGCGCAATACCGGAGACCGGCCAGGCAAGCACGTCGTCCAGCTCTACCTTTCGCGTCCAGGCTCCGCAGTCGAGCGACCGGTGCGCTGGCTCGCGGGCTATGCGACGGTTCATGCCGCGCCGGGAGAACGCGTCGAGGTGACCGTCCCGATCGCCGAACGAGCCTTCCAACATTGGAACGGCCGCAACTGGGAGACCGAACCCGGCCCGTTCGCCCTGCACCTTGCCCGTTCGGCCGGAGAGGTCCTAGCCGAACGCCCCGTCCAGCCCTGTACATCATTGTGAATATCGCCGACGCAATCGCGCCACATTCGCCACAACTCTGACTGCCCTTCGTACGCGAACCGAAGCTCCCGCAGAGGGGCCGCGCCGGGTTTCGTCAGCTTGATTGTGGGTCGGCCGTGCTGCCGCGAGACCGTTCGGTGAACTCGTCCGAGGTGAAGGCGGTTCAGACCGCTGGGTGCGGGTGGGTGAAATGCTCGTGGGTTGGCGGACATGTGGTGATCGTCCGGTCCGTACGGCGAGAGGAAGCACGTGTCAGCCACTCCGGAGGCGTCACATCCACCTGATGAACGACGACGACGTTTCGAGCGGGTCTACGCGGCCCACCAGGCGCAGATCCTCGGATACGCGTTGCGCCGCACTGCCGATCCGCAGGACGCGGCCGACGTCCTGGCCGAGACCTTTCTGATCGCCTGGCGGAAGCTGGACGACGTGCCGGCAGGCGAGGCGGCCAAGCTCTGGCTGTACGGCGTCGCCCGCCGCGTCCTGGCCAACCATCACCGGGGTGAGCGCCGCCGGTCGGCGCTGGTCGGTGATCTGGCCGGGCAGCTGCGGATCGATCTCGCGTCGCACCGTCCGCCCCGGCCGGAGGGCGATCGGGCCGCGATCGCGGCGGCGTTCGGCGAGCTGTCCGAGGGCGAGCGGGAGCTGCTGTCCCTGGTCGGCTGGGAGGGCCTGGACCACGGCGAGATCGCCGCGGTGCTGGGCTGCTCGCGCAACGCGGTGCGGATCCGGTTGTACCGGGCACGCCGCCGGTTCGCTCGCGGACTCGACCTGCACGGAGCCCAAGCCCCGCACACCCGCACGCTGTCGGCGGCGGTCATCAACGGAGAACGCTCATGAACCACGACATCGACACCCTCATCGGACGCATCGCCCCGGTCACCGACGCTCACGCCGCCGAGTTGCTCAGCGACGAGACGGCCGCCGACCTCTCCCGGCGGATCACCACCGCGGCGGCCACGGCCGACGAACCTGCCACGTCGCGCGTCCGGCGCAGGCTGACCATCGGGCTTCCGCTGCTGGCCACGGGGGTGGCCGGGGCGGTGGCCGCCGTCGCGTTCGTCGCGCAGCCCGGCCACTCCGGCGCCCCGGTCCAGGCCACGTCGTCCAAGGCCGCGCCCGGCCAGATCAAGCTGGTCGCCGCGCTCAGCTTCACTCGCAAGGACCGCTACCTCAACGTGCGGGTCCGCGACCCGTACGCCGACCCCAAGCGGTACAAGGCGGAGTTCGCGCAGCACGGCCTGAACGTCAGCCTGAGCTTGGTGCCCGTCTCGCCGTCGATGGTGGGAACCGTCGTGATGCAGGACACCAGCGACGGAACGCGGCCGGGCGACGTCTCCGACCTGCGCGTCAAGGGCGCCTGCGAGGTGCCCAGCGGCGGGAACGACTGCACGGTGGGTGTGCGGGTCCGGATCGGTTACAAGGGCACCGCCGCCGTCGTCTTCGGCCGCGCCGCGCGCCGCGGTGAGAAGTACACGAGCACCGCGCAGGTGGACGCGCGTGGCGAGGCCATGCACGGGATGGTGTTCCGCAAGCGCAAGGTGTCGCAGGTGCTGGCGGCGCTGAAGAAGCGGAACGTCACCGTCCCCGAGTACCGGGTCATGGAGGGCAACCAGAGCAAGGCCCGTTACCCGGGGCAGGTGCCGGGGAACTGGTACGTCCACGACGCCGTCCCGTGGGCGGACGGTCAGGTGCTGCTCTTCGTCGGCCCCAAGCCCACCGAACCGAAGTCGCCGAACTCCTCGCCGCCGGGCGCGCCGGCACCGGGCGCCCAGGTCCCGTCCAGCCCACCGGCCGCCGCCCCCAGCGTGACCCCCACGAACTGACCGCCAGAACCAGGCAGCCGCCGCGGCAGCGATGCCAAGGCGGACGAGCGCCCCCGATCCCGCCGCGCCCGCAATTTCGGAGCGCGGCGGGGATCGGAATCTCTGATCGCTGCTGCTGCGAGTCGGGTCATTTCGGCTGTAGGTCCCGCTTTGCCTGGCCGGTGGCGGGGTCGTACGGGTAGGAGAGGTGCTGGTGGATCATCGTCCAGGCGCCGTCGCGGCGCTGGAAGACGCGGGTTCCGCGGGACCAGCTGTCGCCCCCTGGGTCGAGGTGGACGTGGTTGAGGCCCCACGCGATCGCCAGGTCAGCCCGGACAAGGATCTTCAGGTCGGGGACCTCCCAGCGGAGGGCGGCGTCGCCGGATGCCGCCAGGCCGGCCGCGCAGACCTCGCGTACGGCGTCGGCCCCGGTGTACTGGAGTGGTGCGTCGTGCTCGTAGGAGACGACATCGTCGGCGATGACGGCCATGAGGCCGTCGAGGTCCTTGGCCTCGGAGGCGGTGAACCACGTGTCATGCAGTGCCCGCACCTCCTCGGTGCTCGATTGATCGGTGGACGGGAACGAATGGTGTTCGTGCGTGACGATCCACCGGCCGTCCTCGTTGCGCAGGCCCAGCGTCAGCCGCAGGCGGGTGGCCGGGTTGGCGGCCAGTTCCTCAGCGGTGCCGCAACGCAGCAGGGCGTACGCGAACGCGACGTCGGCACCGGCGGTGACCTCAAGCGACTCGATTTCGAAGGCGGCGCCGGCGGCCTGCCATTCAAAGAACGGCGGCCAGGTCTCGCGGTAGGCCTCGATGCCGTGAACGCCTTCGAACGGCGGCGGCACGTCGAACATCACGATGTCCTTGGCGTGGTCGGCGAGCACCCCGTCCATGTCGCCTGACTGCACGGCCTGGGCCCAGCGCTCTATCAGGGCGCGGATCTGGTCTTCTGCTGCGGTCATCGCGTCCTCCCGGGTCGGAGTTCTGTCAGAGCTACAACCCGCGCCGGTTCGCGAAATCATCGCGCCGCGCCGAATTCGCTACCGAGCAGGCTCGGCCGGCAATCCGTACACCGCGAAGTCCGCGTCCAGGAACGAGATCACCTCGGCGACCAGCCCGTCCCGCAGCACCAGCACGTCCAGTCCCGCCGGGACGTAGTTGTCCTGGTTCCACATGTACGTGCCGAACGCCAACTGCCCGCTGGCCCGCGTCGGCAGGAAACGCCAACGTTCGCGCATCGGCCCCTTCGCGAGGAAGCCGCGGATGCCGTCGTGTCCCTCGTACCAGGACGTCAGCGGCGGCATCGAGAACCTCGCGTCCGCCGTCAACATCGCCACCACGGCGTCGACGTCCCCGGCCTCCCACGCCGCCATGTATCGCTGGGCGAGGTCGCGCACCCTCGGCTCTCCGAGCGAGGCCAAGGTCTGACGCTGGGCGTGGTCGGGGAGCAGCCCGGCGGCGGCCTTGCGGGCACGCTGGAGGGTGCTGTTGACCGCCGCGACCGACGTTTCCAGCAGGCTCGCCGTCTCGCCGGCGCTGTAGCCGAGCACGTCGCGCAGGAGCAGGACGGCGCGCTGGGAGGCGGGCAGGTGCTGGAGCGCGGCGACGAAGGCGACCTCCACGCTCTCGCGCGCCACCGCCCGCTCCTCTGGAGTGAGCCGCGCCGTCCAGTTCATGAGCCGATCCGGGTAGGGCTCCAGCCAGACCGTCTCGGCCAGCGGCGCGCGTTCCGGACTCAGATCAACGGGCAGCTCGCGCCGCCCCCGCCGTTCGATCAGCGTCAGCGAACGATTTGTCGCGATCTTGTAGAGCCACGGCCGCACCGACCCGCGATCCTCGAACCGCTCCAGGCCGCGCCAGGCCCGGTCGAGCGTGTCCTGGACGACATCTTCGGCATCATGGAACGACCCCAGCATCCGGTAACAGTGCGCCCGCAGTTCCCCTAGGAACGGCTCCACCAACCGTCCGAAGGCGGCACCGTCCCCAGCGCGTGCCGCCGCCAGCTGGTCCTGCGATGTGCCGTCGTCCATGCAGCCGAACCTATTCCACACTCCCGTCCCGAAAGCGACGCGCTGCCCAGCCTCATTCGTAGAAGGCGGCTCGGTTGCGTTTCCCTTGCAGGGGTCGATCAGCGCTCGTGCGCTTCGCCCAGCTTGAGCCGGCGTGTTGGTCTGGCGCGACGGCGGAGGCGTCCGGTGTTGAAATGATCTTCCCGTGCCGGACATGTCCTCCACGAGGCCGGCGAGATCTGCCGGCCGTTTCCATGGAGGGAAATCCCTTGGCAGAGAAGAAGACCCTTGCCGTGACCGCGGCGGCCGTCGCGGCCGTCACCGCGAGCATGGTGGGTGCCGCGGTGCTGAGCGGTCCGGACGGGGTGAGCGCGGGCCGCGTCTCGGCGACGGATCGCGCCACGGCACAGGCCGCCTCGCAGAAGTCGCAGGGCGTCCGTGACCGCTACCCGCACGGCCTGCGGAAGGAGGCGGTGACCAAGGGCGCGCGCCGCCCGGCGAAGGCACGGCGGCTGAGTGCCCGGGACGGCGTCCAGGAGGGTGTTCAGATCGCGGTCGATGTGCTCGATCGAAACGGCAAGCCTGCCGCGGACCAGACGCTGGTCGAGTTCTACCCGCTGACCGGTGACGACCCGTTCTACGCCGAACTGCAGAACGGCCACGTCGAGGGCGAGCTTCCGGCGGGCCAGTACGCCATGCTGACCCGCGTCAGCACCACCGAGCAGGACGGCACGACGTCGTCCGCCCTCGTCTACCGGCCCAAGGTCGAGATCACCGCGACCACCAAAGTCCTGCTCGACGCGCGCGAGGCCAAGCCCATCGCGGCGACGGTCGACCGCGCCGATGCCCGGCTCCTGACCGGCGAGGTACGCGTCGTCCAGAAGATCGCGGGCCGGTCGGTCGTCACCTCGTCGATGATGCCGCTCGAGAACGCCTACATCACGCCGACCGGATCCGCGCCGGAATTGTCCGTCGGTTTCCAGGCCGTCTTCACCCGCAAGGGCGCCGAGTCCGGCAGCCCGTACGTCTACAACGTGGTGGAGCAGCAGGACGGCGGCGTGCCGCAGAAGCCGGGCCTGAACGTGCACACGAAGGATCTGGCCGCGGTGAAGACCGCGTACGGCACCGAGGGAAGCCCGGTCTGCGTCGGCGGGCATGCCATGCCGATCTGGACGGACGGCGGCCCCAGAATCGGCTTCTTCACGGGCGTGGGAGCGGCACCCGGCACTCGCACCGAGTACTACTCGCCCGGCGTCGCGTGGGAGCTCGACTGGATGAACACCACGCCGGACTGCGAGTTCGGATTCGAGACGACAGAGCTCTGGTCACGCCAGGAGCGCTTCACGAAGGCGGGCTCGTACCAGCGTCGCCTTACCCCCGCCCTGTTCGGTCCGCGTGAAGGGGTCGTGATCTGGAACGAGAACGAGGGCGGCGAGCCGGCGCTGGCGATCGGCATGCACTCGACAGGCGCGGGCAGGAGCCCTATGGCTCCGTACCCTGGATCAACTGGCACTTCGGTCCTGCGCGACCCGAGCGGAAACACCGTCTACACCTACGACCTGCCTGGCGCCGCCTGGAACTGGGGCTTGCTCAAGCCGGGAAACTACAGCCTCACGGTGGACGAGAGGCGCGCCGCCCCGTTCTCGCCCCTCGCCGTCCGCCAGCACGTCGTGTGGAACTTCGCCGTCAAGGATGACCAGGTCATTCGTCTGCCGTATCTCACCTACCGCACTCCCCTCGACGAGCAGTCGAGGGCCAAGGCGGGCGCTCGCCAGCAGGTGACCATGACGACCGGCCGGGCAGGCACCGCCGCTCCGAAGCTGTGGGCCTCGTCCGATGACGGCGCGACCTGGAAGGCCGTCACGGTGACCCGCAAGGGCAAGGACTGGATGGCGACCCTGACCAACCCGAAGGAGGGCTTCGTCTCGCTGCGGGCGACCATCCCCGGAGCGCTCGACCAGACCGTGATCCGGGCCTACGCCATCAACGGCTGACAAACCCTCGGGGGGCGAGGATCTCCAAGCTTGAACCCGACGTACAAGATCCTCGCCCCGACCGGCCGACCACCGAACTGGTCGACAGCCACTCGACGTGAGCGGCGTGGACGCGAGCAGATTGGGCACAGCAGACTGCACACGGGCGGACCGGACGAGAGCCGCAGGATGCGGGCGGACTGCACGCAGGCGGACTGGACGCGAGCGAACTCCATATGGGCGGCGGACCGTCTCTGCCAGCCCGGAGCGCCATCCGAACGACGGGCGCCTCGCGAACCGTCCGCCGTCTCGTTCGGTCACCAAGCGGCGATGATGTGGAAGTCGGTGTAGCGCGGGTCGCCCAGCCGGACGACGCGCCGGGTGGTCAAGGACACACGGCTCAGCGGAAGTCCGGCACCGTGCACAAGCAGCTCCGTCAACTGCCGGTTGTAGAGCACGACCCCGAAGGACGAGGTGACCACCTCTTTGGGGGCGGTGTAAAGGGTGCGGGGCTTGGCCCCGGACGTCAGCGGGAATTCGGTGATTCGTGTGGGCCCGTCCTTCTGCGACATGCTCACCGCCACGGCCGTGCCATCTGGACGCATGGACAGTCCGCCATCGGCGTCGAAATTTCCCAGCCGCGATCGTTCGTCGACCAGAACGCGGCTGTTGAGGAGGTCATGGCCAGGTCGCGTGAGGTCCAGGACGCGCAACTCACTGGTACCGCCCGTCTCCGACGCCCACGAGAAGGCGATCTGGCGGCCGACGGCGTCCAGCGACGACGCGAAGATGTTGCCTTTACGCCGAGTGGACCACTGGGTGACAGCACCGGTCCGGACGTCGGCCACGCGGAGATCTCCGACAATGCCCTCGCACCCCTTGACCGGGTGGAGGCGGCACGAGGTAGAGGGGTCCTGCACGGTGAAAGCCAGCCGGGAGCCGTCGGCCGTCACGGTCATGGAGTCGATGTGCCCGGTGACGGCGGGGATCGGCAGCCGCGACACGGCGGCCTTCCCCTGGCGATCGAGCACGATCTTGTGGAAGGTATTGGCGCTGGTCCGCGATCGGACGGCGGCGAAGAACGTACGGCCGTCGGCGGCGGCCGCCACCTCCTCCGCCCTGATCGCGAGACGGTGGACCAGTCTGCCGTCCAGGACGTTGTACACGGCAAGCCCTTGGGTGCTTGGGTCCTGCGTGAGGAAGCGGGCGGGTGGTGCCTGCGCCGCCCTTTCCGGCTCGGGACGGCCGACGGCGTACATCGTGCCGACCATGATCACCGCCAGGGCCGCGGCGGCGACGAGCGGGACCGCCCAGCGGTGGCGCGGCCGCCGCGGTTCGGGCAGCAGAGGCGGCACGCGCGGCCCCCAGGCGTCGGCGGCCGCGTACGCGTCGCGGATCCGGTCCTCGAGCGCGCTCATGATTCCTCCTCCAAGATCTGCGCCAACGCGGTCAGTGCCCGGGACGTGGTGGACGAGACGGTGCCGCGGCTGATGCCCAGCACGCCAGCGATCTCGTTCTCGGGAAGGTCGCAGTAGAACCTCAGCGCCAGTACCTCACGTTGCCGGAGCGGCAGGCGGGCGATCGCCGCCAGCATCTGGTGCCGCCGTTCGGTGGCCAGAACACCGTCCTCGGCCGACCAGGCGGGCGGCTGCTGCGACTGGCCGAACCGCCGTGCCACCGCTCGACGCCGCAGGACCGACCGGCATCGGTTGAGCACCGCTGATCGCACATAGGCCAGGGCGCGGTCGGGGTCCCGCAGAAGCCCCTGCCTGCGGTGCAGCCCGAGGAAGGCCTCCTGCACGACGTCCTCCGCGGTGGGCGAGTCCCCGACCATCAGCATCGCGAGCCGGATCAGGCTCAGAACATGGTCGCGGTAGAGCCTGCCTACGTCAGCCGGGGTTGAAGACTCCAGTATTCGTTGGTGGTCCACAGACAAGAGACGCGCAGCACGCCGAAATGCTGCGTCCCCCAAGCAAACTTCCGCCACGCCAGACCAAACCAGACCGCCACCACCACCCCTCCGCACCACCGCTTCACACCGCCGCCGCCGCCAGCAAGATCGCAGTGATCGTGCCTGTCTGGGTGATCCGTTCCCTGAGGTGCGTCAGCTGGCTTCTGAGCGTCGGGCCGGAGGATGCGGGCCGACGTCATGATCGAAAGCCTTGAGCTCCTCCCGATACTCGCTTCGCCTGACCTCGATGTTCGTCCGTGGAGTAGTACCGGGCCGCGCACAGATGGTTGACTAAGGAACCATGGCGGCGCCGAACACCAGCAGTGGCCGTCGGCGACAGCCCCGGAAGAACGGGGACCGGCGCGACCGGTATCCGCTGCTGGCCGAATGGGTCGCGGCTGACCGCCGCGACCCCGGTCTGGGTCGCCGGGTCGCGGCGTGGGTGGACGACCACTGGCGCCGTCGCCAGCGCGGCCCCACCTGGTACGCCGTCGCCGAGCACGTCCGGCCCGACCTGGCCATGATTCCTGACGAGGCCCGCCGCTGGTACGCCAGCCAGCTCGTCAACCGCCTGATGGATCAGGGCTGGCTCGCCGAGAACACCGGTACCAGCCCGCTGGCACCCGGTCCGCGCTTCCAACCAGACCCGGCCGCGCGACACGATCCTGACCCATCGGCCGCGGACGCCGAGGACGACGAGCCGCAATGGACCCCCGGGCGGCTGTTCTAAGAGAACGCCTTGGACGCCGGGTCATCACCACAAAACGCATGGCAGTGTTTCCTGCCGGGCCGATTCGATGTCGCAGGAGCGCCGTGGCCCTGCGTCAAATGCAGTTGCGTGCGGCGGCTCCTATTTCGATGATCGGAGAATGAGACCGCCCGGACGCATCGCGCTCGACGGCGGACTGTTGCGCCGCTGGACGCCCGCCGACGCCCCGGCGCTGCACACCGCCGTCCTGGAATCCTTCGAACTCCTGCACCCGTGGATGTCCTGGGCCGCCGAACGGCCCGAGCCCACCGATCAAGAGGAGCTCATCGCAGCGGCGATCAGGCGATGGGAAGACGGGGAGGCCTACCTCTACGGCGTCTTCGACCCGGCCGGCGAGCAGTTGCGCGGTTCCATGGGCCTGCACGCCCGAGTGGGGCCGGGCGCCTTCGACATCGGCTACTGGCTGCACGCCGAGCACATCGGCAAGGGCCTGGCGACCAGAGCGGCCGGGGCTCTGACCGAAACGGGACTCGCGCTACCCGGGATCGAGCGGATCGAGATCCACTGCGACGAGGCCAACACCGCCAGCGCCGCCATCCCGAAACGGCTCGGCTTTCACCTGGACCGCATCGAGGACGACATCCC
Source organism: Spirillospora sp. NPDC048911 (assembly GCF_043198015.1). Classification (NCBI taxonomy): domain Bacteria; kingdom Bacillati; phylum Actinomycetota; class Actinomycetes; order Streptosporangiales; family Thermomonosporaceae; genus Spirillospora; species Spirillospora sp. NPDC048911. The sequence goes on along the minus strand of NZ_JBICUD010000008.1, from coordinate 374,091 downwards.
GGAAGCCCCCGCGAGCACCGGCCGCCGGATGATCTGGATCAAGTACGGCTCGTGAGATCGGCGTCACCACCGCCGCGTCCAGACAAGGCGGAGGTGACCTGCTCTCTGCGCAGCCACGGACGCGACGCTTCACCACTCACAAGGCGAGCTGGGTTGACGCCGATGTGAAGCAGCGCTGAAACGGCTGTGTGCTGTCGTGAGTACTCATTCAGGAACCAGGTCAACGAAGCTGCGGTCGAGTTCTGGTTCAGCTGAGGACGGCGGTGGCGGATTGCATTCGAGAAATGCCGAGCCGACCCCACTGTGGTGGGTCATCAGTTCAGCCGAGGTTCCTGCAGCCGAGCGGTGTGAGGAGGGCTCGAAGATCTGGGTGCCCTACGCGCCACGCCACGACGGCAGATTCCGGGCCGCAGTGGGTATCAGCGAGTTCGGTTCCGTGCGGGTGACGTTGACGACCACGCCGCCGCCGCGGGTGCAACTCATTCACCAGACTGATCCGGAGGTCTTCAAGCAGGGCTGCATCGTGCGCAGTGCCAGCACGATAAGGCAGGACGGCACGGACAGTCTGGCACGGCATATGGACGAGTTGAGCCCGGCCGACACCGCTCGGCTGTCCACCCTGACGTTGGACGTGCTGACCATGGCGTTGGCCAACGGGCTGGAAGTTCAGAGCGCGGTCCCGCCCCACGCCAAGCAAAGACCTCTGATGACGCAAATTTACGCGTTCATCCGGGACAACTTGGGCGATGCTCAGCTGACTCCGGGCACGATCGCGGCGGCGCACCATATCTCCTTGCGCTATCTGCACAAGCTGTTCCATGCGGAAGGGCAGACCGTCGGCGGCTGGATTCGCGAACGCCGTCTGGAGCAGTGCCGGCGCGACTTGGCCGAACCCTTGCTGGCCTCCCGTCCGATCAACGCGATCGCGGCCCGATGGGGATTCGCCAACCCCGCGCATTTCAGCCAGGCGTTCCGCAACGCCTATGGCCTCTCCCCCAGCCAGTACCGCCGCCAGCGCACGGCTCGCCCATAAAGGCCGTGCCTCAGCCGGTACCGCCACCAGCCCACAGCCCGCCCGCAAAGGAGCCCTACTCCAGCCAGTACCGCCGCCAGCGCACAACTCGCCCGCAAAGAAGCCCTGCCCAGCCAGTACCGCCACCAGCGCACAACTCGCCGTAAGAAGGCCCTGCCCCAGCCAGCCCCAAAGGGCCGTCGTCTCCTTCGCCGGGCATGGCCGACTATGCCGAGTCCCCGCCGATGTACGAACGTCGAATCCCAAGCTGAGGCTCAGGGGGCGAGTGTGATGGTGGCGGGGATTCCCTGGCGGGTCATCTTGGCGTAGGGGCAGAGCGTGTTCGCTTGCGTGAGCAGTTGAGTGGCCGTCTCGCGTTCGACTCCGGGCCAGTGCACCGCCAGGTCGGCTTGGAGTTGGTAGCCGCCGTCGGCGGGGTCGCGGCCGAAGGCCACGGTGGCCTCGATCGTGATCGGGGTGGGGTCGAGCGAGTGCTGGCGGGCCACCAGGCTGAGCGCGCCGTGAAGACAGGCGGCGAACGCGGTGGCGAAGAGTTGCTCGGGGTTGGGGTGGGTGGCGTCACCGCCCAGTTCGTGGGGTGTTCGCAGCTCCAGATCGAGGGCGCCGTCGGAGGAACGGGCCCTGCCCGTCGCGCGGCCGTGGGCGGAGCCGCCGCCGCTCACGGTGACGTGAGTGGTGTAGATCGGTCTGAACGTGGCGCCGCTGTAGTCGTTGTCCGTGGACAGCGCCGGGGCCGGGTCGTTCACTGATTGCGCCTTTCGGTGTCGAGGCTGCTCAACGGCGATGCCAGCGCCGCATTTTGTCGGGGTTCAGCACGATCCAGACCGCGGTGACCTCGGCGGCGGCGATGCTCAGGCTGACCACCGCGACGGCCTGCCCGGCCCGGCGCAGCACCAGACCTGTGCGGCCGTTGACTGATTCGACGGACACGACGGTGCGGGGTCGTCCGGCGAGCAGGGCCGTGACAAAGTGAGCGACGGCGTCCGCACCGTGGGTCGGGTGCATGGCGGCGCGGACCTTGCCACCGCCGTCGCTCACCACCATCGCGTCGACGGCGAGGACCTTCTTCAGCGCCGCTGTGTCCGCAGTGTCGCATGCTGCCGCGAACCGGCGCACAACGTGATCGTGCCTGGCGAGCAGTGCCTGATCGGAGTGGTCTTGCTGCGGACGCCGCTGGAGCCAGGCGGAAACGGGGTCGGGTGCTTGGTGAGGGTGCTGCTGCAGCCGGACGGAAACAGGGTCGGGTGCGTGGTGGGGATTGGGTGGATGAGCCTGGCCCTCGCCGATGACCGGGCCACCGTGTGCTGGTGCGTCGGTGGTGGGGGCGAGCAGGTCCAGGCAGATGCCTCCCGCGGCTCGGGTGAGCCAAGCTCGGGGTGACGCGATGCCCGCGCGTTCGTCAGGGTCGAGTGTGTACCAGCGGCGGTAGGTCTCCTGAACGATCTGGTCGGCGGCGGCCGTGCCGAACATCCATCCGGCGATCTCCAGCAGGTGCCGCCGTTCGTCGAGCATCTCCGCCAGCGATGCGGCGGCACCCGTGTCGGTCATGGCCGCCCGTCCTCATGGCGAGTCGCCGGCGGCTGGGCATCGGCTGTCCGGGTCGTCCGCACGTTGTCCTCTCTTCTGTCGCGTCGCCAGCTAAGACCGGACAGCTCGCCGAGTTGTGACTCCCCGGCGCTGCGGAAGTGACGGCGGGTCAGGCGGTGGACGGTTTGTGGGAGAACCCGATGATCTTGACGGGGTTCAGGCACCACATGATCTGGTAGATGCCGGAGTCAGAGGCGTCGACGGACATAACGGCGATCTTCCTGCCGTCGCGGTAGAGAATGGCGGCCAGCTGCCCGTTCATCAGGGTCCATTCGACGCGGACGCCGGGCCAGAAACGACCCGCGAACGCTCTGACGTACTTGGCGACCCGGGACTTGCCCACCACGGGGAACTTCGACGCTTGGACGGCGCCGCCGCCGTCGGAGTAGCTGACCACGTCCGCGGCGAGGATCTTCTCCAGCGCGGCGAGGTCACCGACACGGGCGGCGGCGAGGAAGGCGGTCAGCAGCCTGCGCTGTTCGGCGTCGGTCACCGGTGCCCGGCGCTCGGACCGCAGGTGTTTGCGGGCCCTGCTGACGAGCTGCCGGACCGCCACTTCGCTCGTCTGGATGACGTCGGCGATCTGCGGATAGGGGTACTCGAAGGCTTCCCGCAGAACGTAGGCGGCGCGTTCGGTGGGTGAGAGCTTCTCCAGCAGGAACAGGACCGCGAGGCTGAGGGCCTCACCGCGTTCGGCGCCGAGGTACGGGTCGGCGCTGGTGTCGACGGGCTCGGGTAGCCAGGGGCCGATGTAGGTCTCGCGGCGGACCCGCGCGGACTGCAGGACGTTGATCGCGAGCCGGGTGGTCGCGGTCGCCAGGAACGCGGCGGGATCGGTCACGGTGTCGCGGTCGCACGTCTGCCATCGCAGCCACACGTCCTGCACGAGATCCTCGGCCTCGCTGGAACTGCCCAGCATCCGGTACGCGATGCCGAACAGGCGCGGCCGGACGTCCGCGAAGATCGCTGTAGCCCGGTCGAGATCGCCCGGGCCGCCTGAATGGCTCGCCGGTTCGGTGTCCTCCACGTGATCGCCCCGTTCCGTTGATGCTGGACTCATCCAGCCCTTGTCTGCCTTCGAACGGCTTGGTGCTGGACTCATCCAGCCCATCGCCGGGCCCCCGAACGGCCGGTGCTGGACTGACTCCAGCCTGTCACCCGGCCCGTCAGACAGCTATGACAGGACAGCGGGGCCATCTGTGACAACCGACGGCTGTCAATTTTCCCGGCGGTCCGGGGAGCTCGGCAGCGCGAAGGCGTCGAGCTTGGCGGGATTGATGATCCACATGAGCTGATGGATGCCCTCGGGTGAGGCTTCGATGGTGAGAAGTGCGAAGTCGGCGCGACCACGAGGGACGAGCAAGCCGGCACGCCCGTTCACCTCGACCCAGGTCAGCTCGGCGCCGGGCCAGAATCTCGGCGCGTACGCGGCGACGAACTTCGTCACCCGTGTGACGCCCACGAGGGGGAACCGGGCCGCCCCGGGGATGCCACCGCCGTCGGAGGTGCTGACGACGTCGGCGGCGAAGAGGTCCTCAAGGGCAGTGATGTTCCCTGTCTGGGCGGCGTCGAGAAAGAGGGTCAGCAGGCGCCGGTGTTCGGCCCTGTCGATGGATTCGCGCCGGACGTCGTGGAGGTGTTTGCGGGACCGGCTCACCAGTTGGCGGACGTTGGCCGGGCTGAGCTGGAGGATTTCCGCGATCTGCTCATAGGGGCAGGCAAAGGCTTCGCGGAGGATGTAGGCGGCCCGTTGAGTCGGCGTGAGTCTTTCGAGCAGCAGGAGAAAAGCGAGTTCGAGGGCTTCGCCGCGTTCGGCACCGAGGTACGGGTCGGCGCTGGTGTCGACGGGTTCCGGCAGCCAGGGGCCGATATAGGTCTCGCGTCGTGAACGGGCGGACTGCGCGACGTTGATCGCCAGGCGGGTGGTGGTCAGCGCCAGGAAGGCCGCCGGGTTGGCGACGGTCGAGCGGTCGGTGTTCTGCCAGCGCAGCCAGGTGTCCTGGACGACGTCCTCGGCCTCCGCCGCACTGCTGAGCATCCGATAGGCGATGCCGAAGAGGCGCGGGCGGACTTCGACGAAAGTGGCAGCGGCCTGTTCGAGCGAACCCGCCGTTCCTGAGGCCTCTGGACGCATGCTCACTCCCGCCTTCGACGCCAGGATGGCATCTCCACAATTCGATTTCACGGTGACGAATGCAAGGCCGGGCAGGTACGGCTTTTCTCATTTCAAGGGTTCGGCGCTTCGTCCCGCTCCAGCTCAGCCCTTCCTCAGGCGTCTTCGGCGGGGTCTGGGTTGGAGTCGCCGCTCAGCTTCTCTACCGCGCCAAGGAGGTTGCGGAGCTCGACCTCTTCTCGTTGGACGTCGGTGGGGTCGAACAGCCACTCCGAGGCGGGCTGGCCGAAGAGCTCCTCCGGGCGGCTCGACTCGGCCAGGGTCAGTTCGGCTTCGACTTCCGTCTCAAGCTCGATCTCAAAGTTGTCGCCGGTCGAAGTGCTCATCGTTCCTCCACGTATGGCTTGGGCGGGTGTCTGGCGGGCCGGTCGTCTGGCTGCATGGATCAGTTGCGTCGAGATCTGTCCGGACGCGAACAGGCGGGTGAAGGTCTCGCTCTGGTGGGCCGCCAGCGCGTGGGCCCGGTCGGCCCGGTGTCTGGTGGCGATGACCGCGGCGACCCGTTCGGCGCGGCGGGACCAGGAGAGTGGCGCGTCGTTGGGCTGGTCGATCTGTTCGACGAGGTCGAATCCCGTGCCGGCGAGCAGCTCGACGAGCTCGTGTTGGGTGGGGAACAGGTTGCCCTCCGGCGCCGGGACCACCCGCGGGCGCCGGGCGACGACCACCAGGAGCCCGAGGGGCGCCCCGGGCGGCAGCACCCGGTGGATCTCGCGGAGCACGGCGGCCTTGTCGTGGACGGTGCACAGGACTCCCAGGCACCAGGCGGCGTCGACGGACTCGGTTCGAAGCGGAATCCGTCCGCCGCTCGCCAGGATGACCGGGAGACCGAACAGCCGGGCGGCTGCCCGGCAGGCCGCGGGCATCGGCTCCAGCAGGATCGGCCGGACACCGAACCGCTTGGCCGCCCAGGCCGCCGGACCGCCGGCGCCGGCGCCCACGTCCAGCAGCCTGGTCCCGGCTGACAGCTCGCACGCCTCGGCCAGCCAGGCCAGCGCCGCCGGGCTCGCGCTGCCGCGGCACGCGGCCGGGATCGCGTACCGCTCGCCGAGCTGCTCGACGGCGTCGGCGGTCCAGCCGGCGACATCATCGAACTCGGCGACCATCGCCGATGCGGTCAAAGCGGACCTCCTGTGCGGTGGCCGGCACCGAGGTTGCGGACGCTAGTTTCCGCCCAGCCAGTCGGCGTACTTGATCTCGCCGAGAGTCGCGCCGTCGCCCGGCACGAGATCATGCTCGTGCAGCTCGGCTCCGAAGTAGTGCGCGTGCGGGTCGGTGACCACCTCGCGCGAGTCTCCCCAGGCCGTCAGGGCGTCCCGGAAGAACTCGTCCATCCGGGACTGCTCGGGCCCGGCGATCTCGACCCGCCCGTTCAACGGCGAGCCCACCGCGACCTTGCCGACCGCCTGGGCGACCTCGTCACCCGCGATGGGCTGGAAGAGCACCGGCGGCATCCGGACGGTGTCGCCGTCGGTGGCGCCGTCGGCGATCCGCCGGGCGAACTCGAAGAACTGCGTCGCGTGCACGATCGAGAAGGGGATTGGCGACTCCTTGATCAGCTCCTCCTGGGCGATCTTCGCCCGGAAGTAGCCGATGTCGGGCCGCCCCTCGGTGCCCACCACCGACAGCGCGACGTGATGGCCCACGCCGGCCGCCTTCTCCGCGGCAAGGAGGTTGCGGGTGGAGGTCTCGAAGAACTCCAGCACCGCCGCGTCCTCGAAGGACGGCGAGTTGGACACGTCGATCACCACGGACGCGCCGGTCATGACCTCGGCCAGCCCTTCGCCGGTGAGCGTGTCGACGCCGGTGTTGGGCGAGGCCGCCACCGCCTCGTGGCCGTGCTCACCGAGCCTGGTCACGAGCTTCGATCCGATCAGGCCGGTGCCGCCGATTACCACGATCTTCATGACAGGCCTTCCTGTTCGCCGGGGCGTCGGTCGCCACCCGGTCGCCAGCTAAGACCGGGCATCTCCTCGGGCTGTGACAGGTTCGAGGAAATCTTGTCGAAATCGCACATATTCGGCGCTGGCTGTCACAGGCGGGGACGCTGCCCGGTCTTTGTCAGCAGGACGGACTCACGGAGCGACGGGAGCGAGACCGTGCCACCAGCAGTTGCCAGGTACCGGATCCGGGTCCGGATGACCGCGCGTGCGATCGACGAGCCGCACCGCGCCGCCAGCCAGCTCGAGTTGCTGTTCGACCTCACCTTCGTGGTGGCGGTCGCGGCCGTCACCGCCCAGTTCGCGCACACCATCGCCGACGGGCACGCCCTGACCGGGCTTGTCCCGTTCCTGCTGATCTTCTTCGCCGTGTGGTGGGCGTGGATGAACTTCACCTGGTTCGCGTCGGCGTACGACACCGACGACGTCGCCTACCGGCTGCTGACGATGGTGCAGATGGCCGGCGTCCTGGTCATCGCCGCGGGCGCGCCGGCCGCGGTCGACGACTCCGACTATCGCGCCGTCACGATCGGCTACTTCATCATGCGGATCGCCCTCGTCGCCCAATGGCTGCGGGCCGGTACCGAGAACCCGGCAGGCCGTCGCACCGCGTTCCGCTATGCCGGTGGCATCGCCATCCTGCAAGCGGGCTGGATCCTGCGGCTCGTTCTCGCAGAGACGGATGCCCTGCCGTCATCTGCCCAGGTGCCGTCCTTCGTCGGCCTGGCCATCCTGGAGCTTGCGGTGCCCTTGTGGGCGGAACGGCCCAGCCCCACCAACTGGCACCCGCACCACATCGCCGAGCGCTACGGCCTCTTCACGCTCATACTCTTCGGCGAAAGCGTCCTCGCCGCGTCCAACGGAGTACGAGGAGCACTCGACGCAGGCAAAATCAGCGGGCCGCTCGTCATCATCGCCGTCTCCGGTCTCGTCCTGCTGTTCGCGCTCTGGTGGCTCTACTTCCTCGCCCCCGCCGGTGAAGGACTCAACGACCGTCGCCACCTTTCCTATCTGTGGGGGTACGGCCACTACGGCGTCTTCACAGCCCTCGCCGCCCTAGGCGCCGGGCTCGAGGTCGCGGTCGAGCAAACCGGCCATGACCTCAAGGCCTCACCCCTCGCGATCTGCTATGCCGTGGCGATCCCGACCGGAATATTCGTGGTTCTGCTCTGGATGGTCCACACGCCCATCCTGGCCGAGGCCGTCATCCGTCCCGCCGTGGTGCTGTGGAGCGTCGCCGCCGTCCTGCTCCTGCCACTCGCGGCCCCGCAAATCGGAGTGGTCGCCGTCATAGCGGCGATCGCCGCCGTCTGCGTCCTGATGGTCGCCGTCACCATCACCCCAAAGGCGCAGGCCACAGCCATGACCCCCATCACCGAACAAACCATGTCCGACCGCTGACATCCACGCGGCCGGCAGTGCGATGCCGCAATCGCGCGGGCCGGACCTCGCGCGGGCCGGACCTCGCGCGGACCAGACGTCGCGCGGACCAGACGTCGCGCGTACAGGACGACCGCCTGTGCCGGACGACCGCTTGTGCCGGACGACCGTGCGTGCCGATGACCGTGCGTACAGGGCGATCGCGCGGACTGGACGACCGTGCGTTCCGACGATCACGTGGGTCCGGACGATCACACGGGTTCGAGAATCACGCGTGCCGGACGACCGTGTGCCGGACTTGTGACTCAGCGTCCCCAGACTCCTTTCTGGCGAAGGCGAACCTCCAGCGGGGCTCGCATGGAGATATTCGCGAGAGAACTTGGAGACGCTCGGACGGCCAGCTTCGAACAGCCCCAGCGGCCTTGCGGTCCAGCGGCTCATCAAACGGAGATGAGCACGACCTGATCACGGCCGTTCCAGCTCACGAATGAGGCTGAGGCGCCGATGACTTGACGCGAGAGAGGTGCCGGGCCATGTGTCTCACGTCAACCCTGGTTGACATTCACTCTCATGTCAACCTACGTTGACATCATGGATTTTCAGTCACGCATGTTGTTGTGGTGTGGAGCGATCGCGGGTCCGCTCTTCACCCTCGCCTACCTCGTCGAAGGTGCTGCACGCGCGCACTACGACCCGCTGCGTCATCCGGTCAGCTCGCTGGCCCTCACCGACCGCGGTTGGATACAAGCCTCCAACTTCCTGCTGGCGGCCGTGCTCACGTTCGCGTTCGGTATTGGCCTGCGCCGCGCATCGCGGCCACGGCAGCGAGGGCGGAAGGAGCGAGAGAAACGGAAGCCTGAGCAGCGGCAGCCCGAGCCGGAGCAGCGGCAACGGGAGCAGGGACGGGGACGGGGACGGGAGCAGCGGCAACTGGTTTGGGGGCCGCTCCTCATCGTCCTGTGGGGAGCAGGCCTGCTCGGCGCCGCGATCTTCGTGACCGATCCGATCAGCGGCTACCCGACCGGCACCCCGGACCGGCTCCCGGAGCCCACCACGCACGGCGCCCTGCACGACTATCTCTCGCTGGCGGGCTTCGCCGCGTTGGCCGCCGCCTGCCTGGTGTTCGCCCGCTCGGGCCCACGCCCATGGCGGTTCTACAGCGCCCTGAGCGGGCTCGGCTTCGTGGCCGCCATGCTGCTCGCCAGCGCCACCTTCGGCACGTCAGGAGATCTAAGCGACCTCGCCGGGCTGTTCCAGCGCATCGCCATCACCACGGCCTGGTCCTGGCAAACTCTCCTCGCGCTCCGCTTCCTCACCAATACACACCACGACGAAACAACACAGTTCGCCCCGGAATAATGAACGACCCCGTGATGACACTGCCGCGACGTCCAACAGGTCGGCAACGGCCTTCAGTCGCCGCCGCGTGCTTGAGCTCGTTAGGAGCACCTATGAGGCGCTGCGTCCCGCCGATCGACCAGTCCTCGCAGGACAAGCAAACGCAGCGTTCCCCCTGGAGCTCCCAATGAAGAAGGAAGGTAGCGCCATCAGCAGCCGCCGCCCCGCCAACCCGTCCGATGCCGATGTAGCCCTCGTGCTCAAGGCGTACGAGGCCTTCGCGGCCGGCGACATCGACTCGGCGACCGTCGCCCTGCACCCCGACGTGGAGTGGATCGAGCCAGATGAGTTCCCCAACGGCGGCCGCCGGGTCGGGCCGGCCTCCGTCGCCGAATACCTCACCGCTTCACGCGCGATGTGGTCCGAGTTGACTTCCGAACGCACGCCCTACCGGCACGGCGACGACATCGTCATCATCCACCGGGTCTACGGCATGCTTGCCGATGGCACACCCAACGAAGCCACCGTTGCCGACGTCTTCACCGTTCGCGATGGCCAGGTCGTCAAGATGCAGGCATACGCCGACCCTGAAGAGGCCTTCAAGTCTTAGCCACGCCGGGCCAGGCTGGCGATTCCGCTGGTGGAGCTGTCGGCCGACGACTACGCCGAGCCGATCAACGCCTACACGCGCACCAGCTTCGTCCCGCCGAGGCCACGGCGCAGCACATGATGACGGCGGGTACCGGAACGGTCCTGACCCCTGTCACCGCCGATGAGCCGGATGCCCGCAGCATTGTCAGGACCGTTCCCGCCCTGAGTGGGAGTTTTATCCTGTCTCTGTGGTGTCGAGTGCCCGCCAGGTGACAGTGGTGGGGACCGGCTCGGCGTATGCCGGGTCGCTGTGGGAGTGGGTGCGCACCTTCTTGGCCTGACCCTCAACGTGGTCACCCGCCCGCGCGGCACCACCGGGTTCGTCGTGGTGCCATGTCGCTGGGTGGTGGAACGCAGCCTGTCGTGAGTGCTGCGCGCCCGCCGCAACATACGCGACCACGAACGGCTGCCCATGTACGAGCCATGAGCACCTGGTCGGGCATCGTCCAGATGACGCGCCGACTGACCCGCGGCCCGTGCACGGCAACGTCGTGCTGGAGCCGCGCCTGGCGGCCTGGGCGCGCCCTAGCGCGCTCAACTCGCTTCAGGTCGGTTTGTCAGTCCCGGAGAGTACGGTCTTGGTGATGTCCACCAGTCGCTGTGCGGCGGCGGGATCGAAGGGCTCGCCAGCAATAGTGACCTTGGTCTGCTGCATGTAGGCGCTCAACGGTTCCGGGTCGGGATTGTCGAGGTGGCGTCGCAGCATGTCCACGGCCGCGTGGATCGGCTGGCCCCGGTCGCGCATTCCAGCGACCAGCGCGGCGTCGGCTTCGTTGTAGTCGCCGGCGAAGGCGGTGGCGGTCAGGCCGGGATGCGCCAGGACGTAACGGATCCGGCTGCCAGGACGTGCGGCGGTGAACCCGACGGCGGCCAAGTCGCTGAGCTTGCCGCACTGGGCCATGACCCGGTCCGGCCGGTAGCCGCTGTTGAATTGAATGTCGTCCCAGTTCATCGCCGACAGGTCGCCACCCGGACCGGCCAGGTCCAGGATCACCGGCCGTTCCCCCTCCTCCAGCCAATCCGCCAGCCCGTGGCTGAGCAGATACCGGCTGAGATAGAACAGCGCGAAGTTGTGCTCGATGCCCTCGGCGGTCTCATGGCGGGTCGATCGGTAGAAGCGCGCGGCCAGCACCAGGGCGTCCAGGACCGGGTAGCTCTCCGCGATAGCGGCGACGACCCGCCGGTTCTCGGCCACCAAACTCAAGTCGGCCTGGATGTACACGGCGCGCTCGCCCGAGCCGATGGCCCGAGCCTCGTCCAGGAACCGGCGACCCTTGTCCGGGCTGCTGCCGACGACGACCACCCGGTCGCCACGGCCCAAACAGTGCAGGCCAAGCCCCTTTCCCAGGCCGTCGGTGCCGCCGGTGATCACGATGGTCCGCATTGGACGAACTTCCTCAACTAGACTCATGAGTTCAATTTAACAGCTTCATCAGTACAGTTCCAGTCGCAGTCGACCAAACTGAACAGCCTGGTCGACCAGACGCCCCGGTATGATCGGGAGATGAGCCCACAGCCAGGCAGGGGCCGCATCGACAAGCGGAAAGACATCCTGGACGCCGCGTTCAGCGTCTTCACGCGCGAGGGCTACCCGCAGGCCCGCGTCGACCAGATCGCCGCGGAGGCGGGAGTCGCCAAGGCCACGGTCTACAGCCACTTCGGCGACAAGGAGACCCTGTTCCGCCAGACCATCGCCGCGCTGTCCGAGCGGGCGCTGGCTCGCAACCTCGCCGCGATCGCCCCGCTGGCCGCAGCGGGCGACGACCTGCCCGCCGCGCTGACCGACGTCGGAATCCACCTCATCGACTGCTACTGCGACCCGCACTCCTGGGCGCTGCGGCGCCTGCTGTACGCCGAGATCCCGCAGTTCCCCGATCTGCTCGAACTGACGCAGACCGGCGTCGCCGAACCGGTCGCCCAGGCGCTCGCCGACCGCCTCGCCCGGCTGGCCGTGGAGGGCCGCATCGACCTCTCCGACCCGGCGCTGGCCGCCGAACACCTCACGGCGCTGCTGACCGGGCCGCTAGAGGCGCGGTCACGCTTCGGCACCCGACGCGTCTCCCGCCTCGAACGCAAAGCCATCGCCGAATCCGCGGTGACCACGTTCCTCAGCGCCTTCGCACCCCGGCCTTAACAGGACGTTCGATCACGCGGAGTCTGGTCGAGTTCGCGGCTCGGATGCCGCGCCAGCGTGGCTTCGCTGGTGAGACGGTGGCTCATGTGAGCGAGGAGCCATGGCTTTGGGCTTGCGCATCGTCGCCTCAGCAGGATGCGGCTTCCAGGTGGGCCCGCCAGGACGCCGGGTCGCGCCCTTCTCGACGGCCTCAACTAGACGGCCCGCCGCCCCCGCCGCGCCGGACCAATCCCCGCGACGATGCCGTCGCCGGGCCGTTCATCGGCCCGGCCAACTGGCGCCGCATCCCCGAACTGTGCCGCGTCGCGCACGGCCCGGCTGTCGAGGTCAGGGAAGGGCCGCATCCCGGTGTCCGGGGCGGCACGGATGAAAGCGTAGCCACCCAAAGTTCGTGCTCTGCCAGGCACAGAGGTCCTTCAACACGCACCGAACCAAGGATTCAACCTCGGAATCGGGCGTGGATGCTGTTCAGCGCGGGGGTGGGCGGTCTTGAGGACGGGCCTGGCATCTGCGGAGGTGTCTGGCTTGTGTTGCCGGTCACAGGTGTTGTTCGAGGCGGGCGGCGACCTGCCGGTATCGGCTGACCGGTACCAGGTGGACGCCGTCGAAGGCGCCGCTGTCGCGGATGGCCAGGATCTGTTCGCAGGCGGCGGTGACGCCGGCGTCCCGGTCTTGCTCGACGGCGGTGACCAGATCGCCGGGGATGGCGATGTCGGGGATGGCGGCTGCCAGGTTGCGGGCCATGGCGACGCTGGCCACCACCATCACCCCGGCGTAGACCGGGGCGTCGGTGTTGATGCTGTCACGCCACCGCAGCAGGTTCTCCATCGAGTAGCTGACCTGGGCGAACACGAAGTCGGCCTGCTGCTTCCAGGCGGGCAGTGGGCGCAGTCCTGAGGTGACGCCGACCTGGAACGGTGAGCAGCCCTCGAACGCGGGGTCCTCGCCGGTGTCGCGGGCCTGCTCGATCATGGCACGGACGGTCAGTTCGCTGGTCCGGCCGCCGGCGGTGGGTTTGTCGCCGTAGACGAACAAGAACCGGTCCACCCCGTAGGCCGCGGCCGTCAGCAGGTCACGGCGGAACCCCAGCAGGTTACGGTCGCGGGAGTTCAGGCACGCGATCCCCGCGGCGCCCATGGCCTGCACCTCGTGGGCGACCGCCACACTCGACACCGTTGCCCGGCCGATGTGGTTATCGGGGATCAGGAAGGAGTCGGCGACCGGGCTCATGACACCGATCTGATGACGCACCCGCGTCAGGTCCGGGCGGGTCGGGGGTTCGATCTCGCAGATCAGCTCAAAACGACGCTCGGGCATCCCCGGATGCTATCGAGCCTCTGGGCCGAGGCGCGGACGACGGGGTGGCGTTGGGCTGGGCCGGAGAGTGATCCTTTGGGTCGTCCGGGTCCGGCCTTGGCGGGTTTCGGGACATGGGCGGGGTGCCGAGCAGGCATCGGATGTTGCGAAACCCGCGGCGGACCCTGCCGGGGGTGGTCGGCCGGTCGGGGTGAGGTGGTTTCTCCCATGGTCGGCGCAGGTCGGTGGTGAGGTCGCGGGCCAGGGCGAGCTGGGTAAAGGCGGCCACAACCAAATGGACCCACCGGTCGGTCTGCTCGGGAGTGCGCAGCTTGGCCGCGATGAGCCCAAGAACGCCCTTGGCGGTCTTGAAGGAGTGTTCCTCGTCGAAGCGAGCCAGGCAGGCCCGCCAGATCTCGTCGATCGGCAGGGTGGTGGGGCCGGCGTGCCACAGCCACATGCAGGCGGACGGTTTGCGGCCGTCGGGCAGGTGCTCGACCTGAACGCGCACCAGATCGCCCTTGACGATCGGCAGGGGGCCGTCCCAGGCGGCGAAGTAGGTCCGGTCGCCATGGATCATGGGGTGGACATGCCGCCAGCACGACAACCGCACGTCGCCATAGCGGCTGGTGTCGGGCAGCAGGATCGTCTTGCGAGCGCCGTCGCACCGGCACGCGTCATGGTGCACATGCCAGCGGCCGGGCGAGCACTCCGCGTCCGGCCGTGGGCAGGGCGTCCCGTCGACGGCGAACCGCAGCCGACCGCCTCTGGGCAGGCACGCCTCCCGCACAGCCCCAGCCTGCTCGGGCGGGAGTACGGCGAGCACGCCGGTCAGCGCCCGGGGTCTCCGCCTCACCTGCGGTCCCGACGTCGGGCAAACCCTCCGCAGATGCCAGGCCCGTCCTCAAGACCGCCCACCCCTGCACCGAACAGCATCCACGCCCGATTCCGAGGTTAAATCCTTAGCTGAACCTCGATCGCGCCGATGCTCGTGATCGCCGGGCTGCGCCGTCCAGCAGGAGCTTGACCCTCCGTAGAGGCGGCAGGGGTGATGGGTGGCCTGGGCGCATGCGGCTGCCTGCGACTTGTAGAGGGGACGGCTTGTTGCGCGTCTAACGGTACGGGTGCGACGAACGCACTATGGGTGTTGGCCATGCGTCGAGGGTCATCATGTGCGGGGCGCGTACATGATGACCGCGACGCCGGCCAGGCAGATCAGGGCGCCGATGATGTCCCACCGGTCGGGACGGAATCCGTCGGCGACCATGCCCCATGCCAGTGATCCGGCGACGAAGACGCCTCCGTAGGCGGCCAGGATGCGGCCGAAGTTCGCGTCGGGCTGCAGGGTGGCGACGAATCCGTACAGGCCGAGCGCGATGATTCCAGCGCCGATCCAGATCCAGCCACGGTGTTCGCGTACGCCCTGCCAGACCAGCCATGCGCCGCCGATCTCTGCGAGGGCGGCCAGCACGAACAGGGCGATGGAGCGGGCGATGAGCATGTTCATTTCCAATGGGATCAACGGCTGGGGCCGCGCCGTGTGCCAGCGGGAGCATTCACGCTGGCGGGAGCAGGCAGCCGGGTTTAGGCGCCGCCGGGCATCAGTGTGCCATCTGGTGGGGTGCGGGCCAGCGACGACCTGCTTATAGGCGGCTGGCTTGCTGGTGGGTGGGTGTGGTCGAGCGAGTAGCCGCTGGCGCGCCCCCGGCCCGCGCCGCCCACGCCACCGTCGTTTCCTTGCCGGTCAGTGCTCACACTCCTGCCCGCCGCAGCCAGGTGGGTTACCGGGGGTCTTCCGCCGGTTCCGCGGCACGTTTGGGCCCTGCGCCAGCCGTACCGGGGTCGCCTGCCAGACCGGCGAACGGCAACGGGCAGTCTTGCTCCGCGGCGCAGGCGACCAGGTCGTCGCATCCGGCTGCCAAAGCCTGGCGGAGTGTGTCCGCGATGATGCCGAGGTCGGCGATCTTGGCCTCGACCTCGGCGAGCTTGGCGGCCGCCCGCTCGGCCAATCCGGTGGCGGGCAGCTCGTCGCCAGATGGACGGTGCCGGTGCGCCGCAGCTTCCAAGAGCTCGCCCACCTCGTCCAGAGTGAATCCCAGCCGTTGCGCGGTCTTGATCACCCTGAGCAGGGTCACTGCCTCGGCTGGATACAGCCGGTGCCCGCCAGGCGTCCGGTCCGGCTCCTGCAGCAGGCCGCGGCGCTCGTAATACCGCAGCGTCTGCAAATTCACCCCGGCCGCCGCCGCGACCTGCCCACTACGCAATCCGCCCCCAGACCCACCACTGACCGCACTGCCACTGACAGCGCTCGCGCTGATCGCGCTGCCCGTCCCGGCACTACCCGTCCCGGCACTACCCGTCCCGGCACTACCTGTCGCCGCACTGTCCGTTGGCGGACTATCCGCCGCCGCACTGCCCGTCACGTCATTGCGGGTCATCGCACTGCTCGCCGCCACGCCCGTCCCTGCGCTGTCCGTCGCCACATTGCTGGTGACCGCGGTGCCTGTCAGCGTGCTGCCTGTCACAGGGGTGGCGGAGTTGTCGGTCATGGGTGCGTTCCTGCGGGCTTCATCATTTGGCTGGCCCTGGCGGTCAGTGCGTCTAGCACGTCGGCGTGCTGGTCGCTGACGCTGATTTCCAGCGTCAGCGCACCGCCGGTGATGCTCAGGGTGAACGTGAAGAACGAGCAGCATCCCGTCTCTCGCGCCGCCAGCTCGGCCGCGCGGGCGGCCACCTGCGGCTCCGGCCGCAACCTCATCCGCACCGTGCGCGGGTCGGCGGGTTGTAGCTCAGTCACCGCCTCGCCGAACAGCGCGTCGAACTCTGCCTCGCGCAACGGTCGCTCTGCTGTCGGCAGGGTGCATGCCTGCGGAGCCCAGCTCTCCGGTCCTGGCTTTGCCTGCTGAAGTTCCATATCTGAACGGTAAGCCTGTACCTAGGTACCGGATGCAACCCCTCCACCGGGTGCTCTCGCAAACCGTTGCTGCTCCTGGGTCGGTCAGGCTGGTCTTTGTCCGTGGAATATCCTGGGCGCGACCCTCCCGGGGAGGTTGCGGTGGTGGGGCCCACCGCCTTCCGTCTGCGGGCTCGATCCGTGGGCGGGGGTAACCGCGGCTTGCTGCGCAGGCCGCCAACGGTCCCTGCCGATGACCTTGTCATGCCGGTAGGGAGCTGTGATGTCAGAGACGAGCAGGCACGCCGCTGAGGCGGTGGATCCGGATGTCGATCTTTCGGTGCCGCGGCAGCGGTGGGAGCCGCGGCGGGCGCCGTGGAGCACCCTGGCGGTGATCTCGGCGGGAGGGGTGCTCGGGGCGCTGGCCCGCTACGGAATCAGCACCGCGTTTCCGCATCCGCCGGACACGTTCGGGTGGGCGACGTGGGGCATCAATGTCTCCGGGTGCATGATGATCGGCATCCTGATGGTGGCGATCACCGAGATATGGCAGGCGCACCGGCTGGTCCGCCCGTTCCTGGGGGTTGGCGTGTTGGGAGGTTTCACCACGTTCTCCACTTCTATCGTGGAGGCCCAGCAGGCCGTTCAGGCCGGCGCCGCCCGCATCGGCCTGATCTACCTGGCCGCGACCCTGGCCGGTGCGTTGGTGGCGGTGTACACCGGGGTGCAGCTGACCCGGCTGCCGGCCCGGGCGCTGAGGCGGCGCCGCGAGGGGACGGAACGGTCATGAAGCTGGAAGGGTCCGCGCTTCGACTGACGATCTTCGTTGGGGAGAGCGACAGCTGGCATCACAAGCCGCTCTATCACGAGATCGTGCGCCGGGCGCATGCCGCCGGGCTGGCGGGCGCCAGCGTGATCCGCGGCATCGAGGGCTTCGGCGCCTCCAGCCGCATCCACACCAGCCGCATCCTGTCGCTGTCACAAGATCTGCCGCTGGCCGTCGTCATCGTGGACGCCGCTGACAAGGTTCGCGCGTTCCTGCCACAGCTGGACGAGCTGGTCACGGAGGGGCTGGTCATCATCGACCCGGTCGAAGTGATCCGTTACGTCGGCAGATCTGCTGATGGCCCCGGCACACCAGAAGGCGGGCGGTGACCGTGGGGGCCGTGCTGCTGGTCGCGGTCGGCGCCGCAATCGGGGCGCCACTGCGCTACCTGGCTGACCGGACGATGCAGGCCCGCCACGACAGCCTGTTCCCCTGGGGCACCTTCACCGTCAACGTCTCTGGCTCGGCGTTGCTGGGCTTCCTGGCCGCTCTCCCGGCTGGCGACGGTGTGATGACGTTGGCTGGGACGGGGTTCTGCGGCGCGCTGACCACCTACTCCACGTTCGGCTACGAAACCCTGCGGCTGGCAGAAGATGGCGCCCGCACCTACGCCGTCCTCAACGCCGCCGCCTCCATCGCTGGCGGGCTAGGCGCCGCCTACTGCGGCATGGCTCTAGCGCAGGCGCTCGCAACCTCATGACCCGCCTTGACAGGTGAAAGTGCTGGCGGCACATCGCGGTGTGTGACGGATGGACCGGTGCCGCTCTGTGGACGGACCGGGTGCCGCTAGGCGGACTGCGGGTGCTCGCTGGCGCCCATGAAGCGTGCCGGCTGACGACCTGGGACGTCCTGGTGGACGGGCAAATCGGTGCGGCCTAACGGACACGGGCGTCCGAGCCATGACCGGACGAGGATGGCGGCCCGGTGATGAAGCTCTACGTCGGTCGCGGTCTGAGCGCAGCGGAGCTTCCATTGTCAGTAGCGATTGAATTGATCGGAAATCATCGCTTTTCACGATGTAGCTGGCGACTCTAGCGTGACTGGAGCAGCTACCGGGCCACAGCGATCTGACGGTCAGAAGGCGGTGGCGGCGGCACGTCCACGACGATACGAAGGAGAACCCTCATGACCGGGACGCTCGCCCACGATGAACAGCTCCTCAAGATCAACGGCGTCGAGCTGTGCGTCGAGACCTTCGGGGATCAGGGGGATCCGGCGATCCTGCTCGTCGCCGGGGCCGCCGCCTCGATGCTGTGGTGGGACGCCGAGCTGTGCGAACGCATCGCGGCAAGCGGCCGGTACGTCATCCGCTACGACCACCGGGACACCGGCCGGTCGACCTCCTATCCGCCGGGCCGGCCGGCGTACTCGTTCACCGATCTGGCCCTCGACACGCTCGCCATCCAGGACGCCCTGGGCATCGAACGCGCGCATGTGGTCTGCCAGTCGATGTTCGGCGCGGCCGGGCTCATTCTCGGTGTCGATCATCCCGATCGGGTCGCGTCGCTGACGTTCGTCTCCACCACGACGGGGGCCGGTGACCTGCCACCACCGTCGGGCGATCTGGCCATGCCGGCTGAGCCGGATCCCTCCGACACGGACGCGGTCGTCGAGTACGTGATCGCCGGTGCGAGGGCGTTCGCCGGCGGCTCGCCGTACTTCGACGAGGCCGCGATCCGAGCGTTGGCCGAACGTGACGTGGCGCGCGCCAGGAACTACGCGTCGACGCTGGTCAACCACTACGCCATCGAGGCCGAGGGGCCCACGGGAGGCGGCTTCGGCGACATCGCGGCACCGACGCTGGTGGTCCACGGCGACCGCGATCCGTTCCTGCCGCTGCCGCATGGCGAGGCACTGCGCGATGCGATCCCCGGCGCGGAGCTGCTGGTACTGGAGGGGGCGGGACATGACCTGCCCAGGCCGGTATGGGACGGCTTCGTCTCGGCCCTGGTCGAGCACACGCACGGGGGCCGCTCATGAACCGGCTGCGTTCGGCGCTCTGGCTGCCGCTCTTCGACGAGCTCGCCGACCCGCGCGTGGTCGCGCGCCTCGCCGCCGACGCGGAGGAGGCCGGGTGGGACGGCTGCTTCGTGTGGGATCACGTGGACTGGCGGGCGCCGATCCGGGAGGTCGCCGACCCGTGGATGACGCTGGCGGCCATCGCCACCGCGACCGAGCGGCTGCGGCTCGGCCCGATGGTGTCGCCGCTCGCCCGCCGCCGGCCGGCCAAGGTCGCGCGGGAGACGGCGACGCTGGACCTGCTCAGCGGTGGCCGCCTCACCCTCGGCGTCGGCCTCGGCAGCGACCGGTTCGCCGGCGAGCTGTCCAAGACCGGCGAGGAGCTCGACGACCGGCGGCGCGGGCAGATGCTCGACGAGTCCTTGGAGATCCTGTCCGCGGCCTGGTCCGGCGAGCCGGTGCGTCATCGCGGCGAGCACTACCTCGTCGACGACATCACGTTCCTGCCGCGGCCGGTTCAGCGGCCCGGTGTGCCGGTGTGGGCCGCCGGATTCCCCGGCAACCTCAAGCCGATCCGCCGCGCCGCCCGGCTCGACGGCTTCTTCCCGGTCAATCTCGAGCACCCGGACCAGCTCGCCGAGGTCGCCGGCACCCTCGCCGAACTCCGCCACGGAGACATGGCCTCGTACGACATCGCCGTCCCGCTGCCCCCCGGCACCGACCCCGAGCCGTACGTGAAGGGCGGCGCGACCTGGTGGCTGGCGGAGATCGACCCGGGTGCGCGGCTCGACGAGGTGCGCGGCGTGCTCCGCGACGGCCCAGCGACGTGAGGGGGCGCGGTGTTCGACTACGACTCGGAGCTCACTCGCTACCACGAACGGCTGCGGCGGGCCCTCGACGTCCGGCCCGGTGATCGCGTCCTCGACATCGGCTGCGGCACCGGCCAGACCACCCGGGACGCGGCCCGAGCCGCGGCGCCGGGGACCGCGGTCGGCATCGACGTCTCGGGTCCGATGCTGCTGAAGGCCCGCCGGCAGGCCACGTCGGAGGGGGTCTGGAATGTCAGTTTCGTCCAGGCCGATGCTCAGGCCCATGCTTTCCCTGCGGAGCACTTCAGCCTGGGCACCAGCCGATTCGGCACGATGTTCTTCCGCGACCCGGTCGCGGCGTTCGCCAACATCGGGCGAGCGCTGCGTCCGGGCGCGCGCTTCGTGCAACTGGTCTGGCAGGCGGGCGAACGTCAGGAGTGGCATACCGCGATCCGGGCGGCACTGAGGGGCGGGCACGCGTCAACCTCGTCCGGAGCGGACGACGCCCCCTTCACCTTGACCGATCCGGACGTCATGATCGACGTCATGGCCGCGGCCGGCTTCACCACGTCGGACGTCATCGACGTGCACGAGCCCGTCTGGTACGGCCCGGACGCCGACCGCGCGAGTGTCGCCGTCCTCCAGCTGTGGACGGCGAAGGAGCTGGTCACCGATCTGGACGCCGCGTCCGTCGAGCGGCTTCGCGTGACCCTCGACGCGCATGACACCGGCGACGGCGTGTGGTTCGACTCCCGCGCCTGGTTGATCATCGCGCGCCGGCGCTGACCAGCCGCTCGGGGCCGCCCGCCGGTTCGACTTGGTGGCGATCACCCCAAATCGATATTACCTAACGTGTTCGCGCAGCTACGACGGGTACGTGCCCGGAGGGCGATGCGAGCAGCACGAGAGGAGCGTGGCATGGCCGAGTCAGGTCAGATCGATCGGCTGCACGGACAGACCATGATCGATTCGGACGGGCAGAAGATCGGCAGAATCAACCAGATCTGGGTGGATGATCGCACCGGCCGGCCGATGTGGGCGACCGTGCACACCGGGCTGTTCGGCGCGAAGGAGAGTTTCGTGCCGATCCGCGAGGGGTTGCGGACCTCCGGCGACGAACTGCAGGTCCCCGTGAGCAAGGAGCGCGTAAAGGACGCGCCTCGCGTCGACCCTGAGGGCGGGCACATCGACGAACGCCAGCAGAACGCGCTCAACCAGTACTACGGACTGGACGGGGCCGCCCATCAGAGCGACCATGCGCGCCACGGATCGGCCCAGGACGCACAGAACGTGCATGGGCCCGATTCCATCACCCGGTCGGAAGAGCGCCTCAAGGTCGGCACCGAGTCGATGGAGACGGGGCACGTCCGCCTGCGGAAGGTCGTGGTGACCGAGGAGCAACAGGTCAGCGTTCCGGTCTCGCACGAAGAGGTGCGAGTGGTGCGCGAGCCCGTCACTCCGGGGGACCGGCAGGGCGATGCGCACATCGGTGAGGAAGAGCGGGAGGTCACCCTGCACGCCGAGCGGGCCGTGGTGGACACCGAAACCGTCCCGGTCGAGAAGGTCGGCCTGGAGACCGAGACCGTCACCGAGGAGCAGCAGGTCGGTGGCCAGGTCCGCAAGGAACGCATCGAGGTCGACGACGACTCCGGGCGCCGGACGCCTCGTCCAGGTGACCGGCCCGAGCCTGGTGCCGGACGCTGAGTCGACGGCGGCACCGACGAGCGGCCGGGCGCACACGCGTGCGCCCGGCCGAGCCGCATGCGTCCTTGAATAAGAAGACGGGGAAGAGCCCACCCCGTCCCGCCCGGCCGACGGGTGACTCGTCAGGGCGACGATCCGGCTGATGCGCGCCGGGCGTACGCACGGGAGGCGTTCGCAGAAGACCTAAGGGCGGGATCTGCGCGCGGAACGCATACGCGCGGCAAGCGCGCGTGCGTGAGGCGCGCGTGGGAGGCGGGCGCGTGGGAGGCGGGCGCGTGGGAGGTGTGCGGGGGGCGATTGGCTGCTGCGTGCGCGGTAGGTTCGCGGCTTCTGCGGCGCTCGTAGTAGATCGGTGCGGCCTGGGCCGTAGCGCGAAGTGCCTGCGTCTGCTGGACGACCGGCGGTGGGTCCGGCGGACAGGATTCAGGCTACGTCCAGTCGTCGAAGGAGTCCTTCATGTCAGTCCGAGTTGTGCTTGCCGTCGCCGCTGCCGCCCTGATCGGAGTTTTCGGGCTTGCCGGACCGGCGACCGCCGATGCGGCGGTCCAACCGGCCGCCGCCGGTGTTTACGACATGAGCGCCGGGCGGCTCGGAGCCATCGTGGCCGCGCTGCTGGGGTTGTTCGGCATGGTCATCGGTGGGCTGGCCCTGGCCCGCCCCGCCGGTCGGGTCGGGTCCAGGCGTGGCGGAGCCACCATGGCCCTGGTCGCGGGGCTGATCGGCGTGGCGCTCGGCGGGCTGGTCGCCGCCACCGCCGAGGGTGGTCTCGGCTCCGGCAATGGGCTGGGCGGAGCCTACGTGGCCCTGATCGTGGGGTTGATCGGCATGGCTCTCGGCGGACTCGCTCTGGCCCGTTCCCGTCGAACCCACTGAACCCGAACGCCTGCGCCGCGCCGAACGCCACGTCCCGGTTGGCCAAGGTCGCGGTCGAGCGCCGCGATGTCGTCGACGAGATGGATGATGCGAAGCGGCGTCCGGTCCACCAAGTCACCGTCGCTGGCTCGGCGGGCGACAGTACCGGCGGCTGCTGCGTGCGGGCGGTCGCCGCACGCACAGCCGCCAAGGCTCGTTCATGCGCGGTCACCCCATGGTCGAGAGCAGCCAGTCCCTGCCGGACCTGCACTGCCTCGTTGTCGAGCAGGTGACGGTCGCGGGTGGCCCAGTCCGCGTCGATGCGGAAGCCATCGCCTTGGAACCGCGGGAAAACGTGCAGGTGGAAGTGGAAAACCTCTTGGAAGGCGGCCTCGCCGTCCGCGAGGAACACGTTGACGCCCTCGCAGCGCAGGCCGCAACGTCGCAACGACTGCTGGTCGAACGAAACGATCGAGCGTTGCGAGAGTCATGGGCCGGCGGAGATTGATTCCATTCGGATCGAGGAAGGTGGACAGGGGGGGCGCCAATCGAGGGCGCGGGGAAAAGAGGTTTCGATGGGACTGCTTGATGGGCGTCGGGTGCTGGTGACGGGGGCGTCGCAAGGGCTGGGCCTGGCCATTTCCCGGCGCGCGATGGCGGCGGGTGCCCGGGTGGCGATGCTGGCACGGCCGACACCGCGGCTCGACGCGGCCACCGCGGAGCTTGGCGCCCTGGCGGTTCCGGCGGATCTCCGCGAGCCGGAGGCCGCCGCGGCCGCGGTCCAGCGCGCATGTTCCGACCTCGGCGGACTGGACGCGCTGGTCAACAACGCCGGGGTCTTTCCGCTCGGTCACGTGCGCGACGGTGACATCTCCGACTGGCAAGCAATGGTCGATATCAACATCGTCGGTCTCCTGGCCGTCACCCAGGCCGCGCTGCCCGCGTTGCTGGACGGCGAGTTTCGGCAGGTCGTGAACATGAGCTCCATGTCCGGCCGGCGCGTCCCGCAGTCCACCAGCGGCGTGTACGCAGGCACCAAGCACGCGGTGCACGCCATCAGCGAGGCGCTGCGCCGCGAGCTGCACGACGACCGCCTGCGCGTCACGGTGATCGCGCCCGGACTGGTGCGCACCAACGAGGGAGAGGGGATCCGCGACCCCGAGCTGCGCGCCACCATGGCCCGCAGGCAGCACGAAGCGGGCCTGGACGCCGACGACGTCGCGGCTCAGGTCGTGCACGTCCTCGCGGCTCCTCCCGACGTGCACATCGTCGAGATCGCGCTGACGTCCACCCGGCAACAACCCGCTTAGCGCCCGATCGCCCGGAATGGACGCCTTCAGTGACGCTTTGATTGACCTGGCCGGTTGCGAACTCGGCATCGTCGAGGAACCATGACCGGCCTGCGCGCCGCCTACGCTCGCAGCGGGCCTGTCGGTGCGGCGCGTCCGTCCTCGCTTGGACGACTAATACGTTGAGTGACTGCGACATTACCCCTCGACACGTCGTTGGTGGACCGGAGAAACTACGTGTTGTGCGGCCAGGCTCCGTTGGATCGGCTGTACGCAGGGCGTTTGGCGTCATGTCCGATTTCCACGAGAGGGTGAGCGGTGCTGGACTCCGTCGACGTCAGTCTGCTGGCTGTGCTGCAGGAGGATGGTCGCGCCAGCTACCAGACCCTTGCCGACAGGGTCGGGCTGTCCCGCACCGCGGTGCGGTCCCGGGTTCACCGCTTGCTGGAGAGCGGGATCGTCACCATCGTCGGCGCGGTGCATCCCGCGGTATGCGGGCTGGATGCCGACGCGTGGTTGCTGGTACGTGCGCAGGGGGATCCTGTGTTGGCGGCTAGAGCGCTCTCCGCGCGCACGGCGGTGTACGCCAGTCAGGTCACTACTGGAAACCATGACGTCGTGGCCCGGATCCGCGCGCGTGACGACGCCGCCCTGGTCGCCGAGGTGGACGAGATCCGTGACGAGGAACGGGTCCAGGCCGTGAGTGTCTTTCGTACCGTCACGACCGTTCGGGACACGCAAGCCATCGCGGCGTTGTACGAGCCATGCCCCTTGGACCCCGTGGACTGGGAACTGCTGGCGTTGCTACAACGCGACGTCCGCGGCAGCTTCGTACGGCTCAGCCAAGCCGTCGGTCTGTCGCGGGCAGCGACGCGTACGCGGGTCTCGGCACTGCTGCAATCGGGGATCATCCGGGTGGTCGCCGTCGCCGATCCGCGAACCATGGGCCAGGCCGTGAGCGCGGGGTTCGGGTTGACGATCACGGCTGGCGCCCGCCAGACCACGGCTCGGGTGGCCATGGTTCCAGGGGTACGGGCGCTGGCGAGGGGCTGGGGGCCCTACGACGTCCTCGGCGAGATCACCGCTTCGTCCCCGCCGGTGCTCGCCACGTCCCTGAGCGAGATCGGCGCGATCGCGGGCGTCGCCGCGTGCACCTCCTGGTCGGTGCTGGAGGTCGTCGCCACCCCGGCCCCGGTCGACGTGTCGGCCGAACGCCAGGTGATCACGACGGTGCCCGACCCCCGAGCGCAGACCGTGTGCTGAGGAGATCCGCCGGAGTGGGCGGGGCGAAGGTGCGCAGTACGTCGTGCGCCTCGTCGCTCTTGTTCGCTGGGCGAACGAGGGCGACGAGGCGCTGGACGAACATCACCTTCGGCCGGAGAGGGTCAGCTCCACGGGAGGGCGGCCGGGGGGACCGGCTTGGTGTCGGTCCACTTCGCCGAGCGGACGGTCCAGTACTCGATGATGAAGCCCGGCTTCATCTGCGAGTACTTGCCGCCCGGCTTGGTCAGGACGTCCTGCCGGGACAGCACGTCGCCGGTCTTCTCATCGAAGATGATCACTTCACGGGAGCGGTAGGTGCCCTGCTCCGCCTTCGGCCCGCCCCACTCGCCCGTGGCCGTCGTGGCGAAGTCGTCGGAGGCCAGCGCGATGCCCTCGCGACCCAGCGGGTCGGTGGTGCGGCCGATCGCGTGGATGCCCGGCTGGTCGGCGAGGGCCCGCATCAGGCCCGCCCGGACCTTCTGCGGGACCGGGTTCATCCCCAGGACCGACATCACCATCGAGATCTGGGTCCTGGCGTTGACGGGATTGAACCTCTTCGTGCCGCTGGGGTCCGCCTTTGCCGCCCTCCCCAGCATCCCGCCGGGGCCCAAGAACATCTTGGCGAGTTTGGCCGGGTCCGTGGGCAGGTTCTGCAGGTCCTCGACCGAGTGCTTCCCATCCAGGAACTTCCCGCCGCCACGGGGGTAGGTGCCCTTTTCCGGACCTTCCAGCTCCCACTTCTTCTCCTTGCTGGAGAAGGTGAGAGCCTTGTCTCCGGACCAGACGGGGAACCTCGACGGCGACCCGGCCTTGCGCCACAGCGCCCTGTCCTGCTCGGTCTTCAGGTGGGCGGGGAGATCACGGCCGGCGTATCCCTCGCCCATGCCGGTCTTCGCGCCGAACCAGCTGAACGACTCGGTGAGCGCGCCGTCGATCGCGTAGGTGCCGGTCTTCGGACGCAGGATGTAGGCCTGACCCTGGATCACGTTGGTGTACCAGTACTTGCCGCCCGGCTGCTGCTCGGCCTTCTGCGCCGCCGCGAGCACCGCGCTCTTCGCGTCCAGGTTCACCTGGCCGGGCGGCACCACCGTGGTGGAGTCACCGTTCCCCCCGACGAGCGTGATCGCCACGGCCGCGGCCGCGCCCACCGCCACCAGGCCGCCCAGGCCTCCGATGCCCCACCGGATACGGGGCAGCGAACGGCGCGGCGACTCGGTCAGCCTCGCCTTCACCTGGGCGATCTCCTGGGCGAGCTGCTGGGCGCTGGGCGAGGCGGGCTCGGGGTAGAGGTCCCGGACCATCCGCACCTCATCCATGTTGTTCCTCCAAAGTGAGCATCGGATTGGTCCCGCCCAGTGCCTTGCGCAGCTTGGTTCGGGCACGGTTCAGGCGAGAGCCGACCGTGCCATAGGAGATCCCCAGTGCCGCCGCGACCTCGTCGTGGCTGAGGTCGGCGAGGGCCACGAGCAGCAGTACGTCGCGCTGCCCGCGTGGCAACGCCGCGATGGCGCCGGCGAGTTCGCCTCGCAGGCCCTCGGCGCTGACCCTCGAATCGACCCGTTCGGCATGCTCCTCGGTGTGGCGGCCAGGCCCGAGCCGGGCGCGAGCCCGCAGGGCGCGCGTCTCCGTCCGCTGGTGCCTGCCGATCACGTTGGTCGCGATGCCGTACAGCCAGGTGCGCACGCTCGCACGTTCCGGGTCGTAGCGCCGGCGTTGCCGGAACGCCTCGAGGAACGTCTGCGCGGCGACATCGGCGGCGGCGTCCGGGCCGAGCCGCTTGGCCGCGTACCGACGGATCTCGGCGAAATAGGCGTCGAAGACCTCGTCGAAACGCTCAGCCAGGCGGGGCGGGGGATCCCCTGTCATGTGGTGCCTTTCCATGGCGGATGGCGGTCACATGGGTATCAACCGCAACCCGCTTTTACTTTCCCGCCTCTTTTGGACAAGTTTGCCCTGGGCCTGGAGTGGTCGAGCCGGGCCCGGGCGCGGGCCCGGCCGACGGTCAGGAGATCTTGGAAAGATCGATGATCAGGTAGGACTTGCCCTGGTCGTCGTGGTGGAGGCGGCTCCCCTCGGCGAGCAAGGTGAAGGAGCTGCCCGCCTTCTCACTGTGACCGTAGGTGCCGCCCCTGCCGGTTTCCAGGTCGACGAGGGTCATTCGGGACGGGTCGCCCATGCCGGGCTCGCTCCCCATGAGGACGAACCGGTCGAGGACCGGGGCCCAGCCGCCACCTTTGAACGCGTGGCCGGGTGCGGGCCGGACGATGCGGCGGCCGTCGCGGGAGAGGGCCCGCGGCTCGTCGACGCACCAGGTGACGGCACAGGTCCAGCGGCCCTTGATGTCGGTGGTGAAAGACCGGCGCTCGCCGGTGACGAGGTTGAGGATGTCCTTGTATGCCTGCTGGCGGGGGGTCATGTCGGCCATGACGCTGCCGCCGTCGGAGTAGGCCGGGCCACCCGCCCACGGCCACGTCATCAATCTGAACCGCTTGGTCCCGGGGAGTTGCGCCGGGGTACCGCCGGTGAGGGGGACGCGGAAGACGCCACCCGTGGTGAGGGACCAGTAGGCGGAGTTCCCGGTGAGGGTCAGGTTGGTGACGTCCGCCGCGGGAAAGATCGGGCCGGTGTACAGCCTGGTCGCCGGGCCACCGGAGAGAGGAGCCGTCCAGATCTCGGTGGCCTTCTTGGTCTTGCTCAACCAGCCCACCCGCCCGGACCCGGCGGTGAAGCCCTCCGTCGCCGTGACCTTGGCGCTCACGGGGAGATCGAGCTTGCCGGTGCGGTGCGTCTTGACGTCGTAGGTGAGCAGGGCCGAGGCGACATTTGAGGAACGCCACGTGGCGATCAGGATGGTCCTGTCATCGATGAAGTCATGTGGGGTGAAGTGGGTGCCGTCGGCGAGCGTGTCAGGGATGCGCCCGACCGCGCCGGGCCACTGCTTCTCGATCGGCGCCGACTTGGGCGTGACGACGGTGGGGGTGGTCAGGGACGGCGGCCGCTTGTCCGCGTCCCACTCCTGAAGGCCGAAGCCCAGGGCTCCGACGACCATCGCCGTGAACGTGACGGCGCCCGTCGCCCGGGTGATCCGGCGGCGGCGGTGCTTGACGGCGATCCGGCGCGTCAGATCGGCCGGTGGGGTCGGAGCCCTGCCGGCGTGGCGGTTCAGAGCCGAGGCGAGGGCGTCTTCGAGGTTCGTGTCGTTCATCGCTCGCTCCGTTCGAGAACGTCGGCGGACTTCCAGGCGGCGCGGAGCTTCTCCAGGCCGCGGGACGCCTGCGAGCGGACCGTGACCCGGGAGATGCCGAGGTGAGAGGCGATCTCCTCGTCCGCGAGGGACTCGTAGTAGCGCAGGACGATCACCGCGCGCTGCTTGCGGGGCAGGGTCGCGAGCGCCTGCCACAACGCGTCGTCCAACGGGGCCGGGTCGTCGTAGGAACGCTCCGGCACGGCCTCGGTCAGCGTCTCGCGGCGGCGCCGGCGCCACATCGAGATGTGCTGCCGGGCCATCGTGGTCCGCACGTAGCCCTCGGGATTGGCCTGGTTCTTCACTCGCGGCCAGGCGCCGCGGAGCTTGATCAGGGCTTCCTGGACCAGGTCCGCGGCATCATGCGGATTGCCGCTGAGCACGTAGCCATAGCGCAGCAGCGCCTGCGCCCGGCTGACCACGAAGTCCTCATAGGCCTCGTCCACAATGGCATCTCTCCCTTCACGACCTGGACGCAGGGAAAGATCGAACTGTTGCATCACCGGCCCGCGCAAATCCCCAGAGGTCGCACATCGGCGACAGCGGAGGTGCGCTCGTCCACCGGGCCCGCGATGCGCCGCAAGCTCGGCGCCACCGCAATCGAGCTCGCCGGCCGGCTCGTTCAGGTCTCGGGAGTCGACTCGCCGGGCGGCTCAGAAGGCGACTCGCCAAGCGGCGCGGCTCGGTCAGGAGGCGACTCGCCAGGCGAGCACGCGGCCGTGGCTCGACTGGCCGTACACGTGCAGGTCTCCCCCGATGGCCGTGGCGGCCCACGAAACGCACCAGCCGGACGAACGCGCCCAGCACCGCAAGGCAGCGGCTGGAGTCGACGTCCCAAAGAGCGACCGTGCCGTCCTCGATCAGCCTAAAGATCCTGATCATTGAGGGAGGTGGTTTCGCCGGGGCGATGACGATCGGTCAGTCGGCCTCGGCGCTGCCGCTGACGCGCAGCTTGCGCCGGGCGCGTTCGTAGAACGTGGTGTCGCCCAGCCGGACGACCCGGGCGGCGGCGCGGTCCGCCGTCACCGTGACGCGGTCGCCGGGCTTGAGATGCGCGGCGACGGCGCCGTCCACCTCCACGGCGAGCGAGCCGCAGTTGGGCAGCAGCTCCAGCTCGACGGTCTCGTCCGCCGCCAGCATCAAGGCGCGATTGAACGTCGAGTGCGCCGCCGCGGGCACCACCAGGAAGCCCTCGACGGCCGGCGAGACGATCGGGCCTCCGGCCGCGTAGCTGTAGGCCGTCGAACCGGTCGAGGTAGCCACGATCACGGCGTCCCCCGCGTACCGGACGAACGGCTGGCCCTCGACGATGAGCTGCACCGCCGCGAGCCCCTCCCCCGGAACCCGGACCAGCGCGATGTCATTGAACGCGCTGACGGCCTGCCCGCCCGGCAGCCGCGCCGTCACCGACATCCGCGGCTCGACCTGGTAGCGGTGCGCGTCGATGCTCGACAGCGCGGCCGGCAGCTCCTCGATGTCGATCTCGGCGAGGAAGCCGAGCCGGCCGAGGTTCACCCCCAGCACCGGCGTGGTGGCCCCGGACGCCAGCCGCATGCACCGCAGCATCGTGCCGTCGCCGCCGAGGCTGACCAGCAGGTCCGCGCGCTCGACGAGCGGCCCGGCCTCGACCGGGACGGCGCTGCAGTCGATGCGCCGGATCTCCTCCGGCAGCCCGAGCACGGTCCCGTCCCGGCCCGCCGCCCACCCGACGATCGTGTCCACGGCGATCTTCGAATCGCGCTGCGGATGCAGAACGAGCCCCACCGTGTGCACCAGTCCCATGCCATTACAGTACGGCCCCGATTCCGGCCCCGAAACCACCGGCCTCGAGCCGTCCGCCGCCCCAGGCCTGCGAGAACCGCAAGCGCGTGATCCCCGAAAATCCCGAATCTTTTCCTTGACGGGCCGGCTCTGGCATGCTGCCTTTCGTGATTCGACACCGAAAGGGCGATGCCGCGTAGACGGCCGCGAGTTCAGAGAGTGAACCGCCGACCGGGCTGGGCCTGTCCCCACTGCGGTCGCAAGCAGGACTACTCCGAGTGCTTCGACGCATACCTGTGCACCTGGTGCGACCGATGGTGTGAAACCGCCTGCGGCGACGACGCTTGCACGTACTGCCGGGGGCGGCCTGAACGGCCGAGCCTGGCGTGGGAACTCGCCCGGCGAGATGTCGCCATCCGCAGGGCGACTCGCCGCGCCGCCCGCTCGACCCGCCGCTCGAAGGGCCCCGAGCCCCCGCGATTCCCCGGCGTTTGAACACCGATCCGATCACCCGTCCCGCTGCCGTGCGACCGGACGGTGACGGTCGGTGCGCGCCGATGGTGGTCCGGTTGCCGAACTGAAGGCCCGGACGAGCGAAAGCGGATCGGGGGGTCGGCGAAGTACTCGGTGAACAACGCAGTCAAGGAGAGGGGTGGCGTTTGTCCACCGATATCGAGGACACGGACGAGCTCACGTTTCCCGAGGATCTTGAGGCGTTCACGGCCGTCTACGACCGGTACTTCGACCAGATCTACGCCTACGTGGCGGGACGTCTCGACTCGCAGACAGCCGACGATCTCGTGGCCGACGTGTTCACCGAGGCCTTCCGGCACAGAGAACGGTTCGAGCCGGGACGCGGGAACCTCAGGTCATGGCTGTTCGGAATCGCGACGAATCTCGTGGCGCGGCATAGGCGGACCGAGGCGCGGCACTACAAGGCTCTGGCGCGAGCCGCACCGGAGTTGCCCACGGACAGCCATGAGGGCCGGGTCCTCGCGTCGGTGAGCGCGCAACGCCTGCAACCCGGACTGGCCAAGGCCCTTGCCGGGCTCACCGCGAAGGAACGTGACGTCGTGCTGCTCGCCGCACTGGCCGAGCTCAGCCACGAAGAGATCGCCGCAGCGCTCGACATCCCCTACGGGACCGTCGGCTCCCGGCTCAACCGGGCCAGGGGCAAGCTCCGTGCCGCACTGGAAGGAACCGAACGATGAACGAACTGCAGTCACTGAAGGAGCTCCTGGCCAAGCCGGCGGCCGCGCGGGAGGTCCGCGACGCCGGGAGGCAACGAGTCCAGCGGACGGTTCAAGGCCATGGCCCGGTGATCCGGCGCCGTCGCGCGCCGTGGGTGGCGGGGTCGCTCGGCCTGACGGCCGCGGCCGCCGCCGTGACCGTCGCGATCACCACTCTCGGCACCTCGGCCCCGCACGAGCCCAACAGCCCACCGTCCACGCGGCAGGTCGTCCTCCCCGCGGACACGGTCCTGCTCGCGGCCGCCTCCTCCGTGCGCAGGCAGCCGACGACCGGGGCCTACTACCGGATCGCGACGACTCTGACCTCGGACAGGATGCAGGTTCCCGGCAAGCGCTACTGGATCCGGCAGTCGATGGCGAAGGAGGTATGGATCGCGCCCAAGGGTCAGAGCTGGGTGATCTTCCAGGAGCTGGGGTGGGCGCCTGCCACCGGCTCCGATCGCGCCGCCTGGAAGGCCGACGGCTCCCCGGCTTCGTGGCGTATCAAGCCGCAGGACGACGCCAGCCCGAGGCTGGCCAAGAAATGCGCGGTGGCGAAGAAGCTGTGCAAGGACGAGATCCTCACCTCCAAGCCAGGCCCGCGGCAAGTCAGCCGGGGCACTCCGGGGGTCCGTTCCCTGGGCGAGAAGGCCCCGGCGGGAGTCGTGGGGAGTCTCGGCAACCACGAGATCACCATGGACCAGGTGCGGCGGTTGCCCGCCGACAAGGACGGGCTGCGTGCGGAGATCAAGCGGCGTCTGCCGGGCGCCGGAAAGATGCTCGACACGATCACCTACGAGGCCGGTACCGGCCTGATCTTGGAACTGCCGGTCTCGCCGGCGGTCATGGGGGCCGCCTACGAGATGCTGGCCGCGACGCCCGGCGTCCGCTCGGCGGGAAAGGTGACCGACTCGCTGGGACGCAAGGGGAACGCCGTGACCATGGGCACCGACGGCAGTAAGACCATCAAGACCAGGGTCATCATCGATTCGGCCACGGGACTTCCTCTGGGCACGCAGACGTACCAGGTCAAGGATGGCTCCATCCTGGATTCCGAGACGGTCACGAAAATCGGTTGGACGAACGAGCAGCCCAACGTGTCCTGACGTTGAAGCCCGTAAGCCCGGTGGCCGAGACTCGGCCACCGGGCGTTCGCGGTGCTTCAGCAGACACGTTCCGTACGATCGCCAGCCGTCGTCGCCGTACGATCGCCAGCCCTTGCCGGGTCGGCAGCGCGGGGCCTCAGGTTCGTACGGGCACGGGTGGGATCTTGGTCAGGCAGGAGGTGTCATTCAGCCGCAGGTCACGGATGAAGGCGGTCTCGATGCCGGCCACGCAACCGCTCGGCTCCTTCTCCGCCACGTGGCCCACGTTGGGGACCTCGACAACACTGGCGCGGCGGAACTGGCGGGCCGCCAGACGTCCCGATTCGGTCGGGGTGTTGGCGTCCAGGTCGCCCGACACCACCAGCACGGGGACGTTGGGGAACGGGCCGTTCACCGGCTGCACCGGACCATCGCGGTCGGGCCAGCGGACGCAGGCGTTGCCCTGGTCGGTGATGGCGCTGGTCCAGGCCTGCTTTCCGAACGGCCAGTACGCGCGTTCG
Organism: Spirillospora sp. NPDC048911; assembly: GCF_043198015.1. NCBI lineage: Bacteria > Bacillati > Actinomycetota > Actinomycetes > Streptosporangiales > Thermomonosporaceae > Spirillospora > Spirillospora sp. NPDC048911. Next base: position 341,127 of record NZ_JBICUD010000008.1, on the reverse strand, counting down.
GGCAGCGCGGCGCGTCCGGCCGCGAACTGCCGGAGCCGGGTCGAGACGGGCGCCTTGCGATCCCACAGCGTCGGGTAGTCGTTGCACATCACGGCCGCGGCCTGCTGGGGGTTGAACGGCTGCTCGTCCTCCCGCGGAGCCGCCGACCCGCTCATCGGAGCCTGCTCCCGAGCGGCGGCGATCAGCAGCGTGTCGTCACCGCGCAGCGCGGTGCGGACCATCGCGGGGACGTCGCCGATGGCCTCGGGGGCCTGCCCGGAGGCGCCGAACACGATGGACGCGAGCGCGGTGTCGTCCAGCCGCCGCTGCTCGCTGCCGATCGTGTACGAGATCGGCCGCTCGCGCAGCCGTCCGGCGAGCCGCGCGATGTCCCGCAGCACCTGGTCGCCCTTGCACGCGCCACCACTGCGTTCACACAACAACTGGATCGTCCGGCGTGCGGCGCGGGCGCTGGGACGCGCCCACATGTCGAGCGCGAGCGGGTAGGCGCTGGAGAGCACCACCGAGCGCACCCGAGCCGGATGCCGCTGGGCGTAGATCGTCATGAGGTACGTGCCGTACGACTCCCCCAGCAGGTCCAGCCGCTCGATGCCGAGCTCGGCGCGGACGGCGTCGAAGTCGTCGGCGATCTCTGCCGAGGTGTAGCCGCGCGAGCGCTCGCCCAGAGCCCGGCCGCATTCGCCGATCGTCCGGACGAAACCGTCCCGGGTCGCGGGGAGGGAACGGAAGACCCCGCAGTCGACCGGGTCCGAACGATTGACCCCGCGCGGATCGATCAGCAGCAGGTCGTGATCGTTCAGGAGCTCGCCGAACGCCTGGACGTACCGCTGCGCGGACGCGATCGCCGAGTCTCCCGGCCCGCCCGGATTGACCGCCACCGTCCCCTTGGCCGGCCGGGACGCGTCGCGGTGCCGGATCACCGCGTAGGCGACCGTGGTGCTGCCCAACTCGGGACGCGCTCGTTGCAAGGGGACCCGCACAGTTCCACATTCGGCACCGGGCACGGGGAGGCACGACTCGGCCCGCGGCGCCTGCGCGGACACGGCGGTGGCACCGCCGGTCACCGTGAGAGCGAGCGCGACCACCGCCACGCTCACATTCCTGAACAGCTGTTTCATCCCGAAATCATGAACGCCGACCAATCGCCCGCACATCGTCCACGATGGCCAACCACCAGCAGAGACCTTGGAGTGATCTAGAGGCCATCCACTGCCCCGAAAGTCCCGCCGCCCCTCCCCCGGCGTCCGGCGGCCTCCCGCGGCATCGGCCAGCTAGCATCGCCGGGGCTCACCCACGACACCCTTGGACGGTCGCACATGTGGGATCACCTCGCCCGGCTCCACAGCGGTTGCCTCTCGGACGTCGACGAACAGACGCTCATCTTGAAGATCGCCGAGGAGCTCGGTGAAGCCGTCCAGGCGTACCTCGGCGTCACCGGCCAGAACCCGCGCAAGGGCGTCTACGGGTCACGCGACGACGTGCAGAAGGAACTCGCCGACGTGATCCTCACCGCCGGCATCGCCATGATCGGTGTCGCGGACGGCGATCCCGACCAGGCCAGCGCCCATCTGGAAGAGCGCCTCGCGCTGGTCACCGAACGCGCCGGGGTCTGATCCGAGCAGGCCACCTGCCTGCGGCGTCACCATGCTGGACTGCCCGCCGGCCAGGGCGGGCAGTCCAGGTGTTCCGGCGGCTCCATGTGAGGATCAGGAGCAGGGGGCCTCGATCTTCTTGTTGGTGGCCTCCTTGAGCCGGTAGAACCGTTTGCCGGTACCGGTGCAGAAGTAGGTGGCCACGCCCTCGTTGCCGTCGTCGTGGGCGACGGTCACCCAGCCGGTGGTCCCGTTGAGGCTCCGCTGCACGGTGACCGGAGCGGGACCCTCTCCACCGGGGTTGCAGATGATGCTGCGGCTGCCCATGATCTTCCCGGGGAAGTGGCTGATGGTGCTGGGGAAGAGGCAGGCACGGGCCTGCACGCCCGCATCAGCGGGGGGTGCCGTCACCAGCGACAGAACGGCCGCGGTAACGCCTGCGCCTGCCAGAGCGCGGGCGGTGTTAACAGGTGTGAACCGAATTGTGCGCACGTTGTTTTCTCCTTGCGGTGATGAAGGGTGCCCGGAACGTTGCCGCTCACGAGCAGGGCACGGTGATCTGCCGGCTCGGCTTCTGGAGGCGGTAGGTCCGCGACCCCGTACCGGTGCACTGGTAGAGCGCGACGCCGCTGCCCTTGGCCACGGTGACCCAGGTCGTGGAGTTGACGCGACGCTCGACGACGACGCCGAGGGGGTGCTCCAGCTCACCGGGCGGGCTGCAGTAACGGAAGTGCTCGCCGTAGACGGCTCCCTCGAAGAGATAGAGGTCGCCTCCTTCATGGCAGGCGCGGGCGCTGGCGGACGAACCGGTGCTCGTGACCAGCGCGGCGGTCAGGCCCGTGGTGAGAACGGCTCCGGCGAGTGCCGCACGGATGAGTTTGGTGATGTGAGCAGACATCGATGAACGGCCTTCCTGTGACCTTGGCCGTCGTGGTGGCGGCCTGTGACAGTTCTACGAGGCCGTCTCAGACCGGACATCGGTAATCGATACCGACTTAAGCCAGCCGAAGGCGGTAGATCCAGGGGCGGTCGCGCCACTTCGGAGACCTACCGACCATGGCGGCGATCATCGACGTCCAGGTCACCGATCACCGAGATCCGGGGTCACCGGTCAGCGAGGTGAGGTCGGCGATGATCTCTGAGACGGTCACCGGGTCGAGGTCACCGAAGAGGGCTTCGCTGGTCAGCTGGACGGTGGTGATCCGCTGCTCCGGCTCGTCGTCCGGGCTGCCGAAGGGCAGGCCCGGGTCTACTTCGAGCAGGACGTTCCGACCGGCTGGCAGAACGCGGGCAAGCCCGTAGCCGGAGCGCTCCCAGCCACGGTGGCGCAGGGCGAGGACGCGCCCCGTCCGCACGGTGAGATCCTCGAAGCGGACGAGCCGGTCGCCGCGACGCTCCTCCTCGGTGAACGCGTAGGTCCCCCTGTCGATCTGGGGGAACGGTTGCAGGATCTCGTAGTCCTCCAGCACCTGCCGCCAGGCGGCGAGATCGTCACCCAGGTCGAGGGGGTGCGCGATGCCGACCGTCGTCGTCGCCTTAGCCATCGTCGTCGCGGTCGCGGGGAGCGTGAACGGGTCGTCGTGGACGTCGGCGAACGTGCGGTCTTCGGCGATCCGGAACGCGGTCGACGTGCCGTCCTCCTCGGCCAGCCAGACGATGCGGCGGGCGATGTGCCAGACCAGGGGGTGATCGACGAACAGGTCCTGGAACTCCGCCGCGGTCCACCGCCGGCGCGTGACCATGGCCCGCTCCAGGCGCCGGATCTGTTCGGTGCCGCCGGCCTTCGCGACCTTCTTCATCGAGGAGAAGCGCTGATGGGCGGCGGGGGCGAGTTCGGGGTCGTCGTTCGCGTTCGGACGAGGCAGCGTCTTGCGCCGGTGGCCGTCCTCGTCGAGGACGAACGGGACGAGCGCCTCGTCGAAGCCGACGGTGAAGCGGCGCGGCCCGTAGTCGAGCGTCATGCTCCCGTCGTCGTCCAGCCCGAAGTCCGGCACCGTGCGGTCGGCGAGCTGCTCGGTCGTGAGACCGCGGCTCCTGGCGATCTCCTCGATCTTGCTCTGGGCCTGCGACTTGAGCCCCTTGAACACCAGCACATCCTCATCCCGCGCCGGGAGATGTTGATCATCCATGCCGCCTCACCGTAGGCCACCTACCCGACAATCCACCGCCTTCGGGACTTCAGGCGTGGGAACGCCGGTATGCGGCCACCCGTTCGCGGGTCGCGCAGCGGCGCGAGCAGTAGCGGCGGGGCGGGCCGCTGCCCACTGTGAGATAGACGTTCTGGCAGCTCGGCGATGCGCACACCCCGCCGGGCGGACGCTGGTGATCCCAGATGAGGACGGCCAGAGCCAGGCAGGACGAGGCCAGGAACCACTCGCCCCACGGCGCGTCGTCATGGCCGTCCAGATGCGGATGCCAGGGGCTGCGGCCATCGTGGGACGTAAGCCGCAAAGCACCGATATTGCGCCCAAGCAGACCGTTCAGCGCCGATGCCGCTTCGTCGACGTCGCGGGCAGTGAAGATCTGGCCGAGCAAAGCGGCAGCCGTCCGCATTTCATTGACGTCGTCCGGCGTCACCTCGACGGGGTCGGTCTCGCCGTGCGCGCGCAACACTTCGGCGACCGCGTCCGGTGTTGCCTGGAGGCTCAAGGCGTTCATGAGCGCGACCGTCCGCTCGGCGACCGCGCGTACCGAATGAGCGTGTGACACCATCCCAATGTAACGCATCTTGCACACCTTTGAGTTACACTCGTAACGTCATCTATATGAGAAAGCGTTACCGATACGCCCTCGGTGCGGCGGCGGCACGGACGGGCGACGAGATGTCAGGCCCGGCCCTGCTGCTGACCGGAATGGCGGTCACCGGATCGGCCTCGACGGGATCGACGTTGCTGGCCGCCATCACGATCGCGGCCGCCGTAGGTGGGCCGCTCCTCGGCGTGCTGCTCGACCGGACGCGGAGGCCGGGCCGGCTGCTGGCCTGGGCGCTCACCCTCTACGCCTCGGCGCTCGTGGTGATCCAACTGACCCTGGGACACGTCCCCCTCACCGCCGCAGTCCTGGTCGCCGTGGGAGCGGGACTGCTGGGACCCGCTCTGACCGGCGGCTGGACGGCACAACTCCCCCGCGTGGTCCACCCCGGCGAGCTGCCACGCGCCACCGCACTAGACGCCATGACGTTCAACCTCGCAGGCCTGACCGGCCCAGCACTCGCGGGTCTGGCCGGAGCCCACACCGGCGTCATCGTCTCCGCTACCTTGATCGTCCTAGCCCTCCCCACCACCCGCATGATCTCCACCCCACACCCACCCCCCGCCGCACACACGCCCCCCGCCGCGCGGGTGGCGGTGGGGGTGCGGGGGGTGGTGGGCGGGTGCGGTGCGGCGGTGGTTGAGGGGTTTCGGGCCATCGTGCGTGGACGGGTGTTGCTGCGGGCCACGACGACCTCGGTGATCTCGTGTGCGGGTCAGGGCATGTTGATGGCCAGCGCTCCGCTGCTGGGAGCGCGGGCGTTCGGGTCTCCCGACCATGGGGCGCTTCTGCTTTCGGGCATCGCCGCCTCGGCCCTCGTGGCCAACGTGGCGCTCGCCCGGCGCACACGGCCGATCGTCCCCGACACGATCCTGTGGAGCAGCACGCTCGTGCTCGCCGTCGCCCTGCTGCTGGCGGCGACCGTGCATCCCATATTGGTTCTCGTCGCCGCCGCGGTGGCGGGGCTGGCCGAGGGTCCGCAGTTGACGGCTCTGTTCGCGGTGCGGCATCGGGAGGCGCCCGAAGGGTTGCGCGGCCAGATCTTCATCACCGGGGCGAGCCTGAAGATCACCGGCTTCGCCCTCGGAGCCGCCGTCGCCGGGCCGATCGCCGTCCGGTCTCTGCCCGCGGCGTTGCTGACCGCCGCCGCGGTCCAGCTCATTGCCGTTCTGAATTACGCCTGGTGTACCCGACGGATGTCAGGCACCTCGGCTCTTGCGTCGCGCTGACGGATGGCGCCGGGATGAAGCGCTTCTTTCATGATCAAAGGAAGATCTACTCGCAAAGAGTTGTGAGTTCAGACAAGCCAGCCTTATCACTGAAAGTGAACATGTAAGCACGGGCAGCAAACGGGCGGCACAGTGCAGCGTCCGCCGCTGCGACACAAAGGAGAGCAGTGTGAAAACGAAGCGCATCCTTGCGACGACCGTCGCGATAGGCGGCCTCATGGCCGGATCCCTCGCCGCGTCGCCCGCCCAGGCCAACGCCGCGACGGCCAGGCCCGCCGCGACAGCAGGCTGCTACGACCACGGATGCGGATGGGGCTACGGTCACGGCCACGGCTACCACGATGACGACGGTGACGGTGGTTACCACTGCGCTGCCCTGCTCATCTTGCTGGGGTGCGGCCTCCTGTAATTGACCAGAGCCCGGACGGAGAAGCCACCACTTCTCCGTCCGGGCTCGTTTTGGCCGCGTGCTGACCATGGCCGTTCCCTGGGCTTTGCTTTGCCAATACGGAGTTGGGCCTCATTGGGCGTGGAGAGTAATCACCCATTGCACATAGAGGCTCATCGCAGTAAAGGGTCTGCCAGGGCGACAAATCGTCAGGTCAGCAGGTAGCGCCCTCATGGGTCTGGGGCGCGGCCGCCGATGATCGTCCGGTGGCGTCGGGTCGATCAAGCGCGGTCGTGGAGAGTGATCTGGTAGCCGTCGGGGTCGGCGAAGGTGAAGGTCCGGCCGAAGGGGCCGTCGATCGGCGCGGAGACGATGGCGTGGCCGTCGGCGACCAGAGCGTCGTGAATGGCTTGGACGTCGGTGGCGTGGAGCCAGATCGCGGCACCGATGCCGGGCTGGGCGACGGACGCGAGGTCGGTGCCGGGAATGACGTCGCGGACCGCGAACGCGATCGGCTTGGTCTCGAAGACGACGGCGTGCGGAGGTCCGGCCTGCGAGCGGACGAGGCCCAGGTACTGCTCGTAGAACGCCTGCGAAGCGTCGAGGTCGCGCACTTGGAGCGAGATGAAGTCGGGGCCGGTGGCGGGCATGATGACGCTCCTCGGTTTCGTGTCAGTTTTCTGACACACAGCAATCTATGTCAGAATACTGACATGAGTCAAAACGGTGCCGGTGTCGACCTGGAGACCTCCCTGGGCTACCTGCTCAAAGAAGCGTCGAGCGCCCTGCGCGCGGCCATGGAGGAAGTGCTGCGGCCGCTCGGGATGAGCGTGACGCACTACTCCTGCCTCGAACTGCTGGCGCAACGACCGGGCTTGTCCAACTCCGAGCTCGCGCGGGGCGCGTTCGTGACACGGCAGACGATGAACGTGCTGCTCCAGGCCCTGGAACGAGACGGCTACGTGACCAGGCCCGCGGCGGCACCCGTCGGGAAGGCGCTTCCCACACGGCTCACGCCTCGCGGCCGACGAAGCCTCGAAAAGGCGAGCGCGGCCGTCCGGTCCGTCGAGGCCAGAATGCTGGCCGGCCTGACCGAGACCGAGCAGGCAGAGGCGTTCCGGGTCCTGCGGAGCATGATCCATTCCCTGCGCGGCAACGAGGACGCCTAGCTCGTTCCGCGGCGCACGTCCCGTCCTGCTCGAAGAGGAGTGCACCTACGCAAGCGTGTTACCTTGTTACCGTGGTAACAGTTGAGCGACAGCAGACCGGCTTGCGGATCGAGCGGAACGTGCTCAAGGTCCTCAAGGGTCTCGCGGAGTATCTGGACATGTCCCTGGGGGATCTCGTCGAGGGCATCGCGCTTCATGCCTTCGAGGGCACGTCGCCCTTCTCGCCGACGACGCTCGGCAAGATCGAGCAGCTCAAAGAGGTGTACGGGCTGACGCTGACCGCGGCCGACGCCCACCTCCTGGACGAGAAGGACGAGCAATGAGCGGAGCTTCGATCACGCTGACCGGCGACCTCACCGTCGCCCTGCGCCCCGCCGACGCGTTCGAGCTCTTCACACCGCGCGGCGAGGAGCGCTGGGTGGCGGGCTGGCGACCGCGGTTCCCGGCGGCCGGCTCCGACGACACCGCGCCGGGCACGGTCTTCGAGACCACGTCCGACGGCGAGACCACCACCTGGATCGTGCTCGACCGCGAGCCCGGCCGCCGCGTCTCGTACGCCCGCGTCACCCCCGGCTCGCGCGCCGGGACGGTCACCGTCGAGCTCGCCGAACACGAGGGCGGCAGCTCCGTGCGCGTCACCTACGAGCTCACCGCCCTCTCGCCCGACGGAGAAGAGGAGTTGCGGACGTTCGCGGCCGGGTACCCGGAGTTCCTGCGGTCCTGGGAGACGGCGGTCCGCGACCTCAGCTGAGTGCCAGTCAGGCGCGGTCGTCGTACGCGCGCCGGGCCGCGAGCAGGTCCGGGGCGGCGTGGCGGGCCCAGTCCGCGAGCGCCTCCAGGGGATCGTGGATCTGCGCGGCCAGCGGGGTGATGGCGTACTCCACGCTCGGCGGCGCGGTCGGGTGAACGGTACGGCTGACCAGGCCGTTGCGTTCGAGGTTGCGGAGGTTGAGGGTCAGCATCCGGCGGCTGACGCCCGCGATGGCGCGTTCGAGCTGGGTGAATCGCCGAGGTCCCTCACCCAGCTCGACCAGGATCTGGATGCACCATTTGTCGCCGATCAGCCTCAGTACCTCCGGGAGCGGGCACTCGTCGTCGGGTGAGGGGATGACCTGGTCTGTTACCACGGTGTTCCGTTGCGCCAAGAAAGTGCCTCCTTCCGGACGCGTCGATCATGTCTCAGGATGTGGCCCTGTTACAAGTCGTAACGTTCCTGGACAGAGGGATGTCTTCCATGCCTTTCACGCGAAGCAACGGCCACAAGATCGCTTACGAGGTCTCGGGGAGCGGCTCGCCCGTCGTCCTGCACCCGGGGATGTTCGAAGACGGAGGGCATTGGGCCCACCTCGGCTACACCGGCGTGCTGGCGGCGTCTCACACGGTGATCTCCATCGATCCACTCGGGCTGGGTGCCAGCGACGCGCCTCGTGAGCGCGCGGCCTACGCGGCGGAGCGCCGGGCCTCGTACGTCGTCGCCGTGCTGGACGACCTCGGCCTGGACCGAGCGGCCTTCTGGGGGTATTCACTGGGCGCGATGACGGGTTACGCGGTGGCCGCGCACGCCCCCGAGCGGCTGACCCGGCTGGTGGCCGGGGCCTTCGATCCCAACGGCTTCACGGCGGTGGTCCCCGACACGCTGGCCGCCCTGGGCCTGCCCGCTGACTTCGACGTCTACGAGATCGTCAAGCAGGGGGCGCTGGAGTCGCCCTACCAGACCGCTCTGGTCGAGTCCGGCGACCCGGCCGCACACCGCGCCAACTATGAGTCGTTCTCCCAGGAGCCCGCCCTGGGCGGCGGGTTGGCTGCCTCTGGCGTGCCGACGCTGATGTACGCGGGGACAGCCGATCCCTGGCACGACCCTATGCGTGACTACGCCCGCGCTCAGGGCATCGAGTTCTTCTCCATTGCGGACGCCGACCACGGCGGTGCCATCCGGCGCCCCGACGAGGTCCTGCCCCGAGTACTGCCCTTCCTTAGGTGATCAGGGAACCGGCGTCGGTCCAGGCTTTCTGGCGTCGTGCACCATCACCAGTGGCCTGCCGTCGCCGCGTTCTTCGTGGCGCAGCCGGGTGCCGTCGTTGGCGGTGACGTAGGTCATGGGATTTCCGTGGTCTCGCCCAGCGCGGCTATCGCTTCGGGGCCGTAACCAGCGGCGATCAGGGGCGCATGGATGTCTGTCTCCAGGTCCGGTAGGTAGCCCACCATCACGTCGGCTGGGCCAGTGACCTCTACCTCGCCCAGGGCAGCGGGTAGGAGAAGGGTGCTCGCCGCTGGCAGAGTGCCGGTCCAGCCGCCCGTCTTGAGCTGGACGGGGGCGCCGACGTTGCTCACGATCGTCGCCGTGGCGAGGGCATACGAAAACGTGCTTCCCGTAGCTGCTCGCCATCGTTCCAGCGCGAAGTAGGGACCGGCACAGCAAATGACCCGCTGGACGTCGTCGTCGATGCGCAGCGAGAGGCCGGGGTGGAAATCGGGTCGCGGCTCCGGTTTCCACTCGGCGAGGAGCATGCCGATGTTGTGGCGCCACTCGTCCTCTGGGAGCCGCGAGCCGTCCTCCATGCGGTGGCGCATGGCCGAGCGTTGCGTGTCGGAGGTCTGCTCGATCTCGTACACCAGGGTCTTGGGGCCGAAACTGTGCAACGTTCCGCCCGGCACGTACAGGGTCTGGCCTGCCCGGACCGGCACGCGCCGCATGACCGCGTCGAAGTCGCCCTGCAGCAGCGCCTCGCGGAGGCTGTCGCGGTCAACGCCGGGCCGCACGCCGACCAGGGCCGTGGCGCCGGGCGCCGCGTCGATGATGTGCCACGCCTCCGTCTTGCCGTTGGGCTCGTTCTCCAGCCTTCGGGCGGTGGCGTCGTCGGCGTGCAGGTGGACGGGCAGCATGTGGGTGCCGTCGATGAACTTCGCCAGGACGGGAAACCGGTCGCCACGCCACCCGCGGCCCATCAGCTCCTCGGGATGTTCCTTGACGAGGCGCCGGAGCGACCATCCGGCCAGCGGCCCCTCCAGCACCTCCGCGCCCTTGCCCTCGACATCGCTGACCTCCCAGGTCTCGGCGATCCGTCCCTCGGGCGCGTCCAGGCGTCCCAGCAGGTCGACGATCGCGCGGCCGCCGAACACATGCGTCATCGTCGGGGCCGACAGCCGCAGCGGGTACCAGTCCACCGTGCTCCTTAGAGGATCGGCTTGCCGCCGGTCACGGCGATCCGGGCGCCCGACACGTAACTGCTCTCGTCGCCGGCCAGCAGGACGTACACCGGCGCGACCTCGGCGGGCTGCCCGGGTCGCTTCAGCGGGACCTCCTGCCCGAACGACTCGACCTGCTCCGGCGGCATCGTCGAGGGGATCAGCGGCGTCCAGATCGGACCGGGAGCGACGCTGTTGACGCGGATCCCGCGGTCGCCGACGAGCTGGGCGAGGCTGCCGGCGAAGTTGGCGATGGCGGCCTTGGTGCAGTTGTAGGCCAGCAGCTTGGGCGGCGGCATGTCGGAGTTGACCGAGGTGGTGCCGATGATCGACCCGCCCTCCCCCATGTGCGGCAGCGCCGCCTTGCAGAGATGGAACATCGCCGAGAGGTTGGTCTGGAGCGTGTGATCCCACTCGTCGTCCGGGATCTCCTCCAGCGAGTCGCGGGTCATCTGGTACGCGGCGTTGCTGACGAGCACGTCGATGTGCCCGAACACCTCGACCGCCTTGGCGATCACCTCCCGGCAGTGCGCCGGGTCGGACAAATCGCCCCTTACCAGCACCGCCTTCCGTCCCGCCTCCTCGACCAGGCGCGCGGTGTCCCGGGCGTCGTCGTCCTCGCTGAGGTAGGAGATCAGCACGTCCGCGCCCTCCCGCGCGAAGGCGATCGCGACCGCCCGGCCGATTCCGCTGTCCGCCCCGGTGATCACGGTGGCCTTGCCGGTCAGCCGTCCCGAACCGCGGTAGCTGTCCTCCCCGCAGTCGGGACGCGGCGTCATCTCCCCCTGGACTCCCGGCGGCGTCTGCCGCTGCGCGGGCTGGTTCATGAAAGGGCCTCCTGCCTGGCGTAAAGGAGATCGCCGTCGGTGGGTACCCGTGCGAAGCGATCTCAATACCGGTACGGGTCCTGACTTGGCGGCGAAATTACGAGCAAGACCACGTCCGGCACCGTGGCGGTGTCTATTCGCAGAACACCTTGCCCGCGAGGGGGTACAGCTTGTCGGCCGATGGTGGTGCGGCGCCGAGGTTGACCGACAGGTTCAGCTGCCGTCCGTCGTCGGAGCGGAGCGCGTAGGTGGTGTAGCCGATGAGCTGGCCGCTGTGCCCGATCATGCGTTTGCCGCAGGGCAGCGTGTACTCCTGGAGTCCAAGACCGTAGGCGAACCCGGCGTCGGTGGGGCGCGTGGCGCGCATCGCGGCGAGCGTCGTGGGGGTCAGCAGCCGTCCGCCGAGCAGCCCGTCGAAGAACCGGCCGAGGTCGCGGGTGGTGGAGATCATTTCTCCCGCCGCCCAGTCGAGGGAGGGGTTCATGCGGGTGGCGTCCACCGTCTGCCCGTCCGGCAGCGTTGCGTAGCCGTGGGCGTGCGGGCGGGGAAGGCCGGGCCGGTTGCCGGGGACGATCGTCTGGGTCAGGTGGAGCGGGCGCAGGACGCGTCGTTCCACTTCCTTGCCGTAGGGCCGCCCGGTCAGCCGCTCGATCAGCCGTCCCACGACCACGTAGTTGGTGTTGGAGTACTTCCAGGTGACGTCGGGGGGATTGTGGGCGGGGACGCGGAACGCCTGCGTGAGGAGCTGGTCCGGCTTGTAGCCGCGGAATCGTTCGGCGCCGCGCCAACGATTGGTGGACCATCCCGGGTCGCTCATGTAGTCGCGCAGCAGGCTGGTGTGCTGGAGGACCTGCCGCACCGTGATGCGCTCGCCGTCGGGGACGACGCCGGGCAGGTGCCTGGCCACGGGGTCGTCGAGCCGCAGCCGTCCCTCATCGACGAGCTGCAGAAGAACGGTCGCCGCGAACGTCTTGGTGACGCTCCCGATCCGGAAGTACCCGGCCGGGTCGGCGGGGCGTCCCGTCCGGACGTCGGACACGCCCGCCGCGCCCGACCACTCGCCGTCCGCGGTTCGCACGCGGAGCAGGACGGCCGTGGCCGCCTTGGTTTTCACCAGGTCGTTCAACGTCTCCTGGAAACCGTCCTGGGACGAACGGACGCGGCTCGACTGGGGCTGCGCCGTACGAGTGTCAGGAGTGGCGATGACCGCCGCAAGCGTCACCACCGTCGCGCCGGACACCGCGAACGCCGCCCATCGGGAAAATTTGATCATGAGTGGACGCTACGGAGCCGGGGCCCGTCACAGCCATGGGGACGCCCGCCCACCCCACCTGCGGGAAACCGCACCCGCCGCGCTGCGGATCACCCGCGAAGGCGGCGGCACGGTCACGATCGTTGGAGCTGTGCTCGCAGGGTTTCTGTGTGGGCTTGTTCGGCCTGGGCGTCCAGGCGTTTCCACGCTTCGATCGAGTGGGCCAGCTCGGAATCGTCCTCGTGAAGGCGGCCGCGGGCTCGGGCGAGGCAGGCCGCCGTCCAGGCGTTCTCCTCGGCGAGCGGAGTGGCGGCCGCCAGCAGGTTCGCAGCGTCCGGCAGGCCTGCCGCCACGGCCAGTTCCGCGCCCGCCGCCCGGGCGTACGCCAGGTACGGATCCAGCGGCGCGTTGACGGCGAAGGCCTGGCGGACGAGGGTGTCGGCGTCGTCGTACCGGCCGTCGTGGAGGGCGAGGCGGGCATCGGCGAACGCCGCGACCGCGGCCGTGCCGAGCGTGCCCTCGGCCACCTCCGCGGCGCGGGATCGCCACAGCGCGGCGTCTTCCTCGACCATCGCGCACGCCAGCACCGTCGTGGAGACGGCCGGGAGCATCCAGAGAGGGGCTGGTCGTCCGGCGCGTTCCCATTGGTCCCACATCCGTTCGGCGTAGCCGATCGCGTCGCGGAACCGGCCGGTCAGCGCGAGCGGCTGGACCAGGCGGCTGGCCGTGATGTGGGTGTCGCTCAGCAGGTCGTCCTCGATGCCCGCCCGTGCCGCGGCCATCCCGCCGGGCAGGTCACCGGCCATGATCGCGTAGGCGCAGGCGCGGCCGTAGGTGTTGCAGACCTCCGGCCCGCAGTACGGATCGTCGCGATCCATGGCGGGCAGCAGGCGCAGGCGTTCGCGGGTGATGCGGTTGGTCTCGCGCAGCCGTCCGGCGTGCAGTGCCGCGGTCGCCTCCGCGCACAGCCCGGAGCTGATCAGTACCGGGTCGGCGGTCGCCCGGGTGGCGGCGACGGCGGCCGAGGCGAGTTCGCTGTCCGGCGCGCCCTTGGCCGGGCCGGCCAGCCACGCGCGGGCCAGGGCGAGGCAGGCCTCCACCTCCGGGTCGTCGGGCGGTGCGGCGGCGACCGCCTCGTGGAGGAGGACGCGCAGCCGCTCGTGCGGTATGCCGGTTTCGAACGCCTCGGGGAACCGGCACGCCGTCTCGACCGCACGGGCCAGGTCGATCGACCGGCCACGATCGTCCCCGGCCCGCCGAGCCTGTTCGGCCGCCTCCAGCAGCAGCTCGTACACGTGCTGGTTGGACGTGGTGCTGACGTGCGCGCACCAGGCCCCGGCGCGCAGATCGCGGGCCGACAAGGCGGAGTTCGGCGCGACCGCGGCGGCGGTCTTGTGGTGCGCGAAGGACTCCAGGAGGTGCCGGCGGGCGAACGTCAGGTGCGCCAGCGCGCTCGCCAGCCGATGCGTCACCTCACACGGACTGGCGGACGCGGCCAGCGCGGCCCGCAGGTCCGCGGCCATGGCGTCGAAGTCCTCCCGCCACGCGGGATCGCCGAGCCTGCCCTCCGCCGTGGACGCCGCGTCGGCGGCCCAGCGAAGGTGATGCGCCCTGGTCTTGTCCTCCTCGCCCGCGGCCGACATCTCAGCCAGCGCGAAGGCCCGCACGGTCTCCAGCAGGCGCCATCGGCTGACCCGGCCGCGCACGTGCACCACGAGGCTCTTGTCCACCAGCCGGCCGAGCAGGTCCGCGACGCCCGCCCGGTCCGCGCCGACGACGATCGCTCGATCCACGCCGGTAGCGTCCGTCCGGTCGGCGGCGACGGCGGCCGCGGCGTCCAGGTCGAAGGCCCCGACGAACACCCCGAGCCGGCGGAACAGCGCCTGCTCCTCCTCGTCGAGGAGGTCGTAGCTCCAGGACAGCACCGCGCGCAGGGACCGGTGCCGCTCGTCGCCGCCGCGTCCGCCCGACAGCAGCCGCAGCGCGTCCTCCAGTGCGGCGAGCAGGCCCGTGGCGCCCAGCGACGCGCCGCGCGCCGCCGCCAGCTCGATCGCCAAGGGCATGCCGTCCAGCCGCGCGCACAGGTCCGCGACCACCGCGGGCTCCGCGACGAACTCCGGGTCGGCGGTCAGCACCCGGTCGTGGAACAGCCGCTCGGCGTCCGACCCCAGCGGCAGCGGCGCGATCGGAACGCTGCGTTCACCCGGGACGCCGAGCCGCTCCCGGCTGGTCACCAGGACGCGGGTGCCCGGGCACGCGGCCAGGATCCGCTCCGCGAACGCGGCCGCCTCGTCGATCACGTGCTCGCAGTTGTCCAGGACGAGCAGCGACCGGCCCGTGCCCAGGCGATCCGCGACCGCCTCGTCCAGCGGCTGGTGCGAGCCCTCCGTCACGCCGAGCGTGGTCGCGACCGCGCGGGCCACGAACCCGTCGCGCACCGGCACCAGATCCACGAACCCGCCGCCGGACGGGAACGACGCGGCCGCGTTCTCGGCGGCCACCGCGGCCAGCCGGGTCTTGCCCACGCCACCCGGACCCAGCAGCGTCACCAGACGGGCCTCGTCGAGCGCGGCCAGGACGGCGGCGCGCTCGGCGTCACGGCCCACGAAGGTCGTGCCCGCCACCGGCAGGCCGACGAGACTGCCCGGCTCCCGCTCCGTGGAGCGGGCCAGCTCCGCCAGCGCCCACCGGTCGGCCATGCCGTACTTGCGCAGCAGCGACGACACGTGGCTCTCCACCGTGCGCACGGATATGTGCAGCTGATGCGAGATCTGCGCGTTGGACAGCCGCGCGCCTAGCGCGGCCAGCACCTCGGCCTCCCGCTCAGAGATTCGCTCCGCCACCGTGTCCCCTTTCCGTGGTGGCATCCGTGGTGCTCTGCGGTCAGCACGGATGACCGCGGGTCCCCCAGGGGCGGACGCTGTAAGCACACCCGGAAGGAGAAACCATGAACACCCTAGCCGCGCCCACCACCGTGAAGCTGGACGAACTGATCACCGCTGTACGCGGAGCCGTCGCCCGCGACGCCGGCCAGCGAGACACCGCGTCCTACGTGGCCGACGCCTTGCACAAACACCTGCCGCCACCCGAACTGCTCACCGCGGATCAACTCGCCGGCGAACGTGGCACCTCGAGCAGCCACCGCCTGCACGTGGAGCCGGACGGCTCGTTCTCGATGGTGGCGATCGTCTGGCGGCCCGGCGCGCTGACCCGCGTCCACGACCACGTGACCTGGTGCGTGTTCGGCGTCCTGGCGGGCGTGGAGCACGAGGACCTGTACGAGCTCTCCGAGGACGGCACCATCCTCACCGAGGTCGGCAGCAACGCGAACCGGACCGGCGAGGTCAGCGGCTTCGCCCCGCCCGGCGACATCCACCGCGTCCGCAACATCAGCGACGAGACCGCCATCTCCCTGCACATCTACGGAACCGACCTGCGCCGCGTCGGCTCCAGCGTCCGCCGTTTCTACGATCTCCCCACCAACTGAAGGAGCCAGCATGACGATTCAGCGAATGGACAATGTCGGCATCACCGTCGGCGACCTCGAGGCCGTCATCGCGTTCTTCACCGAGCTGGGCTTGGAGCTGGAGGGCAGGGCACTGGTCGAGGGGCCTTGGGCGGCACGTCTGGTCGGGCTCGACGACCAGCGCGTCGACGTCGCGATGATGCGGACCCCGGACGGCCACGGGCGGGTCGAGCTGTGGCAGTACCACCTGCCGAAGGCGATCAGCGGCGTGCCGAAGGACGCCCCGATCAACACGCTGGGCATTCGCCGCATCATGTTCGCGGTCGACGACATCGACGACACCACCGCCCACATGCTCGCCCACGGCGCCGAACTCGTCGGCGAGGTGACCCAGTACGAGGACAGCTACCGGCTCTGCTACCTCCGCGGCCCCGAAGGCATCCTCGTAGCACTGGCCGAAAAGCTCACCTGACCCCCGACTGATCGACTTCGAGACCACACTGCCGAGCGCGGTCGAAGAGCTGATCCAGCAGCGGGCAGAGCGCCAGTAAGAAGAGGCCGCCCGCGGCTTTACCGGGGCTCCGCCTCGAATGCCTGGGCGACGGCGAGGCTGTCCTCGTAGACGTGGTGCCGTGTGACAAGACCGTCTTCGACGGTGAGATGCAAGGCGAATCGTGAGCGATACACACGTCCGGTCGGCCGGGCGGTCTGGCGGATCTCGCCGAGCACAACGGCATCGTCGCCGTCGATGAGGATGCGCTCGACCTCGGTCGCCACATCTTCCGGGACATGGTGCTCAGCGAGCTCGCGGAAGTGGGCGGCCGCGTCAGCCCGGGTGGATCGGTGCCGGATCCACGGGGTGGCAGTGCGTCCGTGCTCAGTCTCCGGCCAGTCCAGCTTCCAGTCCGCCGGCTCGGCATACAGTTCGGCGATGCTCTCAGGGTCGCCCTCGCCGATCCTGCGCAGCAGTTCCTCAACCACAGTGCGTGTGTTCACAGGCGCGGTTGTGGACATGGGCGACCTCTTCCCGTCAGGTCCGCGTCCTGTCAACGCGGAGAGATCGCCAACCTTGCCAGTGCCGACAGGCCAAGCCGATTACCGCAGGGGTAATGCCGGTCCGTCACCAGGATCTACTTCCGAAGTACAGCCTGGGAACAGTTCCTCTGGAGGAGCTAAGCGAGGGGCGGGGCGCTGTTATTGCGTTGCTGGGGTGCCGAACCAGGTGGAGAGTGCTTCGCGCAGTGCGGGTGTGGCGGTTTTGGTGGGCTCGTCGAGGGTGGCGGCCCACGCGATGTGGCCGTCTGGGCGGACGAGCAGGGCGTCGGCCGGTGGCTGTTCGGTTTTGGCGGTGTGGAGGTCGACGCGATCCCGCCAGTCTCCGGCGGCTTCGCGCAGGTCGGGGCGGTCGGCCAGGTCGAGCAGGAGTCACCGGCCAGCAGGATCCGCCGGTGGCGGTAGCGCTCGGCTTGCCGGGCCTTGAAGGTGAACCGCGACAGCCGCAGCGCCTCTCCTACAGGCAGATCGACGTCGAGGACGCGGCGGATGCTGTCCTGCAGTTCGGTCACCGTCATCGGTACGTCGTCGTCGTACTCGGTGCTCTCGTCCTCGATGGTGTAGAGGGAGGCGGCCTGGGAGCCGGGCGAGGAGCCGAGGCCGAACAGGCCGCGCTCGGTGGATCTTCAGGGCTGCCTGGCCGGTGCGCTGGCCGCCGCTGGCGATCAGCGAGTCTCGTTGCGGAGGCATAGTCGTGGTCGTCTGGAGGCGTCTGAGGGGGACAGCAATTCGGAGGTGACGATGGATGCCGCAGATGAGCGACATTTCCGTGAGTTCGTGGAGACGAGGTCGGCCGCGCTCATGCGGCTGGCGTATCTGCTGGCAGGCGGCGATCAGCACGCGGCCGAGGACCTCCTGCAGGCCGCGCTGGCCAAGACGGCCGCGCGCTGGGCGAGCATCGACAACCCGGAGCCCTACGTCCGGCGCGTGATGTACCACCAGCAGGCGAGCTGGTGGCGGCCCATGTGGCGACGGCGCGAGACGCAGGTCACCGTCCTGCCCGAGGAGCCCGGGGACGACGGCACGTCGGCGGTGGACCTGAGGCTGACCGTCCGGAGAGCCCTGACCCGCATCACCGCCAGGCAGCGGGCGGTGCTCGTGCTGCGGTTCTTCGAAGACCTGCCCGAAGCGGAGGTCGCGCGGATCCTCGGCTGCAGCGTCGGGACGGTGCGCAGCACCACACATCGCTCGCTCGCGCGGCTCCGTGAACTGGCCCCGGAACTGAACGACCTGAAAGCCGTCAAGGAGGTCCAGCGGTGAAGCCGGAAACGATCGTCAAGGACACGCTCGACGAATGGGCCGCCGAGGCGCGGATCCCACGCGACCTCGCCGGCCGCGCACTGCGCAGACGCACCCGGCGACGTTCCTTCAAGGTCGCGCTGGCCGGAGGGTCGACCGCGCTCCTGGTCGGGGCGGCGTCCGTGGCCATCGTCTCCGGCGGCGGCTCGGCACGGCCACGGCCGATGGAGCCCGCCCTCCAGCCCGTAGCTCTGTCGTCGGACACGACACTGCGCACGGACCAGGACAGCGCGTTCCCCCGCCGCCTCGTCGCCGCCGGGCACATGGCCGTGGCCGCCTACTACACCCACCGCGTGCGCTCGATCAACGGTCAGCCGACGGCCCAGCGCACCTGGCATCTGTACAACCCGTCGACGGGCACGTACGAACAGGCGCCCTGGGCGTTCATCAGCGTCGCACCCGGCATGAACCAGGCGGCCGTGCTGCAGGGCCCGCTGCCCGCCTCCCGGGTCGGGGTGCTCGACATGAAGACGCGCCGGGTCACCCGCTGGATCCCGGTCGACCACCCCGTCGGGGGCGTGGACTGGTCACCGGACGGCCGCCGGCTGCTCCTGACGTCCTACAACAAGAACCCTGACATCCTGGGAAACCCTGGCGAGTCGTCCAGGACCGGCTACTACGTCGTCAACAGCATGGCCGAACGCGGCGCGTTCCACCCCATGCCCGCTCTTGGCGACAACGTCAACCATCGGCAGGACCTGGGATGGAGCCGCGACGGCAAGCTCATCTGGGCGCCCACCGCGACCATGCCGGCGAAGCTCTTCTACAGCCCGGACGGCAGGCGGCAGCCCGCGCCGCCGCACGAGGCCGACTACGAGGACCACGAGGCCGGACTGTCCCCGAACGGCACCCTGCTCCCCCAGTTCGGGCCGAAGCCCGGCCCCGCCGTCACCGTCACGAACGTGGTCACCGGTAAGAAGGTGGCGGTCCTGCCGATCGAGCAGGCCGAGGCGTGGGCGGACGACAAGCAGCTGTTCGCGACCGGTTGCGACCCGAAGAAGTGCACCGGCAAGGGCGAGTTCCGCAATCGGCTGCTCCTGGTGACCCTGCGAGGGAAGATCACTCCGCTCACCGGATACCGCCGCTCCGACCGGGAAGGCGCATGGATCCCGGTGTTCACCCGCCGCTGACATCCGGCGTGCGGGCTGCGCGGCCCGTGAAGCATGCTTCACGGGCCGCGACGGTTCACTCAGGCCGCGCCTCTCAGCGGCGCAGTGTCGTCTCCCGTTGCACGCAGGGCTGCGTGCCGCATTCTGTCGGTGGCCCCATGTACGCTCCCCGATGCGTGGGGAGAATCCGCATGAGCATTGACCAGCTCGCCGGCGGACGGGCATGACGCCGGAGGGGCTCGAACTGGCCCACCGCCGCGCTGCAAGCGGCGGCATCCGTTCCCGGCGGCGGCATCTGGGTCGCCGGGGCCGTCGGTGACGACCAGACCATGCGCCCCCTCATAGCCCGTCGGGACTGAGACGTGTCCAACAGGTCGTGAGTTGTCGATTCAGTGGTTGCTGGTCGGTGACGCGGTGGTTTGAGCTGATCGGTGGGGAGTGGAAGTGGCTTGCGCCGCTCCTGCTGCCTTCGGATGGTCAGTGGGCTGATCGCCGGTGGGATCGGCCGAATTTACCTCGTGCGTGCATGCTGGGACCGGAGAAGGGAGTCGGCCCGCTGGCCGTCGCCCGACGAGGTGCGTCCTTGGGCGTCGCACAGCGGGGCAGTCGGCTCTGAGTAGTGGTCGTCACCACTGCCGGCGCACAGCTGCCTTGCTGCCGGTGACCAGGCTTGCCGACGGGACGTCATCGGCCACGACAGCGCCTGCGGCGACCACGGCGTCACGGCCGATGCTGACGCCGGGCAAGATGGTGGCCCCGGCGCCGATCCATACGTTCTCCGCCACGTCGATCGGTCCGCCGGTCAGCCACGTCCGTCGCTCCTCAGGATCGACCGGGTGCCCGACGGTGATGAACGTGGCCCTTGGGCCGATCATGACGCGCTCGCCGAGCCGGATGCCGGCGTAGTCCAGGAACGTGCAGTTCTGGTTGATGAACACGCGTTCGGCGAGGTCCAGGCGGAGGCCATGGTCCGTGTAGAAGGGCGGGTAGATCGTGACTTTCGGCGGCAGCGGCTTGCCGAGGATCTGCTCGAAAAGGTCCGCCTTGCCTGCTTCGTCCTCGAAGGGGAGAACGTTCAGGCGGGAGGTGAGCTCGGTGGTCCGTAGGACCCTCTCGGCCATGGCCTGGAACTCGGCGCCGCGAATGCGCATGAAACGGTCGTTGGACACGCGACGGTCCTTTCTGGTGGCGACTGGTGAAGACCGCTACCGGCCGGTCGAGTCGACCGGGGGTCGGGGTCTCTGAATCGCACCAGTCCCACCGTCGCGGGATCAAACAACCGGCTTCCGACAAGCCACAACGATCGGTTGGGCACCCACAATCCCGGCAGGCGCCATGCGACTGTGCGGCGTACCGGATCACCGCTTGCCGCCGCAAGCGACCGCCTCGCGGGATGGACGGCCGAACGCGGTGTCGAGCGGGGCAACAGTCGCGACGTCCGGACAGCCGGTAGTCGCGAGAGGTTGCAGCGACCCTGACGCACCGGATGCCGTTGGTCGGGCCGGGAGTGTCAGGGGGTGGGGCGCCAGGAGCCGCCCGTTTCGCGTTCGAACGCGATCCGCGTCGTCACGGTGTCGTAGAAGATGTGCAGGTTCTTGATCAGCCCCTCGTCGTCGAGCTCCAGCATGTCCACGCATTCGAAGCCGGCCGGGGTGCCTGAGGGCAGCGTCCAGTCGAAGCGGAACCAGACGCCGACGAGACGCTCGCCCTCGGTGACGTCGCGGAGGTGGAGTTCGGAGCGGCCGGTGTCGGCGAGCAGTCTCGGGTAGAACTCGGCGGCGGGCGACGGCCCGTACAGCGGGGAGTGGACGATCGCCTCGGGATGGAAGAGCGCCAGGATGCCCTCCAGATCGCCTCGCCCGAGTACGTCGAGGTAGGTCTCCGCCAGCGCGCGGGCGGTCATGAGCGCTCCTCGATGAGGACGGCCAAGCCGTCGAGGAGGCGGTTCAGGCCGAAGCTGCGGGCGTTGTCGTCCAGGGCCGGAGTGGGGCCGCTCAGTGCCGCGCTGAGCTCGGGGAACAGGTCCGCCCGGCCGCGGATCAGTTCGGCCATCTCACTGCCGCCCGACCAGGCCTGGGTACCGGCCGTGATCAGCGACTGGGTGTTTCGGACGTGCCCGAACAGCAGGAAAGCGGCGGCCATTCGCTCGTCGCCGGTGAGGCCGGTTCCGGCCAGCGCGGCCACCGCGGCCTCGGTCCAGCCGGCCTCGCGGGGGCCCATGACGCGGGCGCCCACGGTGATGGCGGGCAGCCAGGGGTGCCGCCGCCAGACCTCGGCGAGCAGCCGGACGAACTCCTCCAATTTGGCCCGCCAGCCGCCGGGCACCTCGCTGAGGTCGGGCGGCTCCCCCACCGCTGAGTCGATCATGATGCTGAGCAGCTCGGACTTGTTCGAGACGTGGCGGTAGAGCGACATCTTGGTGAAGCCGAGATCGGCGGCGACGCGCTGCATGGAGATCGCCTCGATGCCGTCCTCGTCGGCGATCGCGATGGCCGCGTCGACGATCGCGGACACCGAGAGCGGCATGCGCGGTTTCTTCTCCGGCTCGTCGCGGAGATCCCAGAGCGCCTTCATTTTCACCAACCTCTTGTCAGCCCGGCCTTGATGTGTCTAGCTTACATCAAGTGTCCGACGGACACATCGCGTCCACTGGATATCTCCCCCCATGAAAGGTCAGGTCAGACCAATGGCGAGCAACATGGCCTCCAGCAACCTCGGCACCGCTCAGGCCCCGACGACCCGCACCACCCTGATGTGGCGCACCGGCCTGTTCGCCTGTGTCGCCGCCGCCGCGGCCACCACCGCAGTCGCCGCCGTCGCCAAGGGCGCGGGGGTGTCCCTGGAGATCGACGGCGAACCGATCCCGCTGCTCGGCTTCACCCAGCTGACGCTGCTGTTCAGCGCGATCGGCGTGCTGCTGGCCGTGGCGCTGCGCCGCTGGGCCGCATCGCCCAAGCGCCTGTTCCTCGGGATCACCCTCGGCCTCACCGCGCTGTCGTTCGTACCCGACCTGCTCGTCTCGGCGGAGCTCTCGACGAGGCTCACGCTGATGGCCACCCACCTCGTGGCCGCGCTGATCGTCATCCCGCTGGTCGCCGGCCGCCTGCCCGTCCGCACCCGATAACGACGCCGCGGCCTCCTCGCCGACCAGCGGGTCGGCGAGGAGGCCGGCGTGTTCGAGCGCTCATCGGCGAGCCAGGGCCCTGACGCGTTGAAGCTTGCGGACGTCATCGCTCTACGCGTGGACTCAGCCATGCAGGATGGGCCGGTACGTGAGCTCCTGGGTGTGGCCGTCGAGCGTGCGCTGCTCGATCAGTTCGAGGTCGAAGTCGGCCGCACCCTGGAAGATCGGTTCCACCCCGGTCTGGCCGGTGAGCACAGGGAAGATCGTGAGCTGGACACGATCGACGAGACCGGCGGCCATCAGCGCCCGGTTCAGCGACAGGCTGCCGTGCGAGCGCAATGGCACCTTCGACTCCTCCTTGAGCCGGGCGACGATGTCGACGGCGTCGCCGCTCACGACGGCCCCACCGCCCGGCCAGTCAAGGGGGCCTTCCAACGTCGACGACACCACCGTTGCCGGCATGTTCCTGATGCGCGCGTTCGGATCGACCGACGGGTCACCAACAGCGTCAGGTCCGGCGCTAGAACCCAGCAACTCCACGAACTGCCGGTAGGTGTTGGCCCCGAAGACCATCCGCTGCTCCTCGCCGTACAGGGCGAGACGGCGGTCGAGGAACTCGGGCCCCTGCTTGCCCCAGTAACCACCCCAGTCGCCGCCGTCATACGAGCCGTAACCGTCGAGGGTGGAGAAGATGTCGAAGGTGTAGGTGGCAGTCATGACGTTCTCCTCATGAGTGGCGACCGGCCCGCTGCCGATCTCTCACCCTGGCTACGAATGGCCTCGACCCGAATCGACACCGCCGCACAAGAAATCTGAGATTCATCCGCCCCCTCGCAGCTTCACCGCAGACCCGCCTCAGCAACGAAGAACACAAGCCTGGGAATCTGGCGCGCCAGCCCCCGGGCCGCCGCCAGAAAATGCCCTCAGCCAGCTACGGGACCGCGTCCATCACCAATCCGGAACCCCGCGCCACCCACGCCAGCCGCGTGGGACGTGCAGGCCGCGCCGCTCTTGCTGGTGGTGCTGGGGTTCGCTGATCAGGCTGGTCGTGCTGGTGGGCTGGTTGTGTTCGACGCAGTGGTCTTGGTGGGTGGGGCGGTTGAGGGGGTGGGGTGCTGGGTGGTTAGGCGCTCTAGGGACGTGGCGGTGGTCTCGTCGGCGGCGAGGTAGACCACCAGCCGCAGCTCTTCCGGGTCGGGCAGTTCCAGGCTCTCGTACGCCAGCCGCAGTTCTCCCACCTGCGGATGTGCCCACCGTTCGACGCCGGTGCGCGTGGGCAGGGCGGCCGAGCCCTCGAACCGGTCGCGGAAGGGGGCGCCGGCGGTGATCATCAGCTCCTGGGCGAGCAGCGCCGCGTGCGGGTCGCCGAGGGCGGCCGCGGTGCGGAGTGCGGCGGTCCGCTCGCCGGCGATCGCGTCCCAGTCCGGATGGGCATCGTGCGCCCGCGGGTCGGTGAAGGCGTACCGGACGAGGTTCGGTGGGTCCGCCTCCAGCAGCCCGACGGGGCTGGCGAGATGGGCGAACCCGGCCGTCCAGGCGAGCAGGTCGCCGGGCCGGTCGACCACCAGCGCCGGCGCGGGTTCGAGCCCGTTCAGCAGCGCTTGCACGGTCGGGCGCACCGTCGGAGTCGTGGCGGCTCCGTCGCACGTGGCGCCGCCGGTGGCGGCGGTCTTCACCAGCCGGTACAGGTGGATCCGCTCGTCACGGGTCAGCCCCAACGTCTCGGCGAGCGCGGCGAGCACTTGGGTGGACGGGCTGCGATCGCGTCCCTGCTCCAGCCGGGTGAGGTAGTCCACGCTGACGCCGGCGAGCGTGGCCAGCTCGGCCCGGCGCAGGCCGGGGGTGCGGCGCCGGTTCCCGTTCGGGAGCCCGACCGCGGCGGGCGAGACCGCCTCCCGGTGTGCGCGCAGGAACGCACCCAGCTCTGTCTCCCTCATCGACTGCATCGTATGCAGGCGAGCCTGGCCCTGCCAGGGCTAGGAAAACCGCAGCCTGGCCGGGCACGCCCAGCGCCGGAATGCTCGACGGCGACGGCTGGAGCGCATGTCGCAGCGGCTCACGAGGCGTTCATGATCGGCCGTCACGAGCCCAAGGAGGACGTCCATGATCCAGATCGCGATCGTTCTGGGCAGCACCCGGCCCGGGCGCCGCGTCGAGGACGTGGCCCGGTGGGTCGCCGAGGCCGCCGGCCCGCGGCCAGCCTGATCCACGAGTGAACGTTCTCCACATCGCACCCACCACGAAAGGATCCGGGATGAAAGTAGAGGTATATGACGACATCGCGTGCCCGTGGTGCCGCCTCGGCATGCACCAGTTCCACCGCGCGGTGGCCGGTGCGGAGTTGGACGTCGAGCTCGTCCATCGTCCGTTCCAGCTGATGCCCGACGCACCCGAGGAGCCCCGGCCTCTGATGGACGCGGTGGTCGAGCTGTTCGGTCCGGACCGAGCCGAAGCGATGCTCACGGAGATGACCCGGCGCGGCGCCGAGGAGGGGATCGAGTACCGGTTCGATCATGCGGTGGCCGTCAACACCCTGACCGCGCACCGGTTGCGGTGGTTCGTCCTGCGCGAGCACGGTGCCGAGGCGCAGGCCGCGCTGGCGACCGTCCTCTTCGACGCCTACTTCCGCGACGGCGTCAACATCGCCGACCACGCGCAGCTCACCGGGCTGGCCGAAGAGGTGGGGTTGGACGGCGGCCAGGTGCGGGACTTTCTCGCCACCGATCAGGGGGCCGCCGAGGTGCGCGAACAAGTGGCTGCGGCGCGGCAGGCGGGCGTCACCACCGTGCCGACGTTCGTCTTCGAGAACGGCGAGCCGATCGTCGGCGTGACCAGCAGCGAGGCGATCGGCCACGCGCTACGGCAGGCCAGCGGCCGGTAAACACGCGCTGCAAGGGCCGGGACGATGCGCTCGTCACCAGCGTCCCAGGATGGACGGGCCGCACCTCGGTCGTGGGGTCGGCGCGCGGCACGGCCGGGCCCACATCTCCTCGCCCATTGGCTGCCCGATCGCGGACCGATGCCGAACCGCCCCACGAACTCGCTGCGTCGTGGCGTACGAGAGCCGTTCGAGGAGGGCCAGGTTTGGACGCGGTAGGGCGCGTTGGTCCGATGTGCCGGCGGTTCGGCGTTGTGACCGGCGGGCGCCACCCACCGGTTCGTGTCGGGTGCCGCCCACCGGTCACGATGGCGCGTTGAGTGCTTCGGCGGCGTCCTGGTACGCCTTCGCAGCGCGGGCGAAGTAGTCGAAAAGGACCTCGCGTTCCTCGGCCGAGTAGCCGCCGACGATCTCACCGATCTTCTGCCTGGCCGGTGCCAGAACCTCGTCCAGCCGGGCGGGTTTGCCGACCGGTTCGACGATGACCTTGCGGCGGTCGTCGGCGGACGGGACGCGGCGGACGTAGCCCGCCTTCTCCAGACGGTCGATGAGCCGGGTGGTCGGCCCGGTCGTCAGGCCGGTGCGCGTTCCTAGTTCGCCGGGGGTCATGGCCCCCGACAACTCCAGGATGTTCAACGCGTACAGGTCAGTGGCCCCCAGGTCGCAGGCTTTGGCGCTGGCGTGGCCGTGCATCATCACCGCGCTCAAGTACTGGCGGTACACCCTGCTCGGATCCGATGGCGCCCCTGGTGTTGACACGAGATCCTCCACTCCCTAATCTCTTCTTTAACGAAGAGAAATCTTCAAAGAAGAAACTTCCTCCAAGAAGGTTACACCGAAAGGACTCTGCGTCATGAACGCCACTGACCACACCGAGATCCGCGCTCTGCTCGACGAGGCCCGCGACGCCTGGGGGCGTGGCGACGGCGCGGCTAGGGGGCCTCGGGACGACGGCTGGTGCGGTGGCTCCAATCGACGGGCATGGGGGGAGGTGGTGGCGGGTCGAAGCCGTGTTGAGCTATCTCCCGCAACCTTGACGCTGCGGCGACGGCGGCCGGGGACGGTTGGGGTGCGGCTTCGAAGGCGTCGGCCAGGACGCGCAGGTCGTCGGCGGACGGCTGCCGGTGGGTGCCAGTCCTCAGCACGTACCGCATGGTGTCACCCGATTCAGCGTCCTGGACCTTCAGCACCGGAAAGCTCGGCTCGCCCCGCATCGCCAGATTCGCCCCGATCTTGGCCACCCACACCGAAGCCAGGTCGCATCGTGTCTCCTCGCGCCCTCTCGTGAGCGACAGCAAGGTGCCGTCCAGCGGTCCGCCTCGGCGATGGCCTTCTGCGCGTCGATGTCGCCGATGCGGCGGCCCAGCTCGATGCGGGCCAGGCCGGTCCTGGCGTACTCGTCCTACGGCGAGTTCCGCATCCTTGCGACGAGCGGCGGCCGGCGAGCGGCGACGAGAACGAGTCGGCGGTGCCGTTCGGGGTGCTGGAACAGCTCGTCAGGGGACGTAGGCGGCTCGTTCGATCCGCTGGTCGCGGGGGCCGCGCTGGTCGATGTGGTCAGCGACCTGCAGGAGGCCGGGACCTTCTCCTTGTCGTGGACGATGTGCAGTGGGCCGGCGGGCCTGACCGACTTCGGCGCGAGTGTGCAGGGCGGGGCTCCGCCGAGCTCGTACGTGGATGTCGTCGTCAACGCCGTCGGGGGCCGCCCTCCGGCCCACCACCGTACGGGTCTGGTGACCAGTTCCTGACCGCGCGTCCCACCCGGGACGTGCGGTCGTTCGTGACCATTGAGGGCGGTCTCGGGTTGCCTCACCAGCTGACCTTTACCGGACAGCCGGGCGGGCGTTCGGCTTAGCAAGCGCTCGTTAGGATCTGGTGATCTTGCCGACCGTTGGGTCGGTGAACGGCTGCGCTTGGAGGAACCGGTCATGTTCCGTGGGGTACGCCTTGGCCAGCGAATCGGAATCGTCAGCACAGTCCTTGCGGCCGGTTTCCTGTTCGCAGGGCCCGCCCAAGCGGGGCCTCCACCTCCCGGCCCGGCTCCGGCTCCGGCTCCGGCTCCGGCTGGGAAGAAGCTCCCCGATCTCGCCAAGAGCCACGCGTGTGCCCCGATAGGGCCCATCGTCTGCGAGCGCGGCTCAGGTAAGGCCGAACCCAAGGCGTCCACCGCCCGGGCCGCCCGCGCGGCCGTTCCGGTGACGCCCTATTCGAGCCTCAACAACCTTTTCCAGAACTACGGCAACACCTCTGGCCAGTGGAGCGGCGGCGACGGCACCCAGTCGCTCAAGCTGCCGGACGGACGGGTCGTGTGGTTCTTCAACGACAGCTTCTACGGAACGGTCGAGGCCAACGGCACGCGCCGTCCGTTCACGAACATCATGCCGCGCAACATGATGGTGATCCAGAACGGGTCGACCCTGACCTCGGTCTCCGGAAGCACCGGCGACAAGACCATGGTGCCGCCGGCCGCCAACGGGGACTGGCTCTGGGGCGGCGACAACATGCTGGTGGGCGACACGATCTACAAGTTCTACCAGCGCTACAAGCAGTCGGGCGGCGGCGCGTTCGGCTTCTACGCGACCGGTATCGAACTGGTGGCGATGCCGGTGTCCACGCTCACCAATCCCGCGACGTTCACCAAGGTGTCCATTCCCTCCACCCTTTGTGACGGGAGCCCGGCTCAGGGGTCCAGTTGTCTCCTGTGGGGAACGGCGCTCTACAGCACGTCGGACTACACCTATATCTACGGCACCGAGGGCGTCGTCAACGGCAACGACCCGCACAAGTACCTGCACCTGGCCCGCGTTCCGAGAGGGCAATTCACCGCCGCCTGGGAGTACTGGACCGGCAGTTCGTGGTCGACCAGCCAGAACGCGTCCACGCGCATCATGGACGGCGTCGCCGAGGGCTTCTCCGTCACCAACCACAACGGTCAGTACGTCCTGCTGACACAGGGTCTCGAAGGCCGCCTGGGCGGCAACATGATCGCCTACCACTCTTCCACCCCGGAGGGCTTCACCGCCGCCAACCGGTCCGTTCTGCACATGACCGCGGAGACGACGACGGACTGGGGCGACTGGACCTACGAATACCGGGTCGTGCCCCATCTGACCAACGGCAGGACGGTCGTGGTCAGCTACAACCTCAATTCGCAGTACCGCGACGGCGCCTGCATGAACAGGAACTACTACACCGCTTCGGTCTACCGTCCCCGGTTCATCCAGTTCACGCTTCCGTCCTCCCCG
The DNA here is from genome assembly GCF_043198015.1 of Spirillospora sp. NPDC048911. Lineage (NCBI taxonomy): Bacteria > Bacillati > Actinomycetota > Actinomycetes > Streptosporangiales > Thermomonosporaceae > Spirillospora > Spirillospora sp. NPDC048911. The sequence goes on along the minus strand of NZ_JBICUD010000008.1, from coordinate 312,559 downwards.
GCCGGCGGGTCCTACATCGAGCCGACAAAGGCACCTCTCGGCTCACCATGGATGCTCAACGCACCCAACTATTGCTCCGATTCGAGCATGGCCGGGCCAGGGCCGACGAACGTCACCGCCACCGCCACGTCCGGGGCAAGGATCACCCTGGACTGGACGGCGCCGAGCCCCTCAGGAAAGTACTCCTACGACGTCAGATGGCGTGACGCCACCGCGGGCGCGGCCTGGAACGAGTTCCCGCTGTTCGCCCCCGAGTCGACGGGCGTGCCCTTCTACTCACTGACCCACGGCCACCGGTATGAGTTCCAGATCAGAGCGGTCACATGGGCCGGCAATGACAGCCCCTGGTCCTCGGTCGTGTCGGCGTCTGCCTTCCTGGCCAGACCCTCGAACATGACCGCGTTCCGATGGAGCGGCTCCGAATGCGGCGCGCAGTGGACGGACTCCCAGCCGGACGTGTTGTGGCGCGTGTATTGGCGGGAGTTGCCATCCGGCGTCGTAACCCGCTCCGAACTCCCGACCAGTCAGAAGAGCTTCAGCATCATTCTGCTCAACCCGTCCAAGCGCTACGGAATATCCGTCTCCGCGGAGAACGGCCAGGGAGAAGGGCCGCGCTCCGCGGAAGCGGTCTGCAACACCTAGGAGAGCGGTCTGCGACACCTGGGAGGCCGGGCGGCGTTCTACTCCTTCTCCACTCCGGTCAAAGGATCGCCCTGTCGCGTTCCGCCCGCATGTGAGTCGTATCCCTCCGTGGCGCTGCCCATTCCGGGGACGACCCGGTCCTGGGGCTGGCTCTCCGATCCGGAGCTCGCCCCAGGGCCGCGGTCCAGCGGGGTGGCGTTCGCCAGTTTCCAGCCGCCTCCCTTGCAGCCGTCGGGAAGCGGAGGGAACGGGTGGCCCCTGACGTCGGTGCTCCACCGGTGCCCGCAGCCGGAATCGCATTCGTAGATTCCGCTCTGCTCGACCTTTTCTCCAGGGTGAAAAAGCCTTGCCCTCGGCCATGGTCAGCGCCTTTCCGTATTGATGGCATCTGCACTGCTGCTGAGGGCCCTACCCGTCAATCGCCCCCCATACCGCCCGGCTCATTCGCCGGGGTCGGCGGGCGCGGGCGGCCTGGCCGGGAGCAAATACACCAGCACCGCCGCCGCGCACGCGATGACGCAAGTGCAGACCGACGACATCGCCAGGGCATGGCCCGCCGCCGCGCGCTCCGACGAGGCGGGGCCATAGGAGGCGAAGAAGACGACCCCGATCATCGCGACGCCGAGCGCGCCGCCGACCTGCTGGGCGGTCGACAGGACACCCGAGGCGGTCCCGGCGTCGCCGGGGTCGATCCGCGCGAGGACGGCGCTGAGCGACGGCGTGATGAGCAGGCCGCCGCCCACGCTCTGCAGCATCAGCGTCGGGATGACCACCGCCGGGCTGAACGCCGGGCCGACGGTCAGCACGATCACCGTCGACGCGTACCCGATGGCGACGACGATCGCGCCCACCTCCAGCACACGACGGCCGTAACGTGGCGCCAGCCTGCCCGCGAGCATGCTGAAGGAGAAGAACGTCACCGCCGCCGGGGTGTACACCAGTCCGGCCTCCAGCGCCGACATGCCCAGCCCGTCCTGGAGGGCGAGCGACAACACCAGGTAGTACGACGTGATGAACGTGTAGATGGTGAAGACGAGCACGATCCCCACCGAGAACGACCGCGTCCGGAACAACGACAGCTTCAGCAGGGGATCGCCTCCGCGCTGACCGACCCTGCGTTCGACGCGTCCAAAGACAGCGAACGCCAGGCAGCTCGCAGCCAGCGAAACCCACGTCCACCATGGCCATCCCGCCTGTTCCCCTTGAATGAGCGGAAAAGCGAGCAGGAACAGCGCCAAGCTCAGAACCGCCACCCCCGCCAGGTCGAGCCTGCGCGCGAGCGCCGCCCGCGACTCCGGCAGGTACCAGGCCGCGAGCAGGATCGCGGCGAGCCCGATCGGAACGTTGATCCAGAACACCGAGCGCCATCCCGAGCCGAGCAGATCGGCGCCGATCAGCAGCCCGCCTGCCAGCTGGCCGCCGATCGTGGCGAGCCCCATCGCGACGCCGAGGTACCCGAACGCGCGATGCCGGTCCTTCTCCCGCACCATCACCGTGATGGACGCGTAGACCTGCGGCAGCATCAACGCCGCCCCCAGCCCCTCGACCAGGCGCGCCACGATGAGAACGGCCGCCGTCTGCGAAAGAGCGCACGCGACCGACGCCAGCGTGAACAGCGTCATGCCCTCGATGAACGCGCGCCTGCGGCCGCGCAGGTCACCGAGCCTGCCGCCGGTGATGAGGAACACCGCGTACGTGAGCTGGTAACCGGCGAGGATCCACTGCAGCTCACCGCCGGACGTGCCGAGGTCGGCCTGGATCGCCGGTCCCGCGACGATGACGATGAACGAGTCGAGGATCGCCATGAAGGCGCCGACCAGCACGATCGACACCGCACCCCACGGCGTCCCGGTCGCGGCGCGCGGCGCCGCGGCGACGGCGGTCACGCGGACGCCTCGTCGAGGAGGCGGGCGAGGCCCTTGATGACCTCGGCGGCCATGACCGCCTGGCCCGACGCCGCGAAGTGAATGCGGTCGGCGCTCAGCAGATCCGGCCGGGAGTTGACCGGGTGGTCCCACATGTCGATCAACAGGGCGCCGTGCTCGGCGGCCAGCCGCCGCGTGATGGCGTTGGCGGTGAGCACCCTCTCGCGCCAGTCGTCGAACTTCGGCACGACGAACGCCCTGCCCAGCGTGAACGTCGTCAGCTGCGCCCCGGTGCCCGCGGCGACTTCGAACACCCGCCCCAGCGTCTCCTCAATGACCCCGAAATCGGGCTCCGCCCGGAACAAATCATTCGCGGGGCACGGCACATGGACGAGGTCAGGACCGAAGTCGACGAGCCGCTCGATCTGCGTCTCCAGCGTCCTGGCGGTCGTAGCGCCGACCTCGGCGGTGTTGAGGTAGGCGAACTCGGGTCGCACACGGCGCAGAACGTCCGCGACCCGATCGGGCCAGCCGAGGCTGGCATAGCCCGGACTCGGATCGCCAGTGCCGGCCGACAGGCTGTCGCCGATCGTGGCGAACCGCCGCCAGGGAGCCGCAGCGAGCAGCCCGGCGCCGGCGGCCGGTGACAGGCAATGCGGGTCTGATTCTTCGACGCGAGGCGTCATGATGAGGGACATGAAGGTAAACATACGATCGTTCGTACGTTGTTGCCAACCCAGAACAGGCCCGCCCGCCGGATCAAACGGGCCGCCCGAGTCGACGATCTCACCCTGATCCCAGGGACGCGCTCGCTCTGGGCCACCGGCAGCGTCAAGTCCGACGCCGCGATCTACCGCCTGGGCTGAAACGGATGACCCTGGGGACGGCCTGCCCGTCCCCAGGGTCACCGCCGCCCACCCGTAGGATCACTACCATGAGTAGCAAGTCAGATTCTCACCGTGACGGTTCGCGGTCGTTGGATGCCCGGACCATGGTGACGTCCGCCGTCGGAGCGCTGGTCGCCGCGGTCCTGCTGCTCCAGCTCGGCTTCTTCGTGTCGTCGGTCGGGGCCCTCCACTCCCCGTCCCCGCACGCGATCCCCACCGCCGTCGTCGCGCCACCGCAGTCGAGGGAGGAGATCCTCGCCAAGCTCAACGGCCTGCACGGCAACCCCGTGCACGCCGTGCCGGTCAAGGACGAGGCGACCGCACGTTCCCAGATCAGGCACGGCGAGGTGGACGTCGCGTTCGTGATGGACCCGGCGGGAACGACCGACACCCTCCTGATCGCCCTCGCCATCGGCCCGGCCGAGACCGACGTCGCCGCCCAGCTGGCCATCGCGATGGAGCGAGGCTTCGACCGGCAGATCAGGGTCGTCGACATCAGCCCGCCGGCAGAGAGCGACAGCCAAGACCTATCCGGCCGACTCCCCGGCGACGTATAGGCCCCGCTGCTGAGGCCGGCTCCGGTGATGGCAAGACGGTGGACGAAGGTCGCGGATCAGAGATCGGGGGCTTGAGGGGGCGGGTCAGGGGCCGAGGGTGGCTTGGGCGATGCGGCGGGCTTGGGCCAGGAGGCGGTCGGCCGGGTAGGCGTCGGGGTCGGTGAGGCGGAGGCGGACGAGTTCGTCGGCGACGGCGTGCAGGACCCGGATGCTCAGGTCCGGGTCGGCGTGGTGGCCGGTGATCTTCTGGAGGTGGGAGCGGGTGACGGCGCGGGCCTGGGCGAGGCGTTCGTGGAGTTCCGGGGGGCCTCCTTCGGCGGGGAACATGAACATTCGCCAGGTGGCGGGAGCGGCGTCGGCCGCGTCCAGCACTCCGGCCAGGGCGCTGGTGAAAGGATCCTCGCCCGGGGGGACGGGGCGGGCCGCGGCTTCGCGGAAGCCGGTGAAGGCGCGTTCGACCTCCCGGTCGATCAGGGCGACCAGCAGGCCGGGGAGGCTTTCGAACTGCTGGTAGAGCACGGTGCGGGTGACGCCGCACTCCTCGGCGACCCGGTCGATGGTCACGGCGTGGTAGCCCTGCTCGACCACGATCCGGCAGGTGACGTCGAGGATCTGGGCGCGCCGCTGGGGGCCGCTCAGCCGGCGGCGTGTGGTCATGTTCCGGGTTCTCCCCGCCTCTTGCCCCATTAACTTACGATCTGTAAGTTAGCGCCGGGGTCCGGCGCGTGTCCAGGTCGAACGGAACGAGGCAGCCGATGGGCGAGACGTACCGAGTGGTGATCTGGGGGCCGGGCGAGGTCGGCGGCGCCGTCGCCAGGGCCGCGCATCGCAGTCCGGACGTCCGGCTGGTGGGCGCGAAGGTGTTCAGCGACCGCAAGCACGGCGCGGACCTGGGCGATCTGGTCGGCCTCGGTCCGATCGGGGTCGCCGCGACCACGTCGGCCGAGGAGATCCTGGCGCTGGACGCCGACTGCGTGGTGGTGACGCCGCGTCCCGACGTCCTCGGCGCCCGCCTGGACGCCGACGTGATCGCGATGCTGGAGTCCGGCAAGAACGTGATCTCCACCGCCTCGTACCACAACGCGGCGATGCCGAACTGGCTGTCGGCCACCCGGCCGCCGGCGTCACGGCTGCTCCAGGCGTGCGAGACCGGAAACACGACCCTGCACGGCACGGGTGTGCATCCCACGTTCATGGTCGAGCGGGTGGCGATGACGATGGCCCGCGCGCTGTCGGACGTCACCCATGTGCGGTGCGTCGAGGCGGTCGACTTCGCGGCGGCGTCGGGCTCGATGTGGGGCGGGCTGCGCCGGATCGGGTTCGGCTGCGACCCCGCCGACCTGGGCGCCGGCAAGCCGCTCGCGCTGTTCGGCGACCTCTACTACGGCGACCTCACGGGCAACGTCGCCCATCATCTCTTCGGGGCCCGGATGGACGAGGTGCGCGTCGAGCACGACCTGCGGGGCCTGCCCGCGCGCGAACGGTTCCAGACGCGGTCGGGGTTCACGGTCGAGCCGGGCCAGACCGCGGCCCTGCACATGACCCACCGTGGCTACCTGGGCGACCATCACTTCTTCACGAACGAAGAGTGCTGGTACCTCGGCGAGGCCAACGCCTACCGCGGCGACGACCTGCCCTATCCAGACCGCGACGGCCCAAGCCCCATCGACTACACCATCGAGATCACCGGCGCGCCCGCCGCGCTGCGAACCCGGCTGACCTTCGACCCGACCCCCGGCGCCGCCGACCCCGACCGGACCAACCCCGTCACCGGCGCCTCGGTGCGCGCGATTCTCGACGCGCTCCCCGCCGTCTGCGCCGCCGCCCCAGGCATCCTCATCGACGATCCGCGCCCCCACTACGTCCACGACGACCGCATCCGCCGGAGCGACCCATGACGCACCGCATCGAATACCTGCACGCCGCGAGCGGCCTGGCGCGCTGGCTCGGCTGGCTCGCCGTCGCCGCGGTCTTCGGCACCCTCACCCCGATGGCGGGATTCTGGTCGATGACCGGCCCCCTCAACGTCGGCAGCGGCATCATCGGCGTCCACACCATCGCCGCGACCTGGGGCATCTTCGTCGCCGCAACGTCAGCATGGATGCTCCACGACCTCCGCAACTCTCAACCACGCACCAGCAAGGCACACGGTGGCGACGCGCGTCCTAGCGAGGCGTCATGAGTAGCGGCGGTGTGAGGAGGGGTGGGGCTTTGTGAGTGGGGATGACGTGCGGGCTTGGGCTGACCTCGTTGAGGCGTTGCGCGTCGCGGGGGAACGGGTCGGGGAGGACACCGCTCAGCTGGACGCGACGGAGCGGGCTGACGCGTTTCGGGCGTTGCTGCGCGGCCTGCATCACCAGCTCGCCCGGTTCGAGATCGATCGGGAGCTGCCCGAGCTGGTGCCGTTCAACGGCTGGCGGCAGAAGTTCTTCATGGACAACCCCGACACTCGTTATTGGGTCGCTGATGTGCACGGCGATCGCCAGTACCGGCTCACTGGGCACCCCGGCGACGCCGTCTACATGTCGATCACCGCCTATGCGACGGCGTCCGGCGGGGTCAGCGCCGCTTCGCGGATCGACGGCGACCGGCTCGGGTCCGGCGCGTACTCCCTGCTCGTGGGGGGCGTCCAGCCGGATGACGGCGCGTGGCTGCCGCTACCTGAAGGGAACGCGCAGCTGTGGGTGCGGCACTTTCACGACGATGGGAGCCGCCGCGGTTGGTGCGCCATCGAACCCGTCACGTCGCCGGAGGCGCCTCCGCCGATCGATCCGGCGCGGTTCCGGCACCAGCTCCGGCGGCTCGCCAAGACCATCGAGGTGATGCCCGCGGCGTTCGCCGCCGTCGAAGGCCAGGTCGCCCCCAACACCGTGCACCACTGGGCCGAGATGACCGGAGGCGCCGCGTACACCGAGCCCGGCATCCACTACCTGCGCGGCGCCTGGCAACTGGAACCCGGAGAGGCCCTCGTCGTCGAAGGGGAGACCGTGCCCTGCCGGCACTGGAACGTCCTGCTCTACAGCCGTTTCCTCAACTCCCTCGACTACCGGCACCGGCGGGTGTCGCTGACCGGCGCCACGGCCCGCGTCGACGGCCGCCGGTACCGATTCGTCCTGGCAGCCGAGGATCCTGGCGACGTTGACTGGCTCGACACCGAAGGACGCGCCGCCGGGCTCTTCATGTTGCGCTGGCTGCACGCCGAGCGACCACCGCCGCTCCCCCGGACCAGCGTGTGCCGGATCGACGATCTTCGGAGGCCGCGATGACGGCGTGGCGTCCGCCCGAGCGCACCCCTGCCGCAGCGCAGATCTACGCGGCGGCCGAGGCCGATCGTGCCGCTCGTCCCGGCGCCTACACGCTCGATCCCGAGACGATCATCGCCAAGGCCACCGGCCTTGACGAAAGCGGAGGCTGGCGTCAGGGATTGGAGCGCTACCTGGAGTCGGCGCGTGAGGACGGCCGTCTCAACGCGGTCGGGATCCGGATGGTCCGCGACTCCGCGGTGTCCGCGCTCCGCGCCCGCGTGGCCATGTCCGGGATGCCCGGCGCGGACGCGCGTCTCGACCCGCCGCCCATCTTCATCACCGGCGGATGGCGGACGGGGACCACCTTTCTCTTCCGGCTCCTGGCGACCGATCCGCGGCTCCGCGCCCCGCTGCCGGCCGAGCTGAGCGTCCCGTGGAAGTTCGCCGGCGCGTCCCCCGACCGGCGCCGGGAGCTGATCGACGGCAGCGGCAAGGCCTTCGCCCTCCTCGATCTGCTGAACCCGGCGCTCAAAGCCGTCCACGATTACGGGCCGCACCTGCCCGAGGAGTGCGTCGTCGGCCTGGGCTCCGCGTTCAGGAACTGGGGGTACAGCGCCACCGTCCGCCTGGACGGCTACACGCGGTGGCTCGCCGACGAAAACCTCACCGGCACATACCTCGGTTACCGCCACATCCTGCACACCCTCGACGACGGCCGCCGCTGGCTACTGAAGGCGCCCGCCCACACCGCGGAACTGGCGAGCCTGGCCGCGGCCTTCCCCGATGCCCGCGTCGTCTTCCTACATCGCGACATCGTCGAGACGGTCGCGTCGGGCGCCAGCCTCTTCTCCGTCTTCCGCTCCACCTACAGCGACGAGGTCGACCCCGCGGACGTCGGCCGCTTCCAGGCCGGGCAGACCGAGCTGTGGCTGCGCCGCGCCCACGCCTTCCGCAGTTCACCCCAGGCCGCCGACCTCACGATCATCGACGTCCGATACGACGACCTGGTGCACGCGACCGGCGACGTCCTCGACCGCGTCTACACCGCCGCCGGCCTGGCGCAACCCGACCTCCACGCCATGATCGACGCATACCACGCCGCGAACCCGCCCAACCAGCGCAAACCACACCGCTACACGCCGCAGGAATTCGCCCTCGACGAGACCGACCTCCGCGCCCGCCTCACCCCTTGGACCAGCCGAGAGGTTTGACGCTCAGGGTCCGCCACCGCTCGGCGGTCTGGTCGTCGGAGGGGAAGAACGCTTCAACGCGCAGCTCCTGGGCTGTGACGTCCACGGGCGTGCCGATGCTGGACACGACCGAGAAGAACCGCAGGTGATCGGCGCCTAGCCGGAAGTGCACGTCCACCACCGGAACCAGCGGCGCGATCGCCGGTGCCGCCGTGATGAGCGCCTCGACCTCGGGGCGCGCCCGCAGCTCCTGGACGAGCTCGGCGGTCGCCAGGTCGAGCACCCCGCCGACCGCTTCGCGCCGGGCGCGTTCGAGCAGCGCGGGCGCGACCTGCTCCCAGTTGGCGATGCCGTCCCGGACGGGGCCCGGCTCAAGGATCATGCGCAGCACGTTGACGTCGTCGGGGATCGGGTCGGGCGCCAGCAGCCCGCCGAACAGGCGCACCGCGCCGTGGTTGGCGCGCAGCAGACCCCAGCCGCGGTCCAGAACAACGGCGGGGAACGGGTCGTGCTGCTCCAGCATCCGCCCGATGGCCATCGTGACCCGGTCGAGGGCCGGATCGTCGAGGCCGCGATGCGAGAACAGCGGAGCGAAGCCGGCCGCCAGCAGCAGGCCGTTGCGGTCGCGCAGCGGAACATCGAGCGCGCCGGCCAGGCGGAGCACCATCTCGCGGCTCGGGTTCGAGCGGCCGGTCTCCAGGAAGCTCATGTGGCGCGGGGTGGTCATCGCGGCCGACGCCAGATCGAGCTGGCTCATGGCCCGGACGCGCCGCCAGTAGCGAACCATGGTGCCGAAAGAGACCTCGGTCATCGTCCCGGACATGAACCGACCCTACGGCCCGGCGCGAGCCGCGGCGCTTCCCTGCGAGGGAATCGTGGCCGACACAGAGGCGGGAGAGAGTCAGTGCATCCGTTCTGAAGGAGCTCCGATGCACTTCCCAATTCTCACCTCCGATTCCGCGCCCGAGGCGTCCCGGCCGATCCTCGACGGGATCGCGACCGAACTCGGCTTCGTCCCCAACCTCGCGGCCACGATCGCGGCCAGCCCGACGCTCCTGGCGGGCTTCGACGGGCTGCGCCGCGCCGTCGGCGGCGACTCCTTCGACCCGGTGCACCGGGAGATCGCGGGAGTCGCGGTCGGAGTCGCCGTCGACAACGCCTACGGCGTCGCCTTCCACTCCACGGTGCTGGGCATGCTGGGCGTGGATCCAGAAGACATCAAGGCGATGCGGGACGGGACCGAGCCCCGCGAGGAGGTCCACGCGGCCGTCTACGCCTTCGCCAGGGCACTCGTGATCGAACGCGGCGCGGTGCCCGAGGCAGTGATCCGGCGTGCCCACGATGCCGGGTTGCAGCCAGCCGACCTGCTGCAACTGGTCACCGAGTGCGCGTTCGCGACCTTCGTGGGCCTCGTCGACAACCTCGCCGGCCGCGTAGAACTGGACGAACCCCTCCGCCCGCAGGCATGGAAGTAACCCCACCAAGCAGCCACGCCCCTTCCGACACCCGGAAGGGGCGACCGGCCACCCCGAGCCCACACCCCCAGCCAACCTCCATCACCACGAGCCGACCCGTCACAAACGCGACAAACGCCGCGTCATCACGAGCCCGCACCCGCCCGCAACGAAGGCGGCGAACGGCCATCATCATGACCCGCCCGCCGGACGTCGTAACTTCGACCTGCGAGGCCAACCGCACGACGAGCTGAACGCTGGTCCCGCTCCCTTCGCAGGAGCCGGTATTCAGGTACCAGCAGCCAACGCCCGGAGGTCGCGCGCGCCGGGAAGTGTCTGGGCGCTGCCAGGGAGCGTGTTCAGTATCTGGCCGACCAACTGGCGCGTGGCCATGACGGGACGGGGCCGGCCCCTGAGGGACGTCATGGCCAGGTCCAGGCCCTCGCGCACGTCATTGCGCTGGACCAGATGGATAGCGCGCATCAGGTGCAAATTGATGATCGGCGCTTTGGCGGTGGGCGGGTAAAGGCTTTGGGCGTCCTCAACTGCGGCCACTGCGTGCTTCTCGCCAATGGTGGTGCGGACGTACGCCTCGTTCCAGCGGAGCTGGCCCTCTTGGAAATCCAGCACGGTCGGTTCGCTGGAACTGTGGGACAGCTGGTCGAAGGTGCGCTTGAGCCTGGTGAGATTGCCGCGCGCTGTGTTCTCGTCGCCATGAAAAGCCGCCATGTAGGCGCCTGCGGCGTACGCCCGTGCAAGTCCTGAAGTCGGAGTCCCGCTGGCGATGTCGGCGGCCTCGTTCACCATGCTCATGACGGCGTGATGTGAACTGCCCGCCCAGCTCGCGTGCTGGGCGGCTCTCCCACGTACCCAGACCTGGAGGGCGCGGTCGCCGGACGCGTCGGCGGCGCGGCGTGCGGTGCTCCAGGTTCGGCGCGTGGCACGGTCGTCGCCCAAATTGCTCAATGTCTCGGCCAGGACGCCCGAAAGCCCGGCGCTCACCCGCAGCAGCCCGGCTTGCTCGTGCGGCGGACGGCCCTTCTTGAGGAGATGCCCCACGGCGATGATGTCTGTGGTCAGGGGCGCAACGAGTGCGTCGAACGATTGCCGGTAAATCTGGCGGCCATAGTCGTCGACAACCCTTTCCCACTCCTCGAGGTCGGTGTTAAGGCTGAGAGCTTCGTCGATGCCGGAAAGCAGCCCCTCCAAGGCGCCGGGCGGAACGGCGGCCCCCGCGCCGACTGCGGCGATCAATTGGAGTGCGGCACGGCGTCTCACATCGTCATCCCTTGCGTACGAAGGAATCGGACTCTCCACGCTACCGCCCAGGTCGCCGAGGAGATCGAACAGCTCGCCGGGGTCGATGTCCAGCGCGGCGGCGAGAGCGAGTTCATAGCGCTCGGTGATTCCCTTGCTCGCTTCCCACCGGGTGACATAGGAGACGACGGTGGAGAGGCTGGGAACCTGCGGCCCGGTCAGATTGGCGATGATCCGGCGGGCGAGGTATTCCTTGCTCCACTTGCGGTCGCGGCGTTCCACCGCGAGGCGGGCGCCCGGGGCCTTGCGAGCAACGGGCATTGTGAGCACCTCTCAGTACACGGCGGCCGTGCTCGTTCCTGCTCTCTCGTGCTCCCTCGCGCCTCATCATGCCCCCTGTCCACGCGTCCTGCATCGCGGTTTGACTGGTCAGGAGACAAGGCGGCCCCGGCCGGTGCAGCAACACCGGGTCTCCGGGGCCTTGCCGGACGTGGAGGTCCGACTGTGTGCAACCTAGCCGAACGGCCGCCGTGGGCGGGAGCGGACATCGATCCGGAGCGCGGCATCGCCGAGCTGCGGCATCGCTTTCCTGGGGTGTCGGCGTGGTGCGGGGAATTCACTGGCCGGTGGTGGGCGGTCAGCCGGGAGTGCGCCTGGTTGGTGGAGGCGGGCTCGGCGGCCTCGTTGGGGCGGCGCCTGGAGGAATTGGGCCTTCGGCCGTCGGGGCCGACGGCTCGGAACGGCGCGGCGCGATCAACGTCCGGGACGCACCGCGCCATGGCTTCCACCTCGTCCGGTACGCGCGGCCGACATCGGGCGCCGCCCTCCGTGGGATTGGGGCGGCGGCTGCTGGCGTCGCTGCTTACTCGGGAAGGGCGGTTCGATGAGTGAGGACGCTGAGATGTGCGGAGATCGGCGCCACGACATCGGCAAGGCCGTCTGGGCGTTCATGCGAATGCTGGACGAGGTGGCGCTCGGCTCGGCAGGTAGCCGATGGTGGACGAATTAGGTTGGTTTGTCGGGGTACTCCTCTACCGCCCGCAGCGCGCTCTTTCGAGGAGTGAAGGTCGTGGCGCAGCAAGTGCGGAGACGACCGGTGATCGGTCTGGCGGTGTGGAGCGGCTTCACCACCCTGGGTGCTCTTTGGTGTCTGGCCCTCCTCGTCCGTGCCATCGCCTTCTCGGACGCCGACGTCGACCCGGTGCTGATCGCGTTCTTGGTGCTGGGTCTCGCCGGTTGCGTCTTCCTGGCCTATCTCTTCACGGTCGCCTTCGTGCGAGTCGCCAAGGGTGCTCCCTTTCCGGTCAGGGGGAACCAGGAATTTGTGCCTTTGAGCCGGTTCCAGCCCAAGACCCGGATGGGCATCTACCTGTCTGTGTGGGCGGGACTCATGATCGGCAGTGTGATCGTGTGGCATGACGCTCCCGGAGCGCTGGCCATCTGGGCGGCGCTCCTCACGCTGACCACCGCGTTCTTGACGTGGAGGACGGTCCGTCAGCGGAGCGAGAGCTGACCGGACCAGGCATGACATTCCGCGCGCGGGCGGTGCGTCAGTCTGGGTCCCCGGCGCCGAACGCCCGCGCCGGGTCAGCCGGTGAAGGACTCGGGGCCGAAGCGCCCCCACGCCACAAAGGCGGCCAGGGCGAACAGCGTCAGGGTCACCACGATTCCCTGGGCCTCATGACGGCGCAGGTGAACGAACATCGCGCCAACCATCAAGGACACCAGGCCGACGGCGGCAAGTGGCACCAGAACCGGCGCGATGTCGAACGCGGCCGGCAAGATCAGCCCCACCGCGGCCAGGAGTTCAAGGGTGCCGATTGTCTTGATGGCGCCAGGGCTGAAGTTCTCGACGGCCCCCATGCCGGACGCGACCAGCTTCTCCTTGGACTGGATCAGCCCGTAGATGAGAGCGGCGAGCGCGGGAGAGAGCAGCGACAACCCTGCCCAGTCCAGTCGTTCACCGCCTCGAGGCGAATCTGTTGGCATGCCGCGGCAGGCCAGCAGGACCGCGAGCAGACCCAGAGGGACGTTGACGAAGAAGATCCATCGCCAGCTCAGGTGACCCACGATCAAGCCGCCGATGACCGGGCCGAGAATCGGTCCCGCCAGGGCGGGCAAGGTGACCACGGCCATCAGCCGCCCGAGGTGGCGGCCGCCGGCGGCCCGCAGGAGCACCGTCTGCAGTACCGGCAGCATTAGCCCGCCGCCGGCGCCCTGCACCACCGCGCCGAACTCGTCATCGCCGCCCTGCGGCACCACACCGGATCCATCGCCGACCAGATCCCCGACACCGGCGACCTGCGCGGCGATGTGCTGGCCGTCCTCGGGCAGATGGCCCAGCGCCAGCGCGACATCGGCGCCGACGTCATCCACGGCCTCGTGGCCGACGCCCCCGATCTGGACCCGCGCTACTTCGCGATCATGAACGGCGTGATGGGCACCGTGCTCAAGCGGGCCGCCGAACGCGGCGAACTCGCGTCCGCCGACCTGAGCCCCCGCGTCGTCACCCTCCCGGCCGACCTCCTGCGCCACGAGATGCTGCTCACCTGCCAGCCCCTCGCCGAGACCACCCTCATCGAGATCGTCGACGACGTGTTCCTGCCCCTGATCCGCGCGAAGACAGCCACCCCACCCGCATCCTGACCCGGCAGCCACCCACCCGCGTCCCGACGGTCCGGCAGGTCACTCTGCGCGCGTCCTGGCGATCAGGCAGGCCGCATCCCGAGCAGCAGTTCGCCAGCCGCGCCTCCTGCAAGCCACGCGGACGCACTCGCCAGCAGGGGTTGTGTCCACGCCGAAGGGACGGGAGGCTTGCGCCAACTGATCGGAAGCGAGCAGGGTCATGACGCAGCCGCCTCCCCCTCCGGGCACGCCGCCGCCTCCCTCGGGCACGCCGCCGTTCCCCGGCTCCCCCAACCCGCCCGGTCGGACGCCGTCTCCCGGCCTGGCCCCAACGGGATGTGGCTTTTGCCTGCTGGGTGCCGTCGTGACCGTTGTGCTGGTCGTCGCCGGGCTCGCCGTCATCGGTGGTGTGCGATCGGCCTTTAGGAACGAGAAGCCCAAGCCTTCCGCAACAACGAAGCAGGCGGCCGAATTCGTCACGGGTGGCTGCGTGCGAGTTCGTGTACAGCCGTCGCCAATGCACACCACTCCGCAAGGCAAGGTGATGTACACCCGTGCCGAGTACGCACCTGTCCAGTGCGACGATCCAGCGGCCTACGCACGGATCACCAAGATGGGGAAGGGCACCGGCGTCCCCGAGATCCTCGGTGACCAGGCCCTGGAAAAACTAGGCTGCCCCATCGACACCGACGACTTCGTCCAGTTGCGATTTAGGTCCCTGCCAGGCGACATGGCATGCATGCGCAGGTTCAAGGCGCCGCATCCAGGAGACCCGGGGCAGGGCGGTGGCCTGGTGAGGGCCGGCGACTGTATCCAGGTGTACGCCCGCTACAGCGACAATCTCAGCGAAGTGAGCTGCACGAACGAGGACTGGATCGTCAACGGGACCAACTTCGGCAAGCGATGGTTCGGGCAGGTCGTCCGCCGAGTGGACGCCGCCCGCGAGTGCCCGAAGCCGGCGATCTACTCCATCACCGTGCGCACCGGCAAGCCTCGCGTCCTGTGCCTCGCCAAGAACGGCGGCTGGATGCCTGCGGTCGGCGACTGCGTCGACGGCGGGACGCTCTACGCCGGGGTGAACGGACGCCGCAAATGCGACGACAAGTACCTCGCCGTCAAAATCACCGCACTCGTCAAACCGGGCAGCCGATGCCCAGGCGATGCCCGAACGCAGCGGGTCCCGGGATACCTGCTCCGAATGTGCGTAAGGAGCATCGACTGACGCGCCGGAGCTTCGATCGGCTCAGAGGCGGATTTTGGTCACGTGGTCGGTGACCGGGGCGAGGCAAGTGGTCTTGCTGCAGGCGCCATAGGAGACGATGACTTCGCCCACCGTCCCCACGCGCCGGACGGGCAGGGAGATCGTGACCGGCCCGTCGGGGTAGACCGGAAGGCGGACGCCGCCCTGGGTGCCAGGTAGACACCGCATTGCGGCCATCTCCGAACAGGAGGCCGTGCACTTGCCAGGCGATGGCGCTTTGGTGAGGGAAGGACGGCAGCCAGACGAGGGTGCTTGGTGAAGGAAGTGCGGCTGTCAGGCGATGTCGCTCGGCAAAGGAAGTGCGGCTGTCAGGCGATGATGCTTTCGATCTTGTCGCCGATGCCGAGATGGGCACGGAACATCGGATGGATCTGGAATCGCTGGACGGCGGCCAGATTGAGGTGCTGCACCTGGTGCTTGCCGAAGTAGCAGTCGTCTCCGCTCGGCTGCGCGGAGAGCAGGCCCGCCTGCCAGAGGATGCCGATCAGTTCGTTGGGCTCGCAGGTGGTCAGCCATGACTCGGTGCCGCTCGTCGGGATCTCGCCGGTGGCGAGTTCCAGGCACAGCAGCTCCAGGGAGTCTCTGGAGAACGTGCACGGCCGTCCGCGGAACACCTCGAACACCCCGAGCAGGCCGGGGTACTGGAAGCGGTATTCGGCGGCGATGTCCTTGGCGCGTTCCGACGAGTAACCGTATTCGGCGCGTTCGATCGCCGTGTGGGGCACCGGCAGTGTCCGGCTGCGGCCTCTGGCCTGTTCCAGCGCCTCCGAGCAGAACTGGATGATCTCTCTCGGCCGGTACAGCGTCCTGTCGACCATGTAGCGGAACGAGCCTGCCAGCGGGTCGGCCGGCGGACCGGCGAACACCGACGACCAGCAGCCCGCGTCCCCGGCACGTTCCAGTGCCTCGACGTCGAACCCCTTCTCGTGGGCCGAGTAGCGAATACGTTTGGCGATGAGCTCGAGCAGCGACTCCTCGGACCAGTGGATCCGCTCCAGCAGGTCACGATGTTTCTGCGCGTCCTCGTACAGGGCGGGGATGTCGTCGTAGAGTTCCTGCCGCAACGACACGTACACCCGCAGGTTGGGGTGCTGCTCGTTGATCGACACGCAGGCCTGGAAGAGCCCGGAGACGAACGCCTTGGCGTCCTCCGAGGAGTCCCAGCCCCGGTCGAGCTCGTCCACCAGCACGACCACCCGCTGCCCGTCCAGCACCTTGCGCAGCGCGGGCAGCAGATTGTGGATCTCTTCGAGCTTGTACAGCTTGTCGAGCTCCTGGGCGCGCAGCCCGGCCGCCACCGGACCGATCTTGATGCCCTCCAGCCGTTTGAGGTAGGAGATCAGCAGCGACAACGTGCCGAGCTGGCTGTTGGCGTGATGGTCGCGAATGTAATGGTGGATGTCGCGCCCGCCGCCCTTGGTGAGCCGCATCCCCTTCCGCGCCAGCGCCTTCATGATCAGGATGTAGATCAGGTACTTCCAGGCGGCCCCGTACGCGCCGTGCTTGGCCCACGATCCCGCGTTCTCGGCCGCCATCGTCGAGCTCAGCAGCTCGTACGAATAGTCCTCGGGCGACAGCTCGATCACCTGGCTGCCCGCAGCGCGCTCCCGCTTGGCGAGCATCTTGAAGATGGCGCTCTTACCGGCCCCGCGGTTGCCCATGACGATGGTCTTGGCGCCGGACCGAACGCGCTGGTAGGCGGCCGACTCGACGAAACACTCCTCGAGCCCGCGGCCGATGTCACGCTCGGCCGACGGCGTTCCGAAATCGAGGACCTCGAACAACTTGGGCGACAGGGTCACGTTCGTCATCAGCGCTCCGAGTGCCGCGAACAGTCACAAGGATTTTCACCCGGTCCAGAGAACCGAACAAGACCACCCAACCCACCCACAGGGCGTGCTGATCGATCCGAAGTGGACGAAAGCGTCAAAGAACGAGCCCGACGCCGCCCTTGTCCAGCTCAACCCGATGACACGCCGAACGTTCCCCGGCAGGGCGCGCGGCTGACGCCGCGCGAGGCGGCGCAGACCAACCGACGACCCGGACGCCTCGCTCCTCGGCGACCTCGGCCCGGAGGTGCTGCTCGGCCTCGCGACCCTGAGGCGAGTCGCCGCGCCTACGTCGGCAACGCAACTACATGAAGCACGATACAAGAAGATAGCTCTCGGTCATCATCGAACTACGATAGGTAAGAATGCATGACCGTTTATCTCATCGCCGCCGTAGCGGCCATCGGCCTGGTGATCATTGCAGCCCTGCTGGTCCAGCGGCTGCGTGCCGGCACCGACGACGGACTGCCCGACGGGCCGACCACCGGGCACGCCGGGGGCATGCTGTCGGCGCTGTTCCTGCTCGCCTTCGCCATCGCGATCGTCGTCCCGTGGACGACCACCGACGCCGCCCGGCTCAACACCTACGCCGAGAGCCAGGCGATCGTGGAGGGCGCCTGGTCCGCCACCGATCTGCCCGACCCGCAGAGCACCCGGATCCGGACCGAACTGCAGGACTACACCCAGTTCGTCCGCACCCGGGAATGGCGGCTGATGGCCGACGGCAAACTGAGCCCGGACGGGTGGACGAGACTGGAGCAACTGCGCCGCGAGGTCGCCGCGTTCCCCGCCAAGGGAACCGACCAGAAGGACGCGCAGGCCGCGGTGCTGGACGACATCGCCGACATCACCTCCGCCCGCCGCCAGCGGGCGATGGACGCGAAGACCACGCCGCCCCCGGGCCTCCTGGTCGTCACACTGCTGACCGGGCTGATCGTTCTGCTGTTCCCGATCCTGGCCGGCGCACGCCCCCGCGGCATGAGCCTCCTGCCCCTGGCGCTCATGGCAGGACTGCTGGGCATCGGCATGTACCTCGCCATCGACATCTCACGCGCCTTCGACGGAGCGCTGGCCGTCCAGCCCGAGGCGTTCACCGCCATCCTGGGTGAACTGCAGCGCATCCCCGGGAGCGGCTGACCATGCCCGCCACTCTGGTCGCGGCGCTCACCGCCAGCATGTTCGCCGGACTGGGCACCTCGGCCACGATCGTCGATCCGCCGCCGGGTGTCTCGATCTGCGCGGCCGCCGAGGTCGACGTCCTGGTGTACGTGAACGCCGAAGTCTGCGTGAGCCTCAACCGCCCGCACTGCTGCCGCCCACCGGTGCCGCCCCCTCCCCCGCCACGCCCCGAGCCCACCAAGCCCAGACCAACAAAGGCCCCACCACCCCCACCACCGCCACCTCCGCCACCTCCGCCTCTGCCTCTGCCTCCGCCACCTCCGCCTCCTCTGCCTCTGCCTCCGCCTCCATCAAGGCCGACCACCCCTGCCGCACGTCCGCAGCCGGTGGCCGCCCCCGCGCCCGTGCCACCCCCGCCAAGAAAGGCCACCAAACCCAAGCGCCCTGCACCGCCCAAGGCCAACCCCGCCCCTGCCCGCATCAAACGTGAACACGCCGAGCCGCCGAGACGTCGCAAACCAATGACCACTCCCCTGGTCATAGTCGTCCTGGCGGTCGCCATCAGCGCCGCCACCGCAATCGCCTTCGCCCGCTAAAAGACAACCGTCTTCAGCACCACTCCTGGACGTCTCGTCCGCGCGAACCTGCGCACATCCCGCCAGCCGCAGACCGGCACGTCCCGAACCGAGCAAGCCACCGCTGGCAACCCACACGGCGTCGCAGGCGCGAACACGGTCCGCCGCAGACACGGATCAGGTCTTTTCAGGAGTGGGCGGAGTCGGTTGCGGGGGCGGAAGCGGCTCGCCGCAGGCACGAACGGCGACCGCTGCAAGCACGAACGCAGGCCACCGCAGGGCAAGCGCGCCGCCACAGGCACCAACACGGGCCGCCACAAGCATGAACACGGCTCGCTGGGAAGCGGACGAGATTGGTCGCGAGGACGGACGTTCGTCACGGGGACGGGCCAGGTTGGTCGCGGGTGCGAACGCGGGTCACCGCAGTACGGACGCAAGTGCCGCCAGCTCGAACGCGGATTGCCACCGGGACCGACGCGGAATGCCGCAGGCGCGAACGTGCGTATGCCGCAGGCGCGAACGTGCGTATGCCGCAGGCGCGAACGTGCGTATGCCGCAGGCGCGAATATGGGCCGCCGCGCGGACGGATCCCCAACCGCCGCACGGACGGGCGAGGTTCGTCCAAGGGCGGACGAAGTTGGCCGCAGGGGCGGAAGCGAGCCGCCACAGGCGCAAACGGGCCGCCGCAGCGCGGACGGGCCACGGCAGACCCGAATGAGGCGGCCGCAGGGCGGACGCAAGTCGCCACAGGGCGCGATCGCGGGTCTCCGCAAGCGCGGACGCGGACCACGGCAGGCGCGAACTCAGGTCGGCGCAGAAACGGACGCGAGTTGCCGCCAGCGCCCACGAGGGTTGGCGCAGGTGCGGACGCGGGTTGTCGTGGGGTTGAGGTGATTGCGCACGTTACCGTGCCGAGAGCGGTGGCCCCGGAATGCATGTTCGCGCGCAATCGGAGCGTGGTCAGAGAGTTGTGGTCGCCGCCCAAGCTCAGGCTTGTTCTTCACCGCGTTCCGTCGCGTCTTCTCTGGGAGGCGACGGTCTCGCCTTGTGCCAGGAGACGGCGAAGCCGACGCAGGCCCATGCCGCCAGCACCACGAAGGGCAACAGGTGCTGGTGGCCAGAGAAGTAAATGGCGGTGTGCTGCGCGCTGACGGTCGCGCCGGGCGGCAGCCAGTGCCCCAGCCGCGCGATCCACTGCGGCTGCAGCGGCCACGGCACGGGTCCGCCGGACGAGGGATTGCCGACCAGCACCATGATCGCCCAGGTGGGGATGATCGCCCACCGTCCCACGAGCGCGTCGAACATCGTGAAGACCATGCCCGACGTGAACATGGCCAGAGCCAAGATCAGCCAGGACTCCGCGAACGGCAGTTCCAGAGCGTGCAGCGCCCAGTCCACCGCCGCACAGATCGCGAAACCGCCCAGCAGCGCGTAGGCGACGGTGAACCACACCCGCGACCCGAAACTCAGCCGCGAGGCATGCGTATTGAGCTGGACCGCCCCCATGAAGCCCATGATCATGGCGGCGAGGCAGATGTAGAACACGGTGAGTCCCCGCGGGTCGCTCCGCTGCAGGGGGTGGCGATCGTGGACGACGATCATGTTCCCGACCGACCTGCCCACCTCGGGCGCGGCCTTGCTCAGCAGTTCGGCGACCTGGGCACCGGAGGCCCCCGAAACCTCGAGGGTGGTCCTGCGGCCGTCACCGAGGTTGACGACGGCCAGGACGTCCTGAGAGTCGAGAGCATGGCGCGCCTCCTCGTAAGACTCGTACGGCGCGAGCCGCAGTGACGACCCGAGAGCCTTGTTCATCACGGCGAGAAACTCTTGCTGCTTCGCCGCGTCCGGGCTGTTCACGACGGCGGCGGGGATGCTCTTGGGCGCGGGAGCCGCCATCGCGTACGTATACGAACCGGCGAAGAAGCCCGCGGCCGCGCTCACGATGAGGACGACCACCACGGCCGGCAGGAACGGTGAATCCCGGAGCTCGGACCAGTCCCCCAGACGCTGGTCGTGCCTGCGTCCCTTCACCGGCCAAGGCCAAAGACGCCGGAGGGCCCATGCCATCCGGCGGCGATTGCGCCAGACCAGCGCTCCCCCACGTCAGAGCTCACGTCCAACGCGGTCGGAAAACGCGGGTGGTCGCTGAAGCGCCAAGAACGCGCCCTGACCGGCCGCCGCTGCGGTGTGGGTGGTGCGGCCGCGGACGCACGACCCTCGGCCCCGCCACGCCCTCTCGCAGGAACGCAACGCAGCGGCGAACGTTCTGCCTGACTCGGAGTGGACGGCCGTGAAGATGGATGCGGTGCCGGTCACGATTGATCCATATGAAGACTTCGCCGATTTCGCCGTGCCCGGAAGCAGGCTGCTTCGAGGGTGCGGCGAAGATCGATGTACGACGTCATAGGTACCACTGAACGTGGGACGCTCACCGGTTTCATCGTTTCGGCGAGTACCAGGGCAATCCAGACAGGCGCTTCGACCCGTCAACTCCGGGCCTCTCCCCTCCAGGCGCACCGAGTGGGCTGAGCAAAAGCGCAGGCTTGGCGTCCAACAGGAGCAAGCACAGACCGGCAGCACGGACCGGACGACCAACAAGAGCTCGCACGCGCGTCGCACGGACGGCATCGGTAAGGCTCTGTCGAGAGCCGTTCATTTGCGCATGGGCCGATACGGTTCGCCGTGTGACCAGCGCTAAGCAGCCCGACCTGGAGGAGATCGAGGCACACTTCGTCGCGCTACTCGAGGGACGGATGAGCCGCGACGCCGTCGACCGCTGGGCCGCGCAGTGGGTGATCAATGACCATCTCGTCTGGGACGAGCTGAGCTGGTGGGCGCTGCTCAAGCTTCACGGGATCGACCTGCGCCATGGGACGAGCGACAACTACCTCCACGACGATGACCAGATCCGAGGATGGCTGATGCGACTCCGCCGCCGCCGTATCGGGTGAATCCCGCCGTGATGGCGTCTTGATCCGACGTCTGATCCGACTTCGTCGGCCGTCCGGTTCAGAACCGTTCTTGCCTCCCTCCTACGATCCTCTGCGGACGAGGGATGGGCGGGTGGAAGCGCCAGTCCATGAGGATGACGTACGTGAGATCGCCCGTGTCGAACACGGCGCATGGGCGGCCGAGCGAGTGTGCAGCCCGGTTCCCGAGTTGCTTGAACAAGCCACGTTGTTCAAGCGTGTACAGGCGCGCGATGACACGACCCTCACGCCGGAGTTGTTCGGCGTATGCGTTGATCGTGTCTTCGAAGTCGTCGAACCGACGGTCACTGTCCATCGTGCAGGGTCCAGGGCGCGGGAGCAGTTACCACAGAAGGTTGTGCCCGGTGGAGGACGGGTTGTACCCAATCTTGAGGCTGTACTCCGTTTCGCGAACCGCGTGCGCCCCAAGGAGCTTGGCGGCCAAACGCGACGCATCCCCCGGCATCGAGTGTGAACGGACGACCGCCAGCAACTCGATCAGCCATCCGACATGGCGAACCAGCGACATCTTGCCCTCTCCCCGTCCGTTCGTGAAGCCTTAGCGGGGCTCGGGAAGGTCGAGCTTCTCCCGCAGTTCCGCCAACCCTCGTGTGCGTCCCTCGTCCCGGCTGTCCTCGACATGAACGTGGAGCGCGAGCACCAGCCTGCGGCCGCGCTCGTACCGCTCGTCGCTCCAGGTCTTCAGGCGCTCCAGTCCCGCGTGCACCGGCTCGTACTCCGCGGGGTACGGGAACAGATGGAAGCCGATGTCGATGAGCGCGGGGCGGCTGATCTCCTTGCGGTGGAGAACCGACTCGAACGGCTCCCGTATGACCACGCCCTCGCTCACCCCGCTGTCCTCCATCTGGTCGTAGACGAGATCCACGGCGGACGTGTCACCGGCCAGCAGCTCACCGAAGCGGACGGCGACCCAGGGGTGCAGCCCCTTGTACCCGCACGTGGCCGGGTGAGCCTCACCGTGCGCGTAGTCGAGCACGTTGCCCGCCTCGTTCTTCTCGTCCTGCCCGATGAGCACGTGCCCCTCAAGGAAGCCCGCATAGCCCGCGAACAAACCATCGCACGTCTTCCGCACGTACCTCAGCGGCTCGAGAGCCGCTGCCTGGTCACCACTCTGGAGCAGGAGATTGCCGAGCAGGAGTCTGGCCAGGTCCCCTGTACCGGTGCCTTCATGGACGTCGGCGACCTGCTCGAACCCCCTCCGGGCCGCATCTCGGTCGCCCGTGAGCTGCGCCGCGAGGCTCCGGACGAGCATGCGATCGGAATCCAATGACGACTGGAAGTCCGGTGCGAGCATGACAGCGGCCAAGGGGCCGAGCCATGGGTCCTCTCCTCCGGCCACCTGCTCCAGCCATGCCACGCAGGAGCCGTCGAGCCCGTCCTCTCCGAGCTCGATACCCGCCAGCGCCATGGCCGCATGCCCGGACAAGGAGGTACGCCCTGCGCCAGCGATCGTGGTCAGCAGAGCCCGCGCTTCTGGGAGGCGACCCGCCCTGTACGCCGCCAGCCCGGGTTCGACTTCGTCCGGCACCGGGCTCAGAGGGTCAGGGGGAAGCGGAAGGGCCCTTCCGTCGGCGTCCAGCAAGGATTGATCGGCCATATCGCTGCTTTCTCGCGGGAGCGTCCTAGTGTGAGCGTCCCACGACGGACCGACACTTGATCATGAAAGACACCAAGACCACCAGAGTGACCGGCGATCTGGGCATCGTCACCGGTCACCAGCCGCGCGGCATGCTCATCCAGTCCCCGTCCAGCGGCCGCCTGGACCGTGGCGGGCGCCCCTGAGTCCGTCGGGGAACGGCTGTTGATCGACATGCGCAAGATGCGGCTCGTCGACGCGCGTTCGGCTTGGGCATGCTGGTCGCCGGCGGCCCGGCTGCTCGAGCGCCACGCGCCGTCGCGAGACGAACTCGTTGTTGCCGTTCGTGCATCACTGCGATGTCGAGCTGGCCTTTCCCTTCGCCATCTGCTTCGTAGCACGATTCGTCCATGTCCACCAACGAAGGCGCTGACGAGACCTCCACGGTCGCCGACGCCGGGCGCGGCCTCGGCTTTCTCGGGTCGGTGATCGGCTTCCCGATCCGCGCACGCCAGTTCAAGAAGGACGACGGCCACGGGGCGGCGTTCTCCGTCCTGACCGTCGTGCTCTTCTTCGCCGCCTTCGCCCGTATCCCTGCGCGTCCGTAACCAAGACCTGACCGAAAGGGGATCTCCCATGCGAAGGATCGTCAACTCCACCTACGTGACCCTCGATGGCGTCATCCAGAATCTGGAGCAATGGCCGTCGCTGGGCGGCTTCACCGACGAGGGGAACAAGGCGCAGATCGAGTTGATCGAGCGCTGCGACGCGGTGCTGATGGGCCGGCACACCTACGACAGCTTCGCGCCGGTATGGTCCAGCCGCTCCGGCGATCGGCTCGGTGACCGCATGAACGCGATCACCAAGTACGTCGTGTCGACCACCCTCACCGAACCGACGTGGCACCACACCACCGTCATCGACCATGACCCGATCGCCTCCATCCGCGACCTCAAGCAGCAGGCCGGCGCGGACATCGTGCAGTACGGCTTCGGCCGATTGACCCACGCGCTGATGGCCGAAGGACTGCTCGACGAACTCCGGCTCTGGATGCACCCGTTCTTCGTCGGCACCGGCACGCCCGGCGACCTGCTGCACCGCACCGGATCGTCCGGAAGGTTCGAGCACGTCGACTCGCACACCCTCAAGAACGGCATTGTCATCCTCACCTACCAGGCCGCGGTCAGCTGACACCCTGGACTACCAGGGCCTGATCAAACGGCTGACGGCACCCGCAGGGTGGGGTGGCAGCGACCGAACTGACCCACGACGACATCCGGGGCGCGCTGGCCGCTCGCTGTCACGCTCGTGTAGCGCGCGTCCGAGGCGGGGCTGCTCGCCTACGAGATCTGGACGACGTCGCGTGCGAGCAACATGCGGCGGGACGTGATGGTCTTGCTTGGCTGCGAGGCGCGCTGGACCGCCATTCTGAACGAACGAGCACCGTCCTCCTCGCCTTCTAGGTGACCGAGGCCCTCAGACACTGTTCTTGCAAAGTAAGGTCAGGCTATGGGGCCTGTACGGCCTCCAGAGGCACATAGGAGCACTTGAGATCGCTGCGAAGCCTGGGACATGCGGCGTCTGGAGTTCGTCCCGTAGCGACCATCTCAGAGGCCATGTTTTTTGGGGCCTTGATCCATCTTTGTCGCAAATGTCCGTCCCGAGAATCCTTGCAGGTTAGCCGATCGCTCATCATCACGTCCGGACCGCCTCGACACCGCGAATTTGGAGTCGGCCACGATACGTGTGCCACAGCGACACGACCCCCCGAGAGGGTTCACCGTCATCCGTGGCCCACCCGTCGCCGGTTCCACCCGCCTACTCCCGGCTCATCTCTCCCTCTTTCCTCGTCCTCGCCGATCAAGCCGCCGGCTTCAGAGCTGGCTGAAGTACGTCAGAGAGCTGGATGACGGGCCTACTTCTTCCGCACATGTGTGAGCACGAGGCCGACATCGAACGGGGAACTGGGCTCGGTCGCTTCGCCGTCCGGCAGCCGGACGTAGGAGCCCCTCCTGAGCCGTACTTGTGCAGAAGAGAACGTCTCCAGATCTCGCGACTGCAGGCCGAGCAGGCCCCGGTAAGGCTGTGACCTGGGAAAATAGCGACCCGGTGATGCCCTGGCTGTTGGC
Source organism: Spirillospora sp. NPDC048911 (assembly GCF_043198015.1). Classification (NCBI taxonomy): domain Bacteria; kingdom Bacillati; phylum Actinomycetota; class Actinomycetes; order Streptosporangiales; family Thermomonosporaceae; genus Spirillospora; species Spirillospora sp. NPDC048911. The sequence goes on along the minus strand of NZ_JBICUD010000008.1, from coordinate 287,358 downwards.
GCACGACTCAGCAGCCTCCCGTCGTCACCTCAGCCTGCCGAGTCGCAGACACGCCACAAACCTCAAACCGTCAGCAAGATGCTGACGGTTTGGCAAGATGATCCCCATGCGGAAGGCGACTCCCCTGCCTCGGCACCTCAAGGCAGCCGACGTTATCGAGGCGATTCAAGCTCGGCACCAGGAGGATCCGCAGCTGGGGACCCATCCGGCACCAGAAGACCTGATGGCCTTCGCCACCTGGGCACTCGATCGTCGAAACGCGCTACCGAAGCCTGAGGCCCAGGCTGACGTGCTGGACGCCATCAGGCTTCTTCGGCTGGCCCAGCAACAGCTTGACCGGCTCATGCTCCGTGCGATGCTGACGGCCAAGGCCGACGGCATCAAGACACCGAGGCTGAGTGAGGCCACCGGCATCCATACCCGGCAAGGTACCCACGACCGCATCAACGCTCTGACCAGGGAAGTTACCGCCGCAAGGCTGTCCGTGCCAGCAGATGCTGTCAAGGATGTCGCCCCTGCGCCCGACGTGGCACTCGCCCGGCTGAAGACCATCGCCCACAAGCTCCTCGAAGAGTGGAAGGACCTCACCACCAACGAGGACGCGGACGAATGGGCCGAGGGCATAGAACTGACCATGCGATCGAGCGAATTCACGGAACTGACCGCAGCCAGCCTGTCAGTGCAGCTTCGTTGTGCGACCGACCAGATCTTCGAGGTCGCCGGCGCCCTCGGCGTCCCACCTGCCCGGACGCCAGAGGCCCAGGCCGCACTTGAGGCAGTACGCAGCCTGTAGCACGAGTGCATCTGCATGACGGTGTCGAGTCGTCCCTGCAGAGCCTTGACCTGGGCTGCTGGCCCGCCAGCTTCACCAAACTCTCGGCGCCCATGCCACGAGGACCCGTGCACGTCGCGCTCAACCTGCATGTACTCACTGGCGTAACTGGAGCCAGGGTGTCGATGTGGCAGCACGTTCTCACGTGTGAGTGGTGAGCGCCTCAGAGTCCAGGTGAGCACGCTGAGCTGCGGCGACGCATGAAGTTGGCTCCACAACCGATCGGCTGGCGCTGACCCCTGTAGGCGTAGCACTTTGCCCGCTATGTGGGGAAACAGGCCGGGGTTTCTTGGGTGACCATGCAGTGGGGACGCGAACACGACGACGTTGTGCAAGCGCAATGCCTAGCGGGCTCACCGCGGCAGCGTAAGGGCTTGCGACACGGATACCTGGCAGGAAAGCGTTGCAGCCTCTGTAGCGTTCGCCAGTGCAGGTGACCCGCCGCTGCACCTGCACGGGAGGCCTTCGTGCGTCGTTGTGGCCTCTTTCCTGTTCCTGGCGAGGGTTCATCGAGGTCAAGGACTAGCTGGGCTCAAGCAGAAATTGAGGGCCACGTTGACCGCGTCATCCACCCGTTCGTCTCGTAGTTGGCCTGCCTTCTCCATGCTGTCCCCCCGATGCTGGGGCGAAGAAGCTCGCCGCCGCACGCGTCGCTGGGCTCGCGAACGCGCACCACGAAGGCGCCGACGTTCGGACGAAGTTGCTCGCTCCTGCCGCCGCCAACACCAGCATTCATTAAAAGCCGCAGGTCAGCACCGATAGTCCTACCAGTAGACACGCTGATAGCTATACCGACGTGAGCACCCGTAGTGCAGTAGACAGATGGAGCGGTAGGCACAGGATGGTTAGCAGTGATCTAGCCATGGAGACATCAGGTGATGCACTCATCAGTCATGCAGACGTCCATACACATGCGATGGGAGCTGCACCAACGCATGACGAGCCCACCAAAAGACGGATGGGTAATTGAACTGGGAGTCTTAGAGATGAGACCAGTGAGGTTGGCAGTAGAGGTAGCCACCACTCCCCCACCCGTAGGCCAACAGGGCGATAGCGAGGATGAGCGGCAGAGCGATAGCGGAGATGAACGACTGATGGAGGGTTAGTGAGGACAAGGGAATGTACAGGAGGTCAGTACAGCAGGCAGATCGACGAGCCGAAGTAGCAGAGACCAAGCAGGTGGTCGACCGGTCCCCCAGTAGCGCGCCAGCCCGAACAGCGGAGACCACGAAGCAAGCAACGCGCAAAGGAACCCAGACGCGGCCGGGGCCCTGCAGGAACGGCGCAGGGAAAGCACAAGGGGCGGAGCACCCAAGACGAGGGCCCGACGAGGCGTCCTGAGATCGATCTGACGTAGGTACGCACACAGGTAGAAGAGCTTGACCGGAGGACCGGAAGCGCCGGGGGAGCGGCAAAGGCACAGCAAACGCCACGGAAGAAGGACGCATCGTCAGACTCATCGACAGAGAGCAAGACCGACACACCGGATCTGAGAGACGTGGCTAGGAAGATGGGGGAGCGGCACCGCAGGTAGGGGAGCAAGGCGGAGGCCGGGGGAGTGGGTCGCTAGGGGAGTGGCGCAGAGGCTGGGGGAGTGGAGTGAACGCGCGGGATGTGGAGCGAAGGCAGGGGAGTTGGAGCGAACGCCGGGGGAGTGGCTTGCAAGGAAGAAGACGCGTCCAAGACATGGATAGCGACGCGTTCAGATAGGGAGAGCGCTGTCACCGCGACACGGGCACTCGGATGCTTGAGGGGCCCACGGGCCTCTGCTAGGAAGGGGACCCAAGCAATCCGGGCACGAGAGAATCGCTGGGGTCATGACAGTCACCACGGACTGGGTGAAGGACCACCGAAGCCGCGCGGTAGCGCTTCGCCGAGTGGTCGCCGCCATCAATGAAAAGGGCGGGGTAGGCAAGACCTCCATCACCGCGAACCTGGCGGGGCAGGTGGCTGCCACGGGCCGGCGGACCCTCGCGATCGACCTGAATCGGCAGGGCAACCTCAGCCGTGACTTCGGCATTCGCCGTACGCCTGAGGACGACCAGGGCGCGGCCCTGCGCAGCGCCATCGTCGACGGCACCGCTCTGCAGGTGGCTGCCGACGTGCGGCCCAACCTCGACGTCGCGGTCGGCGGCTCCAAGCTCGAAGACCTGACGCTGACCATCACGATGTTGTTGACCCGCGGCGACTTCCACGAGGCCTACCTGAAGCTCGCGGCCGCCATCGCGCCGATCGCGCACGAGTACCAGCTGATCGTGATCGACTGCCCGCCCGAGTCTCCCGTCCTGGACAACCTCGCGCTCGCGGCGGCGCGCTGGGTGATGATCCCGACCAAGTCCGACGACGGCAGCCTGGACGGCATGGAACTGGTCGCCCAGCGTTTCCAGCAGATGCGGCAGATCAACCCCACCATGCAGCTGCTGGGCGCGGTGCTGTTCGCCACCGGCACCAACGCCAAGGCCATCCACGGCAAGGTTCGCCGTAGCGTCGCCGAACTGTTCGGTGGCGAAGACAAGTCTCCGCTCTTCCAGCAGCACATCCGGCATGCCGAGCGCGTCGCGGTCGACTGCCGGGAAATGGGGATGCTCGTCCATGAACTGAAGGACTACGCCGAGCAGCAGCCGAGCTACTGGACGGCGAAGCGATCCGGGATCAACCCCCGTCCCATGTCGGCGGCGTTGGACGGACTGGCGACCGACTACCTCAACCTGGCCAAAGAGCTGCTGATGGTCATCGCGCAGTCCGAGCAGCGGAGTGCGCAGGCATGACGAACGGCAGCAGGGGCGGCCTTTCCGACATCTTCGGAGGCTCGGCGAAGGCGGGGGACAGCTCAGACCCGTTCGCGTTCCTAGGCACGGTCGACGACCCGCCCGCGGCACCCGAGCCTTCTCCGGCCGAACCTCCGCCTGCGCCCGCACCCGTTCCGCCGCCGGCCACGCGGACTCCTCGCACCCCGGCCCCGCGCGCCACGGCTCCGGCTGCGCCAGCTCCCGCGGTACCCGCGCCCACCCCACCGGCCGCTGCGCCGACCGCCGCGCCGGACGAGGCGCCCGCCCAGCCCGCCGCAGCCAGCCGTCCGCGTCGCCGCCGGGCCAAGGCCGCCCCAGAGCCCGCTGAAGTAAGCGCTGAAGAGCTGGATGACGTCTCCGAGGAGACCACCAGCCAGGTCCAGATCTACCTGAAGTCCTGGGCCCGGAAGACCGCCGCCAGGCTCGCCAAGGCCGAAGGCCTCTCCAACGCGCAGATCGCGTACGACGCCGTCGACGAGGCCCGGCGTGCCAACACCCTGCGCACCCTGGTCGAGGCGCGCCGAGTGGACCCCCGGCCGGCGGACAGCGCGTTCCCCAGCCGCTCCACCCGGCGCCGGCCCCGCCATTGGGCGGACGAGGGCGGCGCCCGGAGCCTCTGGTCGATCCAGGCGACTCCGGCCGAACGCGAGGTCCTCGAACGGTTCGTCGTCGAATACGGCGCCGAGAGCGTGAGCCAGCTCGTCTCCGCGGCCGTGGAGGCGTACCTGGAGGACAATCCCCTCCGCTTCGCGGAAGTCGACCTCAAGCAAGCCCGCCGTCCCACTGCCTGACACCGCGCCAACCCCCGGCGGCCGACGCCCAGATCACCCTGGCGTCGGCCCCGGAGCCGCGCCCGACGTCCTCACCACGTCAACACCAGCACCCAGACGGCGTCGAGCCTCCTCAGGACCCCTGGGGACTGCGACCGACGCCCCCGTCACGTTGACGCCAGCAACCCAGCGACCACCTCATCGATGTCGGCACCAAAGCGGCGACCGACGTCCTCACCACGCAACGCCGACCCCGACGAGACAGCCGAGCCTGGGACCGGCGGCGTGGGCAGAGGAGCACACCGTCATCTTGCGTGGACTGCTGGAGTTCACGAAGGACGAGGCCCCCGTCCTGGATCTGGACGGTACGCCCATCACGCTGGAAAGCGTGCCATTTGCCCGCTCGGCTCAACTCCGGCACGTCGTTTCCTGGGCGCGGCAAGGACACCACGTGGCGGCGTTGCGCGAATCGTGTGGCTCGTCGTTGTGGGGCGTGCTGATGATGTTTGCCTGGCGTCACCGCGGTTCAGGGGCTGGGACCGGCTCGCAGGGTTGGTTCTGGGGGAGAGGTGCCGGTTTGTGTCGTCCGGAGGACGTGCCCGCCGAGCTCGTTCAGCACCATGGCCACGACCGCGTCGAACGGATCGTGGTCGGTGACGACAGGATCGGGCGGAGTCGCCGCTTCGAGCAGGGCCGCTGGAGTATCCGGAACGTCGACCGGCGCGATGTCGTTCGACGGGTCTGCGGCCAAGGCGTCCGCCACCTCGGCCGACGTGGGCCACTCCGCCGGGTCTCCCATGACGCCGAGGAAAGCGTGCCATTCGGCGCGGTGTTTTCGGTAGAGGGCGACTCGTTCGGCGAACTTCGCGTGTGCGTCCAGCTCGACGGCGACCTCGTCCAAAGTGGCCGGGCCTCGTAGCCACCCCTCTGGACCTCGCTCGGCCAGCCCGTAGGACGCCAGCGTCATCAAGGCCTTGCTCACCGCCGAGTCGGACAGGACGGCGCGGCGTTCGAGGTCGACAGGACGGGCCGGGCGGGCGTTCAGCGTCTCGTACAGTAGCGCGCAGACCGGCCCCAGCTCCAAGAACGCCGGGTGCCCGGTCTCGATGCGACCGGCTTGCCAGACGTAACGCGTGGCCTGGTCACGGTAGGCATTCGGGACGCGCAGAGCGTAGACGTCGGCGTCTCGTTCGACGGCGTGGCGGGTCAGGACGACCAGGGGATCTCGTTCGTCACGCAGGTCTGCCAGGACCGTCGCCACAGTCCGCCAAGACAGCCCGGACATCAGCGAGAGCGAGCGAACGCCGAACGCTGTGGTGCTGGCTCCAGTGAGGCGAGAGGCCAGAGCCAGGGCCCGCAGGACGACGCGGATCGATGGAGCTCGTCTACCCCAACCTTTACGGCGTACAGGATCACGTTCGGCCAACCATAGGGCTGTGCACCAAATTTGCAGCTCAGAGTAGGTACGGGGGGAGGTAACAGGGGTATCGATGATCATGCGGGGGACAGGCCACTCATGCTCGGAGCCTGCGGCGCCCCCCGGGGGTGTGTAGTTGAAGCTAGTGTGCGATTTAGAGGCACTCCTTTGCCTCACGGCCTCCTTGACGGCTCGATCCCAGTCGAACTGGATGACAGACCTGCGCTGAGACGGGGTGCGGGCGCCCAGCAAGGTCTCCAAACCAGGCCAAGCACCGCCTGGGCGCATCTGGGCCAGGACCTCCGTCAGACGCCATCCACCCGAGGCCAGCGAACGCAGCACGGCGAACCGCGCTTCAGAAGGGGAGGCATACGGTTTGCTGCTGGGCTGCAGGTGAGAGGCCTGCCAGGCACCGCTCTGGGCTAGCTCGGCCAACCTTGGCGAGAGCTCTCGACGACCGCCGCGCAGTGGAAGCCAGGGTCGGCCGTCGGTGTCGATGTGGCAGGGCCCGGGCGCCGCGAGGGAGAGTGCGGGCTCGCGTACGTTCAGCTCGGCGGTCAGTTCGCGCTGCAGGCGTTCCCACACCTTGGGGCCGCACGGGTGACGCAGCACATCGACGGCGTCCCCGAGGGGCATCGTGAGCGCCATGTACCCCAGGAGCGGGCCGGTCCGCGTGTAGCCGCCCAGGCCGTCCGAACGCGCGGAGCGCTTGTAGGGGCAGCCCGCGACCCGGATCTGTCCCTTGGGCGAACGCATCGGACCGGCGTCGAACGTGACGTACCGATCGGCAAGGGCCTCGGCGACCCGGCGCAGATCCTCGAACGGGACCGCCTGGCGCAGCTTGAGGTAGACGTGGCGCCCCTGGGACGGCGAGACGTCATGCACGACGCGGCCGCCGCAGCCGGCGACCAGGGCGGCGAAATCAGCGGCCTCCGCGGCCACCAGCGCGGCCGGATCGGCGGCCCCGGCGAGCTGGGCCTTGCCGATGTCGAAGTCGCCCGCCAGCAGCCGTCCGGTGCCGTCCGGAGAGTAGATGGAGACGGTGACCGGCTCGCGCGGGAAGTCCGCGCCGAGCCGGACCGCCAGCCGCCGTCCATGCGGGAAGTTGTCGCCGCCGTCGGGGGAGCGGCGGCCGAAGGGCACGGCGGCGAGCAGGTGGGGGACGGCGCGCCACGTCTCGGCGGCGTCGGCGGCCGACGCCGGGTTCGCCTCGTTCCTGGTCAGCTCACCCGCGAAGTGCACAGCCGCCGGAGTCCGCGACCTGCCAGCGGCCCGGGCTACCGCGGGCGCCACGACAGAACCTTTTCCACGAACACCGGAGCAAGCGGCAGGTGCGACCACGTACGCCGCAGCAGACTCCTGCGCGCGCGCGTGCGGCGCAGTAGGCCATTGTCCGCATGTGTGCGGCGCGCCAGGGGGCCCGCGTTTGAGGGCTTGCGACACGCCGTGCGCAAAGAAGTCCGGCGGGATTTTTGCGGCGTCGTGCGGTGCGCCAGGAATGGCTGTGGGCGTGTCGGGAGTGGCGTGGTGCGGCGTGTCGGACGCGATGGTGTGTGCCATCTCACATCTGCGGGCGTGCGACGGGTCACGAGTGGCTGCGTGCGCCGTGTTGCGTGGCACCACGTCGTTCGGCGCGTCGCGTTGTGAGAGGCGTGGGAGTTTTGAGGGCGCTCGCCATGCCTGTGGTTGGCAAACGCCCAGGTCATAAGGGTTGGCGAGGCGGTGTTGGGCGGCTCGGGGGAGTCTGCCGAGACGCGCGCGCGGTCGCCGTGTTCGGGGAGATTTCTGGCGTCGGCCCGCAGGACCCGCGCTCGGGCTTTTCCTGCTGGCACCGGTGCCATGACCCGCCACACGTGTTCCGCCTCGTTACGGAGTGTGAGCGGCTGATCCCAGGGAATGACGATCCCGGGAGCGTCGAGGACGACGTGACCAGAGCCTTCCCAAGAGAAGGGATGGCAAGACTGGCCAGCCGTCGGACTACTTGCTATTGTCAGCTCCGACGTTGGTAAGAGGTCCGAGCCCGATTCGTCTTCCGGCCGCCACCGGGAATCAGGTCAAGACCGATGTGAAGTTATCCGGGTCCGAGGGCGCCCCACTGGGGCGCTTTCGTCATTTCAGGGGTCTCCCAGCCGCGAAGTCGAAGGTCGGGGCCCCGAGCTCGGCCGTCAGAGCGTCCAGAGCGCGGGAAGTCATGAGCGGCTCAGGGCCGGGCCGCAAGGGCGCCACATCGCTGGGCGCAAGGGCCGCCACATCGCCAGGTGCGGGCATCGCAAAGACCCGCGACACGCCCGTGGAGCAATTGACCGTTTTGAGACACGCAAGCTCTGCTGGCGTGTCTACCGTCAACCAGGTCCAGGCATTCGGTACCCTCAAGACAGCCTCCTCGGTTGGGCGGACAACTGAACCGATGGGGTGACGAGACCTTGAGCGGACTGCCAGGAACGCTCGGTCTCGCCAGCAGCGGCGGCGTTTCTCTGGCCATCGGGCCCTCAATCCGATGGCTGGAGGGCCGCCGTCACTGGTTTTCAGGGCACTTCGCCCGCTCACAGTGGGGCTCAGCAACCTAGGTGGGATCGTAGACCTCCGGCGTGCCTGATGGTGCGCGGCGCGCCGACCTGTCCACAGCCTGAGGAAAGTGCCGTCGAATGACGCGCCGGAAGCTGATGCCGACAGGTGCCCGGACGGTTGCCGCCGTCCTGCGCCGCGCTGATCCGGGCCGGTGACCACGGCCGGCAGCGGGCTTCCGAACAGGTTGACCAGCGTCTTTGCCTGCTCGGTGAGGGCATCGCGGCCATCGGTGGCGCGCACGTCGAGCGCGCGGATCGATGGGTCCGCAAGGGTCGGCTTCTCGGCGAGAGCTCTGCCGCAGTTTTTGTGCGCCACACCCGAAGTGGGGCATGCGGGACTCGCCAGGGTTCTGTGTTCTATGATGCACTCCGGACGTCATTGGACGCCCCGACACCACGGAGCACCGGCCAGCACGGCCTGGGATTGCCCCCTTGAGGCAGCGCCGGACGGTGTGGGTGGTGGTCGGGGAGGTTCGGGGAAGGCTCTCGCGCGGGTAGCCGGCAAGCAACGGGCGCGAGGGCCTTCTGTTATTTACGGGGCTCTCATCGGTCTCCTTCGCGGCCAAGCCCGCGGTAGTCGGGGTCGGGGAGTCGGGTGGGTCATGACGCCGAGCGCAGCTGGAGGTCCATCTCGCTGCCTCCGCCTGCGTCAGCCAGTTCATCGCCTTCGATCAGCAGTTCCAGGTAGCGGGTGATGGACACGCCTCGAGCCGCGGCACCCCGCTCGGCCCGCTCCTTGATGCCGGGCTGGACCCGACCTTGCAGGAGACGGTGCGGACGCCGATTGGGACGTGGACCCTTCCCGTGTGTTAGTCCAGCGCTAGCAACCATGCGGGCCATCCTGTCGGGTCACCGAGTGGCATGCCACGACCAAGGGGGCGTGTCGCGAGATCGACTTGCACCTGACTTCTTCGCACGGCCTCTCGTGGGAGAACGATGACTTGCGTCAACGCGGGGGGTCCGGCGGCTTGTCGCCTGTTCCGTACGGCCCGGATCCGTACATGAACACGCAACGTAGTCATGGTCACACACTGAGGTGTCTCCTCGCTGCCGGTCTGACCTATCCGCGCGGTGATGTGAAACAGCTCACGCCTGCGGCCGTCAACCGTCGGTGGACGCGGTCCAGGCCGACGGGCCCGGACGCCGCATCAGCCCCACCACCTGCACTGATAAGTGGCCGACCACCTGCACCGACCAGTGGCCCGCCGGTATCGACCTTGGTCGCTATCAGCGCCCGCCGGGGGATCGAAACGATGTGCCCATGAAGGATCCGAAGACCTATGACTCCCTCTCGGCCATCGTCTTGATCCTGGGTGCGTACCAGGGAATCGGGCCGTTCGTCGGCAAGCTCATCGACGCCACGCCCGTCCTGTCGCTGCCCGCTCGCCTGCCCTCGCCCGCCTGGTGGCTCGCCGCCATCGCGTCCATCATCGTCACGGTCTTTCTGCTGTGGGGCCTTGACGTCGGCAAGAAGCGGGCTGAACGGCGCGCACAGGATTGAGCGCCGCCCCAGACTCAGGCCCGGCCCCCGGCTCAGGCCCGGCCCCCGGCTCAGGCCCGGCCCCCGGCTCAGGCCCGGCCCCCGGCTCAGGCCCGGCCCCCGGCTCAGGCCCGGCTCCAGGCTTAAGCCCGGCTGGGGCGCTCTCGTTGTTGGCCGCGTTCTGGCTCGGGTGTCTGTCGGTCGCCCAGATGACCAGCGCGCAGGCGGCGAATCCGGCGCCGAGGAGACTTGAGCCCGTCCAGCCGTGGGCGGTGAAGAGGGCGGTTGTCGCGGCTGCGCCGAGGGCGGAGCCGAGCGAATAGAAGACCATGTAGCTGCCGATGACACTGCTGGTGCGGTCCGGATGCGCGGCGGTGAGCAGGTGCTGGTTGCTCACATGCACGACCTGCACTGCGAAGTCGAGAATCACGATTCCGATGATGAGGAGCCCCAGTGACCACGGCAGCTGCCCGATCGCTGCCCACGAGAGGATGAGCAGGGTGAGCGCAAGGCCGGTTACTGGGGCCGCCCGTCCCGCGTCTGCCCACCGTCCCGCGCGTGCCGCGCCGAGTGCGCCGGTGAGTCCGGCTAGGCCGAGCAGGCCGATCTGGCTCTCGTCCAGGTGCCACGGTGAGTCCGTCAAGGGCAGGGACAGTCCGCTCCACAGACTCCCGAACGACGCGAACAAGAAGAATGCGATCAGCCCGCGCGTCAGGACGATGCGCTGCTTGAAAAGTCCGCTGAGTGAGACGACGGCTCGGCTGTAGCCCGCCGGTTGGATGGGGCGTTCGTCTGGCGGCAGTACGCCGAGGACGAGGGTCGCGAGGCCGAGTGACAGCACCGCGAGTACGGCGTAGACGCTTCGCCAACCCCACGCCTCGGCGAGGATGCCGGTGACGACCCGCGCGCCCAGGATGCCGACCACGACGCCCGAGGTCACGATGCCGATGTTCCGTCCGCGTTCGGCAGGTGGCGAGACCGATGCGGCGTAGGCCACCGTGGTCTGCACCACGACCGCGAACATCCCGGCCGCCGCGAGCCCCGCGAACGCCATCCACGCGGCCGACGCCGAGGCGGTGAGCGTCATGCCCGCCGCGGTGAGCGCCAGGTGGACGGCGATGAGCCGGCGCCTGTCGACCATGTCGCCGAGCGGCACCAGCAGCACCAGTCCAGCCAGGTAGCCGATCTGGCCGGTCGCGACGATCCATCCAGTGAGTTCCGCCGACACGCCGAGATCGCGTCCCATCGGCTCCAGAACCGGCTGCGCGGCATAGATGCTCGCCACAGCGACGCCGCACACCACCGCCAGCAGCAATCGTCGCCACGCGTCCATCCCGCTCCAGTCAGTAGCGAATTGCAACTAATTGGACCGTACGGCATGATGGTTTCAATCCGCAACCGATCGAGAGATGCCATGCCGCGAGCCGACCGGACCGAACCCGACTGGACCGACCCTGAGTGCCCCGTCGCCCGCACGCTCGACCTTGTCGGCGACCGGTGGAGCCTTCTCGTCATCCGAGACGCGATGGACGGGGCACGGTCGTTCACCGAGTTCCAGCGCCGGACCGGCATCGCCCGCAACATCCTCACCGACCGCCTCCGCAAGCTCACCGCTCACGGACTTCTCGTCCAGCGCACCGCACCATCGGGCCGCCGCCAGGAATACGTGCTCACCGACGCAGGCCGCGACCTTTTCCCTGTCATCCTCACCCTGCGGCAGTGGGGGGAACGCCACGCCTTCGCCCCTGGCGAGACCCATTCCACCCTTGTCGACCAGCACGGCACGCCTGTGCCGGAACTAGCGCCGACCAACGCCGACGGCACCCTCCTCGGCACCGACACCACCCACGTGCAAAAGGCCCGATAGGAAACCTCGTGTTACGGGTGGGCCGCCACGGCGACGGCGTCGATTTCGAAGAGCATGCCTGGGAGGGCCAGTGACGCCACGCCGGTGAGAGTTTGCGTGGGCGGGCGTGAGCCCCAGATCCGCTCGATCCGTGTGGCCAGGACGGTGAGCTTGTCCAGGTCGTGGTCGACGATGAACGTGCGGAGTTGGACGACGTCGGTGTAGCCGAGGTCTACGGCGGCCAGGGCGATGCCTAGGTTGGCCAGGGCACGGTCTACCTGCTCCGCGAAATCGGCGGTGGTGACCTGGCCCTGTTCGTCGGAGGCGTACTGGCCCGCGATGAACACCAGGCCGCCTGGCGTGCGTGCGATGTGGCTGTAGCCGAAGCCGGTCGGGTCGTGAAGGTCGGCCGGGTTGATGATGATGTGCGACATGGCTGCCTCTCGTTATCGGTTGGTACGGGAAGTGCTGATCGTGATGGTGGCCAGTAGCGCCAGGAGGGCGGCGGCCCAGAGGGCGCCGGTGGTCGTGGTGCGGTCGACGATGGCGCCCCCGAGGAGGGCGCCCAAAGCGATGGACAGGTTGAAGGCGGTGACGAAGAGGGAGGACGCGGCCTCGCCCGCTTGGGGCGCGGTGTCGTCCGCTTCGGGCGCGGCCTTCAGCATCCAGGTTTGCAGGCTCACCGACACCCCGCCGTAGGCCAGTCCCCAGGCGACCAGCAGGACGGTGGCGACGACGAGGCCGGAGCCGGACGCGGCGAACAGGGCCGTGACGGCCGCGAGCGCGGCGCAGAGCGTCAGGAGGGTGCCGCGCAGGTGTGCCGCGATCTGTGATCCGGCCACGAAGTTGCCCGCGATTCCGGCGACGCCGTAGGCCATCAGGAGGGGGCCGACGAACGCTTCGTCCACGATCGGACGCACGAAGGTGTAGGCGGTGAAGTGGCCGGTGATCAGCAGGAACGTGACGAGCACGCCGACGCGGACCCCGGCGTTGCGCCGCAGCAACTCCGGCAACTCCCGGAAGGCGATGGCGCCCCGGGGCGGCAGCGGCGGTACGAGGATGACCAGCGCGGCCAACGCGGCGAGGCCCAGGATGCCGACGGCGGCGAAGGCCGCGCGCCAGCCGCCGAGATCGCCGATCAGTGTTCCCGCCGGAATGCCCGCGACGGAGGCGGTGGAGACGCCGCCGAACACGATCGCCGTGGCCCGGGGGACGTGCTCGGCGCGGACGAGCCGTCCCGCCAGACCGCCGGCGATGGCCCAGAACCCGCCGACACTCACGCCGATCGCCAGCCGTGCCGCCAAGAGGACGGCGTAGTGCGGGGCCACGGCGCAGACCAGGTTGGCGGCCGCCATGAGGCCGACCAGCGCGGCCAGCAGCACCCGCCGGTCCACACGGGCGGCGGTCACGGTGACGAGGGGGGCCGCGGCGGCGGCGACGAGGCCGGGCACGGTCAGCATCAGCCCCGCCGCGCCGTCGGAGACGTCCAGGTCGGAGGCGATCGGGGTGAGCAGGCCCACGGGCAGCAGTTCGGAGGTCATCAGCGCGAAGATCCCGAGCGCGACCGCCAGGACCGCCGACCACTCCCGCTTAGCTACTATCTGACTATAGAACATCCAGAATTACTCCCGGGAAAAGCCCCCTCCGGGGGAGGGGGCGGTTTTCAGGTACGGGTCTTGCCCAGGCCGTTCCGCGTCTGGCCCGGGACGGCGGGGAAGCGTTCCTCCACCGTCGACTTGATGTCGGCGAGGGTGCGTCCCGCCAGCTCCCGCCGCCAGGTCAGCTCGGCCTGGCGCATGGTCTGGGAGATCACGCAGGTCGCCCGGTAGTCGGCACCCTGTTCGCCGCCGGGCGCCTGCCGAAGGATCTCGGTGCACTCGAACGCCTCCTGCGGGCCCTCGATCGCCGTCACCACGTCCAGCACCGTGATCTGCGCAGGCCGCCGAGCCAGCCGGAAGCCGCCTCGCGGGCCGGACGTCGAGCTGAGGATCCCGGCGCGGACCAGCGCCTGCAGCTGCTTGTTGAGGTAGGCGGGGGGCAGGTCGTAGAACGCGGCGAGCGTCGCGGTGGGCACCGCACGATCGTTATCGACCCACGCCAGGTTGAGGCACGTGTGCAGTGCCCATTCCACTCCCTCGCCCATCCGCATGATTCTGGACCTTACACGTCCAAGATTGTCCCGCGCCATCCGCCCGCCGAAACCGAGCACCCGCGATCGTCCGCCGACGGTGCACGTACTCAACGAGGAGGCGCGCTTGCAGGTCGGAGGACGCGTCGGTCGGGCGCGCCGGACGCCGGGAGGGCGAGCCGGAGTCAGGTCACTCCCGACGACCGGGCCGTCCACCGGCTGCGAGATCGTTCACCGCTACGTTGAGGGCAACTGACGAGGAGGAACGGAATGTCCTATCCGGACGCGCTCTACCTGGGTGACGAAGGCGAGATCACCGGCAGGTTCCACACCGCGGACACCGTGCCGGACCTGTTGATCGGCGGGCGTACGAAGGTGCACTACCTGGCCACCGGCGAGAGCACCGGCGGCCAGTACGGGCTCTACCGATGGGAGATGGGCGCCGAGCCGTCAGGAGGGAGCCCGCATTTCCACAAGACCTTCTCCGAATCCTTCTTCATCCTGGACGGGACGGTCAGCCTCTACAACGGGGACGCCTGGACCAAGGCCTCGCCAGGCGACTTCCTCTTCGCGCCCGCAGGAGGAATTCACGCGTTCCGCAACGAGGACGGGCCGGCCACGATGCTGGTGCTGTTCGCCCCGGGCGCTCCCCGCGAGCCCTACTTCGAGGAACTGGCCGAGATCGTGGCGAGCGGACGGCAGCTGAGCGACGCGGAATGGACCGACCTCTACAACCGCCACGACCAGTACATGGTCTAGCCGGTCGGGCGTGCAGTCCGAGATCGGCGTGGTCGACGAGCGTTCACCGGACGACCGGAACGCCGACATCCGGCGAACAGCGCATGCAAGGCCTTCCGCCCGCTCTCCGTCGTCTGCGGGCGGCTGCGGGCGGAGGTCGCTGGTTACCTGATCCCGATGCTCGCCGCCGATCATCGCGTTCTGGCCATCGATCTGCGTGGTCATGGCTGGTCGGATGCTCCGCGGCACGGCTATGCCAAGGAGGCGATGGCCGAAGACGTGCTGGCGGTCATGGACGCGCTCGGCGTGGAACGGGCGAAGCTGGTCGGCCACGACTGGGGCGGCTGGATCGGCTTCCTGCTGTGCCTGTCGGCGGAGCGGGCCGCCTGCAAGTAAGGAGGAGGCTGAGAGGCGGAACGTTCAATGTGATGTGTGTCATATTCGATGCCCGACCCCGTTGGTGACGGGGTCGGGCATCGGTTTCGCGCCTACTTGAAGGTGGCGGAGAACTGGGTGAGCGTCTTGGCGTGCTTCCAGCCGGCAGGTAGGTCGGAAGCCTCGGCGCCGACGCCGAACATCTGGGTGTCGCTCTGGCCTTGGAGCCACATGCCGTCGGTGTAGGGCGCGTACAGGGGCGCGGTCGCCGGGATGTTCGCCGGGCGGACGACGGTCTCGTCGGGGGAGGGGCGCCAATTGGTGATGTCGTCGAGGACGGCGACCACCTTGGCCTGCGGGTTGAGCGCCGTGAGCTTGGCGGGGGAGGTGCTGCCGTCGGTGTAGACCGAGACGTAGACCTTCCCGTCCTTCACCTTGTCCGCGTCGCCGTCCAGCACCTTCTGAACGTTGACGACGAAGGTGACGTAGGTCTCCTCGGGCCCGGCCTGGGCCGGATTGGCCGCGGCCAGCCGGATTCCGTTCTCCACCTTGGCCAGCGTTCCCTCGACGATGAGGTCGGCCTTCTTCCTGGCGTCCGCCGGGGACGTCAGCGCGTCGTAGTCGACGTGGACGTTCTGGCCGGCCAGCTCGGTCAGCTCGCGCACCGAGCCCGCGGTGCTCGTACCGCTCACGGCGGTGACCCTGCCACCGGAGTCCGCGCCGGAGCAGGCGGTCGCCGTGAACGCGAGAGCGAGCGCGGCGGCGGACATGACGACGATCTTCATTTCAGTGGTCTCCCGCTCGGCTCAGTAGGACCCGTTGAGATGGCTGCGGTCGTGGGCGCTGTAGCTGCGCCAGGCGATCGCGCGGCTCGGGACCTCGCCGCTGATCATGGCGCACTGGTGCGAGCCGGTGACGTGGTGGTCGAAGCCGACGGTGTGGCCGATCTCGTGCACGGCCGTCTTGCGGTAGTCGTACCAGTCGTCGGTGCCTTCGGCGATCTCCGGGAAGTCGATCCAGATGGTGTTGCTGTCACACCGGGGACCGATGGTCTTGGTGCACCTGGTGCGCCCCCGCACGCCCCCTTCCAGGTTCTTGGTGCGCCAGATGACGTCAGTCTTGATCGTGCAGCTCTCGGACGAGGCGGACATGTCCGTGGTGTTGGCCAGCCGGTTCATGCCCCAGACGACGGACGTCCTGCGATTGGTCGTCCAGCCGCCGCCGGTGATGCAGTACGTGTGGGTGGCGTTGTCGGCCAGTCGGTCCTCGGGCCACGGAGTCGCCTGCGCAGGGGCCTGGACGGCCACCAGCGCGCCGGAGGCTACGGCCGCGACGGCGAGGATCCGGAGGACGCCGTGAACGCGGCGCCTCCGGTCGTCCGGGGGAGGGGATTCTGTCATGTCACCATCTCGTTCGCTCAGGGGGTGCAGGGGCGCGCCGAGGCGTTGAACAGGAGCTAAGCCCTTTACCAAGTGGTGACGACAGATGCCACGGCACCATGTGGATCTAGTGCCCTGGGCCCATGCGCGCGACATTCAGCCCGAAAGCCGTCTTAGGGCGGCCCAGGCTGGGGCTTGTGGACGGAAACTCCTGGCGGAGCTGTTTGCGTGGGGGAGTCGGTGTCAGGTGCGCGGCGTGCAGCGTTCCTGCGGCGACCTCGTCCTGAACGGCTCCGGCGAGGACGTGCCGGTGCCGGTCTGGGGCTCGCCGCAGAGGATCGGCTGTGGTGCACGGAGTCGCGGTCGCGCCAGGAGCAGCCGGCATCGGCTGCGCATCTGCCTCCAGGTCCTACCCGCCGGCTGGGATCTCAGCTGAGGCCGGTTCCGCAGTCGGTGCGGATCCGGGCGCTCGCCGCGTAGGCGTCCCCTATCGGCGCCGCGTCGCTTTCGAGGTGCACGGTCAGGCGGTAGTTGTACGTGCCCACGCGTCCCTTGGGGCAGACGTCGGTCACCTTGCCGCCGCGTTGGTCCTGGCTTGTCGTCCAGGCGGTCTTCCCTACGCCGCCGTACGAACGCCAACTGGCCCAGCTGTCGCGCTGGATCACGTACCGCTGCCGCATGCGCCCGGGGCGGCCCGAGCAGCGGGTGCTGAATCCGGCGCTCTTGATCTGGGCTCGCGGTGGCGCGCCACCGACGACGATCTCGCCCGACACCGCGAGTTTCTCTACGGTCGTGGTGCACCACCAGCCGCGCACCTTGGTGATCCGGACGGTGTCGCACTCGTCCGGACGAAGTGGCGCACGATGGTCGGCGACCCGTTCGGCGTCCGGATCCTTGGGCGCCGCGTCCACGTCCCCGACCGTCATCCGCACCGATCCATCGCCCATCTCCTCCGCTCGCCACGGCACTCGGGTCGCGCTGGGCGTGGGCTTGGGCGACGCCGTGCCGGTTCGTCCGGCGCAGGGCTTCGGCGACGCCGGCAGCGCCGCGTCCCGCGGACTCGGCGAACCGCATCCCGCCGCGGCGAGCGTGCAGAGCAACATGACGGCCGGCCAGCGCATACGCCGCTCCTGGTGAGACGGGATCCGATCACGGCTCAGACGATCAGCCCGCCCCGCCGGTTCCTCGCGGGGCCCGCCCAGCCGGCAGGTGCACAGGAGCCCAGCTGGCAGGCGTGCAGCGTGCACGTGTCGGCAGGTGGCAAAGCGCAGCTGGCGGGTGCGCAGGGCGCGCGCGCGTATTGGCAGACGGGCCGCATGCGCGCGCGTATCGAGCAGGCGGGTAGCGCCAGCCGCCAGGTGCGCAGAGCGCAGCCAGCGGGCGCACAGGGCGCGCGCGTATTGACAGACGCACAGAGTGCGCGAGTTTGCAGGGCCGCAGCGTGCGCGTATTGGCAGGTGGGCAGGGCGTAGTCGGCGGGTGTGCAGAGTGCGTGTTGGAGGGCGGCTCCTGGTTCTTGCCGCTGGAAGCGCGCTTTCGTCAGCTGTCGGCCGCGTTGAGGATCTGTTCGGCCAGTTCGCGGGCGGAGGTCGCCGGGTTGGTGTCGGGGTGGGTCGCTCCGGTCGCCAAGGCGCCGTTGATGAGGAGGAGGAGCTGGCCGGCGGCGTGGGCGGGCTGCGGATGGCCGAGCTCGCGGAGTTCGTCTTCGAGGAGCTGGTGGACGCGCTCGCGGTAGTGGCGGGTGATGGCGTGCCCGGGATGGTCGGGGTCGGTCAGGGTGAGGTCGGCGGCCAGATAGCGGCAGCCGCGGAACTCGGGCTTGTCGACGACCTCGGCGAGCCTGTCGAAGATGGCCAGCAGCCGGTCGCGCGGGTCGGCACCGGCGGCGTTCATGGTCCGGTGGTAGTCGGCCTCGTCTTCGGCGGTACTGCGGCGCAGCACTTCGGCGATCAGCCCGTCCTTGCCGCCGAAATGCTCGTACAGCGAGCGCCGGGCCACGTTCGCGGCCTTGAGCAGCGCGTCGACGCCGATGCCCACGCCGTGGCGGTAGGTCAGGTCCTGGGCCGCGTCCAGCAGTCGGTCGCGCGGGCCCGGCGCGGTGCGTGTGCTCATGGACGCAAGCCTGCCAGGGGTTGACCGGTAGATCAACCGTTCTATATGGTCGAGTAGACCGAATGTTCTATCTACAGGGAGCCGATCATGACGGTTCGCACGACCACCGAGGTCATCGACCGCTTCAACCACGCCTTCGTCAACCACGACCCCGACGCGCTCACCGACCTGATCGGCGACGCATGCGTGATGGAGGCGATCCAGCCCGCGCCGGACGGAGCCCGCTCCGAGGGCCGCGAGGCCTGCCTCGCGTTCTGGCGCGCGCTCGCCGAGGACCGCACCACCCAATTCGAGGTCGAGGACGTCGCGGTCGCCGGCGAGCGGGCGACGATCCGCTGGCGCTACCACTTCGGCGCCGGCCCCGCCGATTCGGTCCGGGGTGTGAACCTCATGCACGTCCAGGACGGCCTGATCGTCGAGGCCCTCGGTTACAGCAAGACCGCCGGCGAGGTCCCGCTGGCGGCCGAGACGGACGTGGCCAACGGCTGACGATCGAGAACGAGGACGGAAGGAGCACCTCCCATGCGCAGCTACCACGTGAACAGCGGTGCCGGGATCGACGGGCTGGCGATCAGGAAGCACGAGGACCCGGTGCCGGGCGCCGGGCAGGTCCTGGTCGCGGTGCGGGCGACCTCGTTGAGTTACCGCGAGCTGATGGTGCTCCGCGGCGACTACGTGCTGCCGGTGAAGCCCGACGTGATTCCGGTATCGGACGGGGCAGGCCAGATCGTCGCGGTCGGCCCCGGGATCAGCGAGGCGCGAATCGGTGACCGGGTGGCCGCCACGCTCTTCCCGAGTTGGCAGGACGGGCCGTTCGGGGCCGAGCACCTGCCGCAGCGTGGCGGTTCGCTGGACGGAATGCTCACCGAGCTCACGTTGATCGACGAGGACGCGCTCGTAGCGATCCCCGGCCATCTCTCCTATGAGGAGGCCGCGACGCTCCCGTGCGCCGCGGTCACCGCCTGGAACGCGGTGACCGGAGACGGCATCGGACTGCGGCCCGGCCAGACGCTGGTGACGCAGGGGTCGGGCGGGGTGTCGTTGTTCGCGCTGCAGTTCGCCAAGGCGCTCGGCGCGCGGGTGATCGCCACGACGAGCAGCCCGGCGAAGGCCGAGCGCCTGGCCGAGCTCGGCGCCGACGAGGTCATCGACTACCGGGCCACGCCCGACTGGCCTGGCAAGGTGCGGGAACTGACGGGCGGCCGGGGCGCCGACCGCGTCGTCGATGTCGCAGGCCTTCTGGAGAGGTCGCTGGCCGCGGTGACGACGGCGGGCCACGTCGCCTGCGTGGGCTTCGTCTCCGGGACGGCGTCGCCGATCGACCCCCGGGCGATCTTCGCCTCCGGCGCCACCCTGCGTGCCGTCGCCGTCGGCAGCCGGGCGCAGTTCGTCGCGATGAACCGCGCCGTCGAGGTCAATGGCCTCAAACCGGTCATCGACCGCGTGTTCGCGTTCGACGACGCCCCGGACGCCTACCGCCACTACGCCTCGGGCAAGGCATTCGGCAAGGTGGTCATCACCCTCTGAACGGATATGGCCCCGGTCCGTCCACCCCAGACACTCCTGCCGGACCCTCGTCCCGACCTAGCCAGGACGTAACAAGCGTGGCCTGCTCGCCAGCATCAGCGCGACCCGCAGCGCCCGCGCACCCCACGGCCAAGGAGTAAGCAGCGCGGCGAGTCATTGACGTGGGCGGTCTAGGTAGGTGAGGACGGCTAGGCCGCGGCGGTGGCCGCGGTCGTCGGGGGATGACCTCGGGGTCCATGGCCGTGCCGCCCTCGGCGACCCGGCGTACGGCGTCGACGAACTCGGCCACCCGGCCGACCCGGTCCTTGAGCAGGTAGCCGATGCCGCCGCGGCCGTCGGAGAGCAGCTCGCCCGCGTACTCTCGTTCCACATACTGAGACAGCACGAGCACCGGCAGGCCGTCGTGGCGGCGGCGGGCCTCCAGGGCGGCGCGGATGCCCTCGTCGCGGAAGGACGGCGGCAGCCGCACGTCGACGATCGTGACGTCCGGGCGGTGCTCGTCGACGGCCGCGAGGAGGCCCGGCGCGTCCCCGGCGACCGCGCAGACCTCGAAGCCCTTGGCGGCGAGCAGGAGTTCCAGTCCGCCTGCCAGCAGGACGTTGTCCTCGGCGATCACGATCCGCACGGCGTGCACGTCCACCGGGACACCGGAACGCGCGGCCACAAAGGGAGATGGGGGCACTACAGCAGGCTGTACCTCTTGCGGGCAGCAGGCGGTATCGTCCCCGGCCGCCGCCGAACCTAGCGTCCGGGGCATGACCAAGACATTGAAGACATCGCGCCGTCCCTCGTCGCTCCGGCGCATCCTGCCCCCCGCCGTCACGTTCATCGCAATGCTGTCGGGAACGGCGGCGTACGCCCTGGACACCGGGGACGCGCCGACCCGGCTGCAGCGCGATGCCGACGCGCTGAGAGAGACCGGCGCGAGTGGAGTGCTCGCGGAGGCGCGGACGCCCGGCGGCCGTGCCGTCGCCCGCAGCGGTGTCGCCGACCTCGCCACCCGTGCTCCCGTCAGGCCCGACTCCTACCACCGGATCGGCAGCACGACCAAGACGTTCGTCGCCACCGTCGTCCTGCAACTCGCAGGCGAAGGCAAGGTCGGACTGGACGACACCGTCGACCGCTGGCTGCCCGGCGTGGTGCGAGGCAACGGCAACGACGGCACCAAGATCACGGTGCGGCAGCTGCTCGGCCACACCAGCGGCGTCCCCGAATACGCCGACGACGTGCCGATGGAGCAGGCCCGCACGCCCGAGGCGTTCCGGCGTGAACGCTTCCGCACCTACTCGCCGGAGCAGCTCGTCGCGATGGCGATGCGGCACCGGCCCACGTTCGAGCCGGGCGCCGGCTGGGCCTACTCCAGCACCAACTACGTCCTCGCCGGGATGATCATCGAGAAGGCCACCGGGCGGCCCTGGCAGCAGGAGGTCCACGAGCGGATCATCGAAACCCTCGGCCTCCGGCACACCCTCATCCCCGGAACCTCCGCCTCCTTGCCCCAACCTCACATGACCGTTTACAAGCGGTTCGTTCCCGGCGGACCGGAGACGGACGTGTCGACCTTCGCCGCGGGCCACCCGGACGGGTCGCTCATCAGCACGACCAGCGACGTCAACCGGTTCCTCCAGGCACTCGTGAGCGGTCGCCTGCTACGTCCCGCCCAGCTGGCCGAGATGCAGCACACCACTCCGGCCAAGCCCTTCCAGGAAATCTGGCGCGACGCCGGGTACGGGCTGGGCCTGATGAAGCGCCGCCTGTCCTGCGGGGGATGGGTGTGGTTCCACGGCGGAGGCGGCTGGAACTCCATCACCGACAACGCGGTGACCCCCGACGGCCGCCGCGCCGCCACCGTCTTCTACGCCACTCGCCTGCAGCCGGACCAGTCGCCGATCCAGCAGTACAAGGCTTCCGCAGACCTCATCGACAACGCCCTCTGCACCTCCTAACCGACGCCCCCGGGCCGACGTTCCTCCTGACCGACGCGCCCGTTGACCGACGCGCCTGTTGACCGACGCGCCGCGGCCGCTCGCCTTCGGGCGGCCGCGGCAGGTCTGGTCATGGAACGTCTGTGATGCGCTGGGTCGAGCGCGTTGTCTGGGGCTCTGACGTCTGCTGACCTGATCTGAGGCGGGTCGCTCGGCTCAGGCTTGCCGATTGCTCGCGAGGCGGGTCCGGCGCGGGATCAGCGGAATCAGTCGGGACGGTCGGCCGCTGCCTTGGCGTAGCGGCGGGCCAGGTGGGCGAACGCGTCCTTGAGTTCGGCCGGGCCGACGACCTCGATGTCGGCGTCGAACCTGCCCAGGGCGGACGCCAGGCCGGGCCATGACCACGAGCCCAGGACGAGGCGGCAGCGGTCCGGGCCGAGTTCCTCGACGACTCCGTCGCGGGTGTAGCCGGACACGACGGCGGCGGGCAGGCCGAGGATCACCTCGCCTCGGCAGGGCCAGTCGCCAGCGCCGCCACGGAACCAGCCGGCCACGAAGGTGGCCACGTCACCCCCTGGGAGTTCGCGCGGCGTGAAGCGGGGCCCGGTCGGCGTGCGCGGGGTGATGCGGTCCGCGCGGAAGGTACGCCAGTCCTCGCGGTCGAGGTCCCAGGCGACGAGGTACCAGCGTCCTCCCCAGGTGACGAGGTGATGCGGCTGCACCCGGCGCGGCGGGTTCGGCGCGCCGTCCGCCTCTGGCGTGGAGATCGGGCTGTAGTCGAAGCGCAGCACCTCGCGGGCGTGGACGGCGGCGCTGAGGGCCGTGAGCACGCCGCTGCCGACCCGCGGGTCCGGCCGGGACGAGGGCCGTTCGACGGCGGTGACCTGGAGGGTGTCGATCCGGTGGCGCAGCCGTCCTGGCATCACCTGCCGGATGGTGTTGAGCGCGCGCGCCGCGGCTTCCTCGATCCCGGCGCCGGTGGTGGTGGCGATCTGGAGCGCGATGGCGAGGGCGACGGCCTGCTCGTCGTCGAACAGCAGCGGGGGCAGCTCCGTACCGGCGTCGAGCCGGTATCCGCCGTCGGGCCCCTTGAAGGCCACGATGGGATAGCCGAGCTCGCGCAGCCGGTCGACGTCGCGGCGCACGGTCCGCGGGCTGACGTCCAGCCGTTCGGCCAGGAGCGCCCCTGGCCAGTCCCGGCGCGCCTGGAGCAGCGAGAGCAACGAGAGCAGCCGCGCTGAAGTCTTCGGCATGACGCCAATATTGCCGCGAGAAGAGGACACATCCTGACCGCTTCCCCCGCCACTGTGGGTCTCGTGCCGAACAACGACCACGACCCGAAGGGCCCGAATGCCGTGACCGCGACCACCACGCCCCTCGACACCGAGCGGGCCGACCTGCTCGCCGCGCTCGCGACCGCCCGATCGGCCCTGATCAAGACGACGCGCGGGCTGAGCGACGAGCAGGCCGCCGAGCGTCCGACGGTCAGCGCGCTGTGCCTGGGCGGGCTGATCAAGCACGTCGCGTCCCTCGAAGAAGGATGGCTCCGCTTCGCCGTCGAGGGCCCGTCGGCGATGCGCTACGACCTGCCCGAGGGCGTCACCTGGGCCGACCTCGCGGCCGGTACCGCACGCGAGATCCCGCAGTGGGCGATCGACCACCAGAACGAGTTCCAGCTGTCGCCCGGCGAGACGCTGGCCGGGATCGTCGCGCGCTACGAGCGGGTCGCGGCCCGCACCGAGGAGATCATCGCGTCCGTTCCCGGCCTGTCGGCGACGCACCCGCTGCCGGACGCGCCGTGGCACGAGCCGGGAGCGGTGCACAGCGTGCGCCGGGTGCTCATGCACGTCATCGCCGAGACCGCGCAGCACGCCGGGCACGCCGACATCCTGCGCGAGACCCTCGACGGCCGGAAATCGACCTGACCACCGCCGGATCACGGCAAGATCGGACGAGCCGCCGACCAGGCACCAGCACCCGGCCGGCGGCCGTCCGGTCCCCTCAAGAAAGGAACGCCGCCATCGTGACGACGCACGAGCGCGACGCGGCACGACCCCGATGACCGTTCTCGACACCCGGGCGCTCAACCGCGCGACGCTCGCCCGGCAGTTGCTGCTCGATCGCGCCGACCTCCCCGTTCTCGACGCCGTCGCGCATCTGTGCGGCCTGCAAGCCCAAGAGCCGCAAGAACCGTTCGCCGGGCTCTGGTCGCGGCTGCGCGCGTTCGACCCGTCGACGCTCTCGGACCTGCTGACCGGACGGGACGTGGTGCGCGTCCACCTCATGCGCCGCACCGTTCATCTCGTCACCGCCGACGACGCCCTGGCCTGGCGGGCCCGCCACGACAGCATGCTGCGCCAGAAAACGTTCGGTGCCTACCGCCGCGAACTCGACGGGATGGACCTCGACGAGCTCGCCGCGGCAGGCTGGGCGGTGATGGCCGACGGCGAACCCCGCTCGATGACCGAGCTCGCGCGGGCGCTGGCCGAACGCTGGCCGGCGGTCCCACCGCGGCCGCTGGGCGAGATACTGATCGCCGCCCTCATCCCGGTGGTGCAGTTGCCGCCGCGCGGGCTGTGGCGGACGAAAGGGGGCGTACGCAACGTCCCGCTTTCTTCGTGGCTGGGACGTGAGATCGACGCACCGCCTTCGGACGGCTCCGATCCTGTGGGGCAGGCGCTGGTACGGCGCTACCTGGCCGCGTTCGGCCCCGCCGCCACGGCGGACCTGCGCGCCTGGTGCGGCCTGACCGGCCTGCCAGGGGCGGTCGCCGCGGTGCGCGAGGAGCTGATCTCCTTCCGCGACGAGCGAGGCCGCGAACTGCTGGACCTCCCGGACGCGCCGCGTCCCGACCCCGGCACGCCCGCGCCGGTACGGTTCCTGCCCGCGTTCGACAACGCGATCCTCGGCTACCACGACCGCGGCCGCATCATCGACGACGCCCACCGCGGCCTGTCGGTCGCCGGTGAACGCGTCGTCCTGGTCGACGGCCGCGTCGCCGCCACCTGGACCGTCAAGGACGCCACAGTGATCGTCACCCCGCTGCGCGACCTCTCCCGAACCGACCGCACCGCCGTCGCCGAGGAGGGCGAAGCCCTGGCGGCGTTCCTCTCCGACAACGAAAGCCACCGCATCCAGATCGCCGCGTCCCCCAGTTGACGCCGCTTCCCGGAAGCACGAACCAACTCAGCGGGCGCTGCCTCTCGATGCGGTTCTACAGCGTCAGGACCGCAGGACCCGGCTTCGGACGATCAGGATGTTTCGGTGGCTGCGCGGGTGCGCCGGCGGGCGGCGCTCAGCCGTGACCAGTCGGCCCGCATACGTGACGGAGCCGCCGGCCTCCGGGATGGCAACGCCGTAGGACGTGATGAGTGGTCACAGGCGGCTGAGATGCACGCGGCCGGTCTCGATGAGCATGCCGCCGGCCTGGCCAAGCAGGTGGAGCAGTTGCTGGGTGAGGCTGCCGGACGTGACGATGCCGCCGCGGGTCAGGCGGGGTCACAGCCCACCGCACAGGCCCGCAACCGTGCGGATCGGGCGGTGATCCGGACGAGCCTGGCGGCTGCGCAGTTGTCGCGGTCCGCCGCTCGGATGGGGCGCGACAGCGCCAGCCGGCGACACCCCCGCCGAGGACACCTGACCAGGGTTAATCGGTGATGGCGGGTGTGGTGGTCAGGGCGAGGCCGGTGGGGTCCAGGCAGCCGTGCGCTTGTACTCCTCCAGGGTGAAGGCGGCGCGTTCGCCGGTGCGGCGGCGGTAGTGGTGCAGCCGGTAGATCAGCCGGGACCGGGCGCCGGGCCGGTAGCAGACCATCCCGGCCATCGACACCCGGCTGCCGTGCTGGCCGCGGTGCTTTCACCTGCGGCCACACCTCCTGCTTCCAGGCGGTGATCGCCTGTTCGTCGCGTTGGACGGCGCGACGGCCGGGGACCTGCGAACCACTGCGCGGCCTGCATCCGCGCCCGTTCACGCCGGCCACGGCCGGCAACTGTCGACCCACCGCCCTGAGGGTATCTGGCCATGCAACCGGCATACGCTCCCGCGCCTGGCCGGTCCATTCACCCAACCGCCATTACCCATTAACTCTGGTTAGGAACCCTCTCCGGTGGCGGCCTTTGTGTATTCGTTCCAGATGTAGCCATTTGTGCCAGTGCAGCAGTCCGAGTGCCACCACAGGTTTCCGGCGCTGTTCACGCAACGCTTGTCAACACGGAAAAGCTGACCGTACTTCCACGTGGCTATCACCCTGGACGACCCCGAATAGCTGCTGTGCACCTTAGCCGTGCCGGTGATGACTCCTCTGATATGCGGCGTCCAGTTCGTGCATCCGGCCATGATCCCGGCGTCCTTCTCGTTCGCCGCTGCGCTCGGAATGGCAACCACAGCAGGCGCCACGACCACGGTAAGCGCCGCGGCCACAATGGACAGGACTCGATTGCCCGTCATTTGCATTTCGAGCTCCCTTCGGGAAGATCTTGGTACGATGATCGTCTTCCTGTCGTGATCATCTGTCAATACCCACGTGAAGGTTTATTCCCGTGGACCGGCCACTTCCCGGCACCGTCGTGGTCACCGACCAGGGGCTGTCGGGAGAGGGCACCGAGGAGTTCTTCACCGGCCTTTCGCGCGCACCTGGTCCGGCCCGCTCGCCGCAACGAGGACGGGCTGCTCGGCCAGGGAGGCGACTTCGCGGCGTTGGCGGCAGGCAGATCGCAGGGCGTCGGCGACCAGCTCGGTGCGCAGGTGGGCGGCGGTGGGGGTCGGGTCGAAAGTCGCGGATTACCAGGTCGGGGCGGGTGGCCGTTCACAGATTGTGGTGCGGTGCCGTCGCCGATGGGGGCGGCCGGCCAGCCCGGCGGCCCGCATCATGCAGGCGACACGTCTGAGGCCACAGGCCGTGCCTGCGCGCTGCGGCACAGCGTGGACGCGAGACGCCGTAGGTGCCGCGTGGCCGCTGGTGACCAGCGGTGATCTGCTCGGTCAGCTCCACGTCCCGCACGGCGCGAGCCAGGCCGTCCACCCGCCCAATCACCATCACTCAGTATTCCGACCTTCGGGTCGTGACGAGTCGCGAGCCACGCGCCCGGAAGCCCGTCACGACTTCGCCGAGCGCGCCAGATCTTCCAACCGGCGAAGTCCGCCTGAAGCTCGTCCAGGATGTGCTGGTCGGTGTCCTGCTTGGCCCTGCGAGCTGGCTGAGGACGTCGAAGCGGCGCTGGAGAAACGGATCGCCCGGCAAGCATCCGTCTTCGACAGGCAGAAGCCGCCGCACATCTTCGTGATCCTCAACTGGGTGGCCCTGGCACAGCCCGTGGGCGGCAACGAGATCATGCGAGGTCAGCTTGGCCATCCGCTGCAAGTGGGGGAGCTCCCCAACGTCAGCATCCGGGTACTGGAGAGGGACGCGGGTGAGCACTGCGGTCTGGACGGCTCCTTCGCGCTCTTGAAGGACCCGCGCGGGCCCAAGATCGCACTCGATGCTTCCGGCTGGCGGTCCCTCGTCGCCGGCATCAAGGACGGCAGGCACGATTTCGCCTGACCCGGCGAGCGGGAACATTTCGATCCGGACGCACCGAACCCCCGGCCGTTGGCTGGGGGTTCACGTGTATCTGCGTCCGTCCCGCAAACAATCCGGAGGGTCTCGGCTGCCGGTGATCTAATCGTGATCTTCAGGTGGGCAACCAATACATGGTCGAGTGTGTCTTGTTATTGAACGTCATCTGGAGGAGGCACCTTGCGCCGAACTTTGTCTTTGTCCGTCGCCGCTGTTATCGCGGGGTCCGGTATGGGAATTCCGTCGCTCGCGCAGGCGGATACGGTAACTGCGGCCGTCGCGAAGCAGGAAACCGTCACGTCCATGAACTTGAAGCCTGGCGCCAACCTGGAACCGAACGACATGGTGGTCGTCAACGTCACGGTCAAGCGGCGCGATCCCAGCGGCCTGGTTCCCGCCGCGGACGTCCCGGTCGCCCTCTACTGGGACTACGGGACGTCCAGGGAGAAGCTCGCCGGAGAGATGGTGACCCGTGAGGACGGCACCACCTTCCTGGAAACGTGGGCGGGGTCGCCTGGCGAGACCCACACCCTGACGGTGGTCGCCCGTGACACCGAGCTTCTGACAGGAAGCCGCACGGAGAACGTCACGGTGCACTTCCGCTACACCCCCGGCATGTGGGTGGACGCGGGACCAAACCCGCACGCCTATGGCACCCCGATGACGGTGACCGGAAATCTCACCAACGGGGACACGGGATGGATCGGCGACGCGCTGATGATCGTGGAGTTCTCCCCGGACGGCAAGAAGGGCTGGCGGCGGATCACCGAGCGGAACACCAGGCCCACGTGGGCCGACGGCTTCCGGTTCTCGTTCGGCAAGATCACCAAGGACGGGTACTGGCGGCTTCGCTACCCGGGCTACGCCGGGAGCCTGCCGGCGGTGAGCATCCCGCAATACGTCGACGTGCGGTACCGGACCCAGGTGTCGGGCTTCAACGCCTCCCCTGAGCCGGTCAAGAAGGGCAAGGCCGTTACGGTCACGGGCCGGCTTTCCCGTTACGTGCCGAACGCCAAGCCCGGTGCCGGGGCGGTCGTCTATGTGTACTTCAAGGCCAAGGGCCATTCGACGTGGACGCAGATGGCCGTGGCGAAGACCGACGCCAAGGGGCGTTTCAAGAAGGCGCTGAAGGTGTCCAAGGACGGCACCTGGATGGCGATGTACAAAGGCAACTCCACTTACATGAAGTCGAACGCTCCCAGCGACTACGTCGACGTCAGGTAATTATCCGCCGCCATTGCTTGGCGGCGTTGATGAATCTGCTGGCGAGATGTCCAGCGCGGCAAGGAAGGCTGTGGCGGCCGGGGACGGCTGAAAGCGGCTCCAGATGACGTGCTCTATGCGAGCAGGCGCGTCGCTGAGCCGCACCACATGCAGGTCGGGGAACGCGGACACGAAGGCGGCGGGCAGCATTCCGATGCCCAGGCCCTGCCTGATCAGGCGCGCCATGAAGTCGGGTGTCGAGATCTCGAAGGCGACCTCGCGCCGCACCCCGGCCGCCGCGAACGCCTCGTCCGACTGGACGCGGCCGGCCGTCCCCGCGGGGAAGTCGACGAACGATTCGTCCGCCAGCCGGTGCAGTTCGACGCGGTCATCGTCCGCCAGCGGGTGGCCGGGCGCCACCACGGCGACCAGTTCGCCGCGCGCCAGCTCGCGGCCGCGGACGCCCTTGGGCCGGACGCCCGGGGGCAGCCCCAGGAAGGCGATGTCCAGTCCGCCCTGCTGCACCCGCTCGATCAGGTCCTCGCTGGCGCCCGAGCGGAGGCTGATCCGTACCTGCCGATGCCGCAGGTGGAACTCTTTCAGCGCGGCCGGGAGATCGACCGCGACGACGGTGGGGATGGCGCCGATGGCGAGCCGGCCGCGGATCTCGCCGGCGGCGGCCGCGACCTCGGCGCGGGCCCGGTCGGCGGCGTCGAGGGCCTGGCGGGCG
This sequence comes from Spirillospora sp. NPDC048911, assembly GCF_043198015.1. Classification (NCBI taxonomy): domain Bacteria; kingdom Bacillati; phylum Actinomycetota; class Actinomycetes; order Streptosporangiales; family Thermomonosporaceae; genus Spirillospora; species Spirillospora sp. NPDC048911. The sequence goes on along the minus strand of NZ_JBICUD010000008.1, from coordinate 257,986 downwards.
GCGGGGAGGAACGCCTCGCCGGCCGGGGTCAGCCGGACGCGGCGGCTGGTGCGTTCGAACAGCTTGGCGCCCAGCTCGCGTTCCAGCCGGGCGATCTGGTGACTCAGCGCGGACTGGACGACCCGGCACTGCTCGGCGGCGCGGGTGAAGTTGCTCGTCTCCGCGACGGCGACGACGTACCGCATCTGCTGGAGCTCCATGGATCAATCTTGATACACGATCGTTCCGATGACAAATATGCGTTGGACTCATTGATCGCTCGTCGCCGAAGCTGGACGCATGACGACGACGAGACCCCATCCGAAGAGCGGTCTGCCGCGCGGGTTGCTCCTGCTCATGTCGGTGGCGACCGGGCTGGCGGTCGCGGGCAACTACTTCGCGCAGCCGCTGCTCGACGTGATCGGCCGCGAACTGGGCCTCGGGCCTTCGCTGGCGGCGCTGACGGTGACCGCCGCGCAGGCCGGGTACGCGCTGGGACTGATCCTGCTGGTGCCGCTCGGCGACCTGATGGAGCGGCGGCGGCTCGCCGTGGCCCTTTACGCGGCGACCGCGGCGTTCCTGCTGGTGTCGGCGACGGCGCCCAACGGCACGGTGCTCCTGATCAGCACGGCCCTCACGGCGCTGACCTCGGTCGGAGCCCAGGTCGTGGTCCCGTTCGCGGCGACGCTGGCGGACCCGGCCGAACGCGGCAAGGTGGTCGGCACCGTCATGACAGGACTGATGCTCGGCCTGCTGCTGGCGCGCACCGCGTCCGGAGCACTGTCCGAGCTGGGCGGCTGGCGCACCGTCTACTGGGTGAACGCGGCGCTGATGGCGCTGATGACCGTCCTGCTGCGGATCTTCCTGCCCCGCCTCGGCGGCGACGGCCGGCGCCTGTCCTACCCGGGCCTCCTGCGCTCGACGGTCGCGATGTTCCGGTACGAGCCGCTGCTGCGGTGGCGCGCGGGCATCGGCGCCCTGAGCATGGCCTCGTTCAGCGTGCTGTGGACGGCGCTGACCTTCCTGCTGGTGCGGTCGCCGTACGGCTGGTCGGAGCCGGCCATCGGCCTCTTCGGCCTGATCGGCGCCGCGGGCGCGTTCACCGCCATGGTGGCGGGACGGCTGGCCGACCGCGGGCACGTCCAGATCGTGACCGGTGCGGGAACGGTCCTGCTGGCGGCGTCGTGGCTGCCGATCGCCGCCGGGGCCCGCTCGCTGTTCTGGCTGCTCGCCGGCGTGGTCGTGCTGGACCTGGCACATCAGGCGGTGCTCAACAGCACCCAGAACGTCCTCTATGCCCTCCGGCCCGAGGCCCGCAACCGCATCAACTCCGCCTTCATGACCTCCTTCTTCATCGGCGGTGCCACCGGCTCGGCATTGACCTCGGTGATCTGGGTGAACGGCGGCTGGACGGGCGTCTGCGTCCTGGGCGCCACCCTCTCAGCCGGGACCGCCGTGCTCTGGATCTTGGAGCGCATCACCGTCAACCGGACGCCGGAGAAGCCCCCGGCTCACCTCCGCACCCCGGCCACCTCGACCAGCTGAACCCTGAAGGAGCAGAACATGTCACGCACCGTGCTGATCACCGGAGCCAACGGAACCGTGTCGACCGCCCTGGCGAAGGCGCTGGAAGGATCCGACGTGAACCTTCGCGCACTGGTCCGCGACGCGTCCAAAGCGGAAGGCCTCCACGCCACCGAGGTCTTCGTCGGTGACCTCGACGACGCCCGATCATTGCCGCCGGCCTTCGAGGGCGTCCAGGACGTGTGGCTGCTCACGCCGAACGGCCCGCGCGCTCCCGAGAACAACATGAACGCCGTGTGGGCCGCCCGCCAGGCCGGTGCCGAGCGGATCGTCCGCCTGTCCGTCGTCGGCGCGGCGCACGACGCGCCGAACCGCAGCGGCAGGCTGCACGCGCTGTCGGACCAAGAGACCAAGCAAAGCGGCATGAGCTGGACGATCCTGCGTCCGCACTGGTTCATGCAGAACCTCCTGAACGAGGCGGGCGACATCGCCGCCACCGGCACGTTCTCGCAGAACATGGCCTCCGCGCGCCTCGGCATGATCGACGTGCGCGACATCGCCGAGGTCGCCGCCCGCGTCCTCCTCGACGACCCCGATCGCCACCACGGCGAGACGTACACCCTCACGGGCCCGCGCTCCCTGACGTTCGACGACGTCGCCGGCCAGCTGAGCCTCGCCCTCGGCAGGTCCGTCACCCACCTGCCGGTCAGCGACGACGCCAAGCGCAAGACCCTGCTGGGCTACGGCGTCCCGAGCTGGATCGTGGACATGCTCGAGGAGTACGCGCAGGCGTACGCGTCGGGCTGGGGCGACTTCACCACCGGCACGGTCACCGACCTCCTCAACCGCCCCCCACGCGACATCGCAGACTTCGTCCGCGACCACACCCCGGCATTCAACTGAACGGATGCTCGCCCGCTATCCGGAGACCGCGGCCGGTCGGTTGGCGTTCTTGATGGCGCGGGCGAACGTGACGGTGCGTTCGGCCTGGACGCGGGCGGCGGCGCGGGTGGTGTCGTCGACGGGGGCGGTGCCGCCCTGGTCGAAGTGCGAGGTGCCGTAGGGGTTGCCGTCGGTGAACTTGGCCGGGTCGGTGTAGCCGGGCGGGACGAGGATGCCGCCGAAGTGGTGGAACGTGTGCGACAGGGCCAGCAGGGTGGCCTCGTGCCCGCCGTGCCCGGTGCCGGCGGAGGTGAAGCCGCTGTAGACCTTGTCGGCGAGCAAGCCCTGCTGCCACGCCGGTCCCAGGGTGTCGAGGAACTGCTTGAGCTGGGCGGCGATGTTGCCGAAGCGGGTCGGGGAACCCATCAGCACCCCGTCCGCCCAGATGAGGTCGTCGGCGGTGGCCGTCGGGACGTCGGCCGTCGCGGTGAGATTCGCCGCCCAGGCGGGGTTGGACTCGACCGCCTCCGGCGGGGCCAGCTCGGCGGCCCGGCGCAGCCGGACCTTGGCGCCGCCACCGGTGAGCCGCACGATCTGCCGCACCGAGTCGTCGGCGAAGCCCTGCTCTGACCAGTTGGTGCCGTACCAGTCCGCGGTCGGCACGGCCTGCTGGGCCGCAGTGCCCCAAGCAGCATGCCAGCGCGACCACCCGGCGTGCACAGGGACGGCGGCGTGCGCCGGGTCGGCGCCGTGCAGCGGGGCGGCGCCGTGCGCTTGGGCAGCGGCGGCGTGCGATGAGGCGGCTGCGGCGTGCGTTGCGGCGGCGGCCTGCCTTGGTACGGCGGCGGCGTGCGCTGGGGCGGCGTGTGCCGAGGCGGCGTCCGCTGGGGCGACGGCGTGCGTTAGGGCAGCGGCGGCTTGGACGACATCCTGGCCCGCCTCGCCGCGCACGGCATCGGCCACGAACCGGTGGAGACCTACGGCAACGGCGTGCGCCACGTCGTCGTGCTCGACCCGGACGGGAACAGTCTGTCGCTCGCCGAGGCGCCGGCTCAGTAGCCGCTGGGGTGGCGGCGTTCAGAAGCGGGTATGCGGGTCGGTCTTGGCCACCTCGCGGACTTGCTCGGCTGAGACACCGCGGATGCCCCGAAGGTTCGCGCCGCCGAGGTTCGCCCCGCCCAGGTTGGCGCCGGCCAGATCTGCGCCGCGCAGTATCGCGTTGCGGAGGTCCGCGCCTGGCATGTCCGCGCTGCGCAGATCTGCGTCGCGCAGGTCTGTGTGGCCCAGGAACGTGCCGCGCAGGTTCGCGCTGCTCAACTTCGCGCCGCGCAGTTTGGCATTGGTCAGGTCCGCGCGGGACAGGTTCGCGTTGCGGAGGTCTGCGCCGCGCAGGTCTGCGAGGTACAGGACTGCGCCGGTGAGATCCGTCCAATGCAGGTCGGCGCGGGTTAGGTTCGCGGCGTTCAACTGCGCCGTGCTGAGGCCTGCGGAAGACAGGTTCACGCTGTGCAGGTTTGCCTGACGCAGGTTGGCGCCGCGCAGTTTCGCGTAGCTCAGGTCCGCGTCGTGCAGGTCTGCGCCACTCAAATTCGCGCCTGGCAGGGCCACGCCTAGGTCCTGGCTGCGTGTGTCGAGGTAGGCGCTGCTGAGGTTCTTGCCGTGCAGGTCGATGTTGCGCAGGTCGAGGGTGACGTTGCCGGGTGCGGCTCGGATGAGGACGACCAGTGCCGATTCGACGTCGGCGGCCAGCCGGGTGTCAGCTGTTCCGGCAGGCGGACGATCCTGGGCGTGACTGCGGACGTAGGCCGCGAGCACCTGGACGATGGCGCGGCGGTCGCGGTCCGAGTCGGCCATCAGGCGTTCCAGAGCGTAGACGCCGCCCATCCGAACCTCCTGCTTGGCCGACCCGAGTTGGTCGACCGCGCTGATGTAGCGGTCGGTGACCTGCCCTTGCCGGACGGCCTCCAGGGTGCGCGCGGTGTACAGCAGCCCGGCCGCGGCGAGCATCACGCTCAGGGCCACCACCAGACCGGTGACCGGTGGCGTCGACCGGACGGTGCGCACCGCCTACGCCCGCTCGGCCGTGGTCGGCGTGCGGCGTTGGACCGCAGTTGGCCCGGCGCGTCCTGTCATGCTCAGCCTGGCGCGTCCGGCCGTGGTTGGTCTGGCGCGTTCGGGTGGGGTTGGTTCGGTGTGTTTGGGTGGGGTTGGGCTGGTGTGGTTGTTGGGTGGGCAGCGTGTGGCCCATGTTGTCGCGCCGGTCAGGGTGGCGGTGGCCAGGAGCCAGCGCACTGTGTCGGATGGCGCCCATGCCACCGCGCCCCACACTGCCGCCAGCACGCCCAACGCCACTACGTCCGCTGTCTTCGGCCGCTGCATCGCCGCCCCTTGCTCGGGCATCAAGGGATAAATCCCCCGGTCGTTCACCGACGTGCCGCGTGTGGCGTGTCCGCAAGCGGCCCGATAACGAGTTGTGGCGCTTTGGCCGTCGCCTTCACGATGTTGGTGATCGGAGGAGGCGCACATGCGGGTGAACGCCCATCTCGACGTGGAGATCGTGGCCCACGAGACCGAGGACGAACTCTCGCTCCTGGTGGAGATCGAGGCTCCGGAGCCGTCCGGTGCGCGGGGGGACCGGCCCGCCGGGACGTTCGTCGTCGTGCTCGACCGCAGCGGGTCCATGGGGGGCGGGCGGCTCGCGGGGGCGAAGACCGCGCTCAGCACGGTCGTGGACCGGCTGGACCCGGCCGACAACTTCGGGCTCGTGACGTTCGACCACGAGGTCGAGGCGGTCGTGCCGGTCGGGCCGCTGACCGACAAGGCCGCCGTCAGGCGGGCGATCGAGGGTGTGAGCAGTCGTGGTTCGACGGATCTGTCGGCCGGTTACCTGCGGGGGTTGCAGGAGGCGCGGTCGGCGGCCGGGCCGAGCGGGGCGACGGTGCTGGTGGTCAGCGACGGGCACGCCAATGTCGGCATCACCGAGGCGGGGGCGCTCGGCGCGATCGCGGCCGGGGCGCGCGACCAGGGCGTCACCACCTCCGCGCTGGGCTACGGTCTCGGCTACGACGAGGCGATCATGTCGGCGCTCGCGCGGGAAGGGCTGGGCAACGAGCTGTTCGCCGAGGAGCCCGACACCGCCGCCCAGCTCCTCGTCGGCGAGGTCGACAACCTGCTGGACATGGTCGGCCAGGCAGCCTCGGTGCTGATCCGGCCGTCCGAGCGGGTCAAGGCCGTCCGGCTGCTGAACGACCTGCCGTCCTCGGCCGGGCCGAACGGTGTACGCGCCGAGCTTGGCGGCTTCTACGCGGGGGAGCGGCGCAAGCTGCTGGTGATCTTCGAGATCCCGGCGATCAGCTCGCTCGGACTGGCCGAGGTGGCGACGCTGGAGTTCACCTGGGTGGAACTGCCCGCGCTCAAAGAGCACACGGTGACCGTTCCCGTGCACGTGAACGTGGTGCCGGGGGACGAGGCGGCCGGGCGGATCCCCGACGCCGTGGTGCGCACCGAGGTCGCCTACCTGCGGACGCAGCAGGCCAAACGGCGGGCGTCCACCCACCTGTCGCGGGGTGACGCCAAGGCCGCGCTCCGCGAGATCGGCGATGCGCAGGCGCTCAACACCGCCGCCCGCGCGCAGGCCCCGGCGGAGCTCGCCGACGACCTGGCCGAGGAGGCCGAGGCGCTCGACTACCTGCAGCAGCAGATCGAACGCGGCCAGATCAGCCGGGCATCGAAGTTCTCCTCCCACGACAGCGCCATGAAGTCGGGCAACTCCGGCCAGTCCGGCTACCAGTCGCGTCCCTCGTACAGGCGGAAGAAGCCCGACGAGCGGGAGTGATCGCCTCCAGCTCGCCGAGCTCCTGTCGTGGGCGCGTCGCCGCTGGTCGCGGGTCGGGGATCCGGGTCGAATACGGCGGCCACCCATAGTTGTCGTTCGGAAGCAGATTGTCATCTGTGCAGCTGGAAGCGGTATCCGGGGAAACACGTACAACGCCTCGTCCGGGCCAAGCCTGGGGCGCTGCCGCAGTACGCCCCGGCTCCCTGACGCACTGGCAAACCGCCCAAGTCGCTGGGCGGTTTGCTTGGTCGTGTTAGCGGGCGGTAGTGGCGTAGATGTTGCTGGCTGGCGCTGCCGGGGTTCCGGTGGCGACGCCGTAGAACGGGTGGAATCTGCCAGGGCTGGTGCCCAGTCCCATGTAGTCGCCGGTGAAGAAGCCTCCGGCCACGGCGGCGCCGGACATGTCGAAATCGGCACCGATCTTCGTCTCGCTGAAGGTGCGGCCGCCGTCGTGCGAGTGCAGCAGCAGCGTGCTCGTCGTGAGCGGAGCTGAGGCCGTGTCGTTGCGGAAGTCGTAGTGGAGTACGCCCACCGTGCCGTCGGGCAGTACCGCGATCGCGGCGGTGAAGGCCTGCGTCGAGGACACCTTGTTGATGCCGTACGACAGCGTCCGCCACGTCCGGCCGCCGTCGGTCGACTTGGCCAGCGCGATCTGGTCGCGGGCGCCGCCCGTCGCGCGCGCGTCCTGCCAGACCGTGTAGACGGTCTTGCTTCCCGGACGCGGGTCGGCGGCGATCGAGGGCAGGATGTCGCCCGTACGGACCGGGGCGCCGGTCGTGGGGTCGGTCACGCCGGCGAACAGGTGCCGGTCGACGATCACCGGCCGTCCCCAGGACGCGCCGCGATCGGTGGACCGCTGCGCGGCGACGTTGAAGTCGCTCACCTGCTGGTCCGCGTCGAAGATCAGGTCGAAGCCGTTCACCAGCGCCCGGTCGCCGGTCTGCACGATCTGGTTGCCGATCGTCTGGTTGCCGGCGCCCGGGTCGAAGATCGGCCTGGCGCGCTGCCACGTCCGGCCGCCGTCGGTCGTGCGCGCGAACCAGGTCGGGCCACGGAACTCGGTGGGCGCTCCCGGGGTGGCCGACCGCAGCAGGCTCTGGCGGGCGGCGGCGCGCCCGTCGGTGACCTTGGCAGCGGCGGCGGCCTGCGCGTCGGGGATCTCCAGCCGGTCCCAGATCGCGTAGGCGAAGCGCGAGTCGAAGCGGTCGGCCGTCAGGCTGTTCTTGTCGTTGAGGATGTTGGGCGAGGTGTCGCGGCGCAGCTCGGTCGTGGGCCCCCACGTCCGCCCGCCGTCGGCCGACCTGCTGACCAGCATCGCGTGGTCGGCGTCCTGCGCGATGTCGAGCGCGAGGCTCATGAAGTAGCCGTTGCCGTTGGGCGAGATCGACGTCCACGGGTCGGTCGCCCGTTCGTAGTCGCCCTTGTTGGCTGCGGTGCCGCCCGTGCAGCGCGTGTGCCGGGGCTGGCGCGCCGACAGCCGCCAGCTCCGCCCGCCGTCGAGGGAGAACGCGGCGAGGTTGCTGTTGGAACCGCCGTCGGACCAGCGGTCCTGCTGCCAGCCGCCGATCAGGTTGAACTTCGACCTCGGGCTCACCGACACCCACGGCTCGACCTCGGTGCCGGGGAAGTTGGTGCCCGTCTGGGCGCTGCCCGGCACGCCGTTGCAGGGCGGGCCCAGGGGACCGGCGCCGGGGAACGGGCTGCCGGTCGGACTGACCTGCACCGGGGGACCGGCGGTGACGGGGCCGGCCGCCGCACTGACCGCTGGGGAGATCACCAGGGCCAATGCTCCCGTGAGGGCCATCGCGGATCTGCGCATCCTTACCTCCTCGGAGACTCGAGGTTGCCGAGCACGCCTTGAAGACGGGAGCGAGCCCAAACTCCGCCCGGTGAGGAAGGCTGTCAACGTCCGCTAATGGACACCCGCCAGGTGAACCGCTGTGGCCGGGTCAGCTCGGGGCCGGGCCGCGTCGCCGCACCAGCGGCAGGTACACCTCGTCGACGATCTCGATCAGGACGTCGTCGGGCGCGGTGGGGACGCCGCGCACGACGAACTCGTTGCGCAGCAGGACGACCGCCACGGTGGCCACGCGGGGATGGAGCGCTTCGGGGGCCGCTTCGCCGCGTGCGACCGCGCGTCCGAGAACGGTCAGCCAGGGGGCGGCCGCCGCCTCGCCGGACTTCTCTTGCAGCGGCGCCAGGAGTTCGGACGCGCCGCCAGCAGCGGCGAGCAGTTCGCGCAGGATCGCGCCGAGGGGGGAGCTCCAATGGTGGTTGGCCCCGCGAAGCAGTTCGAGGACGTCGCCGCGCAGTGTGCCGGTGTCGGGAGGCTGGACGGACGTGGCGAGCCGCCGGTACGCGGCGATGCCGAGCGCGAGGCGGTTCGGCCAGCGGCGGTAGATGGCGTTCTTGTTGGTACCGGCGCGAATGGCGACCTTGTCCATGGTCAGCCCGGCGTATCCGGACTCGGTGAGCTCGTCGATCGCGGCGTTGAGGATCGCCTCCTCCAGGACGGCTCCGCGCCGCCGCGTCTGCCTCGTCCGGCCCTCTACCATCGCCTACCCCTTCATTAGCGGTACCGATCGTACCCTCTCACTGCGGTTGCCAGGACGGGGCGCTGATCCATAAGGTACTGCCCGTACCGTAAATTCTCTCCTGGAAGGTGGACTCGACATGCGAGCCAAGGGCATCAGCTACGACACCGGCTTCGTGTACAACGGGGCGGTCGGCCACAACCCCTTCGACCCGGAGGTGGTCGAGCGCGAGTTGCGCGTCATCCGCGATGACCTGCACTGCACGGCTGTCCGCGTCATGGGGGGCGATCCGGAACGGATGGAGCTCGCGGCGGGGTACGCCGCCGACCTCGGCCTTGAGGTGTGGTTCTCGCCCTATCCCCTGGAACTGACCACCGACGAGATGTTGGCGCTGTTCGCCGACTGCGCCGCACGCGCGGAACGGCTCCGGCAGCGGGGAGCCGAGGTCGTGTTCGTCACCGGCGCCGAGCTCAGCCTGATGAGCAAGGGGTTCCTGCCGGGCGACGGCACCGACGAACGGGTCGAGCTGCTGATCCGATCCGATGCCGTCCGTGAGCAGATCGGCGAGGTCAGTGCACGGATCAACGACTTCCTCGGCAAGGCCGTGGCGGTCGTCCGCGAGCACTTCGGCGGCAAGGTGACCTACGCCTCGGTGCCGCTCGAACGCGTCGACTGGACGCCGTTCGACATCGTGTCCGTGGATCTCTACCGGTCGGCCGAGATCGCCGACCGCTTCGCCGAAGGAGTCCGCAGCCTCGCCGCGCAGGGAAAGCCGGTCGCGATCACCGAGTTCGGCGCGGCCTGCTACGAGGGTGCCGGCGACAGGGGCGCTCGCGGTCTGGAGATCGTCGAGTACGACAAGGTCACTCATTCGCCCGTCCGGCTGAAGGGCGAGTACGTTCGCGACGAGGCCGGCCAGGCCGCGTATCTACGTGAACTGCTGGAGGCCTTCGACGCCGGCGGCATCGATGGCGCGTTCGTGTTCACCTTCGCGCTGTACGACCACCCGCACCGGCCCGACGGCGACCCCCGCGAAGACCTGGACCTCTCCAGCTACGGCATCGTCAAGGTCTACGAGGACCGTCGTGGAGCCACCTACCCCGACCTGCCATGGGAGCCGAAAGCCGCGTTCGCCGCCGTCGCCGACTACTACCGGGAGCACTAAGCACGAGCAGGCGCGGATGCAAGCAAGGCGCGCGTCAGCCCCGCGCGCAGCGCCTGCGCGCGGCGGCCAGCTGCGTGCGGCGGCTGTGCGGGTTAATGGGGGTTGGCGGGTTCGTGTGTGCGGGCCAGGACTGTCAGGACGGAGTCGAGCAGGCCGGGGAAGAGCGCGTCGAGATCGTCGCGGCGCAACCGCACCAGGCGAGAGCGGCCCTGCACGGTCGTCCAGGTCACGCCCGCTTCGCGCAGCACCCGGTAGTGGTGCGACAGCGTCGTCTGGTGGACGTCGGGGTCGCCCTCGGCGGTGGCCTGGGCGGGCTGGCGCAGGAGACGCTCGACATCGTTCCCACCGAACTGGGGCTGCCCGCCGCAGGCGTCACCGTCCTGGCCCTGCTGTATCACCTGGCCACTACGCGCAACCGCACTGACCACGTGCCTGTGACATCGGCCCAGGAGCCGACCTCCGACCACACGGTGGGAACGAACGCGTCATAGAACTGGCCTAGGGCAGGGAGCGCTGGCGGGCTGCCAAATTCGCCGCTGCCCACGGTGTCAGTTATTGAGTCTCGACCTGAAACTCAGGTACGTGCTCACACTGACACCGTGGGCTCGGGGCGCGTCCGGTTTGAGATTCTCAGGGGTTGAATCTCAAGCTGACGCGTGGCCTGCCTTCAGCTGGAATTACCGCCTGAACGCGAGCGCATGAGCTAGCACTTCTTGACGAACTGGATGTGGGTGACGCCGAATCCAGGGTGACGGACCTTCTTCTTGCCCTTGGTCTTGGCGTTCACGGCGATGCAGGCGAGCGTGCCGAACTTGGGCGGCTTCTGGCCGGTGGCGCCCATGACCTTGAACGCGCGCCGCTGGTTGCAGTGGTTATTGAAGTAGAAGGTGGTGCTGACGATCCCCGTCTTGTAGGAGATGTTGATTTTCTTGCCCTTGGGGGACGTGCACTTGGAGCTGCTCTTCTTCTGGATGGTGGCGGTGGGGCCCTTGGCCTCGGCGACGGCCTCGGCGCGCGGGGCGGCGGTCTGGGCGGCCCCGGCGGGAACCACGGTGGTCATGCCGACGGCGATCGATGTCATGGCCACGATGCCAAGACGGCGGTAATTCATAGACGCTTCCCTTCGTCAGATGATCTTGAACTGCGAATGATCTTGCCATGCCGTCATCCACAAGTCACCACCCCGTTACCGGGGATATTCGTCCAGTTCACGGCGGACAATACAGATCCGCAGGTCAAGATCATTTCGTGCCGTCCCGGCACTTTCAGAATTTCGCGGGTGAGTGCGCCCGTGTGACGGATCCGCTACAGGGAGTTTCTGGGCCTAGTCTCTGTGTCAACGGGAGAAGGGGGAGACCGATCGACAGTGTGCTCCGCGAAGAGTTGCTCCGCCGTATGGAACTCGACCAGGATCTGCGACTATCGGCACCACGGAACGAGCCGATGTCCGCAGAACTGGTCCGGCAATGGCTGGAACTCAACGCCGACAACCTCGCGTACCTCAAACAGGTGATCGAGAAGCACGGCTGGCCAGGGCGGGATCTGGTCGGCGACGACGGTGCCCATGCCGCGTGGATCCTCGCCCAGCACGCCGACCGCGACCGCGCCTTCCAGCGGCGCTGCCTCACCCTGCTCACGGCCGCCGTCGAAGCCGGCCAGGCCGCCGCCAGGGACCTGGCCTACCTCACCGACCGGTGCCGGGTCGCCGAAGGGCGTCCCCAGGTGTACGGGACGCAGTACAACCCGGACGGTCCGGCACCCATCGAAGACCCCGACGGACTCGACGCTCGCCGGGCGCAAGCCGGCCTCGGCCCGCACGCGGAGTACGACCGCGCGATCCGCGCCGAGATGGAGTCGTCCGACCAGTAGCGTTCACATCGTTGGCCTTGTTCTGAGTCGCGCCGTGAGATGCCCCGCCACGCACACGACCAGGAGACCGGCGAGGAGAGCGAGCAGCGGGTTGACGAACCCGGGCACCGTGTCGGCGCCACATGAGGTGTCGCTCAGCGGCAGAAGGCTCTGCCCGCCGCCGGGTTTCACCTGCCCACCGGACGCGTCGGAGCGGCATACCCGGTCCTTGACGTCCGCCATCGCGTCGTCCAGGTGGGAGAACCCGTACCCGTATGCCGCGACGACGCACAGCAGCAAGGTCCATGACAGCCGCGCCCACATCCGCCGCGCCGCCGCCGGGCCCGGCGCCAGCCCCGACCTGACGGCCGCGACCGCCATCACACAGGCGCCGGAGATGGCCAGCGGCCACCCGATCAACAGGTACAGCGTGCCGATGAGCGCCAGCAGCAGCGCGAACTCCGGCGCGGTCGCGGCCACGATCGCCAGCCCGGCAGTGAGCACGGCGGTGACCGACCATCCGATCCAGCGCAGGCCACCGGGACGGGGCTCCGACCGCAACGGCAGGACGAACAGTGCGATCAGCGCCCCTGGCACGCCGACCAGGTAGAGGATGTTGAAGGCGCCCTCGCCGTACGCCGCGTACGCCAGCGCCACACCGCCGAGAAGGGTGACGGCGGCGGCGACCACATGCTTCATGATCGGCGAGTTCAGCAACAACGGACGAAGCATGTCAAATACGTGCCTGCCACCGCCGGTCGCCGGTCGGCCGTCGCCGGTCGCCCCAAAAGATCATCTTTGGGACGCGTCTCGTTCACCAAGATCATGATTCTCTTCTCCCGACCATCCCCCGATGATCTTTGTCTGCCGAGATGAGGACCCACTGTGACGACCCGACGTGGCACCGTCCTGCTCGCCATGGCCGTGGCGGCCGGCACGCTCACCGCGAGCCCCGCCCAGGCGCTCGCCGCCACCGATCCCTGGGCCGCCGCCACCGGTACCCAGGCCACGATCTCCGCCTCCTCCGCCGCCGAGATCGAGGCGTACTGGACCCCCGAACGCATGACCGCCGCCGTTCCGGTCGAGGCCCCCGAGCCGACGGCCGACGCCGGCCCCGAACCGCCGAGCACGGCCGGCGAGAGCGGCGACGGTTTCATCCCGGCCGAGGCCAGTGCGCCGACCACGCCGGAGCCGCTGCGGCTCGACTACTTCGCCACGTCCAAGGTCTGGGCGGGCCACGGCGCCCTGCCCGCGAGGACGATCGGCAGGCTCTTCTACACCAACAACGGCAGCAACTACTCGTGCTCGGCCGCGGTCATCAACTCCTCCAACCGCAACACGATCTGGACGGCGGGCCACTGCGTCACCAACGGCAGCAGGCGCTGGTACTCCAACTTCGCGTTCGTGCCCGACTACCACGACGGCCAGCGGCCGTACGGCACCTGGACGGGCAAGAGCTGGTCGGCGCCGAACGGCTACCACGACGGCAAGCAGCACCGCTACGACATGGCCGCCATCGCGCTGAACACCTCGGGCGGCCGCAGGGTCGGCGACGTGGTCGGCTACCAGGGGTACAAGTTCGGCGAGGACTTCAACGAGACCACGTTCCACGACACGAGGGCGTTCGGCTACCCGTCCAAGACCCACCCGGCCCGCAGTGGCATCAGCAGCGAGAAGCTGAGGTACTGCGTCGGCGGCGCGACGCCGGACGCGCTCTACCGGCGGATCGGCTGCGACATGGGCGCCGGTTCCAGCGGCGGTCCGTGGATCACCGACATGCCGCTCTCCCGCGGCTGGGGCTACATCGTCGGCCACCAGGCCTGGAACGAGGGCGCCGGTGTCGCACGGGAGTGGAGCCCCACGCTCGGAACGGCCGCCATCAACGTCCGTAACGCCGTCCACCGTGACTGACCAGGCGGCATAGAAGATGGCCCGGGGCAGCCTCCCCGGGCCATCGTGCCGTCGGGGCCACCGTCATCGGTCTTGAATGTCGAGGCGCATAGGGTTGCGGCCGGAGAGACCGGCCGGTGGGGAATGGTGATCGCGCAGCATGCGATTCGGTGTGCTGGGGTCCCTGGAGGTGTGGTCCGCCGATGGCGGGACCGTCGCCGCCGGTGGGCCGCGGCTGCGGGCGCTGCTGGCGATGTTGCTGCTGAACGTGGGCCGGACGGTGGACGCGCGGCTCGTCGAGGGGCTGTACGGGCCGGAGGCGCCGACTGGTGCGGCGCACGCCTTGCAATCTCAGGTGTCCCGGCTGCGTAGTCGGCTGATCGCGGGGCTGGCCGATCGGCGAGTGCTGCTCGTCCTGGACAACTGCGAGCACGTCGTCGCCGAGGTCGCCGCGCTCACCCGTCGCCTGCTGGCGGCCTGCGCGGACCTGCGGATCCTGGTCACCAGCAGGGAACGCCTGGGCATCACAGGAGAGACGCTGCACCCGGTCGCGCCGTTCGGCGGCTCGGAGGCGTTCGGCCATCCGGCGGTGCGGTTGTTCGCCGACCGAGCCGCCGCCGTGCGGCCCGGTTTCCAGATCGACGGCGCCAACGTCGGCGCGGTGCTGCGGGTCTGCCGGGCCCTCGACGGCCTGCCGTCGGCGATCGAGCTCGCCGACCTCGTCGACAAGTCGCTGGTGGAGGCGGGCGGCGGCAGGTACCGCATGCTGGAGACCGTCCACGAGTTCTGCGCCGAGCGCCTGGCCGACAGCGGCGAACGGGAACGAGTGAGAGCCGCGCACGCGGCGTTCTTCCTCGACCTCGCCCAGACCGCCGAGCCGCACCTGCGCGGCCCTGACCAGCTCGAATGGCTGGCCCGTCTCGACGCCGAACGCGGCAACCTCCACGCGGCGCTCCGCTGGGCGGCCGGGGCCGAGCCCGCGCTCGGGCTCTGCCTGCTCGCCGCCCTGTCGTGGCTGGGGCAGCTGCGGGGACTGCCCGGTGAGCGGGCCGTGGTGGCCGCCGATCTCCTGACCCCGATGACCGCGGCGAACGCATTTGCCTATTATTCTTGTTGGAAATATGGGTTAGCCTCGTCCTCATGAGCGAACGAGCAGTGCACCGCGGCACCGAGCGGGTCGTCGCGATCGTGGGCGGCGGGGCGAGCGCCGCGCTGACGGCGGCGCATCTCCTGCTGCGCGGCGAGCGGGTGCCGCCCCGGGTGGTCGTGTTCGACCGGGACGGGCGGCACGGGCTCGGCCAGGCCTACGCGACCGGCGATCCCCGGCACCTGCTCAACGCGCCCGCGGCGCGGATGAGCGCGCTCGCCGACGATCCCGACCACCTGGTGCGCTGGGCTCGCGCCCGCGGCCTCGAGGTGGGCGCAGCCGACTTCCTGCCGCGCGGGTTGTACGGGCGCTACCTGCGCGACCTGCTCGCCGAGGCCTCGAGCCGCCATCCCGGCAAGCTCGTCGAGGTCACCGCGACCGTGAGCGGGCTGGCGGAAGGACGTGAGCGGGCTTGGCGGGTGCACGCCTCGAACGGCACGAGCCTGGACGCCGACGCCGTGGTACTCGCGACCGGTAACAGGGCCCCGACCGCCTGGCCCTGGGCGCCCGACGATCCGCGCTACGTGGCCGACCCGTGGCGGCCGGGCGCGCTGGACGGGATGAGCGGTGGCCCGGTGCTGATCGTCGGCACCGGCCTGACCATGATCGACGTCGCCACGACGCTCGCCGCCCGCGCCACGGACACGATCGTGTACGCCGCGTCCCGGCACGGCCTGCTGCCGCGCGTCCATCGCTCGCCCAGCCCGCCCGCCGCGGTCATCTCCCCGCCGTCCGGCGAGCTGGCCGTCACCGACCTGCTGCACCTGTTCACCGCCGCCCTCGCCCGCAACGACGGCGAGTGGCGGTCCGTCGTCGACGGCCTGCGCCCGCACGTCCCCGACCTGTGGGGGCGCCTCCGGCTCTCCGAGCGGCAGCGGTTCCTGTCCGTCTACGCGCGCCAGTGGGAGATCCACCGCCACCGCATCCCGCCCGCCACCGCCGCGCGCATCGACGATCTGCGCGCCACCGGCCGCCTGCGCGTGCTGCGCGGCCTGGTCGACACCGTCACCCCCGCCCGGCACGGCCTGAGGGCCACCCTCACCGCCGACGGGGCGGCCCGCGAGCTGGACGTCGCCTGGATCATCAACAGCACCGGCCCCGCCGCCGATCCGCGCACCGAACCGCTCCTGCGCGGCCTGCTCGACTCGGGCCTGGTCACCACCGACCCGCTGCGCCTGGGCCTGGCCGCCGACGGTTGCGGCTGTGCGCTGGACGAGTCCGGCCTGACACGCCCCGGCCTGTTCACCCTCGGCCCCACTCTGCGCGGCCTCCGCTACGAGACCACCGCCATCCCGGAGATCCGCGAGCAGGCCTCGCACCTGGCCTCCGTCCACCTCGCCGAACTCTCCACCCCGAACACCCCGGACGTCCTGGAGGACGAGCCTCTGCTGCGGTGAAGGGGCGGTGTGCGCGCGGTGAGCGGCTCCCGTCAGCCTCGTGGTCATCGCCTCACACTGACGGGAGCCCGACATGACGGACCTGAAAGGCAAGACCGCGCTGGTGACCGGCGCCTCGCGGGGAATCGGCCGGGCCATCGCGCAGCGGCTGGCCGCGGACGGCGCGCTGGTCGCGGTGCACTACAGCCGCGGCGCCGACGCGGCCAAGGAGACGGTGACCACGATCGAACAGGCCGGTGGCGAAGCCTTCTCACTCCAAGCGGAGTTCGGCACCGACGGCGACGTGCAGACGCTGCTCAACGGCTTGACGGAGCGTCTAGATGGGCGACCGCTCGACATCCTGGTCAACAACGCGGCCTGCGGAAACCAGGAGACGGTTGGCGCGCTAGTTGGCAGACTCACCTCTACTGTGGGAGGAGGGTCATGGCCGGAGACGATCCGCACATCCATGTCGAAGCCAAGGTGGTCCAGGGCAGCGCCGCCGTCCGCAACGTGATGGCGTCCACGTTCGGGCTGGCCAGCGATGCGCCGAGTGGGGTCACCGCCGGATGCGGGCTGGAGGTGCCCTACGCGATGACCTCTCCGCATCCGGAGAAGGTCACCTGCCTCGCCTGCCGTGAATACGCGCACCAGGAGCACCTGCGCCTGGCGGAGCAAGTCGAACGCTTGGGCAACATGCCCGGCTCGGCCATCAGCGCCACTCAGACGAGGCAGGCCGCCGACTGGCACCGCGCCCTCGCGGAGAGGTTCACCGACACGAAGCGCTGAGCCCGGCAAGTCGTGCATTGAAGCGTTCGATGTCGGTAGCGGTCGAACAGCGCGGCGAACCGTTCCGGCTCATCCAAGGACCGTTCGATGATGGAGGCGTCGCTCTCGTCCGCGCTGCCTTGCTCGATGGTCACATGGGCCCCTTTGAGTCACAGCGATTCTTCCGAATGCGGGCATGGTCGCCCTCTGTTGGCCGATGCCGCTCATCGGGTTCCCGCCGTCATCCCCGGGGCGGGCTCACCAGCCGCTCAGCCCAATTGGAAATGCGGTTGTCCGCTGTCGCGGCGCCGCATTACCGTGCCGTGGTGGATCATCTCTTCTCACGCTCGTGGACGGCGTTGCGCGCGGCGGTCGCCGAGCTCCCGGACGAGGATTTCGGGCAACCGTCCGGCTGCGGCGGCTGGCTCGTCCAGGACCTGGTGTGCCACCTGATCATCGACGCCCAGGACGTCCTGATCACCCTCGCGACCCCCGCCGAGACGGAACCGACCCGCGACGCGGTGACCTACTGGGACGTCCTCGACGCGCCGCCGACCGGCGACGACCCGCTCGACGCGCTGACCGTCCGGCTGGCCGCCGCGTACGAGGAGCCCCGGCTGCTCAAGTTCCACCTCGACGACCTCGGCTCCGCCGCCGGGCGCGCCGCCGAGCTGGCCGACCCGGGCCTGCGGGTCGGCACCCGCGACGAGGTCCTGACCGTGGGCGACTACCTCTCCGTCTACGTCATGGAGTGGACGCTGCACCACCTCGACCTGATGGCGCACCTCCCGGACGTGGCGCCGCCGCCCGCGGAGGGGCTCGCCCGGGCCCGCGAGATGCTGGAGGTGATCGCCGGGACCGCGTTCCCCGCCTCGTTCTCCGACCAGGACGCGCTGCTCGTCGGCACCGGACGGCGTGCCCCGACCGACGCGGAGAAGACCGAACTGGGCGAACTGGCCGCGAAGGTCCCGTTCATACTCGGCTGACCGAACGAGGCGTCGCGCAGGAGAGACGACGGCACACCACTCAGCCGAGGTGAAGGATCAGCCGCCGCCACCTCCCGAGGAGACGGCCGGCGCAAGGCGCAGCTGCTTCGTCACGTGGCCTCTCTACTCCGGCGCCGCGAAGGTCGCGTTGGCATTTACGGGACGAGTTGGCGCAGGGTGTCGTGGAGGGCGTCGAGGGCGGCGGAGTACGCGTTCCCGGGCGGTGTTCCGTAGCCGACGATGATGCCCTGCGGGTGGTCTCCGGGGGCGTGCCATCGGTCGGCCAGCCGTCCGATGGCCACTTCATGGGCCGCCGCCTCGCGCAGCACGTCGCCTTCGGTGGGTCCGCCGTCGGGCATCCTGATCAGCACGTGCAGGCCGGCGGCGATGCCGTGCACGGTGAGACCGGGCGGCAGGCCGTCCGTCAGCGGACGGAGCCGAGCCAGCAGCAGGTCGCGGCGGCGCCGGTAGCGCAACCGGCACGCGCGCACATGCCGGTCGTAGCCGTGGCCGGTGATGAAGTCGGCCAGTGTCAGCTGGCCGAGGGCCTCGGTGTGGTGGTCGGCCAGCCGCTTGGCCTCGATGACGGGCTCCAGCAACCGGTGCGGCACCACCATCCAGCCCAGGCGCAACGCCGGGGCCAGCGTCTTGGAGACGGTGCCCACGTACGCGACGTGATCGGGTGCCATGCCCTGCACCGCGCCGACGGGCTGGCGGTCGTAGCGGAACTCGCCGTCGTAGTCGTTCTCGATGACCAGGCCGCCGTCCTCGCGCGCCCAGTCCACCAGGGCGCGGCGCCGCGCCGCGGTCAGGGTGTGGCCGGTCGGGTACTGGTGGGCCGGCGACACCTCCACGGCGTCCACCTCGAGGGAGTCGAGCAGGTCGGTCCGGGCGCCGAGCTCGTCCACCGGCAGCGGGACGACGCGCGCGCCGTTGTGGCGGACGACCTCGCGGTGATTCGCGACCCCCGGGTCCTCCAGCGCGATGACCGCCGGGCCGAGCGCGCGGGTGAGCAGCGCGAGCGCCTGGACGTAGCCGTTGGTGATCACGATCTGGCCGGGCCGGGCGAGCACGCCGCGGGTGCGTCCCAGATACTCGGCGAGCGCGGTGCGGAGCTCGATCTGGCCACGCGGGTCGCCGTAGCCGTACACCTCGGACGGCGCCGCGGTGAGCGCGCGGCGCGCGGACCGCAACCACGCCGCCGTGGGGAAGGTCGACACGTCGGGACTGCCCGGACGCAGATCATGCCGGGGCCGGACGGGAGCGAGGACGGCGTCGGCGGCGGTTCCGTCGGGCCCCGGCCGCACGAAGCCCGCCACCACCGTGCCCGCCCCAGGCCGGGCGGTCAGGTAACCCTCGGCGATGAGCTGGTCGTAGGCCGCGCGGACGGTGCCCCGGGCCAGCCCGAGCTCGTCGGCGAGCCTGCGGGTGGCGGGCAGCCGCGTGTCCGGCGCGAGGCGCCCGTCCCGCACGGCCGACCGCAGCGCCCGCTCCAGCCCGGCCCGGCGGCCCGCGCCCGGATCGATCTCCAGATGCAGGTCGAGCCCGAAAGTGGGCCAATCAATCGACATAAATCTGGATCTTAGCTACAGCCCAATCGTTCCGTAGCGTCGGGCCGTGACCACCGAGAAGACCCTCCAGCGCATCGGGCCCCCTGGCGCCTCGCGCGGGCTCGCCCGCTTGCTGGCCCTGATCTACGGCCTGACGATCGCCAACCTCTACTACTGCCAGCCGCTGCTGCCCCGGATGGCCGAGTCCTATCCGTCCGTGGGGAACCTGGTGACGGCGGGCCAGCTCGGCTACGCGCTGGGCCTGGTGCTGATCGTCCCGCTCGGCGACATCGTCCGCCGCCGGCGGCTGGTGTGCGTGCTGCTCCTCGTCGAGGTGGTGGCTCTGGCGGCGACCGCGACGGCGTCCACGGTCACCGTCCTCCTCGCCGCGGGCACGGTGATCGGCCTGACCAGCGCGAGCGTGGTGAACGTCCTGGTCGCCTACGCCGCCACCGTCGCCGCCGACCACGAACGCGGCCGGGTGATCGCCACGGTGCTCACCGGCGGATTGACGGGAGTCTTGCTGTCCCGCACGATCGCGGGCCTGGCGGCCGAGGCACTCGGCTGGCGGGGCGTCTTCTGGGCCGCGGCCGCAGTGACCCTTCTGCTGTCCCTGGTGACCTCGGCCATCATGGCGCCGTCCGCACCCGAAACCAGCATCAGCTACACGCGGCAGTTGCGTGACACCGCCAACCTCTTCTTGACCGAGCCCGTTTTGCGGCAGCGCTCGCTGATCGGGTGCTGCGTCTTCGCGAGCTTCGGCGTCTTCTGGGCGACGGTCGCGTTCCTGTTGGCGGGCCCACCGTACGAGTACGGCGAGGCGCAGATCGGCTTGTTCGCACTGTTCGGCGCCGTTGGGACGCTCGCCGCACGCGTCGCCGGCACAGCCGCAGACCGCGGACGCCAACACTCGTCTACGGGCCTCCTGCTCGCGCTGGGCGTGGCCGCGTTCGCCGTTCTGTCGGCAGGGGCGGGTGAACTCGCCTGGCTGATCGCCGGACTGGTGGCGATGAACGTGGCGATCAGTGGCACGCAGCTGCTGAACCTCAGCGTGGTGTACGGCCTGGTCGAAACCGCCCGCTCCCGCGTCGCCGCCGCGTACATGACCTGCTATACCCTCGGCGGCGTACTCGGCTCAGCCACGGGCACCATCGCCTACCGCCTCGGCGGCTGGACCGCCGTATGCGCCCTGGGAGCCGCCCTCATGGCGACAGCCCTGGCAACCTGGGCCCGCAGCGACCGCACGCCCCGCACGCCCCGCCGCGGTGGCCGGCGGAGTCGTGGAGACCTCGCACGGAGATGAGTGTCGGCCGGTTCGCTCATGTCCTCATACGGTCGCGCCTGAACCCGGTGCGTGCGGCGACCCGTGAACACGACGAACCATCGTTCTCCACCAGCATCGGGGGCAGATCCATGCCAAGCACACGTCGCACGCGGAAGGTGGCCTTAGTGGCCGCCGTCGGCGGAACCACGGCGATCGCGGCCACGTTCCTCATCGCCCGGCCGGCCGGGGCCATTCCGGTCGCCCAGGCGGGCTGCGAATTCAGCAGCTTCACGCTCTCACCGGCCAGCGGGTTCCTTCCGCTCACCAACCTCCGACGTGTCTCGCCGACCAGCGAGACGTTCCTGAAGGCGGAGGTGACCGCCGACGTCGGAGTCAGCGCCGGAGCCGAGGTCCGGCTCGGCTGGTCGGTCAACTCCGGCCGGGTGACCGAGAGCTTCTTCGGCCCGGCCAACTTCGCCAACCATCAGGAGTTCTTCGAGACTCGCTCGACCTTCGCCATCATGAGTGTCGGCGCCGGCAACCAGACCGTCCAGCCCTTCGTCAGGGTCGTCGGTCCGAGCAGCGCCCGGGCCACCTTCGTGAACCGTTGCTCCACCGTCGAGGGTTCGACCAGCTGACCGGCGCCCCGCGGCCGGGCCGGGTGGGACCTGGCCCGGCCGCGGATACCTGTGCGGCTGCTGGCCCGGCCGCGGTACCTCTGCGGCTGTCAGCGTCCGTCGGGTCGTCCACAGGGCGCGCTATCGGGCCTCCGTCAGGCGGACGAGGT
This sequence comes from Spirillospora sp. NPDC048911, assembly GCF_043198015.1. NCBI lineage: Bacteria > Bacillati > Actinomycetota > Actinomycetes > Streptosporangiales > Thermomonosporaceae > Spirillospora > Spirillospora sp. NPDC048911. Next base: position 236,451 of record NZ_JBICUD010000008.1, on the reverse strand, counting down.
CGTAGATGATCTCGGAGGTGGTGGCCGGGTGGAGATCGCCGAAGCGGAGCGGGCCCTCCCGGCCGGGCTGGTAGCGGCGGGGTTGGTCGGCCAGCCAGACGGTCGTGATGGTCTGGTCGGGGTACTCGCCGGGTCGGCCGTAGCGCAAGCCCGGCCTCAGCCCGACGACGACGTAGTTGTCGGCGGCCCGGCGGGCGATCCAGCCGCCGCCGCTCGCCTCGTTGTCGGCGTCCCATCGGCCCTGTGACAGCCCCTTCGCCTTGCCGTACGGGGCGGTGGCTCCCTCGAACCGGGCCAGGACGCCGCTCTCGCGTTCGTCGGGCGTCAACGTGAAGGTCGGGCGGCCCAGCTGGGGGAACGGCTGGAGGATCTCGTAGTCGGCGAACAGTTCTGACCAGGTGCCGAGATCGTCGCCGAGGTGCAGGGGATGGGCGACGGTGATGCGAGTGGTTTCGGGGGGCGTGAAGGAGTTGTCGTCCACGTCCGCGAAGGTGCGGTCCTCGGCCAGGCGGAACGCGGTCTCGTCGGCCAGCCAGACGAGGCGGCGCGCGATGTGCCACATCAAGGGGTGGCCGACGAGGTACGTCCGGAACTCGTCCAGTGACCAGTGCCGGTTGGTCGCCATCGCGTGTTCGAGCCGGCGGATCTCACCGTCGGCTATCGCCTTCACCTCCTTGCGCAGGGCGGTGAAGCGTTTCTTGGTTTCGGGAGCGATCGTGGCGTCGTCGGTGGCGGCGGGCTTGGGGAGATCCTTGCGGTGCTTGCCGTTCTCCTCGATCACGTACGGCTTGAGCTGCTCGTCGAAGCCGACCGTGAAGCGGCGGGGGCCGTAGTCGAGCGTCATGCTGCCGTCGGCGTCGAGGCCGAAATCGGGGACGGCGCGGTCGGCGAGCTGGTCGCCGCTGAGGCCGAGGGCGGCGGCGACCTCCTGGATCTTCTCCTGGGCGCGGGCCCTGAGCGCCTTGAACTTCATGCGCCGGGAGATCTCGTACAGGTGCAGCAGGGCGACGTCGGAGCCGATCGCGGCGAGGATGTCGAGGCCCGCGACGGCGCGGGCGCTCAGCTTCTCCCCGGGCCAGGCCCGGATGAGCGGCGCCAGCCGGCGGACGGTGTCGTCGTCGCCGAGCCAGCCGAGCTGGTGCAGCGCCCAATTGTCCTTGGACGGCGCGCCTTCGAGCTGCCATCGCTGGAACACGGCCCAGCTGAAGCGCGCGAGCGACTGGGGGTCGCCTATCTCGCGGACGGTGTCGAGGCCCGCGTACACCCTGCCGGGCTTGGACATCGCGAGCATCGCCAGCACGTGCCGGGTGGCGGAGTCGGGCAGGATGCGCTCACGTCCCCGCAGGTGGACGGGCGGAAGCATCGCTGGGTCGGCCCAGGCTCCGATCTTGGACGGACGGGCCGGGAGCAGTTCGAGGGGGTCGGCCGCGAGCATCGAGCCGATCGCCTGGGCGGCCTCGTCGCCGTGCACCCGCGCCGCTTCGACGATCGCCTCGGGACCGTGCGCGGCGGCCAGCAGGCGCAGGGTGTTCTCCGCGTTGCGCCGGTCGTCGCTCGGCCTGTCGAAGGCGGCGGGGAGCAGCAGCGGCACCGCGGCCAGACCGTGCCGCTCGAACCAGCGGCGCGCGACGTCCCCGGCCGACTTGAGGCGGGCCAGCCAGTCGGCCATCATCCAGGCCACCTCGGCGTCCAGGAACGGCAGCAGCACCTCGCTGAACGCGGCGGGCGCCGAGTCGGCGACGCTGAGGGCGAGGGGCAGCGCGTCAAGCTCGAACCGGCTGATGAGAGGCGGCAGCCACTGGTTGGCTTGGGCCACGTCCCATTCCGCGGCCTCGCTGAGCAGCGGACGGAGGAGGTGCTCCGGGGCGACGGCGAACAAGCCCGCTTTCACGCCGCCGCTCATGTGCTCGCTGCGGCACCGGGAGATCGGGTCGTGCCAGTCGCCGCTGTAGCCGGTCGACCAATAGTGCGTGTGCGAGGGATTGGTCATGGCCCAGCGCTCTCGTTCACCTGGCTGCCAGAGGATCCGGGAGTCGCTTGGCTCAGTGAGCCCCTCCAGGACGAACGGCTTGAGCCTGGCCCGGGTGCGGGTCCAGGGTGGCTCGACCAGGAGCCGGGGCAGGTCGTCGGCCACCTCCGTACGGGCGATCGCGGCGATGATCGGCTTGAGGGTGTTGCGCGTCTCGTCCGGGAGCCGGGACACCAGCTCGGGATCGCCCAGCAACTGGCAGGTCACGAGGGTGGCGGCGAGCTCGGAGCTCCCGATGAGCGGCGCCAGCAACCGCGCGGCCCGGACGGGAAAACGTGCCATCGCCGCACGCACCGACGGCACGACGCTCTTGTCGTCCAGCCGTTCGACGAGCGCCTGGAACGCCGCGTCCGTGGGCATCCGCGCCAGCGCCTCCACCACCGGCAGCTCAGGTGAATACCGGCCGTCAAGACTCGTGACCATCAGCGACACGGTCGCGTCCACGCCGACGCCCTCGACCAGGGTGGCGACAAGTCCCGGGTTCCAGTTGAGCCGGTCCAGCCACTTCCCGTCATCGATCCGGTCGGCTTGGCCAGGCGAACCCAGCGAGCAGAGCAGACGGTCTTGCATCGACAGCTCGTGATACCTCGCGCAGCACTCGTCGACCCAGGCTTGCTCGGTAGGCACCAGGTAGGAGACGAAGACCTGGTCCTCCAGGGAACGCCGGTACTCCGCCAGCCCCTTGACCGCGTCCGCGTAAGCCACCTCGTCAGTCCCGGCAAGCAGAGCGCGCAACCGCCGAGTGAAGTTCTCCGCCACGCCCCGGAAACCCCAACGATCGGCAGGAGTGCCGTCGGCCAAGTAGCGGATCGCTCTGTAGGACGGCGGTGCGGGACTTGACCCAGCTGCGTGCGACCCAATTCTGTAGGCCGTCAGCACGACCCCGACGAAGCTTTGATCCGGGCTCCGATCCGGCTTCCTGGACGTTTCCGTGACCTGGACACGACGGTACGCGGCGAAGGCACAAGCGGCGAAGGCGACCCCATGTTCGATCACCCATGCGTCCAGGAAGCCCAGAACCTCCTCGCTCTTCCAGAACAACGTCTGGCGGCAGGCGATCGCCGCGATGGCTCCCGCGCCAACGGCATCAGGCTCCCCGTCGAGATAGGCCCGGACCCGCGCGGCCAGGTCCGCCTCCGTCTCCGGATGCCCCAGAATGGCTTCGATCACGTACAGCGCGTCCTCGATGCCGGCACGTATCGAGGCGGCCGCGCCGGGATCGACCGCGACGTCGGGAACGTGCCGGCCACCGCGCCGGGGATGCGAATCCCGCCACCACGACTCAGGAAGATCCAGGACGTTCTCGTCCGCAACGTTCATGCCGCCAACCGTAAAAGCGACCACGGACAGAACGCCGCCCCGGCTTCTTCCGCGCGGTCAGCTCGGCAGTTGGCGTGCCTTGTCGACGACCGCCACGCGCAGTTGGGCGCTCCATCGCAGGACCGTTCCGGCCTTGACTCCGCCCGGATGGTCCTTGACCGCCGTCACCTTGTCGCCGAGGTAGCGGTAGGTGCCGCGCGCCACGATGATCTGGACGGTCTCGCCGTGGCCGGTGCGGCTGAAGCCGAGGCCCCGGCGGCCGGCGTTGTCGACGGCGTTCCGGTCCATCCGCACGCCGGGGACGCGGGACAGGGCGTCGTACAGCGCCGCGCGCAGGGCCTGCGAGACGTGGCCGTCCATCAGGTCGGCGATCGCTTCGACCGCCTCCTGATCGCGGTCGAAGCCCTGCCAGCCGGCCTTCCGGTCGGCGTAGGAGTAGACCCGCTTGAGCAGCGCGCCGGCGTCGGTGGGCAGCTTCCGGACGAACGCCTGGTCGTCGGGGTCCCAGCCGGACGAGTTCGGGAAGAGCGCCAGCCGTATCTCGCGGCCGTTCACCTGCTGGACCAGGGTGGACGCCACGGCGGGCCCGCAGACCTTCGGCTCCTTCGGGATCGGCGGGCACTTGAGGATCGCGCCGCCGATGGCCGGGTACCAGCTCCGGATGTCGAACGACGTCGTCGGCCGGGGAGTGTCGGCGTCCTCGCCAGGAGCCCACATCACGCCCTGCCCGGGAACGCCCCGGACCTTGGTCTCGATGTAGACCCACTGCGAGGGCTTCACCGTCGGCTCGGGGGCGGCGCGCACGGCCGCGGCCGCCAGCCGGAGCTCGACCGCCGCGTTGGCGGGCGCCGCGCCCTTGCCGCTCAGGACGGGCACCAGGCCGACGCCGGCGGCGGCGACCGCGCCCAGACCCCCCGCGAGGAGAATCCGGCCACGCGGCGACCGCCGAGCGAGGCGGCGTCGCGCACTCGGCTCGGCGTCGTTCAGCACCCGGACGAGGGCGGCGTCGAGCACCTCGGACGCGGGATCGTGCACCTCGGGCCGCGCGGCGCGCAGCATCTCGATCTCGTTCAAGTCGGTTCCTCCTCAACGGCGAGGGTCGGGTCGGTGCCGCCCAGCGCGTCACGCAGGCGGCGGCGGGCGCGGTGCAGCCGTGATCGCACCGTCCCGACCGGTACGTCCAGCGCCTCGGCGACCTCCTCATAACTGAGGTCGGCCCAGGCGACGAGCAGCAGAACGTTGCGGACGCGGGCGGGCAGATCGGCCAGCGTCCCCGCCAGCGGGCCGTGCAGACTCTGAGCGGCCACCCGATCCACGACGGCGTCGCCCATGTCCTCGGCCGGGTGGCCGCCCGGACCGACCCGTTCGAGCAGCCGGTACTTGCGCACCTCCGCCGCCCGATGCCGCGCGATCAGGTTCGTGGCGATGCCGTACAGCCAGGGCCGCGCGTCGGCGCGGTCCAGGTCGTAGCGGTGCCGCCGCCGGAACGCGATCAGAAAGGTCTCGGCCATCAGATCGTCGGCCGCGTCCGCGCTCAGCCGCCGCGCGATGTAGCGATGGATCAGGGGCGCGTGCCGGTGGAACAGCGGCGCGAACCGTTCCGGCTCGGACCGGGACCACGCGATCAGCTCCGCGTCGTCCGGTTCCGCGCCGGCCGCCCGCCGGTCCTCCTGCCCCACAACGGTCACGTCCGGCCTGGTGTGCTCGCGGGTCTCGCCAAGGTGGCCTCCTGTCTCAGGGGGGTGTCGTCACCCTTGATTCCTCGCCCGGCCGAATCGGGTTCCCTTGCGCGAGCGTTCCGCCAAATGGAACAGCCAGTGGGCCGATTGTCGGCCGGCGCCTAGATTCTGTGGCAGAGCGGAAACATCGATCATGCCGCTCGAAGACCTGCCGAGCGCTGGGCCGGGACCCTCGTCAACGCAGCGAGCGGCCCAAGCCGGCTCTTCGTCGCGGCGCCGAACACCACGACCCCAAGAGGTGACCACGCGGTGGACGTGTTGTCGCGCATCGACGAACAGGCCGAGCAGTGGCGAAAGTGCCCGGCATGCGAGACGTGGCTGAGCCGGGAACGCCTGCGCCCGGCAGGGGTCTGCCTGGAGTGCGGACACTACTTCCGGCTCGGTGCCTACGATCGCATCGCCCACTGCGTCGACGACGGGACCTTTCACGAGTTCGGCTCGGACCTCACGGCCACCGACCCGCTGGGCTTCGCCGACCGGATGCCCTACCCCGAGCGGCTGCGCCAGGCGATCGCCGACACCGGCCTGGCTGAGGCCGTGGTGACGGGAACGGCGCGGCTGGGCGGCCGTGACGTGGTCGTGGCGGTGCTGGACTTCGACTTCCTCGGCGGCAGCATGGGCGCCGTCGTCGGCAGCAAGATCGTGTGCGCGGCCGAACGCGCGCTGCGAACGAGGGTCCCCCTTCTCGTCGTCTCCGCCTCAGGGGGCGCGCGCATGCAGGAAGGCGTGATCTCGCTGGTGCAGATGGCCAGAACGGCGGCCGCGATCGGCAGGCTGCGCGAGGCCGGCGTCCCCTTCGTCAGCGTGCTGACCGACCCGGTGTACGGCGGGGTGGCGGCCTCGTTCGCGAGCCTGGGCGATGTGATCGTGGCCGAGGAGGGCGCCCGGGCCGGATTCACCGGGCCCCGGGTGATCGCGCAGACGATGGAGCAGGAATTGCCCGACGGTTTCCAGCGGGCGGAGTTCCTCAAAGAGCAGGGCCACGTGGATCTGGTGGTCGCCCGCACCCAGCTCCCCGACACGCTCAGGCGGCTGGTGGAGTTCGCGACCGCACGGAAAACCGGCACGTCGGAACCGGCAGCGGAAGCGCAACCAGCAGCGGAAGAGCAGCCGACGGCGGAAGCGCAACCGGCGGCGGAAGAGTGGCCTGCGACGGAGGCACAGCCGACGGCGGAAGAGCAGTCGGCGGCGGAGGGGCGGCCGGCGGCGCGGCGTGAGGTCCCTGAGCCCTGGGCTGCCGTACGGGCGGTGCGGGATACGGCACGTCCCGACCCGCGCGCGTACGTCGACCGGGTGTGGACGGGGTTCGTCGAGGTGCACGGCGACCGATGGAGCGGCGACGACCCGGCGCTGTTCGGGGGGCTGGGATGGCTGGACCGGCTGCCCACCGTGGTGCTGGGTCACCGCAAAGGCAGCGATCCGGCCCAGTTGCCGCGGCACAACTACGGTATGGCGCACCCGGCCGGCTACCGCAAGGCGGTCCGGCTGATGGAACTGGCCGGGCGATGGCGCCTGCCCGTCATCACGCTCATCGACACCCCCGGAGCGTTCCCGGGAGTCGCCGCGGAACAGGACAACCAGAGCGCGGCCATCGCCGAGAGCCTGCTCACCGCCGCGGGCACGGCGGTCCCGGTGGTGTGCGTGGTCACCGGTGAGGGCGGCAGCGGCGGCGCGCTGGCGCTCGCGGTCGGCGACCGGCTGCTCATGCAGGAGAACGCCACGCTCTCGGTGATCAGCCCCGAAGGTTGCGCCGCGATCCTCTTCAACGACGCGGAACGCGCCCCGGAGGCCGCCGGGGCGCTGCATCTGCGGGCCGCGGACCTGCACGAGCTGGGACTGGTGGACGCCATCGTCCCCGAACCGCCGCACGGGGCCGGGGCCGACCCTGATGCCGCCGCTCGGCTCCTCGCCGGGGAACTGCGGAGACAACTCGCGCCGCTGCTCGACATCCCTCGCGAGGACATCACCGCCGGCCGGTGGCAGCGCCTGCGCGACCTCGGCAGCCGATGGTGCACTCGCCTTGCCTCCGACGACGGTGCGGACGGTGGTGCGGACGGTGGCGCGGGCGACGGTGCGGATGGTGGCGTGGGCGACGGTGCGGACGATGGGAGGTAGATGATGGACAAAGAGCGGCAGACTCAGGAGAGCGGCGACGTTGAGGCCACGGAGGCGGGGCTCGACGACGCCGTGACGGCGGCCAAGGAGCTGATCGACGCGGCGAAGGGGAGCCCGGTCAGCACGGTTCGCCTGCAGGCGGAGGGCGCCGTCGTCGAGATCCACGGCGAGGGGACGCCCGCTGCCGCGGCGGAGGCACCCGACGCGTCCGCAACCACCGAGACCGAGGCGGCGCCGCCCGCGGGTCAGGACGAGGAGCAGGGCGGGGACAGCGGCCTGCTGGAAGTGAAGGCGCCCGCCGTGGGTGTTTTCTATCGCCGTCCCGCCCCCGACGACCCCCCGTTCACCGAAGCGGGGGAGCACGTCGGGGAGGACGAGCAGATCGGCCTCATCGAGGCGATGAAGACCTACACCCCGGTCAAGGCCTCCCGGGCCGGAGTCGTCGAGGAGTTCCGCGCCGAGGACGAACAGGTGGTCGAGTTCGAGGAGGTCCTCGCCACTCTGCGGCCCGACCAAGCTGGGGGGTGACGAGGGTGTTCCGCAGCATCCTGATCGCCAACCGCGGCGAGGTGGCCGTCCGGGTCGTGCGCACCTGCCGGGAGATGGGCATCCGGGCGGCCGTGGCCTACTCCACCGCCGATCGCGACGGTCTCGCCGTCCGCCTCGCCGACGACGCCGTCTGCGTCGGCCCGCCGCAGGCAGGCCGCAGTTACCTGTCCATTCCCTCCCTTCTCTACGGGGCGGCGCGCACGGGAGCCGACGCGGTACATCCCGGTTTCGGGTTCCTGGCGGAGGAGAGCGAGTTCGCGACCGCGTGCCGCGACGCGGGCTTGGCCTTCATCGGACCGGCGCCCGAGCATCTGGCGCTCATGGGCGACAAGCAGGCCGCCCGAGCGGCCATGCGGGCGGCGGGCCTGCCCGTCCTGCCCGGTTCGCCCGATCCCTTGGCCGGTGCGGACGACGCGGCCACCCAGGCCGAGCAGATCGGCTACCCGGTGGTCCTCAAGGCGCTGGCCGGCGGCGGTGGGCGCGGCATCGTCCCGGTCCACGATCCGGCCGAGGTGGTGGCGGCGTTCGAGACGGCCCGTTCGACGGCCCGGGCACTGTTCCAGGACGAGCGCGTCTACCTGGAGAAGTTCGTGCGGGACGGCCGCCACATCGAGGTCCAGGTCATCGCCGACTCCCACGGCGAGGTGATCCATCTCGGCGAGCGTGACTGCTCGGTGCAGCGGCGCAACCAGAAGGTCATCGAGGAGTCGCCCGCCCCCGGTCTGCCGGACGACGTGCGGCGCGGTCTCTGGGAGGCCGCCGTCACCGGCGCTCGCGCCATCGGGCTGCGCAACGTCGGCACCTTCGAGTTCCTTGTGGACGAGAACCTCCAGCCCCACTTCATCGAGATGAACGCCCGCCTGCAGGTCGAGCATCCGGTGACCGAGGCGCGCACGGGCATCGACATCGTCGAGACGATGATCCGGGAAGCGGCCGGGGAGCACCTCGGGCTGAGCCAGGACGACATACGGCTCGACGGTCACGCCATCGAGGCACGCGTCAACGCCGAAGACCCGGCCCGCGACTGGGCGGGCTCGGCGGGTGACGTCGGCGATCTGGCCCTGCCCGGCGGCCCCGGCATCCGCGTCGACACCTATCTGGTCCCCGGCGCCGTCGTCCCGCCGCACTACGACTCGCTGCTCGCCAAGGTCATCGCGTGGGCGCCCACGCGTGCTCGCGCGATACGGAGACTCGATCGCGCCCTCGACGAGTTCCGGTGCGACGGCTTGACCACCAACATTGACTTCCTGCGTTGGATTTTGGCGGACACCGCGTTCCGTTCGGGCGAGCACCGTCTCGGCCTCGTCGAGTCCCTGCTCGAGAACGGCAAGAGCTCAGAATGATACGAACAGAGGCCTCAGAGTCGACATCGCGACACTTATGACAGGGCCGCCACAGCGGCGGCGCGGCGGAAAGGAAATTACATACCTGCCTTAATGTGAATCGGTGATTTCCTGGTGCATTGACGGGTCTGCTGGTTTATCCAAGGTACGGCCCGGGTAGTTCATGATGCAATGAAACATTGATCGCGTCGTTGCCCGATGTCGCAGGGAAATCACCATGCCGGAAGCCACGTCGAACGGTGCCATCGGCAAGGCGATGATCGTTCTTCGATATCTGGCCAGCAAGGAAGCGCCCGTCCAGTTGTCAGAGGTCGCCCAGCGAACCCAATTGGCCAAATCGACCGTTCACCGGCTGCTCGCCACCCTGGAGATCCATGGCATGGTGTGCCGGAGCGGGGACCGCTACGCGCTCGGCGACGGGATCCAGCACCTGGCAGAGAGTGCCCGGCCGAGGCAGCGGCGCCACGCCCGCCTCAGGCGTCTCCTCATGCCCCATCTCGCCGAACTCTTCGAATCGACTCACCACGCGGTCAGTGTGGCCGTCCTGCACCATTCATTTGTTCTCTACCTGGAGACGATATACCCGTCCTCATATGCTCCGTGGATCTTGCGGACGGGCATGCGAGCTCCGGTGCACTGCACAGCGGCGGGCAAGGTACTGGTCGCCATGAGCCGGTGCCCACGGCCCGATATCATCGCCCCCGGCACCATGAATCGTTTCACCAGGAATACCATTGACGATCCTGGCCGGATGGAGCGCGAATTCCTCGAGATCAGGGAACGCGGCATCGCTGTGAGTCGCGAAGAATATCTGCCCGGATATGTGGGCATGGCCGCACCCGTCGGAGGACGCGCAGATCCCGTTGCCTGTTTCACGGTGTCCGGACCGGCCAAGGAATTCGACTTCGAATCCGTTGAACCGCTGCTGCGCAGGACCGCGCACACCGCCTCACCGATCGCCCGATGCGAGAGATTCTGACTACACCGGAGCCCGCGCCCTGACTCCCGCGCGACCGGCGTTCCGAGTCGTGGAACACGTTCTTGCCCGCCGGCCGGGCCTGTCCGAGTGTGAGCAGGAGACGGCGGCGGAAGGAAGGAAATGAACGTGCGGACGGCGGCCTTGTTCCCAGGTCAAGGCGCATATCTGCCCGGTGCGATGGCGGAGGTCGTGCGCGCCTCCGCGGACGTGCGGGATGTGATCGAGCGCATCGACGGCGTGACCCAGGAGTACGAGGGCGATCCGGCGCTGCCGTTGCTGGCCGAGACGGATGTTCCGAGCCTTGAGGACCTGGCGGAGAACCCCGGCCGGCTCTCACTGATCATTTTCGCCGCCTCGGTCGGGCTGTTCGAGTTCCTGCGGAGCGAGGGCCATCGGTTCGATGTGCTCATCGGGCACAGCGTCGGTGAGATCGCGGCGCTGACGGCGGCGGGGAGCCTGACCGTCGAGGACGCCACCCGGATGATCTGGGAGCGCGATGTGGCGCTGCGCACGTCCCGGTCGCCGGAGGGCGGCATGGTGGCGCTCGCGACGAACTCCCGGCGCGCCGACCATCTCCGTGGAGCGGTGGACGACGGGTCGGTCGCGATCGCCGCGTACAACGCCCCGAGACAGACCGTCCTGTCGGGAGCGGAGGAGGGCTTGGCCGCGCTGGAGCGAGTGGCCGCGGCGCTGGAGGTGGGCAGCCGCCGGCTGGCGGCGCCGTATCCCTACCACAACGCGATGCTGGGCGGCGCGTCCCGGCGTTTCGGCGAGGCACTCGCCCGCATCAAGACGGAGATCCCCGAATGCCGTGTCCACTCGCCGATCCTGGGACGCGAGGTGATGGACGAGTCGGACGCGCGGGAGGTGCTCGCCCGGCACCTGACATGGCCCGTCCGGTTCCTGCGAGCCGTACGAGCCGTCCACGCGGACGGTGTCGACGCGTTCGCGGAGTGCGGTGCCCGGGGCGCGCTGACCGGACTCGCGGCGCAATCCCTCCCGGCGGACGTGCGGACGGTGGCGCCGTTGGCACGCCGCGCCAGTCTTGAGGAGATACGGGCGGCGTTCGAATCCTGGCCGGACAGTGCGGCACAGCAACCCAGGACAAAGGACCCAGAAGCGAAGCAGCCCGAACCAGAGCAGCCCGAAGCAGAGAAGCCGGAAACAGAGAAGCCGCAAACAGAGAAGCCGGAGGCCGAGCGGTCGGAAGCGGAGCAGCCAGAAGCGGAGCGGCCGCAGGCAGAGTCCGCCGAAGCGGCGAGCGACGCGCAGACGACCGAATCGTCCGAGCCGAAGTCCGACTCGTCGGCACCCGCGGACGACGACCTCTTCACCGAACTGCAGGAACTGTATGCCGAAGTCGTCGGCTATCCACCGGAGGTGTTCACCGAGGACGCCCAGCTCGAAGCCGAACTCGGCATCGACTCGCTCCGGCAGACCCGGCTCCTCACCAAGGTCGCCGAGAAGTACGACGTCCCAGGTCCCGAATCCGGAGGCCGGCTCAGCGACTACCCGACCCTGCGCCACATCGTCGACGCGGTCCGGGAGGCGCGCAGCACATGACACGGGACACCAGCATCGCCGTGGTGGGAATGGGAGTCGTGGCTCCGGGGGCGAGCGATCCGGAGGACCTGTGGGACGTGCTCCGCGGCGGCCGAAGCATGATCGGCGAGCCGGGGCGGAGCCGGCTGGACCTGGGCCCGTTCTGGTCGCTGGATCCGGACGCCGAAGACCGCATTCAGACGGTTCAGGCGGGATACGTCAACCATTTCGCTCCGCATCGCCGGCTGGCGGAGGAGATCCGCGCGGGCGACTGGGACAGCGACTCCGATCGCGTCGCCACCTGGCTCCGCCATTGCGTCATGCAGGCGCTCGAAGGGGTGCGGCAGGAGCCCGGCGACCGCGTGCAGGCCGCCGTGGCTCTGTCCGCCGACACGATTCAGCACCTGGAGTCGGCGACCGTCCGGCATGGGATGCGATGGCGGCTGGCGGACGCCCTCTCCGCGGAGGACGCCGCGATGGCGCTGCCCGCGATCGCCCGCGAGCTCGACCGCCGCTATCGCCCGGCGATGTCGGGCCGGCCGACGCATCTTCCAGACGACATCTGGCGGCGGGCCATCGCGGATCTGCTGCCTGGCCGATGTGAGACGGCGGTGCTCACGGCGACGTGCGCGTCCGGTCTGATGGGCATGGGCGCCGCCATCCAGGCACTCCGGTCGGACGCCTGCGACGTCGCGGTCTGCGGGGCCGCTCAGGAACTGACCCCGCGCAGCTTGATCGCGATGGCCAAGGCGGGAGTGCTGTCCCAGAAGGCCCGCATCCGGGCGTTCGATCATGAGGCCGACGGCACCGTCTTCGGTGAGGGAGCGGGTTGCCTCGTCCTGAAGACCCTGGAGCGCGCGCGCCGGGACGGTGATCCGATCCTCGGTGTGCTCGCCGGTTACGGCGGAGCCTCCGACGGGCGCGGCAAGTCGGCGGGTGCCCCGAACCCCGCGGGTCAGCGCAGGGCGATCGAGCGTGCCTGGCGCGCCGCGGGTGCCGGCAGCGGCGACGTGGGCGTGGTCGTGTGTCACGCGACCGGCACCCTGGCCGGCGACCCGGTGGAGATGGAAGCCCTGGCGGGCCTGTTCACCGATGACCGGCGTCATGCCCTGGTCGGCAACAAGCCCACGCTCAGTCACCTGGGCACCGCCGCCGGAATGGTGTCGGTGCTGCACGCCCTGCTCGCCTTGCGGCACGAGCTCATACCCGCGCAGCCGTCCTTCACCGAGTTGCCCGAGCACGTGGAGCTTCCCGCCTCCGTGTACATCCCCACCGAGGACATCCCCTGGCCGGCCGAAGGTCCGGAGCCCAGGGTCGCGGGCGTCTCGTCCTTCGGGCTGGGCGGGTCGAACACCCACGTCCTGGTCAGCGACAGGCCCATGACCGACAGGCCGATGAACGACGAGTCGAAGGAGACCGCGCCGGACGATCACCCGTCGGCAGAGGACCGCCCATCGCCGGAGGACCACCCATCGGCGGAGGACGAGATCGTCCTGGTGGACTGGACCGCCTACTTCCCTGGCGGCGCCGGGCGCGAAGAGGTCGAAGCCTGGCTGCGCGGCGAAGCCGAGCCGCCGGAGCGCGAATTCGGCGAAGACTATCCCCTGCCCGGATTCGAGGAGATCCGCATTCCACCTCCGGTCCTTGCGGAGATGGACCGCACCGAACTCACCGCGTTGCGCATGACCAACGACCTTTCCTCGCGCCTGGGCGACGCGTGGGACGAGCTCCGCGAAAGGACGTCGGTCACCGTGGCGCACCTCGGCCAGATGCGTTCCGCCACCCTCAGCACGTTGCGCTGCTACCTGCCCGACTGCCAGAGCGCGCTCGCGTCGGTGGAGGTGCCGCAGTCCGACTCCGTCCATCTCGCCTATCAGGCCGTCCGTGACGACCTGCGGGCCAACGCCCCCGAGGTGACGGCGGACACGCTGCGGATGACCGTCGTCGCCAGCTTGATCGGCGGCTGGATGGCCAACTACTTCGACATCCACGGCCCGCACATGGCGGTGGAGACAGGCTGGGACGCGGGCCTGTCCGCGTTGCGCCTGGCCGAGCAGCAGCTCCGCCACGGCGAAGTCGACGCGGCGCTCGTGTGCGGCGTCGCCGCGAACAGCACACAAGAGTTCACGGCGATCGTGAAGCATGACCTGCCGCCCGGGGTGAGCCTGGCGGAAGGGGGAGTCCTGCTCGCCATCACCCGCCGTTCCGTCGCGGAACGGCGCGGGCTGCGACCGCTCGCGACGATCGCCACGCGGCTCGGCACCGAGGGGCCGGCGGCCCGAGAGCTCCCACCGTTGCGGGGCCTCGACCGCGTCTATCCCGGCATGGACGGCCTGATGGTGCTCCTCGGCGCGGCGGACCAGGAGGTGCAGATCTCACCGGTCCACTCCGACTGCCCTGCGGTCACCGTGACACCGTCCCGGCCAGGCGCGGATCGAAACGCGGGGGCGGAGGCGGACCGGAACGCGGACCGCCAGACGGACGGGGAGATCGTCGTGCGAAAACGCATGGCGTTCACGGAGCTCTCCGATGAGATCGCCCCGAAGACCCGGTCGCGGATGGCCGCCCTGCCGGACGACGTCCTGATCATCACGACCGATCCCGAATTGGCCGGGAGGCTGGATCTTCCCGAGAGGTCCGCGGTGGTGACGCCTCGCGATGGGATCGAGGCCGTGACGGAGGAGAGGCTCCCGTTCGCCGTTCGCCACATCCGGGTCGTGGCCGACCTGCGCTGCCATGACCGGCCGGCGGACGACTGGGGCCCCGACCCGCGTGAGCTCCATGATCTGGCCTTCGCCGCGATGCGACCGCGTCTGTCCGCTGATCTGACCTATGCGGTCCTGATGATCGATGCCGTCCGCGACGGCCGGCCTCATCCCTGGACCGGGCTTTTCACCGGCCTCGTCAAGACGCTGGCCCTGGAGGTGCCCGAGTCCCATTGCTGGGCCGTTCTCAGCGATACGACGGACCTGGCCACCGGGCTGGCGCAACTGGACGAGGAGTCCGCCTGCGACCTGCCGCTCAAGGTCGTGGTCCGTGCGGGGGACCGGCGTCTCGGCTACGCGCTGGCGGCACTCGATCCGCCCGCCCACCGGGAATCGCCGATCACCGGTGACAGTGTCGTCGTCGCCGTCGGCGGCGGTACCGGCATCACCGCCGAGCTGATGAAGGCCCTGGCCGAGCGGCACGCGCCGATCTGCTATCTGATCGGCCGCACGCCCGCTCCGGAAGACCCGGAGTCGACCGTGCCCGATCGGCCGGAGTACATCGCGGAGCAACGCCGGGCACGGCCCGACGTGCCGGTGCCGCGACTGCTGGACGAACATCGGCGGCTCGACCGCCAGGCGACGATCGCGGCGAACGTCGCCGCGATGGCACGGCACTGCGGCTCCGATCGGGTCCGCTACCTGCCCTGCGACATCACCGACGGCGACGCGCTGAGCGCCGCCATCGACACGATTCACGACGCGCACGGCCAGGTCGATCTGCTGGTGAACGCGGCGTCGGCGGCAGGCCAGGGAATGATCGAGAAGAAGGAGCTGCCGGACTTCCGCCGGGGGCGCGACGCGAAGGTCCTCGGCTACCTGAACCTGCGCGACTCGTTCGCCGGCCGGTCGCCCCGGCTGTGGGTCAACTTCGCCTCGATCATCGGATTCATGGGCTGGCCCGGTGAGATCGACTACGCCGCGGCGAACGACTTCCTGGCCGCGGCGGCGTACTGGTCGGGAAACGAGAACGAGTTCACCCTGGACTGGACGAGCTGGGACGGCGTGGGCATCGCGAGCGAGCCGGTGATGCAAGAGGCCCTGCGGTCGCTCGGCATCACCGAGTTCATGTCCGTGGACGAAGGCGTCGTCCGGTTCTTCGAGGCGATCGAAGATCCCCAGCGCCCGCCGGTCATCGTTCATCTGCCGGAGGCCGAACGTCGATGGCTGGAAGAGCGAGCGCCGCGGCTACCGTACTTCGGCGCCGAGAAGTCCGCCGTGTTCGAAAGAACGCTGAGCCTCGACGATGACGGCTGTCTTGCCCACCACATCATTCAGGGGCGGCCACTGGTTCCCCTTTCCGCACTGTTCGACCTGGCCTTCGACGCGGCGTCCACGCTCGTTCCCGGCAGGGTGGCCACTGGAATCCGGAAGCTGGAGGCGCGGGCACCCATCATCCTGACGCCGGAGAGCCCGCAACGGCTGGCCCTCTCCCTCTCCGTGATCGAGCAAGGCGACCCGGCTCGGCTGCACGCGCGTATCACGTCCGCCATCAGGCATCCCGAGACGGACGAGATCCTCGATCGGCGACTGCACACCGAGTTCGACCTGCTCATGGCACACGAGCGGCCCGAACCGCCCGGCTGGGAGCAGCCCGATCCGGCCCCGCGACGAAAGGTGCCGAACCCGCTGCACGAGACCAACCCCCTTGCGTATGTGACAGGTCCGCTGGCCTGCACGGCCGACCATCGAGCCGACGATTCCGGTGCCGCCTCGGTGATCGAGCCCGGGGAACGTGGCTGCGGTGAGCACCGTGTGCCCTGCCAGCTTTTCCATGGCGTGTTCGAACTCGCCAACATCGTCCGCACGAACGGCGATCGGACACCCCTCCTGGTATTGCGGGCCGCAGAGGAGATCGACCTGTTCACTGACCGTACCGATGACGAGATCTTCAGTGATGGACCCGTACGGGCCTTCGCCGACCCGGTGGGGAAGGGCAGCGCTCTGGTGGGGGTGGACGCCAACGGGTCCGTGCTGTTGAGGGCCCGCGGCATCCGTGCGGCCGTCCTCGGACACTTCGATCTCACGCGCGGCGAATTCCACGAGTACGCCGGCCCGGACTACCCGACCTGCGATTCCGAGCAGAGTTAACGGCGCCGCCGGCCGCCGCTGCGGCGCCTTGACCGAGCGCACTTCCGCGCTATCATTCCAACGTGACGATTGATTCTGATTGTGGAATGACTTCGTTGGACGGGCTGGCGCCGGCGGCCGCCCTGTTCCACTCTCTGGCCGACCCCGTGCGGCTGTCGATCGTGCAGCGGCTGGCGTACGGGGAGGCACGCGTGGTGGACCTGACCCGCGAGCTGGAGCTGGCGCAGTCGACGGTGTCCAAGCACCTCGCCTGCCTGCGCGGCTGCAAGCTGGTCGACTACCGAGCCGAGGGCCGCCAGTCGTTCTACTTCATCGCCGCCCCCGAACTCCTGGACCTGCTGCGTTCGGCCGAGCACCTGCTGGCCGCCACCGACCGCGCCGTCGCGCTCTGCCCGACCTACGGCACCGGCGCCGACCAAGCGCTCGGCGCCTGCTCGCCTGAGGCGCGGCCATGACCACGCTGTCGCTCGGTCCCTCATCACGACGCCGGGCGGTGCTGGCTCGGCGGGTGCGGTGGCTGGTGGCCGCGACCATCGGCTACAACGTGATCGAGGCCGTCGTCGCGATCACCGCCGGGACCCTGGCCTCCAGCGGGGCGCTGGTCGCGTTCGGGCTCGACTCGGTGATCGAGGTCGCCTCCGCGTCCGCCGTGGCCTGGCAGTTCTCCGCGCGCGACCCCGAGCTGGTCGAACGGCGGGAGAGGCGCACGCTGCGGATCATCGCGATCTCGTTCTTCGCGCTGGCCGCCTACGTCACCGCCGAGTCGGTGCGCGCTCTGGTCGGCGGCGGCGAGGCCGAGCACTCGTCCGCGGGGCTGGCGCTGGCGGCGTTGAGCCTGGCGGTCATGCCGTTCCTGTCGTACGCCCAGCGCCGCGCGGGCCGCGAGCTCGGGTCGGCCAGCGCTGTCGCCGACTCCAAACAGACCCTGCTCTGCACGTACCTGTCGGGCGTGCTGCTGATCGGCCTGGCAGTCAACAGCCTGTTCGGCTGGTCGTGGGCCGATCCGATCGCCGCGCTGGTCATCGCCGCCGTCGCGGTCAGGGAAGGCCGCCGAGCCTGGCACGGCGACGCCTGCTGCGCCGTCCCCACCAAGGACCATGCGTCCTGCGAGTGCTGCTGACTTTCAAACGAACGCGGAGGACATCGTGGCAATCACCGCACTGGTCATCTACCTGCTCTGGGCCGCGCTGGCGTTCGGGCTGCGCACCTGGATCCAATGGCGCCGCACCGGCGACACGGGCTACCGCGGCGCCGGCCTGGCCAAAGGCAGCACGCAGTGGTGGGCCCGGATCCTGTTCACCGGCGCCCTGGTGATCGGCGCCGCGGGCCCGATCGCAGCGCTGGCCGGTCTGCCGGCCATCGACGTCCTGGATCACACCGCCCTTCACATCATCGGGGTCGCGCTGGCAGCGGCCGGAATGGCGGCCACGCTGGCCGCGCAGATGTCGATGGGCGCCTCCTGGCGGATCGGCGTGCAGGAGGACGAACGCACCGAGCTCGTCACCAGCGGCGCGTTCGCACTGGCCCGCAATCCCATCTTCACCGCGATGATCGCCACCGCCGCCGGGCTGGCCGCCATGGTCCCCAACCCAATCTCCCTGTTCGGCCTGGCCTTGACCGTCGTGGCGATCGAGATGCAGGTCCGCGCCGTCGAGGAGCCCTACCTCCTGCGTGCTCACGGCGCCACCTACGCGGTCTACACCGCCCGCGTCGGCCGCTTCCTCCCCGGCATCGGCCGCGCCTAGAAGACTATTCAGATTGACTTAGTATGGAATTTCGTCCATCCTGGGTTCCATGCATCCGAGCTTCCCTCTGTGGTCGCGCCTGCACGTCGACTTCCGGCGGCAGGCGAGCGACCTGTGTCGCTGAGCCTTGAAACCGAGGTCGGACGACACAAGGAGAGGAAACCCGGATGACCACGACCGTAGCGTCCCGGCTGGCCGAGACGGCCCGCGCGCTGGCCGCCGCACCCGACGAATGGCTGCGGCGGGTCCGGCTGAGCCCGGAGGGCCGCTGGTACGAACGCCTGCACCGCGACGACGACCACGAGATCTGGCTGATCAGCTGGCTGCCCGGCCAGGCGACCGGGCTGCACGACCACGGCGGCTCGCGCGGCGCGTTCGCGGTGGCGCTCGGCGAGCTGGAGGAGCACGACCTGGCCGTCACCCGGCAGCTCACCACCGGGCAGACCCGGGCGTTCGGCCCCGACTACGTGCACGACGTCCGCAACACCTCGACCGCGCCCGCGGTGAGCGTGCACGTGTACTCACCGCCCCTGAGCGTCATGAACCGCTACGACCTCACCGGATCCGGCCTCGTCCGGCTCGCCACCGAAGAGGCCGGACAATGGTGACGGACATGCCCGTCCAAGAGCTCGCGGCACACTTCCTCGGCGTCACCAACACCACGCAACACCTGTCCTCTCGCGGTGGTGCGTGACCACGGTCGTCGGTACGGCGGACGTGCGCACGCCATCGTCAAGCAGATGGCGTAGATCCGGACGGGGCGGGTGTATTGGCTGAGTTTGGGCACGCACGGAGTCGTGTTCCGTGGTGGTTCCGTGGTCGGCACGGAGGCGGCCTGTGCTCCTTCTGGGGGAGGTTATGACCACAGCGATCAGCCCGGTGGCATACGCCGCGGCGATCATGACCTCAAGGAGTGATCATGGGTAGCACCAGCACGTACGAGGGATTCACGGTCGAGGAGCGGGCCGCGATGAAGGAGCACGCCCAGGAGCAGAAGAAGGCCGTGCGCCGCGCCTCCCGCGCCGACAAGGCGGCAGAGGCCGAGCGGGACGTGCTGGCGAAGATCGCCGAGATGGGGGGCTCGGACCGCATCCTGGCCGAGCGCGTCCACGCCGTGGTCACGGCCAGCGCCCCCGTCCTCGCGCCGAAGCTCTGGTACGGGATGCCCGCCTACGCGCTGGACGGCAAGGTCGTCTGCTTCTTCCAGAGCGCGGCGAAGTTCAAGGCGCGCTACGCGACGCTCGGGTTCAACGACCCGGCGAAGCTGGACGACGGCGCCATGTGGGCGACCGCGTTCGCCCTGACCGACGTGACGGAGGAGGTCGGGGCGCGGATCGCTGGGCTGGTCAAGCGGGCGGTGAGCTGACCGGGACGAGGCCCAGGGCGGCGAGCGCGGCCTCGCCGGCGGCGGTGTGCTCGGCTCCGGCCAGCAGCAGTGTGCGCGCCGACTGATAGGGGCAGCCGGCTGTCTCGAAGGCGTTCGTTGTGGCGAGGATCCGCTGCTGGTCGTTGTCGAGCAGCGCTTCGGCCCGCTCCACGATGGCGCTCGCGACGGGGTTTCCGGCCGTGATGGTCCGGGCCTCGGCCAGGCGGTCGCGGGCGTCGGGGCTCCCGGCGAGGACGGTGGCCTCCGCGCGCAGCGCCACGTACCAGTGGAGCCAGATCCAGGTGACCCACTTCCAGACGTCAGAGGGTTCGGGAGCCATCCGCTCGAGCGCGTCGGCTGGTTGTCCACGGTGGAGCAGGAGCAGCGCGTCGAAGACCGCCCCGTAGCCGTGGACGCGCTCCGGCGGGGTACCGAACTCGTCCAGAACCGCGACCCATTCGCGCTGGGCCTCATGGTCGTCGCGGAGGCCGTGGATCATCAGCACCGCGGCCACCGCCGGGCCGAGGGCCGTCCTGGCAGGGCTGCCGGCCCGCCGCCACGCGTCGAGGAACCGGAGGCCGCCGGTGAGCACCTGGTCGACGTTGCCCGCCAACGCGTCGGCGACCAGCAGCCAGCCGACGGCGCGATGCCCGACCTCGGCGAGCAACGGGTGGTCCGCGAGTTGCCGTCCCCACCTGCGGGCCCCCGGCAGGTCGCCGGTGCCGAGGTCGGCCTCGGCGGCCTCACCGAGCGCCTCGATCAGCTCATGCGTGGCGGCCGGCGTATCCGGTGCGGACGCCAGCAGCGTGACCCGGCGGCGGGCCGTGGCGGCGGCGGCGAAACTGTCACCGGCCCAGCTCAGGGCGCCGGTCAGCACATCGAGCGCGGCGGACTCGGCGAGCGGATCACCCGTACGGCGGGCCAGTTCGACGGCACGTTCGGCACGTTCGATCGTCTCCGGCACGGAGTCGCCGGGACGGCCCTGGGCGGCGCCGACCGCGTCGATGAGGGCCCGCCCGGCCTCGGCCAGAGCCACCGCGGCCCGTGCCGCCAGGTCATCGCCGGCCAGGTCCCGCGCCTGGACGATGAGCGCGGCCGTCTCTTCCGGTGGGAGCTTCCGCACGAACTTGCTCGAGAACCGGCACGCCGTGGTGACGATGGCAGCCAGATCACAGGCGGCGCCGGCGGTGTCCCCCGCCTGGCGGGCCGCCTGCGCGGCGGCGCTGAGCAGGCGGTACATGTCGTCGCCACGCATCCGGCAGCCGGCCACGGCGGCGGCCAGCCGGAGCATCGACGCGGTGACGGCCGGGTCGCCGGCGAACGCGGCGGCCTGCTCGTAGCGCAGCTGGGACTCGCCGATCAGGTGACGGGTGAACGTCAGCTCCGCCAGGCGCCGGGCGAGGCGGTACGCGTCCGTGCGCTGTTCGGGCTGGTCGGCCGCCCACGCCAGGGCGGCACGCAGATCGTCGGCCACCGCGCCGAACCGGGCCCGCCAGTCCTCGCGTACCTCCGCCAGGCCATCGGCCTTGGCCAGGCACCAGAGAACGTGGCGTGATCGGGCGTCAGTCAGCTCACCGGTCTCGGCCAGGCGCTCCATCCCGTACTGGCGGATGGTCTCCAGCGCCCGGTACCTGGTCCCGTTCGCGGACGCCGTCACCACCAGCAGGCTCTGCTCGGCCAGCCGGGCCAGCCCCTCGGCGACGATGCCTTCCTCGGACCCGGCGACCTCCGCCGCGGCGGCAGCGGTGAACGGCGCCACGAACACCGACACCTGGCGCAGCAACGCCCGGTCGGCCGGCTCCAGCAGAGCATGGCTCCAGTCGAGCGCCCCCCGCACCGAGCGATGCCGATCGTCGGCACGAGAGCCGCCGGTCAGCATCCGGAGCGGATGGGAGAGGGCGGCGGTGATGCCGTCCAGCCCGAGCGCGGGATACCGGGCCGCGGCCAGCTCGATCGCCAGCGCCATCCCGTCCAGCCGCTCGCAGATCGCGGCGATCTGGTCGCGCGACGGGTGATCCAGCGGACGGCCGACCGCCGCCGCGCGCTCCATGAACAGCGCGACCGCGTCCGACTCGCCCTCGACGGGCAGCGACAGCGGCGCGACCTGGTACACCCGTTCGAACGGCACCATCAACCGCGCCCGGCTGGTCGCCAGCACCCGCACGCCGGGGCAGGCCGCCAGCAGCCGTTCGAGGAACGGCGCGACCCCGTCCACCACGTGCTCGCAGTTGTCCAGCACCAGCAGCGCCCGGCGGTCGGCCAGCGCGGCGACCACCGACTCGGTCATGTCGCGGCCGGGCTGCTCACCGAGGCCGAGCGCACCGGCGACCGCGGTGGCGATCATGCCCGGGTCGGTGACCGGGACGAGGTCGACGAACCACACCTCGTCGGAGTACCCGGCGGCCACCGCCAGCGCGAGCCGGGTCTTGCCCACCCCGCCGGGCCCGACCGCCGTCACCTGCCGGTGCGCCTTGATCAGCTCGGCCAGCTCGGCCCGCTCGTTCACCCGGCCGATGAACGAGGTCAGCGGCGCCGGCAGGACCGTCGCCGGCCGCGACGGCCCGGCGCCGGCCGGCTCGGGCGCACGCTGGGCGAGCGCCCGCCGGTCCGGCACCGCCAGCTTGCGCAGGAGCGAGGAGACGTGACTCTCCACGGTGCGTACCGAGATGAACAGCCTGGCCGCGATCTCGGCATTGCTGAGATGCGCCCCGACCAACTCCAGTACCTCGGCTTCACGAGGCGAGATGTCCACACCTGTCACCACCGTCCCAGTTTGCCGTATCGACCACGCACCGCCGATCAGTGGCCGGTTCCGTGGTCGCCACGGAGGCGGACCGGCCGGGCCGGAAGCCAAGCTTTGACCACGCACTCGACGACAGGAGCGCCCATGACCGGCTCTATCAAGACCGTTCTGCACCCCGTGTCCGACCTGGCCAAGGCCAAGGCGGTGTACGCGGCCTTGCTCGGTGTCCCACCGCAGACCGACTCGCCCTACTACGTCGGCTTCGAGGCCGGGGGCCAGCACATCGGGCTGGTACCGGGCGGCGGACCGCAGGGCATGACCTCGCCGGTGGCCTACTGGCACGTGCCGGACATCGAGGCGACGCTGGCGGAGATGATCGCCGCGGGAGCCACCGTGAAGGAGGCCCCGCACGAGGTCGGCGGAGGCCGCATGGTCGCCACCGTCGTCGACCTGGACGGCAATGTCCTCGGCCTCCTGCAAGACCACTGAACCCCGACACACAAAAGGATCCGCCATGACCTCCTTCGAATCCGTCACCTTGGAAGTTCCCGACCCCACCGCCGCGGCCGCGTTCTACAAGGCCTTCGGCCTGGACTCATATGTGAACGTCCGCGCCTCAGATGCGACGACGACCGGCTTTCGCGGCTTCGCGCTGTCCCTCGTGGTGTCCCAGCCGGGCAACGTGGACGCCTTCGTCACCGCCGCCCTCGACGCCGGCGCGACGACGCTGAAGCCGTCGACACCGCGTCGTCGGCCGTGACACTGGCGCTCTACCCGCGCCGTGCGCTCGCCAAGGACACCGGCGTCCCCCAGGAGGGCGACGGATCACACCGGATGGTGATCGGCAGCGATGCCGCAACCTTCACCGACCCCGACGGCTTCGTATGGGAGACCACCTGAGGCCGACGAAGCCACGTCACGTTCACTGACCGGCCACCGTCCGGATCATTGCAGAAGCCGGATCTGGGCCGCGACCGTGAGCCCTGCCGGGATCACGGGGCGGCCACGCTTGGCCGTCCATGCCCATGGCCTGCGGCATTGCCGGCGGGGTTGGAGCCAGTCCGATGCGTCGCGGGCATCGAATCTGAAGTGCGGTCAACGCCTGGCCGGATCGGGCCGGTAGGGGGACGGAACGCGCGGGGCCGGGCGGCGTACCGTCAAGGGCGTGGAGTCTGAGCGCCCGAACCCTCCCGCGACACGGCCAGGGGCCGGTCTCACACCTCGTGAGACGCGTGCCATGCGCGTCTTCTGCTTCCTGCTGGGCGTGGGGTTGATCGCCTGGGCGGCTTTTCGCCTGGTCACCGATGCCCCCATCGGCGTCAACGAAAGCCCGAGCCGGAACGACGTCCTGCAGCTGATCTTCTTCGTCCTCCAGGTCGGCCTCGGTGCCCTGCTCGTCTACATCGCCGTCTTCGACCCACCTGATTTCAGCGCGGCCGACAGTGCTGATCAGGAGGAGAGCGGATTCGGCGCGGACCTCGACTTCGACATCGATCTCGACTGACAGCGACACGCCGCTGGTAGCGCTGCGCCTCGGGAGCCCGGAACCCCTCTCTTTGGCAGCGGATATTGTGGTCAATTGGCCAAGTTGCGACAAATATAGGTTCTCCGCCTGCGATAGCTAATTGACTCCATCATGAACGAACGATGTGCTAATTTTTAGTAATCGGGTGCATGGCGGGCATCTTTGCTGTGGACCGTTTATTGACGGCCATACATTCACCCTCCCTTTTCGTTTATGGCGGCTTTGTGTCGTCGGCGATTGTGTGAGGAGACTCCCCCGTGTCTGCTCAATATGGCCGTCGGGCCCTGGCGGGCTCGTCCGTGCCGCTGGTGGTCGCCGCGCTGCTGGCGGCCTCCCCGTCGGAGCCGTGCTCATCGAATGGTGAGCGGCCGTCCTGCCAGTGGGCCAGGGTGAGGCGCGGGACGCGGTGCCCAAGCCCGATCCGACCCGGCCGCCTGCCTGTCTGGCCACCCTTGACCTCGCCGGTCTGGAGCGGGCCGCTTGGGCATTGAATTGTGTGCGGCCCCGGACCTGAGGTCCGGGGCCGCACAGTGAAGTGGTTGCGCATTCGCACCCGCGCTTGGCCGCATTCAGCTCCAGTCGCTGTCGCTCCAGTCGCTGTCACTCCAGTCATTGCCGCCCCAGTCGGGGTCGGCGAACGGCGCGGCCATTACCTTGGCCGACGGGGCGGCGGCGCTGTCAGCGGTACTGGCGGCGGCCACGGGCAGCGCGGCGGCGGTGAGTACGCCGCCGAGTACAGCGGCCTTGATGACGGTCTTGAACATGCCGGACATGACACCCTCCACTACATAAAGTAACAAGATCAATACTCTGTGTACCCATTGTGGGATGGGTGAATCAGCCCATGTCGACCGTCGCAGGGAATTGCGCCCGGGTCTGCGATCGAGGGTTGTTCAGAGCATGGCCTGGCTGCAGGGGTGCCGCCGTCGCGGGAGCGACTGGCCGCTGTGTGGGTCAGTTGGCTTCGCTGAAAGTGTGGTGGACGCTCGCTCCGCCAATGCCCGCCCGATAGTAGGAATCGCGGAAGCCGACCGCGCCGCGTTCGTCCACGTACGAGGAGCGAATGTGCAGCTGGCTGCCCATAGAGTCCATTTTTATCCAGGTCTGGACGTAATTGGCATCTGCATGTGCGACCCCGGGGGCAACGGTCAGAAGGCCGACCGCGGCGCACGCCATAACGGCGGCGCGACCTGACTTGGAGAGCATCTGAGTCCTTTTCTTAGGCGTGGTTGAGATGGCCCTCACGCACCGCGCAGGCGGCCCCGTCCAACGGGGCCGCCTGCTTAACCAGTGTGCGCTGGTCCTGCGAGAACGCTATCAATCAGCGGCGCTGAAGACCTTGGACGAAGTGGCGCCCCCCGGGCCCGCCGTCTGGGTCTTCTTGACATAAATCACCTTGCCGCCGCCGTGGTGGTGATGGCCCCTGCCCCAGTCGCCGTTGAAGGCGCCGGAGAACAGGTCGGTGGACGAAGCGCCACCGGGGCCCGCCACGTCGCTGCTCTGGCCATGGATGGTGTCGGCCATGGCGGCGGGACCGGCGAGCGCCAGGCCGGCCGCGGCGAATCCGATGACGGCGATGCGATGCACCTTGTTCATGAACCCATTCCCTCTCGTCCGCGCCAGGTCAGATCACTGCGCGGTTTAGGTCTCTCCAGTCGGGACACTCCGCATTTCGGGCGAAGGTCCGATGCGTACAGGAGTCTTCATTACCAGCCGGAGTTGGTTCAATACAGTGCGTGAGTAATAGTCATTTTGTGCGTCCATGGCCCTTTGCGGGGCCACCGGCCGCAAGTTGCCGCGTCCACCCGGTACGCGGGGGATGTGGTCCGCTACTCGTAGTTGCCGGTTGATTACAATAGGCGCCTGTACGGGTGCGATCGCCGCATCCAGCGCACCAGAGAAGGCAGCACATGTGGGGATTCATCAATGCCCGGCTCCGGGGGAGCGGACTGCTGTTGCTCCCGGCCGTCGCCGCGGCGCCATTGCTCGCGACCTCTTCGTCCGCACTCGCCGCGCCGACAGGGTGTACCAACAAAGTGGGAGATGTGGCGGTTCTGGCCGAAGCCTTCCGGGCCGGAGGTGATCATCAATTGGGCAAAGACTGCGTCTATACGCTGTCCAAGCGCGCGGGGAAGGATTCCATACTTCCGGCCATTACCAAGAACACCACCATAGACGGCAATGGAGCGTCCATCGTCTGGTCCGGCCGCGACTCCGTACCCATGCTCGATATCGGCGCGGGCGTGCGTCTCAGGTTGGCCGACGTCACCGTTGTGACAAGGGGACGGGCCGCCACCACTCCGTCCTTCCATATGGAGCCCGGCGCGACGTTGTTGCTCACCAACGGCGATCTCGCCGTCAGGTTGCATCGGCCCGGACCCGTGACCACTCCGGACAAGTCCAGCGACACATCCAGCGCACATACGGTCGGATCATGCGAGGCCACCGTAATCACGACTTTCAACGCATCACCGCGCCAAATCACCTCTGATCTGGCGGTCCCAAAGGTAATCAACCCGGACCCTTTGGACGAACTCAGCTCGGCACGTACCGCCACGTCCGCGCCAGTGGTCACGCACGGCTCGCCCTGCGAAGAAAGCAGCAGCAAGTCCGTCACAGAGCTCGCCACCTCGGCCGGCACGACACGCCAAACGGCATGCTGCACCACCTCGGCACATTGACCAGAGGCGACTCGGCTCGCCCAACACCGAACAGGCCGCTGAGCACCTCAGCGGCCTGTTCGCTGTCACGAAGAACTGCACATCGTCAGCGCTGGCCCGGCTTGTCGACGACCTTGCCCGGCAGGTAGCCGACGTTGATCAGCACCTGTCCGGCGCGCTGGACCTCGGGGCTCCGGTCGGACGGCGGACGGGACGTCCCCGGAGCGCTCCTCTTGGGCATGGTCCGGTCGCGGGTGGCGACCGTCCGGTATCCGAGGAATCGGTAGGTCGTCGGGTCCAGGATCAGCTCATCGCGTTCGGTTCCGTCGTCGCGGGTCACGGCGATGCCGGGGCGTCCGCCCAGGCGATCATCAGCAGCAGGTCGCGTTCCCGTGCCGAGAGCCTGCTCAGCGCCGACGCGATCCGGGGGGCCATGTGCTGCGCGCTGAGCCGCGTGTCCGCGCCGTCGCCGTCGAACGGCGCGACCCACTCGGCGTTCACCTGGGCGAGCACCTGATGGCGGCGCCGCTCGGCCCGGCGGTGCTGGCCGATCAGATTGGTCGCGATGCCGTACAACCACGGCCGCGCGTCCGTGCGGGTCAGGTCGTACCGCGCGCGGCTGCGGAAGGCCACGGTGAAGACCTCCGCGCTGACGTCCTCGGCGTCCGCCGGGCCCAGCCGCCGGTAGACGTAGCGGTGGATCTCCTCCCAATGCCGATGAAAGATCTCGGCGAACCTCTCCGGGTCCGTGATGGACGCGCTGATGGCCGCGTCATCGGACACCTCCTCGGCACCGAGCGGGTCGCTGGTCGCCACAGGCGGTTTCTCCCTTCGACCGGACAATTGACATCCGGTACTTGGCACGGCGATGCCCCGCTGTTCCCTGTTTTTCTCGCGGCCGGCCCGCCGGTGCCGCGACCGCGGCGCCTGCCCCGACCCGAGCGCGCCCCACTCAACGCCCAGCCCGGCCCGTCATCGGTCTCTGTGCGGCTCGCCGGTGGTCCAGTTCCAGTCGGTGATCGTGGTGCGCATCAGGCGGGCGGCGGTCGAAAGATGGCGGTCGGCGGCCCAGATCAGGGTGAGCCTGCGACGGCAGTCGGGGTCGTCGACCTCGATCCAGGCGGCGGGGGCGCTGACGGCGGTGCGCCGGGCCATGGCGGGGACGAGGCCGATGCCGAGCCCCGCGCTGATCAGGTCCGCGATGGAACCGGCTTCGTCGCCCTCGCAGACGATCTTCGGTGTCAGGCCCCGTCCCGCGAAGAGCCGGTCGAGAAGCCGGCGCTGCCAGTGTCCCGCGCGGGCGGTGACGAAGGGCTGGCCGGCGAGGTCGTCGATGCTCACCGAGGAACGGCCCGCCAGCGGGTGATCGAGCGGCGTGGCGACCCAGACCGCCTCGTCGAGCAGCTGGACCACCTCCAGGCCGTCGGCGGCGATCGGCTGCGAGGCGATGCAGAGGTCGACGTCCTGGGCCCGCAGGTGGCGGGCCATGTCCTCCGCCGGCATCTGATGCAGCACCACCTCGACAGAGGGATGGGTTCGTTTGAACGCCGCGAGCGGCCCGGTGAGGGTGAAGAACGTCTCCGATGCCAGCCGCACACTGCCGAATCCCTCGCCGGTGGCCTCGGCAACGGCTCGCCGCCCCGCCTCGAGCTCCCCCAGGGAACGCTCGACGTAACCGCGGAAGAGCTTCCCGGCGTCGTTCAGCCGGAGCCGGCCGGCCCGATCGAACAGCGGCGTGCCGAGTTCGTTCTCCAGCCGGGTGATGGTGCGGCTCAGCGACGGCTGGGCGACGCGAAGCTCGTCGGCCGCGCGGCTGAGATGTTCCAGCCGTGCCACCACGAGGAACTGCCTGAGCGTATTCAGATCCACGGGCCCCATGCCTTCCGGGTCATAACGGCATAGCAATATTGATCTTGGACAAGATAACTCACCACTCATAGTTTCGTGGGCGATCGCGAATCGGGAAGAGAGTGAGGAGGTCGCCCATGGTCACCGCACCCAGCGGGTTCCGCCCGGCCCTGCCGGCCCGGTCCGACGCCGCACATCGGACCAGGCCCTCCGGGTGGGTACTCCGGGCCGTCGTCAGCGCCCACGTGGTCGTCATCTTCGGTCAGCCGGTGTTCGCCGGCGTGTACATGAGCGGGGACTACGACGGCCTGAGCCGGCATCTGGCCGGCGCCAACATCGTCACCTCGATCGGCTACCTGCAGCTGATCGTGGCGATCGCGGTCTGGGTCCGGCTGCGTCAGGTCTGGCCGTTCCTCGGAACGCTGGCCCTGGTGGCGGCCGAGACGGTGCAGTACTTCGCCGGGATGGCCGGCGCGCTTTGGCTGCACTTTCCGCTGGGCGTGATGACCATCGTCGCGCTCGTGGTGCAGTTCATCGCCGTATGGCGCCGGCCTCTCCGGCTGCGGCCGCGGGGTGACCAGGCGCAGGCCGCGGCGGAGCCGGAGGCCGGCGATGCGTGAGCAGGACGACCGTCTGGGCCGTGCCGATGGATCGGACAGGGACCGATCCGGGCCTGCCCGTGGCATGGGCAGGCGTCACGTGCTGGGCATCGGCGGGGCGCTCGGCCTGGTGGCGGTCACCGGGCTGTCGACGTCGGCCGCCCTGGCCCGCCGCCCACCGGCCACGGGTGCGCAGTTGCGCAGCGCCGTGCCGCTGCCGCCCGCGTTCCAGGTGCCGTTGCCCCTCCCCGCCGTACTCGCGCCGGTCAGCCGCTCAGGCGGTGCCGACCGGTACGAGATCACCCAGCGCGAGGCGAACTTGGAGGTCCTGCCCGGTGTCAGAACGCCGATGTGGACGTACGAGGGCACCTTCCCGGGCCCCACGATCGAGTCGCGCCGCGGCCGCCCGATCGTCGTGACGCATCGCAACGAACTGCCCGTGCCGACCGTCGTCCACCTGCACGGCGGACGCACCCCGGCGGCGTCCGACGGCTACCCGACCGACCTCGTCCTGCCCAACCACTGGCCGGACGCGCTCGCCCGAACCAGTCACGGCACGGCGAGCGGGCACAGCCCGGAGCCCACCGGTCAGGGCGGGCACGGCACGCCGGGTATGCGCGGCATGCAGGGCGGACACCCCGCGCAAGGCGGCCACGACATGCAGGGCAGGCAAGGTGGGCACGCCGCGCAGAGCGGGCATGGCGCTGGGCACGGCACGCACAGCATGCATGATCCGCGGGCCGTGGTGACCACGCTGACGCGGGACTACGCGTTTCCACTGGATCAGCGGCCGACGTTGCTCTGGCACCACGACCACCGGATGGACTTCACCGCCCCCGCGATCTGGCGGGGCCTCGCCGGGCTGCAGATCGTGCGCGACGACGCCGAGGACTCGCTCGGCCTGCCCGCGGGACGGCGCGAACTGCCCCTCATGATCGCTGACCGCGCGTTCGCCGCCGACGGCAGCCTCGAGTACCCCGCGCTCGACCCCACCCTGCGGGAGCGGCCGGGTGTTCGCGGCGCCTATGCCGCCGGAGTCCTCGGTGACGTGATTCTGGTGAACGGCGCCCCCTGGCCCGTGCACGAGGTCGACGCGGCCCGGTACCGGCTGCGCGTTCTGAACGCCTCGAACGCCCGGCACTACGGGCTCGAAGCGGTTACCGACGACGGGCGCCGGCTCGATCTCGTCCAGATCGGCGCCGACCAGGGGCTGCTCACGGCGCCGATCACCCACCGGAGCCTGCCGATCGCGCCCGCCGAACGCTACGACGTGGTCATCGACTTCTCGGGTGTCCCGGTCGGCGGCCGCGTCCGGATCGTCAACCGGCTGGGCTCCGGGCGCACCCGCGACGTGATGGCCTTCCGGGTCGCGCGCAAGGCCACCGACGACAGCCGCGTCCCGCGCGTCCTCTCGAACGATCTGCCGGCATGGCGCCGGTCGGACGCCGTCAGGGTGCGCGAGTTCTCCTTCCGCGCCGGACGCATGCGGGGCGACCACGGATGGCTGATCGACGGGCTGCCGTTCGACCCCGCCCGGTCCGACGTCACCACTCGTCTCGGCGACATCGAGGTGTGGCGGCTGGTCGCCGACGTTCACCATCCCGTTCACCTGCATCTGGCCGGCTTCCGGGTGCTCTCGCGTGGCGGCCGGCCGCCGCTGCCCCACGACGCGGGCCTCAAGGACACCGTCTCGCTGCGGCCCGGCGAATCAGCGGAGATCATCACCCGTTTCGACGGCTATCGCGGCCGCTATCTCTTCCACTGCCACAACGCCGAGCACGAGGACATGGGAATGATGGCCAACCTCGAAATCATCTGACATGTCGGGCGAATGGGGCGTCCGACATAGACCATTGTATTTGGCAGGGCTCCTGGAATTAACCGTGCCGCGAACCTAGGGTTATTGACGAGAACTGTGCCAGCGAATGACCTGTGCCAGGGCATTCCGGCCGGATCCGCTCATGATCCACTGTTCCCCCGGGAGGCGTCATGTCGGCTGAATCCGACAAGATCAAATTGAGCGATCTGGTGTACGTCGCGGCGGGCGCGGTCGACGTGACCCTGACCGCCATGCAGCAGCCGTTGCGGCGCCTCCAGAGTCAGCTGCGCAGGTCTGACCTGGCCGACATCGCCGGGGAGGGGCACGACGACCTCAGGGTTCGCGGCAGGCTGGCGGTCCGGCGGCTGCGGCCGGAGCCGCATCTGGAGCACCTCGCCCAGCGGGCGATCGCCCGGCGGGCCGCCGGGCACAGCGTGATTCCCGAGCAAAGAACTCCCGAGCGGAAGGCCGCCGCCGGGCAAGAGGCAATTGCGACGCAAGAGATAAATCCGGAGGAAAAGATTGCCGGGCACGACCATGCATGACTTCTTGCGGACGAGGATCGACGCGGCCCTTGAGACGTTCATGGCCGAAGAGATCGAACAGCTGCTCGGCCTGCATGGCGAGCTGGTGCCTTTCCTGGCGCAGGTGCAGACGTCCGTCCGGGGTGGCAAGCGCGTGCGCGGCGCGTTCTGCTACTGGGGCTGGCGCGCGACCGGGCAGCCCGACGACGACTCGGTGATCCGGGCGGCCGCGGCCATCGAACTCGCGCACGCCGCGGCGATCGTCCACGACGACATCATCGACGGCAGCGACGCCCGGCGGGGCGGGCCGTCGTCGCACGTCGCTCTTGAGGCACTGGTCAAAGACCCGCGGCACGCGTCAGTCCACGCCACCGGCCTGGCGATCCTGACCGGCGACCTGCTCATGGCGTGGGCGGGCCAGCTGTTCCTGGCGTCCGGGTTGCCGCGGGCCTATCTCGGCCGCGCCCGCGCGCTGTGGTTCGACCTCGCGCGGGAGCTGGTGGCGGGGGAGTGCCTGGAGATCCTCAGTACCCACGGCGAGCCCGGGATCGACCGCGCGCTGGAGATCATCCGGTTGAAGACGGCCAAGTACAGCATCGAGCGTCCCCTCCACATCGGCGGCACCCTCGGCGGCGCGTCGCCCGGGCTGCTGGCGACGTTCACCGCGTACGGCATCCCGCTGGGCGAGGCGTTCCAGCTCCGCGACGACCTGCTCGGGGTGTTCGGTGACCCGAGCCAGACCGGCAAGTCCAACATGGACGACCTGCGGGGCGGCAAACCCACCGCGCTGCTGGCCGCCACGATGGCGGCGGCGGACGAGACCGAACGCAAGGAACTGGACCGGCTGCTGGGGTGCCCCGACCTCGATCGCGACGGCCTCGACGCCGTCAGGCAGATCATGGAGCGTACCGGTGCCCGCCGCCGCGTCGAGACCATGATCGAGGAACGGACCGAGGCGGCCCGGGCCGCGATCGCGAGCCCGCTGCTGTCCCCCGACGCCTCGACCGCACTGGCCCGGTTGGTGTCGCCGACGGCCGTCCGAGAGTTCTGACCCGCTTCCCCGACCCCGACGGAGAGCCCCGTGGCCTACACGACCGAGTACATGGACTCGCTCCGGCAGCGCAGCGACACTCTGGCCGACGACGTCGTGCGCAGTCTCTTCGAGAGCGGCGAGGTCGGAAAGTTCAACACCCTCATGCGGTGGTTCACCACGTCCGGTCAGCCGCTGCCGCCGGGCCTTCCGGACGCCGCCCGCGAGTACCTGGAGTCGACCAGCACGCCGCCCGACTGGGTCGACTGGGACACGATGGAGCTCGCTCGGCAGTTCTTCATCGACAACAACGCGCACATCTCCACGGCCCTGGCCTTCGCCGCGATGCCCGCCGGGTACGCCGTCCCGCCGCTGGCGAAGCTGCTGAGCTGCACGCACGGCCTGGCCTACCCGTCCCGCCGGATGGCCGAGACCGGGCAGCTCACGACCTACATGATGCAGCCCGACTCGTTCGAGGCCGGAGGCAAGTTCATCCCCGCCGCGCAGAAGGTGCGGCTGATGCACGCCGCGATCCGTCACCACCTGCGGCGGCAGAACCTCTGGGACGAGGAGACCTGGGGCATGCCGATCTGCCTGGAAGACATGATCGGCTCACAGATGTGCTTCTCGATCTTCGTTCTGGACGCCCTGCACCGCATGCACATCCGCATGTCGCCCGAGGGGGCGGAGGCCTACTACTACGCCTGGAAGGTCGTCGCGGCCATGCTCGGCGTCGACGTCGACGACATGCCCGCCGACACGACCGCGGGCCGGGAGTTCAGCGACCTCTACTTCATCCGCCACATGGCGCCCACGCCGGAGGCGGCGCATCTGACCAAACAGCTGATCGACCTCTACCAGGAGGTCGTGCCGGGGACCTTCGCCGACCCGGTCGTCCCCGCGCTGATCCGTTTCCTGGTCGGGGAGACGGTCGCCGACTGGCTGGAGGTGCCGCGTTCCCCCTGGGACGCCGTCGCCACGGTCGTGCCCGCCATGCTGAACGTTCTCGAACGCATTGAGGACGCCAGCCCGTACGGCAACTGGCTGCTGGACCGCGCGCAGCGGGCAGTCGTGTCGCTGGAGCTCAACTCGCTCACGCGGGGACGGGTCATGCACTACTCGATCCCCACCCAGCTGAAGAAGGACTTCGGCATGTCCTCAATGAACGCCCGCCGCTGGACCCCACCCCCGCTGACCCTGCCGTAGACCGCCCTGTCATGAGCCAGTCGTGCGTGTGGCGGCGACCAAGACGGCGCCCAGCTGCACGGCGACCGACCTGCGGATCTCGATGGACGGCAGGGACTCGGCCTCGGCCAGCCAGCGCTCGAAGCGTTCGGTGAGCACCTGGTGCTGGGAACGGATGGCCGGAGTGGGATTGCCCGCGCTGATCTCGGCGTCGAGCATGCGCGGAAAGGTGCCGAGCAGCCGTAGCCGGAACAGATGCACCGCCTGCCGGTGGTCAAACCGCTCGGCGACAGTGGCAACCCGCCCATCCCCGCCAACCGATCCGGGGTCCTCGGTGAGTGATTCGGTCTGCTCTGTGAGGGTGCGGAACGTCTGCAGGGTGGCTTCGGTGGAGCTACGGAACGGCGATCGTACGGTCAGGTCGTTGGCGACGGCCGCCAGCGCGTCCTCCAGCATGCCGATCAGTTCGTGGCGAGCCGCCAGCGCGGTGGCGACGACCTCTCGGTAGCCGACGTCGGTCTCGGTCTGGTCGGCCACCCGTTCGTCGGCCCACATGGGCACCTCGGTGACCAGGTGCAGCGCGCCGAACCGGGTGGCGTAGTCGGCGCTGCTGGCGCCCGCACCGAACGCCGCGCCCACCTCCGCTCCGCTCGGGGTCAGGTGGACGGCAGGAGCGATCGGCCGGGAGCCCGGCAGTTCCGGCTCGCCATGATGCAACGGAAGCCCCTCCAAGCCCGGGAGTAGCGACGGCTTCACCTCGTCCATCAGCCGCATCAGCGCCGCGGTCTCAGGCAACGTCCGGTCGAAGCGGGACGGTCAGCTTCCGAAGGGTGCACTTCGCCGGAGGCAGGGTCGCGCAGTACTTCGCGTCCCGGCAGGCTTGAGCGGCTGGTTATGGTGGGGCGAATCCGGATTCCTTGGCTACGGCGGCGGCTTGGACTCTGGTGGTGACGCCGAACTTTCGGAGGATCGCTGAGACGTGCACGCTCGCCGTCTTGGTGCTGATGAAGAGCGCCTGGGCGATCTGGCCGTTGGACAGGCCCTGAGCGAGCAGGGCCACGACCTCCCGTTCGCGGCGGGTGAGGTCGAAGTCGCAGCGGTCGTACGAGACGGGTGGCTTCGGCGGCTCGGTGAGGGCGATGCCGGCCCGCCTGGCGAGCTCTTCGATGTCGGCCGCCAGCGGCGCCGCACCGAGCTCCCGGGCAAGGCGAAGGGCCTCGCGCGCCGGTGGCGCGGCCTTGCTCCGGGGGCCTCGGCGCAGCAGGACCGCCTCAGCCTGGCGGAACCGACCGTAGGCGGTGAGAAAGGGGTCGGTGGCGGCGGTGCGGTTGGTCGCGAACTCGGCCCAGATCGCCGGATCCGGCTCGGTGGCGAGCCGGGATCGCTCCGCCCTGGCGAGCAGCAGGTGGCCGAGCAGATCGGGACCCGCGGTCTCGATCGCGGTGACGATGGCCTCGGCCCGGCGGACCAGCCGATCGGCCTCGGCCAGTGCCGCCTCCCGGCTCGAGCGGCGGCCGTTGATCACCGCGTCGTGGTGGGCGTCGGCCTCGGCGCGGGCACCCAGCGCGCACAGTGTCAGATCGAGCGCAGGGCTGTGGGAGGCATCGACGCACAGGCCCTCCCGTACGGCTGTGCTCGCCTCGGCGAAGCGGCGCTGGGCCAAGGCGAGTTCCGCGCGCTCGGCGGTGAACGATTCGCCGCCGTCCTCCTCGATCAGGCGGTCGAGCAACGCAGCCGCCTGGGTGAGGCGGCCGCGTCTGGTCTCCAGCAGCAGGACGTGCGGGTGGACGAACTTGACCAGGGCGCTGCTCGGCGCGTCCTCCAGCCCGGCCAGCGCTTTCTGTGCGGCGTGCTCGGCGTCGTCCCAGCGGCCGAGCCGGGTGAGGGCACGGGCCGCATAGCCGTGGAACTCCGGTTCGTAGGCCGGCGCGATCCCGCAGCGGCGCATGTGCGCGATCGCCTCCTCGGTGGTGCTGAGGGCCTCCGCGTGCCGCCCTACCTCGGTGAGAGATTCGGTCAGGTTGTTGAAGGCCCGCTCGATCTCGGCCGCGTCGTCCAGCGTGAGCGCGATCGTCACCGCCCGGCGCAGCAGGGGCAGGCCTTCCTGGGGACGGCCGAGAACGCACAGGCAGGTGCCGAGCGTGTTGCTCGCATGGCCCTCGGCCGCGGCGCACCCGACCGCGCCGGCCATCTCGATCGCCTTCCTCGCGCAGGGGATCGCCTCGCCGTCTCGTGATCGCAGCATCAGGCTCTGCGACAGCGCCGCGAGCACCTGGGCGCCCTCGGGGGACGGGGGCCGGTGCGCGACCAGACGACCGGCCTCCTCATAGGCGGCCCACGCGGCGGACGGGGAACCCGCCAGCCACCTGTGCCGGCCGAGCCGTTCGAGCAGCGCCGCGGCACGGACGGGGTCGGACGCCTCGTCCACCAGCGTCAGCGCCTCGGCGACCAGGTCACCCGCCCGCTCGTAGCGCCCGGCGAGCGACGCGACCTCCGCGGTGCCGGCCAGCAGCGCGAGCCGGTCGGTGCCGGCGAGCGCCGCCGCCTCGGGGACCGCGGGCCACAGCCGCAGGGCCCGCTCGTACTGGGCATGGGCCTCCGCCGGGGCGGCCAGCGCCTCCGCCGCGCGGCCTGCGCGCATCGAGGCGGCCAGGGCTTCGGGCGCCCGCCCGGCCGCGTCCCAGTGGTGCGCGATCTCGGCCGCCGTGACCGCCTCGTCGAGAGCCTGGGGGACGCTCTCGGAGAGGGCGACCGCGATCCGCCCGTGCAGCCGGGTGCGCTCTCCGGGGAGCACCGCCGAGTAGACGGCTTCATGGATCAGGGAGTGCCGGAAGGAGTAGCCCTCGTCCGTGGCCACCAGCAGCCCGTGCGTCATGGCCTCGCGAAGCCCGGCCTCCAGCCGGCCGGCGGGCAGTCCGCAGGCCGCCGCGACCGCGTCGTGGCCCATCGCCCGGCCGATCACCGCTGCGGCCCGGACGACCTGGCCCGCGGCACGCGACAATCCGGACAGCCGCGCCAGGACGATCTCGCTCACGGTCGGCGGCACCGTCCGTCCCTCGGGGTCGGCCGCCAGGAGCTCCTCGACGAAGAACGGGTTGCCCTCCGCGCGTCCGTACAGGCTGCGGGCCAGGGCGGCGGGCGGCCGCGCGCCGAGGATGCCGGTCAGCTGCTCGGCGACCTCACCCCGCCCGAACGGCCGCAACCGCAGCCGGACGGCCCGCCTGCCACGGGTCAGCTCGGTGAGCATGGCCAGCAGCGGCCCGCCCGCCGTGAGCTCGTCGCTGCGAACCGTGGCGACCAGCAGCACGGCGGCGTGCTGGAGCGCCCGGGAGAGGAAGACCAGCAGGTCACGGGTGGACGTATCGGCCCAGTGCAGATCCTCGATAACCACCAGAGTGGACGCCTGCACACTGGCCTTCCCACTCGCCTGCCCGCCCGCCAACTCGCCCGTCACGCTGCCCGCCAGCTCGCCCGCCGCGCCGCTCGTTGCGCTGCTCGCCAGCGTGTCGGCGACGTACCGGAAGAACTGGTCGCGGCGCCCCGGCCAGGCTGGCGCTGCGTTCTCGCCTAGCTGATGCAGGATCTCCAGCATCGGGGCATAGGGCAGATCCTCGGAGAGCGGCAGGCAGCAGCCGCGCAGAACCCTGGCTCCCTGCTCGGCGGCGGCCCCGGCGAACGCCTCGACCAGGCGGGTCTTGCCGATGCCGGCCTCGCCCTCGACCACGACGAGGGCACCCGATCCGCTGGCCCACGCGGCGCGCAGGACCGCGAGCTCCTCCGACCGCCCCACGAAGGTCGGGCACGACAGCGGCCGCGACATCACTGCTGCGTCACCCCGCTCACGTGTCCCTCGACGTTCACGTGCCCTCTCGGTGACGGAGAGGTCTTGACCGCTTACCGTACGAGTCCCCTCGAAGCCGGTCAACCCCGTATCTGAGGTAGCAGAGCGGTCGGAAATAAGGCATCGCCCGATGCGCGGCGAACACCGGCGGCGGACCCTCGAAGTCACCACATTCACCCCGCGACCCGAGGAGAGAAGAGCCAGGTTCCATGAACATGGGCATCAAGCTCATCACCACCGCGATGGCCGCAGCGGCGGCCCTCACCGCGCTGAACGGCCCGGCGATCGGCGCCACCGCCCCGTCCAGCGCCACCGGCCCGTCCAGCGCCAGTGACCCGTCCGCCTCGACCAGCGCGGACGCCAGGCTCGCCGACGGCAGCCGCGTCAACTCCCAGGCCGCCGCCGGCAAGGTCACGCGTTACTGGACCAAGGACAGGATGCGGCGGGCCGTCGACGTGTCCCAGTCCACCGACTCGTCGTCACCCGCTCTCAGAGCCGCCGCGCCGCACGGCAAGCCCGCGGCGACTCCAGCGGCCGATCCCACCGCACAGGCCGTCAAGGCGGCGGCCCGCAAGCTGGCCGGGGGCGACGCGAGGCTGGCGATCCAGATCGCCGAGTCGGCCACCGTCGGGAAGGTGTTCTACACCAAGCCCAGCACCGGCCTGCCGGGCTACAAGTGTTCGGCGAGCGCGCTGAACACGCCGTCCC
This sequence comes from Spirillospora sp. NPDC048911, assembly GCF_043198015.1. Classification (NCBI taxonomy): domain Bacteria; kingdom Bacillati; phylum Actinomycetota; class Actinomycetes; order Streptosporangiales; family Thermomonosporaceae; genus Spirillospora; species Spirillospora sp. NPDC048911. The sequence continues at coordinate 198,386 of NZ_JBICUD010000008.1, read as the reverse complement.
TGCAACTCGTCATCACCGCGGGGCACTGCGTCCACGAGGGCGCCGGGGGCACCTGGATGCGGAACTGGACGTTCGTCCCCCGGTACCGCAACGGCGCGGCACCGTTCGGCACGTTCGCGGCCAAGCAGTTCCGGTCGTTCGACGCGTGGATGAACAGCAGCGACAACCGCCGGGACGTCGGCCTCGTCACGACGTGGCCGCTGAACGGCCAGAAGCTGGTCAACGTGGTCGGCGGCATGGGGCTGAGCTGGAACTGGCCGCAGGCCGTCCCGGTCACCACCTTCGGCTACCCCAGCAACTTCAACAGCGGCGAGATCCAGCAATGGTGCCAGGGCACGACCAGGGCCGTCTCCGACGGGCGCATCGAGATCGCGTGCAACAACGGCCCCGGCGCCAGCGGAGGTCCGTGGCTGCGCAACTTCGATGCCAACACCGGCCGAGGCTCCGTCAACGGGGTGTTCAGCACGATCACCACGAGCGGATGGAACCGCAGCCCCTACTTCGACGACGCCGTCAAGGCGATGGTCGACGCGCAGGGAAGCGTCACCTGAGTCACCTGATCACTTGAGTCACCTGAGCGAGAACCCGGCCGGGCCACCACCACGGTGGCCCGGCCGTCCAGCTGGTGAGGTCAGATCGACTCTGCTGGACGGTCCCGGTCATGCCGCTCGGGTCGCAGGGCGGCGGTGAGCATGGTGTCGAGCACCTGCTGGGACGATTCGAGCCGCGTGATCGCCTCAGTGATGCGGACCCTGGTCGCTCTGCTCGAGCAGGAATATGGGCCCCGCTGGAGTCCACGTGCGGTGAGCGTGCCGACCACGGGCGCACGGTACCCGTGGTCAGCGCGTTCACCGGTGCCGTTCACCGGCACGGTTTCCAGGCTGATCAGTTGAGGGCGGCCGGTGCCAGGGGCTTGGGCTCCGGGGCGGTGTCGTGGGACGAGGTATCGGTGTAGTGGGCGGCCTCGTCGCCTTCGATGATGTAGCTGGTCTCGCCCGTCACGCCCACGGGGACGTCGCCGGCGACGGTGACGCGGTGAAGGCGGCGCGGCTGGTCGCCGTAGTCGTCGGGCGCGTAGTGCTGGGTGATGCGGTTGTCGAACAGGACGAGGTCGCCCGGGTTCCACTGGACGCGCAGGATGTTCTCCGGGCGGGTCACATAGGCCTGGAGGAGGCGCAGGATGTCGCGTGACTCCGTCCCGGAGAGGCCGATGATCCGCTGCGCGAAACCGCCGATGAACAGGCCGCGCTCGCCGGTCTCGGGATGCACGCGCACGACCGGGTGGGCGGTCTGGTAGCGGCGGGACGTGAACACCTGGCGGTACTCGGCGGCCTTGCCGCGGTTGGTGCGGGGGAGCGCGTAGTCGTAGTCGTTGGTGTGGACGGCCCAGAGCGTGTCGGCGAAGTCGCGCAGCACGTCCGGGAGGTCGTCATAGGCGGCGGCGGAGTTGGCGATCAGCGTGTTCCCGCCGTGCGGGGGGACGACGAGGGCGCGCAGCGTGCTCAGCTTCGGCGGCGTGCGGACGAACGTGACGTCGGTGTGCCAGGTGTTGGAACGGATGCCCTCCTCGCCGTCGACCGGGAGGATGTCGGGCTGGCCGTCCACGGACGGGACGGTGGGGTGGGCGCGGGTCAGCGCGCCGAACCGGGAGGCGAAGCGGAGCTGGCCCGCGTCGTCCAGCCCGGCGCCGCGGAACACCAGCACCCGGTGCTTCAGCAGCGCGGCGTTGATCTCGTCGAGGGGCAGGGCGTTGGGGTCGGCGCCGGTGTACTCGGCACCGATGCGGCCGCCGATCGAGCGGATCTCGGACATGGGGTTCTCCTTTGTCAGCGGACGGTCGGGTCGGCGAGCCGCAGCAGAAGCCGCAGCAGGCCGTCGAAGGCGAAGCCGAGGACGGCGATCTCGGCGATTCCGGCGAAGATCAGTGGTGTCTGGAGGTAGTTGCCGGCCTGGAGGATCAGATAGCCGACGCCGCCGGTGGCGGCGATCATCTCGGCGGCGATGATGGCGGTCCAGGCGCCGCCCATCGCGATGCGCATGCCGGTGATGACGGCGGGCACGGCGGCGCGCAGCCGGACGTGCAGCATCGTGTGGAAGGACGAGGCGCCGAGGCTGCGGCTGGCGTTGAGCAGGTCGGGGGAGACGGCGTCCAGCGCGCCCAGCGTCGCGACGGTGACGATCGGCAGCACCCCGAAGAAGATCAGAGCGATCTTCGAGGTCTCGCCGATGCCGAACCACACGACGAGCAGTGGGATGAACGCGATCGGCGGCAGCGGCCGCATCACGCCGATGATCGGGTCGGCGAACTCGCGGATCACCCGGACCCCGGCCATCGACGCGCCGAGCAGCAGCCCCGCCGCGGTGCCGAGCAGGAACCCGGCCAGGATGCGGCCGGTGCTGATCAGCGCGTCCTCCAGCAGCGTCTTGCCCTGCACCTCCGGATACGGCTTGGTGACGTACTCGGCGAAGGTGCGGGCGGTCTCGGTGACCGTCGGCAACGTGACCGTGTCGCCGATGATCCGCGCCGCGACCTCCCACACGACCAGAGCCAGCGCGAGCGAGCCGGCGCCCGTCCAGAGCCGGCGGTACGAGCGGCGCCGTCGCGGCACCGCCCGGACGGCCTCCGCGAGCGGAACCCGAGTCGTGGCGGTCATCTCTCCAGCACCTCCCTGATCCGCCGCTTCGCCTGCACGAACGCGAGCGTCTCGGTGTCGTCGTAGGAACGGGGGCGGGGCAGGTCGATGTCGAGGACCTCCTTGGTGCCGCCGGGCGGGGCCGACAGCACGCACACCCGGTCGCCGAGCAGCGCCGCCTCCTCGACGTCGTGGGTGACGAAGACGATGGTCGTGCGCCGCCGCTGCCACAGCTCCAGCAGGAAACGCTGCATGCCGGCCCGGGTGATGGCGTCGAGCGCGCCGAACGGCTCGTCCATCAGCAGGACGCCCGGATGGTTGATCAGCACCCGCGCGAACGCGGCCCGGTGCCGCATGCCGCCGGACAGCTCGTGCGGGTACGCGTCGCGGGCGTCGGCGAGCCCGACGGTCTCCAGCAGCTCGGCGGCCTCGTCCCGGACGGCGGACGTGAGAGCGCCGCGCGCTTTCGGCCCGTACAGGACGTTCTGCCAGGTGGTCAGCCACGGGAACAGGTTCGGAGTCTGAAAAAGCACACCGCGGTCGTGCCCGGGCCCAGTGACCGGACGCCCGCCGACCAGCACTTCTCCGGAGTCAGAGTCGGTGAACCCGGCGAGAATATTGAGCAACGTGGACTTGCCGCACCCCGAAGGCCCGAGCAAGCAAAGGAATTCGCCCGGCTCGATATCGAGGCTGACCCCATCAAGAGCAATACGCTCAGCCCGCCGCCGTCCGCGAAAGGTCTTGCGCACCTCCGTCAGCCGCACGGCCGTCGGCTGGCCGGTCACCGGAAGGCTCTCGGTCACGGCGCTCACTTGCAGGCCCCGGACTGCGCCTTGTCCCAGAACGTCGGATCGATGTGCGCGGCGATCTGGTCTGCGGACGGCACACTCTTCGCCCGGCCCTGGGCAACCAGGAACTCGGCCGTCAGCTTGAAGTTCTGGGCGAGCCTCCCGGACGCGGCCTTCCCGTCGGCCCCCTTGAGCCACGCCCCTTCCTCCGCCGCCGCAACGTACGGATAGCTCCTGGTAGCCGCAATCGCATCGGCCGGCTTCACACCCAGGAACTTGGTCGCGGGCGTTACGTACTTCTCAATATCCGGCCCCTTCACCAGGGTCTGCGCCTTGGAGATCTGGCAGACGAGGCCCTGCACAACCTCTGGATGTTCCTTGGCATACGAAGCGGTGACGGCGAGCATGTTCACCGCGGCGTAGCCGAGCTTGGCGACGTCGGACGAGGTCACCAGGACCTTCGCCTTGTGCTTCTGCAGCTCGATCAGGAACGACTGGCTGATGTAGACCGCGTCGATCTTCCCGGCCTTCCAAGCAGCCGCCTCAGCCGCCTCGCTGGCGAAGCTAGCGATCTGCACCTTCTCCGTAAGACCCTGCGACTTCAGCCACCCACGCAGCTGAAAATCCAGCGTCGAGCCCACCAGCACGCCGACCTTCGTCAGATCGCCCGGCGCCTTGATCTTGTCGTTGACGGCCAGCCCGGACGCGTCGATGCTCTCGACGAACACCGCGCGGACGTCCGTCCCGTTGGTGAAGGCGCCCACGAACGGCGGGTTCCCAACACCAGACACAAAGGGAAAGGCCCCGGCCCGCAACTGCGCCATCCCGGCGACGCCGCTGTCGATGGGACGCAGCTCGATCTTGCCTGGCACCTTCGAGGCGAGGTCTGGATTGGCCGCGACGACCGCCTCGGGCCCGGCGACCGCCCCCTGGAAGTAACCGACCTTCAGACCGGCGGCTTCGCCCTTCGCGGCCGAGGCGCACCCGGCGAGCACAAGGGCAAGGAGAGCGGCTCCCGCCGCGCGGTATCTGTTTTTGAGCATGGCGAAACTCCCGGAGCACGGATCGGAGTGGGTTCGGCGGGGGGCCTTGGCAGGGCGGGACGGTCAAGCCACCAAACAGCCCGCGGCCGTAACGCGGCGGAGGTCGACATGCCGCCGCCGGATCAGAACGAACCGAACTCGCATGCCGCTATAAGACCACGCACCCTGCCAAAACGCAACTATTCCTACCTTTTTAGTCCGAAATCATCGGACCACCAACGTCGTCCACCGCTCTTCCTGGGCCGAGTTCGCCGACCTGTTCGCCCCTGGCGCGACCGTTGCTCACGACTCGGTGCGGGGGAAATACGGCCGCTGATGCGGCACTAGCGATAGGCCTCGAAGAAGGGGTCATCTTTACCGCTGTTCGGTTGGAACGGGGTGTCCGCTGGTGGCTGTGGCGGGATATCGGGCCGCGGCAGTTCGTCACGTACGCGGAACGTGCCTTCGGTGACCGGAGAGGACGCCTGCCTGAACACTTCGGCCAGGCGGTCGTTGGGCCATGTCGTGGCGCTGTCCCAGGTGGCTCCGCTGAAGGAGGACTGCGCCAGGTGCACCTGCTCCGCGGTTGAACGCTCCGTGCCCATCCAGAATCTGGCCCCGGTGAAATCCGCGCCGGACAGATCCGCGCCGGTGAAGCCGGCATGCATCAGACAGCTGCCGGCGAAGGTGGTGCGTAGCAGGTTGGCGTTGATGAACAGCGAGCCGCCGACCTCGGGTGCACCGCCGAGGTTCAATCCGGAAAGGTCGGCGTCGGTCAGGTCCGCCCGGCTGAAGTCGGGGACGACGCCGAGATCGGCGCCGCGCAGATCGGCTCCGACGAGCTTGGCGTCGGCGAGATTCGGGTACACACCGCTGCCCTCCGGGTCCGCCTCGGACAGATCCGCGTCGCGCAGGTCGGTTCCGCTGAAGTCGGCGCGGGTGAGATCGGTACGAGGGGGAAACCGGACGCCGCGCAGATCGGCTCCACGGAAGTCTCCGCCGACGAGGCGGGCGATGGTCCAGGCGTCGCTTCTTTTGATCAGCTCGGCGAGGTCGGCGCGCGGCACGCGTGGAGAAGGAGTCCCGGCGGGCTCGGCGCGCGGCGCGGGTGGAGGAGTCCCGGCCCGTTCCCATTGGACGATGTCCACCTGGCTTACCCGCCCGTGCAGTGCGTACAGGCACCAGCCGTCGCGGTAACGCATCGCCGGGCCGTCGCGGCGGTGCAGCCGCACGCCCGCTTGACCGCCTTCGTGCCAGGGCTCGACGTGGATTTCGATCGGCCGCTCTGACACCACGCACACCCGCTCGAACGGCCACCAGCCGCCACACGAACCGACCAGGTCCCTCCACAGGACCAGCCGGTGCTCCCACACCTCCCGGCGGCGGGCTTTGGCCCGCCACCAAGGTGGCATCGGTCTCCGGCCGGGCAGGCTCGGCCATCGGCCGGACTCGCGGTCTGGAACATCGCCATTGAGTACGGGCAGCAGCCAGCCGCCCGGCGCCGGCCCACCGTGCGCCTCCGCGGCCGCCGCGCCCGTGGGCTCGCAGAAATCTTCGTCTGGCGGGCAGGCGGCCGCGGGCGAGTCGATCCACACCAGCCGGGGTTCGACGGCGCCGATCAGCCGGTACAGGCCGATGATCGCGGCTTCGGCGGCGGGCCGGTCGGCGGGAGCGGTGGCCCGGTCGTGCCCCGGCCACTCGCTCCGCAGACGGGCGGCCAGCTCGGCAAGTCGTGGAGTGATGATGTCGGCGCTGACGGAGATCTCTGTGTGGAACGGGTAAGGCAGCCCCATCTCCGCTACGTATCACGAGCGGGTGGGCCCGTCCATTGGTTGCGCCGAGGAGCACGAGCCGACCACCGTCAGGGCGCGTACGCGGTTCTTCCGAAATCCGCTCAGCACAATGACCGGCACGACAAAGATCAACACCTCTCCAGGTGATCGATGGCGGCAAGCATCCGAACCCACCATCTCGACCTTTGGCCTGATCGGCTCGACGAAAGCCATGCGTCGCGCCTGGCAGAAGGGGCTGCAACTACACCGCTGATTCCGCCGATGGTCATACCTTCGCCCCCTGCTCGTCGCGCGAACGACCGGACGACCACCGAGATCTGGACCGGCACCGGCTCTCCTGTGGTGCCGCATCAAGCGTGGGTGCGGAGCGCCTGGATGGCGGCGGTGATCCCCTTCTTGTCGTAGCCGCTGGTGGGCAGGGTGGCGCTGTGGGCGTGGCGGATGACGCCCTGGGAATCGATGAGGACGCTGCCTGACTGTTGCAGCGCGCCGAAGACCTTTCTGGTCAGGCCGATCGATTCGTGCGGGGTGCCCCGGCGGCCCACCACCACGGGGAACGGGACGCGGCGCTTGGCCTTCCACGCGGCGGCCTCCTGGCGATCGGCCGGAACCGCGATGAGCACCTGGACGTCCTCGAACTCGTCGCGGCGCTGGACGAGGTCGTGGACGTGCCTGTTGCAGACCGGGCATGACGTTGACCGCATGAAATAGATCAGCACGGCATGGCCGTTGCCCAGGCGGACGGTCTGGCCGTCGGTGTCTTCCAGCGCCACCTCGGGCGCGAGCGATCCGGTTTCAAGCATGGCGGAACCTTCCTTCGAACTGGGTTTGCAGAGATGTGGTCTCAGGTGCTGGGGGTTCCGGGGCCGCCGCCCAGACTGAGCCTGACCGCGCTACGCGCCCGGTGCAGGTGGGATTTCATCGCGGCGTTGCTCAGGCCGAGCGTCTCCGCGACGCTGCGGCCCGGGTGGCCCAGCACATCGCGCATGATCAAAACTCGGCGCTGGACGTCGGGCAACTCCCTGATCGCCTGCGCGACGAATTCGGCCTCCAGGCGTCCGATGGCCTCGTCCTCGGCCGAGCTCATCAGGCCGGCCTCGCCCTCGTCATGGCGTGAAAGCAACCGAGCGCGGCGCAGGCATTCGTTCCGAACGATGCGGAACATCCACGACGCCAGTGCTCCGGTGGCGCGCAGCGAGCCGATCTTCCGATACAGGATGATCAGTGCCTCCTGCGCCGCGTCCTCGGCATCCTGCGGAGACGCGCACAGGTGCGACGCGAAGCGCCGCACGTGCGGATGCGCGCCATGGATCACCGCGGTGATCGACTCGCGGTCACCCGCCTGCGCGGCCTCGATGAGCTGCGCGCTCGCCCACGAACGATCAGCCACCACCACACCCCGCCGCCACACATCAGGCACCATCCATCTCTCCTTCCGTCACCCCATAAGAGGCCCCCACGCCGCGAAAGGATTCACCGCCATTGTCGACGCGGCTTACCGACCCGGATATAGCACTGTGGTCGCAGCGAACGTCCTAGTGCTATTGGAGGTTGCCTGGGTGAGTTGCGGGGACACCGACTGTAACCATCGGTGACCGTGCGGAGTCGGCGCGGAGAAGCGGGAAAGGTCGGTGCCATGGAGGCCCAGCAGCAGGAGCGTTTGCGCGCCAGATTCGACCAGTTCGACGCGAACGGAAACGGATCGATCGAAGCCGGCGACTTCGATCTGGTGGCCGCACGGCTACTGCGGGAGTTCGGCCAGTCGGAGAGCTCGGAGAAGGGCCGGGCCGTCGTGGCCTCGCATCGCTCCTACTGGGAGCAACTGGCGGAGCAACTCGACACCAATCGCGATGGACGGATCTCCTTCGAGGAGTTCTGCCGCGGCGTCGGGCGGCCTGAGCTGTTCGATCGCGTCGTCCGGCCCTACGCCCAGGCGATCGTCGCCATCGCCGACCGCGATGACGACGGGTACGTCCAGCACGACGACTTCGTCGCCTGCCTGCGGGCTCTGGGCTTCGCCCGCGAGCGCATCGAAGCGGTCCACTCATCGCTGAGCACCGAGGACGGACGGGTCGGCGCCGGGGCATGGGTCGAATTCATCGCCGGCTTCTACACCGCCGGCTCCGGGCATCCGGCTCAGGCGTTGGTGGCCGGGTGAATCAGGACTCCTGCAGAGTCGTCCGGGCGGACGATGCGTCGCGGACCCGCTATGACGGCAAGCAAGCGGTTCATTTCGCCTCGGGAGTCAGCAGGCAGAGCACCGGCGCCCAGCACCTGTGCCTGCACCGGGTGGTGATTCCCGCCGGGAGCCGAGGCGAGCCCCATGTGCACCGCGACCACGAGTCCGCGGTCTACGTCATCAGCGGTGCACACGAGGTTCGGTTCGGGGACGATCTGCAGGAGCGGGCCTGGCTGGAACCAGGCGACTTCCTCTACATCCCCGCCAATGTTCCGCACCTTCCCGTCAACCGAGGCGAGCACGACGCCGTGGTACTGGTCGCGCGTACCGATGCCAGCGAGCAGGAGAGCGTCGAGCTGATCCCATGGCCGGCACCACTGGCCGAACTCCTCCACAGCATCCCCGCCTACCCAGGCTGAAGCCCGACCGGCCGATACGGCGTGACGCACCGTTAGCGACGGCGGCGGGCCGAGCAGGGCGGATGGCGTGTCGAAACTTCCAGCGGGCTCGGCGGTAAGCCGTCGGTCAGCCCCGAGCCCGGCGCGGAGCAACCACGGGCGCGACGGCAGACCCGGCGTCACGGGGCGTGTCTCGAAGTCAACCGCCCTACTGCACGACGCCCCAGAGCCGGGCCAGTGCTCAGCCGGCAGCACCCGGCGGTTTGGTGAGCCGGTCCCCGTAGCGCTCGGACCGGTCGCCGACACTCGCGCACGCCGGCGCCCGCATCCGGCTCAGAGGCGTGATGGCCCTCGTCGCCGGCGCCTTCGCCGCGATCCGCCACGCCGACGCGGAGACCAGCCGCGAACGTTCAGCCCATATCGCCCAGATCATCCTCGACGGTCTGCGACCAAGATAAGAGCCCGCCCCGGCCAGTGACATCCCGCACAGGCATCTCATCGCGCCTGTGTTCATGGGCCGACCTCACGCAGCACGTGCTTAATGCGGTCGGCCACCGACAGCGCCGACGCCAGCCGGGCGATATGGGAGCGCCGGTCGAGCGGACGGAGACCGCGTTCGGCCATGGACAGGAACCGCGTCAGGCGCGAGCTTGGGCTGGTAGGCGGCTGCACGTTGGCGACATTGATGGCGCCGCTTCTATTGGGGTGATGTGGTGATGAGTTCGTTGGTGAGCCACTGGGCGACGTTGGCCGGGTAGGGGGACGGCAGGCCTAGGACGATGTGCTGGAAGCCGGCGTCGATCGCTTCGCCGATCGCGTCCTTGGTGGCGGCGGGCTGATCGTAGGAGACGGGCAGGTGGACGGAGCGGGTGATCGAGGCCGGGTCGCGGCCGATCTCGGCGCAGTAGCGGTCCAGGAGGGCGCTGCGGCGGACGATGTCGTCGATGTCGCCGCCGGGGACGTTCCACAGGTCGGCGTGCTCGGCTGTGACGCGCAGTACGGCGGCCGAGCGGCCGCCGATGAGGATCGGCGGGTGGGGACGCTGGACGGGTTTGGGGTTGCAGAACGCTCCGGTGAGCTGGACGTGGGTGCCGTGGAAGTCGAACGGTTCGGGCTCGGTCCAGAGTCGCCGGATGACCGTGCACGCTTCCGAAAGGCTGGCCACGGCGTGGGCGGCGTCGTGGAAGGGCAGGCCGTGCGCGTCGTACTCGCGCCGGGCAAGGGGGTGGCTGGGGCGTGAGCCCGCGCCGATGCCGAAGTCGAGCCGTCCGCCGGAGACGATGTCGACGGTCGCGGCGATCTTGGCCAGCATCGCGGGCGGGCGGAAGCGGTTGCTGGTCACGAGCACGCCGAGGCGCAGCCGTCTGGTTTGTGCGGCGAGCGCCGAGAGCAGCGTCCAGCCTTCGTGGGTCGGTCCGGAGGGGTCGCCGGCGATCGGCATGAGGTGATCGAACAGCCAGGCGTGCTCGATCTCGGGGATCGTGTCCGCCTCGAGCCAGACCCGCAGGACGTCCTGGTAGTCGACCTGCAAGGGGGCCGTCATGATTCCGAAACTTGGGCGGGGCATGGGCTCGTCCTTTGGTCAGCGGCGGCGGAGGGCCGGGTCCAGCAGGGCGGGTGGGGTGTCGAACTTCTCTTCCGGGGCCAGGTCGACGCCCGGGGTGACGATCGCGTCGATCGCGTCGAGGACGTCGGCGGAGAGCACGGTGTCGGCGGCGGCGAGCTGAGAACGCAGGTGGTCCATGGTGCGGGGGCCGATGATCGCGCTGGTCACGGCGGGGTGCGCGGTGACGAAGCCGAGCGCGAGCTGGATCATGGTCAGGCCGGCCTCGTCGGCGACCTTGGCCAGCTTTTCGACGGCGTCGAGCCTGGCCCGGTTGGACGGGAGGGTGAGGTCGAAGCGTTGCGGCAGGAGCGTGGAGCGGCTGGTCGTGATCGCCTGGCCCTCGCGGACCGCGCCCGACAGCCAGCCCGAGGCGAGGGGGCTCCACACCAGCACGCCGAGTCCGTACTCCTCGGTCACGGGCAGGACGTGGGCCTCGATCCCGCGCTGAAGGATCGAATAGCTGGGCTGTTCGGTGACGTAACGGCTCAGGTGGTTCTGCCGGGCGGTCCACTCGGCCTGCACGAGCCGGTACGCGGGGAACGTCGAGCAGCCGAAGTAGCGGATCTTTCCGGCGCGCTGCAGGTCGGTCAGTGCTGAGAGGGTCTCCTCGTCGCTGGTCGTCGGGTCCCACCGGTGGATCTGGTAGAGGTCGACGTGGTCGACGCCCAGCCGGCGCAGGCTGTTGTCCAGTTCGGTGACCAGCCAGCGGCGCGAACTGCCCTGATGGTTGCGCTCCTCGTCCATCGGCATGGTCGCCTTCGTGGCCAGGACGATGTCGTCGCGGCGGCCGGCGATGGCCTTGCCGACCATCTCCTCCGACTCGCCCTGGCTGTACCTGTCGGCGGTGTCGATGAGGTTGATCCCGCCCTCCAGGGCGGCGTCGACCATGGCGGTGACCTCGTCCTGGGTGGTCCGTCCCAGGCTGCCGAAGTTCATCGCGCCGAGCACGAGCGTGCTGACCTGCACGCCGGTGCGGCCCAAGGTGCGGTACTGCATGGTTTCCTCCTGGTGGTTTGGCTGCGGCCCGGCTGTTCTGGCATCCTGAACAAGCGGAACCGTGTTCCGCTAACCAATATACGGAACATGGTTCCGCTTGTCGAGTGGAGGTGGCGCAGTGAGCGGATCAGCTCCGCGAAAGCGGGCCGACGCCCGGCGCAACGAGAAGACGTTGCTGGACGCGGCCGCCGCGGCCTTCGTCTCTTCCGGCGTCGATGTGCCCGTGCGCGACATCGCCGCCGCGGCCGGCGTCGGCGTCGGCACGATCTACCGCCACTTCCCGACCCGGGCCGACCTGATCGTCGCCGTCTACCGGCACCAGGTCGAGGCCTGCGCCGAGGCGGGCCCGGCACTGCTGGCGGAGAGCAGCTCACCGCACGCCGCCCTGGCGAGCTGGATCAACCTCTTCGTCGACTTCCTGGTCACCAAGCACGGCCTCGCCGAGGCGTTGCAGTCCGACGAGGCCGGTTTCGAGGCCCTGCACGCCTACTTCCTCGACCGCCTCGTCCCCGCCTGCGCCCAGCTGCTCGACGCCGCCGCCAAGGCAGGCGAGATCGTCCCCGACCTGGACGCGTACGAACTGATGCGCGGCGTAGGCAATCTCTGCATCGGCGCGAACAACGACCCCCGCTACGACGCACGCCGCCTGGTCGCCCTCGTCATCGCAGGCCTACGCCTCCACTAGGCCCGACGCCACCGTGAATTCCTCGCACGCCGTGCAGGCAGCGGTCCGCCTGCGCGTCGTGCTTGCACGGCTGCCTGCGCGGCGTGCTGACGTGGCTCGCTTACTTGCTTGGTGCCGAGGTCATGGAGATTTCCCAGAAGTCGGCGTAGCGGTCTCTGCGGCTCAGCAGTTCGTTGTGGGTGCCTTCCTCGGCGATCCGGCCTCCGTCCAGGAAGATGACGCGGTCTGCGCGTTGGACGGTCCGCATGCGGTGCGCGACCATGACCACCGTCCGGCCCCTCATCAGGCGCTCGATTCCCTCGTGGACGGCCGCCTCGTTCACCGGGTCCAGCGCGGAGGTCACCTCGTCCAGCAGGACGATGGGCGCGTTCTTCAGGAGGGCTCGCGCGATCGAGACCCGCTGGCGTTCGCCGCCCGAGAGCAGGGCGCCGCCCTCGCCGACGTTCGCCGACCAGCCGCCGGGCAGGCGTTCGATCACCTCGTCCAGGCGTGCGGCGGTGGCCGCCGCCCGTACTTCGGTCTCGTCGGCGTCGGGACGGCCGAGACGCACGTTCTCCTCGATCGTGCCGTCGAAGAGGTAGACGTCCTGGAAGACGATGGCGATCTGCGCCATCAGTACCTCGGTGTTGATGGCGCGCACGTCCACGCCACCTATGCGCACCACGCCCGCGTCCACGTCGTAGAAACGCGCGAGCAACTGCAGCAACGTGCTCTTGCCCGCGCCTGACGGGCCGACGACGGCGAGCCGCTGTCCCTGAGGCACGGACAGCGAGATGCCGTCGACTACCGTTCGGTCGCCGTGCCGGAAGGTGACCGAGTCGAACTCCAGGTCGTGGCGTTCTGGGCGGGTAGGTTCGTGAGCCTCCGGCAGCGGCTCGGTACGCAGCACCGTGTCTAGTCTTGCCAGTTCCGAACGAGCGCCGCGGAGCTGGCCACCGATGTCCGCCAGGGAAAGCAGAGGATCCGCGCAGCGGGCGGCGAGCACCAGGATCGCCAGGACCTCTGCCGCCCCGATGTCTCCGCCGAGCGCGAGGTAGGCGCCCAGGACGAGCAACACGGTGAACATCGTCTGCACCGTGAGCGTCAAGCCCACGACGCCGGGCAGCGCCGACAGCGTCGAACGGCGGGACGCGCGCTGGAGGCCGCGCAGCGAGTCGTCGAGCAACTGGAAACGTTCGGCGGTCCGCCCGCCCGCGCGCAACACCGGCTGGGCCTGGAGGTATTCGATGACCCGGGCGGTGGCCTCATGGTCGCGTTCGGCGCGCTCGGCATCGGCCGCGGCCATCGAACGTCCCGTCCAGAGCTGGATCGCCGCCACGACCGGCACGGCGGCCAGCGCGGCCAGCCCCAGCTGCCAGTTGAACGCGAGCATCACCGCGACGATCGTCAGCGGAGTCACGCAGGCGGAGATGAACGGCGACAGCAGATGCGCGATCACGCTCATCGCCTCCAGGACGCCGCGGCTGGCCAGGACCGACACCTCCCCGACCCGGCCCGCGCCGTACCAGCCGATGGGCAGCCGGGCCAGATGGTCGCCGAGCCGGTGGTACATGCCGCGCAGCAGCGTGGTCCCGACGCGGAAACCGGACAGGTCGCTGGCATAGCGCAGCACCGCGTAGACGGCCACCGCGGCCCCGAACGCGATCAGCCAGGGCCAGGCGTCCGCGGGATCACTCCCGAACAGCGCCCGCAGCACCGGCACGAGCAGCGCGTACGACAGGCCCTCGACCACTGCGGTCGTCGTCATCAGGGCCACGGTGCGGCGCACCGGCCGGGCATACTCGTGGCCCAGCACACGCAGCAACATTCGGATCATCGGGACTCGTCTCCTTGCGGCACGCCACCATCGGCGACTTGCGGTACGCCGCCATTCGTGACCTGCGGTGCATCGCTGGCGGCTTGCGGTACGTCATCGCTGGCGACGGCCGATCGATGGATCTGCCAGAACGCGGCGAACTTCCCGTTCTGTGCCAGCAGTTCGGCGGGTCTGCCGCGTTCGACGATCGACCCGTCCTCCAGCATCACGACGGTGTCGGCGTCGGCGACCGTCTCCAGCCGATGCGCGATGACGACGATCGTGCGGTCGCCCTTCAGCGTCGCCAGGGCCTGGCGAACCGCCTGTTCGGTCTGCGGGTCGGCGAAGGCGGTCGCCTCGTCGAGCACGAGGACGGGTGTGTCGGCGAGCAGCGCGCGGGCGATCGAGATCCGCTGTGCCTCGCCGCCCGACAGCCCGGCGTCCTCACCGATCACCGTCTCGTATCCGCGGGGGAGTTCGAGGATCCGGTCGTGGATGTTCGCCAGCCGGGCCGCGCGCACCACGTCGTCGAGGTCGGCCTCCGGCACCGCCAGCGCGATGTTGTCCGCGACCGATGCCCGCAGCAGGCGAACGTCCTGGAAGACGAACGAGACCCGCCGGTAGAGCTCCCGGCTGCCGAGCTCGCGCAGATCGACACCGCCCAGGACGACCGATCCGTGCGTCGGGTCGAAGAATCGCGGCAGCAGCTGCACCAGCGTCGACTTCCCGCTGCCCGACGGCCCGACGATCGCGGTGACCGTCCCCGGTTCGAGCACCAGATCGATCCCGCGCAGCACCTCGTGATCGTCCTCGTAGCCGAACCGGACGTCGCGCAGCTCCACCCGGTGTCCCTGCGGGGCGACCGGTTGTGCGGGCTCCGGCAGCGACGGGACGTCCAGCACGTCCCGGATCCGTCCGACCGCCCGCCGCGCGCCCTGCATGTCGTCGAAGCCGTGTCCGAGCGCCGCCACCGGAGCGGTCAGACCCAGCCCGAGCAGCAGGAACGGCAGCAGGTCGGCCGCGTCCATGCCACCGTTCGTGATCAGAGCCGTCCCGCCGATCAGCACGACCAGCAGCACGAACGGCGGCGACAGCGCCAGCTGCATCCCCGCGGCGATCCCGGAGAGGCCGCGCACCCACCGGTAGAACGTGCCGACGAAGTCCTCGACGGCCGTGCGGAACCTCTGATGGGCGCGCCGGCCGCCGCCGAAAGCCTTGACCACCGCGATGCCCTGGACGAATTCGACGGCCGAACTCGCGATGCGTCCCATCGCCTCGTCGAACTCCTTCTGCTCGCGCAGCCGGGCCGGCGTCATCATCAGGGGAACGAGCGCCACCGCCAGCGCCACCGGGATCAACGTGATCAGCGTGAGCCGCCAGTCGACGGTGAACAGGTAGATCAGCGACACCAGCGGCACGACGAACGCCGACACCAGCTCGCCGGGCGTGTGCGCGATGAACGGGTGGACGGCGCTCACGTCGTCCCCCACGACCTTCGCGAGCTCGCCGGTCGAGCGCCGGGAGAACCAGCCGATCGGCACGCGCCCCAGCCGCGCGGCGAGCCGCCTGCGGAACGTCAGTTGCACCTGGCCGTCGAGAAGGTGCCCGATCCCGGACGAGGCGGCCGTGAACAGCAACCGGACGAACAGGCCGGCCGCGCCCGCGATGACGACGGTCCAGACGTGGTGGTGATCGATCGGACCGGACGACAGCAACGTGCGGCCCAGCTCGACGACCGCCAGCAGCGGCGCCAGACCCGCGACGGCGCCGATGACCTGAAAGATCACAACGGCGGCGAAGCTCCACAGATGAGGACGCAGCAGCCCCGGCATGCTCGGCTCGGAACCGGTATCCGGCGGCGCCGCCGCCCGCTCTGGCGCCTCTACAAGATCAATAGTGCTCATCGTTCTCCCGTCATTGCGGCCGGGGATCCATCACCCGGCGAGGTGGTCTCGGAGGAACTCGACGATGTCGGCCCGCGCGGCCTTCGCCTGCCGCACCAGGCCCGGCATGCTGACGAACGCGTGTGTCGCGCCGGGGTATTCGGTGAGGCGCACGGACGTCCCGGCCGCCCGCGCTCCGGCGTCAACGACGTGGTCTTCGCCGCGACGCTGCGCACCGTCCACGAGCTCGGTTACGCGCGGGCCACCGTCGAGCGCATCGCCGTCGCGGCCGGTGTCGCCAAGACGACGATCTACCGGCGCTGGCCGTCCAGGGGCGATCTGATCGTGGACTGCCTCATCGACGCGTTCGGCCCGATCCCGATGGAGAGCACCAGCCCGACCGAGATCATGTCCACCGCCGTCCACTGGATCGCGGGGAAGATCAGCGAACCCGGGGTCGGCGACGCGTTCGCAGGCGTCTTCAGCGACGCGGTCAGCGACCCGGCCCTGCGCGAGGTCCTGTCCACGCGGTTGCAGGACCCGGTCGTTCAGTACCTCAGCGGTGGTCATCGCTCACCCCTTTGAGGACGGTGAGGGCGACCAGGACGGCCGCCACGAGCAGCACCGCGCACAGCGCCAGGCCGAACGTGTATCCGTCGCTGAGGGCTTCGGGCGTCACCGTCCGCCCGGTGCGGTCGTGGGCGGCGGTGCCGAGGGCGGCCAGTCCGAGCGAGGCGCCGATCTGGCGTGAGCTGTTGAGCAGGCCCGACGCGGTGCCGGCCTCATGGGACGCGACGCCGGCGGTGGCGATGGAGACGAGCGGCCCGAGGCAGAGCCCGAAGCCGACACTCGCCAGGATCGACGGGCCGAGGACGTCCGTGAGGAACGCGCCGTCCGCGCCGGCGAAACCGAACCAGGCGAAGCCGGTCGCGGTCAGCGACCCGCCGCCGACCAGCAGGCTGCGCGGCGCGAACCGGTAGCCGAGCTTGATGGCGAGCACCGAACCGGCGATCACGCCGAACGCGAACGGCAGGAACTGCACGCCGGTCAGCGCCGCGCCGTTCCCGAGCACCCGCTGCAGGTACAGCGACATGAAATAGAACGCCGACGCCATGGCCGCGCCGACGAGCAGGTTGAAGGCGTTCGCGCCGAGCACGGAGCGGTTGGCGAACAGGCCGAGCCGGACCAGCGGATCGCGGACGGTGGTCCGCTCCACGTAGATGAACGCGGCCAGGAGCGCGACGGCGATCGCCAGGGTGGTCACCGTGACGGCAGAGGTCCACCCGTGCTGGTCGGTGCGGACGACGCCGAACACCAGCAGACCCATGCCCGCCGTTGCCAGGAGCCCACCAAGGACGTCCGGGCGGCCGGCACGAGCTCTCACCTGCTCGGCAGCGACGCTCCGCCAGGCCATGGCCAGCGCGATCAGTGCCATCGGAACGTTCACGAACATCACCCAGCGCCAGCTCGCGTACTCGGTGAGCAGGCCCCCGACCAGCACGCCGAGGGCGCCGCCCGCGGCGTTCATCGCGCTCCAGATCCCGAAGGCCCGCACCCGGGCCTTGCCGCCGGGAAACGTCGAGGTCAGCAGTGCCAGCGCGGCCGGGGCGAGAGCGGCGGCGCCGACCCCCTGGGCTGCGCGTGCCGCGACCAACTGGCCGGGCTCGGCGGCGAAGCCACCGCCCAACGAGGCGAGCCCGAAGAGCGCGAGCCCGAACAGCAGCATCCGCTTCTGGCCGTACCGGTCGGCCGCCTTGCCGCCCAGCAGGAGCAGCCCGCCGAACGTGAGGGCGTAGGCGTGGATCACCCAGGTCAGGCCCACCGCGCTGAAGCCGAGGGCGCTGCCGATCTGGGGAAGCCCGACGTTCACCACCGACAGGTCGAGCGACACCAGGAACTGGACCACGGCGACCGTGGCGAGGATGACCCCCGGCCGGGAGCCCGCCGAGATCGATGGCTCCCGGCGCGCTGTCTGAACCGTCATCGTTCCCTCCGATGCGACTTTCGGAACATGTTCCGAAAGTACCACCCGTTGCCGCCGATGGCACCCACGGGACGGCATGATGGGACCGTGCCAGCACGACGAGACCGCGAACGACTGCCCGGCCGCACCGGCCGGCCGCCGGTGACCTCCCGCGCGCAGATCCTGGCGGCAGCCCGCCTGCTGATCGACCGGGACGGCTGGGAACGGCTGACCATCCGCCGGCTGGCCGCCGAGATCGGCATCGGGGCGACGACCCTGTACCACCACGTCCGGGACAAGGACGACCTGGTGGTCCAGCTCGTCAACGAGTACGTCGACCAGGTCGCGCGTCCCGAACTGCCCGACGACCCACGGGGCCGGATCATCGTCGCGTGGGCCACGATCCACGACGCGCTCGCGAACTGGCCGCTGGGAGCGGAGGTGCTCACCGCCGACGGCTTCCTGGCACGTCTCGGCGACTCGGCCCTGTGGTTCGCCGAGACGATCGTGGCCGGGGCGGTCGACTACGGATGCACACCCCTGCAAGCCGTCGATGTCTTCCGCAGCATCTGGTACTACACCGTGGGCGAGATCCTCGTCCGCGCCCACACCGACAGCCGGAGAGCGGACGTCGGCGCCGCCGACTTCGATTTCAGTCTCCGCGACCTAGACCCGTCCCGGTTTCCGCAACTGGCCGCCATAGGCGACCAATGGCCGGCCCGAGCATCCCTCGACATCTACCCCCAGGTCCTGGCGATCCTCGTAGACGGATTGCTAGCCCAAGCAACCTCGTAGACGATGACGGGTCCCTGGGCGGTGGCAGTCCGGCTACGCCCCGGCCGCCTCGCCTTCGCCGGCCGGCTCGGCCCACACCCACGCACACGCCGCGGTGCAACTGCTGCTGGTAGCCAAGGGCCAAGCCCACCTCACCGACGCCCGCGGACACACGCTCCCGGTAGACGCAGCGGTAATCCGCGCTGGAGACCGCAGCCGGAGTCACCCCGCTGCTGATCGCGGGCCTGCCCCTGGACGTGGCGACGGCGCTCGCCCTGGCGGTGGCCGTGCAACTGCTGCTTCAGCACTCCAACGTCGACTACCGCGTAGGCCCGTTCAAGCATGTGCTGGCGCTGAACGAGGGCCACCGCTTCCACCACCTCAAATGGGCGGGCATCGGCGACGTCAACTTCGGCCTTTTCACCCTGATTTGGGACCACGTCCTGGGCACCTACTCGTACGACCCGCAACGCCGCTTCACCACCGACGATCTGGGCATGGCTGCTAAGCCGCACTACCCGACGCCTACCTGGCCCAGCTGACCGAACCGTTCAAGCCGTCGGGGTCTTGCGCCACCTCGGCCGCAGACCCTGGCGGCGCCATTCCGCACCTGACGAGGCCCTGGCTGCCGTGAATGACGAACGCCCAGTCCGTTGTCGGGCTGGGCGCTCGCTGGAAGCTGCGGCTGGGGTCAGAAGCAGTACTTCTTCCAGGCGCTTTCATAGGCGCCGCCGCCTGCGCGCTTGTCGAGGAACTGCTTGCCGTAGATGGTCACGCACTTGGTCTTCTTGAGCGTGCGCTTCACCGGGCCGGCGTAGTAGTGGTAGCCGCCGGTGTCGCTGCGGTTGCCGAGCTTGCTGAGGATGGTGACGCCGAGCGTGTCGGTCTTGCTCGGGCCCGCGTACTTGCCGACCACCCGGGTGATCGCGCAGACCGTGCGGCCCGACTTGCGGTAGTAGACGTAGACGTCACCGACGTGCTTGGTGACCCGCTTGTTGCCGACCCACCCCTTCGTGATGGGGATCTTGCCCTTGTACGCGTAGCCGGAGCCGCACGAGCCCTTGGGATATGCCGCGGCCTCGGCGGGGGCGGAGACGGCGGTGAAGGCGATGCCGGCGGTCGCACCCGCGACCGCGAGCACGCCGATCTTCTTAATGATCATACGGCCGGATGCTACCGAGATGCGCCGACGCGGTCGAGGTGACGATCAGCACCCTCGCCGTGTCCCCCATCCGAGCTACCTGTGAGTGTCCACCACACGGTGATGATCCCGAGGGTGCCGAATCCATACCGTTCTCGGAATCGCCGCCGGCGTTTCTCAGGACGCTCTCACCTTCTTTCCCGGAGGAAACACATGCTCCCCAAAATCAAGACATCCGCTGTGATCGCGGTGTGCTGCGCCGTTGCCGGGCTCACCGGCTGTGAGGACGTGACGGACGGGGATTCGTTCGCCAGCCCCAGCGCACAGAAGGCCGATGGCCTCTTCTCCGGGACCAAGAAGGTCGATGTCGGCGGGAAGTCGGTGAACGTGTCCTGTTCGGGCGACCCGGCGAAGGGAAAGCCGGTCATCGTCCTGCTGCACGGCGGAGGCGACGGGCTCGACAAGATGGCCGCCCTCCAGAAGACGCTGAGCGAGAAGAACCGGGTCTGTTCCTACGACCGGCTCGGCGCGGGCAAGAGCGACCAGCCCGACGGCCCGCAGAACTTCGCCAGCGGCGGGAAGGTGCTGACCGGGCTGCTCGACCAGATCGCCGGTGACAATCCGGTCGTCCTGGCCGGACACTCGCTGGGCGGGCTGATCGCCGCCAGGTACGCCCCCGGCCACCGGGACAGGATCAAGGGGCTGGTCCTGATGGACGCCACACCGCCGACGATGGTCGGCGACATCAGCAAGGCGATCCCTGCGTCCGCCAAGGGTCCGGCGGCCGAGCTGCGCGCACAGAACCTCGCGATCTTCCAGGGGCAGAACCCGGAGAAGCTCGTCATCGCCGACGGGAAGGTCCGCTCCGCCGGGAAGATCCCGGTCGAGGTGATCAAACACGGGAAGCCGTACCTCGCGGCCGTCCCCACGTACGGGCCGCGCCTGGAGCGGGCCTGGTCCGCCGGACAGCGCGAGTGGCTCGCGCTCTCCAGTCGCGGCAAGCTGAGCACGGCCACGAAGAGCGGGCATTACATCTACGTCGACCAGCCTGATTTCGCCGTCCGGGCCATTCAGCGCGTCACCGCGCAGGCCGCGCGCTAGGTGGCGCGGTGGAGGAAAGGCGCCTTTCGTCAGCGGCCGGGCGCGACCGCTACCCTCGCCCAGTGATCGATCTCCGGCGGGTGTCCGACCTGTGGCGGCGGTGCGACGTCACGGTCCGGGATCTTCCGCTCGCGCTGGTCCTGCTCGCGGGATCGCTGGTGCCGTCCTTCCACGGCTACGGGACACAGATCGGTGACCGGCCGGACCGCCCGTTCGACGCGCTGGCCGTGGTGGCGATCGCGCTGGAGTGCCTGCCCCTGGCGGTGCGCCGGCGATGGCCGGCCGTCTGCCTGGCGCTGGTGACGGTCGGTTTCGCCGTGGACCAGTTGCGCGGCTACCACGCGTACGCCGGGACGGGGCTGGCGATCTCGCTGGTGAGTGCGGGCGTCCATCTGGAACGTCACCGGCGCGTCACGATGGTCGCGCTGTCGGTGGCGTACGTGCCGCTGGCGATCGCGTTGAACCGGCCTGGCTCGGGCGAGAACGTGGGCGGCTTCGTGACGTTCTATGCGGCGTGCGTGCTGGCGTGGGGGATCGGGGCGTGGCTGCGCTCGACCCGGATCGCTGAGGCCGAACGCCGCCGCGGCCTGGCCGAGGCCACCCGCGCCGCCGAACGCACCCGGATCGCCCGCGAACTTCACGACGTCGTGGCCCACCATGTGACGGCGATGGTCGTCCAGGCCGAGGCGGCGCGCTATCTGACCGCCGCGCCCGATCGCCTCGACGCGACGCTGGGCGCCGTCACCGACACCGGACGGCGCGCCATCACCGACCTGCGGCATCTGCTCGACCTGCTCAACCCCGACCACGACCCCGCGAGCGAGGCGGGCAGAGCCCCGTCCACCGGTGACCTGCGCGCCCTCGTAGAACAGACACGTCAGGCGGGGCAGCCGGTGGAGTTCGCCCAGCAGGGCGAGCCCGCCGAGCCGGCCGGCAGCGCCGAGTTCGTGACCTACCGCGTCGTGCAGGAGTCACTGACGAACGCCCTCAAGTACGCCCACGGCAGGCGCACCGTAGTCGAGGTCCGCTATGGCCAGAGGGAGATCGACGTGGAGATCGGCACCGCCGGTTCCGGCTCGCCGCCCGGGTCGCCCGGGGGGAGTGGGCGGGGCCTGGCCGGGCTCCGTGATCGGGTCGAGGCCCTGGGCGGCGAGTTCAGCGCCGGCCGGCGGGCGGACGGCTTCGTCGTGCGGGCCCGCATCCCCGCGGGGAACCCGTCGTGACCGCGCCGATCCGCGTGCTGGTCTGCGACGACCAGGCGCTGATCCGCACCGGGTTCGCGACGATCATCGGTGCGCAGCCCGACCTGGAGGTGGTGGGGGAGTGCGGCGACGGACGCGCCGCGGTCGAGCTCACCGGCCGGCTGCGTCCGGACGTCGTGGTGATGGACGTGCGGATGCCGGTGCTCGACGGCATCGAGGCCACCCGCCTGCTGGCCGGTGCCGGCGTGGCGCAGCCGGTCAAGGTGCTCGTGGTGACCACGTTCAACCTGGACGAGTACGTGTACGAGGCGCTGCGCGCGGGGGCGAGCGGGTTCCTGCTCAAGGACGCCCCGCCCGCGCAGCTGCTGCACGGCATCCGCACCGTCGCGGCCGGCGCCGCGCTGCTGGCACCCGAGGTGACGCGGCAGCTCGTCGGCCGGTACGCGGCGCGGATCCGTCCCGCCGAGAACACCCCCGAAGAGCTGCCGCTGACGCCGCGCGAGCTGGAAGTGCTGCGCCTCATCGCCGACGGCCTGTCCAACAACGAGATCGCCACGACGCTGGTGATCAGCCCGGAGACCGTCAAGACGTACGTGTCGCGCATCCTCGCCAAGCTCGACCTGCGCGACCGCGTGCAGGCGGTGGTCTACGCCTACCGCAGAGGCCTGGTGACCTGAAGCGGCGTGTGAGCGCGTGCTCAGGTCGTGTCGCTGCATGCTCAGGCCGTGTGGACGCGTGCTCAGGACGTAGGCGCAGTGTGCTCAGGGCGTGTGGCTGTAGTCGAGGAACAGGGTGCCGTTCTTGCCTTGCTCCAAGCCGCGCAGCGTCCACTTCTGAAGGGTGTCCCCTTCGAACACCCGGTTTCCGTGGCCGACCACCGCGGCGGCGACGATCAGCCGGGGCAAGACCCGGCTGGTGCGGGAGTTCATGTCCGGGCTCGGCGCGTCCGCGCGGACGGTGACGGGCGGATGCACCGATCTGGGCGCCGACGGGCCGCCGCGCGTACGCGTACGCCGAACGCCACCGCATGCTCGACCGCGTCCTACGCCTATGGGACCGGCTCCCCGACCTACCGGCCCAGATCGGCGCCGACCGTTTCACGGTCATGGAGATGACCGCCGAAGCCTGCCTGAACGCCGGTGAGCTGGACGCGGGAATCGCCGCGGCGACCGCCGCCCTACTGATAACACGCGCAGCGCTACACGACCGCGACGGCCAAGACCCGCTACCCGACCTGCTAGAAGCCACCCACCTCCTACCACCCGCCTCCGCGTCGGTGGTGCGGGGGCGGGTGCTGGCCGAGCCGGCCACGTCCCAGCGCAACCATCGCCGGCTCGCGCCCGCGCGGGCGTCGGCCGAGGAGGCGCTGGAGATCGGCCGCCGGACGCACGACCGCGTCGTCCAGGCGAAGGCGCTCGTCACGCTCGCGGCTCTGGCCGCCGCGAACGCTGACCTGGCGACCGCGATCGAGCTGTACGGCGAGGCCGGTGCGGCCGCCGCGCAGGCCGGGGCGCATGACACCCAGCTGCTCGTGGCGATCACCGAGTCGGACACCCTGGAGGCCGCCGGCGAGCATGCGCGGGCGGCGCAGGTCGCGCGGCAGGGCATGGCCCTCGCCGCTGATCTCGGGCTGGCCCGCACGCGGGGCACGCTGCTGGCGCCGAACCTCTCGGAGTCGTTGCTCTCGCTCGGCCGCCGGCCCGAGGCGACCGAGGTCGACCGGGCCGCGCTCAGCCTGGCCCCGCCGCCGCTCTACCAGGCGTACCTGCAGATCATTCAGGCGACCGTCGACCTCCGGCGGGGCGACACCGGTCCCGCCTCGGCCGCGGCCGAGCAGGCCAGGGCCGCGATGCGCGGCAACAACCGCGGCGAGGAGTCGTGCCTGGAGCCCGACCTGCTGGACTGCCGGCTGGCCCAGGTCACGCAGGACGCGGGCGCCGTCGCCGCGATCATCGGCCATGTCCTCGACGATCACGATCTGCTGGTCAGCCCCCGGTACGGCTGGCCGCTGCTGTACACCGCCGCGCAGAGCCTGAACGACCACCGGCAGGGCGAGGGGTTGATCCAGCGGCTGGTCGACTGGAGCGGAAAGCTCACGGTCACCGGCCGGCTCCAGCGGGCGTACCAGCTGAGCAATCGCCAGATCGGCGAGCAGCTGTACATCTCCGCCAAGACCGCCGGCGTCCACGTCTCGAACATCCTGGCCAAGCTGGGCGTGACAACGCGCCTGGAGGCCGCCGCGTGGGCCCACAGAACGCGCCTGTTCGGATGACTCAGACGTCGGCTTCGAGGGCGAAGGTGTTGCCGTCCGGGTCCTGGAACCACGCGATGCGTCCGCCGCCGGCCCGAGGGGTGATCCCCCTGGCGTCGTGTTCGAACTGGTCATAGCGGACGAACTCGACGCCGGACGCCGTGAGCTCGTCCACGATCTGGTCGAGGTCGTCGACGTACCACACCGCCAGGGTCGCCTGGGTCTTCCCGGCGGTGGCCGACTGGTACACGTTCAACGCGGGCCCGCCACCAGAGCCATAGACGCGGCTGCCACCGGCGATGTGGGCGCTCGGGCCGGACCACAGCGCCTCCAGGCCCAGCTTGCCTTCGTAGAACGCGACCGCCTCCTCGATGTCGGAGACGGCGATCGAAGTCCTGAGTTGGTGCGCGCTCAAGGGCATGAATCACTTTCTCACACGCGAACAATGGACCGGTTGCGGACACCTTGCCGCCGACCCATCCACAGCGGGGTCCGAGCCGAATACCGTGCAACGGACGGATGACACTCCCCTCGGGGTGGTCGGAGGTACAAGATGCGCAAGACGATGATCGTGATCGCCACCTTGATCGCTGCTCTCTTCACGCTCCTGGCTCTCGCCGGCGCCGCCGAGGCCGCCACCGCGGTCGAGTACGCCCTGCTCGTCTGAGCCATCCAGCGCTGACGCTTCTCTCGGCCATCCCGCAGGCGCACGGGCAGGCCGTGGATCCCGCATGGACGGATGCTCGTCTGGATCTGGGTCGCCTTACCGGATGAGGTCCAGGGCGGCGCGGATGATGCTGTCGGTGTCCAGGTTGTGGTGGCGGTAGACGTCCTCCAGTGAGCCGGACTGCCCGAAGCGGGTCACTCCCAGCGCGGTGGTGGGCACTCGGTTGATGGTGGCCAGGAACGCCAGGGCGTGCGGGTGCCCGTCCAGGACGGTGACCAGGGGTGTGGCCCGGTCGGCGGGGAAGGCCTGGTCGAGGATCCACGACTCGGCCGTCTCGTGGCCTTGGCGGGCGCGGACGGCGCGGTAGAGCAGGTCGGGGCTGGTCACGCAGATCACGTCCGCTGCGATGCCGATCTGTTCGAGGCGTTCGGCGGCGTTCAGGGCTTCGGGAACGAGGGCGCCCATGGCGGCGATCGCGACCGTGGGCGCGTCGGTGCGGCGCAGCACGTAGGCGCCGGCGACGACCTGGCGGCGGCGGCGTTCGCGGGCGGCGGGGTCGGTGGGCACGGCCGCCAGTGACTGGTCGACCGGACGGGTGGACAGCCGCAGGTAGGCCGAGGAACCGTCGGGCTTGCCGAGTCGAGCCAGGCCGGCCAGGAGGGTCCATTCGGTGTCGATGACGAACGCGGGTTCGTAGCTCACGCAGCCCGGTTGTTCGAGGCCGATGGACGGGGTCTTGATCGACTGGTGCGCTCCGCCTTCGGGGGCCAGCGAGACGCCGGACGGGGTGCCGATCAGGATCGACTGCCCGCCCGCGTAGATGCCGTACGACCAGGGTTCCAGGGCGCGTTCGACGAACGGGTCGTAGAGGACGCCGATCGGCAGCAGCGGCTGTCCCCATCGGCTCCAGGTGGCGCCGAGTTCGCCGAGCAGGCTGACGAGGTTGACCTCGGCGATGCCCAGTTCGATGTGCTGGCCGGTGGGCTTCTCGCGCCAGTGCAGGATGGTCTCGCGGTCGTCGGCGAACCAGTCGGGGCGTTCCGAGGCCGACCACACGCCGACCTTGTTGACCCAGCCGCCCAGGTTCGTGGACGAGGAGACGTCCGGGCTGACCGTCACCACCCGGCGCGCGGCTTCGGGCGCCTCGCGGGTCAGGTCGAGCAGCACCCGGCCGAGCGCGGCCTGCGTGGTGGCCACGCCGGACGGGATGCGGCCGATGTCGGTGGGCAGGTCGGGGGCCGCCAGCGAGGGCGTGTCTGGACGCCGCAGACGCTGGGCGGTTCGGACGCACAGAGCCTGAGCCGGGCTGCCCTCGGGGAACGACTGCCAGGGATCGTCGGTGTCGGTGCCCATCCGCGTGGCCATCTCGCCCAGCTGCGCGTCGGACAGCAGGGCCGAGTGGTTCTGCGGGTGGCCCTTGGTGGCCAGGCCATAGCCCTTGATCGTGTAGGCGAAGATCACCGTCGGGCGGGTGTCGTCGATCGCGGCGAACGCCTCGTCCAGCGCGGCATGGTCGTGGCCGCCGAGGTCGGCGATCGCGTCGACCAGCGCGGCGTCGTCCACCTGGGCGACCAGCTCGGCGATCGGCGCGGCGCCCGGGCCGTCGCCGGGCAGGCGCCGCCGCACCTCCGGCGCGTCGCAGCGCAGCAGCCGCTGGTACTCGGGATTGGGCATCGCGTCGATGCGGCGCCGCAGCTCGTCGCCGCCGGGACGGGCGAACAGCTCCTGGAGCAGCCGGCCGTACTTGAGGCTGATCACCTGCCAGCCGGCGGCGCCGAACATGCCCTGCAGCTTCTCGGCTGCGATGTTCGGCACGACCCGGTCCAGCGACTGGCGGTTCAGGTCGACGATCCACACGATCTCGCCGAGCTCGGCCACCGCCGAGTCGAGCACGGCCTCCCACACCGCGCCCTCGTCCAGCTCGGCGTCACCCACCAGCGAGTACTGCCGGCCGCTGCCCGCGCGCCCGGCCAGGCCGTCCACATACCGGCGGGAGAGGGCACCCCAGATCGGCGCCGTGGCCCGATCCCGACCGATCCGGTGGAGTAGTCGACCGGGTCGGGGTCCTTGGTCCGGCTCGGATAGCTCTGCAAGCCGCCGAACTCGCGCAACCTGGTCAGGTACGAGGCGTCCAGCTCGCCCAGCAGATAGTTGATCGCGTGCAGCACCGGAGAGGCATGCGGCTTGACCGACACCCGGTCCTGCGGCCGCAGGTGCCGGAACCACAGGGCCGTCATGATCGACACCATCGACGCCGACGAGGCCTGATGCCCGCCCACCTTCAACCCCGACGGATTCGGGCGCACCCGGTTCGCATGATGGATGATCGCCGTCGACAGCCACAACACCCGGCTCTCCACCTCGCGCAAAACCGCGTGCTCGTCCCCCTGCCGAGGCCGGTCGGCCGCCGTGCTGCTCACTGAAGCACCATCCTGTTTCCGATCGTTCCCAGGCCCCTGTTGATCCGCAGGTCGTCGGGACCTCGACGAGCCGCAGGACATCAAGGTTGACGACGTCCCCGAGGCTAGCCGCCCCGACGAACTGCGTGAAAGCGGCCCAGACCGTCGGGGCCCGCGCGAACGAGAGCATCCCGCCGAAGCGCCGAGCCTGTTCGCCTCATCAGGCAACTTCTCCCGCCACCTCGCCACCCCGTCGATGTCCGTTGTCTACGCGTTCCGACGAGTCGCCAGGGCGGCGGGACCGCGAACGCGGTAGTTGCGGTGAGGGCGAACGCGGCGATGAGCGCCAAGGCAAGCGGATCGGTGGTGGGCCGCCCGGGCACCCGCCAGCGCGACGGCACCGGGCTGCGTCCCTTATAGCGTTCACTCCCAGTTCATTGCAACGAACAAGCGGCCCGTTGTTGCATTAAATCCGAGACCAGTGCAACGAAATAAGCGCATTGACATGCTCTGATACGCAAAGTGCGCAACATACGTGTTGCAGTGATTTGGAATGCAACGTAGCTTTTCCATCATTGGAAACGACGAGCCGCAAGGAGAGCACGATGCAGAAGTTCGACACCGCCGCCCCGATCACCGCCGCCTGGGGCCTCTGACCGCAGCCGCCCTCAAGCGCCAGGCGTACGCACACCCTGAAAGGAGGCGACGACCGATGCGAGAAACGCTCCTCAAGCTCTGGAACCTCACCCCTGTCCGCCTCGCGGTCCGCCTGGCCAACACGGGCCTCAACCTCGTCACCGCCCGAGACCTCATCACCGCCCTCACCCGCGCCGATTTGGGCCTCATTCTCATCGCGATCGCCTGGCTGATCCCTTGGGACAAGGTGGCCCTCCTGGCCTACGGGCTCATCCGCCAACGTCGTCCTCTCCAGCCATCCACGGCGAAAAGCGTGCCGACGGCTGCTTAGGCCGTTGCCGGCTCCGGTCCCAGGAGCCGGTGTCGGCGTCTCCCTAGCCGGATCGTTTTGCGCCGTAGTAGCCCCACCCGAGGCGCGTCCTCATCGGATCGGTGCCGTCGGCTGGATGTGCGCTACCAGCAGCGACGTCAGTGGCCGCGGCAGTTTCTTGCCGTGCGCGGTGGTCCACTCCATGCAGCCGAACAGGTTGGCCGCCCCGTCGAGCTGGGCCGGGCTCGGCGGCTCGGTGGTGAGGGCGGCGAAGATGAGATCGGCGGGTTCGGCCAAGAGTTGTTGCTCTACTGCCCGCTCGTACCAGTACATGCCACCGGGTTCCCGAGCGGCGAGCCCTGCCCATGCCAGCAGGGCACGGACGCGTTCGATCCCGTCGGGATAGCGGCGGCGTGTGAGAGCCGCCAGATCGACTTCGGCCGCCTGGACCCGGTGTGACCAGGCTTCAGGGTCATCACTTGGGCGAAGTGCCATGGCCTTCGCGGCCTCGGTCAACCCAGGTGGAGCGGCTTGTATCCAGCGCATCCGACGCTGTTCGTCGCGGGCGTCCCGCCGCCACCCGTTGGGATCCGGTCAGGCCACGCTCGGCCAGCCAGGCGGTGAGCGCCGGACCGTCGCGCAGATCGGCGTCGCAGTCACCGAGACTGCGGATGCTTTCCTGGTGGTGCAGCGTCCAGCGGTCGATCAGCTGATCGTGCGCATCGTGGATCAGGATCGTCGGCCATCCAGGGCACCGGCACCTGTCACCGGTTCCGCCGTCCACGATGGGTTGTCTGACGCACTCCGGCCGAGCATTGGTTCGCAGGTGACCGTACCCGGCCAGCGGCCAACTTCTTCTCACTTTCATGTCTCTAACCAGGACATACAACACAGTGTGAAGGAGATTGATCCCATCGTGAACGTCAAGCGTCTCGCAGTCATCGGACTCACCACGGCCGCCGTCGTCGCCGGTGGCGCAACGCTGGCCGGCCCGGCCTCGGCCGACACCGCCACCCGGACCAGCCCGAGCGGCCCGACCTGGCCCGTCCTGCAGCGCGGCCAGACCAGCGAGCACGTACGGACCGTGCAGTGGCTGCTCAACTGCAAGAACATCAAGGTGGACGTCCCCTCGCACTTCGGGCCCAAGACCCAGGCGGCCGTGCAGACCTACCAGAGCCGGTACGGCCTCAAGCCGGACGGCAACGTCGGCGCCTACACCTGGACCTCGATGACCAGCCGGGCGCAGGTCAGGTACAACGACCGCAACGACTGCGTGAAGGCGCTGCAGGTCGCGCTCAACGCCTTCCGCCACTCGACCGGCGCGGACGACCTGCCGGTCACCGGCTACTTCGGCCCGAAGACGCGGACGAGCCTGAACAAGTTCCAGAAGACCTTCTACCTGCCCGTCCAGGACTACGTCACCGTGGCCGCCTGGAACCGCCTGACCGGCCCCGAATCACCCGGCGAATGACCGAGGCCCGCGCCATTGACGACACAGATCCCAGGGTGGACGACGAAGTCCTCACCTGGGATTTCTTGTGTCCAAGTCTTCACGCCATGGGGAAAGGCCAGCTATGTGTTCGTGTGGTGGCGTAGGAGGCGTTGGGCGTCGCGGGTGAAGGTGCTTTTGCTGGTGATGCCGTTGCTGGTGAGTGCGACGAGGGTGGTGGCGGGGCGGGGGCAGAAGCCGATGTGGGCGGCTTGGCCGCGGGTGCCGCCGGAGTGGAAGTACAGGGTCTTGCCGTGGTGGGTGGTGGTGCCCCAGGCCAGGGGTGTGTGGGGGTCGGCCGGTGGGTGCAGAACGGTGTGCAGGGCCGAGCGCAGGGGCGCGGGGAGGTGGGCGCCGGGCTGGATGAGGTGGTGGAGGTAGTGGGTGAGGTCGTGGGCGCTGGAGCGCAGGATGCCGGCGGCGGGGATGGCAGGGACGAGGCACGGGGGCCGGGGCCGGCCGTGCCAGTGGCCGAGTGCTTGGGGAAGGGCGGGGTCGTCGGTGGTATCGGTCAGACCAAGGGGCGTGAGCACTTTTTCGTGCAGCAGGTTGCCGTAAGTGTCGTCGGTGGCGTGTTCGATCAGGTGGCCCAGGAGTCCCATAGCCAGGCTGGAGTAGGTGGTGGCGGTGCCGGGAGGGTGGCGTAGTCGGACGTGGCGCAGGTGGGCGAGCAGTTGTTCGGGGCGGTATCGGCTGTAGGGGTTGGGATTGAGTAGGGGCAGGTTCCGCAGCCGCAGCCAGAGTGGGAAGTCGGGGAGCCCGGAGGTGTGGGTGGCCAGATGGTAGGCGGTGATGCGGTGGGCGTCGGGTGGCAGCGTTTTGGCGGGGAGGTGGGGGGCGAGTGGTTCGTGCAGGTCCACACGGCCTTCGGCGGCCAGGACGGCGAACAGCAGGACAGTAAAGGTCTTGGTGAGTGAACCGATCTCGAACCGTGTTCGCTGGTCGGCCGGTAGCCCTTGGGACGGGTCGGCGAGTCCTGCGCAGTGCACGCTGGTCGCGTCGTGCCGGGTCACGGCGATCACGACCGCGCCATGACGGTCTGCGGCGCCGGCCACTGCGTGCAGCAGCCGCCGGCTGTCAGTGTCGGGCATCGTGCGCGCGGCGCAGGGCGAGTGCGCCGGCGGAGGCCGTGACGCAGGTCGTGTGCTGATAGCGGCCGAAAGCCTCCGCCTCGTCCTGGGGCTCGGGGTTTCCCTCGCACGGAAGGTAGCCGGTGGTGTGCCGGCTGTCGGCCAGTGCCTGCCACGCGGCCAGTGGGCATCGGGGTTCAGGGAGGCAGGCATCGACCAGGAGCAGTTCGGCGACCAGGTCCCAATGCCGGGTTTCGGTCCAGGCGTCCAGCCACACCGGTAGCCAGCGGTGAAGATAGTCGGCCAGGTGCGGTGGGATGTGCTGTGGACGGCTGCCCCAGTCGGTGAGGTGGTAGACGGTGTGGGTGAGACAGTAGGCGGCGTCCCAGTCCAGCGTCCATGGCTCGGGGGTGTGGCCCAGCCAGGTCCGGCGGGTCAACGTGTTCCAGTCGTGTGGTGTCGGCAATTGCAGCACGCGCAGGGCGTTGGCCACGGCCAGACGGCGGTTGGGGTATTGCTCCACCGCGTGGACGCCCTGCAAGCGGTGGCAATGCGCGGCGAGTTTCTCCAGCTTGGAGTGGCGATAGCCGAGTGGGGCCAGATGCGCGTACAGCTCTACTGGGTCGGTCACCAGCGTGTGGCGCAACTGGCGTTCATACAGCAGATCGCCGTGCCCCAGTTGCTCCCAGCAAAAGTCCAGCAACTGTTGTGCCCTGGCTTGTTCGGACGGCAGGACGGCGCCGGCAAGGGTCATGATGTGGCAGGTCAAGCTGAGTTCGCCGATGACCTTGTAGGTCTTGCTGTGCCCCTTGAGGTCGCCGGTGATGTCTGAAGGCAGTGCTGCCAATTGCCGGTTGCGGTGCAGCCAGCCGAACGCGCCCCGCGTCAAGGGCAACGCTGCCTGCGCCCATGGCGCGGTCGGTGTGTTCACGGCCCCTCCGCCGCCGCCGGTGTCATGCGCCGGGCGAGTTCGGTGTGCAGGGCCGTGCGCGAGCTTGCGTCACCGCAGAGATCCAGATGGCGCGTCACCGTGTCCAGGTCCAGTCCCGGGTCGGTGCCCAGGCGACCGGCCAGCGCGGCCCAGCGGGCGAGCCGCGCCGCCGTCGGATAGTCCCGGCGCAGCATCGCACGCGCCAGACCACGACCCACATCGACGGCACGACCGCAAACCGTCTCACCGACCGGGCCGCACAGCTGCGGCCACGCCATCGGCGCCAGCCACGCCACACGCCGAGACAGAGTGATCCAATCCCAGCCGGCTGTGGCCCGCGCCCAGCCCGCAGCAGCCGAGCCGACGCCGGTGGCATCCTCACCGCCGCACAAGGCGCGTGCGGCCTGGGTCAAGCACAGCACCTCAAGGCCATCAGCGCCCGTGACCGGATGAGCATCCAAGGCACGGACCAACACCATGCGGTCTGCGCCCAACGGAGCGGCACCGGCCAGCAGCGCGGGCGCCAGGGCGTCCGGCCCTAGCACCCGCACCGCCGCCAGTGCCACCTCCTCTTGCGGCGCCCCGGCCACGAACGCGGCCACCGCACCGCTTTGCCGACGGCGCAGGGCCGAATCGACCAGCCCGGCGAGCCCCTCCACTGAACCGGTGACCATCTCCTCCGAAGCAGGCATCGGATGCGCTCAGCCCTTCTTGCCGTCAGCCGAGACCTGCACCGTCCTCACCGGTCGCCTGGGTCATCCGTGGAGCCGTAGACGACAAAGGCAGCGAGGGCAGGAAGGGGAAGTGGAACGTCGCTGACCGGGGCCTCTGGCGGAGTCATCAGATCGGCCACCACCTCACCCAGACCGGAGTCGACGTCAGGATCGATCACTGACTGGAACACCGTGTTCCCCCCATCGGGTGGACCCGGGAACACCTGAGCCCACCAGACGACGCCGTAGCGCCCAAGACCGGATTTCGGCCTCACCCGACCACTTCCCGGCACACGACCGGTCACCAGCAAAACCGCAGACCGTCACCTTCTCGACAACACCCTGTGCCTATATGGAAACAATGAGTGCTGATGATCGGGTGTGCCGCATCCTGCACGGATTTGCTGCGGCAAGCGGTGTCGGGCGTCGCGTTGATGATCGTGGGCTTCCCGGGGCGCCTCGGCGGTGGGAGCGGGGCTCTGTCATTCGGCGCTGAAGCTCACCGACGTGTACACCGTGCCGACGTGGTTTCCGGGCCCCACTCGCAGGGCCGACAGTGAGCAGGACGGGTCGGGATAGACGTGGGCCACCAGGCGCGTCCTGTTGTACGCGGACAGAGAGCTTACGGCGACCGTGTAACACGGGCCGGGTTCTGGGTCATTGATCTGCTGCTGCCCCCCGAGGAGAGAGCTGGAAAAGAACACGCCGGTTCCCGCCGACGCCGGCGCGACACTCAGCATTGTCGCGACCGCTGTCACACCTGCCGTGACCGCCGCCAGCCTAAAGATACGCATGCTGAAAGATTCACCTTTCGCCATGTTCATGCACTCACGGCACGTGTTCGTCCGCATGCAGACAGTAAAGCACCTGTCTAGGTCATTTCAACTCCGAGCAAACTCACTTCTCCGCTGGTCGTGTCTGTGGGAGGTGCGTTTCCCCGGTAAATATTGCTATTGAGTGACCAGTTATGGCGACGTTTACTCTTTGGGCAAGAAGGCCCATATATACCATCGCTAATGGGCATTAGCGTGACCCATCAAAACCTCCGGGACCACCACCGAACGCCCCAAAAGCTCATCTCCCTCGTGGAATCCCTTTAGAGGGCCGAGCGTTCTCGCGGTGCGCGTCCTGGTGACGTCATGCGTCAACCGTGGGGCCTCTTCTGAATCAAGGTCCGTCACGCGGATCGAGAGGGTCACTAAGTGGCGGACGCAGTAAGTCCGTTCTGTCTCAGGGGCAAGCCTCCCGTACGGCCAAGTCTCCGCGTTCATCGGGTGGAGGGGTGGGACCCTTGTCGATCGTGGTTCGGCGTGGGATGGTCAAGAGCCATCACTAATGGACTAAATGGTCCGTTAGGTGGACCAGGGCAGGGGTTGTCCATGACCACGCTCCATCGTCGAGCCGTTCTCCGCGGTGCTGCCGCCACCGTGCTCGGTGCCGTCGTCGCCCAGGCAGGTATCGAGACCGCGGCGGCGACAACGCCGCGGAGGCTCGGTCCGGCCAAGCCCCTCGACGGACGGCCGGCCCCCTCCTTCGACTACAGCCGAGCCAACAAGCTGCCTCGCGAGATGACCGGTTACTGGCAGAAGACCTTCGATGTGGGCGGATGGCCGCGGACCGCCAAGGTCTACATCTCTCCTGAGACGCCGATCCGTTCGTACTACACGGTGCTGGCCGTTCCCGACGGCGTCGAGACCGGCGAGTTCCTGCGGCGGACCGGATGGTGCGACATCGCCGACGAGCGCGGCGAAGGCCTGTTCGTGCTGGAGCCGGGCGAGGCGGGATGGGGTGCCGCGAGCGCCGAGCGTGCCTACGTGGACGCCGCGATGGCCTTCTTCCAGGCCAATGTCCACTTCTCGATCTTCGGCCTGCACTACCTGGTGGGATACGGAGCCGGAGCGCCGCCTCTGGAGGCGTGGGCGGCGGCGTTCCCGCTGCGGGTGATCAGCCAGGTTTACCTGGACTCGGACGGTCTGCCCGCCGACTACCTCGGCGCCATCGGACCTCGGGAATTCGACGGCACCACCGAAGGTACCTACATCGACGTGGTCTTCCCGGAGGGCTTCGACCTCATCCGCCACTCCGAGGTGGTGCTTCCGACCTGGTACATCAACCCGGGCCGCAGCGCCCACGCCAGCCTCGCCTACTGGCGCCGGGCCAACGACACCGGCGATCGAGGCATCCATAACCGGACCTTGGGCACGGTGTTCCAGCAGCGCCACGGTTCACGCCGCTGGATGACCTCTTTCTCGGGGTCCATCTCCCAGGTCGCGGTGCAGGAGCGGCCGGTCGACGCGACGGATCGGCGCACCACCCGGCAGGCCATGGCCTTCCTCACCTACTACTCGCGCTACGAGAACTCCTTCGCCTACGGCAACCAGCTGGTGCAGCGCGCCGACTACGACCGTCTCGGCGTCGAAGTGCGGACGATGACCGTCGAGGGGCGGCTGCGCGAGCACCTCGTGCACGTCCCGGAGTCCGCCCGCCGGCTGTGGGGCCGCAACGCGCCCGTGGTCTTCGTCTGGCCGGGCAACACCCAGACCGACAAGGTGTTCTTCGACTCCGCCCAGTGGTGGCAGGTCGCCCGCACCGAAGGTTGCGTCCTGGTGGTGATCTGCGAGCAGTACAGCGCCTCGGCGATCTCGGTGAGCCACAGCGACTCCGACGCGTTCTTCCGCCAACTCCGCACGCTCGTCACCAAGGAGTACGACGTCGACCCGACCCGGTTCTACTCCACGGGACAATCCGCCGGAAGCCGGGTCAGCCAGTTCTTCGCCGCCGCCAAACCCGAGTACTTCGCAGCCGTAGCTTCGACCTCGTTCGCCCCAGCCCCCGACAGCTCGGGCAACATCGACCTGGAGGGCACCCCCTACGCGGCGGCGCGGCGGCCGATTCCGAACTACCTGATCTACGGCTACGGCGACCTGGCCTTCCTGGAGGGAGACCTGTGGGACGGCATACACAACGATGTCGACTCCTGGGCCGCCTATCACCTCGGGGCCCACAACCTCACGCTCGCGCAGGTGGACCGCGGTCGGCGCAGCGGATGGCACGACCGCTTTCAAACCTGGACCTGGCGCGACCCCGCATCCTCAGTGCCGATGGTCAAGGTGACCAGAAACCTGTACCGGTCGCACAACAACATCCCCGAAGAGACACCCATGCTCTGGGAATTCCTCCGTCACTACCGCCACGAAGTGAACGCGTCCGGCCAGATAACCCGCTACTACAGCCCCTCCGGATTCCGCCGCCGCCATGACGAGATCGTCATTCCGTCCTAGACCAGGTCGAGAGTTCCGCGTAATTGCTCCCCATCCTCTGAGGCGAGGACGGCAGCGGCGTCGTCGAAGCCGCCCACGCGTGCCGCTTCCTCACCGGCGTCACCGCCACAACGCCCGTCGCCGAGATCAATACGCACCACCCGGCCAGGGACGACGCGCGCCCGTGCCCTAACAACCTCTCGCTCAACCATCCCTCCACCTCCAGCCAGCCGAGCCTAAGGATCAAGCGCAACCACGCCAAGAGGCGGCGCCAGCTCAAGCGCTCCCAACCCAGCAGGCCACCCTCACCCGGGGCCAACGCAAGCGGCCTCCGCCGGAAGCCGAGGGCAGGCAGCGCCCTAGCCAGCCGGGCCCGGGCACGTCCAGGCCGTGGAGGACCACGCCGGGTCGCCAGCATTCGATGCCGATGTTGGCGCCGGGCGGCCAGTGCGCGCGGACGTGGTCGTAGGGTGCCTGGGCGATGGGACGGCCGACGCGGGCGGCCCGAAGCAGGTAGTCAAGTGCGGGTGGTCCCTGTGCGATGCCTGCTCACCTGGGTGACCGAGGAGGCTGATTCGTCCGCTCAGTGGTCGACGGCCTGTCGTGCGGCGGCGATCGGCTCGAGTCCCGCGATCAGCTCGTCGAGCTCGTCGGTGCTGAGCACGTCGTACACCGGCGCCGCCAGCTCGTCGGTGAGCGCCTCGACCCGCTCTCTGAGCTCCCGGCCGGCGGCGGTGAACTCGCCGTTGCCGTCCACCAGGCCGCGGCCGCGCAGCCCGTCGACGACAGCGGCCAGCCGCGCCTTGGGCAGGTGGTGAAGCCGGCCGAATTCCTCCGCCCTCATCCCCAGGGACAAAGCCATGAGGACGTGGGCCTCGGTTCCGCCGATGCCGTGGGCGACCAGGACGGCATTGTGGCCGTCCCCGCGGTACTCCCGCAGCAGCGTCGCCGCGTGCCAGAGCCTGGCCACCGGCTCCTGGGGCACCTCAAGCGCCCGCAGTCCGGCATACAACACCCGGCCCTCGGGCGGCGCGCCGACCGCTGCCCGGGTGGCCAGGTCAGCGACCCGCGCCAGAGCGGGGGAGTCGGCCAGTTCCCCGATCCGCTGCCGCAGAGCAGCAGCGCTGCCCCGCTCACGCACGGCGATCGCCTCCTGCGGGGTGATCTTCCCCCACACCCACGGGATGTGGCGCGCCACCTCGCCGTCAGCGAAGTTGTAGAAGACCGCATGCACCACCTCGGCCGATGCAAGCCCCAACGGCGCGGCCCGGCCCGCAAAGTATCCATCCCAGTAATTGCGCATGCCCAGGGCCAAGAACGCCTCGGTCGCCACCTCGGAGAAGCTGATGGTGCCGATCACCTCGACGAACTCGGACATACGCTGGACCTTGGCCAGTGGGTGCGACATCGGTCGGCACCTCCCTGTGATCGTGACAGCGCCCTGGTTGGCTGCCTCTCACCCTGGCTACGAACAACCCAGCCCCGATTCGACACCTCGGCCCGGATCCTTTGAAGAACTTTCCGGGACGTATGAAGCAGCGGAGTTTCCCTACTCCTGCGCGCTGCCGCTGGCCCGGATCAGCACCGGTCAAGTTACTGATTCCAGCCGCTTGCGGCATGCCTACGGTGAGGATCGTCCACGAACTGATCATGAAGGAGTTCTTCATGAACGTCAGGTCCTTGCTAGTGGCCAGGACGGTCCTCGGTGGCGCGGCGGCGGCTGAGGCTTCGGCCGCGGCGAAGCCGCCGAAGGCCAAGTGGCGAGTCGACACGAGACGCAGGCTCCGCCATCTGGGTGCCGCCTTCGGCGTACTGGCACTCACCGCGCAGCTCGCACTCACCGCGCAGTTGGCGATCAACAGCCCGCAGGCTCAGGCCAGCACGGACCTGAAGTTCTGGCACTTCAACATGTGCGGCAACAAATGCTGGGAAGACCCCAATAACAAGCACAACTATCTGCCCGGCACCGACTCCCGCGGGGAAGTCACCGTGCGGGCGGCCCAAATCGTGGAATCGGTCAGCAACTACAGCCCGGACATCGTCACCCTGAACGAGGTCTGCTACAGCCAATACCGCCGCATCCGTGCGGCCCTGGTCGCTCAGGGGTACCACGCGACGTACGCCAGCAGTGGCAAGGGCACCGGCGGGACGTGCGACAACTACGACGACTCCGTGGGCATAAAGTTCGGCATGGCGCTCTTCTCCAAGCAGCCCGCCACCCGGGAGCCCCACGACATCGGCACCACGGAGGAACCCAACCGCCTGC
Organism: Spirillospora sp. NPDC048911; assembly: GCF_043198015.1. NCBI lineage: Bacteria > Bacillati > Actinomycetota > Actinomycetes > Streptosporangiales > Thermomonosporaceae > Spirillospora > Spirillospora sp. NPDC048911. The sequence continues at coordinate 160,435 of NZ_JBICUD010000008.1, read as the reverse complement.
TCTGCTCCGACACCGCCATCGGCTCCCGCGCCGTGAAAGCTTGTTCGGTGCATCTCGGCGCCAAGTCCAAGGAGCAGCGGGCGCTCCAGGCGTCGAACCTGGCGGCCCTGGCCTCCGCTTGGCACACCGAGAAGCCGGTGGTTCTGATGGGTGACTTCAACGCCGAGCCTGGGGACGCCGTCATGGACAAGTTCTACAACCACAGCGGCGGCACGGGGATCTTCAACGAGGCCGACGAGTCAGACCCGGCCTACTCCGCCGACTGGCCCGCGGGAACCGTCCGGGGCCGCAGCGGGGAGATCACCTTCACCACCGACGCGACCGATCCCCCGACGCTGAAGAAGATCGACTACATCTTCCTCAGCGCCGCCGACTTCAGAGCCGTCGAAGGCGACAGCCTCTACGGCGGCGAACGGCGCACCTCCGACCACCGGGTCTACCGCGGCGGCGCCACCTGGCAGTGAACACACGCCTGGGCCTCAGCCGCCGGACAGATCGCCCGGCAGCAGAGGTGTAGCCCTGTACTTGTGAAGCTCCGGCCGGGGAACATGTCCCGGCCGGAGCTTCACCAGTACACGCCCCAAGGTGCCATCGGAGCATGGTTCATGCAGGTCAAGCCACTCGGAATCCAATGAGGCCGGTCGGTGCGCGCGCTACTCGTCGGGCTGCCGTAGCAATTCGAGCGCCTCCCGACTTAGCTGACTCGCCGCCGAGGGGGGTTCCGGCTCGTCATGGTCAGGCTCCAGCCCGATCTTGTAGGGGGTGGACCGGAGTCCCTCGGCGGCGTACCCGAAGCCGTCTTCCGGGTTGAACAGTGCTTCTCGGTGGGGACGAGCAGATGTGAGACGCCGCCCGTCCCATCAGGTCGGGCGGCTGCGCGACGATCCTGAACCGGGAGCCCTCGCCTTCAGAGCGGAGGGGCCTGGAGTCGCCGTTAGGAGGACGGGCAGAAGGCGGCCTCCACGGCCTTGCTCACGTCGAGTTCCACGGTGCCGGGCTTGGCGCTCAGGGTGAACGACATCGCGAACTGGCGGCGGCCGTCCTCTGAGTAGAAGGTCATGGCGAGGAAGCCGGGGCCGTTCCCGCCCAGGATGTAGAAATCGTCGCCGCAACGGCCGCGGCTCACTTTGCCCTGGGAGGGCGGGTTCTTGGGCAGCCGGTCGGTCAGGACTCGCTGGAGTTCCGGCGGCAGCAGCTTGCCCTGGGTGAACGCCCGTTGGAAGGCGCTGACGTCGTGCGCGGTGGAGACCACTCCGCCGGCCGCTCCGGCGATGCTGGCGTTGAACCGGTCGACGTCACGCAACTCGCCGTCGGCATCGGGGTAGTAGCCGTGGCCGTGTGGTCCCTTGATGCCCTCCGGAGGCTTGAGGGGAAGATAGGTCTTGGTCATCGCCAGCGGGCCGAACAGGCGCCTGTGCAGCTCGGTGGCCAGGTCATGGCCGGTCAGCCTCTCGATGATGACGCCGAGGAGGGTGTAGTTGGTGTTGGAGTAAGACCACTTCTCACCGGGCTCCCCGGTCCGGGGACGGCTGCGGCTCCACTTCACCAGGTCCAGTGGCCGGTAGTGGGTGGTGAAGTCGAACACATCGAACCCGGGATCGTCGCCCTCGCTCCCGTCCGGTTTGGGGTTGCCGGCGTACCAGTCGGGGATGCCCGAGGTGTGCCGGAGCATCTGCCGTACCGTGACCTCGTCGGCCCGCTCCACCAGATCCTTCTCCGCCACCTCCGGCAGCAGGTCGCCGAGCTTGTCATCCACGCCCAGCCTGCCCTCCTTGACCAGTTGCAGCACCACCGTGGCCACCATCTGCTTGGTCTGTGACCCGATCCGGAAGCGCGCGTTGGCGGGTATGCGCCCACCCTTGCCGCCCAGCAACCGCGAGCCCGCGCTGCCCTGCCCGACGGGTTTCCCATCGACGTAAGCCCCGCCGACGACCCCCACGACCCCAGGAGTCTTGGCCAACTCGTCCATCGCCTCCTGCACGTTCCCGACCCGCGCCGGGACGGCGACGGCAGGCCCGGCAGGGGCCATCAACAGCATCGCGACACCAGCGGCCAGACCGGCCCTGCTCAACGGCGCCCGAACGTTCCTGTACGACACGACACGCTCCCCCTCTTTTGTGATCACCTTCCGTTCGCAACGTTCTAGACAACGGACGGTCACAGCACGGTGCCCAAGCCTGTGACCGGGCTGTGACCCAGACCTACGGCCAAAGCCAGATGGCACGGGCCCCGCGTTGGCCACCATGCCGTGGCACGGACCGCTGTGGTCCATGCCTCAACTCAAGCGGGAAGACCATTGCAGCGCCGTAAGCGCTTTTCGACGCGCCCGCGATACACGCATCCGCGCTTTAGAGCCAACGAGCGCAACCCGACACAATTGGTCCGCGCCCCTGGTGATCGCGGCAGTACGGCTGCTGCAGATGCTGGACGACTCGTCCGTGAACATCGCGCTGCCGAGCATTCAGGGCGAGCTTCCCGTCAGGCCCGGACCGTGAACGCCTAGCAACCGCGGCGGCAGGACGCGAAGGTCTGGATTGGTCCGCCCAAGCGGAGGGCTCCGCCCCGGCACGCGGCTGCCGCTTCGCATGCTCGGCCACGGTGATCGCGTGGCGGGAGGGCGACTCGGGAAGCATCGCCCCGGTCACCGCCTCGTCCAGCGTGCCGGAAGACCAGGGCGATGTCGCCATGCCGGGCGTCCACCGCATCGCGAGATGGACCAGGCTGCGGGCCGGGGTTCAGACGGTGGCGATGATGGCGTAGCGCTCGTCGTTGATGGCCCGTCCCCAGAGGTCGGGGTCGGTGAGCGGCTCGATGCGCAGGTCGGTGACGACCTCACCTGGGCTCGGACCTTGACGATCTCCGCTGCGTATTCGTTCACCCTCGCGGAAGAAAGCTCGTTTATATATGAACGATCACTTCACGGGTCCCCCTGGTCATCACCCTTATCCGGCTTCCAGTGAGACCCTGCACATCAGTCATTTCCAATTTGCAGCTGTGCAACCTCGCTATGCACTGGGCCCCCAAGTCAACATCAGTGGCATGAACGGAAAGCGCGACACGGACCCAAAACGCGACATATCCACTGCCGCTACCGCCTTTGGTTGCTCTCACAGGTGTGCAAGCTTGGGAATGTGGTCGTTGAACCGGCCCAGTGACGCTCGCCACCAGCGGCAAACGCCGGAGGATACCCCTCTGGGGATGGAGCGAAGCGATGAGCGATCAAGGTGTTCCCTGGGACGCGGTCGAGGCGCTGTGGACCGAGGAGGGTCTGCGAGATCCCTTCCCGCATTTGCAGACCATGTTGGAGCATGCGCCGGTATTGCCGGCCGGGCCGCGCCGGGTGCTGGTCCTGGGGTTCGACGAATGTGACCAAGTGCTCCGCGATTCGGAGACGTTCCGGGTGTGCGGGCGGGAGTGGGCCGAACAGGCATGGCCGAGCTGGCGTTCCCACCGTTCGGTCAAGTCCGTCTTCAACCAGCTCAACCGGCAGGACGCGCCCGATAACCAGCCGGCGCGCAAGCTATTGGTCAAGATGTTCGGCCGTCAGCGGCTGGAGGGGTTGCGTGCGGACCTCGACAGCATGGCCGATGAGTACGTGGACAGGTTCCGTGCCGCCGCGTCCGCGGGAGAAGTCGATGCGGTCGAGTATCTTCTCGGCCTTCCGCTCGCCCTCCTCGCCAAGATGATGGGCTTTCCTCAGTCAGACCTGCCGCTACTGAAAAGAATGGCCAAGCTCGTCATGGCGGCCAACGATTTCAATCCTCCCGGGACGGGGCTCGACGAGGTCGACGAAGCCTTTGGCGAACTCCAGGCCTATCTCTCCGCCTTCGTGGACGATGGGGAACCGGGTGCAGTGAACGAGCTCGCCACCCGCTGGCCCGAGGACGATCGCCAGGGGCTGCTGGACACGATCTCCTTCCTGCTCGGGGCGGGCAACGAGACCTCGTCGTCCATGCTCGGAACGGGCATCGCCATGTTGTCTCGCCGACCGGAGCTCGTGAGCCTGCTTGGCCGGCAACCGGAGATGGTGGGCCCGTTCACGCAGGAGGTATTGCGCTTCGACCCACCCGCCAAGATGGCCGCGCGCTGGTCCACCAAGCCGGTCCATCTCGGACCGGTCCGGTTGCCCGGGCACTGCATGCTGGTGGTGTTGATCGGTGCGGCCTCGCGCGACAAGCGGCACTACTCCGCGCCCGAGAGGTTCGACCCATACCGGTTCGCCGACGTCGACGCCGGCGGAGGAGAGCACGAGCCGGAAAAGAGCCTGCCCTTCGGCTCAGGCCCGCACTATTGCATCGGGGCCGGGCTGGCCCGCTTGACCGGAGACGTCGTCTTTGGACGGCTCGCCGAGCGTTGTGCCGGGCTGATGCCGACCGAACCGGCGGTGCGCACTCCCGGATTGGTGGTCCACGGCTACGAGCGGCTGCCGGTGACAATCCGGAAGCCGTCCCCGCGAGGCCGTCCGCAGGACTCTCCGCAGGATCGTCCGGCTCAAGCACAAGCGGCTCAAGCACAAGTCAACGGCGATACGCTGCCTGAGGCGCTGGAGCGCCTGGCGAGCAATGACCCGGCCACGGGCTGGATGTTTCCCGCCAAGGGCCTGCATCTTGCTGCCAGTGCCCTGTATCGGTCAGCGCATCGCGCGGCCCGAGGCCTGCATGCCGAAGGGGTTCGCCATGGCGACCGGGTCGGCGTCCTTATGCCGACCGGTCCCGGACTGTGGCAAGCGTTCTTCGCCGTCAACCTGGCAGGCGCGGCCGTGTCGATGTTGCCCGTCCGTGCGTTCGCCGAACCGCCTTCGGTCGCCGCTGAGCGACTGGCGCGCATCGTGGATGCCGCGGGAATGCGTCACGTGGTCGCCGATCCCCGATACGACGCGCTGGTGCGTGCACTGATCGAGCTGAAACCCCAGTTGCGGTGCCTCCCTCTTCCCGATCAGGGTGCCGGACCACTTCCCGAGCTGACGCCCGGGGATCTCGCTGTCGTCCAGTTCACCTCGGGGAGCACAGCGTTCCCGAAAGGGGTGACTCTTTCTCACAGCACCGTCCTGGCGGGTCTGCGCGGGTTGCTTCGGTCTGCCGACATCACCCGGCAGGACAGCCTTGCCCAATGGGTGCCCCATCACCACGACATGGGTTTGTTCACGCCGCTGGCATATGGTCTCGCCGGCCTGCCGGTGCATATGTTCCCGCCCGCCTACTTCATGCGGAAGCCGTTGGCGTTTCTGGAGTACTTCTCGCGCCAGGGCGTCACCACCATGACCAGCCCGAATTTCGGCTACGCGCATCTCAGCGAGGCCGTTCGTGCCACTCCGCCATCAGAACTCCGGCTCCACCAGTGGCGGCTGGCCTACAACGGGGCCGAACCGGTTCAGGCCGGCACAGTCCAGGAGTTCACCTCGGTCATGGGGAAGTACGGTGCGTCTCCAGAGGTCATGTACCCCGTCTACGGACTGGCAGAGGCCACCCTGGCGGCGTCCGTTCCTCTACCTGGAGCTCCTGCCCGGGTGGTGCACGTCGACCGCGCACGGCTTTTGCGCGATGGTGTGGCCGCGCCCGTGTCTGCCTCGCCCCAAGCTCGAGCGCTGGTGTCGGTGGGCCGCCCCGTCGACGGCATGCAGTTGCGTCTGGTGGACACCGATGCGAACGCGGTGGCGGCCGGCGAGATCGGCGAAGTGCAACTGGCCGGACCGGCCGTCACCGCCGGCTATCTCAATGCCCCGACGGCCACGGCTGAGACGTTCGACGGCGCGTGGTTCCGGACCGGCGACCTGGGAGTGCGGCTCGACGGCGACTTGTTCATCGTCGGCCGCAGCAAAGACACGATCATCATGTCCGGTTCCAACATCCATCCGGAAGACGCCGAATCGATCGTCGCGGAGGTTCCGGGTGTTCACCGGGGCAGATGCGTCGCGTTCGGCGCGGGCCTGGAAACGGGGGAACCAGAACAACTGATGATCGCGGTCGAGATGCGGAATCGCGAGCACGCCACCGAGCTGGCCGAGGAGATCCACCACCGGATCCGTGACCGTCTCGGCGCTTTCCCCATGCAGGTACGGATTGTCAGGCCGGGCGCGATTCCGGTCACGACCAGCGGAAAGGTGCGGCGCGACGAGACGCGCCGGCTGTTGACCGAGAGCAAGGACGCGGCCCCTGAAAGGACCCAGCGATGACCGCACCTACCGAGACCGACCGCGACGCCGTCATCGACCTCGTGCGAACCACTGTGCGGGACGTGTTCGCGGCTCCGGACGCCGCACTGGCCGAGAGCGACGTGCTGCTGGACGTCGAGGGCGCCGACTCGGCCCGTCTCATGGTCATTGTCGGCCGTCTGGAGGAGCACTACGAGGTCGACCTGTTCGAAGAGGACGTTCCCCCCGCCCGGACCGTGGGCGAGCTGACGGACCAGTTGATCACCGCTGTTCAGCGGCAGAGCCGGCAATGACGTCCACCACACATCTGGTGACCGGAGGCACCGGGATGCTCGGCGGCGCCCTGGTGCTGGAACTGCTGAGCCGGACCGAGGGCGAGATCTGGTGCCTGACCAGGGAGACCCGTACCAAGACCGCAGCCGAGCGGCTGAACGCGGCAGTGATGCTCGCGGCCGAGGACCAGGACCGCTTGGCGGATCTCGAACGGCTGGAGGCGCAGCGCAGGCTGCGCGCCGTTCCGGGCGACATCACCGCCCCGCGAGGTGGTCTGGCTGAGGTACCGCGACCTGCCGGGCGCATCCATCTCTGGCACAGCGCAGCCGCGTTGTTCTACGAGCCGGGGTTCGCCGCGGAAAGCTACAGGAGCAACGTCATCGGCACCGCCGAGATGATCTTGCTCGCTCGCGAGTGGGGCGCCGAGCTTACCTATGTCAGCACGGCCTATGTCGCAGGTTGCCGGAAGGGCTTGCAGTACGAAGCGCTTCCCCCGCCGGATCAGCCGGTCAACAACATCTACGAGCGCTCCAAGATCTGCGCCGAGCTCCTGGTCGCCGGATCCGGACTGTGCTGGCGGATCCTGCGTCCCAGCGCCGTGGTCGCCGCCGGCGCCACGCTGAGGACGAGATCGAGCTCAGGCTTGTACGACGTGGCGGCGAAGGTCGGCCGCTGGAAGCGCCAGTACCACCAGCGATACGGTCCGCTGCTGCTTGAGCGGCCCGCGCTGATGTGCGGCCACGGGGAGAGCGAGCTCAATCTCGTCCCGCTGGACCACGTCGTGGGCCACGGTGTGACAGCGGCACTGGAAGGTCCACCGCGCACCGTTTACCACCTGGTCAACGAAGCCGCCCCCACCGTCAAGGCCATGTACTCGGCCGCCTTCACCCATGCCGGATTGCCGCCACCTGAATTCGTCGGGACCTCCGACCAGTTGCAGGCCACCGACAGGCTGCTCGCCAACGCCCTGGCCTTCCACGTGCCCTACACATGCACGCCCAAGACCTTCGACACCTCCCACACAGCGGCCCTGGTGGGGGGAGAGGCGATGAAGTTCCCGCTGCCCGAGCGGACCATCAGAACACTCCTCGAACGCCAGGTCGAACAGCCCGGCTCGTATCCCCGACTCACCCGAAGGTGACCATGACAAGCGCCGAGAACCAGAAGATCGTGCAGAGGTGGGCGGAGCTCTACAACACCGACGTCCACCGGATGATCGATGAAAGCTACGCCGAGGACTTCGTGCTCATCTGCCCCGGCCTCCTCCATCTCGACGACCGGCAACGCTTCCACGAAGTCGAGCAGGCCGTCCTGGACGTCGCTCCCGACCGCCGCTTCGTGGTCGAGCAGACCTACGAATCCGATCCGGACCACGTGATCGCCGAATGCGTTCTCCAGGGCACCGACCCGGAGACGGGCAAGGACTGGGAGTCCTTCTTCTGCGCCATCCTGACGATCGAAGACGGGAAGATCACCAGCGACCGGTCGTACATCGACCGCACGACCTGGCCCTGGATCAGGGATCAGTGACGATGCCGCGACGAGAGCCCGCGCGCACAGAGCCCGCGCGTACCGAAGCGGTCATCGAGGGCATCGGCGGCTGCCTGCCCCCGCGGTCCGTCGACAACGACGAGATAGCCGAACGCCTGGACACCTCTGACGGCTGGATCCGTTCTCGCACCGGCATCGCCCGGCGTCGATCGGTGGACACCGGGACCGCCACCTCAGACCTCGCGGTCGCCGCCGGGCGCGCGGCACTGAAGTCCGCCCGGGTGGACGGCGCGGACCTGGTCATCGTCGCGACGACCACTCCAGACCACCGGTGTCCTTCCACCGCCCCGGACGTCGCCGCGAGGATCGGCTTGGGCGAGGTCCCCGCCTTCGATCTCAACGCGGTCTGCTCCGGCTTCGTCTACGCCCTGGCCGTCGCCGCCGCCCAGATCCGGGCCGGCGCGTACCGGCGGGTACTGGTCATCGGCGCGGACACCTACACCACGATCGTCGATCCCGACGATCGTGTCACGGCGCCGATCTTCGGCGACGGAGCCGGGGCGGTCCTGATCCGGCGAGGAGAGCCCGGGGAGCCCGGAGCGGTCGTCGCCACCGAACTCGGCAGTGCCGGCAGCGGTCGTGAGGCCGCCATCGTGCCCGCCGGCGGGTCACGGACACCCGATATCAGCGACGACCGGTCACGCTTCCTCCATCTCAACGGCCGCCAGACCTATCTGGAGGCCGTTGAGCGGATGTCCGCCGCCACCCGGGCCGTGCTCGCCCGGGCCGGCTGGGAGACCGCCGACCTGGTGGCGTTCGTCGCACACCAGGCCAATCAACGGATCCTCGACGCGGTCGGCGAACGGCTCGGCGTCTCCGAGCCCCACCGGGTCACCAACATCCGGAACCTGGGAAACACCGCCGCGGCTTCCATACCGCTGGCCATGGTCCATGCGGCCGACCGGCAGGCCGTCACGCCGGGCAGCCGTACCGCGCTCGCCGCCTTCGGCGGCGGCCTCACCTGGGGCGCGGTGGCCCTGACATGGCCCGCCGCAGACCCGATCATGCTCGACCCGGCCGGCGACCACGGCCCGGCAGGCGAGCCATCACGCTCAACGGAAGAGAAGGAGAAATCGTCGTGAGCGTTGCCCTGGACAGCAAAGTCTCCACCATCATGACGACCAAGCTGGGCGTCGAAGCCTCCGACATCCAGCCCGAAACGACGTTCGCCGAACTCGAACTGGACTCGATCGCCGTGGTCGAGCTGATCGAGACCCTTGAAGACGAGTTCAAGATCGAGATCGATGACGACGAGGCCTCCCAGGTGAGCACCATCGCCGACCTCATCGCATTGATCAAGAGCAAAGGCGCCTCGGACTGATGCCGGCCTTCGCCGTGGCGGTGACCGGCCTCGGCATGGTCACTCCGGCTGGGATCGGCGTTCCGGACAACTGGGAACGCGTCCTGTCCGGGGCGCCGGCCGCCGCCCGTGTGCCGGAGCTCTCCGACCTGCCCGTCGACTTCGCCTGCGCGGTCCCCGGCTTCGACTGCGCCGCCCTGCTGGATCAACGTACGGCTCTGCGGACCGATCGTTACACCCAGCTCGCGCTCGTCGCGGCACTGGAGGCGGTCGGCCACGCCGGCCTGGATCCCGCCGATTGGGACGCGACCCGTGTGGCCGTCGTCATCGGCACCGGTGCCGCCGGCACCGCCACAGCGGAGGCCCAGCACCAGCGACTCCTGGAGGACGGCCAAGGAGCGGTCTCACCACGGACCCTGCCCATGATGCTGCCCAACATGGCGAGCGCCCAACTGGCGATCGACCTCGACGTTCAAGGGCCCAGCCTCACGGTCTGCACCGCCTGCGCAGCCGGGGCGACCGCGCTCGGCACGGCCCGCGACCTGCTGCACCGCGGCGTGGCCGATCTCGTCATCGCCGGAGGTACCGACGCCCCCATCACCCCGTACTTCGTGACGGCCTTCACCCGCTTGAAGGCCCTGTCCACCCGCGGCTCCGACCCGAGCGGCGCGTCACGCCCATTCGACAAGGACAGGGACGGCCTCGTGGTGGGGGAGGGCGCCGGAGTCCTGGTACTGGAAACCGAGGAGCACGCCCGCCGCCGCGGCGCACCGGTACACGCGCGGCTGACCGGCTACGGGGCCTCGTCCGACGCTCACCACACCACCGCTCCCGAGCCCGACGGAGAGGGGGCCGAACGCGCGATGAGGCTCGCCCTGGCCGATGCCCGGCTCGATCCGGCAGATGTGGGGCACATCAACGCACATGCCACCTCGACCCCCCTCGGAGATACGGCCGAGGCCCACGCCATCACCCGGATCTTCGGAATCGATACCCCCGTCACCAGCACCAAGGGAGTGACGGGACACACCATGGGCGCCTCCGGAGCAATCGAAGCGATCTACACCATCCTGGCACTCGTCCACCAAACCGCCCCGCCCACGGCCAATCTCTCCGTGCCGGACGCCGACGTGAAACTCGACCTGATCAAAGACCGACCCCGTCGGCTCACAACGACCGCGGCTCTCTCTAACTCCTTCGGTTTCGGGGGCCACAACGCGGTTCTGGCCTTCACCACTCCCAATTCACCGCAGCGGGAGTGACATTGCGATGTGGCGTTCGAGGCAGCGGATGATCTGGCTACTGGGCGGTCATTTTCTGGATGAAGGTGCCCGCTTGTTCTAGGGCGCGCATGGCTTCGGGGAGGAAGGGCCAGAAGATGTGGAAGCCGTGGGTGGCCACCGGGTAGAGCTCCAGAGCTGCGTCGACGCCCTGGGCGCGGGCGCGCTCGGCTAGGGCTTGCGACTGGTTGAGGACGTGGTCGCCGGTGCCCGCCTGGATCAGGAGGGGCGGCAGCCCGGCCAGCACCTCGGGGGAGCCGAGCGGGTTGACGAGCGGGTCGTCCAGCGGATGCCCGGCCAGGTAGTGGTCGACGCAGCGGCGCATCAGGCGTCCGGTGACCACGAGCTGCGGGTCGCCGGGAACGACCTCCGGGAGGACGTACGCCAGGTCGACCCAGGGGCACATCAGGACGGCCCCGGCGGGCAGCGGCAGCTCGTGCCGCTTGAGCCAGAGCAGTACGGAGAGGGCGAGGCCCGCGCCGGACGAGTCGCCGCTGATGATCACACGGTGGCCCTGGTCGAGCAGCCACAGGTAGGCCTGGACGGCGTCCTCGACCGCGGCCGGGAACGGCGCCTCGGGCGCGAGGCCGTAGTCGGGGACGAGGACGGTGGTCTCGGCGGCGGCGGCCAGCGCTCCGGCGAGCGGGCGGTAGCCGTATGCCGATCCCATGACGAATCCGCCGCCGTGCAGATGGAGGACGGCGCCGGGCCGCGGGTTCTCGGGGGTGAGCTGGAGGCTCGGGACGCCGCCCGCCTTGACGGGCCGGATCGCCACGTCGGGCGGCGGGTCGAACTTCGCCAGCAGCGCCTCGTACTCGGCGGCGAGCTGGAGTTCGTCCCCGCCGGCCTGGTTGTGATCGGCGATCGGCTTCCAGAGCCGGGCCGTCCGCTCCGACAGTTCGCCGCCCACCGAACGGGTCGTCGAGACGGCGTCGTCCACGTCCGCGAGGAGCTTGCGCGCCTTGTCGAGCAGGGCCTCGCCCGCGAGCGTGAGCTCGACCCGGTGGGTGGAACGGCTGAGCAGGTCACAGCCGATGAGCCGTTCGAGACCGCGGATCTGGCGGCTGAGCGCGGGCTGTGACAGGTAGAGCCGGGCGGCGGCGCGCCCGAAGTTGAGCTCTTCGGCGACCGCGACGAACGAGCGCAGGTGCCGCAGTTCGATCGCGTCGGGTGCCTGCGGCAGCGGCAGGACGCGGGCCGGTTCCTCCATGGCCGCCAGTATCGCGCGGGCGCGGACCGGGCGGTAATGCCGTTGGTGCATGACGCTCGTGCGCCAACGGCCTTTCCCTTCCGGGGTGCCGCGCTGCGACGGTTTCCGGCATGACCACCTCGGCGGACCTTCATCTTCGGGGCGCATCGGGTCCGGTGCGCGTCCGTGCCCGCTGGCCCATGCCAGGCGTGCTGCTGTTCTTCTCTGTCGGCGAGCCGTGTTCTGGCGCGTCGCGTCGTGACGCGCTGGTGCTGGACGTGTGCCTGGACCCGCCGCACGAGTCGGCGGTCCGCGACGCCGTGTCCGTCCTCGGCTGGACGGCCGACCACGCGGCCGAACTCGGCGCCGACCCCGGCCGCCTCGCCGTCGCCGGACGGGGCGCCGGGGCCGCGGTCGCGGCGGCCGTCGTGCGGCTGGCCCGCGACGAGGGCTGGCCGGAGGTGGTGCTCGACACCAACGAAAGGACCTCGACATGACCACTACCGCCCGGGCCGGGCGACGCGCATGGATCGGGCTGGCGGTGCTGGCCCTCCCGACGCTCCTGGTCTCGCTCGACACGTTCGTGATGGTGATGGCCCTGCCGCACCTCAGCACCGAGCTGGGCGCGAGCAGCACCCAGCAGCTCTGGATCATGGACGTCTACGGCTTCATGGTCGGGGGCTTCCTGATCACGATGGGGACCCTCGGCGACCGGATCGGCCGTCGCCGGCTGCTGCTCATCGGTGCCGCCGCGTTCGGCGCCGCGTCGGTGCTGGCCGCGTTCTCCACCAGTCCCGGGATGCTGATCGCCGCTCGTGCCCTGCTCGGCATCGCCGGGGCCTCGCTGACCCCGTCCACGCTGGCGATGATCATGAACCTGTTCCACGATCCACGGCAGCGGGCGAGCGCCGTCGGGCTCTGGGCCGGGTGCTTCACCGTCGGCGCCATCATCGGCCCGCTGGTCGGCGGCATGATGCTCGCCCACTTCTGGTGGGGATCGGTGTTCCTGCTGGGCGTCCCCGCGATGGTGCTCCTGCTGGTGGTCGGGCCGGTGCTGCTGCCCGAGCACCGCGACACCTCGGCGGGACGCATCGACCTGCCCAGCGTCGCGCTGTCGCTCGGCGCGATCCTGCCGTTCACCTACGGGCTCAAGGAGACCGCCCGGGACGGCTGGCGCCCGCTGCCCCTCACCGTCCTCGCCGCGGGCGTGGTGGTCGGCGTGCTGTTCGCCCGCCGCCAGCGGCGCCTCGACGACCCGCTGCTCGACCTGTCGCTGTTCCGGACGCCCGCGTTCTCCGCCGTCCTGATCGCGCTGATGGCCAACGCGATGTCGTCCGGCGGCACCATGAACCTCATCGCCCAGCACTTCCAGCTGGTCGACGGGATGTCACCGTTCGACGCGGGCCTGGCCATGGTGCCCGGCATGATCACCGCGATGGTCAGCTTCCAGGTGGCGCCCCTGCTCGGCCGCCGGATCCCGCCCGTCCCGCTGATCCCCGCCGGACTGGCCCTCACGGTGACCGGCATGCTGATCCTCGCGCAGCCGGCCGGGACGACCGGGCTGGTGATCGGGTTCGCGGTGTCCTGCCTGGGCGCCGGACCGCTGGTCAGCATCGGGACGAACGTGGTGGTCGGCGCCGTCCCGCCCGCGAAGGCCGGGTCGGCCGCCGGGATCGCGCAGACCGGCAACGAACTCGGGTACGCGCTGGGCATCGCGGTTCTCGGCAGCCTTGGCACGGCCGTCTACCGGCACACCGCGGACCTGTCCGGCCCCGCCCACGACAGCCTGGCGGGCGCAGCCGGGGTGGGCGCGTCCGTCATGGAGGCCGCGCGGGACGCCTTCGACACCGAACTGCAGGTCGTCTCACTGGCGGCCGCCGCCGTGATGCTGGCCGTCGCCGTCCTGGTAGCCGCCACCCTCCGCCACCTGCCCGCCGTGGGCCGCCAGGAGCCCACCTCCAAGACGCCCGAGCCGTCCGGGCCGTCCGAGGTCAAGATCCCTGTCGCCGGCTGACACATCGCCTGCGTTCCGTCCTTCCTCGTAGGGAGGGCGGAACGCAGGCATTGGTTCTTCGAAATTCTTCGATCAACGGCCCGTTCCGGCGTCGGGTCGCCGCTTGGCCGACGCCGCTGCGTCCGGGACGCCGCTGGATCGGTAGCTTTGCCGGTCATGGACGGGCTTGTGGGGACGATCGGCACCGCGGCGGCGATGTTCGCGGGCACCAATATCGACGACATCATCGTGCTGACCGTGCTGTTCCTGTCCGCCCGCGTCGGCGGCGTCCCCAGGGCTTGGCAGATCTGGGCGGGGCAATACGCCGGGATCGCCGCGCTGGTGGCCGTGGCGGGCATCGCGGCCCTCGGGCTGACGGTCGTTCCCGATGACTACGTCGGGCTGCTCGGCCTCATCCCGTTCGCGCTCGGCGTCCGCAGCCTGGTCACCGCCATCCGTGCCCGCAACGCAGGACAGGAAGCCTCGCCAGTGGTGGCCACCGGACTGCTCTCGGTGGCCGGGGTGACGATCGCCAACGGCGCCGACAACATCTCGGTCTACACCCCGGTCTTTCGCACGATCGGCCCCGGCCCGGCCCTGGTCACCGTCGCCGTCTTCGCCATCGGCGTCGCCGTCTGGTGCGCGGCGGCCTCCTGGCTGGGCTCGCACAAGAAGGTCATCGAGTTCGTCGAACGCTACGGCCAGTGGGCCGTCCCCGCGGTCTTCATGGCGATCGGCGCGCTCATCGTCCTCGAATCAGGCGTCCTGGGCTCGGGCCACTAGGCGGTGATCGCGTCGTAGGCGGCCAGGACGATGTTGAGGCCTCGCATGTAGCCGTCCTCCCAGAGGATCTGGTTCATCACGTACGACACGCTCATCCGGTGGTCGAAGTCGGTGAGCACCAGCGAGCCGCCCCATCCGCCCCACGAGCACGTGTGGTTCTCGAGCCGGTAGCCCATGCCCCAGCGGACGGGCATGCCGAGAATGCGGTCTTCACCCCGGAACTGCTCCTCGAAGACACGCTCGCAACCCGCTTCGGACAACAGCCTTACGCCGCCGACCGCACCTCCGCATCCCAGTACCGACTGCACGGCGCCGACGGAACGGGCGTTGCCGAACCCGCCGACGGAAGGTATTCCCGCGCGTCGCCAAGCCGAGGTGTTGGCGTCGGAGACGCCGAGCAGGAATCCCTCCGGCTTGTCGCCCTGCGGCGCGGGGATGAGGGGCGCGACGCGATGGTCGTGCTCGGCGGGCAGCCCGATGTGGAAGTCGGCGCCCAACGGCCCGGCCACCTCGTCGGCGAAGAACGTGCCGAGGCTCCGTCCTGTGACGCGGCGGACGACCTCGCCTACCAGGAAGCCGAATGTGACCGAGTGATAGCCGCCCTCGACGCCCGGCTCCCACGCCGGGGCCTGCGCGGCCAGCAGTGCCGTGACGGCCTCCCGGTCGAAAAGGTCGGCGGCCGTGATCGGCTCGTCCCAGTTCGGCAGGCCCGCGGTGTGCCCGAGCAGGTGCCGGACCCGCACGTCCTTCGCCGCGAATTCAGGCCAGTAGCGCGCGACCGGCGCGTCCAGATCGAGCTCGCCGCGATCGGCGAGGATCAGCGCGCACAGCGTCTCCATGGTCTTGGTGGTGGACCAGACGCTGGTGATGGTGTCGCGTTCCCACGGGGCGCTGGCCTCCGCGTCGACGTACCCGCCCCAGATGTCGACCACCGGCTCGCCGTCCACGTACACCGCGGCTGAGGCGCCCACGTCCTCGGCGTCCAGCGAGTCCGCCAGCGCCTGAGCCACCTTGCCGAAACGGTCATCACACGTGCCCTGGATGTCGGCCATGGGGCGGAACGTATCTCCGACCGGAACGGCCGAGCCACTCATTTTCCGTTCACCTCGAGCGCCCGCCCTGACGAGCAGGGCGGGCGCCAAGGGGCGCCAGGGGGCGTCAGGGTGCGGTCAGTTGCTCGTCAGATTTCTTGGACGGCGAGACGGGCGTCACGGTCACGGGCTGCTCGCCGCGTGAATGTAGGCCGAGCCAGATGAGGAGCGCGCTGGCGAGTGTCACGGCAACGTTGACCGTCAGCGCCAGGTGCAGGCCGGTCAGTTCGCCGCTCTGCGTGGCGGCGACGGCGCTCAGGATCGGAATGCCGATGGTGATGGCCACCTGCTGGGTCATCGATGTCAAGCCCGTGGCCAGGCCCTGCTCCTCGTCCGGCAGCCCGGACGTCCCGGTCACGGTGTACGCCACGATCGCGGTGACGTGCCCGAAGAACCCGACGAACAGCGCGGGGATCAAGATCGCCAGGGCGATCAGGCCGTCGCCGAGGAAGACCAGGGGGAGGGTGGCCAGGCCCTGCACGGTCAGGCCCGCGACCAGGACGGTCCGGCCGCCGAAGCGTCCGATGAAGCGTCCGGCGATGACGCCTGCGACGACCGACGCCAGGCCCGGGACGCCGAAGACCAGACCGGTGGCCAGCGGCGAGAGTCCCAGCGTCCGCTGCAGGTAGAGCGTGGTCAGGAAGATCATGGCGGGCTCCATGGTGAAGATCACGAGCCCGGCGTAGTTGCCCCACTTCACGGTGGGACGCTTGAGGATGCGCACCGGGGCCAGGGGCGCCGGCGAGCGCAACTCGATCACCCAGAACGCGGCCAGCAGCACCACGCCCGCGACGGCCGCGACGGCGTTCTTCTCGGTGATCGCGTAGGTGGCGGCCAGCAGGCCGCCGGTGACGGTCACCGCCCCGGGCAGGTCCAGCCTGATCCGGTCGGGCATCCTGCTCTCGCTGATCAGAGCGGGCGTGAGCAGCAGGATGGCGACGGCGACGGGGACGTTGATGAAGAACGCGGCGCGCCAGCTCAGCGATCCGACGAGCGCGCCGCCGATCAAAGCGCCGACGGTGAAGCCGCCCGAGAGCAGCGCACCGTTGAGGCCCAAGGCACGTTCGCGCAAGGCGCCTTCGGCGAATGTGGTGGTCAGGAGCGACAACCCGGCAGGAATGGTCATCGCGGTAGCAAGTCCCTGAAGGGCGCGGGCGGTCAAAAGCATTTCGGGATTGGACGCCAGGCCGCCGAGCAGCGAGGCTCCCGTCAGCACCACCATTCCGGACATGAACAACCGCCGGCGCCCGAACAGGTCGGCCATCCGGCCGAAGACCAAGGTGAAGCCGGCTGCGGGAAGCGCGTAGGCGGAGGCGATCCAGGCGAGTCGGGCGTCTTCCAGGCCGACGCCCGCACCGACTTCGGGCAGCGCCACGTTCAGGATGGAAAAGTCGACCGACAACAT
This sequence comes from Spirillospora sp. NPDC048911, assembly GCF_043198015.1. Classification (NCBI taxonomy): domain Bacteria; kingdom Bacillati; phylum Actinomycetota; class Actinomycetes; order Streptosporangiales; family Thermomonosporaceae; genus Spirillospora; species Spirillospora sp. NPDC048911. The sequence continues at coordinate 143,419 of NZ_JBICUD010000008.1, read as the reverse complement.
GAAACCGGCGCCGAGCAGGACGAAGAGAATCAAACGCTGTCGACGGTCAAGGCGTGGGGGAGAGGTCGTTTCGATAGCCACGAGACGTTCCCTTCTACAAGTGTCAAACAAATGGCGGACCACGGACCACGGACCACGGACCGCTCCGGCTCCGGTCAAGGGCAGGCTGAAGCCGACCCCCGACCGGAGAGATGCCGGAGCGTCAGGACGATTCCGCTTCCGCTTCCGATTCCGCGTCGGATTCGCGTTCCGCTGCCTCGGCGAGCCGTTTGATCCTGGCCAGGCGGCGGTCCCAGTCGTTCGCGAGCGCGGCCATCCACCGTGCCGTCGCGTTCAGCGCCGCGGGCCGGACGGTGTACCGCACCTCGCGTCCGGCGCGCTGCCCGCTGACCAGCCCGGCGGCGTCCAGGACGGCGAGGTGCTTGACGACGGCCTGCCGCGAGACGGGGAGGCGTTCGGCGAGCGTCGTCGCCGACGCCTCGCCCTGCGCGGAGAGCACATCGAGCAGCCGACGCCGCGTCGGGTCGGCCAGTGCGGCGAGGATGCCGTCGACCTCGCCGGCGCCGTTCTCGTCGGTCACACCGCCGACTCCGCGCGCTTCTTGAGGCCGTCGAACACCTCGGCCCAGCCGCTGGTGTTGTCCTTGACCGCGCGGGTGCGCAGGTCGTCGGAGGCGGCCAGCGTCGCGAACCCGCTCTCGACGACGCGAAGGCGCGTCTTGTCGCCCTCGGTGCTGAGCGTGAACTCCACGAGCGTGCTGTTGCCCTCGCCGAGCTCGCGTCCTTCTTCGCGGACGGCGTGGGCCCAGCGGTACGCGAGGTACGTCGGCGGCTGGACCTTCTCCACCCGTACCGGGAAAGCGCCGTACTCAGGGTGGGTCGCCACCAGCGTCTCTCCCTCCTTGGCCTGGCCCTCGCCGAGGCTCGCCTCCTCGGAGACCCAGAATCCGGGGACGGCCACCAGCGACCACACCCGCTCCAGGGAGGCCTCGATCAGGGTCTCACGTTCGATGCGGTCCACGTTCATGAGCGACTCCTTCGTTGGTTGGTGCAACCCCAGAGTTGCACATCGAATCTCCAAGTGCAACCCGTCGGTTGCACCTAAAGTGATTGACCGCCGAAGTAGGATGAAAGTATGACCGCCAAGGACAGGATCACGATCACGATCGACCATGACCTGGTGGAGGCGGCCGAGGCCGCTGTTTCCGCAGGTACGGCCCGGTCGGTGTCGGACTACATCAACTCGGCCGTCCGGGAACGCGCGTCCCGCCACGCCCGGTCCCGCCTGTGGCTGGACCAGCAGCTCGCCGCCGTCCGCAGCAATGGCCCGGACGCCTACGCCGCCGCCCGCCAGCGGGCCGCGGCCGCCCTCGGCATCTCCCTGTCCGACGACGGCACCGCCGGGAGCCCTGCGTGAGAGTGCTGGACCACAGCACGCTCGCGCAGGTCGCGGCCGGCGCCGACGTCGGGTTCCACCTGCTGGACCTGGTCGAGCGCTACAACCTGCCGGTGCTGATCCCGGCCGCGGCGCTCGAGCAGGTCGCCCGCGACGCCTTCGCCGACCCCGACGCCGTGACCCTGCTGGGCCGCATCGACGCGACGCTGGGGTTCAGCCAGGTGACCGTGGACGCGATGGACGAGCATCGGGCCCTTCAGGTCGCCGAGGCGGGCTCCCGTATCGGGCAGTCGCCGGGCCTCGTCTCCTACGCCCACGCCGCGGTCTGCGCGCGCGAGCACGACTGCGTGGTGATCACCGCCGACGGTGCCGTCTGGAAGGACCTGGCTCCCGACGTGGTGACGGTCGAACTGACCGACTGACAGAACGTCCGGCTCCGGGATCAGCCACCCTCGGAGGCCGTGCCGGTGAGGTCACGGACGAGGTAGACGAAGGCCAGGACGCGGGGAGTGTCCCCGGTGACCGGCCAGAGGATCCCGTACTCGATGGGCGGTGCGTCCCGGAAGGGGACAAAGGCGACGCCGGGAAATGCAGCTCCTCGGCCAGCGCCAAGAAGATCTCGATGTCTCTGAGTTCCACGGTCCCTCCTGACCGTGAACCTAGCGGTCATCGGTCCGTTGACATAACGGGCATCGATGACCGTCCGGGTAACGCTGCGGTGCCGGAGTCGTCGTTGTTCGCGCAGGTCCCCGCCCCCAAGCTGGTCTCGGCGCGTTGTGACCGGGCCGACCGGACGCCGCGTGGCCGACGCGCCGTCGGAGGGGTGGGAGCAAGCGGGTGTTGATCTCGGGAACGGGCAGTGCAGGTCCGACATACCGGCCAGTGCGGGTCGAACCGGCAGGGGAAGACGCGGACGGGCGACAGATCGGGGCCTGGCATGCGGTGGTCGCCGCGTCCATGGCCCATGACCTGTCCGCGGTGGCACCGCCGACTCTGGGCCGGTTCCACGCGTGCCTGACCACCGGTACCACGGTCGTCTGGACGGCCACCCGCGCCGACCAGGTCGTGGGACTCGCCGTCCTGCGCCTGCCCACCGCCGGCACCACCGGGCGCGCGCAGGTGCATCTCCATCCTGCTCATCGGCGCCGCGGCATCGGTAACCGGCTGGTGAACGCACTGTCCGCCGAGGCGCGCGGCCGCGGCCTGCAGGGTCTCATCGTGGCGGCACCGCGCGGGTCAGGGTTGAGGGCTGCGCGGGCCGGTGATGAGGAAGACCGCGAGTGCGGCCACGCACAGGAACCCTGCCGCGCCCAGACCGGCCACGTTGAAACCATGAACTGCGGCCTCGCCGCCCCCATGGTGGTGGCGAGCCGCGGCCGTAGCGGCGATCGTGCTGAGCAGCGCGGTGCCCAGGGACGCACCGACCTGCTGTGACGTCATGACCATCGCTCCCGCCACGGCCCTGTCGGCGCCCGCGCTGAGGGTCGCGGTGCTGTTCGCGGTGACGAGCACCCAGCCTGTGCCGAGCCCCACCAGCAGGAACACCGGCAGGACGTGCAGCCAGTATCCGCTGTCGGCCCGCAGGAGACCGAGGAGCGCGAGCCCCGCCGCGATCGTCAGGAGCCCGGGGCAGAGCAGCGACCGGACGGGGGCGCGTGCCAGCAGCGGGCTCACCGTGCGCACTCCGGCCATGAGGCCGACGGTGAGCGGCAGAAAGCTCAGCCCCGCCTTGATCGGCGAATACCCGAGCACGTTCTGCATGTAGAACGTGAGGAAGAACAGCGCGGCGAACATGCCTGTCGCCAGGCTGAACACTGCCACGTACGATCCGCCGCGGCTGCGGTCCAGGACGACTCGCAGCGGAAGCAGCGGTCCCTTGACGCGGATCTGGACCCACACGAACGTGACCAGCGCCCCAACTCCGGCGGCCAGTGGGCCGAAGGTACTTGGCGCGTCCCAACCGTCGGGCTCGGCGCGGGCGAAACCGAAGACCAGGGCCATGAGACCTGCGCTGGCCAACATGGCTCCGGCGATGTCAATGCGCACCCCGTCCATGCGAGGTGCCGGACGCACGGCATACAAGACCCCTGCCGCCGCCAAGGCCGCGATGGGCACGTTCACGTACATGCACCAGCGCCAGTCGAAGTAGTCGGTGAGCACTCCGCCCAGCAGGACGCCGAGACCTGAGGAGCTGCCCATCGCGGTGCCGTAGATGCCGAACGCCTTGCCGCGTTCGGCGGGCGAGGGGAAGGCGGCGGCGAGGGTCGCCAGCACGGCCGGCGTGAGCAGCGCGCCGAACACCCCCTGCAAGGCCCGGCCGGTGAGGAGCATCGCCGGTCCGGTGGCGGCGCCGCCCAGCGCCGAGGCCGCCGCGAAGCCGATCAGCCCGGCGAGCAGGACGCGCCTGCGGCCGATCAGGTCCGACAGCCGTCCGCCGAGCAGCAGCAGGCCGCCGTAACCCAGCGCGAACAGCGTGATCACCCACTGGCGGGACGAGTCGGACAGGTGGAGCGAGCGCTGGACGGAGGGCAGCGCGATGTTCATGATCGTCAGATCGATGCCGATCATCAGCTGGGCCGTCGCGACCGTGGCCAGGGCCCACCAGCGCCGGGGGTCGGCGATCTGCCGCGTGGGGTTCGTCGTGATCGTCACGTCAGAACATGCCGTTCTCGTTCGCGGCGGTCTCCGGGACGGGCTGCATGACGTCCCAGTGCTCGACGATCTTCCCGTCCCCGTCGAGCCGGAAGATGTCGACGATCGCGGTGCCGAGCTGCCCGGGCACCCGGACGCCGTGCACATGCGCGATGACGAAGTCGCCGTCGGCGAAGACGTTCTTGACCTCGGCGCGCAACGCGGGGAAGTCGTCCCTCAGCTGGCCGAGGAAGGCCTCGAAGCCCTCGATCCCGTCCGCGATCCGCGGGTTGTGCTGCACGTACCGGTCACCGAGGAGCTTGGAAGCTGCGGCGAAGTCCTTCTGGTTCAGGCCGGCCTCGTAGAAGGCGAGGACGGTCTGCTTGTTGCGCTCTCGCGTCGACATGGGAGTCTCCCTAACTGAACACCTGTAGCGCTACGACTGTAGGGCAACGCATGTTGCAATACAATGCGGATCATGGATGCGACTTCTCCGCCCGCGCCGACGCGGGGCCGCAACCCGCGCGGCAAGGGAGAACGGCTGCGCAGCGACATCGTCGGCACCACCCTGCGGATGCTCGACGAGCTGAGGGACGACGAGGCGCTGTCCCTGCGAGCCGTCGCGCGCGAGGTGGGCATAGCGGCGACCTCGGTCTACATCCACTTCGCCGATCGGGACGCCCTTGTCTTCGCCGCCTTGGAGCAATGCACCCGCGACCTCATCCGCGACCTCGACCAGGCCGAGTCGGCCGCCGACGACCCGGTGGGGCGGCTGAGGGCGCGCCTGCTGTTCCTCGGCGCCTGGGTGCGCGACCATCCGGGCCTGTACAAGGTGCTGCACGAGAGCACGCTCAACCAGCGGAAACATCTGGCGTTCAAAGAAGGGCTGGCCACAGGCACCACCGCCGCCGTCCAACGGTGCATGGACGCGGGACTCGCGCCCGCCGACGACGCCGCCACCGTCGCGTTCGATCTGCGCGCCGCCGTCCACGGCGCCGTGTCGATCCGGGTGAACGAGCCGAACCGGGAGCTGCCTCCCCTGAACGACCAGATCGACCGGTTCCTCACCAAACTCGTCAGCGTGCGGAGCACGCCCCGCTAAGAATCAGCGGACGAGCGCCCGGACAGGTCTTGAGGAACTGCCGGTCAGAGCGACCGCCCTGGAGCCCGCCATCACCGGCGAGATTCTGGAGCTGCACCATTCCAAGCATCACGCCGCGTACGTCAAGGGCGCCAACGACACGTTGGAGAAGCTGGCGGAGGCCCGCGACAAGGACCAGCTGGGTGGTCTGGTCGGGCTGGAGAAGACGCTGGCGTTCAACCTGTCGGGTCACGTCCTGCACACCATCTTCTGGGACAACCTGTCGCCGGACGGCGGTGACCGTCCCGATGGTGAGCTGGGCTCGGCGATCGATGAGCATTTCGGGTCGTTCGAGGCGTTCAAGAAGCAGCTGACCAGCGCGATCGCGACCGTGCAGGGGTCGGGTTGGGGTGTGCTGGGCTGGGAGCCGCTCGGCCAGAGGCTGATCGTGCAGCAGGTGTACGACCACCACGGCAATGTCGGCATGGGCTCGGTGCCGCTGCTGGTGTTCGACGCCTGGGAGCACGCCTACTACCTGCAGTACCGCAACGTGCGCCCGGACTACGTCCAGAAGCTGTGGGACCTGGTCAACTGGAACGACGTCGCCGCCCGCCTGACGGCCGCCAAGGGCGCCTGAGGCACGCCGTCGGCGGCCGATGACCGCGGCGCCCACCGAACCCGGATCATGCTCAGAACACGGTCCCTCGGGGTTCGGCGGGCGCCGCTCAGCATTCTCCATCACCCTCGGCCGCCGGTCAGCCCTTCGGCCGGAACCTGATCTCCATCGCGGTGGGTCCACCGCACCAGGCCCCCTCGCCGGTTCCCTGCGCGACGCTTGCCCGGCGCTGGAAGACCGCGTATCCGCCGTTGAATTTCATCGTCTTGTTGACGTTGATCGTCTGCTTCAGGGACTTGCCGCCCGCGACCATCATGATGTTGCCGACGTCGTTCACCGGAATGTGCTTGCCGTTGTCCTGCCAGAGATTCTGCGCCCCCAGGTACACGTTCTTCGAACGAATGGGAGCCGTGTACCTCGTGACGATTTTGACGATGTGGGCGCTCGTCCGCGTCACGTTCTTGACCGTGAAGGTCGCGGTCATCGTCCACGCGTCGCCGCGGATACAGGATGTCTGGCTTCCCCCGGTGGACACCGACATTCCGTCGCTCATATGAGAGTGCGTCTTCTTGCCCTGGAGGAGATTGAGGTAGGAGACGGGACGTTCGGCCTTGCTCGCCCCACTCTGCTCCGTGGTCGTGGAGTAACCGTTCCCGGCACCCGCACTGCCTGCCAGACCAGCCACGGAACCTTGACCGGAGACGGGCGCGGCCGTCGTGTCGCCCCCATCGGCGACCGCCCACAGACCTCCGCCCGTGGCCACCATTCCCATTGCGCCCGCCGCGACGAGCATCGCCATCTTCTTCATGTGCGACCTTCCTCTTTTCGAGGTCGGCCGACTCGTTTTTCGCCGATCACGACCTCGTTTTTCCAGATGGCAGGACGGTACTGAGCGCGGCAAAATACTCACTAGGGCCCTAAGGCCCTAGGGCCGACCTCAACGCCAGGGCCCCCGTCTCCAGCCGCCGCCGAAAATATGGACCCAGCCCGCAATGAAGTCCTCCCATCGAACGCGGCGGCGTGCACCAGGAAAATAAGCTGCGGCGAAACGCGGCATTCGCCGAGCTTTAGCCCCTGCCGTCGTCAGTTCACCGGCGCGACCTGAGCAGCCACCCGATCCGCTTCTTGATGTCCGAGGCGGGGGCCAGCGTGTCCGCGTGAGCGATCACCACGATGCGCGACGCCCGCGTGACCGGCCTTGACGGCCGCGGGCTGATGTCCCTTGAACAGGCTCGCGCGCTGCTGGCCCGAACGCGGACGTTCCCGGCCGGAAGCACGCATCTCTGGAATCGCGTCGCATCGCCTTCGCTGCCTGAATGAGCTTCAGCGGCGGATGAGCGTGGCCCATTCATCGAGTGTGGACAGCGCTTCATCGGCGGACCCGTACTGCAGGGTGAACAAGCTGCGGTCGGCGCCCGCCTCGGCGTACGCGTCGAGCCGGCCGGGCTCGGGCATCGGGCCGCCCTCCGGGATCGCGCCGAACAGCGTGATCGGCACCGGTCCCCGCCCGGCGTCGGCGGCGCGGGCGCGCAACGCGGTGGCTCGCCGGGCGAGCTCGCCGACGTCCATCATGTCGACCTGGGGCAGCCATGCGTCGCCGAAGTCCAGCACCCGGTCCTCGGTGTTCGGCCCGTTCCCGCCGACCAGCACGGGCGGGTGCGGTTTCTGTGCGGGTTTCGGCCAGGACCAGATCGGGTCGAAGTCCACGAACTCGCCGTGGTATTCGGCCTCGTCGGCGGTCCAGATCTCGCGCATGGCGCGGACCCGGTCGGCGAGCAGGGCCATCCGGGTGCGCGGATCGGTGCCGTGGTTGGCCATCTCCATGCGGTTCCACCCGGCGCCGACACCGAACTGGAAGCGCCCGCCGCACACCTGGTCGAGGCTGGCCACCTCCTTCGCCGTGATGATCGGGTCCCGCTGGGCGACGAGGCAGACCGCGGTGCCCAGGGTCAAGGTGGTGGTCACCGCGGCGATCGCGGCCAGCGCGACGAACGGGTCGACAGTGTCGGCGTAGCCCCGGGTCGAGCCGCCCGAAGGGCGCCGGCTGCGCACCGGAATATGCGTGTGCTCGGTCCAGAAGAGCGACTCGAAGCCACGTTCCTCAACGGCCCGGCCAAGCTCGGGCGGCGTCAGGCCGACACAATTCGAATAAACGGCGACACCGATTTTCATCAGATCATGGTCGCCCGGCGCAGCTGGGTCGGTCAAACGAATATCACCATGCGACGCTCCGGTCGCACACGTCCAGACCGCCGCTCTCGGCGTCATTCGCTCCGGAAGTGACCCGCACCAGCGAAGAATTGGCTGCCAATGCGAGGCTCAGGATGGAGCGAAGGACGCGCCGGACCTGGCCGCGGCCGCTCACGGAACGGAGTGGCGGCGTGCCGGGATCACAGCGTGGCACATCTCCGTGATCAGCCCGGGTGGCTGTCAGTCGACGAACTCGTCGACCGTCTCTTCGAAGGCCTCATCGGTGTCGCCGAGGAGATCGCCGGTGCCGACGAGGAGGGGCGGTGTGTGGTCGTCGTGGGTGCCCGCGCTGGGTGGTGTGTGGTCGTCGTGAGTGCCGGCGCTGGGCGGTGCGGGTTTGTCGTGGGGGCCGGCACTGGCCGCCGCGGCGGCGGGGAGGCCGGCTCCGTTGAGCGCGGCCGTCAGGGTGAGCAGGGACAGGAGACGCTTCATTCGGTCCTCCACGGAATGGCTGCCGGCGAACGGGGTCACCGCGACGATCAGCATGCTAACCGTACGGACTCGAATGATGACCAACAGTGACCGGCGTGTTGCTCCGTTGACCCCTTCGGTGCGCCCCGACGGTCTTCAGGCAGGGCTGAGTGCCGTGGCCAGGCTCTGCTTGATGGTGCGGGTGGTCTCGTCGGCGAGGACCTCGGGCAGGCCGTTGGCGATGCCGTGCAGGACCTGGGCCGCGACATCGGCGGGGTCGGCCTTCTCTGCGGAGATGTCCGCGGCCATGTCGGTGTCCATGAACCCGACGTGGAGCGCCGAGACGGTGATGCCGCGGGGTGCCAGTTCCTCGCGGACCGCGTTCGTCTGCGCCCAGGCCGCGGCCTTGGCCGCCGCGTAGGCCCCGACGCCGGCCGGATGCCACCACGACAGCACGGACAGGACGTTGACGACGGCGCCGCCGCCGTTGCCCTCGATGACCGGGGCGAACGCGCGCGTCACGGCGAGCGGGCCGAAGAAGTTCGTCTCCATCTCCAGCCGGACCGCGTCCAGCTCGCTGACGATCAGAGGGGTGCCGGTGGAGATCCCGGCGTTGTTGATCAGCAGCGTCGCGTCCGGCGCGACGGCGGCCGCGGCCTGGATCGACTCCTCGTCGGTCACGTCCAGGCGCACCGGGATGGCGCCGGCCACGTCCACGCTCTGCGGCCGCCGCGCCGCCGCGTACACCTTCGCTCCCTCCCGCACGAGCTGCTCGGCCAGATGACGCCCCAGCCCCCGGTTGGCGCCGGTGACCACGGCGACCGCGTCCTTCAGTTCCATGTCCGCTCCTCGATTTAGATGATGCTCATAATCTAAACTGAGGCTAGGATAGAAGTCAACCGACATCCAAATGGAGGGCCGATGGGCCGCGCGTCGCGGGCGCAAGCACAGGAGAACCGCAAGCGGATCGTGGAAACCGCGTCCCAGCTCTTCCGGGAGCAGGGCACGCACGTCAGCGTCGCCGATCTGATGAAGGCGGCCGGCCTGACCCACGGCGGCTTCTACAAGCAGTTCGCCTCCAAGGAGGCGCTCATCGACGAAGCCACCGCCCACGCGTTCGCCGAACTCACCGAGCGCCACACGGCCGCCCTCGACCAGCGGGCGCTGATCGAGGCCTACCTCTCCACCGAGCACCGCGACGACCCCGGCGACGGCTGCCCGGTCGCCGCGCTCGCGAGCGACATGGCGCGCGAACCCGGCGACCAGGAGGCCCACCGCGTCTACGCCAAGGGCGTCAGCGACTTCGCCGAGCGCCTCGCCACCGAAGACCAGGACGGCCTCGCCCGCCTGTGCACGATGTTCGGCGCGCTCGTCCTGGCTCGCGCCACCAAGGATTCCCCGCTGTCAGAGGAGATCCTCGCCGCAGCGCGAGCAGCCCTGACAACACCCGCCTGACCGCCGCGCGCCCCGCTGGCCCAGGCAGACGCGTGTCAGGTGACCGTTAGGGACGGGAAGGCATGGCGGGCTGGCACAGCACCAGCGCCAGGTCGTCTTCGAACTGGCCGCAGACATGCTCCATGACCATATCGAGCAATCCCTGCAGCGCCTCGTCCAGCAGTGGCTCGCTCAGCACAGCGGCGGCCTGCTCGCTAACGCTGAACATGGCGCCGTCGGGGTTTCTCGCCTCGATGAGGCCGTCGGTGTAGAAGAGCAGCCGCTGATCTGGGGCCAGGCGGGCGTGGTAGGGCTCAGGTTCGGGGTTCAGGCCGAGCGGTGGGGCCGGCTCCGGAGGGGTCAGCAACTGCGGCCGGTCCCCGACGAGCAGCGGGGGCGGGTGGCCGCAGTTGACCAGGCGGACCTGGCCGGGGGCGAACTCGGCCAGCAGTACGGTGACGAAGTCCTCGGCTCCCAGCTCCGGGCCGATGCGCGCATTCAGTTCCTTGGCCAGCGCAGTGAGACTTGCGGTGGCGAACACCATCTCGCGGAAGCAACGTAGAACGCTGGCCGCCTGCTGAATGGCCGGAACGCCTTTGCCCCGCACATCGCCGATGATCAACCGCAGTCCGTACGGGGTCAGCGCGACGTCGTAGAGATCACCGCCGATCCGCGCCTCGCGCGTGGCGGATCGATGCCGGTGGGCGAACGACATCCCGCCGACCTCGGCCGGGATGGGACGCAGCAGCGCCTGCTGGACGACATGTGCCACCTGCGTCATGCGCGTCAGCGCCCGTTCCCGGTTGGTACGGATCCGCGCGCTCAGCGCGGCGAAGCCGGCACCGACCGCCACGATCAGGCACCGCGTCAGATGATCGACCGCGCCGAAGAAATGGTTGGGAATGCCCACCGCCAGGGCCAGCACCACGGCATGGCAGCCGACCAGCGCGGTCTGCAGGCCGGTACAGCGGGCCGCGGCCAGCATCGGCCCGGAGATCAGCAGCCCGACGAACACCACATGATCGGTCGTCGACGCGTCGGAGATCGCGATCGCGGTATCGAGCCCCAGCGCCAGCAGCAGCCATCGTCCACTCGCGTTCATTGGCAACCCCTGACCCGTGTATGCCTCCGGTCTCGTACGACAAGTAGCCAGCATCTCACCAATAGTGACTGCATTGAGGCAGAAGCAACAAAACAACCCTCCAAAAGGAGAGGCCCGCCGCCCGAACAAAAACGAGCCGAACGCCGAGTGGCCCGGCCCAGGTGGGAGCTTCGCACGAGAAGGCGCGTCCGGCAGTTGCCCTCATTTCCGTTTTGTCGCGGGGATTGGCGGGTTCGAGCTTCCAGGCAACATTCCCGATTTCGCCGACGCCCGTCCCGGCGACCCTTTCGCATGGCCAGGCGGACGACTGCGGTTGCGCGCGAACACGACGGGGCCTCGGGAGGTCGCCGTCTGACGCGGAGTCGCGTTCGCCGGGCTCAGGTGGTGGAGCCGTTGGCGGCCGGGTGTGGACGTCGATCCGCGGATCGCGGGTGCTCATCGCGAGACGTGGCGGCCGAGGCGAAGAGGGCGAGCAGATCGTGGACGTCGTGATCGGCTTCGGCCGGGTGCCGGAACGGCAGGTCCGGGTTGACGGTGTAGGTGTTGCGGCGGCCGACCTTGGTGCGGCTGAGATAGCCGGCCTCTTCGAGGTCGGTGACGATGAGCTGGGCGGCTCGTTCGGTGATGCCGACGAAGTCGGCGATGTCGCGCATGCGCAGGTCGGGGCTGCGGGCGATGCAGATCAGGACGCGGGCATGGTTGGTCAGGAAGGTCCACATCTTGCCGTCTCGCGGACCGGACGCCGTCACTCGATCACCTCGCTGTCTCCACATGCGGCGGCCCGTCGGGCAGTGACCGCCGGATCACACCTCGGGATTATGCCACTCCCAACTTTACTGAACCTCGATTAGCGAATATTATTTCGCGTATCTGGTTACTGGAGATTCTGTTCTGGTTTGGGTCGGTGCGAGCCTGCCCGGGAAGGGGCGCGGATGTTCGTTCAGGGAAACTCCGAGGTCCCGGGCTCCGGAACGGCTCCGCATGCTCCCTCGGCGGACGGGCCCGTGCACGCGGGCGTCAAGGCGGCGCGAAACCTGAGCGCCGAGGTCACCCGGCGCGGGGCCTTCACCGTGGTCGCCTTCGACGGGACGCTGAGCCGGGCGACGGCCCCGGAGGCCGAGGCGCAGTTGCTCAGCACGATCGTCCTGGCCCGAGCTGATCGCCAAGACCCGGTTCGCCGTCCGCGCGTCCCGTGGCTACCCCCTGTGCCTGGTCGTTCCGGAGGACTCCCAGGCCCGCCATGTGCTGGCGGCGACCTCGGCGGGCCACGACCTCGACTACGCGTCCACGCTCGCCGAGATCCTCGGAGACTCGGACCTCGCCAACGAAGCGTGAGCGGACGCATGGTGCGGTTGCGCCCGCGGCCCCTTCCTGCCTGAGTGTTCGGCCAGCTCACAGGGGTAGTACAAGCAGAAGCGAGGGGACGGGGCGAGGCAAGCGTTCGGGGGTGCGCGAGCCGTCATGCACATCCGCGGCCCCGTCGCGCCCATGCTCGCCAAGTCCGTCGACGACTTCCCCGATGGCGACGACTGGGTGTACGAGCCCAAGTTCGACGGCTTCCGCTGCCAGGCGCACGTCCGAGACCATGGGCAGACCGAGTTGTACTCGCGATCCCTGACCCGCCTCACTGGCTCGTTCCCCGAGACCACGGCAGCGATCACCGAGCGGCTGCCGGCCGGAACCGTCGTGGACGGCGAACTGGTCCACTGGTCGCCCGCCACCGGCAAGCTGGATTTCGAGGCACTACAGCAGCGTCTTGGTTCGGGCCGCCGCCGAGCCCTTCAGCTCGCTCGCCGCATCCCGATCAGCTACGTGGTGTTCGACTGCCTGGAGACGGCCGAGCGGGGCGACCTGCGCAACCGGCCACTGCGCGAACGGCGGAGCGTGCTGGAAGGCCTCCTGCGGGACGCACCCGCCACGGGCCTGGTGCTGTTATGCCCGCAGGAGACCTCACGGGGCCCGGCCAGACTCTGGCTGGAACTGCTGACTGCCCAGGCGATCGAGGGCGTCGTGATCAAGGCCCCGGGCGGGCTGTACCGGCCGGGCGTGCGCGGCTGGTACAAGCTCAAGCACCGCGACGAGACGCTGGCGATCGTGGGCGGCTACACCGGCACTCCCACAGCGGTGACCGGCCTGCTCGTCGGGCGCCATCCCGGCGACGGCGGCAGGCTGCGCGTGGTCGGGCGAACCGGGCCGCCACCCGCGCGGCTCCGTGACGAACTGGCCCCCCAGCTGATCGCCCGCCGGCCGGCGCAGGACGATCACCCCTGGCCCGCCGAGCTCCCGGCCGGATGGGCCCACGGCTTGCCCACCGCTGCAGCCCCGATCCGCTACCACCGCGTCCAGCCCACCCTCGTGGTCGAGATCGCGGTCGACATCGCCACCAGCCACGGACGCTGGCGGCATCTGGCCCGCCTCGAAGACATACGAGCCGAGTTGCGTCCGGCGGACGTGCCCAAGGATCTGGACCTGGAATGACCGTGACCCCGGCTCACTACTACGTGGTACTTTGTAGCGGTACCTAGTAGTACGAGGTACCCAACGAAGAGGATCCACGATGGATGACTTGAGGGAGATGCTGAAGGGCACGCTCGAGGGCTGCGTGCTCGAAATCATCGGCAGCGAGGAAACCTACGGCTACGCCGTCACGCGCCGGCTGAACGACCTGGGCTTCGCCGACGTCGTCGAGGGGACGGTTTACACCATCCTGCTGCGACTGGAGAAGAACGGGTTCGTCCAGGTGACGAAACGGCCGTCCGAGCAGGGCCCGCCGCGCAAGTTCTATGCGCTCAACGACGCGGGACGCGAAGAACTCGCGACGTTCTGGGCCAAATGGGAGTACCTCTCATCAAGGATCGAGAAGCTCAAGGAGGGCGGGAAATGAACTTCTGGGAGACCATCACGGGCAGCGATCTCACGAGGGATTGGAAGGCGTTCGAAGTCCGGGCCGCGGAATTGCCGTCCGACTACCGGGAGGCGTGGAAAGAGATCACGATGCACGTTCTTTCCTACTCGGACTTCACGGGGCGAAACCTGATGCCGATTCTCGACAATGCCCTGGGGCTGCTCGAAGAGACGGCGTCCGATGGGCAGAGCGTTCACGAGGTGCTGGGTGACGACATCGCGGGCTTCTGCGCGGCGCTGGCCGGTGGCGAAGGGGCCCGGACTCACCGCGACCGGTGGCGCGAGCAGTTGAACAGGAACGTCGCAAAGAAACTGGGCAGGCTGGGAGGCTGACGTGGGCATCCAGGACATCATCGAAGGCAAGAAGCAGTGGCGGGCGCACATGGCGCGGGTGAAGGCGCTTCCGCCGGATTACCAGATCGTCTACAAGGAGATGCAGAGGTACCTCTTCAAGGTCGGGCCAATCGACTTGACCGACGGAAACCTGCTGGCCGGGATCGTCGATTTCTTCGAGGAGGGCGCGGTGTCCGGCAAGGGTGTTCTGGAACTCATCGGCACCGATGTCGCCGCCTTCTGTGACGGCCTGATCAAAGACTCGCGCACCTACGCTGAGATCTATCAGGAGTCCGTCAGCGGGAAAACCGGCACGGCCGAGTAACCCCGTTCTCGCATGGTGCGGTCAGCGGCCGGTGGTGCCGTCCATCTGTTCCCGGAGGATGTCGGCGTGTCCCGCGTGCCGGGCGGTCTCCTCGATCAGGTGGGTCAGGGTCCATCGCCGGGACGGGCCCGGGCGGCCGCGTCTCGGGGGTCCTGGCGCGGCGAGGTCGTCCCAGGAAGCGATCTCCTTGTTCGCTTCGGCGATGGTCTCCCGGTAGGCGGCGAGGATCGCGTCGGTGGTGTCGTCCGGCGCGGGATGGAAGGTGGCTTGCCAGTCGGTCACGTCGTGGCCGAGCAGCCAGTGCCGTTCCACGTGGGTGAGGTGCTTGATCAGCCCGAGCAGGTTCGTCCCGGACGGCACGCCCGGGGCGCGGGCCTCGGTCTCCGGCACCCCTTCGGGCTTGGCCGCCACGGCGGCGCGCAGGTAGTCGAGGAACCCGACGAGCACGTCCTTCTCGCCGGGGCCGGTCGAGGGAGGCCCCACGTCGCGCCTCATCGCTGTGCCCGGCGAAGGATCAGTACGTGGTCGGTGACGGTGGCCGTGCGGCCTTCGGGGCCGGTCGCCTGCCGCTTCGGGGTGTCCGCGCGTTCGATGGACCATCCGGCGTCGAGGGCCAGTTCGGCGGCCACCTCCTCAGGCGTCGGGTGGTGCACGTCGGGATCCTGGTTCCAGGACCACGGAGCGGTGGAGCCGTGGTCGACGATGGCCAGCCGTCCGCCCGGGTTCAGCGCGTTCGCGGCGGTCCGCAGCACATGGGCGCGGTCCAGGGCGAACGGGGTGTGGAAGTACTGCGCCGAGACCAGGTCGAAGGTTCCGGCGGGGAAGTCTTCGGCGAGGTCGACGCGGAGCGCGGTGACGGACGTACCGGCTCGCTGCTGGAGCGAGCGCACGGCCGACGCCGAGATGTCGACCGCGGTCACCCGCCAGCCGTGGTCGGCCAGCCAGAGGGCGTCCCCTCCCGCTCCGCAGCCGAGGTCCAGTGCGGTGCCCGGGGGCAGCGGACCGGCGATCTCGGCCAGTCTCGGGTTCACGTTCGGCGACCCGATGCGGCGGCTGTAGTGCTCGTCCCAGAAACGGGCGGCTTGATTGCTCATGCGTCCACCCTGGTCGTGAGCCGTCGGATCGGCACGAAAAGTTGCCGTTATGGCAAGCTCAGCCTCATGGAAGAGACGGACCAGGTGCTGGAGGCGGTCGGCCCCCGGCTGCGCGCCCTGCGCAAGCGCCGCGGACTGACCCTGGCGGACGTGTCGACGGCGACCGGAACGTCGGAGAGCACCCTGTCCAGATTGGAGAGCGGCGGGCGGCGGCCCACGCTGGAACTGCTGCTGCCGCTGGCCCGCGTCTACGGGGTGCCTCTGGACGACCTCGTCGGCGCTCCCCGAACGGGTGACCCGCGGATCCACCTGAAGCCGATCCACCGCCACGGCATGACGTTCATCCCGCTCACGCGCCGCGCGGGCGGAGTGCAGGCGTTCAAGATGCTCATCCCGGGCCGCCCGGAGCCGGCGGAGCCCACGCCGCAGACGCACGGCGGGTACGAATGGGTGTACGCCCTCAACGGACGGCTCCGGCTGGTGGTCGGCGACCGCGACATGATCCTGTCGCCCGGGGAGGCCGCCGAGTTCGACACCGCGCTGCCGCACTGGCTCGGATCGGCCGACG
Organism: Spirillospora sp. NPDC048911; assembly: GCF_043198015.1. Taxonomy (NCBI): domain Bacteria; kingdom Bacillati; phylum Actinomycetota; class Actinomycetes; order Streptosporangiales; family Thermomonosporaceae; genus Spirillospora; species Spirillospora sp. NPDC048911. The sequence goes on along the minus strand of NZ_JBICUD010000008.1, from coordinate 127,275 downwards.
GCCACCCCGTCGAGACACTCGTCCTCTTCGGACCGCAAGGCGAACGAGCACACCTGCGAACGCGCACCGCCCGCACCTGACCGCCAGGCGACGGACGCCGGAATGGTGCTCTGCGGCGGCGCCGTCATTCTGGCGTTGCCAGCGACTGCACGCCGCCGCCGAATTCCCTAACGCCGCGCTGGTCAGCCCCACTGGCCGGGCTGGTAGTCGCCGGCGGGCTGCCGGGCGATCACGTTCATGCGGTTCCAGGCGTTGATCAGGGCGATCTGGGACACGAGGGCGGCCAGCTGGTCCTCGTCGTAGTGCTTGGAGGCGTTCGCCCACACCTCGTCACTGACGCCACCGGCGGCGTCGGCGATGCGGGTGCCCTCCTCGGTCAGCTCCAGAGCGGCGCGCTCGGCGTCGGTGAAGACCGTGGCCTCCCGCCAGGTCGCGACCAGGTTGATGCGCACCGAGGTCTCACCGGCGTGCGCGGCGTCCTTGGTGTGCATGTCGGTGCACATGCCGCAGCCGTTGATCTGGCTGGCGCGGATCTCCACGAGGTGCTGCGTCGCGACCGGCACCGACGAGCCGCGCAGGACCTGGCCCGCCGACTGCAGGTACTTCATGAATTTGGCCGTGCCGGGGTTGCCGTAGTAGTTGAAACGAGCGTTCATGATGCTCTCCTTGCCGTCTTTGCGGTTACACCCCGTTGACGAGACAGCCCGGCACGATGTGACCGGCAGAGAACGTGATGTGGTTCACTCTGATCCGGTGGACCTGGGCACGCCGAGCGACGATCCCGGCGTGCCGCTCACGCGCTACGGAAGGGTCGCTCACCCAAAGTGACCGACTGAAAGCCCACAGTGTTAACCTCTTGCTGCTCCGGCCGTCGCTAGCCGACCGGAGCGGAAAGTTGGCCCCCCGGCCGTCCTTTCGACAGAGGAGACCGCGTGGGACAACGTTCGGGGCCGTGGAAACACCTGATCGGCCGCTCTGCACAAGGCCGCCTCGCATGCCTGGTCGCCCTCAGCATCGCCCCGCTCTCACCCCCGACCGCCCACGCGTCCACCACCTCGGAAGGGACGGCCGGCGCACCGACGGGCGTTCCCGTCCGGATGGCGGCTCTCGGCGACTCGATCACTCGCGGGCGGAACGCCTGCCTGCTGCCTCGCGACTGTGTCAAGCGTTCCTGGTCCACCGGGCGGAGTCCCGAGATCAAGAGCCACTACCGGCGGCTGAAGGCCCGCCGCGGCAGGCTCGCCGCGTACAACGACGCCGTCTCGGGAGCGCAGGTCTCCGCGCTCGCACGCCAGGCCGCGTCGGCGGTCGCCCAGCGCGCCCAGTACGTGACCATCCTCATCGGCGCGAACGACGCCTGCGCCCGCTCCGAAGCGGCCATGACCCCGGTGGACGACTACAGGACGGCGTTCCGGACCGCCATGGAGACGCTGCGGCGGGGCGTCCCCCATGCGCGGATCTTCGTGGCGAGCATCCCCGACCTCAAGCGCATGTGGCAGGTCGGCAAGGACCGCTCCGCCGCGCGCACCGTCTGGACTTTGTTCCACATCTGCCAGTCGATGCTCGCCGATCCGCTCTCCATGGCCACCGCCGACCAGGCACGACGCGACCGCGTACGCCGACGCGTCATCGATTACAACGCCGTGATGGCCCAGGTATGCGCCAAGCACCCGACCTGCCGTTTCGACGGCAACGCCGTTTTCAACTACCGCTTCACCCGTTCGCAGATGAGCCGATGGGACCATTTCCATCCGAACCTGAACGGCCAGGCCACCTTGGCCCGCGTGACGTACAGGCGCAGTTTCTGGGCGGACGATCGGGGCCGGCCGGCATCGGAATCGTGAAACCTGACCGAGGCGCGGCACGGCCCCGCATTTCCCTCGGGCTTATTGCTTGGGGCGCTGGCCGGGGCGGTCGACGATTCCGGCCGCGAGGCGGACCGACTGGCTCTCGACGGTGCCCTTCTTGAAGGTGGTGCCTTCAAAAGGGACGTCCAGGACCGCGCGATCACGTTCGACGCCCGCAAGGCCCGCCGCGTCGAGGTGAACACCGACCGGCCCGCCGCGCGGAAGACGTCCTGGATCGTCTCCCTGCTGGCCAAGGCCGCGCCCAACCCGGACTACACCCACTTCAGGTGGAACCTGAACCTGCCGTTCGGCGCACAGATGTACGCCTCGGTCACCGCCCCGTCCCCTCGCTTCGCCTTCTCCGCCCAGGCCACCTACCAGGAACCGCTGCTGCGCCTCGAAACCGGCGGCGCCCAGCCCTTCCCGGTGGACGTCGAGTACACCGGCACGCCTGGTGCGGGACGGCGAGCCGGTCGGCGAAAGCGACATCCCGGCCGCCGGCGCGTTCGCCGCTCCGCCCGAGGCCGCCACCTACCGCCTCGACATCGAAGCGGCGTGCGACCACCCGGACTGGAAGCTGTCGACGAGAGCGACCTCCTCATGGACGTTCCGTTCGGCCCAGACCGCACGTTCCACGGCCCTGCCGCTCATGGCCGTCCGGTTCGTGCCGGAACTCGACGACCTGAACCGCGCCCCGGCCGCGAAGCCCTTCATGTTCCCGGTCCGCGTCGTGCACCAGCCGGGATCGACGTCGGCGCGAGTCACGTCCCTCACGGTCGAGGCCGCCACCGACGGCAACGTGGCAGCCGGTCCGCCTCCGTGAAGACGGCGACCGGTGGATCGCCGAACTCACCAACCCGCCCAAGGGCACGGTGTCGCTGAAGGCCACCGCCAAGGACGCCGACGGCGACACCGTCACCCAGACGATCGAGAACGCCTACGCCGTCACCCCCTGACGAACCGCCCCGCCCTCACGCCCACGGTACGAGGGGCGGCCGACATTACGGCGGCGGGTCAGTCGCTGACGTCCGTGCTGATCGTGCACCAGATGGTCTTGCCGTCGTTGCTGGGACGGGAACCCCATCTGTCGGCGAGGGCGTCGACGAGTTGCAGGCCGCGTCCGGTCTCGTCGTCCGGACCGGCGAGCCGGGCCTGGGGTTGCAGGGTGCTGCGGTCGCTGACCTGGATGGTCAGTTCCCGTTCGCTGTGCCGCAGAACCAGGTCGACCGGGCCTTGGGCGTGCCGGACGGCGTTGGTGACGATCTCCGAGGTGAGCAGGACCGCGGTGTCGATCAAGGTGCCGGGCATGGCGGAGGTACGGGGCCGCAGGGCGGCCCAGGAGGCCAGGGTGGCGGCGCAGAAGTGGCGGGCGTCGGCGACCGCCTCCGGCCGGCCGGGCAGATCGGTGCGGGCGGTGGCGACGGGCGTCGCGGGAAGGCGGGCCAGCAGCAGTGTGACGTCGTCATAGGTGCTGGCGTCGGGGAGCAGGGCGGCCAGCACGCTGTCGGCGGTCTTGTCGAGGCTGAGCCCGTCCCGGGCGGCCAGGCCCAGGGCGGCTTCCAGGTTCTTCAGCCGGGTGTCGAGATCGCTGGTGCGGGTCTCGACCAGCCCGTCGGTGTAGAGGGCGAGGGTGCTGCCCGACGGCAGGGTGAACTGGGCCTGCCGCGGGGGGTGCTCGGGGGCGATGCCGCCGACGCCGAGCGGCATGCTGATGGGTGCCGGGAGCGGGTGGACGGTGTGGTCGGCGTTGACGATCAGGACGGGCAGGTGGCCCGCCGAGCAGACGGTGGCCTCGCCCGTCTCGGGGTCCACCACCAGGTAGCAGCAGGTGGCCATCTGCGTGGGCAGGTCGGTGAGCACCGCGTCCAGCGCCTGGATGAGCTGCGCGGGCGGCAGGTCGGTCTTGGCCAGGGCGTTGGAGACCGCGCGGAGCTGGCCCATCACCGTGGCCGCCTCGAGCCCGCGGCCCATGACGTCGCCGATCAGCATCCCGACCCTGCCGCCGGGGAGGGGGATCAGGTCGAACCAGTCGCCGCCCACCCCCGGCCCGCGGGTGGCGGGCAGGTACCGGCCGGCGGTCTGGATCGGCACCTGGCCGGGGGTGCCCATCAGGGTGTGCTGCACCGTGAGCGCGAGCTGGCGTTGCTGCTCGTACAGCCGGGTGAGCTCCTGAGCCCGCTGCCGCTCGGTGAGTTCACGGATGATGGCGCAGGCGCCGACGATCGTCCCGGCGGAGTCGCGGATCGGCCAGAGGGTGACGTCGACGTCGAGTATCCGCCCCTCCCTCGTGACCCGGATGGTCTCGTGGTTCTCGATGTGCTCGCCCCGGCTCAGCCGTTCGAGCAGCGTGGCGATCTCAGGCTGGTGGTCCGGCGGCGCGAGCATCGCGACGTTCATGCCGATGGCCTGTTCGGCGGTGTAGCCGTACAGCCGCTCGGCGGCGGAATTCCAGAAGGTGATCGTGCCGTCCAGCGTCTTGCTCAGGATGGCGTCGCGGGACGACCGGACCATCGCCGCGAGGTCGCTGGTCTCCTGGTCGGCCGCCCGCGCGCTGATATCGCGGATCGCGGCGCACACCAGCACGCCGTCGGTGTCGTGCAGGGCGCTGAACATGATCTCGATCGGGAACTCGGTCCCGCCCTTGCGCAGGCCGGACAGCTGCACCCGGGTCGCCATGGAAGGCTCCTGCCGAACGTGTTCGCAGTGGTGCAGCGGGTGCCTGCCGCAGAACGTTCCGCATCGAAGATGGGGGACGATCAGGGCGGCGGGCCGTCCGAGCAGCTCGTCCCGCCGGTGCCCGAAGAGCATCTCGGCCCTGCCGCTGACCGCGCGGATGACGCCCGCGCCGTCCACCATCACCAGCGCGTCGGGCGTCGCCTCCATCGGGGCGTCATGACGCTCGAGGTCATCGTGTTCCTCGTTCCGGCCGCGTCTGCCCGCGTCCCAATCCCGGCCACGCCCACCCACGTCACATCACCCGATCCCCGGAGTCCGCCCGCGCGTCCGCCCGCGCGTCCGCTCGTGTGCGGGAGCCCGCACGTTCGGTCCCCGCCCTCGGGCATTTGAGCACGCCGGGCGGCGACTGTCCCGGAATTGTCACAATAAGTATCGGAGCACCTACTGATCGTGTGCATCATGATAGGGCCCGCGCGAGAACGGCCCTGGTCAGCGCTCCGTGGGGAGAGCGGCCGCGAGGGGCGACGGGGCGCACTGTTACGATCACGACGGCACGATGATCGGGCCGGGACGCAGGCCGTGGCGGATGGGGGATCCCGGTGAACTTCTGGTCGATTTACCAGCACGGGTTCGCGCGTGTCGCCGCGTGCACCGGTCCGCTCGCCATCGCCGATCCGCCCGCCAACGCGGCGGCGGTGCTGCGGCACGGGCGCCGGTGCGCGGACGACGGGGTCGCCGTCGCGATCTTCCCGGAGCTGTGCCTCACCGGCTATTCGATCGAGGACCTCCTGCTGCAGGACGTGGTGCTCGACGAGGTCGAGCAGGCCGTCGAGACGATCGTGGCCGGGTCGGCCGAGCTGATGACGGTGCTCGTCGTCGGCGCCCCGCTGCGCCATCGCCACCGGATCTACAACTGCGCGGTGGTCGTGCACCGCGGCCGGATCCTGGGCGTCGCGCCCAAGTCGTACCTGCCGACGTACCGGGAGTTCTACGAGCAGCGGCAGATCGCCTCGGCCGTCGACGAGCGCGGTGGGACGATCCGCGTCGGCGGGCAGGACGTGCCGTTCGGCGTCGACCTGCTCTTCGCGGCGGAGGACGTCCCCGGCCTGGTGCTGCACGTGGAGATCTGCGAGGACATGTGGGTGCCGGTGCCGCCGAGCGCCGAGGCGGCGCTGGCCGGCGCGACGATCCTCGCCAACCTCTCGGGCAGCCCGATCACGGTCGGCCGGGCCGACGACCGGAAGTTGCTGTGCCGCTCGGCGTCCGCGCGCTGCCTCGCCGCGTACGTGTACGCGGCGGCCGGGCCGGGGGAGTCGACCACCGACCTGTCGTGGGACGGCCAGACGATGATCTACGAGAACGGCGCGCTGCTGGCCGAGACCGACCGCTTTCCGCTCGACGATCAGCACGCGGTGGCCGACGTGGACCTCGACCTGCTGCGGCAGGAGCGCCACCGGATGGGCACGTTCGACGACAACCGCCGCGTCCATTCAGCGCGTACCGGAGGCTTCCGGGAGATCGCGTTCCGCCTCGATCCGCCCACGACGGACCTCGGGCTGCGGCGCCGGGTCGAGCGGTTCCCGTTCGTGCCGGCCGACGCCGAGCGCCTCGCCCAGGACTGCTACGAGGCGTACAACATCCAGGTCGCGGGGCTGCTCCAGCGGCTCGGGGCGATCGGCGGCCCGAAGGTCGTCATCGGGGTGTCCGGCGGTCTCGACTCCACGCACGCGCTGATCGTCGCCGCCCGTGCGATGGACCGCGCCGGGCGCCCGCGCAGCGACATCCTCGGCTTCACCCTGCCCGGCTTCGCGACCGGCGAGCACACCAAGGACAACGCGCACAAGCTGATGCGCGCCCTCGGCATCACGGCGGCCGAGCTCGACATCACCCCGACCGCGCGGCTGATGCTCAAGGAGCTCGACCACCCGTTCGCCGCCGGCGAGCCCGTGTACGACGTCACGTTCGAGAACGTGCAGGCCGGGCTGCGCACCGACTACCTGTTCCGGCTGGCCAACCAGCGCGGCGGCATCGTCCTCGGCACCGGCGACCTGTCCGAGCTGGCGCTCGGCTGGTCCACCTACGGCGTCGGCGACCAGATGAGCCACTACAACGTCAACTCCGGCGTGCCGAAGACGCTGATCCAGCACCTGATCCGCTGGGTCATCTCCAGCGGCCAGTTCGACGAGGACACCAACCGCACGCTGGCGGCGATCCTTGGCACCGAGATCAGCCCGGAGCTCGTGCCGGGCGAGGAACTGCAGTCCACCGAGTCGCAGATCGGCCCGTACGCCCTGCACGACTTCACGCTCTTCCACGTCCTGCGCCACGGGTTCCGGCCGTCGAAGATCGCGTTCCTGGCGTGGCACGCCTGGCACGACCGGGAGGGGGGCGACTGGCCGCCCAACTTCCCCGCGCCCAAGCGGGCCGCCTACGACCTGCCGGAGATCTGGCACTGGCTGGAGGTCTTCTGCCGCCGGTTCTTCGCGTTCGCACAGTTCAAGCGGTCGGCCATGCCGAACGGGCCGAAGGTGTCGGCGGGCGGCTCCCTCTCACCGCGCGGCGACTGGCGCGCCCCGTCCGACAGCTCGGCGCGTGCCTGGCTGCGCGACCTCGCCCGCTGGGACATCGCCGATGGACAGGTTTTGGCCGGGCGTGGAGACGAGTAGGAGATAGATCGGAGACGCGCGTCGAGGTGGACCTGCAACGCCAGGCCATCAAGAGCCATGCCACCAGACTCCGGGCCTCCCTGGACGACCAGCGCCGCTATCTGGCCAACGCGCGCCGCGCAGCCTCCTGAAGCGGCGCGGCCGTCCGTGAGCCGCGCGCTACTCCGGCAAGTGCCCCACCAGCGCGGCCAGGTCGGAGTGTGGTGATTTCTCCACCGTCGCACCTTGACCGGTGGCAAGAAGAACTGTAAACGGCTGATCACTTCACGTGATCTGTGGAGCGCTGTACCGTCGATTCACCTGCCCAGACCGGCGGTGCGCGGGCCCACGGCCGTCAGGTCCTCCAGCCGCCGCCGGTCCGGACAGCAGGGGGAGCCGCGGCCGCCCACGTTCCCTGGGCGGTTCGCGCCATGCCGCTCCGAGGTGGACGGGCGCCACCCCGCAAGGACGCCCGCCCGCCCGGAGCGGTCCGAGTGAGGTTCCTGGCCGAGTGTCGCCTCCGTGCCCGTCTGACCTGGCCGGCTCCGCCTCTCTGGTACCTCGGCACGGAGCGTCCGGCGGCGCTCCATCGTTTTGTCGTCACCTGTTGTTATCGTTCAGCGACACATTGTCAGACGTCCAAGGCCGGACGTCGCCATGAAAGGAATCGACCGTGCGCGTTCCCGCCCGCCGGATGCTGCTGGTCCCCACGCTCAGCGCGGCTCTCGTCGGCTCCATGCTCAGCCCCGCCCATGCGGAACCCCAGTTCGACGGGTGTGACGCCCTGCGGTTGTCCCCCCTGCTGGTGGGCAAGACCCTGGCCTCGCATCCGGGCGCGGTGCACGCGGGCGAGGTCGAGGTCCAGAGCCTGAACGTGACGCGCACGGTCGGCATCCCGCATGCCAACCAGGTCGCGTCCTTCGACGACGCGGCGGAGCGCCTCAACATCCTCGTCGACGGCACCGACCGCGTCGCCAAGCTGGTCTGCGGCTGATCCTTGGTGGCCGGAACGCCTTCGGAGTCACGGTGGGCGTAGGACAATCGACCATGGCCTCGCTTGAGGAGCAGATCTTTCTGGCCGTGTGCACCGAGAACGCCGGTGCCGGAGTCCCGCACAACCTGGGTCCGCCGTTCCGCAACGCCGTGATCGCTCGCCTCTGGCTGTCCAACTACCTGGCCGCCACCGCCGAGAGCCTGGAACTGGACGGCGACCACGACGACCTGGCCGCCCTCTACCGCGACGCGGTCGGCCCGATGCGCAAGCACGGCAACGCCACGGTCGGCGACATCCACTACGAAATTCGCATCAAACCCGGCCAATACTGATTCGCATGGATGGCTGGGGCATCTCCACTCGCGCCTGCGGGCCGACGTCTCACGTCGGCTGACGTTTCATGCTGGGCGCCTGGAACGGGAGGTGGGGGTCCAGGCGCCCAGCGATTTTCCTAGGGAAGGCTGTAGGCGCGGATGGTTTCCTGGGTGAGCGCGTTGCCCGCGGTGTCTTCGGCCTGGATTTTCAGAGAGACCTTGCCGTGGCCGCGAAGGCGGGTGGAGTAGCCGTCGCGCGTCTTGCGCACGGAGGCGTTCGTCCAGCTGGCGCCGTCGTCGTAGGAGACCGCGAGAGACAGGCGGCGCAACGGAGTGGTCGACCCGTCCTGGTGGCGCACCGCCAGGTTGAGTGTCCTGGAACGTGCGCGGTTGTTCAGGTCGAGGTTCGCGTCGTAGCCGACCTGGAGGAGCGGGGCGACGGCGTCCTCCGTTCCTGCGGGACGGGCTGAACGGAACGTCCAGGCCGTCTTGGTGCGGGTCGACAGCAGGGCCCATGGGGCGTGGTTGTCGACGTCGTACTCGATCCGGTAGGTCCTCTCCTCGGGCGGCAGGATCAGGCTGCCGTTCGGCAGGTGGATGGTCGAGGCGATCAGCTTGCCGTCCTGGTACACGCGGAAGTCGGTGGCGAAGCCGCCGGGGAAGTTGCTGGTGTAGGCCCTGCCGAAGTTGCCCGCCGCGTCGACGAGGCCCACTCGCATGCGCAGCCGGTCACCGGTCCGGGCGATGGGGCTCAGGGGGTTCAGGCCACCGGTCAGCGGCGCCTCGAACCAGGTGCGGGTACGGCGCTGGCCGGGCCGGTACGACAGCCAGACGGATTCGTCGAGCTGCACGTAGGGCGTGTTCTCGTCCGGGAAGGCGTGGTTGTACGGCTCCTCCGGCGTCGCGGCGCGGGCCGTCCACGTCGTGTCCGGGTCGGCGGAGAGGTATTCGATCCGCGAACGGGGCGCCCCCTTGAACGGGTGCGTGTAGGCCGTCGCGATGCTCTCCCATGGACGGCGGTGGTATCGCCCAGTGCTCATCGTGGCGAAACCGTGGTAGTCGTTGCGGACCCGAGCCAGATCCCGCGTGCGCGCCACATAGTGCAGCTTCTTCGGGATCCCCTGCTTCTCCGGGTAGACCAGCTCGTACATGTACGGGCTGTCGGTCACGCCCGCCGCCGTGACGGTGACGGGGCCGCATGCGAGGAGCGCCCGGCCCTGTTCGTGGGAGAGCCGCACCGTGGGAACGGTCAGCTTGACGCCGCTGCCGTTCGTGTCGCCGTTGACGCCGGGTTCGTCGTTGTAGATCGCGACCATCCGCGCTCCGGCCGCGGCGGCCCGGTTGGACTGCTCGGCCACGGAGACGTCGTCCGACCTGCGGATCAGCGCGAGCCTGCCGCGAAGGTCGGCCCCGGGACGGTCGCCGTCGGCGACGCGCAGCCGCGCCGTGCCGTTCAGGCGCGGATACTGCGAGGAGACGTCGCTGAAGTAGACCGGGTTGACGTACTCGGGCGACAGCGTGAGGCCCGGCGCCCGCATCGTGATGGACGGGGCCTCCAGCCGCCACCGCGTGTAGATCTCGAATGAGCCGGTGCGGACCCGCGGGGCCGGCTGCATGAACACGCGTTCCTCGAGCACGGAGCCGGCGCCTGTGAGCACGCCCGTGCTCGTCGCCGGGCCCTTCGCCGGGGTGCGCGTCCACATCAGGTGGCTGAGCGAGCCGAGGTTCCGCCTGGTCACGTGGTCGGGCGTGTCGATCTTCACCTCGGTCGCCCGGCGCGCGTCGAGCACGAGCTCGGTGTCCTCGGTGATCTTGATCTCGGGGTACCCGACGAAGCTGCGGTTGAGCGGGGTGTCCTGCGCGGTGCTCGACTGCCACGCCGGCATGGTCTCGATGACACCGGTGATCGAGTACGTCCCGGGCGGGACGCGGATGCAGCCGCTCCCGTCCCAGGAGGCCTCGGTGCAGGGGAGCTCCGGGTCGCCGGGCAGCGTGCGGCGCGAACTGCCGCGGGAGCCGTCCTCGACGTTGAACACGCTGATCGTTCCGCGCGCCGCCCGGCCGTCGCGGGCGATGCCCTTCAGCCGGATGGTGACGAGCCCGTCCCCTGAGGTTTTCGGCGCGGGGACGGCCGCCCGGCGCCCCTCGTGGATCGCGGTCACGTTGAACGACACGGGATCGGCCGAGGTCTGGTCATCGGGGACGACAAAGAGATCACGGCCCGTCTGGGTCACCGAGAAGGAGGGCGTGTAGCCGTTCCTGCGGGGCGCGGCCGTCACGGCGGCCACCCCGCCGGACGACACGTGCACCTTGTCACCGGTCGGGAGCGTCACGTCGTACGGCTCGCCCGCGCCCGTCTGGGCAGAACCGCCCGTCTGGGCAGAACCGCCCGTCTGGGCGGCCCCGATCGTCTGGGCGGCCCCGGCCGATGCGGGGTCGGCCGGGGCGAGCCCAGGCGAGGCGGGACTGGCCGAGGCGGGGCCGGCCGAGGCGGGGCCGGCCGAGGCAGGGGCGGCCGATGCCGGGGCGGTGAAGGTGGCGGCCAGGGCGGTGGCCAAGCCCACCGCTGCGATGCCGCCCGTCGTACGTCGCCACATGGCCGTGTCCCCTCCGCGAAAACCGATGAAGATCGTTTTAGCGGGCGTTCGCGCAGGTGGTCCAGGGGTGGCGGTGGCGGGAACCGTCATGACGTAAAGCCGCCAGGGCCCGAAAAGGGACAGTCAGCGACTAGATTCGCTGCATGTCCGAATCACGGCCCACCGGCGAGCCCCGGCGCCCGGTACTGGAGGGGCTCGGCGTGACCGCCGCCGAGGAGGCCGTCTACCGGGCGCTCCTGCGCGAGGGCCCCGCCACGCTCGCGACCCTGGCGCCGCGCACCGGCGCGTCGGTCCCGGCGCTGCGGCGGATGGTGCCCCGCCTTGAGGAACTGGGCCTGATCACGCGCCTGGCCGGTCGCCCGCTGCGGCTGCTGGCCACCCCGCCGCACGTCGCGGTCGAGGCCCTCGTCGCCAGCCGCCAGGAGGAGATCGCCCGCAGCCGCGCGGCGATCGGGCCGCTCGTCGCCGAGGCCGCGCCGCATCCGGAGGAGCAGGTGGAGGTCGTCAGCGGGCGGGCGGCGGTGTCCCGGCGCTACCTGCAACTCCTCCAGGGGACGCGCGAGGAGCTCCTCGTCCTGGTGCATCCGCCGTTCGCCACCGACCCGGCGCTGTCCAGCGACGAGCAGGAGCGGACGATGGACCGCGGGATCCGGGTGCGCGGCATCTACGGGCCGGACGCGTTCGACGAGCCCGGCGCCCTGGAGTACGTGCAGCGGGCCATCGCGTCCGGCGAGGAGGCGCGGCTGGGAAACGTGCCGATCAAGCTGGCCATCGCCGACCGGCGCACCGCGATGCTGCCGCTGACCTCCGAGCACGCCAGTTCCGTCGACAGTTCTCTGGTCGTCCACTCCTCCGCTCTGCTGGACGCCCTGGTCTCGTTGTTCGAGGCGCTGTGGCAGAGCGGCGTCCCGCTGCCCGGTTACGACGCCGCCCCGGACGACGACGTGCTCGCCCTGCTGACCGCCGGTCTCACCGACGACGCCATCGCCCGCCAGCTCGGCATCAGCACGCGTACCGTCCAGCGTCGCGTACGCGAGCTGTGCGACCGCCTGGGGGCCCGGACCCGCTTCCAGGCCGGCGTGCTCGCCGCACCCCGCTTCGCCCAGCACCGCCAGGCCGAAAACGGGCGATAGCGCCTCGACCGCCTCGACCGCCCCGAAGCCGGCGTCAGGTCTGGTCGGTCACGTACGTTTCGGCCACATGGAGGGCCAGTTCGAGGGCCTGGCTCCGGTTGAGACGCGGGTCGCAGGCGGTCTCGTAGCGGGTGCCCAGGGCGTCGAGACGGATCTCGGGCCGGCCGCCCACGCACTCGGTGACGTTGTCGCCGGTCAGCTCGACGTGGATGCCGCCGGGATGGATCCCGAGGGCCCTGCTGATCGCGAAGAAGTCGTCGATCTCCTGGAGCACGTCGCCGAAGCGCCGTGTCTTGTGCCCGCTGGGCGCCTGGAAGGTGTTCCCGTGCATCGGGTCGCAGATCCAGGCCACCTGCGCGCCGCCGGACGCGGTGACGGCCTGCATCAGGTCCGGCAGCCGGTCGCGGATCTTGCCCGCGCCCATCCGGGTGATGAACGTCAGGCGTCCCGGCTCGCGGCGCGGGTCGAGCCGTTCGATGAGCGCCAGCACCTCGCTGGCGGTCGCGGCCGGGCCGAGCTTCACCGCGATGGGATTGCGAATCCTGGACGCGAACTCGACGTGCGCGCCGTCGGGATCGCGGGTGCGTTCCCCGATCCAGAGCAGGTGCCCTGACAGGTCGTAGGTCCGGCCGGTGCGGGCGTCGGTGCGCGTGAGCGCCGACTCGTAGTCGAGGAGCAGCGCCTCGTGCGAGGTGTAGAGCTCGTCGGTGCCGAAGGCGTCCGACTCGACACCGCAGATCCGCATGAATCTCAGGGTCCGGTCGATCTCGCCCGCCAGCGGCTCGTGCCGGGGCTCGGGCGGGGAGCCCGCGACGACGCACTGCTTCCAGTCGTGGAGATGGCGCAGGACGGAGTGGCCCTCGGTGGCGAAGCCGCGGATGAGCTTGAGCGTCGTGGACGACAGCCGGTACATGCGCTTGAGCCGCTCGGGATCGGGAGTGCGGGCCTCCGGGGTGAACTCGGTGCCGTTCACCGCGTCCCCGCGGTAGCTGGGAAGGGTGATCCCGTCGCGGGTCTCGGCCGGCTGCGAGCGCGGTTTGCCGTACTGCCCGGCGATCCGCCCGACCTTGACGACGGGCACGGACACCGCGTAGCTGAGGACGGCGCTCATCTGGAGCATGGTCTCGAGCTTGTTGCGGACGTCCTCGGCGGTGGACCGATCGAAGGTCTCGGCGCAGTCGCCGGCCTGGAGCAGGAACGCCTCCCCGCGGGCGACCTCGCCCAGCCGGGCGCGCAGCCGGTCACATTCGCCGGGCTCGACCAGCGGCGGGTAGGCGCCCAGCTCGGAGAGGACGTGGCGCAGTGCTTCGGCGTCAGGCCATTCGGGTTGCTGCGCGGCTGGAAACGACCGCCAGGAATCGGTCCTCTGTTCGCTCTTCACGTCGGAATGCCCCCTACACGGCGAGCACTCGGATGGACGGCCTGGTCTCGCTCCTCAAGAACATCCTCTCCTTCTTTCCTTCCTGTTCCAGTTCGAGACTGAGCCGGTACTCGTGCACGCCCGGCTCCACGGTGAGGGCGACGACACCGGCCCAGTAGTAGTAGCTGGGGGTGAGCGGGTGCCGGGTGAAGTCAGGCATCCCGTACACCTTGAGCTCGGCGCAGACCTTGGAATTGGCGACCTTCTCCGCACCGTCCACCGTGTTGTCGAGGAAGACGATGTTGTTGATCTTCGGCATGGGAGGAGTGGACCCGTCGGGCCTGGTCTCCATGTCGAGGGGCCGGATGATCCAGTTGAGCACCTGGCCCTGGTTGCAGACCGTCTGCAGGTCTCCGGTGCCCTGGCCGGTGCTGCCGTTGCCGTTGTCCATCATGTACAGGGCGCCTTCCAGCGTGCCCGTCGCCGCCACCTTCTCCATGTCGACGAAGGTGACGATGTTGAGCTGGACGGCGCTCAGCTGCCCGGGGTTCTGCTTGTCCTCGGTGCCGTTGGCGGTCTTCCCGGTCATCGTTCCTCCTGCGAGGCCGCCGTGCCGGCGGTCGCGACGTCCTGGCCGGCCAGGCCCGGTGACAGGGGGCTGGTCATCGGCTCGTCCTTGCGGCCCACCTTGAACTGGAGCTGGTAGGGCACGAATTGCTCGACGTCCTTCTTCACCGTGCCGACCCAGTAGGAGACATCGGTCTCCGGGAACACTTTGCGTTCCGGGACGCAGACCTCGCCGTCGATGTCGATGCCGTGAATGCAGACGTAGGTTTCGCGGGTCAGCGCGAGGGCGGTCCAGACGAGCTGGTCGCCCTTCTTCACCTTGGTGGTGAGCTCCCCGGTGCCGAGCCCGCTCGAACCGCCGGCCTTGTTGGTGTCGTACAGGTAGAGGTTGCCGAGCAGCGTTCCGGTCGCCAGCGAGCCGACACAGTCCACGATCGCGGTGATGGAGACCTGCCGCTCCTGGCCGCCGCTGCCACTGCCGCCGCCTCCCGGCCGGGATTTCTGCGTGCTCATCCTCTGCTCCTCGATTCCGTCGGCTCCGGATACGGCTGCGGGTACGGATACGGTGGCGACGATCCGCCCGCGGCGATGGGAAGCATGGCGGTATCGGCCTTGGTGAAGCCGTTGCGCCTCATCTTCGACTCGATCCGGATGCGCGAGCCATAGGACATGTGCACCGGTTCCCAGGTGTGCGTCCTGCCGCGTTTCACCGGGCGGTGGAGTTCGATTTCGAGGGTGTACGAGAAGGTTCCGTGGTGGGAGGTGTCCACCGAGGCGGACCAGTACCAGCCGTCGGTCACCAGATCCGGCGAACCGTACTGGGCCGGGTAGATGATCTGCTGGTCGACCGCCTCGCCGGTGATGTCGGTGATCACGGGCGTCAGCGGCGGCGGGCCCGAGACGGTGTCGCGTCCCAGGCTGTAGGGCAGCCAGTTCAGGACCTGCTCGTCCGCCTGCGATCCGTCGCACCAGCAGGTGCCGTTGACGGCCGTCACCAGATTGCCGGTGCCCTCGTTCTCGGAACCCAGCAGGCTCATGTTGTCGAGCAGGTAGATGTTGTCTTCCAACGCTCCGGCCTTCAAGGCGGCGTTGACGTCCACCAGCACGATGAGGGCAAGGTGTTGGGGCATGGGCTCGTCTCCTTCCGGTGAAGCGCCTAGAGGACCTTCAGCGCAGGGGATTCGATCTGGAGCGTGCTGCGTTCGCCCTCGTACATCTGCAGCTCCAGCCGGTAGCGATAGGACACCGCCGGCTCCAGGAACGGTGGAACCACGCCATCCCAGACGTCCAGGGTCGGGTTCTCGTCGACGAGAGCGCCGTCAGGGGAGGCGCCGTCAGGAGCGCCGCCGTCAGAAGGGCCGCCGTCAGGAAGGGCGGCCTCTCCGTAGCCGGGGCCCCTGACCTCTTCGAGGGGCTGTGTGGTGTCCGGCACCAGCAGGCTGGACCAGCTGTCGAGAACCGATCGCTTGCCGTTGCCGTTGCCGCTGTCGTTGACGTCATCGTCGTCGTCGCGGGAAGGGAGGAAGGTGATGTTCTTGATCGCGACGGGCGTCTGCACGTCCAGCGGTACGACCGTCCATCTGACGACCTGGCCCGGGCAGCAGACCGTGCACAGCTCGGCCGTTCCCTGCCCCGTACTTTGGTACTTTCCATCGTCCATCATGGAAAGGTTGCCGTTGAGCAGGCTTCCTTCCGAGAGGCATTTGATCACGTCGACCGCGATGACGATGTTCACGCGCGACTGCATCATGGGTCCTTTTCGTGTGAATTGACCGGCGTCTTTCGATCCGCCTCAGCGCGCCACGTCTCGCACCAGGGGGACCTTTCCCACCGCGGTTCGCTCGATCTCCGCCGAGAAACGGTCGACCAGCCTGAGCTCGAAGCGGTATCCCGTCTTTTCCATGTAGGCGGAATTGGCCTCACCGTCGTTGAACACCGACAGCGCGCGGCCGAGGGACTCGCTGAAGATGCGCTCCATGTCGTGCGGGCCGAGCGTCCGGCTCATCCAGGTTCCGAGCCCATGGACGTCGTCGACGGCGGCCAGCAGCGTGAGGAGTCTTTCCTCGCGGTCGTTCCTGAACTGGACGTCGTGCGCCACCAGCTCCAGATCCAGCACGTTGGCCGCCTTGAGCCCCTCGTGCAGCGCGGCGTAGGCGCGGGTAGCCGAGTACTGGGTGTCGCCCAGGTGCAGGATGTCGCCGCTGCGGCCCGCGAACTCGAACTGGCCGGTCTTCAGGCCGGGGCCATCGATCCTCGGCCGGCGGATCATCCGGTCGCCCAGTTTGAGGCGCAGCAGCGGGGCCTCGTGGCCGTGCAGGCGCGTGACGACCAGCTCGCCCTCCTCGCCATCGGCGACCCAGCGCCCGTTCTCGTCGACGATCTCGATCAGGTGCAGGCCGGGGACCGCGGCCAGGTAAGGCGACGACGGCCACAGCTGCAATCCGATGGTCTCCGCCTGGGTGGCCGCGAAATAGCTGAGGATGACCAGCTGCGGATACATCTCGTGGAGTTCGGTGCGTTTGCAGTGCGACAGTATTCCGCTGCCGTAGAGGGCGACGCGGAAGCTGTCCCTCGCCTCCTGGCTCAGGCCGGCGCCGAGTTCGGTCATCAGCGCGATGCTCGCGGTGATGCCCATCATCGCCTTGGGGCCCGGATAGGAGAACATCTGCCGTAGCACCGCCGCGGTGACCGGCCCGGCGCCGATGTAGTTGACGTCCGGCACGTGCTGCAGGACGCCGCCGACCATGGTGCCGCTGCTCCACATCTGGTAGTCGGCCAAGGTGGTGAACAGCCAGCTGGGCTCGACGCCCCCGAGGTACTGCCGCAGCAGGTAGGTGCCGAGGAAGTCGCCGGCCACCTCGTAGGTGTCGTGCAGTTCGCGCAGCGAGTAGACGCTTTCGAGCGGCTGGCCGCCGCTGGTGCCGCCACTGGCGACGATCTCGAAGCCCCCGGCGCTCAGCGGCATCACCAGGCCCGGCCGCGAACCCATGAACAGTTCGCGCTGGGCCTCCTTGTCGGCCAGCGGGATGTCCTGCCATTCCTGGAACGTCGCCGGGGCGCCCGTGAGCCCCGCCCCCTGAAGACGCTCCCGCCATGCCGGGTTGAGCATCACGATGTTGACGAGCTGCCGCAGCCGGCGGAGCACCAGCGCTTCCTGGACGGAATGGTCGACCTCGCTGTACCGGGTGCCCAGGACCCGTTCGCATTCGCGCATCTTGCTCTTGAAGGAGGGAAGCGTCGCCAGGCCGGCCACCGCGGCGGGCTTCAGCTCCGCCGGAGGAATCAGCCGTTCGGCGAGCGAGGTGGTCTCTTCGGACGACATCCTCGGCCGGGTAGTGGCCGCTTGCTGCATTGACTACTCCTTCTCCTTGTCGCGTCGCTGGTCGTTGCCCAGCAGCGTTCGTCCGGCGTTTCTGACGTCATCGAGCAACATCTGGAAATGCTCACGGGTGATCTGGTGATTCATCATCACGACTCGCAGGGCGGCGACGCCGTCGACATTCACCTTGGAGATGAAGAAGCGGCCTTCGGCCTTGATGTGGTTCCGGATGGCCAGCTGAAGCCGGTGCAGTTCTGCGTCGGCGAGACGGCTGTCAGGGCGGTAGCGGAAACAGAGAATGTTCGCTTCCGGCCTGTGCAGTGCCTCGAAATCCGGAGCCGCACAGACCTCGTGGTAGATCTCCTGCGTCAGCCGGCAGAGATATTCGATCTTCTCGGCGAACAGGGCGGGGCCATAGAGCGCCCACAAGGCCCACAGGCTCATGATCATCGGCCGTTTGGAGCATTCGAAGTTCTGCTCCGCGCTGTCGAGGGCGGTGTAGATGTCCGGCTCCTGCTCGAAGACGTAGCTGGCCTCCTGCCGGAACGCCCCGTAGCCGTGTTCTTTGTTCCTGTAGAACAACATCGTGCATGGCATGGGCACGAACATCATCTTGTGCGCGTCCCAGCACAGCGAGTCGGCTCTGTGAATTCCTTTCAGCTTGTGCCGAAGCCTGTCGGATACCAGGAGACTCGCGCCGTGCGCGCCATCGACGTGGAGCCAGAGGTTCTTTTCGCGGGCCAGGTCCGCAAGCTCCTCTAGCGGGTCGAATGCCCCGAGGGAAGTGGTCCCGGCCGAGGCCACCAGACAGAACACTTTGAGATGCCGCCGCTCCGCGGACGCAAGAACCGGGCGCGCCCGTTCCATGCAGATCGTTCCGTGGCGATTCACCGGCAGCCGCACGATCTGTTCTTCGCCGATGCCCATGACACCGGCCGCCCTGGAAAGGCTGTAATGGGCGTTGTCGCCCATCGCGATGGCGGGACGGACTCGCCGTCCGGCGGCGGCGGCTCCGTCCGACCAGAAACGGGGGAACGCCCTGTTGCGGGCGGCCAGCAACGCCGTCAGATTGGCCAGGGAACCACCCGAGGTGGTCACCATGGAGAAGCGCTCCGGATCCCAGCCGATGAACTCGTTCAGCTCGTCGGCCATGATCCGTTCCACGACGTTCGGCAGCTGGCCGGCCTCATAGAACGACGCGGGCTGGCCGGCCACCGAGGTCATGAGCTCGATCACCCCGGCGAGCGGCACCACGCCGGAGAACTGCCGGCCCATGTAACCGGGCGAGTGCAGCTGGATTCCAGTGCGCAGGTACAGATCGACGATCGCCGACAGTTTCTGCTCGTCCAGCGCCGGAATGCTCTGGCGCTCCCGAGTCATCAGCGCCCGCGCGGCCCGCCCGAGCAATGCGGGATCGGTCAGCCGGAGACCCCTGATCGAGGTGCCGTCCAGATACTCTTCCAGCTTCGCGGTGACGGTCGCCGAGTTCCTCCGGAACAAATGCGAGTCAAAGGCCTCGAGTGCCAGTCCGCGGTGGAGTGTTGCCGTCGCGGCACGGTCGTCTGCCACTGAGATCCCCCCGGGCGATGCGGTAATCGACCTTCGCCCAGCGCTGCTTGGGCTCTCTCACCGTTCCAGGCCGTCGGGCGGTTTGTAAATGTTGCCCGGCTAGATCTGCCTTGAGAGAAAGGGGGGAGTTGTTTCTTAGATATACGTACTTGTTGCGCTTGCGATGGGGGATTTGTGGCGTTTGGGAAACGTCCACATTTCTGCGCGGTGGCACTTGCTTCTGAATGCCGGGGTGGATGCACCGATATACCCTATTTAGGTGTTTTCAATGCCGGGTCGCCGGTGGAACCCGTGTTACGTTCTGGATATGCCGGGCAAGGTAGTGACGTCCCATCCAGTGATCGACGAAGTGCTGGAGTCGCATGGCAAGGCCCTCGGCTCCGCCGCGTCCGACTATCGCCACCATGTCTACCGCGGGCTGAACTATCAGCTCCGGCTGCTCGGGCAGCGCGAACCCACCGACGGGCTCGCGCTCGCATGGGCGGTGCACGACCTCGGGATCTGGACCGCCGGCACGTTCGACTACCTGCCGCCGTCCGCCGAGCTCGCCGCCCGCCACGCCGACGAGGTCTCCGCCGAGGAGCTCCCACAGGTGGTGGCGATGGTCGAGTCGCATCACAAGATCCGGCCGGTCCGCGACCGGCTCGTGGAGTCCTTCCGGCGCGCCGACCGCATCGATGTGCTGCGCGGCGGCCTGCGCGGCCCGCTCAGCCGCCACGACATCGAGCAGATCACGCGGGCCCTGCCGTACGGGGGATTCCACGCCTTCCTGCTCCGCGCCGGCCTGGGCTACGCCGTGCGCCATCCAAGGCGGCCATTCCCCATGATGCGCTGGTAGCCGTTCCGCCTGATGTGGTGCGTTAGTCGTCCGCGCCGTCGTCGCCCGCGCTGTCGTCGTCGTCCGTGCCCGCGTCATCGGTTGCGGAGGGGGTCTCGCAGTGGCCGCCGGACGGCGCCGGGAGGTCGAGCGTGGGGTTGCGGTCGAAGAAGTTGCTCGGCTTGAGGACGAAGCCCGCATGGTCGACGGGCATCACCGGCCAGTCTTCCGTCCGCGGAAAGTGCGTCATCCCGAACGTGTGCCACAGCACGATGTCGGCGCCGTCGATGGCGCGGCCGCGCGCCGTCCACGCGGGCAGGCCGTCGCCGCCGGGATGCTGGTTGACCAGGTCACCGGCCGGATAGCGCTCGTCCGGATGGTAGGGGGTCACCCACAGATGCCTGCCGGCGAACGCGGCGCGGTGGGCGATCGACGACGAGGGATCCGCGAGCAGGACGGGCCGTCCCTGCGGATGCAGGACGTACGCCGGCGCCTGCCCCAGCCGGTTGCGCTTCTCGGTGTTGAGCACGTGCCAGACGCGTCCGGTGCCCTGGTCCGCCAGCTGCCCTTCCGACTCGTAGACCAGCCTTCTGCGCGCCGTGGTGAAGGCGTTGCCGTGCGGATTGCACGGCCCGGGAGGGAGCCGGAGGGCGCTGATCTCGTCGACCGCGTTGGACGACCCGTCCACCATCATGTCCAGCCTGGCCGTGAACAGGTGCTGGTGGTACGGGGCGCCCAGCCCCGGCGCCACCTGCGAGGCGAACGGATGTCCCTGGCCGGGGTAGGCGCATGTGAAGAGGACGCCGGTGAGCTTGGCCTCGAACTCGATGGTGCCGTCGAGGTAGAGGTACCAGTAGAACCCGTAGTCGTAGTTGCCGACGGTGCTGAAGAAGGAGATCACCAGGCGCCGCTGCCGCCGCGTCTGCCGTGCTTCGGTGAACAGGTCGGTGTGCTTCCACAGCACCCCATAGTCCTCTTCGTGCATGCAGATGGCGTTGCGGATGCTTCGCGGCTCCCCGCGTTCGTCGGCGAGCACGGCATCGAAGTAGTGGATGTCGCCGATGCAGTCGCAACCGAGTTCCAGGGAATTGGCGTACTGGCCGAGCAGGTACTCGCCGATGTCGAAGTAGTTCTGCCAGTACCGCACCGGCGACGGGTCTCCGTAGGGGACCACCATCTCGGCGATCGACGCGCGGTAGATGATCGGCCGTGTGGACGGCCCGTCCTTGAAGGCGACCTGATGCAGCGTGAGCCCTTCGCGGGCGTTGAACCCGAGCCGCAGGCTCCAGTTCTGCCAGGTCACCCGCATGCCCTCGACGGTGAAGTCCGAGCCCTCGGGACGCTCGATGCGGATCGGCTTGGGGGTCTCGCGCGCCGGACCCACGTAGTCGCCGTCGTCGTAGTTGCCCGGCTCGTCGGGAACGGGCAGCACCTGCTCGTCGACGACCCTGGTCACCTCGCGCGCGATCAGGTCGACGTAGGCGGCCAGCCCGTCCACGGGATGGGCCCACGGGTGATCCTTCGGATGGTCCTGGCGGAAGCCGAGGCAGCGGATGATCCGCCGGCCGGTCTCCGCCGGATCGCCGTAGCAGCCGGCCGACAGGGGGACGCAGCGCACCTGCTCCGGTTCGAGGCCCCGGCGTTCGAGGGCCCAGCGCCACGGCGCGCTCGCGCTGACGATCTCCTCGACCATGGTGAATTCCTCGCCCAGGATCGGAACCTGGCCCTGCGTCGCGGGGTCGATCGGCACCTCACGGTCGACGGTGCCCCGGCTGATCGATACCAGCAGGTCGCGGGAACGACCGGACTCCGCGTCCAGCGTCAGGACGCGTGCCCGGCGGTCGATCGGGGCGCCGGGCCGGAAACCCAGCACCTCGCTCTTGTCCGGTTCTTCGAGCCCGAGGAAGGCGACCCTGGTCGCGGACGTCATCAGCCCGGCATCGACGAGGATCCGCTTGACCTCGCAGATCTCCGAGGCCGACAAAGGGTCCAGCGGATGGCTCTCCGCCGACATGGCATCCCCCGCCTCTCGTCTTCCCCGCGTACCACCTCAATCGTGAACGTCCGGCTTCATAGCGTCACGACTCTGCGCAGTCATTCATTTCGAGCGCCACGGCCATACGGTGCAAACCACCGCTCGCGGTGCCGTAGAACATGCGGGTTTGTGAACCGTGGGGATCTTCCGGGCGTCACAGGTGCGGAGGTGATCCACCATGCCGGAGATTCCGGGCATTCTTCGATCTCCGTCCCTTCGGCTGTGCGTCGCTGCCGGCGCAGTGGCCTTAACTGCGGGCGCCTGCAACACCGGGGGCCTGACCAAACCGGGCGCGACGGCGACGGTGACCGCGAGCCCTCCGCCGAACGCGGGCCAGATCGCGGCCAAGGCGCGGGATGCGTTCGCGAAGGTGCCCAACGTGCGGGTTCGCGGGAAGCTCAAAACCGACAACGGTGTGGCCTCGATCGACTACAGCGTTCGCGGCAAGAACTCCAAGGGCAAGCTCAGCGGCCCGTTCATGGGCAAGAAGAAGTCGACCACACAGTTCGTCATCATCGGTGACAAGCACTACACCAAGGGCGGCGAGATCAACGTGGGCCCGCCACCGCCTGCCGGCCTGCTGGACAAGGTCAAGGGCAAGTGGACCCTGATCCGGGGCAAGGACCTGGGGCCCATGGGATCGTTCATGGGGAGCGCCATGGTGTTCGGTCCCGCCGGCACCAGCGAGAGCCTGTCCTTGGGGCCCGGCCGCGACCTGGACGGCAAGCCCGCGCACGACATCACCGACGGCAAGGGCTCCCACCTGTGGATCTCCTCCCAGGGAGAGCCGCTGCCGCTCGCGGTGACCAACGACAAGTCGCCCGGTGACCGTCTCGACTTCGCCTATGGCCAAGCAGAGAAGATCACCGCCCCCACCAACGTGCTCGACCTCTCCAAGCAGGGTTTCAAAATCCCCTAGCCGTCTTCATGCGGATCGCAAGCGGGCGAGCATCCGCCTGGCGTCCTTGTCGAAGCCGTCGAAGCCGCTTGCGAGCGTCCGTTCCATCATCGCGATGGCGCGGTCGCGCTCGCCTGTCTCGGCGAGGTGTTCGCCCAGACGATAAGCGGCCTCGGCGACGAATTCGGGGTCGTCGCTCAGCTCCAGCGTCCGCTCGTAGTGGCGGGCTGCCTCGGCCTTGTCGCCCAGCCAGTAGTACAGCTCCGCCAAGTGCGCCACAGCCGTGGGAATGTGTTTGTCGTCGCGGGACCTGAAGACCTTGTTGAACCACGGGAGTGCCTCGTCGAGGTCTTGCCGGTCCTTGGCGTTGAGTGCCATCGCCAAGGCGGCGATTACCGCGATCTCCTTCTCCTCTGCTCCCTTGGGCTTGGCGAACATCTTCAGCAGCGCGCGCAGGATCGGCTCAGCCGTCGCGAAGTCGTCCTGGAGACCGTGAATCTGCGCCAGGTAGAGCAGGGACCATCGCGCGTCGTACGGATACTTCTCGTTCCAGCGCTCGCGCCAGGCGTCGACGGCGTCCTGGTAGGCGTCGCGAGCCTCGGCCCACCTGCCCAGGTCGCGCAGCTTGTTGCCCAGCCGTTCGGCGGTGTGCGCCCGCCCGTGCGCCGGGTCACCGGCCGCCAGTGCGCGATCGCGGGCGTCGCGGGCGGCCTCTGCCGCGCCCGCCTCGTCGCCCAGCTCGGTCAGGACGGTGGACAGGTTGAACGAGGCGTTGGTCGCGCGGGAACCGTCCGCCTGACGGCGGGCCCGCCGGTAGGTCTCGGCGGCCTCCTCCAGCCTGCCTTCCTCAGAGAGGATGTGGCCGAGCCCGAGGGACGCGCGGCCGGCGGCGAGCGGGTCATCACCCTCGACCGCCATCGTGTACGCGATGCGCGCCTTCTCGTGCTCCTCTTGGTAGAGCGCGTCGGCGATCTCGACGATCAGGCGGTCCTCGCGTCCGTGGCGTAGGGCGTACTGTGCAGCTTCGTGCTCGTCTTGGACGCGCAGGAGAACGGCCTGGCACGTGCCCGCCCATCGTGCGTACGGCAGGACACCGGTGTCTGCGGCAGCCTTCCAGTCGAGCAACGCGTCGTCCCACTGCTTGCGGGAGGCGCTTGCCCGCGCCGCCAGGAACAACCCGTACGCGACGGACTCGGGGGAGCCGTCAAGCTCGCGCAGCATCCGGTTGAGAGGGTGGTCGGCGGGCTCGTCGGACGCCTCCACGACCCGCGCTCCCAGCATGGTGGCGAGGCGGCAGCCGTGAGCGTGGCGTTCGCCGCTCCACGCCTCCAGCCACTTGAGGGCGCCCTGGACGGCGTACGGGTTGCCGTCGAGCGTGTTCAGCCCGACGGCGGCGAGAGCCGGGTCGGCGATCTCCATCAGCGGCTGGGCGAGGACGAACGCGTCGCGGATCTCCTCGATCGGGGCGTCCTGCCCGGCCAGCAACTCGCCGAGCCGGACGGCGATCCACGGCAGGATCCCGTACGGGTTCTCGCGGGTGGCTTGGGCGGCCTCGCACGCGCGGCCGAGCACCTCGCGCGCCTCGCCGTACTCTTCGGCGTCGATCAGCAGGCCGCCGAGCAGATATCCGGCGTAGGACGCGGCGAGCGGGTCGTCCGCCCGCTGCGCCCGCGCGAGGATCTCACGGTCGCCGAGCAGCCGTCCGAGCAGCACCGTCGCCGGCTCGCCGCCGGACTCGTAGATCGCGCGGGCGGTCTCGGCGTCCCCGAGCTGCTCGGCGGCCATGGCGCGCCGGAGCGATGCGTCGGCGAGCGCGCTCAGGGCCATGGACGCCTGTGGCGCGGCCTCCGGGTCCTCGCCCGCCGCGACCCGGCGCAGACACTCGACAACAAGGCCGGAGGACGGCGACGACGAGTCCCTTGGCCCCGCCTCCAACGCTGTTAGCGCGGCCAATGTCAGGTCGGCGCGCATCCCGGTGGACGTGCGTCCCCGTCCCGTGTGGCCGTTCAGCAGCTCGCGCGCGGAGCCGGCATCGCCCGCGCGGGCCGCCGCGACGCCGCGTTCGACCTCGCCAACGGCGCGGGCGTCCGCCACCCTGGCGGGCAGGTGGCCGATCACCTCGAAGCCCTGCGCCGGATGCGGCGCCGGGGCCGGGTGCGGCTTGCCGGACCCGGGGCGGCCGCCGAAACCGTCGTCGGCGACCTCCGGGCCGCCGAACTCGGGGCTCGGGTACCAGGTGGTGGCCCAACTGTGGCCCGGCTCCACGCCGGTGAGCCAGCGCGGGTCGGTCACGCGCACGACGTAGTCGGCCTGAACGAGGCGATGCTCGTCCAGCCAACCTCCATGGCGTTCGTAGTAGAAGTCGTGGATGTGCTCCCAGTCCGCGGCGTCCGGCTCGGCGTTGCGTTCGGCCACCCGCTGGACACTGCGCACGCAGGCGCTGAGGTGCTCCTCCAGCCAGGCATCGTCCATCAGCGCCTTGTAATCGAAGTCCGCCAACGTTCCGTCGGGCTCGGGCAGCGTGCCGTTGGACGCGTCCTTACGCCTCGGCCACTGGTCGGCGCAATCCCAGAGCAAGCGCAGGAAGAACGCGGGATCGCCAGGGAGGTCGAGGGCTCGCTGGATCGAGGCCTCGTAGTAGACGACGAAAACGCGCATCCGCACGCTCAAGCGGTCGGGCGCGACCGCCAGAATTCGTGCGCCGTACAGATCAGTGGACATGAGGGGAGCTCCGAACATGATCAACAAACGGGGCGCCCAGCATGTCAGCGCCCACCGACAGGCCGCAGCGTGTTCGCCCGATTTCGGCCCTGATGTCAGCCTGCGGAGAAGGCCTTGCGGTAGGCGCTCGGAGGGACGCCGACGGTACGGGTGAAGTGGTGGCGAAGGTTGGCGGGGCTGCCGAGCCCAGAGCGTTCGGCGATCCGGTCGATGGGCAGGGTGGTGGTCTCCAGGAGTTCGCGGGCGTGCTCGACCCGGATGTTGCGCAGCCAGTTCATCGGCGTCGTGCCCGTGACGGCGTGGAAGCGGCGGATCAGGGTGCGGTCGGTGACGTTGGCCTGCCGCGCGAGGACCGAGATCGTCAGGGGCTGGTCGAGCCGTCGGCGCGCCCAGTCCAGCAGGGGGGCGAGCTGGTCCATGTCATCGACCGCGTTGGCGGCGTCGATGTACTGGGCCTGGCCGCCGGGCCGGTGCGCGGGCATGACCAGACGCTTGGCGAGCGCGTTCGCGACGGCGGCGCCGTAGTCGGTGCGGACGATGTGCAGGCAGAGATCGAGTCCGGCGGCGGTTCCCGCGCTGGTCAGGACGTCGCCGTCGTCGATGTAGAGCACGGACGCGTCGACCTGGACGTTCGGGTAGCGGCGGGCGAGCAGGCCGGCGTGCATCCAGTGGGTGGTGGCCGGCCGTCTGTCGAGAATGCCTGCGGCCGCCAGCACGAACGCGCCCGAGCACAAGGAGACGATGCGTGCCCCATTCTCGTGGGCGGCGCGTACGGCCGCGACGAGCTCGGGCGGCTGGTCATCGTGCACGTCGTGGCAGGCGGGGATCACGACGGTGTCGGCTTCGGCGAGAGCGTCGAGGCCGTGGTCGGTGTTGGGGGAGAAGCCGGCGGCGGTACGCGGCCGTTCGCCGGCCGGAGCGCACAGCCGGAAGTCGTACCAGGAGTCGGTCAGATCCGGACGTATGTAGCCGAACACCTCGCACGGAATGGCGAGCTCGAAGATCGGCACACCGTCGGTGACGGCGACGGCGAGGGTCCGGGAGGCCATGTCAGTATTTTAGCGGTCACCGTCGTTCCTGCCGCTTGGGCGCCGGGCGTGAGGTCGCGAGCATGGGTTTCATGACAGACAACGCGCTTGGTAAGGGCTCAGTAACGATCACCGAAGAGGCCTTTCCGCTGGGCCGCGACTCGTTCGATCCGGCTTCCGGGCCGACGGCATGGCTGTGGCGGCACGTCCTGGACGTCCTGCAAGCCGAACGGGAGCAGATCTCCGCGCGCCCCGTGGCCCCTCAGATCGATCTCGCCAGGTTGCGATCAGCCGTCGGCTTGTACGACTTCGATGAGCCGGCCCATCCCGGCGCGGTGATCGACGATCTCGTGGAGCTGCTGCGCGACTCCACCGTCCACACGACGCATCCACGGTATTTCGGCTTGTTCAATCCGACGCCGACGCTGCTGGGAGTCGTCGGCGAGACCCTTGCCGCCGCGTTCAACCCGCAGCTGGCGGCGTGGTCGCACGCGCCCGCGGCGGTCGAGATCGAAGCCCATCTCCTGCGTTTCCTCGGCGCGCGCATGGGATACCCGGCCGCGGAGGTGGCCGGGTCGTTCACGAGCGGTGGCGCGGAGGCGAACCTGACCGCGGTGCTGCTGGCGCTGACCAGGATGTGGCCCGGATACGGCACCGCCGGGCTGCGAGCGCTGCCCGGCCGTCCCGTCCTGTACGCGTCGGCGGAGAGCCATCTGGCCTGGCTGAAGATCGCGCACGCCACCGGCCTGGGCCGGGACGCGGTACGCCTCGTCCCGGTCAACGCCGATCTGCGCATGGATCTCGAACAACTGACAGCCCGGCTGGACGCGGATCGCGCCGCCGGAGACGCGCCGTTCCTGGTGGTCGGCACGGCGGGCACCACGGGTGCCGGTGTCATCGACCCCCTGCCCGAGCTCGCCGAACTCTGCCGGACGTACGGCATCCGCTTCCATGTCGACGCCGCCTATGGGGGAGTGGCCGCGTTGTCGGATCGGCTACGCGAGGCATTGACCGGGATCGAACAGGCCCACTCCATCACCGTGGACGCGCACAAGTGGCTGAGCGTCCCGATGGGAGCCGGTGCCCTGCTGTGCACCGACCGTGCGGGATTGGCCGAGACCTTCCGGGTCTCCACCTCCTACATGCCCGCCGATATCCCCGACACCGTCGATCCCTATACGTCCAGCCAGCAATGGTCGCGCCGATTCGCCGGGTTGAAGCTCTTCCTGAGCCTCGCCGTCGCGGGCCGCTCCGGTTACGCCGAGCAATTGGAACGCGATGCCGAACTGGCCGACGCCCTCCGCGCCCACCTCAGGGACTCCGGTTGGCTGATCACCAGCAACACGTCCCTCCCAGTGGTCTGCTTCGCCGACCCTTCACCGCCCGCGGATTCCTGGAAGCACCACACCGAGCTCGCGAATTCCGTCGTGCAAAGCGGAAGCGCCTGGATCAGCCCCGTGCGCCTGAACGGACATGCCGCACTGCGCGCCTGCGTCATCAGCCATCGCACCACGCCCGCAGACATCGACGCCCTGGTACAGGCCGTGAACGACGCGCGCAGAACCGCCTGACGTGTCGTCCGTCGTCATTTACCGCAGGCGATGGCAAGGCCCATCCGCAGGGCGCCCGCCGCTTCGGTGACGGCCTCGGCGAAGCGCCCGCCGAGGCCGCCCATGTTGGCGAAGCCGTGGATGAGGTCGTCGTGCCGGCGCAGGACGACCGGCACACCGGCGTCGGCGAGCCTGCGTGCGAACTCCTCGCCGTCGTCCCGAAGTGGATCGAAGCCCGCGGTGGCGACATAGGTGGGCGGGAAGCCGGTGAGATCTTCGGCCAGCAGCGGTGACGCCTTGGGCTCCTTGCGCCGTTCGACCGGGATGTACAGGTCTCCGAACCAGTTCACGTCCGGGTCGGTCAGGTAGAAGCCCTCCGCGAAAACATCCCGGGAGGGACGGCGGCCGGACAGATCGAGGGGCGGGTAGAAGAGCAACGCCAAGGCGGGCACCGGTTCGGCGAGCCGGCTGACGACGGCAGCGAGGTTGCCGCCCGCGCTGTCACCACCGACGGCCACCGCGCCGCGATCGGCGCCGAACGACTCGGCGTTCTTCACGGCGTGCTCGTACGCGGCCACCGCGTCGTCGACCGCCGCCGGGAACGGGTGCTCGGGCGCCAGCCGGTAGCCGGCCGACAGCACGCGGACGGCCGCGCTCACAGCCAGCCGGCGGCAGAGGGAGTCGCAGACGTTGAGGCTGCCGAGCACGAACCCGCCGCCGTGGTAGTAGACCAGCAGAGGTGATCCGGCGGGCAGGCCCGCCGGGGTGTAGAGCCGCGCCGGGATGCCGTTCGGAAAGCTCAGCGCCCGGACGCCGACGCCGCCGACCCGCCTGCCGTCGACGAGCCGCTGACCGCGTTCGATGCGGCGCCGTGCGAGATCCACCCGCTCGTCGCGCAGGACCGCGTTCTCCAGCTTCATCAGCGCGAGCAGGAGCTGGGCCTCGGGCGCGAGCCGCTGCCCGTCCAGGCTGATCTGACGGCCCGCGATCAACCGGCGCACCGGAGCGGGCAGCGCGCAGAGAGCGCGGACGGCGAGGTTCACGGCCTGCGGCGGGATCAACTCGGTCGGCGGCATCAGACCTCCAGCCCAATGTTCACGTCCACCGTGATGAGGCGAGCACATACCGTAACGAGATTGCCACGAACGCCGGCCCCCGCCCACCGCGCGGGCGCTGAGGCCACACAGGTACAGCGCCGGAGAACACCGGCGGTCCCTGCCGATCGTGCGCCGGAGAGGATCATTACCTGCCGGTCGTCCCGGGCACCCGATTCTTCTGGGAAGCGCGCTGCCGCCCACGGCAATAACAGGTGACCGCAACCCCCGACCCGGAGGGCCGTATGGCAGCGATGGGATCCATATGACCAGTGATGTCCGCACGGAGACCGACGCGGAGTTGATCCGGCGTTCCCTGGAGGACGCCGAGCGGTTCGCCCTGCTCTACGACCGTCACCACGCGGCGATCCACCGCTATGTGGCGCGGCGGCTGGGCATGGACCTGGCCGACGATCTGATGGCCGAGACCTTCCTCATCGCCTTCAGGAAGCGCGACCGCTATGACCTGTCGCGGCCGGACGCGCTGCCGTGGCTGTTCGGCATCGCGACGAATCTGGTGCGCAAGCACCGGCGCGGCGAGGTCGCGTTCTGGCGGCTGATCGCCCGAACGGGCGTCGACCCCGCGGCCGAGGCGCCCGTCGAGCAGGTGCTCGACCGGGTGGAGGCGCAGTCGGCCCGGCAGCGGCTCGCCGCCGCACTGGCCAAGCTGCCCCGGGGGCAGCGCGACGTCCTGCTGCTCACCGCGGCGGGCGGCCTGTCGCCACAGCAGATCGCCGCGGCGCTCGGCATCGCCACGGGCACCGCGCACTCCCGGCTCAACCGCGCCCGCACCAAGATGCGCCGCGCCATGAGCGAGTTCGATCCACGTGAGGAGAGCCAGCGATGATGGAGCTTGACCAGGCGTGCCGCGAGGTGCGGCCGCCGTCCGAGAGCGCCGTGGCCGACGGTCGCGCCCGCCTGCTCGCCGCCGCACGTGAGAGCGCGCCGGTCCGCCGGCGCCCGGCCAGAACGGTCGTGCGCCTGGCCGTGGTCGGCGTCGCCGCCGCGACCGCGGTCACGGGCATCACCGTGGCCGAGAACCTGACGAGCACCGACAAGGACGGGCGGCCCCGGCCGATCGTGCCGCACGGCCCGGTCGCCAACGCGGCCGAACTGCTCGACCGCGCCGCCATCGCCGCCGACGCGCGCGCCGGACGGGCGCCGCGTCCCGACCAGTGGATATACGTCGAGCACACCCAGCTCATCACGCCCGTCGGCACCCGCGTCAGCGGCCCGAAGACCCGCCTCACCCGGCGCACCGAGCGAACGTGGTGGCGGGCGGACGGCCGGCAGATCGCCCGCACCTTCGGCAACGGCACCCGGCCCCAGATCGAGAACGGCGGCGGGGGCTGGAAGCACCACTACCCGACACTGGCGAGCTTGCCCGCCGACCCGGCGCGGCTCGCCGACGCCATCGTCGCCAAGGGCCTGGTGCACGGCCTGGCCGAGGCCAAGGGCGAGGAGCGCGCCGCGACGCTGTACGGGGAGTACACGGCGATCCTGCGCAACGGCGTCGCGCCGCCGAAGCTGGAAGCCGCGATCTTCCGCGCGATCTCGGCGTTGCCCGGTGTCACGCTCGACCGCCGGTCGGTGGACCTGATCGGCCGCCCCGCGATCACCGTCGGCCGGATCGTCGAGGGCTACCTGCGCACCGAGGTCATGATCGACCCGAACACCTACGCCTATCTGGGTGAACGCATCGTAGTGATCAAGGATCACGCCTCCAGCGGCACCGACGGCACCTGGAGCACCAAGACGGGCGCGGTGCTCAACCTGGAGACCCGCACGGCCTCCGGCCGGTTCGTCGACCGCCCCGGGGAGGTGCCGACCCGATGAAGCCCCGCATGCCCTCCCTCATGCGCACCGCAATGCTCACCGTGGGTGCGCACCAAGGACCTGCCGAGGTTCGCACCCGCTACGCCGGCCAAGGACGGCCCGGCTGCTCGCAGAACCGCGCTCAACGAACACAACCAGGCCCTGCGCACTCGCGCCGAGGATGCCGACGGCAACACCGTCGACCAGACGGCGATCCACGCCTACGGCACCGTCCGCTGACCTGACCGCACGACGGCGGGGGGCTCGGCACGAGCGCCCCGCCGTCGTGGTCTCGATGCGGACGAATCTCACCGGCGGTGGCGGGGTGGGCCGGATCGGTGGTAGAGCTTTAGGGCTGTGGTGCGGGCCGGGACCGCGCCGGGACGGAGTGACCGTTGGCCGCCGAAGAGGGCCCGAACGAAGGCCCGCGCACCGAGCACACCGAGACCGCCGATCTGTACGAGCACCTCATCGATCTGCGCCGCGCCCTTCGGGCCGGGCAGGAGCTCCCGGCCGGACGGCTGCTGGGGCTGCCCGACCTTCCCGAGGGCGACGTGTGGGTCGATGCCGCCGGCGCCGCCGCCCTGGCCGATGTCGAGCCCACCACCGTCCGCAGCTGGCTCACCCGCGGACGCCCCAAAGGCAACCCCTTTCCTGCGCCCATCCGGATCCTGTACCGCACGTACTGGCCCCGCTCGCAGATCGAGGCCTGGAAAGCCGCCGAGCGCGGCCCTCACACCTGACCGTGCACGCAGACTAAAGAACTGTGCGCGCTGCCGTAAGGACAAAGCCCGGCTTCGGCATGCACCATTTCCTCAAGAGCGACAAGTGCGCAACGTAAGCGTCGTCAGGAAATGAGAGGCACGATGAAAAAATGGAGATGGGCCTTCACGGCCGCCTTGCCCGCCGCCCTCCTGGTCAGCCTGGCGTCCCCCGCGTCCGCCGCGCCGAACGGGGTCAGGAACGTGTCCGACATCTGGATCGGCGCCATCCAGTACCTGGACGGTGACTACAAACACGGCACATACGATGACCTGATGCCGCCCGGAGCGCTCTCGGGCTATCCGGAAACCCAAGGTGTTTACATCGGAGCCGGATACTGCGGAATGTTCGACCAGCAAGGTGCGAACCACACGGAGTTCTGGCGCGGGCCCAGGATTGTTGACACAAGGGGAAAGAATTGGCACGTGGACGCATGGCCGGGCACCTGTGACCCCTAAACCGCAACGGTCGTGACTCCACCGTCCCTGGCTGATCCTCTTCGTCCGCGCTGGGCGTAGGCGTGCGGGGCGCCGGCGAGCTCGGGCTTACGCTAGAGATCGTCATGGGGATGAGCGGGGACGGTGGGCTGAGCGGCCGCAGGCTGCTCGTCGGGTGGGCCCTGGCGCTGGCCGGGCCGCTCCTGCTGACGCTGCTCGTGGCGCAGGTGCGCGATCAGGTCGGGCTGGCCTCGACGTTGCTGCTGTTCGTGACGTTCACCGTGGTGGTGGCGCTGGTGGGCGGCCTGGGGCCGGCGCTGTGCGCGGCGATCGCGGGGAACCTGCTGGCGAACTGGTTCTTCACCCCGCCCTACTACACGCTGAGCATCGCCGATTTCGAGCATGTGCTGGCGCTGGTGTTGTCGGTGGTGGTGGCGGTCGCGGTGTCGCTGGTGGTCGATCTCGCCGAACGGCGGCGGCGCGCGGCGGCGCGGGCGGGGGCGGAGGCGGCGGCGTTGAGCCGGTTGTCCACCACCGTCCTGCGCGGCCAGGACACCCTGCCGGACCTGCTGGCCCAGGCCCGCGAGACGTTCGCGCTGGATTCGGTGAGCATGCTGGAACGCGCCGAGCCGGGCTGGCGGGTGGCCGGGTCGGCCGGTCGGCGGGCGGCCGCGCATCCCGACGAGGCGGACATGCGGGTCGTGGTCGACGATGCCGTCCTGGCAGCGCGGGGCCGGGTACTGCCGGCCTCGGACCAGCGGGTGCTGGCGGCGTTCGCGCATCAGGCGGCGGCCGCGCTGGAGCGGCAGCGGCTGGAGGCCGAGGCGGTGCTGGCCCGGCGGCTGGCCGAGGTCGACAAGGTCCGGACGGCGCTGCTGGCGGCCGTCTCGCATGATCTGCGCACCCCGCTGGCGTCGGTGAAGGCGAGCGTGAGCAGCCTGCGCCAGGACGATGTGGAGTGGGCGGAGGAGGATCGGGCGGAACTGCTGGCCACGATCGAGGAGTCCGCCGACCGGCTGGACGGCCTGATCGCCAACCTGCTGGACATGACCCGGCTCCAGGCCGGGGCGCTCGCGCCGCTGGCGCGGCCGGTGGCCCTGGAGGAGGTGGTCCTCCGGGCGCTGGCCGGCGTGGACGCGGAGCTGATCGAGGTGGACGTGCCCGAGACGCTGCCGCCGGTGCTGGCCGATCCGGGGCTGCTCGAACGCGCGGTCGCCAACGTGGTGGAGAACGCGGTGCGCCACGGCGCGGGCCGCGTCCTGGTGACCGCGAGCGAGCTGCGCTTCGGCCGGGAGGAGGGCCGCATCGAGCTGCGGGTGGCCGATGACGGGCCGGGGGTCCCCGAGGACGCCAGGGAGCAGATCTTCGCGGCGTTCCAGCGGCTCGGCGACGCCCCGCAGGGCACCGGGGCCGGGCTGGGCCTGGCGGTGGCGCGCGGCTTCACCGAGGCGATGGACGGCACGCTGACCGCCACCGGCACTCCCGGCGGCGGCCTGACCATGGTGTTCGCCCTGCCGATCGCGGAGGGGCCATGACGCGGGTGCTGGTGATCGAGGACGAGCCGCAGATCGTCCGGGCGCTGCGGATCAACCTCAAGGCCCGCGGCTACGAGGTGGACGCCGCGCCGGACGGGCGGACCGCCCTCGACCTGGCCGCCCGCCACCGGCCCGACGTGGTGATCCTCGATCTGGGGCTGCCGGACATGGACGGCGGCGAGGTGATCCGGGGCCTGCGCGGCTGGATGAGCGCGCCGATCATCGTGCTGTCGGCGCGGCAGGACTCCACCGACAAGGTCGAGGCCCTGGACGCCGGCGCCGACGACTACGTGACCAAGCCGTTCGGCATGGACGAGCTGCTGGCCCGGCTGCGCGCCGCGGTCCGCCGCGCGGCCCCGGCCGAGGAGGCCGCCGTGGTCACCACGCCGACGTTCACCATCGACCTGGCCGCCAAACGGGTCACGCGCGAGGGAGCCGACGTCCGGCTCACGCCCACCGAGTGGCATGTGCTGGAGGTACTGGTCCGCCATGCCGGCCGCCTGGTCAGCCAGGTGCAGCTGCTGCGCGAGGTGTGGGGCCCGGCGTACGAGCAGGAGACGAACTACCTGCGCGTCTACCTGGCGCAGTTGCGGCGCAAGCTCGAAGCCGATCCCGCCCATCCCCGGCACCTCATCACCGAGCCGGGCATGGGCTACCGCTTCGAACCCTGACGACCACCGCTTCGGCCCGTGACCACCGTTCTGGCGGCGCAGCTCAAACCCGCCCCAGCGGTCCGCACGTCAGGCGCGGCGGCTCCAGCGGCCATCGCCCGGCATGCTTTCGCTCGGCTGGACGGGGACCGATGGCGTTAAGGGTGTGTCAAGATCGCACGCCGGGGCGTCAGGAAGGCGTTAACGCCGTGGCTCGGGCCAGCGGCAGGCTGTCTGCTGGAAATGTGCTTGATGTCCTGAAACTCCCCAAACGGTTCGTGGTGGGCCGGCCGCTGCGCAACGAGCAGATGGGTGAGACCCTGCTGCCCAAGAAGATCGCGCTGCCGGTGTTCTGTAGCGACCCGCTGTCGTCCAACGCCTACGCCACCGAGGAGATCCTGCTCGGGCTCAGCCTGGGCGGGCTGGCCCTGTTCCATCTCGCTCCCGCCGTGGCGCTGGCGGTGATCGTCCTGCTGGCGGTAGTGGTCTTGTCCTACCGGCAGACCTGCCACGCCTATCCCGACGGCGGCGGCGCGTACGCCGTCAGCCGCGAGAACCTGGGCGTCAACGCCTCGCTCGCCGCCGCCAGCGCGCTGCTGGTCGACTACGTGCTGACCGTCGCGGTGTCGGTGGCCGCCGGCGTGGCCAACCTCGTCTCCGCCGTGCCAACACTCGCCCCTTACAGCGTGCCGATCTGCCTGGGGCTGGTGGCGCTGCTCGCGGTGATGAACCTGCGCGGCGTCAAGGAGTCGGGCTCGGTCTTCGCGATCCCCACGTACGGGTTCATCGCGGTGGTCTTCATCATGATCATCTGGGGCGGGACCCGCGCCCTCTTCGGCGACGCCCCGCAGGCAGAATCGGCGCATTTCGGCATCAACGCCTCGCACGAGACCACCGGCTGGCTGGCCCTGGCGCTGATCCTTCGCGCCTTCTCCCAGGGCTGCACCGCGCTCACCGGGGTGGAGGCGGTCAGCAACGGCGTGCCGAACTTCCGCAGGCCCAAGAGCAAGAACGCCGCCGACACCCTGGCCATCATGGGCGCGATCACCATCGCGATGTTCGCCGGGATCACGGCCCTGGCCCTGACGGCTCACGTCCGCATCGCCGAGAGCCCCGCCCTGCTCACCGGTGCCCCGGCCGGCTACGAGCAGAAGACCGTCATCACCCAGGTGGCCGCCGCGGTGTCCGGCGACGGGTCCTGGCTGTTCTACCTGGTCGCCTTCTTCACCGCCGCGATCCTGGTGCTGGCCGCCAACACCGCCTACAACGGCTTCCCCATCCTGGCCTCGATCCTGGGTGAGGACGGCTTTCTGCCCAAGCAGTTCTCCCGCCGCGGCGACCGGCTGGTGTTCAGCAACGGCGTCGTCATCCTCGCCCTCCTCGCAGGCACCCTGATCTGGGCGTTCAACGCCAGCACGACCCGGCTGATCCAGCTGTACATCATCGGCGTCTTCGTCTCGTTCACCCTCAGCCAAGCAGGCATGGTCCGGCACTGGACCAAACTGCTGGCCGACGCGACCCCCCAGGAAGCTCTCCGGCTGCACCGTTCCCGGGCCATCAACGCGGCCGGAGCCGCGCTCACCGCCCTGGTCCTGATCGTCGTCCTGGTCACCAAGTTCACTCACGGCGCCTGGATCGTCGTCATAGCGATGCCCGTGGTCTTCATCATGATGAAGTCCATCCACCGGCACTACGACCGGGTCGCCCTCGAGCTCACCCCGCCCGACGAACCACTAACTCTTCCCAGCCGCATCCACGGCATAGTCCTCGTATCGAAACTGCACACCCCGACCCTGCAAGCGCTGGCGTTCGCCCGCGCCACCCGCCCATCCACCCTGACAGCTCTGACGGTCCGAACTTCTCCCGCCGACACCGAGCAACTCGAACGTGAGTGGGCGGCCCGCGACATCCCCGTCCCGCTCACAGTTCTGGACTCCCCCTACCGCGACATAACCGGCCCAATCCTCGACCACGTAGCCCGGATCCGCCGCAAAAGCCCCCGCGACCTCGTCTGCGTGTTCATCCCCGAATACGTCGTCGGCCACTGGTGGGAACACCTCGTCCACAACCAGAGCGCCCTACGCCTCAAAGCCCGCCTGCTGTTCCGGCCCGGCGTCATGGTCACCAGCGTCCCCTGGCAACTAGGCTCCGCCGAAGCCGCCCGCGACTCCGAACACACCTCCCTAACCCCCCGCCATCAATCCCGAACCTGACTCACGTCCGGGGCCCGGCCTCGAACACGACCCATTCGCACGTCCCGTCAGCCGCCCTGAG
Organism: Spirillospora sp. NPDC048911; assembly: GCF_043198015.1. Classification (NCBI taxonomy): domain Bacteria; kingdom Bacillati; phylum Actinomycetota; class Actinomycetes; order Streptosporangiales; family Thermomonosporaceae; genus Spirillospora; species Spirillospora sp. NPDC048911. The sequence goes on along the minus strand of NZ_JBICUD010000008.1, from coordinate 90,638 downwards.
GAGGACCTCGCCACCACTCGCCTGGTGGGCTTGCAGAAACAGCCACACCCGTACGGCCACGTCGAGCACCTCGGACCGGCTCAGGCGCAACCTGAACGACTCGCGTTCCAGCCCGCGCACCGCCTCGGCGCTCAGAGACACAGTCGCCGTCGGCCCGCCGCCCGGCCTCACAGACCCAGTTCCACATGCTTGCGCCCGGCCGCCTTGCGCAGCTCCGCCCGCAGCTCAGCAGGCGTATCGGCCTCACAGCAGGACGCGTCGTGCCGCACCTGCTCCCCAGCCGCAGGTCCCCGTGTCGCCCACCACCGACCGGTATCGCTGGCCCGAATGATTGACCAGCCTGGAAACTCCGCCCGAAGCGCCGCCTTGGCCTCCGCTACATCCATCGTTACCCGGACTCCTTTCCGTACGCATCCCGCTATTGCCAATGAACCCATGCCACGGACCGCAATGGCAGGGGAGAATGGCGGAGAGGACCCGGAGATCATCAGCTCTCCGGGTTGCCCGGGTGAGCGTGAGGCGGCAGGCCGATGACGAATGACCCACGTCCGGAATGGGCCGTCCGCATCCAAAGTGAACGTGAAGCTCGGAAATGGTCCAAATATGAGCTGGCCCGGCAGCTCATGAAGGTCGCTGACCTGCAGCAAGGCACCGTAGAAAATCTTGCGCGCCAAGTCCGCGACCACGAGAATGGGCGCCACTTCCCCCGCGAGTGGGCCCCCGCCTACGCCGCCGCGTTCACCCTCACCGAAGCCGAGATCTTCGGCATCTCCGATCACAGCAGCCCAGATCAGGCACCCCGTTCTGACCTGGCAACCGTTAACGTGGATGGAACGGGCACACTCGACGATTGGGAAGCCATGGAGCGTCGGCGACTATTGCTTGCCGCCCTCGGCCTGGGGGCCACGTCCCTCGGATCATCCAGCGAATCCGTCCGCCAGCTCCTCGACCTCGCCATCGAAAGCGAGATCCGCCCCATCGAGGACTGGCAACTCACGTGTGTGGATCAGTTGCACGCGCTCCGTACGCAACCGCCCGCGAAGGTCCAGGCCGCTCTCGCAATCGATCTATTGGCACTCCAGCGTCAGCTTGGAACCGCCAGTTCTGCGGACAAGTCGGACTTGTACCGGGTCCTGGCATCGCTCTCCATATTTCACGCCAATATCCTCACTCGCCTCGGTAATCACGGAGCTGCCATCCACTGGTGGCGCACCGCCCGGCGGGCCTCCGATGTGTCCAACGATCTAGAAGTCCGCATGATGGTCCGCTGTGAAGAGGCCGGCTTCGGGCTCTACGGTCAGCGTGACCTGGGCACGGTGCTCCGCTTGATCGAGAACGCCCAGCACCTCGGCGGGGACTCGCCCTCGTTCTGGAACGCCGACCTGGCAGGCATCAAGGCCAAGACACTCTCGCTCCTGGGCAGGCACGACGAGGCCAAGCGCTCACTTCAGACCTTCGTCGACTGGGACGGTGGCGACGCCCGCGCGGGAATCTTTCCCACTCTCTGGAGCTTCGATCAGCCCCACTTCGCCGAGAGCTGGATCTACGCGGCATCAGGCGACGAGGCAAGGTCGGGCGAAGCTCGTGAACACGTACTGGCCCGCACTCCCGACTACCAGTACGGGGCCAACGTTCAGCTGCACCAAGCCATGTGCACCGTCGTCAATGGTGGGATCGACGAAGGCGCCCAGCACGCCACGACGGTCCTCGACGCCCTCCCAGCCCCCTACCGCAGCCAAATGATCACCGAGACCGCGCGCACGGTCCTTCGCCTCACACCAGTCGACCAGCGCCACAAGCCTTCCGTCCGTGAGCTGGGCCAGACCTTGGCCCGAACCACCCCCACGTTCGCCCTCACGGCCAGCACTTCATCCACCGTGTAAACCTTCGTCGATCAGCTCGATCTCGATGGCCAGGATGAGGGATTTCGACAGCTTGGCGCCGGTGTCGGTGAGCACCATCGGGGTGAACACCCGAGGTGGCGGGGCGAGGCCTGGCAGCTGGGCGAACGCCTCGTCGACCAGCTGGCAGCCGTACGTCCAGTCGCCGCCCTTGACCATCACCGACAGGGTCACGTGGTCGCGGACCGCCAGGCGTTCCTTGACGAGGTTGCGGTAGAGGGTGGCCAGGAACTCGTGCCGGAAGGCGGGGTCGGTCTGCTGGCGGGTGTAGGTCTCGATCTCGTAGTCGACGCCGGTGGCGTCGGCGAGGGAGTCGAACATGGCCAGGTAGTACTTGCCGAGCAGGTCATCCACCCCATCGGCGCCGAGCGCGTGGACGTAGGTCTGCTGGTAGGCGTGGTGGGTCTCGGGGTCGAGCCGGATGTCGTAGGGGGCGTTGTCGAGCGCCCCGGAATCGGACGATCGTGTCGACGCCGAAGGCTCGTTTGGTCTGCTTGGCCAGCAGGAACGCCGCCGTCTGCACCAGCGACGTCCCCAGGTGAGGTGCACCGTTGATCTGGGTGCCGACGCAGAACGCGACCCGGTCGGGATTGGTGGCCTGGAAGCGGGGCCGGACCATATCGACGCTGCGCGGCATCGCGTTGGCCAAGATGTTGTTCGGGCTGATGATCTCCATGCTTCCGGTGCGGCCGTTCATCGACTGTGGCCTCCCTGGTCAGACGGCGGGAACGGGAAGCTGGGCGAGGATGAAGTCGATGCGACGGCGGGGCTCGTCGGCGGGGACGAAGATCGGTTTGTAGCCGGCGTCGTAGTAGCCCTGGACGATCAGTTCGTGGACACGGCGTATCTCTCGCTCCTTGGCCCACACCAGGTCGTCCTCCGAATCGAAGTCGTCCAGTGCGTCCAGGACGAACACCGCGTCGTACCGGTAGACGCGGGTGGCCTCCTCCAACTCGGGATAGGGGCGCAGCCCGAAGAAGGCATCCCACCCATACCCGTCGGGTATGCCGCCTCCGCGGCCGCTGCCTCACGCCTCGCGGTCAGCTTCGCCCCCGACGTAGAAGCCTCGATACCGAACAACAGCCGCGCCGCCCCGGCAAGCTCGCCGTTCTCCAGGCGGCCGAGTTCCTCGCGCAACACCGTCTCCAGCGCACGGGTCCGGCTGGCCGGATCACCAGGGTCCAGCGCCCGCGCCCGCACCCCCGGCAATCCCAGCAGCCCCGCCCCGGCTCGGCCGGGACGGACCGGGAGGCCGAACCGCACAATCGCCCGTACCTCGTCGGCGAGCACGTCGGCCGCGTGATCGTTCGAGGCCGTCCCGAAAGGAGCCATGACCCGAGTCTCGCACCCGATACCCAGAAAATGCCCAGTACGAAGCCCAGTAAATACCCAGTCGTTGACCACGTCACCACCAGGTAACGGTCCGACTTCGCTCCGCACGCGACCCGTACACGGCAAGGCGCCGGGTGTTGCGCCTCAGGGCGCGGCCGCGCTCGATCCGGCCACTCGCACGTCCCGGTGGAACAGGCCGGCGGTGAGCCTCATGCCGCCGGCCGTCCATGGCTCCATCTTCGTCGTGGCGGACCGCTCCGATGGGCGTCACGGCGACGGTGGCATTCGTCGCCGCCTGGTCGCATCGGGACGCCGAACCCGACGAGGTCCTGCTGACGGCGCCGTCAAGGGCAGGCGGGAGAGGTTGAAGCCCGGTTGGCCAGGGTGCAGAGGGTTCGCAGCCAGGCGGCGGGGGCGGTGGGTTCCAGGTGGCCGTCGGGGGAGAGCCGCCAGGGCGCGGCCGCCGGGCCGACGCCCGTCAGGATCGTCGTGCGGGGGGCGCGGTCGAGCGGGCGGAACAGCCCGAACCACGGATCACGGGTCCAGCGGCGCACAGCCAGGCCCGAAGACGCCGTCCAGCGCAGGGTGCGGGTGGTGTAGGTGACGTCGAGGGCGCGCGGGTCGCCGGCGAAGGAGAGGGCGACCGGAACCAGGCCGTCGGGAGAGGGCAGCCGGCCGGCCAGGGTGCGGGTGTCGAGGTTCCACACCTGGACCTCGGTGGAGGTGCCCACGTTCAGGATCAGGGCGGCGAAGCGTTCCGAGGCGTCGATCGCCAGTACGGACTCGTCGAAGACGCCGGTCGTGTCGAGGTCGATGCCCGATCCCGCTCGCGGGGTGCCGTCCCACCAGTAGCGTGCCATGTATTTCAACCGGGGGTCGATGCGGCCGTCCCCCAGAACGAGCATGTCGCGGTGCCGCGGGCGAACGCGGAGGGCCATGATGGCCATGTCCGCGAGAGGCCCCCAGGTCAGTTGCCGGACGGGATCGATGCTCCACAGGACCAGCCGCCGCCCGTCGCGGAAGGCAGGGCCGTCGGCGCCCCTGAGCGCGATCCGACGGTCGTCGGCGAAGGCGACGTGGGCACCGCCCTGGCCGATGGTGGCGACCGGGGTCAGGGCGGGCAGCCGGAACAAGGTCGTGGTACGGGTCTTCGATGAGGTGCTCGCCAGGGTCCGGCCGTCCGGGGAGAGCGCCAGCCGACCGGCGACCTTGGGAAACCATTCCTCCGGGCGGCGGAATCTGGGCGGTTCCGTGTCACTGGACGAGACCGGAATGGGGACCGCGCCGGTGCGGCGCCGGGTACGGACGTCCCAGACCTCGGCCTGCGCGTTCGGGTCGATCAGCAGCACGTGGGAGCCGTCCGGAGTGAACCGGACGTACTGTGCGGCGGCCAGGTCCAGCCCGGCGGGGTGGAGCGCGCCGAAGACGAGCCGGTGGATCGCGTTGTCCAGGGCGTCGGGCGCCGCGACCCGGACGACCATGGCCGCCTGGTTCTGCACGGTGACCAGCCGGTAGTCGCCGTCCGGCTCGGCGGTCACCGCGAACAGGCGCTGATCGACCGGAAGCTGGAGCGTGCGCATGGAGCCGTCGTCGGCGCCGATCTCACCGACGTGGACGAGGCTCTCGTCGACGAGGTCGCGGTAGGCCACGTGCGCGCCGTCGGAGCTGAAGACCGGCGAGCGGGGGCAGTCCGCCGAGCCGTTCCGCTGGGGGATCACGGCGCGCCGGGCGAGCACCGCGTCGCCGGTCAGGCTCCGGAGCCTGAGGTTGTAGTCGCGGCCTTCGACCGCGCAGTCGGAGAAGACGTTCAGGTCCCGGGGCGAGCGCGCGCGGGTCGTGCGCGGTTTCGGCGGGGAGAACGGCCGCGTGCCGGACGCTGTCAGGACCGTCGGGAAGCCACTGGCGACGCTCAGGACGGCTTCGCCGGACGGCAGCACACCGAGCAGCGCCGTCCCGGACTGGAAGTAGGAGCCGCCCGGGTCGACCGGCGGTCTGGCCAGGCGCCGTGGCACCGTGCCCGGACGGTCAAGGTCGACGATCAGCGTGCCGGCGTTGGTCAGCATCGCCAGCCATCGGCCGGACGGATCGGCGAGCAGATCGAAGACCTCGTTGGTGACCAGGACGGCGCGTTCGGGCCGGCCGGTGCGCGCGTCGGCGATGACGATCCTTCCCAGGGCCGTCCTCGACACGTCGGTGATGAACGCGATCCGGTCGTCGCCGAGCCAGACCGGCTTGGCGGCCAGCGAGTAGCCCTGGAGCGAGATCGGGCCCGCCCGTGCCGGGCTCTCGGGCGGCAGTCTGACCGTCCGGACCGGGGTGGCTCCCGAGAGGTCCCAGATCCGCACGGACCGGTCGAAGGACTGCGCCAGCCGGGTGCCGCTGTGGTTGACGCGCGACCTCCCGTCATGGGGTTCGACGTAGTACGTGAGATCGAGAACCGACTCGACGGACCGCAGGCCCCGGTAGCGGTCGAGCAGGCGTTCGCGGGTGAACTCGTCGTCGTGGAGCCGGTGCGCCTTCAGCGCGGAGAAGAGGCCGCCCGGCATCGGCGCGGCCGGCTCGTACTTCAGGATCTCGCGTGACGCGAGGGTCGCGTTGCGGTCGTCCCTCGTGGCGACGCCGCCGGTGAGCGTCCTGACCAGGGACACCGTGAGGACCGCGACGAGTGCCAGGGCCAGGGCCCGCAGGACGGAACGCCGCGCGGCGGCCCGGGTGCTGGCGTTGACGAGGACGCGTTGCCGGGGGCTCAGCTCGGCCGGGTGGGCGCGCCGTTCCTGCCAGGCCTTGAGCAGCGTACGGCCGCGCAGGAGACTGTCACGGGCACGGTTCAGGTGCCAGCCGCGGGAGCGCGCGTCGAGCTCGTCCTGCCACTCGCGGAACTCCGCGCGCCGCTCGAATTCGTCGCGCAGCATCGGCCATTCTCGAACGAGCGCCTGGTGGGCGAGTTCTACCGTGGTGGGCCGGCCGTTGCCGCCCGACAAGGTCAGCAGGCGGGTGTCGGCGAGAGACCTTGCCAGCGGAGCGTACGCGCCGAGCTCGTCCAGCTCCGCGACCCGGCGGACGTACCGGCCGCCGGACACCGGGCTGATCAATTGGCAGAGCAGCTCCAGATCGGCTCCGGTCGAACCGCGGCCGCGCCAGATCTCCTCGGCGAACGCGGCCACCGCGCCGCTGACGCCGCCGAGCTCGCGGTAGACGTCGTGGCGCAGCGTTCCGGCGCGGCGCCGCTCCCACAGCAGCGTGAGCGTGAACTCGACCAGCGGCAGGGGATTCGGCTCGCCGGCCAGGTCGGCCAGGATGACGTCGACGAGGCCGTCCTGGTAGACGGGCATGCCCACCGGAGCGAGCGGCCGTTCGATCAGGGTGCGGAGTTCGCCGGTGGCGGGCGCGCGGATCGGCACGGCCGCGTGCTCGAACCGCTGCCCGATGCGGCGGTCGTCGAGCAGCGCGCCCAGCGACGCCGGGCCCACGGTCACCACGAGGGCGAAGGACGCGGCCCGTCCCGGGGCGGCCAGTTCGGTGAGAGCCGCCAGCAGCGCGATGGTCTCCGGTTCCGACCGCGCCAGGGCCTCGTCGACCTGGTCGACCGCCACGACGATCCGCCGGAGCCCCTCCTGCTCCGCCAGCGGCCCGAACACGTCGCCCGGACGCTCCGCCAGACGCGCGGCGAGCAGGTCCGGGTCGTCCGCCCAGGCGGCTCCGACGCCGGCCCGGGCCGCCTTCAGGCTCGGTTCGGCGATCAGCGCGGCGGCCAGAGCCGACCAGGGCGTCGTGCCGGCGGCGGGCCTGCAGACGGCGACGGCGACGTCCGGCGCCCGCAGCTCCGGCACGAGCCCGGCCCGGACGAGGGAGGACTTGCCGCATCCGGACGGGCCGGTGACCACGAGCAGGCCGCCTTGGTCCAGCGTGGGCAGCAGCTCGGCCGTGAGCTCCTCCCGGCCGAAGAACTGCTCCCGGTGCTCCTCCTCGAACGGGTCCAGGCCGCGGAACGGGATGGCCGGCCCGGACGCCTCGTCCAGGTCGGGCCAGATCCGGTACAGGGCCGAGCCGGACAGCGCGTAGCCGGTGCGCCGCTCCGCCTTGCTCTCGGCCTCGACGAGCATGCCGACGACGGCGCCGAGCTCGTCGTCCAGGACGGGGCCGCCGCTGAAACCGGGGCTGACGGCGATCCCGGTCGCACGGTCGTCGTCGATCTGGAACCGCCCTCCGGCGCCGGTGCCCCGGACCAGGCCCTCGGCCCACACGCCGCGAGGCCGTCCGGCGGGGCAGCCGTACAGGCGGACGGGGTGGCCCGCCGATTCCTCGGCATCGACGATCTGCACAGGCCTGGCCGCGCCGGGCAGATCGTCCGTGCCGATCCGCAGCCCGGCCACGTCGGCGTCGTCGGCCACGAACATGACGGTCGCGGGCATCCGCCCGCCGTCCGGGAGCAGCGGGAAGTCGATCTCGATCCGGGCGCCGAGCTCGGCCCGGCCGGTCTCCAGCGCGTACGCGGCGACATGCGCGCAGGTGATGAGGCGGTCGGCGTCGACCAGGAAGCCGACGCCGACGGGCTCGTCACCTCGCCAGATCCGGACGAGGGCCCGCTCCACGAACTCAGTCATGCTCGCCCCCGGCCGTCCGGGCGATCACGAGCACCGCGACCATGACCGACAGCCCGGCGCCGATCCCGAGCAGTGGAGGCCAGACCGACCACGTCCCGGCCGGAAAGGTCGCGCCCGGCCGGGCGAAGAGCGTCAACAGCAGGCTCGTGACGTCGGCGACCAGCGCCGTCCCCGGAAGGAGCAGCCAGCCCGCCACCAGTGGCCGTGCCAGCGGGTGCGTCGGCACGAGCACGACCAGCAGCGGAACGGCGACGACGCACCCGAGCGCGAGGACCCCGGTCACCAGGCCCAACCCCGTCGAGGGCCGGAGCAGCAGCCACGCGAAGAGCACGACCACGACCACCGCCGCGAGTCGCAGCGGCTCCGTCGCCGGGCGGGCCGGCGGGCTCGTCCGCCACAACCACACCCACGGAAGGGCGGTCGCGACCATCGCCGCCAGCAGTGCGGCCGAGCCGAGCCACAGCACCGCGGGCGCGTCGTAGACCGCGAGGCCGGTCCAGCGGCCCGGGACCGCGCAGGCGAGCGGACCCCACAACGCCGCCGAGCCGGCGAGGAACGCCGTCCTGCCCGGTGACCGGAGCAGGCAGGCGATGCCGCTGCCGAGGAGCACCACGAACGGGAGAGCCGTCACCACCAGCGCCGCGACCACGGACGGGCTGCCGGCGACGGCGCGAAAGTCGGAGCTGTAGAGGTGGCCGTCCAGCCGGCCCCACCGGCTTCCCCGTACCTCGATCGCGACGTCCCACCATCTGCCGGGATCGTTGCGGAAGGCGACCGCCGTGGCCGATCCGACGAGCTCATGGACGGGTTCGACGTTCAGCGCGTACAACGCCAGGCAGAACGCGCCGATGGCACAGATCCCGGAGACCCGGGGGAGGACCGGCCCGGCGGCGGGCACCTCGGGCACCCGCCGGTTCAGGCGGCAGGTCCAGCGGGCCCGGGCCGCTCAATACTGATCTTGATATGCGCGGCGCTGGCGGTCTTGGCGACCACCACCCCGACGTCCGCCGTCACGTTGAGCCCGACCTCGACGGTGACCTTCTCGCTGCGGTCGGCCGACGCCTCGGCCCGCTCGGCGACGGCCCGCGCGACCCGCAGGATGCGATCGACGCTCTGCTCCAGCGTCTCTTGGGCCCGTTCGGTCGTGGCCTGCCAGCGGCGTCCGGCAGGTACCGGAGCGTCGGTCTCCTCAACCTCGAAGGGAACGCTCTCCTCGTCCGAGAGGCGAACTTCGACATACTCAGCCATCGACGCATTCCCTTGGTACTGAGGTGCCAGTGTCATCAGAGAGAAACGGTAAGCGGGAGACCAGCCATTCACGAAGGGTTTTCACCCCGGTGACTGATTGTGGCCACCCATCTGCGCCATGCGACATGGCCCGGCGGAGCTCATCGCAAGCTGCGGTAGATGACACCGTCGAGGGTGTCGTCAGCGTAGGCGGCCGAATTGGTCAGATGCCCGTTGTAAGGTCCGACCTTGGTCACCGTACGGCCGTCCCTGAAGACGATCTGCAACCCGTGCTCGGGCTCCCAGTCGCATTCGCACTCCAGCGACACATAGACGTGCCGGCCGCGGCGGGAGTCGCGGCTGACCACCGGCTCATCCCCGAACCGGATGTGATCGAGCACGTCATGCGGCCCGTCGATCTCGACGTACCACTCATCGTCGCCGGCGGCCACGACGTCGTCCATGATGTCGCGGTAGTACGCGAAGATCGACGGCGCGGCCGCTTCCAGCGCCGACCGTTCGAGCGCCAGGAACGCACTGATCGCAGCGTGGAAGTCTTCAGGCGCGAGGTCATCGTCATAACCCTCGACGACGACGCGGCAGAGCGCCCCGCCCAGCATAGGCACGGGCACAGGCTCGCTCTGATAACAGCCCGCTTCAGACTCGCAAGGCACTGACCGACGCCTCCGGATGCCTCGTGGTGATCGTCTCCGACACCTTCTACAGAGGCGTGATCCGCCACCGCGCCGATGCCTTCCCTGATGAGTACCGATCAGTGCGCGTTACCTACAGAGAGACACACATCGATGCGTGGATCCGCTGAACAAGGGGTTGAGCTGCTGCTGTGTGGCATGGGCGTTGAGATGGGCCGGATGTCGCGTGCTCAAGGGAACCCCGGTCGCGCTTGCTGGTGGGCTCATGGGGACTGTGCCACCGGGTACTGGGTTTGATGCCGCTGCGGTGGTCGGGCTTGTCGGAAGTGCCTGCCTTCTGGTCGTGTCGGGAGGTGCGTGGTCGGGGAGCGGCAGGGTCGCCTTACTCTTTGGCCGGAGGGCAGGTGGCCGACGAGGGGGTGCTTCATGAGCGTGGTGGCTCGCAACAACGTGGTGGTGACCGGTCGGGAGGACGGGCCGGTGGTCATGCTGGCGCACGGTTTCGGCTGTGACCAGAACATGTGGCGCCTGGTGGTTCCGGCGTTGGCGGGCACCTACAGGGTCGTGCTGTTCGACTATGTGGGGGCCGGACGTTCGGATCTCGGCGCCTGGCGGGAGGAGCGGTATTCGTCGCTGGACGGCTATGCCGATGATGTTCTTGAGATCTGCCATGAGCTGGACCTGCGCGATGTGGTCTTCGTCGGCCATTCGGTGAGCGCGATGGTCGGCGTGGTGGCCTGCGGGCGGGAGCCCGACCGTTTCGCCAAGCTCGTTCTGGTGACGCCGTCGCCCTGTTACATCGACGACGAGGGGTATCGGGGCGGGTTCAGCCGGGCGGACATCGAGGAGCTGCTGGAATCCCTGGAGAGCAACTATCTCGGCTGGTCCGCGACCATGGCGCCGGTGATCATGGGGAATCCCGACCGGCCGGAACTGGGGGAGGAGCTGACCAACAGCTTCTGCCGGACCGATCCCGCGATGGCCCGCGTTTTCGCCCGGACGACCTTCCTGTCGGACAGCCGTTCCGATCTGCGCAACGTGAAGATCCCGACCCTCATCCTGGAGTGCGTGCAGGACGTGATCGCCCCCAGGGAGGTGGGCGCCTACGTCCAGGCCGGCATTCCCGGCAGCCGGCTGGTCACGCTGGACGCCACCGGGCACTGCCCGCAGCTGAGCGCGCCCGAGAGCACGGCGGAGGCCTTGCTGGCCTTTCTCGATGAGTGAGTCCGCCTTCTCGGCGTTGCTGGCCGAGAGCGTGGAGGAGGCGTACGAGCACGCGCCCTGCGGCTATCTGTCCACGCTGCCGGACGGACGGATCGTCAAGGCCAACAAGACGCTGCTGGAGTGGCTGGGGCAGGAGTCGCTCCACCAGCGCACCTTCAGTGACCTGCTGACGGTCGGAGGGAAGATCTACTACGAGACCCACATCTCCCCGCTGCTGCGAATGCAGGGGGAGGTCAACAGCCTCGCTCTCGACCTCGTGGCCCGGGACGGCTCGCGCCTGCCCGTACTGGCCAGCATCGCGAGCAAGGCGGGGCCCGACGGCCGCCCTGCCCTCGTCCGCGTGACGCTGTTCGACGCGACGGAGCGCCGCTCATACGAGCGCGAGCTCCTGCGCGCCCGCAAAGAGGCCGAAAACACCAGCGAGCGGCTGACGAGGGTTCTTTCCACCTTGCAGCGCAGCCTGCTGCCGCCGTCCCTGCCTCAGGTGCCCGGTCTGGAAGCCGACGCCTACTACCACACCGCCTCCATCGACGATCTCGGCGGCGATTTCTACGACCTGTTCCCGCTGGCCGACGGCCGATGGGCGTTCTTCATCGGGGACGTGTGCGGCAAGGGGCCGGACGCGGCGACCGTGACCTCGCTGACCCGCTACACGCTGCGGGCCGCGGCGATCCACGACCCGGACCCGGGCAGCGCCCTGGCGACCCTCAACACCGCCCTCTGCCAGGAATGGAAGATCGGTGAAGAGCTCAGCACCTGCACGGCGATCTTCGGCGTCCTCGAACCGCGCGACGGAGCCTTCGCGGTCACGTTCGCCAGCGGCGGCCACCCTCCGCCGCTCCTGCTGTCAGGCTCCACGGCCGACCATGTGCCGTGTCAGGGCGGTCCGATGATCGGCTTCCTGCCGGAGGCCCGGTTCCCCACCGACGACCTGCTGCTGAAGGCCGGGGACACCCTGCTGCTGTACACCGACGGGCTCACCGACGCCCGGACGAGTGCGAAGGGGCCCCGCTACGGCGACGAGGCACTGCGCACGTTCGCCGCCGAGCTCGCCCCGGCCTCGGCCGCGGCCGCGATCACCGCTCTCACGGATCTCCTGAACGGCTTCGACGAGGGCCTGGAGGACGACACCGCCATCCTCGCCCTCGGCATCCCCGCCTGACCGCCGCTGGAGCTCTTCCGAATCAGCATTCGAGCGCGGTGCGGACGAATCGTGCGATCCAGGGTGAACGGCTGTCCGCCGGCCAAAGGGCCAGGGTCCGGTACGGCGCCGCGTCGGGCACGGGAAGGTACGTCACGTCCGGCCGGATGTTCCTCGCGGCCAGCGAGGCGGGCACCAGCGCCACGGCCTGACCAAGCGCGATCACCTCCAGCAGCTGGGCGCTGTCCCGCACGACCGGGCCACCGGCGGGCCGATCCGGGTTTCCCAGCCAGAAGTCGCCGTCGACCATCGCGTCGCCCCACCGGGGAGCCGGTTCGTTGACGAGATCGGCGATGCTGAGGGCATCGCGGCCGGCCAGCTCGTGCCCGGTGGCGAGCGCGGCGACGCGTGGTTCGGTCGCCAGCAACTCCGTGTCGAGGCCGCGGCCGTCGAAGCAGGCAGCGATCGCCACGTCCGCGCGCCCGTCGCGCACCATGTCGGCCTGCTCGCCGAACCCGCTCACGACGACCCGGACCTCCGGCGCGTCCGGATCGGCGCGGAACCGTTCGCAGACGCGGTGCAACAACTCCGTGGCGATCCCGGGCTTGGCGGTGACCACGAGACTGCGTTCGGACGCCTGCCTCGTCCGGCGTACGGCGAGGTCGAGGGCGGAGAGGACGGCCGCCGCCTCCTTGGCGAAGACCTCGCCGGCCGGGGTCAGCGCCAGCCGGCGGCCGGTGCGGTCGAAGAGGGCGACGCCGAGCCGGTGTTCCAGCTGGCGCATGGCCCGCGACAGCGGCGGCTGCGCGATGCCGAGCCGCTTCGCGGCACGGGTGATGTTCAGGTCCTCGGCGACGGCGCGGAAATAGCGCACCTCGCGGACCTCCGGCTCAGGCATACCTCCAGGGTATGGGGCGGCACCCGATCGGTCTTTCCCTCCCGGCACGCGAGCGGGCTGGAATGGACGGCATGAACGCGAACACCGTGGCTCTCGTCACCGGCGGCAACAAGGGCATCGGCCGCGAGATCGTCCGCCGCCTCGCCCGGCGGGGTTTCACCGTGTACCTCGGAGCCCGTGACCCCGGTCGCGGCCGTTCGGCCGTCGACGAACTGACGAGAGCGCCGGCGGACGGACCGAATACGGCCGCTGCGGGCAGGCCGCATGAGTGCACGGCCGCGCTGAGTGGACGAGCCGACCGCACGGCCGCGCTGGATGGACGAGCCGAGCGCACGGCCGTTGCGGACGGCGGGCTGGACGTCCGGTTCGTGCGGCTCGACGTGACCGACCCCGGATCCGTCGAGGCGGCCGTCACGACGATCGAGAATGAGGCGGGACGGCTGGACGTGCTGGTCAACAACGCCGGGATCATGACCGAATGGGGTGTCGCGGCCGCCGAGACCAGCGCCTCGCACCTTCGCGAGATGTACGAGGTCAACGTCTTCGGCGTCGTCACGGTGATCTCGGCCTGCCTGCCGCTCCTCCGCCGTTCCCGCGACCCGCGGATCGTCAACATGTCCAGCGGGCTCGGGTCGCTCACCCTCCTGAGTGATCCGGCGAGCCCGCTCGCGGCCCGGGCCTCCCTCGGGTACAGCTCGTCCAAGGCCGCGCTCAACGCACTGACCCTGATCTACGCCAACGCCCTGCGCGCCGACGGCATCAAGGTCAACGCCGCCGGCCCGGGCCTGGTGCCGACGGACCAGAACGCAGCCGCGCCGTTTCCCCGTGGCGACCGCACCACAGCCGACGGCGCCGTCGTCCCGGTGCTGCTCGCGACGCTTCCTTCAGACGGCCCCACGGGCGCCTTCCGAGGCCCAGACGCCCTGGACGAAATCATCCCCTGGTAAACCGCGAACGCGCTCGACCGCGGCCGGCGCTCTCGATCTCGCCGAGGTCGGATACCTGGGCCCTGTTTCTCACTGAGCGGTTTTGGATAAGTTTTCGCCTTGATCGCTGAGTAATGTGCGTACATGTTCCGCTGCTGATAACCGATAGGCAAAGGATGTGACCGTATGAGACGACGCATTACCAAGGCGATCGCCGTCGTTGCGATCGCCACCCCCGCGGTGCTAATTCCCTTGACTTCCGCCAGCGCGGCGCCCGTTGACACCCGGCTGCACGGGCCCTACGCCACCCAAAACGCCTGCGTGAACGCGCGGCTCGCGGTCGCCGTTTCTGGGCGCCATACCACTCCTTGCGCGCAGACCTTTTTGCCCGCCAGCTACGATTGGTTTTTCTGGTCGTCGAGCTGAGTCGTGAGCACGGGTTATCAAGGGTTGGCGGCCGCCGCTGCCAGCCCTTTCCCATATCCCGAACCCGCGTTCACCGTTCCGCACAGGAACAGCTAAATGATCCATCATGTCGGCCAATGCTTGAGTCACAGGCGGCGCCACATGGCACAATTGTGGCGCGGAATGCGGAGTGGGTCGATGCCAGATGGTCATTGTCGTTCTTGCAGGCGCATCGGCAGGTGGCGGATGCCGGTGTGCTTGTTGGATCGGGTGTGTTCTGCCGGGCCTAGGGCGACGGCGGCGTCCACCCGGTCGAGCAAGGCATCGAACAGGACGCGCATTTCCATGCGGGCGAGCGCGGCGCCGAGGCAGAAGTGGATGCCGCGTCCGAACGCCACGTGAGGATTGGGCGTGCGATGGATGTCGAAGGTGTCGGGGTCGGTGAACACCTCTGGGTCACGGTCGGCCGAAGCCCACCACAGTGTCACCTTCTCGCCGCGCCGGATCTGCTGCCCGCCGAGCACACAGTCGGCGGTCGCGGTTCGGCGGTTGTAGGGCGTCGGTGAGGTCCAGCGCAGCATTTCCTCGATGGCGGAGTCGAGGGAATCGCGGTCGGATTGCAGCTCGCGCCAGGTCTCTGGTCGTTCGGCGAGGGCGAGCATGCCGCCTGCGATCGCGTTGCGCGTGGTCTCGCTGCCCGCCGCGATGAGGAGGTTGAACAACATCTGCTGTTCGAGGTCGGACAGCGGCTCGCCGTCGAGCGTCCCCGTGACCGCGATGGACAGAAGGTCTTCGCCGGGAGACTCACGCTTGTGCTGCAACAGCCTGCCGCCGTAGGCGAACATTTCCCCTGCGGCTTGCTGGCTCAACGCGCTGGACTGCCCCAATTCGCGATCGGAGTAGTCGAGGGTGGCGTTCGCCCAGCCCAGCAGCTGATGCCG
The DNA here is from genome assembly GCF_043198015.1 of Spirillospora sp. NPDC048911. Taxonomy (NCBI): domain Bacteria; kingdom Bacillati; phylum Actinomycetota; class Actinomycetes; order Streptosporangiales; family Thermomonosporaceae; genus Spirillospora; species Spirillospora sp. NPDC048911. The sequence goes on along the minus strand of NZ_JBICUD010000008.1, from coordinate 75,386 downwards.
GTCTTCCTGCGGGACGCCGAGCAGTTGGGCCACCGCCTGCAATGGCAATTCCGCGGCGACGTCCACGAGGAAGTCGCACTCCTGGGCCGCGACAGCCTGGTCGACGATCGCCGCGGCCCGGTTCCGCAGGTCGGACTCGATGCGGGCCAAAGTCTTGCGGGCCACACTGGGCTGGAGCAGCTTGCGGAAGCCGGTGTGCCGTGGCTGGTCCAGCATGTTCAGCAGGACGCCGGGCGCCAGGCCGTCGGGGAGATCCTCGATGAGGGTGCCGCCGCCCGCGCGAACGGCCGTGCCCTGGGACGAGAAGGTGACCGCGTCCGAGCCCGCCGCGACGACGTCGTGATAGCGGCTCACCACCCAGAAGCCCTCACCGTCCGGGGTGTGCTCGGTCGGCGGATGCCACCAGACCGGGGCCTGCCGGCGTAGCCGTTCGAACACCTGGTGCGGGAACCCGTCGGCGAATCTGTTCAGGTCGGTGAGGTCGATGCCGGTCAGGTCGATGTCGAGCGTCATACCGACTCCTTATGGCCGGTGAGCAGAGCCACGGCCGCAAGCATGGCATGGGCCCCGGTTCTCCGCCTTATCACCGACGACCGGCTTTCCCGGCGTTGTGTCCTGGCTCTACGCGGACGAACTGGCCCGACGTTGCCCGACCGCCGACGTCCGGCCCGAACGTCTCGTCGTCACCGGCAAGGGCGTGACGACGACGGCGGCCTTCAGCGCCATGTACGACTTCGCGCTGGAACTGATCCGCGAGCACAGCGGCCCCGCCGTGGCCCGGACGACCGCTCGCGTGGCGCTGGTCGACGACGCGCGTGCGTCCCAGACTCCCTACGTCGACACGCGCCTCCTTCCGCAGCCCGGCAACGAGTTCTCCCGCAGGGTCATGCGTTGGCTAGACCAAAATCTCACCCTCCGATACGACCTGGCCGCCCTGTCAGACACGTTCAACGTCAGCACGCGAACGTTGCTACGGCGATTCGCGGAGGAAACCGCCCAGAGCCCGCTCGAATACCTCCAGTCGTCGCGCGTCCGCCGCGCCCGCCACCTCCTCGAAACCACGGAACGAACCGTCGCGAGCATCTCGACCGCCGTCGGCCACAGAGACTCCGGGACGTTCGCCGCCCTCTTCGCCAAGCACACCGGGCAACGCCCAAGGGACTACCGCACCACCTTCCGGCGCGGTGCCACCTGAAGCCGCCACCTCGTTTGACCGCAAGCACACAAGTGCGCGATAGTGCACCGACTAATCAAGTTTGAATACCAGGAGGAACTCCATGCGCGACGGAGCGGCTCGTTGAGCCACGAACCCCTCGACAGCCCGACCACATGGGTCGCCGACCACGTCAAGAAGTACGTCGAGTCAGACGGCGCCCGCGGCCACATGTTCCACGGCGCGCCCACGCTGCTGATCACCACCACCGGCCGCCGCTCGGGGCTGCCCCGCCGGACCGCCCTCATCTACGGCCGCGACGGCGACCGTTACCTGGTGGTCGCCTCCAACGGCGGCGCCGACGACCATCCTCTCTGGTTCCACAACCTGCTCGCCGACCCGCAGGTCCGGGTGCAGGTCGGAGCGGACGTCTTCGACGCGGTGGCCCGCCCCGCGACCAGCGACGAACGCCCCGACCTGTGGGAGACCATGACCGGGATCTTCCCGACCTACACCGGCTACCAGCGAAAGGCGGCGAGAGAGATCCCAGTCGTGATCATCGAACGCGAAGCTCGCCAGACCGTCAGGGGCTCGTGAGGATGACGAGGCGCTGGGTCGCTCGGGTCATCGCGACGTAGCGGTCGACCGCTCCTTCGATGCCCTCGCCGAACGACTCCGGATCGACGACGACGACCAGGTCGAACTCCAGGCCCTTCGCCAGCTCCGGGGTCAGCGACCGGACGCGAGGCCGCTCCTGGAACGCCGGATCGCCGATCACGCAGGCGACCCCGTCGGCATGCGCGTCGAGCCAGGTGTCGAGGATCGAGCCCAGCTCCGACACCGATCCGTGGACGACGGGGACGCCGCTGCTGCGGATCGAGGTCGGCACGTTGGCGTCCGGGAGCGCGGCCCGGATGACCGGCTCGGCCTCCGCCATGACCTCTTCCGGCGTCCGGTAGTTGATGCTCAGGGAGGCCAGGTTGACGTGGTCGAGCCCGATCCGCTTGAGCCGGTCGTGCCACGACTCCGTGAACCCGTGCCTGGCCTGGGCGCGGTCCCCGACGATGGTGAAGCTCCGGGACGGGCAGCGAAGCAGCAGCATCTGCCACTCCGCGTCGGTCAGCTCCTGTGCCTCGTCCACGACGATGTGCGCGAACGGCCCGGCGAGCAGGTCCGGGTCGGCGGTGGGCAGCTCGCTCTCGTCGACCAGGGAGTTCTGCGCGTCCTGAACGCGCAGCATCGTCACCAGGCCTTCGCCGTCGTCGCCGTCGGCACCGGAGCTGGCCGCGGCCTCGATGAGGTTGTCGACGACCTGCGCCATGCGTTCGCGCTGGACGGCGAGGGCGGCCTCGTGCCGCCGCTTGCGCCGTGACGCCTCGGGGTCGCCGAGCCGCTGCCGCGCCGCGTCCAACAAGGGCAGATCGGACACCGTCCAGGCCTGCGTGTCCTCCCGCTGCAACTTCCGAACGTCGTCCGGGCTGAGCCACGGGGCGCACATCCGCAGGTAGGCGGGCACCGACCACAGATCACCGACGAGATCGTCCGGCTCGATCGTCGGCCATGCCCTGTTGAGGGTCATGAGCAGCTCCCGGTCCTGGAGCAGCGATCTCCGCAGCAGATCGGCCGAGACGTCCCCGTCGTACTTGTCCACCAGGATCGTGACCAGCTCCTCCAGGATCTGGTCGCGCGCCTCGTTGTGCGGAGTGCCGGGATCCGGCGCCCGGAACGCCTCGGCCCACTCGTCGGCGCTCAGCCAAAGATCAGACCAGGGCGTCGTGACCGTCATTCCCTTGGCGGGCGGCTTCTCGTAGAACCGGACGGCCGTCTCGATGGCCTTCACCATGTCCGCCGAGGACTTCAGCGAGGCCACGTCCGGGTCACTCTCGACCGCCGCCGTGCCCCCCTCAGGAAGAAGATCCCGCAACGTACAGGTCTGCACGCCCTCCTCCCCAAGAGAGGGCAGGACGTCGGCCACGTAAGCCAGATAAGGCTGGTGCGGACCGACGAACAGCACGCCACCCCGGCGATGGCCAAGACGCGGATCGGAGTAAAGCAGATAGGCGGAACGGTGCAGAGCCACGACGGTCTTCCCCGTGCCAGGGCCGCCGTCGACCACCAGAGCGCCGCGGGATCCCGCACGGATGATGGCGTCCTGGTCGGCCTGGATGGTGCCGAGAACATCGCGCATCCGGGACGACCGGTGACCGCCCAAAGTGGCGATGAACGCGGACTGATCGTCCAGGGCGGCGTGCCCTTCGAACCCCTCCGAGGTGAAGACCTCGTCCCAGTAGTCGCTGATCCGGCCACGCGTCCAGCGGTACCTGCGGCGGCTCGCCAGGCCCATCGGATTCCCATGCGTCGCCCCGAAAAAGGGCTCCGCCGCAGGCGAACGCCAGTCAACAAGCAGCCGCCGCCCCTCGCCATCAGTCAAACCGAGCCGCCCAACGTAAACGGGCTCGGAATCACCCGCGGCCACGATGTGCCCAAGGCACAGATCAAGCCCGAAGCGGCGCAGCGCACGCAGCCGAGAGGCCAGCCGATGGATCTCCAGGTCCCGTTCCAGCGCCGCCTGGCCGATGCCGCCCGGTGCCTTCCGCTCGGCGTCCAGCCGGTCGGACACGTCCGCGATCGCCTGCTCCAGGCTCTCCGCGATCGCCGCGAAATGCCGCTCGTCCCCAGCGATCAGCGCCGGATCGGCCTTGCCGGCGAGCTGCTCAGGAAGATCGAACGCACCGCCGGTCACCCGCACCCCCGAACCAGGCTCCGCCATCGGCTCGCCGCCCCCGAACGTCGACAACACGCGCATTCATATCCCCGTTTCCGCAGGTTCTGAGCTTCGGCGGACGATTCTGCGGCACGAGGGGGGTCTTGTGGCAAGCCCCCCGATGCGCTATACGTTAGGAGTGGAGAGAGGTGACCACTCCCCCTCCACCCCGCGCCGCCGCACTCCTCGCACTGCCACGCCTGCATCCTGCCCGGCCTGGTGCGGCCGCACCAGGCCGGTGGCCGCCGAGCAGGTGCACGGCACCGAATGCGCCCGGCCCCGCCGCGCACTGATCGCGATCAGGTTGTTTCGCCGGGGACCAGTCGCAGGTGGTCGTCGGGTGGGACGGGCTCGCCGTCCGGCAGATCGAGGGAGGCGAGCACGGCCGCTGCCAGCCGCCTGGCGATGGCCACCGCGTCGTACGCGATGGTCGTCAGTCGCGGTGTGAGCGCGCCCGCGAGCGGGATGTCGTCCACGCCGATGAGCGCCAGATCCCGCGGCACGTCCCACTTCTGGCGGAGCGCCGCCGCGAGAAGGGTGAGCGCGACCTCGTCGTTGTAGCACGCGACCGCCACACCGGGTCGCAGCGATCGCAGCACGTGATCGGCGGCGGTCGCGTCGATCGCCACGCCGAGGACCTGCGGGTGCGGAACGCCCAGCCGCCGGCATTCGAGGCGCAGGCCGTCGAGCCGTTGATCTCCGTACACGTCATCGCGGTGGTCGACGAGCTGCGCGTAGGCCAAGCGGTCATGGCCGCGCTCGACGAGGTGCCGGGCCTGAAGCGCGCCGATGGCGTGGTTCGTGTTCTGCGCCGGTTTCTGTGTTCTGGGAGAGGTCGCGAGGGGCACCCCGCGCCGGGTGAGGACGTCCCGGTGCTCGGCGTCCAGGCCGATCAGCGGAAGGACCGCGGCCGGGCGCAGGCCCGCGACGAGCCGGTCGAAGGACGCCATGCTTCCCGTGGCGAACCGCAGGACGACGGTCAGGCCGTGTTCCGACAGGACGTGGGTCAGCTCGTCGCAGATGTCCTGGAGGTTCGTCCCGAACGTGGTGTTCGGCGCCACGACCACCACCACGTCACTCATGCCGCGGGCGAGCGTCCGCGCCGCGGAGGACGGCTGGTAGTCCAGGCGGCGGGCGGTGTCGAGGACCCTCGCGCGCGTCTCCGCGGAGAAGCGTTGCCCGCGCCCGTTCAGGATCTGGCTGACGGCGCCACGGGACACCCCTGCCGCGCGCGCGACGTCGGCGCTGGTCGTCTGGGTCGCGTCCGTGCCCGACGCTCTCCGTTCAGCGGGAGGTGCCATCGCGCCGATCGTACCTGTTGACGCGCGTTACCTGCCCATGTTCTCCTACGTAACGCGCGTTACCTGCCACCGACCAGGCAACCCCGGCCTGTGGCGTCCATGACGCATCGCGCCCAGGGCCCCTCGCCCTAGGCGCGCGCGTGCCGCGCACGTCCGGCGCGCCATGCACGTCGGGCGTGATGGTGCGCCGTGCACGTCGGGCGTGATGGCGGGTTCGGCTCAAGCGCATTCGGGTCCGTCACCGGCAGATGGGGCGTGCCCCTCGAGATTGGAGATTGATGCGTAGTTCACCGCTCTTCGGCGTCGGGTCCGCCCGTCGCCGGGCGCAGAGGCGCAAGGTCCAAGCCTGGCCCGTTGCCGTCGTCGCCGTGCTGGCGACCTGCTCCGTGGCCGCCGTTCCGTCAGCTCAGGCCACCGCGCCCGCGAAGGCGCCCACATTCTCCGCGGACTACCTCGGGGGCGTCTCCGGTGCACGGCCACTGGCCCAGGTGGACCTCGCCGGTACGTGGGACTTCACGCCGCTGAAGAACACCGTCTGCACCGGTGAACCCGCCAGGCCCACGACCGGGCCGATGACGTGCGTCGACTCTCCGGTCAGCGGTGTCCGGACGACCATCCAGGTGCCGGGAGGCGGCTGGCTCAAGCAGGGCTGGGACAAGCTGTCCAAGGCCGTCTACAGCCGCACCGTCACGGTCCCCAAGGTCGGCGGCGCCCAGGCGACCCGCCTGGACTTCGGCGCCGTGAACCACCGTGCCACCGTCCAGGTGGACGGCAGGACGGTCGGCTCGAACACCACCGCCTACACCGCGTCTGTCTTCGATCTCACGCCCTTCGTCCGTCCGGGCGGCAGGCACCGCATCGACGTCACCGTCGAGGGACGCAAGGCGTTCGTCGGATCCGACGGCCGGTACACCGTGCCCGAGGGAGCGTCCTGGTCCGACGACGTGGCGCAGGGGATCTTCCGGTCGGCCGCGCTCAAGGTCTTCCCGGCCGTCTACGTCTCCGACACCTTCGTCCGCCCGTCGGTGACCCGCCGCGAACTCGCCTACGACGTGGCCGTCACCAACACCACCGCGCGACCCCACGTCGTGACACTCGGCGGACGCCTGAACTCGTGGAACGGCGCGCGCTGGAAGTACCCGAGCGTGCCGCGCCGGACGGCCGTCGTGCCCGCGAACACCACCAGCAAGATCACCATGGGGCCCTTCGCCTGGCGTGCCGGGCCCTCCTCCTACTGGTGGCCGAACGTCCCCTACAAGCCCGGGTACAAGGCCCAGTTGCACCAGCTCGACATCACCATGACGCGGCCCGCCGCGCCCGCCTCCCGGTATCACGTGCGCTTCGGTTTCCGTGAGCTGCGGCAGACCGGCGGCCAGTACGAGCTCAACGGCGTGCACGTGAACTTCCGTGGCGACAGCCTGCAGGGCGCGAACTACGACAACATCGATTTTCACGGTCGCAGCGACGCCTACGACACCTTCCCAGGCTTCCTGAAGCCGTCCAAGGGAAATGGTGGCTGGCCCCAGGCCGTGCGCACCTACCAGCGCCTCAACTACAACTCCGTGCGCATCCATCAGGTCCCCGCGACGCCGTACATGCTCGACGTCACCGACGAGCTCGGCCTGATGATCCAAGGTGAGACCGCCATCCGGGGATCGAACAACCGGGAGAACTTCGTCACCGGCCGGGCGAACATGGTCCAGCACCTGGCCGACGTCGTCGTGCGCGACCGCAACCACGCGTCCGTGCTGCGCTGGAGTCAGGCGAACGAGCCACGGGTGGCGTTCTTCACCAATCCAGGGGCAGGCCCCGAGTTCGACGAACTCCTCTACAGAACCGTCAAAATGCACGACCCAACCCGCCCGATCAGCACCGACGGCGACTCCGAGGATCTTCCGCACCCCGACTACACCGTCTTCTGCCACTACGACGGTCAGTCCTTCGGCGCGTACTCCGAGAGCATCTGCGCCGGCCCCAAGGGCAAGCCGCAGGGCCAGGGGGAATTCCTGTGGTGGCGCGACAGCACCCCGCAGGGCATGGCGTGGTTCGGTACCGCCACCATGCGCATGCGCGAGCAGGGCGCCGACGACGCCCGCCCCTACACCCTCCTGTCCGCCTGGGCATCGGTCATCCCCGGGGTCAAGAAGACCGACATGCGCCTGGAGATCAGCTACCCGAACGGCCCGAATCCCGTCTACGGCGAGGACAACCTGCCCGACCCGTGGAACAACCGGACCATCAACCTCATCCAGGACGCCTTCAACCCCGTCGCGGTCATCGACACCGAGTTCTGGAACGCCAACAAGATGTCGAACACGGCAGGCGCATGGCCGACCGTCCCGACACCGCTCAAGCCGGGCCGCAACACCCGAAGCCTCTCCCTCTTCAACGACGATCTGCGCGGCGGAGAGCGCCTCACCATCACATGGCGCCTGCGCGCGGGAACCGCGACCGGCAAGGTGGTGGACGCCGGCCGCCTCACCAAGACCATCCCAACCGGTGACCACCGCCTGATCCCCGTGACACTAGACGTCCCGAACACCAACCAGGCCCTCTACCTCGACCTACGAGTCACCAAGCCCGGCCAGGGCGAACTCTTCCGCAACACCAACACCGTCTACCAGGTGCAGCCCAACTAAACGCCCCGCCGGGCTGGACGCACCCAAACGCGTCCAGCCCGGCCCGCGCGCTTTCACCCGAGGGCATCCCGACACGTCCGCCCCGATACACCACCTGGGTATGGGGTGTCAGTGTTGTCCGGCGGCGTGCATGACCGCGGCCACCAGACGCCGGTTCTCCGGTGCGCCACCGCCTCCACCGAAGGAGAAACGGCGCCGGGTGTAGCTGTAGGCGACGCCGCTGCCTGGATCGGCGAAGGATTGGGCGCCGACCGCGCCGCTGTGGCCGAAGGCGTCGGCGGGGCCCAGCGCCCGCACGGTCCGGGTGTTGGCGTACGCGACCAGGTCGGTGGGCGGGTTGGCGTTGAGGTTGAAGGTGATGCCCGGCAGGCTGTCAGGTGCGGGGGCGTGCTGGTCGGCGACTGCCTGCAGTTCGGGTGGCGGGGGCTGCGCCGGCAGGTAACGTGCCTCCTCGTCCTCGGGCAGGCCGAGGTAGAAGTCCAGTCCGTACGGGACGCGCACGCGCCGCTCATACACATCCTGGAGTGAGGCGCCGGTCGTTCGGCGCACGACCTCGCCCGTGAGCGCGCCGATGGTGAAGGCGTGGTAACCATAGGCGCTGCCCGGCCGCCAGTACGGGCGCTGATCCGCCAGCCGCCGAGCCAGCAGCCGGTCGTCGGCCAGCTCTTCCGGGCTCATCCCGCCCGGCACGCCGATCACTCCGGCACTGTGGCCCACGAGCTGCCGCAACGTGAGCTCGCTCTTGCCCTCGGCGGCGAACTCCGGCCAGTAGTGGGCCACCGGGCGGTCCAGATCCACGACTCCGTCCTGCGCGAGCAGCGCGACCACCAGGTGCGCGGCGCCCTTGCCGGACGAATAGAGCGCGAGCAAGGAGTCGCCGGCCACTCCGTCTCCTGTCCACAGATCCACGACCTGCCGTCCATGCACATGAACGGCGAGCTGAGCGCTGAGGCTCGGCTCGGCGGTCACAACCTCGGCGAAGGCGTCCCGGACGGTCTCGAAACCTTCGGCTACGGTGCCCTGCACCGGCCTTGCGTTCACTTCCTTCATCCATCGTGTGAGCAGTTTCGGCCCTGGCTCACACCGCACCCGACGGCTGCGGGGGGCCGGGGCTCAAGGCGCCACGGCCGTGGGCGGCCGGGGCTCAGGCGCTCGCCGCCGCCAGGTGCGGCTGCCGGTCGGCGCGGATCTTGAGGACGAGCGCGTCCAGCACGTTCCGCAGGCGGTCGACGGTGCTCTCATCGACGAGGTCGCCGCTCTCGTCGAAGCGTTCGTGGGCGCGGAAGACGATCAGTTCCGGCTTGACGACCACGTCGGAGTCGGTCCACAGGAACACCTGGCGCAGGGCGAGCTGGGCGCGGACCGACCCGAAGGTGGTCGGAGCGGCTCCGATGATGGCCACAGGCTTACGCAGCAGCGGGAGACCCTCGGCCCGCGTCCAGTCGGTGCTGACCCAGTCGAGGGCGTTCTTCAGCACGCCGGGAATGGAGTAGTTGTACTCAGGAGTGGCGATCAGCAGCCCGGTGGCGGCGGTGATGCGCTCACGCAACTCCTGGACGACCGGAGGGCGGCGGCCGGGGTAGTCGAGGTCCAGGTCGTATGGGGGGATGTCACGCAGCCGGGTGTAGATCTCCACCGGCAGGCCGGTGGGGGCGACCTTCTGGGCGGCGCGCAGCAGAGCGGTGTTGTACGAGTCGGCACGCAGGCTCCTTGAAATGCCGAGGATCTTAAACATGGACGGATCCCTCTCATACGAGAAACCCCAAGAAGGGGCGGTCCGGAAGGTCTTGGTGCGTTTCCAAATCGTGTGGGCGGCCTGGATGTTCCATTCGGCGTGCAGGGTGATGACCGGGGGGCCGCCCAGTTCCAGCAATTCGGTGTCAGAGAATTGGAACAGGCCCCAGTGGCGCACCCCGTACCGATCCCCGATGACCTGCAGCGAGTCGAGGTAGGACAGGCACCATGCCAGGGCGACGGCGTCGGCTGGGGCGGTAGTGAAGACCTCTCGGATCCGGCGCTCGACTTGGGGCCGGCCGCGGGCGAGGAGGAAATGGTTGTGCGGTTCGGTGCTCGCCGAGACCGGACGAGGTGATCGCCCACGTCTTCGACCACGACCAATCGCGCGATCCCACCCACGCCCGGACCTGGGTCGTGGCGACCGTCGACCGGCAGGGCCTGCCGCAGATGTCAGTGCTTGGGGCTATCCGGCTGCCTTGCAAGTGCCTGGTACGGGGTTCGCCGGCTTTTCTTGTACGAGGTCTGCACGTTTCCCCACCACGACTTTTTGCCGTACGTTACCCTGACGGGGAATCTAATTTTGCAGGTGCCGTCGAGCTCGCCCCGGGCGCTCCCGGGAGTCGTTTCGTCTTCGTAGTCAATTGCCTTGAGCCCCTCTTCGAAGTAGCACGAGAAGGGTCTCTTGAGCTCATTACTGGTGGGGTTGTGGTCACCCAGGCGCCGTCGCCGATCGCGTAGCTTATCGCCCTGTTGGAGGACCGATCACACCTACCGTTGAGCGTGACGGGTTCGAGGATGAACCAGTTCTCATAATCCGTTCCCGTGTATACGTTGAATCGGCCTCTGACGTTGAGATCATCGCCCCACCAGAAAATAGCCGGACGTCTCATCGAGCACCGCCGACGGGGCGAAGCGAGAAATGGCGAAGACGCCTTTACCAGGCCCGGTCGAGCGCCTCGGCAATCGTCATAGGCCGCTTAACTCCGCTCCGCTCTGACCTCTGGGCTGGCGCAGGACGAGGTCTGGCGCTCCTATCCGGCTCGTTTCGACGCCGAACACACCTTCAAATTCCATCAACCACCCCATTCGGACGGCGGGCTCGCGTACTGATCAGAGGCGCTCCCGGGCGAGTAAGCCCCTGGAGACCGCTCACGCCGGCGGCATGAGGTATCCGCAGGTGGCGGCTTGACCGCTGAGCGGTGACAGATCCGCTTCGATGTGCGGATGAGGTCGGGGGCGCGGGGCGTGGGCCGTCGGGCGGCGGGAGTTACGGCTGGGGCGTGGCCCGGGAATTCGGTGATCCTGACGGCGACATGATCCGCGGTCAGGACTAGGCTGACCTGCCGTGACGAGTACCGCCCCCCGATCCCGTGCTCAGCGTCGTCGCGACACTGAGGAGCGGCTTGCCCAGGACGTGGATGTCTGGGTGGCCAGTGCCTCGCCGGACGGAGTGCCGTACATGGTGCCGCTCTCGTTCGACTGGGACGGCGAGGCGCTGCTGATGGCCACGCCGGCGAACAGCCCGACCGGCAGGAACCTCGCCGCGTCCCGGAGAGTGCGGTTGGGTCTGGGCCTCACCCGCGACGTGTCCCTGATCGAGGGCGACGTCGAGGTCCTGGAGATCGACGCGCTGCCCCAGGAGTCGGGTGACCGGTTCGCCGCGCGCACCGGCTTCGACCCGCGTGCGTCGGCCACGGTGTATCGCTGGTTCCGCGTCTCCCCGCGGCGCGTCCAGGCCTGGCGCGAGGAGAACGAGCTGACCGGCCGCGAGCTCATGCGCGACGGCCGCTGGCTCGCCGACGAAGATCTTGCCTGACGGACAGAGGGAGACACGATGACGCAGTCGCACGTCGCCGACAGCCACGACTTGATCCGCGTGCACGGCGCGCGCGAGAACAACCTCAAGGACGTCGACATCGAGATCCCGAAGCGCCGGCTGACGGTGTTCACGGGGGTGTCCGGGTCGGGCAAGAGCTCGCTGGTGTTCGGCACGATCGCCGCGGAGTCGCAGCGGTTGATCAACGAGACGTACAGCACGTTCGTGCAGGGTTTCATGCCGACGCTGGCGCGGCCCGACGTCGACGTCCTCGACGGGCTGACGACCGCGATCATCGTCGACCAGGAGCGGATGGGCGCCAATCCGCGGTCCACCGTCGGCACCGCGACCGACGCCAACGCGATGCTGCGCATCCTGTTCAGCCGGCTCGGGCAGCCGCATGTCGGGCCGCCCACCGCCTTCTCGTTCAACGTCGCGACCCGCAGGGCGAGCGGGGCGATGACCGTCGACAAGGGCAAGGGCGAGCGGGTCGTGGTGCGCGACGCCGTCTACCACGGCGGTATGTGCCCGCGCTGCGAAGGCATGGGGTCGGTCAGCGACATCGACCTGACCGAGCTCTACGACGACAGCAAGTCGCTCAACGAGGGCGCGCTCACCATTCCGGGCTACAGCATGGACGGGTGGTACGGCCGGATCTTCAAGGGCTGCGGCTTCTTCGACCCCGACAAGCCGATCCGTAAGTACACCAAGAAGGAGCTGCACGACCTCGTCTACAAGGAGCCGACCAAGATCAAGGTGGACGGCATCAACCTGACCTACGAGGGCCTGATCCCCAAGATCCAGAAGTCGATGCTGTCCAAGGACATCGACGCGCTACAGCCGCACATCCGCGCGTTCGTGGAACGCGCGATGACCTTCGCCACCTGCCCCGAGTGCGAGGGCACCCGGCTGAACGAGGCGGCCCGGTCGTCGAAGATCAAGGGAATCGGCATCGGCGACGCCTGCGCGATGCAGATCAGCGATCTGGCCGACTGGATCAAGAGCATCGACGACCCGTCCGTGGCACCGCTGGTGGCCACGCTCCACGACACCCTCGACTCGTTCGTCGAGATCGGCCTCGGCTACCTCAGCCTCGACCGGCCGGCCGGCACCCTGTCGGGCGGCGAGGCGCAGCGCACCAAGATGATCCGCCACCTCGGCTCGCCGCTCACCGACGTCACCTACGTCTTCGACGAGCCGACGATCGGCCTGCACCCCCACGACATCCAGCGGATGAACGATCTGCTGCTCCGGCTCCGCAACAAGGGCAACACCGTCCTGGTCGTCGAGCACAAGCCGGAGACGATCGCGATCGCCGACCACGTCGTCGACCTCGGGCCCGGCGCCGGAACGGCGGGCGGCACCGTCTGCTTCGAGGGCACCGTCGAGGGCCTGCGGGGCAGCGACACCATCACCGGCCGCCACCTCGACGACCGCGCGTCCCTCAAGGACAAGGTGCGGACGCCCGACGGCAAGCTGGAGATCCGCGGCGCCGACCGCCACAACCTCCGGAACGTGGACGTCGACATCCCGCTCGGGGTGCTCACCGTGATCACCGGCGTCGCGGGGTCGGGCAAGAGCTCGCTCGTGCACGGTTCGATGCCCTCGGACGCGGGCGTGGTGTCGATCGACCAGGGCGCCATCCGCGGCTCGCGGCGCAGCAATCCCGCGACGTACACCGGGCTGCTCGACCCGATCCGCAAGGCGTTCGCCAAGGCCAACGGCGTCAAGCCGGCGCTGTTCAGCGCCAACTCCGAGGGCGCCTGCCCCAACTGCAACGGCGCCGGCGTCATCTACATGGACCTGGCGATCATGGCCGGTGTCGCCGCCACCTGCGAGGAGTGCGGGGGGAAGCGGTTCGACGCGTCCGTGCTGGACTACCACCTCGGCGGACGCGACATCAGCGAGGTGCTGGCCATGCCGGTGACCGAGGCCAAGGAGTTCTTCGGCTCCGGCGAGGCGAAGCTCCCCGCCGCGTACAAGATCCTCGACCGGCTCGACGACGTCGGTCTGGGCTACCTCACCATCGGCCAGCCGCTCACGACCCTGTCGGGCGGTGAACGGCAGCGCCTCAAGCTGGCCACCCGCATGGCCGACAAGGGCGGCATCTACGTCCTCGACGAGCCGACCACGGGCCTCCACCTGGCGGACGTGGAGCAACTGCTCGGCCTGCTCGACCGGCTCGTTGATTCCGGCAAATCGGTCATCGTCATCGAACACCACCAGGCGGTCATGGCCCACGCCGACTGGATCATCGACCTCGGCCCGGGCGCCGGACACGACGGCGGCCAGATCGTCTTCGAGGGCACCCCCGCCGACCTCGTCGCCGCCCGCTCCACCCTCACCGGCCAGCACCTCGCCGACTACGTCACCACCTGACCAGGGGGACGGCTCTGGCGCGGGTGAAGCTTTTCCGCTGCGCAGGCCCGGCCCAGATCGAAAAATCCTGGGCCGGGTCGAAGCCGCCCACCGCCGAACCGGTGTCGTGCACGGCCGAACCGGTGTCGCGCACGGCCGACCCGGTGTCGCGCATCGTCGAACCGGTACCGCGCACCGCCGAGCCGGAGCCGCCCGTCACCGGGCCGGTGTCGCCCGCCGCGCCGCGCCGAAGTCGCCCACCGTCGAACCGTTGTTGCCTGTCGCCGGGCTAGAGCTGCCTACAGCGCTGGGCCGGAGCCGCCGACTGCGCTGGGCCGAGGGCGCTATCGGCTACCCGATCAATTCGAAATGCTCTCGAACGCGCCGGGCTCGTAGGAGCCTCCCTTGTTGCGCACGATCACACCGAGCCGGTTGGCCGCGTTGATCACGGCGACCAGGTAGACGAGGGCGGCGATCTGGTCCTCGTCGTAGTGCTTGCGCACCTGGTCCCAGGTCTCGTCGGACACGCCGTGGTGGGCGTCGGCGAGCCGGGTGCCCTCCTCGGCGAGCGCCAGCGCGGCCTGCTCGGCCTCGGTGAACACCGTGGACTCGCCCCAGGCCGCGACCAGGTTGACGCGCGTGGCGCTCTCCCCGCCATGCGCGAGATCCTTGGCGTGGGCGTCGACGCAGTAGCCGCAGCCGTTGATCTGGCTGGCGCGCAGCATCACCAGTTCCTGGGTGGTCCGGGGCAGCGACGACTGCTGGATCGCCAGGCTGAGGTTGTAGAACCGCTTGCCGATCTTGGCGCCGAGCTCGTTGGCCATCAGGTTGAAACGGGGTTCCATGGCTTCGTCCTTACTGGTGAAGGTGCCGCGGATCGTTCTCGCGGCGTTCTGACGACCATGAAGGTGCCGATGCGCCCGTCCCTGTGACAGCACGGCGATGTGACGTGCGCCACCGAGCTTGGACGTCACAAAGCAGCGGCGACCGGCATCTAGTGCGTGTGGAACGGTTGAGAGAGAACAGGCAGGAGCCGGAGATGGGCGAACGAACGACGGACACCGCAGCTCGCGGCGACCGCATGGACCCTGCCACCGAGGCGTTCGTCGCCCACCGCAGCCTGCTGTTCACCGTCGCCTACGAGATGCTCGGCTCGGCGGCCGACGCCGAGGACGTCCTCCAGGAGACCTGGCTGCGGTGGGCGGACGTGGATCACGACGCCGTGCGGGATCAGCGCGCCTACCTGGTGCGGATCACCACTCGCCAGGCACTCATGCGGTTGCGCACGCTCCGCCGGCGCAAGGAGTCATACGTCGGGCCCTGGCTGCCCGAGCCGCTGCTGACCGCGCCCGACGTGGCCGACGACGTCGAGCTCGCCGACAGCGTCTCGATGGCGATGCTGCTGGTGCTGGAGACGCTCATGCCCACCGAACGGGCGGTGTTCGTCCTGCGCGAGGTGTTCGGCCTGGACTACGACGAGATCGCGCAAGCCGTCGACAAGAGACCCGCCGCCGTCCGCCAGATCGCCCACCGGGCCCGCGCACACGTCGCCGCCCGCCGGCCCCGCGACGTCGTCTCACCAGCCGAGACGCGGGCTGCGCTTGAGGCATTCCAAAAAGCAGTAGAAACCGGCGATCTGCAGAACCTGCTCGACATCCTCGCGCCTGACGCCGTCCTCCTCACCGACGGTGGCGGAGTCGTCCAGGCCGCCCTGGCACCCATCGTGGGAGCCGACCAGGTGGCCGGCGTGCTGGGCAAGATCACCGGCGTGCTGTCGGTGGAGCCCGCCCAGGTCAACGGCCACCCGGCGCTGATCCTCCGGCTCGACGGCGAGCTGCACACCGTCATGGCGGTGCACATCGAGGACGGCCTCATCAGCGGGTTCTACGCCGTGCGCAATCCCGAGAAGCTGTCGCGCATGGAAGGCGAGACCGCCCTGCACCGCTGACCCGACGCAAGCCGTTGAAGGAGCCTGCGGCTTCGGACGACAGCCTGCGCTCTAACGCCGACCTACGACACGAGCGGCGACCCGCAGCTCAACGGCGACCCGCGGCTCAACGCCTACCCGGGGCTCGACGAGCGGCGACCCTGCAGTTCGAGCGCCGCTTACGCCGCTTACGTTGCTTCGGCGCTGAGGGTGTGGGCCACCGACCGGCGGGCTGCGATGCGGGCGGGCATTGCCGTGAGCGCGGCCGTTACCGGTATGGCGGCGAGTGCCGCGGTGAACAGCAACCACGCGGGAGGCCAGGTCACATTCGCGGCGCTGAAGGGCACACTCAGCAGGATTCCCATAGGGACACCGGCGAGGGCACCGGGCAGCGTCGGGAGTAGTTGCGCCACGGACAGCCCTGCCGTGACCTGGCCAGGGGTGGCGCCCAGCGTGCGGGCGATGGCCATGGCGGGCCGGGCCTCTTGTGCCGTGGTCCAGGTGATGGTGACGGTGTTGACGACGGCGAGGACGATCAGCGCGGCGGTGACGGCCAGCATCATGTCGCGCCCCTGGTCGACCTTCAGGTTGGTCAGGCTGGACGAGCCGCCCATGCCGTAACCCCTGACGGGCTGGGCGTACACCGTCAGCAGGGCGGTGATCGCGGCCAGCGTGGCCGTCATGTTGCACGCGTGCAGGAACGCGCGTCCGGGTCGGCGGGCGATCAGGCGCAGCCCGAGCAGAAGCGGGGCCGGCAGCAGCGCGGAGATCCTGGTCAGATAGGGCCGGTGCCGGGGTTGGCGGGCGGTGTCGGCCAGCGCGGCGACGGTTTCGGTGCGCAAGGCCCGCACGGTCGGGCCGACGGTGGTCAGGCCCGCCACGGCCAGGGCGATGACGGTCGTGACGGCGATGGTGCCGCCCGTCGGCCCGGCGGCGGTGGTGATCAGGCTGCCGGTGGGATTGATGAGGGCGGGCTCGGCCAGCCGGGCGACCGTCAGCCCCAGCACGTCGGCGAGCAGTGCCAGCGCCACGTATTCGGCGAGCAGGACGGCGGCGACGAGGCCGGGTGTGGCGCCGACGGCCTTGAGCAGTCCCACCCGGCGGGTCTGCTTGGCGGCGCGTCCCGCGGCCAGCGTGGCCACGCCGGTGATGGCCAGGAAGCAGAGCAGCCAGCTGCCGATGACGAGGATCGGCTGGCTGTCCTTGAGCATGACGGAGTCCTGGACGACCATGAACTGCCAGGTGAAGAAGTGCGTGGCCCTCTGGCTGGGGTCCCTGGCCGCCCTGTGCGAGTCAAGGAACGCCTCGGTCGCGGAGGGGTCGCGCAGCTTCAGGTAGATGGCGGACGTCACCGACAGGTCCGCGGAGGCCAGCGCCCGAGTGTCCGGCTCGTTCAGCCAGACCAGACCGCTGTAGTCGTTCTGCCCGCCACTGCCCATCCCCGCCCAGGGGTAGACGGTGTAGGCCGCGGTCACGGCGATTCCGACGACGGGACGCGAGCGGCCCGCGATGGTGACGTGATCGCCGACGCGGACGCCCAGAGCGTTGGCGAAGCCGCGTTCGACCACGACGCCCCCGGGACGTACCCAGGTGCCCGAGGTCACCAAGGGCCGATCGATCGGACCCGGTGTCGCACGGGCGCCGTGCACCACCACGTTCGCCGTGGTGCCCTGCGTCGTGAGGGTCGTGTAGTACTGGCGGTGCGGTCCGCTGTGGGCGACGACTTCGGGATCGCGTTTCAACGAGGTCAGGGCAGAGGTCGCGGCCCGGTCGCTGCCAGGCGAGAACACCACGACGTCCGGACCGGCGGTGGCAGCACGGGTCTGCCGGTAGAGCGTCTCGGTCGCCCCATGCAACGCCATGCCCAGACTCAGCATGGACGTGGCGGCGGTGATCGAGACCAAGAGCACCACGGCCTGGGCAGGATGGCGACGAACATCGGCCAGGACGAGGCGGAACACGAGCAGGATGCGACCCACGACCGTCAGCCCCCCGACTCGGTCAGCCCACCAAGCCACCCGGCCCCGTCTGTCGGCTCGGGGTCGACTGCCAGCCAGGTGTCGTCGACGAACGTTCCGTCGCGCATCGAGACCACCCGGTCAGCGATGGCCGCGACCCGATCGTCATGGGTGACCATCACGAGGGTCTGCCCGGCGGCCCGCAATTCCTCGAACAGCCTCAGCACGTCCAGGGTCGCGGCGGTGTCCAGGTTGCCGGTCGGCTCGTCGGCCAGCATGACCAGCGGCTCGTTGGCCAGCGCGCGGGCGATGGCCACCCGCTGCCGCTGTCCCCCCGACAACTGCCAGGGCAGATGCCGGGCGCGATCGGCGAGCCCGACCCGTTCCAGCAGCGCGCTCGCACGGTGCCTGGCCGCGCGCGGCGAGCGTCCGGCCAGAAGCGCGGGCAGCTCCACGTTCTCCGCCGCCGACAGCTCCTCCACCAGGTGGAAGGCCTGGAAGACGAACCCCACCGACCGGCGTCGCAGCCG
This sequence comes from Spirillospora sp. NPDC048911, assembly GCF_043198015.1. NCBI lineage: Bacteria > Bacillati > Actinomycetota > Actinomycetes > Streptosporangiales > Thermomonosporaceae > Spirillospora > Spirillospora sp. NPDC048911. The sequence continues at coordinate 57,203 of NZ_JBICUD010000008.1, read as the reverse complement.
GGCCAGAGCCCGCTCGCTCAACGTGTCGACGCGCTGCCCGGCCAGCCACACCTCACCACCGCTAGGCCGTTCGAGACCGCCCAGCAGATGCAACAAAGTGGACTTTCCGCATCCGCTCGGCCCCATCACCGCCAGCATCTGTCCCGCCGGCACGTCCAGGTAGACCTCGTCGACCGCCCGGACCAGGCCCTGCCCCTGGCCGTGCTGCTTGCACAGACCCTCGACCTGCAACACGGCGTTCATGCACCCTCGGATTCGTTCTTCGACCAGACCCGCTCGCAGGCCTCCAACCAGCGCAGGTCCGCCTGCAGCCGCAACGCGACACCCTCCAGCAGCAGGCCGGCGGTCGAGCCGTCCGGCTCGGCCAGCACGGCGCGCTGCACATCACGCAGGCGCCGCAGCAATTCGCGCCGCTGCGCGTCCACCAGCTCGACCGGATCGGCGAGCCGGGCCGCGGCGGCGGCGGCGAGCTTGAGGTGGAACTCCGCGAGATCCGGTTTGGGCCAGTTCACTTCGGCCAGCCAGGCGGTCACCCGCTGCTGCCCTGTCGGCGTCAGTGCGTACACCTTGCGGTCCGGCCGGTCCGGCAGACCGTCCACCCGTTCGCAGGCGACGAGCCCCGCCTTCTCAAGCCGGGCCAGGGTCACGTAGATCTGACCCGCGTTCATCGACTCGCCCAGCGGTCCGAGAGCCCGCCGCAACCGCGCGCGCAGGCCGTAGCCGTGCGACGGCTCCTTCGCCAGCATCGCCAGCACCGCGTCCTGCATGCATCACCCCTAACGGCTAGCTAATAGATAGCGGTTAGCTGTTAGGGACGTCAAACGAGGGTCAAGACCCCGCAGGCGGCCGCGGTCAATCGTGCTGGCGCCATCGCGGTGTCGATGTGGACGGCTTGTGCCGTGAGGACGCGGGAAGTTCGGTCGCCTATCCGATCAGGTCACAGATCGCGGTGGTCACCGCGGACGGTTGCGCCTCGGGAAGGAAGTGGCCGCCTGGCAGAACCAGGGTGCGCAGGTCGGATGCCCAGCTCTGCCAGATCGCCGCCGGGTCGAACGGCAGGGGCATGTCACCGGGGTCCTGCCAGACCGCCAGGGTCGGCGCTTGGACGCGTCTGCCCTTTTCGCGGTCCTCGGCGTCGTGGTCGCCATCGATGAAGGCGCCGGCGCGGTAGTCCTCACAGATCGCGTGAATCGCCTCGGGGGAGCGCGTGGCGGCCAGGTAGGCGTCTCGTATCCGGCCGGGGATGGTCTCGGCGTCGGTGACCCAGGTGTCGAGGAAGTGCCCGAAGAACGCGTCGGGATCGGCTTTGATCATCTGTTCGGGCAGCCCGGCCGGCTGCGCGAGCAGGTAGAGATGGAAGGCGAAGACGCCGCTCACCCCGTTCAGCGACGCCCACATGTCGGCCGTCGGAATAACGTCGATCACCCCGAGATGGTCGACGGAGTCCGGATGATCGAGCGCGGCCCGGAAGGCGACCAGCGCCCCGCGATCATGGCCGACGAGGCTGAAGTGGTCATGGCCGAGCTGCCGCATGAGCCGCACCATCGTCGCGGCGGTCGTGCGTTTGGAGTACCGCTCGGTGCCGGCGCCGGCAGGTGCGGCACTGGCGCCGTAGCCGGGCAGGTCCGGGCAGATGACGCGGAACCGGTCGGTCAGCGCCGGAGCCACATGCCGCCAGGTCAGGTGCGTCTGCGGGAACCCGTGCAGCAGGAGGAGCGCGGGCCCCTCCCCGGCCGATGAGACATGCAGATCAACACCATCGACACGGATCGTTCGTTCGTCGAAGCCAGCGATACGTGTACTCATGCGCGTCAGGATGTCATCCACGTACGACGGTCCTTCAGGGCGAAAGAACGAGCTGGAACCCGGGGGCCGCCGGCTGCGGCCCCCGGGCGGTGCCGCCGATCAGTGGCCCGCGACCGCGTCCCGCGCGGCCGGGCGATCGGTTGCGGCCGCCGGCTCCGGTGCGGGACGCGACGAGCGCAGGGTGACGGCGGCCAGGACCGCCCCGGCGAGGACGATAACGCCGGCGCCGAGGAAGGCCGCGGAGAACCCGTTGGTGAGTGCGGGCAGGTTCCCCAGCTGGTCGGCGCCTTGGGCGGACGCGATGGCGGTCATCGCGGCCAGGCCCAGCGCCGAGCCGACCTGGTAGCTGGTGTTGACGATCCCGGACGCCAGGCCGCCCTCCTCGGGACGGGCCGACGAGATCGCGGTGCCCAGCGAGGGGATGAACGCCAGCGACATGCCCAGCGCCGCCACCAGCGAGGCGGGCAGCACGTCCACCCAGAACGTCCCGTCCGGACGGACGAGCGACAGCCAGCCCATGCCCGCCGCCAGCACCAGCAGCCCGGTCACGGTCATCGCCTTGGGGCCGAAGCGGGCCATGGCGCGCGGCGCCAGGGCGATCATCCCGATCATGATGAGGACGGTCATCGGCAGCAGCGCCGCGCCGGACGGGAAGGCGCTGTAGTCCAGAACCTGCTGCAAGTACAGGTTGAGGAAGAACCACATGGGAATCCACGCGCCGCCGAGCAGCAGCTGCGCCAGGTTGGCCGCGCCCAGGTTGGGCGTACGGAAGATCGACAGCGGCATCAGCGGCTCGCGGCGCGCGGCCTGGATGGCCAGGAAGACCCCCAGCAGCACCAGACCGGCGGCCATCACGCCCCAGGTCTCGGCCGATCCCCACCCGACCTCGGGGGCGCGGACGATCGCGTAGACCAGAGCACCCAGGCCGAGCGTGACGGTCAGGGCGCCCAGCACGTCGATGGAGCCGCGGGCTCCGGCGCCGCCGGCGGGCATCAGTGCCGGCGCGGCGACCAGCGCCAGCACGGCGATCGGGATGTTGATGTAGAAGACCCACGGCCAGGAGACGTACTCGGTGATGACGCCGCCGAGGAACACCCCGGCGGTGCCGCCCGCCGGCGCAGCCGCGCCGTACAGGGCCAGCGCCTTGGTCAGCTCGCGCGGGTTGCCGCCGAACAGCATCATCAGCAGGGTCAGCGCCGCGGGCGCGATCAGAGCCGCACCCACGCCCTGGACGGCGCGGCCGGTCAGTTCGACCGCCACGCTGCCCGCGGCCCCGGCGACGGCCGAGCCCACCAGCAGGATGAACCAGCCGGCGGTGAACAGGCGGCGGGCTCCGAACAGGTCCGCCAGCCGGCCGCCGAGGAGCAGCAGGCCGCCGAAGGCGACGACATAGGCGTTGAACACCCACGACAGGTTCTGCTGGGAGAACCCCAGGTCGTCCTGCATCCGGGGCAGCGCCACTCCGATGATCGACGTGTCCATGATCACCATGAACTGGGCCAGTGCGATGAGCGCCAGCGCCCACCACCGGCGGGCGGGCGGAGAAGACGAAACAGACATGATCACTCCTTACCCCTATGGGGTATCTGTAGGACGCCGCGGACATTACCCGAGGGGGGTATATTTGGCAACCCCGCGACGTCCAGAAATCGCGGAAGCGCCCACACCGGTGCGGCCGGCGGCATGGCGCGGCTCCGTGACCACGGCTTGCCGGCGTTGACGCCCGGAGCTACGTCAGGGGGTGAACTTCACCTCTGGATAACGGCTTGACGGCCCGTCGAGCAGGGCGCTGTGCCGATGGCGCAAGTACTGGTCGAAGTAGGCATTGACGTAGGCGCGCACCACCGCGGCCGCGCGTTCGCCCTCAATCGTGCCGGCCGCCTTGGCGACATCCTCGGGCGGAATGTCGAGGACGCGGGCCGCCTGCGGAAGCAGCACGGCGAAGTCGAGGAAGGTGCCGTGAGCCGCGCCGGCGAGCTTGAGCTGCAACTTCGGCCCGCGCTGGTCGGCCCAGAACTTCGCAAGGTGCATCGACACGGTGCCGACCGGCCGGTGTCCGGTCGGGGCGGGCAACGTGAACTGGTCCGGTGGCGAAGGGGCGTGCGGTGAGGCCGCGGTCACAGGTGCGGCCGCCATCCCCAGCACCGCACCGGCCAGCACCACCGCGAGCCGCGGCGCCGCAGAACGTGTCGGTGCGATGGACGGGATGCGACACGGCTGCTCATGACTCTCCCTAGGGACGTGCACGGGCGCCGGGAATGCGCCCTCATCCCATGCAACCGGCGCCTCCCGGCGAGCACACTGGGCTGGACCCGCGCCTTCCCGGTAGGGCTAACCCCCGCCCAAGGCACTGCCCCGCTGTGAAGCTGGTCAGCTCACCCAGGTCAGCATGGCCTCGCGTTCGCACGCGGCCGCTCGGAAGAACTGCCGGAGCGGCTCGCTCGTAGGAGGCCTGGCCCGCATGGGTGACGCCCGACTGGGTGCGTCCTCCAGCATCTCGTCCACGTACTTCTGAGCCCAGGCCGGATCGTTGACCGCCTTCGCCAGCTTCGCGGCTGTGATCCTCAGGTAGCGCCCGTTCAGCCTCATGCGGGCACCCCACGGTCGACCTCTGACAATCGGTGCCACGCGCAGGGGCTCAGTGGTGGTACTGGTGGACGACGGCGTGTCCTTTGCCCCGGCCGATCATCCATTTGTTGATGGGTGTCGTCAGGACGAAGGCCACCACCAGGGCGAAGGCCAGGGCGCCCCAGAACAGCACGTCGGCCAGGCCCGCATGCATCGCTCCCGGGACGGTGAGCATGACACCGTTGTCGAGGACCTCCATCACGGCAATCGACACCGTGTCCGCTGCCAGGGCGACGCTGAGCGCCGCGCGGAAGCCGACGCCGGCGCGAAGCACTCCGCGCATGGTCAGGGCGTACCCGAACACGAAGGCCAGGACGACGGCCAGCACGACGGTGGCGAAGTTGTTCAGTCCGAGGGCGGTGCCGATCACCATCCCCAGCACCTCGCCGATGGCGCAGCCGGTCAGGCAGTGCGCCGTCGCCTGTGCCGCCATTCCCCACGTCACCGCGGCGCCGTGCCCATGGGCTCCGTGGTCGTGGTGGGCGGTCTCGTCGCCTCCGCTGTGGGCAGCACTCTGGTGGTCGTCCGTCGTCATGGCAGGCCTTCGCGTCGTGAGTGGAACGTGGAGATCCTACGCTCTGTAGGAGGTTGTTCGGTCAATCGGGTGGACGGCCCGTCGCCGGCGATCGCGCGGAACGGCTGTGGGCTTTGATCCACAGCCGTTTCGCAAGCTCAGCTCGCCACCGGCAGTCGCTCTTGAGCGGCGATGGCCCTGCGCAGGCGGATCATCTCCTTCGGGAAGCTGACCGCGACCGCGCCGACAAGCACCCCGGCGCGGGTGAAGGCGACGGCGAACTTGTCCTCATCGGGTGAGCCGGTGACCACGTGGCTCTCGTCGGCCAGGCGGGGCAGGCCGGCCCACTGCATGCGCACCCCGTGCACGCGCGTGCCCAAGGCGGGCACGGCGTCGAACGGCTCGGCCTGGCCGGGGCCGCGCAGCAGGTTGCGGGCGGCGACCGCGCCCTGCTCGTTGGCGTTCGCCCAGTGCTCGACGCGCACCAGCGAGCCCCAGTGGCGATGACCAGGCCGTCGTAGGCGAGGGACGTGCCGTCGTCGAGCCCGACCGTTCGGGCGCCGGTGTCCAGGCGCTCGGCACGGCGGCCCCTGAGCCAGCGGACGTCCAGGTCATCGGCGCCGGGCAGCGCGACGTCGTCGTCCCCGGTCAGCACGCTCTTGGACAGCGGCGGCCGGTTGTAGGGGAGGTGCGGCTCGGCGCCGACCAGGCTCAGCGCGCCGGTATACCCCTCGTCCCGCAACGTCTGCGCCGCGCGCAGGCCCGCCAGCGAGGCCCCGGCCACCACGATGTGGCTGAACGATCCCATCTCAGCACTCCTTCACTGTCGTCCTTGGTGGTGAGCGGCATACACTACCCCCGCAGGGTATATCGCCAATGTGATCGTGATCTCAATGGCGCGGAAGAGGGCGGCTTCGGGGGTCGTGACCAGCATCGGGTCGTCCGGTCGACGTCTCTTGAGCGCTCGGAGGTTGCTGTTGCGACGTGCTGGCACCTGCTTTGTAGCCGCGTGCGCACATGACTACGTATGTTGGGGGCGACCATCGTCTGAAACCCGAGGAGCGCGATGTCTGACGCCCACGCGGGAAACCGGGAGAACGGACACCCCCACGGCCACGGTCACAGTCACAGGCACGGCGATCACGGCCATAGCCACGGTCACGGCCCTGGCCACGGGCACCCACGCGACGCCGGCCTGTTGCGGGCGTTGCTGAGGCGGGCGCGGCATCAGCTCACTCCGCACAGCCACGACACCGCCGACAAGACCGATGAGGCGCTGGAGTCCAGCGGGCGCGGGCTGCGCGTGCTCGCCCTGTCGTTCACGATCTTGATGGCCACGGCGGCGATCCAGGCCGTCATCGTGGTGGCCTCGGGTTCGGTCGCGCTGCTCGGCGACACCCTGCACAACGTGGCGGACGCGCTGACCGCGGTGCCGCTGGCCATCGCGTTCCTGATCGGACGGCGGGCGGCCACGCGGCGGTTCACCTACGGCTACGGCCGGGCCGAGGATCTCGCCGGCCTGGTCATCGTGGTGATCATCGCCGGGTCGGCGGCGCTGGCCGGGTACGAGGCGTTCCGGCGGCTGGTCGATCCGCAGGACGTCCGCGCGCTGTGGTGGGTCGCCGCCGCGGCCGTGGCCGGCTTCCTGGGGAACGAGTGGGTGGCCCGCTACCGGATCAAGGCGGGCCGGGAGATCGGCTCGGCGGCGCTGGTCGCCGACGGGCTGCACGCTCGCACCGACGGCTTCACCTCACTGGCGGTCCTGGCCGGCGCGGCCGGGGCGGCGCTCGGCCATCCGATCGCCGACCCGATCATCGGCCTGCTCATCACGGTCGCGATCTGCTTCGTCCTCCGGGACGCGCTCAGGGAGATCTACCACCGGCTGATGGACGCGGTGGATCCGGCGCTCGTCGCCGAGGCCGAGCAGATCCTGTCGCAGGTGGACGGCGTCCGGCGGGTCGGCCGGGTGCGGCTGCGCTGGGTCGGCCATGCGCTGCGTGCCGAGACCGACATCGTCCTGGCGTCCGACCTGACACTGGCGCAGGCGCACGCCGTGGCGGTGGACGCCGAGCACCGGCTCATCCATGACCTGCCCCGCCTGCGCGCGGCCACCGTGCACACCGACCCCGACAGCCGCGACGGGACGGACCACCACGCCGTCCTGCAAGGCCACCACCCCGCCTGACGACAGCCCTGTCCCGCCCGTCAGGCCGAGGAACTTCCTGGACGCCGACGTCTCCGGCGCGCCGAGGCCCTGTGATCGTCTCCGTCACGCCTACGGGCTCTCTGACAGGAGCCAGACCACCCGCGAGCCGCATCGTCCGATTTGACGCCGCCGGGGGTGCGGCTACTACGTTCGAACGAATGAGCCGTACATCACCGCAGGTCACATTGCTCACGATGTGCGCGGGGCTGTTCTTCGTGCTCCTCGACGTCACCATCGTGAACGTCGCGCTACCGTCGATCGGGACGGGCCTGGACGCAGGGATCGCCGGCCTGCAATGGGTGATCGACGCGTACCAGATCACCCTGGCCGCCCTGCTCCTCACGGGCGGGACCCTCGGAGATCGATACGGCCACCGGCGGGTCGTCGTGGCCGGTCTGTCGCTGTTCGCGCTGGGTTCGCTCGGCTGCGCGCTCGCGCCGGGCGTCTCCTATCTGATCGCCGCGCGGGTCCTGCAGGGCGTCGGCGCGGCGCTCCTGCTGCCGGGCAGCCTGGCTGTGATCACCCGGACGTTCACCACGCCGGCCGAACGGGCCCGCGCGATCGGCGTGTGGGCGGCGGTCGGCGGCTTCGCCCTGCCCGCCGGTCCCGTGCTGGGCGGCATGCTCGTCCAGTGGCTGGGCTGGCGGTCGGTGTTCGCCATCAACGTTCCGGTCGCCGCGCTGGTACTGATCGCGATCACCCGATTCGTCCAGGAGACCGAACCGCTGCCCCGGCGCCTGGACATCCCAGGTGTCGCCCTAGGCGCGGGGACGCTCGCCGCTGCCACATACACGGTTATCGAAGGCGTCCATCTGCCCACTGCGCTGCTCACCGTTGCCTTGGCGACGGCCTTCATCTTGGTGGAACGACGGCGAACCTCGCCCGTCCTCCCGCTTTCGCTCTTCCGCAGGCGGCCCATAGCACTCGGCACACTGGCGGCCCTGGTCATGAACCTGGGCATCAACGGGATGTTGCTGCTGTTCACTCTGTACTTCCAACAGGTCCAGCACCGCTCACCCATCGCCTCCGGCGCCGCGCTCCTGCCGATGTTCCTGCCCATGGTGGCGTTGTCGGCCCCCGCTGGAAGGCTTGCCGGCAAGTACGGCCCGCGCCCGGTCATGGTCAGCGGTCTGGCCTTTCTGACAGTCGGCCTCCTACTTCTCCTGCCCCTGGAGAGCGGCTCCCCCTACACAACGATGCTGCCCCCACTCTTCATCATCGGCCTGGGCGCATCGTTTCTGACTCCAAGCGTGGTCACCCTCGCCATGAGCGCCGCACCCTCAGGACGCGAAGGCCTGGCCAGCGCCATCAACAACACCGCCCGCCAAGCCGGCGGCGCGATCGGAGTAGCACTCTGCGGCGCCTTGGCGGCCCACGGCTTGGTCAAGGGAATCCACCACGCCGCCCTCATGGCCGCCCTGGCCTACGTCCTGGTAGCCGCCCTAACCCTGACAATCCGCCCCACCCCAACCAACGCATGACTCCACCCCGTGCTGGCCGACCTCTGGAGCCAACAATCTGAGGTCCGGTTAGCCGCTCGATTGATGTCGGAGGTTGTTGAGCCGGCCCCAGCGAAGGAGCTCCCGTGGGTTGCTCGTGATGGCCACCTCTTCGGCGTCCCAGCCGTCGCTGGTGCGGTCGATGCTCGCCGACCTGGACATCGAGCCGGGGCAGCGCGTGCTCGACGTCGGCACCGGCACCGGGTGGACGACCGCGCTGCTCGCAGCGCGAGCCGGAGCCCGGAACGTGGTCGGTGTCGAGCTCGACCCGCAGGTCCCGACGCGGCTCGCGCGCGTCTGAACGCCATCGGCCTGGATCCGCTCGTCGTCACCGGCGATGGCGCGGCCGGGTATGAGAGGGGTGCGCCGTTTGATCGCGTCCAGGTGACGTACGGCGTGCTGCGGGTCTCCCCGGCGTGGGTCGCTCGGACGCGTCCCGGAGGGGTCATCGTCGCGCCGTGGCGGACGCGGTTCGCTCACGGTGGCGCCGTCGCGCGCCTCGTCGTCGACGCGGGCGGGTCTGCGGCCGGGCATTTCGCGCGCGCGGCCGAGTTCATGCAGAGCCGTCCCGAGCGCACCGCCTGGGTGAACACGTGCCGCCGGGCGACGCGTGGCCGCCGGGCACCCAGGAGTCCGGCACGTCGCTGCGGCCAGGTGACCTGCGGGCGCCGGACCGCGCCTTCGAGTTCGCCGCCGGCCTCGCCGTGCCGGACGTGGTGCACACCGTCAGCGAGCAGCACGGTGAGACGACCGCGTGGTTCTACGCGCTGCGCGATCGGTCGTGGGCCGTGGTGTTCTTCGACGACGATCCGCAGGCGGAGGTGCTCTCGAAGAGGTCGGCCAGGTTGAACCACATCACGACTGAAGGTAGGCGGCGGTGGAGCCGCCGAGCTCCAGCGGTTCCATGCCGAGCTTGCGGTGGTCCCACGACCGGACGCGCTCCACGTCGACCCGCACCGCGACCCGGTTGTTGAGCATGATCTCGACCAGCGGCCTGACCTCCTCGCTGTACGGGCCGCTGTAGCGCTCCCACACGTTCACCCCGACCGCCCACAGCGCCTCGGGGTCGTCGACGACGGTGGCGTGGCCCTCCAGCGAGACGCCGCGCAGCGCGTCGTAGGTGTGGCCCGCCTCGACCATGACCGTCACCCGGCCGTCGCGGCGCAGGTTCGCGGCCTTCTGCGACCGGGCCTTGGTCTCGAACCACAGCACTCCGTCGATCATCGCGTACCACATCGCGACCAGATGCGGGTGCCCGTCCGGTCCGACCGTGGCCAGCGAGGCCACCCGCTGCTCGGTCAGGAATCGGACCACCTCCTCCTGCGACATGACGATCTGACGCCGCTGGTTCGCGCCCATGAGGCCTCCGGGTTGCTCGCTGATGAGACGTAGTCCAAAATGAGACTATGTCTCATAGTGAACCGGAGAGCTTCAAGGTCCGCAAGAGGCGAGCGACCAACGCCCGCATCGCGGCCTCGGCGGCGCGGCTGGCGGGCCTGCACGGCGTCGGCAACACCACCGTCGAACAGATCGCCGAGGACGCCCACATCGGGCGCGCGACCTTCTTCCGCTACTACGAGACCAAGGAGAGCGCCGTCGCCGAGGGGATCACCGGCCCATGGCTCACCCGGCTCACCGACGCGATCGCCCGCCAGCCCGGCCACCTGACCGCCAAGCAGGCGCTCACCCAGGCGTTCGAAGAGCTGGCCGACCGGCTCCCCGACGACATCGACCAGATCCGCGAACTGGCCTGCCTCACCCGGTCCACCCCCACCCTCCATGCCTGGACCATGCAGGCCTACCAGCGCTACGAGAACGCGGTCGCCGAGCTGCTCACCCCCCGCTTCCCCGATCTGGCCCCCCACGATCCGCGCCCGCGCCTGCTCGCCGTCCTCGCCATGGCCGCCGTCCGCATCTCCCTGGACGACTGGACCCAACACGGCGGATCGCTCTCCGACCTCATCCAGCAGGCCCTCGCCCTGATCTCCATAGACCCCGCACAAGGCTGACTGGAGCGGAGACCACGGCGGGGATCGCCGTCTCCAGCGGCGTCGGCACTGCCGCCCTGCAGGTCGCCGGGCAGATCGGCGCGATACCGATCGTCAGCCTTGCTTGTTGTAGAGGTGCAGGGCCAGCGGCGCGCATACGAGGGTGATGGCGGCGGTCGCGACGAGCGACCAGGCGACGGGGCCGCCGGCGCCGGGGGTGTCGTTCATCAGGTGCCGGGCCGCGTCGGCGACATGGCTCATCGGGTTGACCTTGACGATGGCCTGGAGCCAGCCGGGCATGGTGTCGGGCTCGGCGAAGATGTCGCTCGCGAACGAGAGCGGTATCAGCACGACGTTGGCGATGCTCATGACGACGGCCGGGTCGCGGACGAGCAGGGCGACGGCGGCCCACAACAACGACAGGGCGAGGCCGAAGGCGACGACCAGGGCCACCGCGGCGAGCACTCCCGGTGCGCCGCCGTCGGGCCGGTAGCCCATGGCCAGTCCAAGGCCCACGACGATGGTGGCGGCGAACAGGTAGCGGGCGGCGTCGCTGAGCAGGCCGCCGAGCACGAACGCGCCACGCCAGATGGGCAGCGAACGGAAACGATCGAACGCTCCGGTCGTCACGTCCTGGGCGAGGCGGGCACCGCCGTACATGGTGACGATGGCGATGCTCATGCTCAGCACGCCGGGCAGGAGGAGCGTGAGGTAGGTGCCGGACGAGCCGCTGATGGCGCCGCCGAAGAGATAGGTGAACAGCACGGTGAACAGGACGGGGATGGCGATCGAGTCCACCAGCTGCTTGGGGTCGTGCTTGATCTTGAGCATGGCTCGCCGGGCGAAGATCGCGGACGCGGTGAGCGCCCCGGCCCGGCGGTGCGGCCGGCTGGAGGTGAGCAGGATGTCGATCTGGTGCGTGCTCATGCGTTCACGTCCTGTTCGGCGGCGGTCAGGGCAAGGAATGCCTCGTCCAGGCTGGGCCGGCCAAGGGTGAACTCGGCGACGCCCACCTGGGCTTCGGCGAGCCGGGTCATGGCGTGCCCGACCAGCCGGCCCACGTCCGTCGAGGTGGTGAGCAGCATGGAGAGGGCGAGCGGGTCGGCGGCCAGACGCACCGTTCCGTCCAGAACGTCGGCCAGGATCCGCTGCGCGTGCGGACGCTGCTCGCCGTCGAAGAGCCGGACGTGCAGCGTGCCCGAGCCGACCCGGGATTTGAGCTCGGCGCTGGTGCCCTCGGCCACGATCCGGCCGTGGTCGATGACCGCGATCCGCCCGGCGAGCTGGTCGGCCTCGTCGAGGTACTGGGTGGTGAGCAGCACCGTGGTGCCGGCCGCGGCGATCTGGCGGACCAGTTCCCACACCTGACCACGGCTGCGGGGGTCGAGCCCGGTGGTCGGCTCGTCGAGGAACAGCAGGTCGGGAGTCACGATCAGGCTGGCCGCGATGTCGAGCCGGCGGCGCATCCCGCCCGAGTAGCCGCCGACCGGACGGCCGGCCGCGCCGGTCAGGTCGAACGCGGCGAGCAGGTCATCGGCCCGCCGTTTGCCCGCGGCGCGGGACAGGCCGTGGAGCCGGCCGAAGACGATCAGATTCTCGTATCCGGTCAGGTCCTCGTCCAGGGCGGCGAACTGGCCGGTCACGGCGACCCGGGCGCGGATCGCGTCCCGCTCGCCGATCACGTCGTGACCGAGTACGCGAACGGTGCCGGCATCGGGCCGGGTCAAGGTGGCCAGGATGCGAATCAAGGTGGTCTTGCCGGCCCCGTTGGGGCCGAGGAGCCCGAACACCTGACCGCGCCGCACCGTGAGGTCGATCCCGTCCAGTGCCCGGTCATCGCCGTAGATCTTCACCAGTCCACGCGCCTCGATCGCGTCGCTTTTCTTTGACATGCCGTCAGACTTAACTAACTCTGACGACGTGTCAAGGTTATGGACGTCCCGGTATGCTCCCCCTGATGGCTGACACGCTTGATCCCGAGCGGCGAGCGCGCCGCCGCCGGTCCGACGCCCGGCGCAGCATCGACGCCATCCTCACCGCGGCCCGTACCGTGCTCAGCGAGCGGCCCGACGCGAGCATGGAGGACATCGCCACCACGGCCGGCGTCTCTCGCCAGACCGTCTACGCGCACTTCCCGTCACGGGACGCGCTGATCGCCGCCCTGATCCACGCCGCGGGAGTCGAGACCGTCGCCGCCTACGACGCCGCCGGCCTCGACACGCTCCCGCCCCCGGACGCGCTGCGCCGGTACCTCGACATCAGCTGGCAGCTCATCCGCGGCTACTCATTTCTCCTCGCCCCCGCCCTCGCCCGGATCCCCCAACCCGGCGGCGACGACCCGCACGACGCCGGCACCGCCCGGCTCGAACAGCTCCTCCGGCGAGGCCGGCACACCGGCGACTTCACCGACACGCTCCCCGTGACCTGGCTGGCCGCCGCCGTCATCGGGCTCGTCCGCACCGCAGCGGAACAGGTCGCCGCCGGCAGCCTCACCCCCAGCCAGGCAGCCGACATGCTCCAGAAAAGCGCACAGCGACTCTGCGCCCCCGACACCCAGCCCCTCTGAGTGAGCGGCGGAGCCGGGTGAGGCTTCTTGGCGGACTTTCGACTTCAGGCGTGTTGTTCGGCCTGGGATCGGTGATGGCGGGCCCGGGCTCGGTGCAGGTCCGCCTGCCGTCGCAGGTCGGCGGCATGGTCGGGGGCCTGGGCGTCGGCGAGTGCGGCGGCGTTCTCCAGCGCGACGGCGGCCTTCTCGTGGGCCTCGGCGGCGCGCAGGAAGGCGAGCGTGCCCTGCCGGTGCGCCTCCTCGGTCAGCTCCTTGGCGTGCCCGAGGCGGTGCTCGGCCTGATCGAGGTCGTCGGCGAACATCGGCCGGGCGCCACCGGCGAGTTCGCGTTGCCGGTGGCCGGACTGCCGGGACCGGCGGACGATCTGCTCGACGCGCTGGCCGACCTTGGCCGCTCGTTCGGGACGCACGCCCGGCCCGCCCAGAATGGGCTTGGTGACGGGGTCCACCGGCTGATGGGCCCGCCCGGTCAGGTAGTGCATGCGAGCCTGGGCCTCCTCGGGGCCGGACAGGTCCAGCACCGCGGAGATCTGCTCGAAGGACAGCCCTCGCGACCGGGCCAGCATGAACAGCTCGTATTCGAGCCGGTCGCCGTCCAGCTGGATGGCCTGCATCACCACCAGCGCGGCGGCCAGGTCGGGGCCCAGCAGTTCGTCGCCCCGCCGGGCGGCGGCCAGTACCTCGGCGACGGCGGCCGTGTCGGTGAGCGGATGCTTGCCCTCCTCCCACAGCACCCCGTCCAGCCCGCGAGCGAACCGGCTGGTCAGATGGGTGCGCGCCGCACTGACGATCTCCGGCGACGGCGCCGGGAGCCCGGTCATCGCGGCATCCCGTCAGGTGAGGCGGGTGACTCGATCGCCTGAGGCGACCTCGGGAGGTCTGTGCGGGCCATGATGGCCTCCATCGTCGGCTCAGACGCGTCCGGGCGCCGGGCGAATCTTCGCAACGCCATCCATGTCAACCGTAGGGTTACACCGAAGCGCTACACTGTAGCAGTGTAGTCTAAGCGCTACACTCTTGAAAGCGTTCCCACTGGCCACTTCGAGGGGCGAGGGAAACCCATGGCAGCCCACGACCGTCCCGGCGACCCGGCGTCCGCCGGGGAGTTCCCACCGCCGCCGGCCAAGGGCGCCCCGCTCACGCGTGAGCAGGTCCTGAGCATGGCATTGGCGATCATCGACGCGGAGGGCGTCGAGGCGCTGTCGATGCGGCGGCTCGGGCAGGCCCTTGACCGCGATCCGATGCGCCTGTACCGCCACGCCGACACCAAGGCGCAACTCCTGGACGCGGTCACCGAACACGTCATGGCCGACCTGCGCGTACCCGCCCTCAACGGTGGAGGCTGGCAACACGCCCTCCGCCGTACGGCGGTCCACTATCGAGCCATAGCGCTGGCCCACCCCAACATGGTCCCGCTGATGGTCACCAGACCCCTGGCCACGCCACTGGGGTTGCGCCCGCTGGGCACCGTGCGCCCCCTGGAGAACATCCTGGCTCTTCTCATAGACGCCGGGTTCTCTCCGCAGGCCGCCCTCCACGGCTACCGGCTGTTCTTCGGCTTCCTGCAGGGGCACATCCTCAACCAGGCCCAAGAACTGGTCAGCGATCCCGAAGAGACCGACGACGTACTGCGTTTGGGCCTGCACCACCTGCCGATCCGCGAGTTCCCCCATACCCGCGCCCTGGCCAGCACACTGGCCAACTACGACGGTGAGCTGGAACTCCACAAAGGCCTGGACATCCTCCTAGAGGGCCTGTCGTCCCAACTCTCCGACTCCTGACCGTCGCCGCCGCTTCACCCGTCCTAAAGAACGCAACGCGCCCACCCCAGCGCCGTCCCTTGGCGCCCGCACGCCTCTCGGCGCCCGCGCCGTGGCGGCCCTGGCGGCCAGAGCCCGGCAACGTCTGACCGATCCGGGCTTCGGCCCCCGTACCTCACCGGGGATGGCATGAGCACCTCATATGAGCGGCGTTGCCGCACGCTGTTGCGCGCCTATCCTCCGAGCTACCGCGAAGCGCGCGCGGAAGAACTGATCGGCACTCTGCTGGACGCGGCCGAGCCTGGGCGCGCCACTCCTTCGCTTGGCGTCTCGTGGGATGTCGTACGCGGCGGGCTCGTCACCCGTTGGCGCGTCCGCCCACCGCTTCATCATTGGCTGGCCTACCGCATGGCCGACAAGCGCGTCCCCTACCGCTATCGCACCTGGGTTCGCGACGACGTACTCGGGCGCTGGCACTTCCTTCGTTCGTGCGCGGCGACCATCGCCTACGCCTGGTCGACGCTGCTCGCCTTCTGGGCGGTGGGGAGCCTCACCGGCGAGGGCATGCCGTTCCCCATCCCGCATGGGGACGGCTGGTGGTTGACGATCGGCTTCTGGGCCGTCCTGCTCGTCGTGTCGGTCCCTCTGGTGGAACGCCGGCACAGGCGCCGGATCCTCCAGAAGCACGAGTTCCTCCCGGACGGCACTCCTTTCGAGGAGCTCCGCCCACCTGCGAACGAGGCCTGATCCGGCCGCCGATCCCGCGTCCGCCGATGCTCCAAACAGCTGTCAGGTGTCGCGGCTGCGGGGGAGTGGCCGGGCGGGGTCGTGCTGGTCTTCGGTGGCGCCCCAGGCGGCGAGGAGGCGGAGGCCGTCGGCGCTCGGGGTGCCGGGCGTGGCGGTGTAGATGACCAGGGTGAAGCCGGGTTCGGACGTCAGCGCCATGGACTCGAAGTGGAGTTCGAGGTCGCCGACGGCGGGGTGGTGGAACCTCTTCGTGCCGGTGCGGTGGTAGCGGACGTTGTGGTTCGCCCAGCGCCGCCGGAAGACCTCGCTGCGGGTCGACAGCTCGCCGATGAGATCGCTGAGGTCCTTGTCGTAGGGGTTGCGCCCGGCTTCGGCGCGGAGCATGCCCGCGACGTCGTCGGCGGCCTTTTTCCAGTCGCCGAAGAACTCCTGCGCGGCCGGGTCGAGGAAGATGAAGCGGGCGGTGTTGGCGGGCCGGCGCGGGTCGGCCAGCAGCGGTGAGTACAGGGCGCGGGCCAGGCTGTTGGTCGCGACCAGGTCGAAGCGGTCGTTGCGGATCCAGGCGGGCGCGTCGCCGATCGCGTCGAGCATGTGCTGGAGCGCCGGACGCAGCTTGCGCGCGGGGGGCCGGCGGCGGGCCGTCGCGGACGCGGTGGTGCGCCGCGCGAGATCGAAGAGGTGCTCGCGTTCGGCGTCGTCGAGCTGGAGGGCGCGGGCGACGCCGTCCAGGACGCTGTCGGAGGCGCCGGAGAGATTGCCGCGTTCCAGCCGCACGTAGTAGTCGACCGAGACGCCGGCCAGCAGCGCGACCTCCTCGCGGCGCAGCCCCTTGACCCGCCGGTTGCCGCCGTAGGCGGGCAGCCCGGCCTGGTCGGGAGTGATGCGGGCCCGGCGGGAGGTCAGGAACTCCCTGATCTCGTCCATGAACCCCACGGTATGCCAGGGCCCGACGGCGAAGCAGGTACTGGCGTTACCTGGAACGGCAGGCACTGCCACGAGCCCGCAAAAGAACGTTTGCTGGAAATGTGCCGCCGGTCAGACGGGCGGCGATCTGGCCCGGGTAGGGCTCTGACCAGCAACGATGATGTGAGGATGACGAAATGCGAGCGGCGTTCATGTACGGGGCGGGGGACGTGCGGATCGAGACGGTCCCGGACCCGGTGCTCCAGCGGCCGACCGACGCGCTGGTACGGGTCGTGACGGCCTGCATCTGCGGATCCGACCTGCACCCCTACCACTCGATGCCCGCCACCGCCGGGCGCACCCCGATGGGCCACGAGTTCATGGGCGTGGTGGAGGAGACCGGCTCGGAGGTGACGACCGTCCGCCGGGGCGATCTGGTGATCGCGCCGTTCGCCTGGTCGGACGGCACCTGCGAGTTCTGCCGCGAGGGGCTCCAGACGTCCTGCCTGCACGGCGGTTTCTGGGCCAGGGACGGGATCGGCGGCGGCCAGGCCGAGGCCGTCCGCGTGCCCCTGGCCGACGGGACGCTGGTCAAGGCCCCGGTCGGCGAGGACTCCGACCTGCTGCCCGGCCTGCTGACCCTGTCGGACGTCTACGGGACGGGCTACCACGCCGCCAAGCGCGCGGACGTCAGCCCCGGCGACTCGGTCGTGGTGATCGGCGACGGCGCGGTCGGCCTGCTGGCGGTGCTGTCGGCCAGGCAACTCGGCGCCGAGCGGATCGTCCTGATGGGACGGCACAAGGACCGCACCGACCTGGGCCGGGAGTTCGGCGCCACCGACGTCGTCGCCGAACGCGGCGACGAGGGGATCGCCAAGGTCAGGGAACTGACCGGCGGCCACGGCGCGGCCAAGGTGCTGGAGGCCGTCGGCCACATGCCCGCCTACGAGCAGGCCGTCGGCGTGGTCCGGCCCGGCGGGGTGATCTCCCGGGTCGGCGTGCCGCAGTACGACCAGGCGCCGGTCGGCTTCACCAGCCTGTTCGGCCCGAACGTCACGCTGACCGGCGGCCCCGCCCCGGCTCGGGCGTACATCGAGGAACTCATGCCCGGCGTCCTGGACGGCACCGTCCAGCCCGGCAAGGTCTTCGACCGGACCATCGGCCTGCCGGAGGTCCCCGACGGCTACCGCGCCATGGACCGGCGCGAAGCCCTCAAGGTCCTCGTCCGCCCGTGAGGCACCCCGGAAACCCGTGAGGACCGTCCGCCCGCAGCGACCACACAGGAAACCCATGGAACTGCT
The DNA here is from genome assembly GCF_043198015.1 of Spirillospora sp. NPDC048911. Lineage (NCBI taxonomy): Bacteria > Bacillati > Actinomycetota > Actinomycetes > Streptosporangiales > Thermomonosporaceae > Spirillospora > Spirillospora sp. NPDC048911. The sequence continues at coordinate 39,285 of NZ_JBICUD010000008.1, read as the reverse complement.
GACACCACGACCGACCAGCAAGGCGCCCGCCGACTGGTTCACCGGAGATGTCTGGTGGGACGTCATCTACGCAGGCCAGGAACCTTCTCGCGCCCGGCTCAACCTCGTGCGGTTCTCTCCCTGCGCCCGCACCGACTGGCACTCCCATGCCCTCGGCCAGACCCTGCACATCGTTTCCGGCGTCGCGCTCGTCCAGGCCCGCGGCGGCACGATCATCGAGGCCCGCCCCGGCGACACCGTCTACACCCCGCCCGGCGAGGAGCACTGGCACGGCGCCGCGTCCGACGCCTTCATGGAGCACCTCGCCCTGTGGGAGGGCATCGGCGACCCCGACGTCCCCGAGACGGTGTGGCTGGAGAAGGTCACCGACGAGCAGTACAACGGCCCACGTACCCGAAGGACGCATCCATGACCGGCTGGACCACCGCCGAACTGACGGCGATCGACCACAGCGACGAACTCGAACTGCAGTCGGAACGCGCCGACGGCACCCTGCGCGACCCCGTCACCATGTGGGTCGTCCGCGACGGTGACGACCTCTACGTCCGTCCCGTCAAGGGCCGTGGTGGCTGGTACAGGGGCACGCGCACCCGTCACCGGGGCCGCGTGAGCTCGGGCGGCGTCGACAAGGACGTCACCTTCGTCGACGCCGACACCGAACCCGAGCTGAACGACGCCCTCGACACCGCCTACCGCACCAAGTACCGCGCGTACGCGGACAACATCGTCGGCAGCGTCGTCAACGCCCAGGCACGCGGCGCCACGCTCAAACTCGTCCCACGCTGACCCTGGCCTGGCGAGCGCGGCGGCCATCGTCTAACTCGTCCCACGGTGACCCCCGCCTGGCGGGCGCGGCGCCATCGTCAAACCGCCCCGCGCCCAGCCGCAGGAAGCAATCAGCCGCCTGAGACGGGTTCTCGGTCGGGGAGGGACGTGCCGTCCGGGTGCTCCAGGGCCGGGGGAGTGGGGACGGTGGCGAGGTCGGCGCGGAAGCGGCGGTTGAGGGCGGCGCGCACGCGGGTCAGGGGACGGCGGGCGCGTGGGCTCTCGACGTCGCCGATCGGGAGCGGCACGTCAAGCGGCACGGCGGGAGCGGGACGCGGGTCGGTGATCGCGGCGGTCTCCTCGGCGGGCAGGTGCCGGTGGACCTCCTCGAACTTCCCGTCGGGCGTCTGCCGGATCACGCCCGTCTCCAGCCCGTGCCGGATGAGCCCGAGGTCACGCCGCTGAAGGCCCACGCAGATGCGGTAGGCGACGACGTAACCGAGCACCGGCCCGAGAATCACCGCGCCACGGAAGAACCACGTCGTCCAGAACAGCGGAATGTCGAACTTGTGGGCCAGGACGTCGTTGCCGCCCGCCGCCCACAGCAGGCCGTAGAAGACGACGCCGGCGACGCCGATGCCGGTCCGGCCGGGGACGTCGCGGGGCCGGTCGAGCAGGTGGTGGATCGCGTGGTCACCGGTGACCCAGCGTTCGACGAACGGGTAGACGGCGAGCCCGGTGAACAGCACCCCCGGGACGACGAGCGCGGGGATCACGATGCTCAGCGTCAGCGTGTGACCCCACGCGCTGATCTCCCACGCCGGCATGATGCGCAGGGCGCCCTCCAGCCAGCCCATGTACCAGTCCGGCTGCGAGCCGGAGCTGATCGCGCCCGGGTCGTACGGGCCGTACATCCAGACCGGGTTGATCTGGACGAACGCGGCCAGCAGCGTCGTGACGCCCAGGATCCACAGGAACAGCGCCGTCGTCTTGGCGATGAACGTCGGGAAGAACGGGTAGCCGCGGACGGTCGAGTTGGATCCGCCGCGTCCCGGGAACATCGTGTGCGTCTGCCGCCAGGTCAGCACGATGGCGTGCAGCGGGATCAGCGCGGCGAGGAGCCCCGGGATCAGCAGCACGTGGATGATGTACAGCCGCGGGATGATGTCGGTCCCCGGGAACTCCCCGCCGAACAGGAACATCACCAGGTAGGTGCCGACCACCGGGATGCCCGCGAGAAAGCCCTCCAGGATCCGGATCCCGGTGCCCGACAGCAGGTCGTCCGGAAGCGAGTAGCCGAACAGGCCGTTCAGCATCACGAGCATGAACATGACCACACCGATGATCCAGTTGAGCTCGCGCGGCTTGCGGAACGCGCCGGTGAAGAAGTTGCGCAGCAGGTGGACGAGGATCGCGCCCATGAAGACCAGCGTCGACCAGTGGTGGATCTGCCGCACCAGCAGCCCGCCCCGCACATCAAAGCTGATCTTCAGGGACGAGGCGTACGCCTCGCTCATCTCCACCCCGCGCAGCGGCGCGTAGGAGCCGTCGTAGACGACCTCGGACATGCTCGGCTTGAAGAACAGCGTCAGGAACACCCCGGTGAGCAGGATGATCACGAACGAGTACATCGCGATCTCGCCGAGCAGGAAGCTCCAGTGGTCGGGGAACGCCTTGCGCAGGGCCTTGCGCGCGAAGCCGGTCGTCCCGAAGCGTTCGTCGAGGGCCCGCGTCGTGGCCTCCAGTCCTGCCATTCTCGAGGTCCTTTCGTTGTGTCAGGGCGATACGGCGCGCCGCGGGTGGCGGGGCAGCCAGCCGGTGCGGTGAAGGAGGCGGACCGGCGGCGGCATCAGGCGCAGGACGGCCCGGGACGTGGTCTCGTCGGCGCCGTCCAGCAGCCACGACAGGAAGACGCCGAACCCCGCGACGCCCACCTCGCGCCGGAACTCGACGTCGAACGTGGCCCACTCGAACGGCGTGAGGGCCTCGTGGATCAGCGGCAGAACGCGAGCTTCCTTGTGGTCGAGATGGGCGTGCACGGCGTCGCGAAGCTTGGGCGCGACGTCGGCGAGGACGCCCCAGTCGCCGTGCTGGATCGCCGCGTCGACTGTGTCGAGCAACGGGACGAGCCGGACGGCTTGGTCGTCCATCTCCGCCAGCACCGCGCCGCATGCCGGATCCTTGCCGCGCATCACCGTCCACAGCGCCCGCCGTTCAGCGGCGTGCTGGGCGCGCCAGTGGAATCTGAAAAGAACCCAGAGCCCATCGGGCGGCAGACCGGAAACAGCGCGTTCCACATCAGAACCGCTCGCGTCCGCGTGGCGTCCGTCCGCGTGGCGTCCGTCCACGAGGCGCGCGTCCGCGAGGCGCGCCGTCTCGCGGCGGAACGCTCCATACGCCGCGTAAAGCATCGTCAGATCGAACCGGCCGGGCGCGCCGTGCTCCATGATCGCGCTCATGCCACCTCCTCGGCGCCTCGTGACGGCCGGTGAAGAGCCGTCGGACACGGGACGTGGCGAGACGCCGAGATGTGACATCGACCAAAGGCCGCAGACGTGTGAGCTGCCTCACAACGTCCACGCGACGCTCGGGCGGATTAGCCGGAGATTGTTCTCAACAGCGGCGGCCACACATGTGCCGCCGGGGGACGGGCCGCCCCTGACCTGCGGCCCCTTCAGACGCCCGGATTCATTGTGGATCGGGCGCCGCCCGGCACGAACGACGTGGTGGAGATGTCAGTCGTGGCGTCCGACGTTCGCCGCGAACTTGCCCTCCGTGTTGCCCGGCGGGGAGAAGCGAGCCACGATGAACTGGCTGTCGCCAGAGGTCAGGGACGCCAAGAGCGACTGGGCCGGGCAGGTCATGATCGCGGCAGCGACTTGGGTGCTGCCTTTCCAGACGGTCTGGGTGAAGTTCTTCGTGGCAGCGGAGGCGCCCGGGCTGTTGTAGTCGTACTTGGATGCCTCAGCCATCCAGGAGGCGACGGCCTCTTTGATGCCGCCGTTGGAGTCGGTGGTCGTGAAGAGGTTCTCGCCGTACTTGCCGCCCGCCTGGCTGTTCTCGTATTTGCACGCCTTCGCCCACTCTTCGGTGTCGGGGTACAGCGCGTCGCTCCATGTCAGGGGTTTCGCGCCGTACTGGGCACGGACGTGGTTCAGCTCGGTGAGCACCTGGTTCTTGAATCCCGGCGGAGGCGCGGCCTCCTGCGCGGGTACAGCGGCATGCGCGGGTGCGGCGGCCTGTGCGGGCGCGGCGGCATGCGCGGGCGTCGTCGCCATCGAGGTGGCGGCGAGCGCGGCGGTGACCAGGGCGAGCGTGGTGAGCGGCTGACGGCGCGCGAGCGGACGCATGTCTGGGGCCTCTCTGCCGGGAGCATGATCGAGGTGCACGGGAGCGGACGCCCTCATCCTTCAGAACAAAAAGTAGTCGTGCAATAGCAGAGAGTTGCACAACAACGTCAAGCGCCTCTCCTCCACCGGTGCGTGGCCGCGTTGACAAAACCGCGGCCACGCGCTGGTCGGACGTGCTGTCTCAGGGCACCATCGAATCCTCAGTGCACGGAATCGAGGCCGAGATACCTGCCTGCGATGGCACACAAACCAGACCCCTCGGCACGGCCTTTCTGCCCCAGCGAGTTCAGGTGAGGATGGCCGGCTTGAGCACGTCCTGGCACCACTGGCGGAAGCCGGTGGGCGTGCTGGCCTGGGCGGTGCGTGGTACGGCGTTGTCGAGCCCGGCATCCTTGGCCTGCATCATGTCCAGCATTCCCTGGGCCACGGCTCCGGACGTCCCGAGTTGCATCAGCCGGGCCTTGAAGTCCGGGCCTGACACCTGCTGGAACCGCACCGGACGCTGGAGCACCTCCGACATGATCTTCGCCATGTCGTCATGGGAAAGGTCCTCGGGCCCCAGCACGGGAACCTCGTCGACGCCACTCCACGTCCCGTCGAGCAGGAGATCGGCGGCGACCGCGGCGATGTCGTCGATGGCGCAGATGGGCATCGCGCGGCTGCCGGAGATGGGAGACGTGAACATCCCCTCGTTCTTGATCAGCTCGGTCTGCCGCAGCAGGTTGTCCATGAACGAGGGCATCGCCAGGGCGCGATAGCCCACGCCCGTGCCGGCGAGCAGATCGTCCATGGCCAGCGACGCGGTGACGTGTCCGGCGTGGCCGGCCATGGGCGTTCCCCGGCCGAGGGCCGAGACGGCGACGACCCGCTCGACGCCCTGAGTCTTGAGCGCCACGCTCGCCGGCCGGCTGAAGCCCGCGAAGGCGGCGTCGAGGCTGGGCGCGTGCGGGTTCGGCGGCACCACCCACAAGACGGAGTCCGCTCCGTCGAAGGCCTTGGTGACCACGTCGGCATCGCCGTGCGAGCCCTCGACGACCTCGACCTGGTCACGCACCGCGGGGGAGAGTCGACCGGCAGCGCGGACGATCACGCGGACCGGCGCTCCGGCGGCCAGGAGACGCGCGAGGGTCTGGCGGCCGATCTGGCCGGTGGGAGTGGTAACAACGATCATGAGAGACCCCTGACACGAATAGGCGGGGGGAACATCCATCCCCCGAGACAGTGAACCCGCGGCGGCGGCGGACCTGAAGGACCGATCCCGGCGCGATTGATACCCTCGCGGTATGAGTGATCTGGAGGTCAGGCAGCTCCGGTATTTCGTGGCCGTCGCCGAAGAACTCCACTTCGGCCGGGCCGCGGAACGGCTGGGCATGGCACAACCTCCGCTGTCGCGGGCGATCCGCGAGATGGAGCGGCAACTGGGCGTGACGCTCCTCGAACGGACGACGCGCCGGGTCACCCTCACGCCCGCCGGCGAGACGCTGCTGCGCGATGCCCGGACGGCCCTCGACGCGGTCACGGCCGCCGCGCGCCGAGCCCGGCGGGCCGGGCAGTCCGAGCCCTCCCTGCGCCTCGCGCTGAAAGCCGACTACGACGGGGGACTGCTGCCGCAGATCTTCGCCGCCTACCAGAACGAGGCGGCCGCCCTCCCGGTCGAGCTCCTCCTCGGTGGACGTGACGAGCAGGAGCCGGCCCTGCGCGACGGCCGCGCGGACATCGCCATGCTGCCCCAGCCGTTCGACGACCGCGGCCTCGACGTGGAACCGCTGCTCACCGAACCGCGCCTCCTCGCCGTCGCGGCGACCGATCCGCTGGCCGCGCACACCTCCCTGCACCTGGCTGACCTAGCAGGAAGAGTGCTGCCCGACGGACGCCCCGCAGACCAAGAGGCCCGACCGACCTCCGCAGCCGATTTCCCCGACACCGGACGCCGCCCCACAACCCAACCCTCAGCCGCGCCGTCCCGCAGCCTGGACCTCGCTCAGATCTTCAGCCTGATCGAGCTGGGCAGCATCGTCTGGTTCCCTCCAGCCTCGGTCGCAAGGCGCCATCCCCGCCCGGGCATCGCCTACCGGACGGTCGGCGACCTCCCACCCCTCCATCTGGCCCTGGCCTGGCCTCAGGAATCCCGCTCACCCGCCGTAGCAGCCTTCGTCCGCGCAGCATCAGCGATAGCCGCCGCCACCTACCCCAAGCAGGCCACGGCCGCCATAGAAAACGTCACCCAGTAAGAACTTTACTACGTAAAGGCCATCGCTTTTTAATCCAGAATCACCTCCCAACCAGCTCGGCAACCCCAGCATCGACCGGCTCCTGGCCGCCGAGCTGGACCGGCATCCCCTCGTCGAGGAACGGCCGCCGGGTGGGCCAGACGCTCGCCCAGCCCGAATACACCGGCTTTCAGATGTTCGGGCGCAGGTCTATCCGAAAGGGCGAAGGAGTGCGTGTGGCGCGTCCGGCACGTTCCCTCGTTTGGAGGGTCGTGGTGACGGTGGAGCGGTCACGGTCCATGTAGTGGACAAGTGCGGCCTCTGGCGATACTGGAGGCGTGGAATATGTGTCCAGAGTGCCGCGGCCGCCGCTGGGCGGGCTGATCGATGACAAGGTGAGAACCATGTGAGTACCGTTGCGTCCCGCGCTGCCGTCGCGAGCGTCGTCCTGGCCAACCACCGTCTCCACCACCGCCCACGCCGCAGTCGTAGACGCCCCGGGCGCCCCGGACGCGTCCGGGGCGAGGGCCGCGATCAGCACGGACACCACGGCGGGCCCCGCCATTGGGCCGGGCTCAGGCTGGTTACTGAAGTCCAGTGCGATCCGCTCGATGGGCGCTCGGTGCTCGCCTGAGAGCATCGCTGCTTCACCGTGAATCAGTCGGCGTCGTTCGCCAACCCGAGCCGGCCTGGCCGGGGCGTTCGCGGGCGCGGTTGGTTGAGTTGGGGAGGCGGTTGGCGGGTGGCCGTGGCCAGGAGGCTTAAGGGGCCGAGCTCGCCCTCGTTCGGGGCAGTCTGAGCAACGACCAGCGTTGCCATCTGCCGCCGTTGCAGTTCTTCCCCCAGGTGTAGCCGGTGCGGGCGGGGTGGCTCAGGCACTGGCCGGTGTAGACGTTCTTGAGGGTCCGGGCGCCGGCGGGGCCGGTCACCTTCCACTGCTGGCTGGTGCCGCCGTTGCAGTCTTGTCCTGCCGTGCGGTTGTCGCGGGCGTAATGGCTCAGGCACTGGCCGGAGGAGACGTTCTTGAAGGTCTGGGCGTCGGCGGGGCCGGTCGCCTCCCAGTGTTGGCCGGCGTTGCTGTCGCAGTCCAGCCCCACCGTGCCGCCGTCGTGGACGTGGCTCAGGCAGTGCCCGGTATGGACGTTCCTGAGCATCTTGACTGGGACGGGCTCGGATCCGGTCGCGGCGGCGGCGCCCGCGGGCATGGCGGGGAGGGCGACGGTGACGGCGGTCATCGCGGCGGCAGCCGCGGTGGTGACCGTGGTGGCCGTGGCGCAGATCAGCGGATGGGGGGTGCGCATGAGCAGCTCCGATCACACTCTGCTTGTGTGTGACTACTCATTGCCTGTAGAAGGTCGGAGAAACCCCGCAGGGCCGCCATGCCGACCTGGCGTCCCTCCCCAGCCGACCTGACCCAGGAGCCGTGAGTTCGGCTGTTCGCGCGGTAGCGGGAGTGCGGTCAGTCGTAGAGCACGCCGATGAGCGCGCCTTGGCCGGACTGGAGGACATGAGCGGCTTCCAGCGGGATCCAGAAGCACTCGAAGTTGGTGGGGTCCTGTTCGCCGTCGTGGAGTTCTTGGCTGGCCTATCGTTCCGGGGTGGGCTCGGTGAGCTCCAGTTGGAAGACGTGGCGGTGGTGGATCAATCTCTATCATCATTCAATGACTAGGACGAGTGCAGTCAGGGGATTGCTCGCGCACCTCCAAGCCAAGAGGAATGGACACAGTTCCAAGGTGGGTGGTGAGGCATTTCGGGCTCGATATCCGCTTAGGGTGCATCACCTCTTCGCCTCGTGCGGAAGCGAACGCGGTGCAATCTGTCGGGTGAGAGCTTTCTGCTGGCCGCGGTGATTTACGCGGTGAACGCCGAACGCCGTGGTGAGCTTGTGCTCAGCTCGGCCCGCGGCCGTCCGGCTGGCATCTAGCCGCGCCCTGGACGTCTACGATCCAGAGCCGCGGGGCCTGCGGCACCATCGGCGGCTGGGTCGTGCTTGCCTTGAATGCGTGACGTGTGTCGGCGTCGATGTGCCGTTCATCGTGGGGCGCTCTTCATTCATCTGCGGGTGGGCGGGGTTGGAGGCTGCGGGCCAGGTCGGTGAGGGCCTTGATGACCTCGTCTGCGGAAGTCTCGGTCAGGCCGGCGACGGTCTCGTCCGCTAGGTCTCGCCATAGCTCGCGCATCCGCACGATGATCTTCTCGCCCTCGGGCGTCAGCTGGACGACGTTCGCGCGGGCGTCCTGGGCCGCGGGGGCGCGGCTGACCAGGCCTGCGGCCTCCAGTTTGCGCACCATGAGGGTGATGCTGGGCGGTTCGCAGTCCGCGCCGGCGGCCAGTTGCCGCTGGGTCTGAGGGCCCTTGGCGCTGAGCAGGAACAGCACGGCCTCGTGGCCCGGGTGCAGGCCCAGCTCGGCGAGCTTGACGGCGGCGCGGGCGCGGTGCTTGAGGGCGATCGTGCGGATCGCTCCGTTCAGCATGTCGGCGCGTTCGAAGTCCACCGGGCCTCCTTGCGCGAGGGATCGTTATGTGCATAATGGTTATGCGCCAAACGTTATGCGTGTAATCGATTCTACTAGGGAGATCACGATGCGTGTTGTGGGCTTCACCTCCTTCGGCGACCCCAGCGTGCTGTCCGTCGCGGACGTCCCGCTGCCCGAACCCGGCAAGGGGCAGGTTCGGATCCGCGTCCAGGCCGCGACGGTCAATCCAGGCGATATCGCCGTGCGTTCCGGTGCGTTCGGGCCGATGCTGCCCGAGGGTCCGCGCTACGTTCTGGGCTGGGACGTGGCCGGGACGGTCGACGCGGGCACGGCTGGGTTCGCGCAGGGGGATCACGTCGTCGGCGTTTCCGACTGGCTCGAGACCAAGCGCGGCACACACGCCGAGTTCGTCGTGCTGGACGCCGCCGCGATCGCACCGGCTCCGGCCGGAGTCGATCTGGTTGAGGCGGCGACCTTCCCGGTCAACTCGTTGACCGCCGATCAGGCCCTCGATCTGCTCGGCCTGGCCGAGGGCCAGACGCTGGTCGTCACCGGAGCGGCCGGCGCGGTGGGCGGCTACGCCGTTGAGCTGGCGCGGCTTCGGGGGCTCGACGTCGTCGGCATCGGCTCCGTCCAGGACGAAGCGTTCATCACCGGGCTCGGCGCGACGTTCCTTCCCCGCTCCGAGGATCCGGCCCGTGTTCTGCGCGAGGTCAAGGTCGACGGGCTGCTGGACGCGGCGGTCATCGGTGCCCCGGCGCTGGCCGCGGTCAGGGACGGTGGAGCGTACGTGAGCGTGCTGCCGCCTGCCACGCCTCCGGCCGAACGTGGCATCAGGGTCGAGACCGTCCTCGTGCGCAGCGACGGCGCACGCCTCCGCGAACTGGTCGCCCTCGTCGAGCAGGGCCGGCTCACCTTGCGGCTGGCCCAGACGTTCACGTTCGACCAGGCCGCCCAGGCCCATGAGCTGCTCGCCAAGGGCGGCGTCCGCGGCCGCATCGTCCTGGTGCCGTGATGGATCGCCAGAGCGAATTCGCCAAGGCGTGGGACGATCCGGGCAACACCCGCTTCGAACTCCCGCCGATCAACGTCAACCGCGTCCTCGCCGAGCGGTACGAGACCAGCGAACCGCTCACGTTCACCCGCACCATGTTGTGGGACAACGAGGTCCGCAAAGCGTGGCATCCCGACCTCTACCTCCCGCACGTCGTGCGGCAGGGGAGCGCCGCCACCTGGAACGCCGCGGACGGCCGCACGACGTTCGACCGCTGCTCGATGCAACGACGCTGGCTGGATCAGGACGACTTCGGGCTCGTCCTGGAGCAGGTCCATTTGGACGTAGAGCGGCAGGTCGCCACGTTCATCGGCGCGGCGGAACTGCCCGGCCCGGACTCCGTGACGCTTCAGGCAGGCACGAAACAGCCGCTCTTCCACGTCGAGCACGCGGTCGGCGGCGACGAGAACGAGCCGGTGAACCTCTGGCGCATCGTCCATCTGACCGACGAGCCGGACGAACGCATCGCCAAGGTGTTCAGCGGCCGCACGTACGGGGGAGGGCTGCCGAGCTTCATCGAGGTCTACATCCGATCCGACCTGAACATTCAGCTGACCAGATCGCCTTGACCCCGGCCACCCCCGGCCGGGGCATGACCGGGTCGGCGGTTCCGGACCGGTCGCGCCGTTCTTCCGCGAACCCGCCAGGAGCAGAGCAGATCAGAATCTGCCTCTACAACTGAACTGCCAAATTCGGCGTGTGCGGCATCCATGAGACTGTGCGGACAGGCGTCTCAACCTGTGCCGAAACCTGAGGCTGACAGTTCCGGGCGCTTTGCGCGGATGCCGTCGCCCGACGAGCGTCCTCGCGCGTGGCGGTGCAGCCACGGGCCCAGGTGCGCTCCGGCCCAGCGGAGGTCGGCTGCGCGCCGGGCAGGCCACCGAGGGTGCAGCTGAGTGCTTCCAGCCGGAGCAGGCCGGTCCGTGACGCCGAGCGTGGCCAGGACGTGGTCGGCGACGCGCCGGTGACCGGCCGCGTTCAGGTGGAGGCGATCATCGCTCCACAGGCGCGGGTCGTGCAGCGCGGCGTCGGCGAAGAGGTCGACCAGGTGGGCGTCGTGCCGGGCGGCGACCTCGGTGTACGCCTGGTTCATCGCGACGATGCGCGGCTTGAGGACGCCCGGAAGGGGCAGCCGCACGCTCATGTCCGGAAACATGAACAACACCACGTCCGCGCCAGACGTACGCAGCTGGCCGACCACGCGGTCCATTCGATCGATCAGCGCCTGCGTGTCGAAGCGCGGACGGAGCGCGTCGTTGCCCCCGGCGGCGAAGCTGACCAGATCGGCCTCCATCCGCACCGCGACGGGGAGCTGCTCGGCGACCACCTGGCCGAACTTCCTGCCCCGCACCGCCAGGTTGGCGTAGCGGAATCCCGGCTGCGCCTGCGCCAGCCCGGCGGCGACCAGGTCTGCCCAACCGCGGAACGTGCCGTCCGGACGAGGGTCGCCGACGCCCTCGGTGAAGCTGTCGCCGATCGCGGCGAAGCTCGTCCAGCCATGCGCCATCAGAGGCTCCTTAGCAGAGAGACGTTCTTCCATACGGTGGCGTATGGATTTCCGTACGGTAGCGTATGGTCATGGTGGAAGCGGGGTCAACTCCCAAGAAGCGGCTGAACCGGGACGACTGGGCCGAAGCGGCACTCGCCGCGATGGCCGAGGGAGGTCTCAACGCGGTGGCCGTCGAACCCCTGGCCGTACGGCTCGGCGCGACCAAAGGCAGCTTCTACTGGCACTTCGGCAACCGGGAGGCGCTGCTGGAGGCGGCCCTGGCCCGGTGGGAAGAGGTGCACACCACCGCGGTCAACGCCGAGATCGAGTCAGCCTCCGGAGACCCCGTGGAACGCCTCCGGCTCCTCATCAAGCGAGCGATCGGCATGGCCGAACGCGACCGCATCGGCGTCGTGCTCCTGGCGGCCGCCGATCACCCTGCCATCGGCCCCGTCCTGCATCGGGTCACCCAGAGCCGGCTCGACCTGCTCAATTCGCTGTTCCTTGAGCTCGGCCTGCCCGCCGAACGCGCCAAGCAGCGAGCCCTGCTGACCTACTCCGCCTACCTGGGCCACGGGCAGCTCGCCCACTCCGCCCGCGCCTTCCTGCCCGCCGACCCATCAGCCCAACGCGCCTACCTAGACCACGTCATCGCAACCCTGACCACCCCCGACGAACCCTGACCACACCCCGACACCCAAGCCCACAACACCGCCCGACCACCGAACACGCCCCCGCACCCAACCGCCGAGCGCGACGCTGCGTCCGACCGTCGATCACGGCCGCCACCACGGCAGTGCGCCTGGCCGCCGAGCGCGGCACCGCGTCCGACGGCTGAGCGCGGGCGGTCCTGGCTGGGCACCGCGGCCACCGTCCGCCACCACAGCAGTGCGGCTGACAGCCGAGCGCGGCAGCGCGTCCGACCGTCGAGCGCGGCCGTCCTGGCTGGGCGCTGCTGGTCGTCGCCGTGGGCCGGCTGGCCTTCGACGTGGCGCTGCCCGGCGACGTTCCCGGGTACGCGGCGGCGCTGCTTCTCGGTGCCCTCAGCGCGCTCGCCCTCGGCGCCGCGGTCACCGCGGTCACGCCCACCACCAAGGCCACCACCGTGGTCGGCTCGATCGTCTTCTTCCCGATGTTGTTCCTCGCGGGCGTCTGGGTGCCCGTCCAGGCCATGCCGGACCTGCTGCGGAGCGTCGTCGAGTACTTCCCGTTCGGCGCCGCGTCCCAGGCCCTCGACCAGGCGGCCGGCGGCGGCTGGCCGGACTGGACGCACCTCGGCGTCACCGCCGCCTGGGCCGCGGTCCTGATCGCCGCCGCCGTCCGGGACGGGCTGCGTGGCATGTTCGCCGCGACGACCGGCTTCGAGGTGCTGGCCGAGGCCGCCGACGGCCGCGAGGCGGTGGCACTGGCTGAGGAACTCCGTCCCGACGTGGTCCTCATGGATCTCCGGATGCCCGGGGGAGGGGGCGTGGAGGCCAGGCCGCACCGGGGCTTCCATGCCTATCCGCGCACACCGCTTGCCGACCCGTGCACGGTCAATCGAAAGACCCCGGAACCTGACCGGCGGATGAACGGCCGCGTGCGAGGACGTCGTGCCGGTAGTCGCTGGGGGAGGCGCCGTAGGCGGCGCGGAAGAGACGGCTGAAATGCGCCGCGTTGGTGAAGCCCCAGCGGGCGGCCACGCCCTGGACGGGCCGGGCGAGCAGATGCGGAGCGGTCAGGTCCTGGCGGCAGCGTTCGAGGCGGCGATGGCGGATGTGCGCGGCGACCGTCATTCCCGTGCCCTGGAACAGGGTGTGCAAGCGGCGCACTGACATGTGATGGGCGTCCGCGATGGTCTGCGGCGAGAGTTCGCGGTCGCCGAGATTGGCTTCGATGAACTCGTGGATGCGCCAGGGCAGGGTCCGCTGGACGGATTCGGCCGCCAACCGGTCGTCGCGGAGTGCGCTGGCGAGCGTGGCCGCCAGCAGGTCCGCGGTGATGCGGCCCAGAGCGATCTTGTCGGCCGGGGTGTAGTCCGCCGCCTCGAACAATCCGACCAGGTGCCGCACGAGCATCCCCGTCATCGCGCGGTGACCGGTGAACGGGATCCCGACGATCGGCGCGACGGCCTTGCCTGCGAGGATCCAGCGTCCCCGGGGGATCTCGACCCCGATGTTGGTGATCCGGCTTTCGCCTGAGACGAGCCAGTCACGGCACGGAACGGAGCTGTCTTGTAGGAAGAGCTCGTCCGTGCCCTGCGTGGTCTCGGTTCCGCCGTGGACGAAGCAGCACCTGCCGTTCAAGGTGACGTTCAGCCGGTAGACCTCGGGGTCGGACCGGCGGATGAACGCCGTGGTGCGATGCGTCCCGAAAGCCGGGCATGTCACCTTCGTCACCCGGATGTCGTCAAGCTTCAACGCGTCGTACACGACGGGGAAGTCGTCCTCGTGCTGGCTGCGGACCAGGCAGGCCATCGGCGCCTTCGACACCGCCTCCCGCCAGCTCGCGAAACGCTCTTCGGGCGGCAGCGGCACATTGTCGAACCTCGTCACGGTCATGCATGCGCTCCGTGGGTCTGCGGAGGGGAGGACACACGTGAGGATGACCGAGCCCCGCAGACCTGTCCACAGCTCTGACGCTTCGGCAGCCCGGCGGTCGCCGCGCCGGTGACGTCCAGGGGAGACGCCGAACTCGCGTTTGAACGCGTTCGCGAAGGAGAACTCCGACCCGTATCCGACCTGCTCAGCCACGACGCTCAGCGGCGCGTCGGATCCGCGGAGCAGCCGCATCGCGGTCGTCGGCCGCCGCCAGGTCAGGTACGCCGGCGGTGGCCGCCCTGCGATTGGGTCTTGCGCGGCACGGCAGGGGGTCCTATGGTCCGGCTAATGTTAGGAAACTTTACTAAACGTTGCATCGACTAAGGGCTCCGCGCACACGGGTCGCGGAGTCCGCAGCCCCCCGCCCGCCGTGCCGTGTCAACGCTGGCGATCCCAGCCGCCACGGCCAGCCGGCCCCAGGCCGCCGTGCCAGGTCCGACCGCCCTGGCCGCCCGGCCTGCGTCCTGCCGGAACGGTGACCGGCCTGCCTCCCAACGGCCGATCGCCCAGCTGAGCGCCTACGGGACCGCCCGGAGTGCGCTTCGAATGGAGTCGCGCATGAAACGCGTGCTCATCGTCCTCGTTCTCACCCTCTTCGGCCTCGGCGCGCCCGCGATGCCCGCCGCCCAGGCGGCCGCGGCGACGGCGACGTTCGTCAAGACCTCCGACTGGGGGTCCGGCTACGAAGGCAAGTACACGATCACCAATGGCACCGGCACCGCGATCAACGGCTGGTCGGTGTCGTTCCAGTTGCCGGCCGGCGGAACGGTCAGCTCCGCGTGGGACGCCTCCATGTCCCGCAACGGGCAGCGCTTCACGTTCACCAACGTCGGCTGGAACGCGACCATCGCCCCCGGGGCCAGCGCGAGCTTCGGCTTCATCGGCTCGCCCGGCACCGCCGTTCCGTCCGACTGCACCCTGAACGGCCAGTCGTGCACCGGCGGCGGAACTCCCGGCGCGCCCGGCCAGCCCGGGACGGTGACGGCCACCACCACCGACACGAGCATCACGCTGCGCTGGGACGCCTCGTCCGGGACCGTGAGCGGCTACCGCGTCTATGAGGGCTCATCGCAGAAGGCGCAGGTCACCGGCACAACCGCGACGATCAGCGGGCTCGGTACCTGCCAGACTCACACTTACAGCGTAAAGGCGTTCAACGGTACGGGCGAATCGACGGCCAGCAACGTCACCGCCACAACGACCGGATGCACCGGCCCGCAGCCAGGCAAGATGGCCGGCGCGCCCTACCTCTACATGGGCTGGGGCAACCCGCCCAACCCGGGCACCGTGATGGACGCGACCGGGGTCAAGTCGTTCACGATGGCGTTCATCCTGTCGTCCGGCGGCTGCAACCCGGCCTGGGACGGCCAGCGCCCGCTCACCGGCGGCGCCGACGCCCAGGCGATCTCGACGATCAAGTCCAAGGGCGGCAACGTGCAGATCTCGTTCGGCGGCTGGAGCGGCAACAAGCTCGGCCCCGCCTGCTCGAGCCCCACGGCCTACGCCGACGCGGTGCAGAAGGTGATCGACGCGGTCGGGCCGGCCGTCGTGGACTTCGACATCGAGAACACCGACGAGTTCGAGAACGCCA
Source organism: Spirillospora sp. NPDC048911 (assembly GCF_043198015.1). Taxonomy (NCBI): domain Bacteria; kingdom Bacillati; phylum Actinomycetota; class Actinomycetes; order Streptosporangiales; family Thermomonosporaceae; genus Spirillospora; species Spirillospora sp. NPDC048911. Next base: position 23,770 of record NZ_JBICUD010000008.1, on the reverse strand, counting down.
CGGTGCAGGACCGCATCCTGAACGGCCTCAAGATCGTCAAGCAGCGCAACCCGTCCGTCAAGGTCGTCGTCACGATGCCCACCACCAAGACGGGCCCCAACTCGACCGGCATCCGGCTGATCAACCAGTCCAAGGCCCTGAACGTGCCGATCGACAACTACACGATCATGCCGTTCGACTTCGGCGGCACCGACATGTACCAGGACAACGTCAACGCCTCCGAGGGACTGAAGAACGCCCTGAAGAACGCGTTCGGATGGAGTGACGCCCAGGCATACGCGCACATGGGCATCTCGGGCATGAACGGCAACTCCGACCAGGGCGAGGTCACCTCACCCGCGACCTGGACACGCATCCGCGACTGGGCCAAGTCGAAGGGCCTCACCAGGCTCGCCTTCTGGTCGGTCAACCGCGACCGCGTCAACGGCGGGGGACAACCCCAAGGCGAATGGGAGTTCACCCGCATAACCGCAGGGTTCTAACACCAAACAAAGGGGCGGGCGCCACCCCAGCGCCCGCCCCAAGAGGCAATGGCGCGCGAGCCGCTTTGTGACGCTGTGGGGGTTGCGGCAAACGGCGGCGGGAGACTTTGCGGCGTCAGATGCGGCCGGTCTCGTGGGCCCACATGGCGACCTCGACGCGGTTTCGGGCGCCGAGCTTTCGCATGAGGCTGGCGAGGTGGGCTTTGACGGTGCTTGGGGTGATATGGAGCTCGCTGGCGATCTCATTGTTGGTGCGGCCTTGGGCTACAGGCACCAGGACTTCCTCCTCGCGGGCGGTGAGCGGTTCTATCGGCTGGCTCGGTGGTGGGGTCCGTGCGTGGGCGAACGCTGCGAGCAGCCGGACGGTCACGCTGGGTGCGATCAGTGCGTCTCCGTCGGCGGCGGCGTGGATGGCCTGGGTCAGCAGGGCGGGTCCGGCGTCCTTGAGCAGGAACCCGCGGGCGCCGGCCTTGAGCGCCCCGTGGACATACTCGTCGAGGTCGAAGGTGGTGATGACCACGATCGGCAGGGGGTCGGTGACGTCGGGGCCGGCGAGGTGTCGGGTGGCTTCGATGCCGTCCATCAGCGGCATTCGGATGTCGAACAGGCCGACGTCGGGGCGCAGCTGGAGCGCCAGGCGGACCGCCTCGCGCCCGTCGGCGGCCGCGCCGACCACTTCGATGTCGGGTTGGGCGTCGAGCAGCATGGTCAGCCCGGTGCGCACGATGGGCTGGTCATCGGCGATGAGGACCCTGATGCTCATCGTGGCGTCCCGGTTCGGGGCAGGACCGCCTCTACCCGCCAGCCCCGCTCGGCGGCGGGGCCTGCGTGGAAGGTGCCGCCGAGCAGTGAGGCGCGTTCCCGCATGCCCACCAGGCCGTAGCCTGCTGGGGCGCGGCCGCCGGCGGCGGAGCCGTCGTCCTCGATGGTCAGCCGTACCTGGTCGGCGTCGCCTGTGACGGCGACGGTGACCTGGGTCGCGTGCCGGGCGTGCCGTCGAGCGTTGGTGATGCACTCCTGGGCCAGGCGGTAGATCGCGGCCCCGACCGCCGGGCTGAGGTCGTCGAACTCGCCGAACAGCGTCACCTTGACGCAGGGACGCGTCCGGCCATCGGTGGCGAGCTGCTCGACCTCGGCCACGCCGGGCTGCGGCGCGAACTCGGTGTCCTGTGTGGCGCGGAGCACGCCGACGATGGCGCGCAGCTCGGTGAGGGTGCGGGTCGCCGCGTCCTCGATGATGGCCAGGGCCTCGATGGCACGCTCGGGGTGGGAGTCCGCGATGGCCCGTCCTGCCTGGGCCTGGATGGCGATGCCCGAGACGTGGTGGGCGACGGTGTCGTGGAGGTCACGAGCGAGCTGTTCGCGTTCGCGGGCCTTGGCGTGGTCGATGTCGCGGATGCGGATCTTCGTGCGATAGCGGATCGCGGTGCCGAGCGCGGCGGCGAACAGGAAGAACGCGTATCCCGCGACCACCTCCGCCAGGCTGGCGGAGTCGGCGCCGAGGGTGGTGATGACGGCCGGCCAGAGCAGGATGACGCCGAGGCCGCTTGCGGCTTCCCGACCGGAGCCCCACCGGAACAAGGCGTAGGCCAGGATCAGCACCGCGATGCTGCTGTTCAGCAGGGCGCCTTGCGACCCGGTGAGGATTCTGACGATGTCGACGATCGTCAACGTGCCGAAGGAGACCGCAACCGCGACGAGCGGGTGCGTGCGGCGCCACAGCAGGGGGCCGAGGACCGCGAGCACCTCGAGTAGCAGCAGCGGGCGTGGCGCCAGGTTCTGGCGAAGCACCGCTTCCACCACCGACCAGCAGATCAGTACTGAGACCAAGGCCCAGTCTCGCGGCCCCAGGCCCGGGGCATTCGTGGGTCGAGGTTCGGCCCACAGCGAGCGGAGTGCGTTGGTGGCCATCTGATCAGCCTAGGCAGCCCGCGTGCTCGGTGTATCCGCCGAAAGTACAAGAGCCCGGCTGTGCCAACGGCCAGGTCGTACCAGGCTCCGCGGCCGATGTGCCCGCCGCCGGCATCCGTGAAGGTGGAGGCACCCACCCGATCAAGCCAGGGAGCCTTGTGATGAGAACGCCTCGATCCCGCACCGCACCAGAGAATCCGCCGTCGCAGAGCACGCTGGAAGATCTGCGCATGCCCGTGCAGGCCAAGCTCGCAGCGGCATGGACCAGCTTCATGTTCCTCTACATCTACGTCGACTACCTCGCCCTGTACAAGCCCGGCTTCCTCGACGACCTCCTGGCCGGCACCGTCCACGAGTTCGACACCGGCCCGACCTTCGTCGCCATCGCGCTCACGCTCATGGCCATCCCGATCCTCATGATCCTGCTCTCCGCGACACTGCCCGCCCATGTCAACCGAACCATCAACCTCGTCGTCGCAACGCTCTACATCCCCGTCTCGATGTTCAACGCGGCAGGGGAGACTTGGACCTACTCCTACTTCTACGGCCTCTCCATCGGACTCGAGGTGCTGCTCCTGGCCTTCATCCTGCGCTCCGCCTGGACCTGGCCACGCCGCATCGCATCACCGGCGACCAACCTCGACAGCGAGCCACTCCGCAGGCCGCAGCAGGCGTGACCGCCCGCCCCGCGCCCGACCATCCTTCGCTCGCGCCACCCGCGGGCACGGTCCATTCAGACGCCGGCCCGTGTCACAGCCGGGTCACAACTTTTGGCACCGTGCTGTGACTCCTCGGTCGCTACAAAGTCCGCAGCGAAAGATCCTCGCGGAAGGAGAAGGCCGTGGCTGGGAAACCTCCGGTAGAGGCTGGCACCCGACCACAACAACGCCCACCAACGACACCCGCCGCGCACGGCTCGGCGATGCCCTGGTGTCCCTTGGGCCGGACCGGGCGCCAGTTGCAAGAAACCAGGCGGCAGCTGCATGTAGGCGGCGGGGTTCCCTGCCGCAATTCTTTGAGGCATTGGCTCGACAGGCTGTTGCCGGGCTTGCTCTGTCCGTAACCGGCCGTGCGCGGCGGCGAAATTCGATACCGCTGCGCTGTTCCGAAAGGGATCATTGACTTGACGGCGGAACCCGAGGGGAACGATGGGCCTTACCCGGGGACGGACTCTGGCGGCAGCACTCATTCTGGCGATGGCCTGCGGTTGCGGCAGCGGCGCGATCAGCGGCGGTGATCCGGACGAACCGGGCGCGAACACGCCCCAGAACAGCGGCGGCAACAACCCAGGCGCCGGCGACGGTGGAGAAGACACCGATTACGGGCCCTTGGAACTGCCCGTGGGCAATACCGGTGTGAACGCCTCGTCAGGCCTGGTCTATGAGGCCCTGCAAACGGGGAACTGTGCCGGGGCACGTGCGCAACTCGCCAAGGCTCCGAACTCGGTGGCGCCACCCAGTCCGGAGGCGATGCTGCTGCTGCGGGTGGGGATCGCGCTGTGCGAGCGCAGGGGCGCCGATGCCAAGAGCGCGTTCGCGGGGCTGAGCAAACCCACCGAGCCCCAGTTCATGTGCTTCCTGTATCGGGCCGCGGCGAGCCTTATCAAACGGCAGCCGGTCTCGGCGTTCGGAGATTGCCCGACCGATCCCAGTCCCGGTGGTTCGTCACCAGGGGGAGAGACCTCCACGCCCGAGCCCCCGCCCTCACAGCCGCCCACCGAGCCGCCCCCGCCCACCGAGCCGCCGTCCGAGGGACCCTCCGTCGAGGCCACCGGATGACGACGCCCGACGAACCTGCGGGTGAGTCGCCACATTCGGGATTGTTGCGGTGGGTCACCGCCATCTTGGCCAATGCCACCGTCATCACGGCCATGCTGGTCTACTTCGGCTGGCAGCGCAGCGACGTGATGGCCAAGCGCCTGGGCATCAACGAAAGCATCCTGGGGATGTCGACCAGGGACTACGTGCTCCGCAGCGTCGGGCAGGTCCTGGTACTCCTGCTGATCATCGCGCTCGGCGGCTTCGTGTGGATCGCCCTCGACCGGTGGCTGACCCGCCGGATGGAGACTCCCGGGCGTCTCACGGCTGTCATCTTGCGCCTGCTCTCGCTGGCATGGCTCTTGCTGCCAGCGGTCATCTACGTGCTGGGGTTCGTCCCGGCGCTGAAAGCGTTCGCCTACATCGCCTTCCCGTTCAGCATCGGCGCGGGCATCCTGCTGGCCTACTACCGAGCGCACATCGCGGGCACACCGCCCGTCCGCGAGACGCTGCTTCGCGGGTTCGTGGCGCTCAGTGCCGCGTTCGCTCTGTTCTGGGGGACCTCGCACTATGCGACCGTGCTCGGCAACAACCTCGCCGACAAGGTCAACCCTCGCGCCCTCACCAAGGTGACGGTCTATAGCCCACAGCGGCTGCACCTCAGCGCACCTGGGGTCGCCGAGTTGCCCCTGCCCGACGACAAGAGCACCTATCGCTTCAAGTACACCGGCCTTCGCCTGCTCGACCACACCGGCGGACGCTACTTCCTCATCTCCGACACCTGGACGCGCAAAACCGGCACCGTCATCGTCCTGGCAGCCAAAGACCCCGTCCGCCTGGAGTTCTCACACGCCTGAACCGTCGGCGCACCCCCTCCCGCCGCCAACCCCGGCCGTCAGCGCCGCCCCTGCCATCGGCTGACCGACGAACGGCGACGACCAGGCAACGCCTAGGCGACGTTCTGGCCGGCACCGGCGAGCCTGTGAAATGCGTAAACAAGCCCACTTAGCTGAGGCAGCGTGGTCAAAGGCCCGACTCTGCCTCAGAACCAACTGGACACACCAGCGATCCCGATGAGGACCTCAGCTTCAGCCCGGCTGTAGACGAAGTCCTCGGTCGCCTCGTCAGCGTGCCCGGCGCCCGAGGCCTTGAAGATCGCCCTCCAGCGCGCTGTTGCTGGCTGTGTTGCTGCAGGTCGTCGTTCCCAGTGATGTCCGGCCACTGGGCCATGGCCTTGATCCGCTCAGGGCCTCGCGGGCCACGCCGATCGCCTTGTCGTACTCGCTGGCGATGAGCAGGCGGCGCGCTTCGCACAGGTAGTCGGCTGTCTCGGGGCCGGCAACCGCGGAGTCGGTGGCTCGGAGTCGGCTGTTGCGGCGCGACGGGTTGTGGGACGTGTCGGCACGGCGCCCCCGGCGGGCGCTGCGCGCGGCGCAGGGGCGATCGGGAGTGCGGCGGGTGCTACTGGAGTTGGTCTCGGCGGCGGGTTAGGTAGGCGGTTTCGGCGGTGTTGCCTGCCAGTTCGATGGCCTTGTCGTAGGCCGCGCGCGACTGCTGGCTCCGGCCCAGCCTGCGTAGCAGGTCGGCGCGGGTGGCGTGGTAGGCGTGATAGTCGGCCAGCTTGTCTTCAAGACGGTCGACGGCTGCCAGGGCCACGTCCGGGCCGTCGAGTTCGGCGACCGCGATGGCCCGGTTGAGGGCGATGATCGGCGACGGGTCGAGGCGGACGAGCTGGTCGTAGAGGGCGAGGATCTGCGACCAGTCGGTGTCGCGGATGTCGCGGGCGGAGGTGTGCACGGCGTTGATCGCCGCCATGATCTGGTAGCGGCCCGGAGCGACCCCCGCGGCGAGGCGCTCGCGCACCAGCCGGTGCCCCTCGGCGATCAGCGCCGCGTCCCAGGCGCCGCGGTCCTGCTCGTCCAGGGCGACCAGTTCGCCGCCGGACGAGACGCGGGCGGTGCGGCGGGCCTCGGTGAGGAGCATCAGCGCCAGCAGCCCGGCCACCTCGCCGTCGTCCGGCAGCAGGGCGCGGATCAGGCGGGTGAGCCGGATCGCCTCGGCGGTCAGGTCGTGGCGGAGGGGGTCGGTGTCGGGGCTGGTGGCCAGGTAGCCCTCGTTGAACACCAGGTACAGGACGGCGAGGACGCCGGTGACGCGAGCCGGGAGGTCTTCGGCGGACGGCACCCGGTACGGGATGCGAGCCGCCTTGATCTTGGCCTTCGCGCGGGTGATCCGCCGTTCCATGGCGGTCTCCTGCGCCAGGTAGGCGCGGGCGATCTCGGGCACGGTCAGGCCGCCGACCATGCGCAGCGTCAGCGCCACGCGGGTCTCCATCGCCAGCGCCGGGTGGCAGCAGGTGAAGATCAGCCGGAGCCGGTCGTCGTCAATGGCGCCGGCAGGCTCGGGCGGGTCGTCGTCGTACACCCTCTGAGCCTCCTTGTGCTTGTCGTCGCGCTTGCTCTCGCGGCGGATCCGGTCGATGGCCTTGCGGTTGGCGGTGGTGGTCAGCCAGGCGCCGGGGTTGGGCGGCACGCCGTCGGCCGGCCACCGCTGGACGGCGGTCGCGAACGCCTCGGCGGCCGCCTCCTCGGCGATGTCGAGGTCACCGAAACGCCTGGTCAGGGCGGCGACGACCCGGGCCCACTCCTCGTGGTGGGCCCGGGTGATCGCCTCGTCGACGTCGCTCACTGGAACGGACGCACCTCGATCTTCCGGTCGCAGACCTTCGAAGCCTCGGCGGCGAGCTTGAGCGCGACGTCCAGATCGGGGGCCTCCCACACCCAGACGCCGGCGAGGTACTCCTTCGACTCCACGAAGGGCCCGTCGCTGAAGACCGCCTGCTCGCCCCGGTTGTCGACGACCGTGGCCGTGTCGGTGTCCGCGAGCCCGCCCGCGAAGACCCAGTGGCCCTCGGCGATCAGCCGTTCGTTGAACGCGCTGATGGCGGGCTGCCTGTCGGTTCTGCCGGGATCGTTCTTGTCATCGATCACGGAAACCAGATACCGCATTTGAAGATCATCTCCTGTGGTCGGGACTTCAGGCCGCCCGCCGGTACCGCGGGCGCCCGGCCGGCCGGAAGACTTGAATCGTGACGCCCTTGGAGTCGACGCGCGACTCGGCCAGGTCGAGCGCGAGATCCGGGCCCGCGTCGGGGAACAGCCGCGCGCCCTGGCCGACGACCACCGGGACGGTCAGCAGCATCATCTCGTCCACCAGATCGTTCTTCAGCAGCCACCGGGTCAGGATGCCACTGCCGTGCACCTGGAGCTCACCCCCCGGCTTGGCCTTCAGTTCCCGGACGGCGGCAGCGACATCTCCGGACAGCACGGTCGTATTCGACCACGCCGGATCGGTGAGCGTGGTCGACGATTCCCAGGGCCCATCCGCCGCGCTCGAATCCGTTCCCGCGATCCTCGTCCGACGCGCCGCCGTTTCCCTGCGTCACTCCGTCGATGCTGACCTGAGTCACGGTCGTCAGCTTCATGATCGCGGTTCCTCCGTCTTGGCGCCGCCCGTCGTGGCCGGCCTCACCCCTGCCACGAACAAGACCACCCCGACCCGACACCGCCTCCCGGATTTTCTTCCAAGAACTTTCCGGCCCCCCGTCCGCCGGCGACGGCGACGGCGACTGCCCTCCACCACCTCAAGTTCGATCACCAGCATCCGTGGTGCCGGGCGTCGAGCCGCCCGGGCGCGAGAGCAACCCCGCCGACCGCCCGCAAGGCCGTCCAGACCATCCGCCCACGGTCAAGGACGCGGTCGACAGAGACGTCATGTGCATCTCGGTGAAGAGCACAGTGGACGAGGCGACGTCCTCGACGTGTCACTTCGTTCGAAGGGTTGAGCAGACATCAGGTGGCGGTTAAATGGCTGGCCGCGTATCAAGGTCATCTTTAGGGTTGCCGGATGGCGGCAGACGGGATGTGGCCGGGTGACCGGCGGGTGAGGATCGCCGTTCAGCGGGTGCGGCTGGGCGGACGCGAGTACCGCGTGATCACGCCCGCCCGTTCGTTGAAGAACACCTCGTTGCGTCAGGAAGACGGTTGGTTCGACTTCACCGTGGACCGTCTGGAGGGGCGCTTGGTGGGTGCGCTGTGGCTGCTGGCGGCGCGGTCGCGGCGTTCGGTCGTCTACCTGCCGACCAGGGCCGTCCCGTGCCCGCCGGACGTCCTCACCGGCAAGGCAAACCCGCGCTCGCGGCTCGACACATGTCGATCACGGCTGGGGAACACGCCCCACCGCGGCCGGCGGTCCCGTAGGTTGCCGCCATGGCAGCCGATCAAGAGCCGCAGGTCTTCACCAACCGGTTTCCCGAAGCCGGCACCGTCGCGAGCGACAGCTGCACGTGCCTCCGCAGTGGGCCGGTGCAACCCACCCGCTTCCACCCCGAACAGCAGGACACCTCGGCCCCCGGCTGGCGTCGCCTCCTCGACCTGATCGAAGAAGCCGCGTCCGACGGCAGGGAAGAGTTCCGGCCGCTGGCCGAGATGAGCGCGGCGGAACGCAGGCAGATCATCACCCTGCCGCCCACGATCGCCGAGCTGACCGCGGTCAAGCGGCTGCATCTGTACGGCAGCAACCTCGTGTGCATCCCGCCGGAGATCGGCGCGATGACCGCCCTTGAGCAGTTCACCCCGTACACCTCGTACCGGCTGCACTGGTTCCCCTACGAACTGGTCAGGTGCCGGCACCTGCGCGACAGCACGGTCAGCACGCGGGCGATCTACGGCAACTACAAGTACCGGTCGCCCTTCCCCAAGCTCCACGCCCCCGAGGTTCCGGCCGACTTGTCCGATCTGGACCCGGCCGTCTGGGGGGCGACCGCCGTCCACTCCTGCAGCGTCTGCGACGGGCCCATCGGCCAAGGCGCACTCCATCAGGCCTGGATCTCCCTGGGCGTGGCGACCGACGTCTTGCCGCTGCTGGTCAACGCCTGCTCACAGGACTGCATCCGATCGCTGCCTGCCGAGCCAAGAACCACATCCCGAACGCGCACACCGGCGGCCCCGACATCCCCCAGCCCGCGCCCTGGTAACGACCGCGTTCCCCGGACGGCCGCCCGGGACGGGCCACCTCCGAACAGGCCGCCTCCGCGCCGGCCCGACGGCACAGAACTCCGAGCCCCCCGCCACCGAGTGAGCGACGAGACGATCCGCAGTCGGCTTCGCGGTGCCGGAGGCGGGACGTCCGTCAGGTCGTCCCGCCTTGCTCCCTTGAGGTCTCGGCCAAGGCGACCAGGTCGTCGACATACCGGCGGAACAACCGTTCAAGGGCGAAGAGGTCCCGGTCGCTCCAGTCGGCGAAAACGGGACTGTTGAGCCGGTGCCGCGCCGCGTCGATCGCGTCCGTGACCTGACGGCCGGCGGTGCTGATCACCGCTTCCCTGACCCGCCGGTCCACCGGGCTCGGACGCCGGTCGACCAGGCCGAGCCCGGCGAGCTTGGCCACCTGCCGGCTCACGGTGGTGTGGTCTCGTCCGGCCCGCTCCGCGAGTTCGACAACGCCGATCGGCCCGAACCGCTGGATCCCCACGAGCAACGGGAACAGCGGGCGATCGAGCGTGACGCCCGCCTCCCGGAGGATGATCTCGTCCAGCTGCGGCGCGTTGATGACCGCGACCAGATCGACCATCGATTCGTGCACATGACGCAGGGCGACCTGCCGGCGTCTGGTGGTCATACTCGCCGCCGCCGCCTTTCTGGCGATGCCTGGTGAACGTGTCCACGTGAGCGTACCGGCGCCGGGACGGCCCGCCCGCGGCAGGTCGCCCGGCGCGACCAGCACTTTCAGGGGAATGAACGTGTGTCACGCACGGAATTCATCGATCGGACCCTGACGATCTTATAGGGGTTGTACTGGTATTACGCATGCTCAGCGCCCCTTGACGCTGCTCTCTCGCAACCATATTGTGTGCGAAACACACACAATTGGCGCGACCGAAGGAGAGCTGGCCCATGGCACACGCTGCGAATCCGGACGTGATCATCTGTGGCGCCGGCGCCGCCGGCTTGACGCTCGCGATCGACCTCGCCCGCCGAGGGGTGCGGTTCCTGCTGATCGAGAAGGCGTCGCAGCCGTTCGCCGGCTCCCGCGGCAAGGGCATCCAGCCCCGAAGCCAGGAGGTGTTCGAGGACCTCGGGGTCATCGACCGGATCGTCGCGTCCGGGGGCGAGTACCCCGTGCAGCGCGTCTACACCGACGACGGTCCGGTCGACGAGGCCGTCATCGTGATGCCGGAGCCGACGCCGGCCGAGCCGTACCAGATCCCGCTGCTCGTCCCGCAGTTCCTCACCGAACGCCGGCTCCGCGAACGGCTCGCCGAGCTCGGCCACGCCCCCCGCTACGGCCACGAACTCGTCGGCTTCGATCAGGACGCCGACGGCGTCTCCGCGCGGATCGCCACCCCGGACGGCGAACGAGCCATACGCGCCCGGTATCTGATCGGGACCGACGGAGGCCGGAGCTTCGTCCGCAAGGCCCTCGGCGTCGGGTTTCCCGGCAAGACGCTCGGCGTGCGGGCGATCGTGGCCGATGTGCTGGTCTACGGCGTCTCACCGGACGCGTGGCACCGCTGGGGAGAGGGCACCGCGCAGCAGATGTCGATGTGCCCGCTCTATGGCACCGACATGTTCCAGTACCAATGCCCGATCCCGTTCGACGTCGACGTCGACCTGTCGGCCGAGGGACTCACCGCGCTGTTCCGCGAGCGCACCGGCCGGTCCGACGTCGTGATCAGGGAGGTGTCCTGGGCGTCCGCCTTCGAGATGAACGCGCGGCTGGCCGACGCCTACCAGCGTGGACGCGTGCTCCTGGCCGGGGACGCCGCGCACGTCCATCCGCCGACCGGCGGGCAGGGCCTGAACACCGGCATCCAGGACGCCTACAACCTCGGCTGGAAACTCGCCGCCGTCCTGGACGGCGCTCCGGAATCGTTGCTGGCCTCGTACGAGCAGGAACGCCGGCCGATCGCCGAGGCGGTCCTCGGCCTCTCGACGCGGCTGCTCGAAGCGGCCGAGAATCGCGACCACCGCCGCGGCCGCGAGGTAAGCCAGCTCGATCTCGGCTATCTGGAGTCGCCTCTGAGCATGACCGATCCAGGACGCGACCACGGCGTGCTGCCCGGCGACCGCGCGCCGGACGCGCCCGTGACCGGGGCGGGCGGGCTTCCGACGCGCCTCTTCAGCCTCTTCCAAGGACCCCACTGGACCCTGCTCGGCCACGACGTGAAGTCTTCCGCCCCGGCACCGCGCGCAGGTCTGCACGTCCACACCATCGGCGCCCGAGGCGACATCGTCGACACGGGCAATGTCCAGAGCATCTACGGCCTGTCGTCCGAGCAATGGGTGCTCGTCCGCCCCGACGGTTACGTCGCGGCCGTCGTCGACACCACCGACCTCGGCACCCTAGAGAGCTACCTCGACAGCGTCGGCCTTCACCCACCAGGCCAAGCCCAGGCGGCGTGGTAGCGCCGATAAGGGCGACCCCGCCACAAACTCTTCAGGGGAGAGCAGGGACCTTCGGGGCGTCGTCGGTCCAGCCGGCCCGCAGGTACAGCATCTTGCTGACCTTGCCGGGGACGTCGGGAACGGTGCGCGACGTGCTCAGCACGAGCGAGGACTCCGGGTCGATGATCATGGTGTCGGCGACGCCGCGCAGGACCCGCACCTGCAGCCCGAATCCCCTGCGTCCGCGCTCATCGGTGACCTCGCCCATGGCGGTGACCCCGGGCATGGCGGCGAGCATCCGGTAGGCGGCGGCGCGCACCTTCGGCGGTGCGGGGACGAAGCTGAGCAGATCGGTCACGCAGTTCTTCACGACCTCGTCCGCGGTCCGGCCGGCGGTGGGGTGATCGCGCGGGATCGCCCGCCTCAGAGCGCCCCGCAGCTTGCCGGGGTCGGTCGGCAGCGCCTGGACCTGCTTGAACGTCATGGCCCTGTCGCAGACCAGGAAGGTCTTCGTGCCGGCGTCCTTGACGAGCGCGGGGGAGACCGGGGCCGGGTCGGGCGAGCCGTCCCGCTGGAAGGCGGGCGCGTCCCTGGCGGACATGGGCACGGCGCCAAGTCCCCGGTATCCCGTCCAGGACCGGCCGTCCGGGCGGCTCCACTGCCCGATCAGTTGTCGCCCGAGCATCCAGTACCCCTTCCGCGAGTTGTGGATGGCGCGCGACTGCACCCTCAGGACATGCCAGTACTTGCCGGTGGCAGGTGCGGTCTCGGCGTGCCCGGCAGCGGTGAGCAGCACGGTCTGCGCCGACATCGGCCGCGCGGTGGTTCGGCGGCCGGGATCAGGCGCGCGCGGCGTGGTTCCGGACGACAGGACGACCGCTCCCGTGACGACGGCGGCGGTGGCGGCCAGGCCGAAGCCGCTCCACCGGGCGGGACGGCGCCAGGCGCGGCGCGCCGGCCGCTCCGGCTCGCGCATCCCGTTGAGGAGGCGATGGCGGACCGCCGCCTCGGACTCCGGCGTGGGCGGCTCGTCCAGCATCGTGGCGATCGTCTGGAATTCGTCCATGGTCACAGTCCTTCGGTGTGCAGCGCGGCGCGCAGTTTCTTGCGCGCCCGGTTGAGGCGGGAGCCGACGGTGCCGTACGGGATGCCGAGGACGTCGGCGATCTCCTCGTGGGTGAGCTGGGCGAGGGCCTTGAGCAGCACGACGTCGCGGTCCTTGCGGGACAGCGCGGCGAGCGCGCGGGCCAGCGACGGCTGGAGCCGTTCGGCGGACACCGAGGCCGCGACCCGGTCGTCGTGGCCGTCGGGGTCGCGGTCCACGCCGACCTGTGCGAGCGCCTGGTAGCGGCGGGTCTCGGCGCGACGGTGCTGGGCGATGAGGTTGGTCGCGATGCCGAACAGCCAGGGCCGGACCGACCCGCGGGACGGGTCGAACGCGGCGCGGCCGCGGAACGCGGCAAGGAAGGTCTCGGCCACGACGTCGTCGGCCGTCTGCGGGCCGAGGCGTCCGGCGACGTAGCGGTGGACGTCGGCGTAATGCCGGTCGTAGACGGCGGTGAAACGGTCGCCGTCGCGGACGGACGCGGCGAGCAGCTCCGCGTCCGTCGGGGCCGTGTCGGATGGGGCGGTCACGCTGCCGCCCCTTCCGCTGGATCTGGCATGGGCACCTCCGGGGGATGGTCGTCACTTCTACTTCGCGTGCCCCTCAAATCACTTTCACGCGGCCCAGTGACTTCATTGTTGGCACCACCAACGGATATAGTTGGCGACGCCAATATTGGCTGAACCAACGAAAGTGGTGCCCATGAGTACCCTGATTACCGACCGGATCGAGATCGCCGACCTGTTCACCCGCTTCGCGCGTCGAAACTGCGCACCGTGGTCGCCAACGACAGCTTCCCTGAATACTGGCGCTTCTACCGCGCACGCGAACACCACCGCGTCCACCACAAGCGCCGCCAAGAGCAGCTCACCGCGCTGACAGGAAATCACTCCCTCAGCAAGAACTACTCGCAATTACGATGGCCCATTAGGTCTAGTTTGACAGCACCCGTAAATACGTTTGAGGACCTCATTGACGGTACTGGAAGCCCCATGGTCTTTTGGGTGTGTTGGGTCCCATCCTGTGGAGGTACGTCCAGTGGCGGTCCTGCGATACGACAACCATGACGTCGCGCCCGAGCACCGTTTCGCCCAATGGCAGGAGAAGAACGCGCAGGCGCCGATGGCCTGCCGAGTCGCCAGCGAAAGCACGGACGACTTCTTCACGGTCCGTCGGGCGGTGGACCTGGGAACGGTGATGGTCTCGGTGATCACCTCGCCGGTGTGCGGAACGGCCCGCACGAGCAGGCAGGTGAAACGGTCCGATCCCGGCATCTACCGGTTGAACGTGGTCGTGGACGGCGCGTGCCGGTTCGTCCACGACGAGGTGGAGGGGTCGCATCGTGCGGGCGGATTCTTCCTGGAGAACTCCAGTGTCCCGTGCCGGGACCGGCTGCTGACCGCCTCTGATGCGGTGACCTACATGGGAATGCAGGTGCCGCGTGCGTTGCTGCCGCTACCGGAGAAGAAGGTGGACGCGCTGACCGGGGTCGCCTTCGACGGAACCGGTATGGGCGGTCTGCTCGTGCGGCACATGCTGAGCCTCTTCTCCGCCGCCGAGGACACCACGCCGGCCGACGACACCTTGCTGGGGCCGGTGACGGTGGACCTGCTCGCGGCAGTACTGGCCAGTCGCCTGGGCGAGGACGGTCTGGCGGCAGGGGCGGGCCACCGCACCCTGCGGCTCCGGATCGAGGCGTTCATCGACGCGCACCTGGCCGACCGGGACCTGTCACCGCAGATGATCGCCGACGCCCACCGGATCTCGCTGCGCCATCTGCACAAGGTGTTCTCCGGAACCGGTCTGACGGTCGCGGCGCACATCCGCTGGCGGCGGCTGGAACGGGCTCGGCGCGATCTGGCGGATCCAGCCCTTGCCGCATTGCCGGTCCATCAGATCGCCGCCCGCTGCGGCCTCACGGATCCGTCCCACTTCCGCAGGGTGTTCCGCAGGGAGTTCGGCACGACGCCGGCCGACTACCGTGTGCGCCAGAGCATCGACGACTGCAACCATGTGCGGGCGGACCTCGCCTAGGACGGTCCCAGCCCCTGTAGTCGCGGCCTCGGTCCATCGCTAGATCCCCGTTCTCCCAGGACAGCGATGGCGGTCACCACTGGCGCTAGGACCCGCCTGGCACGCCGCTCATTCGACGATGCCAGGCGCAACATGCGGTCAGGCGTGCACGCATGGCCCCCTAACCGTGCACTGACGTCCCTGTCGTCTCGATGGGTCAGAACGCACCATGTCGATGTGGTCGAACCGATCACCTGCCGACGACCCGACAGAGGACTCATGCTGACGAACGCCGCACTGGGATGTGAGGTGCTCATCGCACTCGTCTTTTGCGTCTCCAGCGCATCCAAGGTCTGGACCAGGCGATACTTCGCGGATTTCGTCGCGTCCGTGCAAGCGGTGAGAATCCTCCCCCAGCGGTGGGCCGTTCGAACCGCCGCCTTGGTGGTGGTGGCGGAAGGCGCGATCCCCGCATTGCTGGTGACCTCCCTGCTCGCCGGGGTGAGTCCACGTTTCCGGGAGTACGCGGTGACGCTCCGCATTGCGGGAACCGCTTCTGCTTGCGTCCTGCTCCTCGCCTTCACCGTATTGATCGTCTTCTCCGGGAAGCGGCGCATACAGGTGGCCTGCCGGTGCCTCGGCGCCGGTCAAGGCAGCCCGATGGGCAGGCGCCACATCGTGCGCAACATCGTCCTGCTCGCCGCTGCGTCGTCCGCGCTCATGCATGAGCTGATCCACCCCATCGCCGGAGTGGACGCGGCGGCCGCGCTCTCGACCTGCGCCCTGGCAGGCGTGGCGGTGCTGCTCATAGTCCGGCTGGACGACATGGCCGAATTCTTCGCGCCGCAGCGATGAGGAAAGGAGGGTGCCATTCGATGGTGACCAGCGAAGCATCCATGTGATCGGACAGGAACACATCACGATTCACAACTGGAAGGGAAGAGAAGGCATGAATGGAATCGCGAAGTCGATGACCGAGAGAGTGGCGCGGATGGTCGCGCCATCCGTGACCGCGGACGCGGCGAACTGCTGGTGGTACACCAGCTACTGCACCCCTTGCGGGGCCTGGTTCGACAAGCTGATGCAGTACTACAAGTGCAACGACGGGTCGGGCTACTGGGTCGACAGGGGCTGCAATTCCTGCGCCAACTAGCTCCTCGCTTCTGAGGTCCCGATAACGGTCATGTCTCGCACCCGGGTCCGCCCGGGGCGGGACATGGCCCCGCCCTCCCTGACATCGGCAACGAACCGAGGAGAACACATGTACTGGGGCATCACCTCCATCAGTGTCGGCATCCTGAACCTGCTCCTGATGCTCGGCGTCATCAGAAGGGTCAACAGAAACGCCGAAGCGGTGCGGCGAACCTCCGATGTGTTCGAAGGCCCGCCCGCGATCGCGGTGGGCCAGGAGGTCGGCACCTTCGCGGCGACCACCGTCGACGGTGATCCGATCAGCAGGGAGTCACTTCTCGACGACTCTGTCGTGGCGTTCCTGTCGCCGCACTGTCCGCCGTGCCTGGACAAGATCCCCGGCTTCATCCAATACGCGAAGGAACTGCCGAGCGGACGGGACCAGGTCTTGGCCGTTGCCCTCGGAAGCACGGAATCGACGGCGGAAATGGTGGCCGACCTGGCGCCGGTCTCCCAAGTGGTCGTGGAGGAGCACACCGGAGCGCTCAGCAAGGCGTTCGAGGTGACCGCCTTCCCAACGCTCGTCCGTGTCGCCGTCACCGGCGACGGTCGTGTCGTCATCGCGGACAACAACGTCAGGCTCGATCTCTCAGGTGTGCGGTGACGGGTCGCAGGACGGCCATCACCGTCGCCGGCGGGCAGGCGTTCGAGGCCAAACCCATCGGGCTTCCGCTCTACACGCTGATGACATTGTCCACCGGCGTACTGCCCATCCTCGCCGCGTGGCTGACCAAAGGCGTACTCGACGAGCTGACCGGAGGCGCGCCGCTGGCCGATCTCATCGCGATCGGCTCCGGACTGGTGATCGTCGGCGTCGTCTCTGCGGTACTGCCCCACCTCCTGCAGTACATGAAAGCGGAGATCGAGCGCGAGGTCGGGATGGTCGCCCAGGACCGGCTCTTCAGAGCCGTCGGGAGCCTCGTCGGGCTCGGGCGATTCGAAGATCCTCAATTCCTCGACCGGCTGCGCCTGGCGCAGCAGGTCAGTGGAACTCCGACTCAGCTTCTCGACGGCGCCCTGGGCCTGGTGCGCGCCTTCATCATCATTCTGGGCTTCCTGGGATCCCTGCTGTTGGTCAGCCCGGTAGTCATGGTCCTGCTGCTGGCCAGCGGCGTACCGATCCTGGTCGCTGAGATCTCCCTGTCGCGGCAGCGTGCGCGGTTGATGTGGAAGGTCAGCCCCGCGGAGAGGCGCGAGTTCTTCTACAGCGGCCTGCTCGCTGACGTCCAGGCGGCCAAGGAGGTCCGGCTGTTCGGCGTCGGCGATTTTCTTCGGCAGCGCATGCTGGACGAGCGCCGCGGCACCAACGCCGAGAAGCGGATCGTCGACCGTCGTGACGTCGCCGTCCAGACGCTGCTGGGATTCCTCGCGGCCTCGCTGGCCGGAGCCGGGCTGCTCTGGGCGGTGCGGGCCGCCCAGAACGGGACGATCTCACCTGGAGACATCGCCCTGTTCATCGCCGCGGTAGCCGGTGTGCAGGCGGCTCTGGCGGCGCTGGCCAGCGACGTCGCACGATCCCACCATGCTCTGCTGATGTTCCAGCACTATGTGGCGGTGACCCGCGGCGGCCCAGAGCTCCCGGTCTCGACGCGGCCGCGCGATGTGCCTGCGCTCCGAAGCGGCATCGAACTGCGCGACGTCTGGTTTCGCTACTCTGCGGAGCATCCCTGGGTGCTGCGCGGAGTGAACCTGCACATCGACCGCGGCAAGGCGCTGGGCCTGGTCGGACTCAACGGAGCGGGGAAGTCCACCATCGTCAAGCTCCTGTGCCGGTTCTATGACCCCACGCGCGGCGCCATCCTCTGGGACGGGGTGGACATCCGGGAGGTCGACCCGGGCGAGCTGAGGCGGCGCATCGGGGCAGTGTTCCAGGACTACATGACCTACGACATGACCGCCGCCGACAACATCGCCCTCGGCGACGTGGCCAGGCGAGATGACGCCGCCGCGGTTCAGCGGGCCGCTGAACACGCTGGCATCCACGAGGCTCTCAGCCGGCTGCCCTGGGGCTATGACACGCCGTTGACGCGGATCTTCCACCTCAAGGCAGATCTCACCGGTCGCAACGGAGTCACGCTGTCGGGCGGGCAGTGGCAGAGACTCGCACTGGCGCGGGCACTCATGCGGGAGCAACCCGATCTGATGATCCTCGACGAACCCTCGTCCGGCCTGGACCCCGAGGCCGAGTACGAGATCCATGAGTCCCTCACTCGTCACCGCGCCGGACGGACCAGCCTGCTGATCTCACACCGGCTGTGGACGGTCCGCGACGCGGATGTGATCGTCGTGCTGTCCGGCGGCAAGGTCGTGGAGCAGGGCGTGCACTCGTCCTTGATCGCGAACGGGGGAGAGTACGCGAGATTGTTCACCTTGCAGGCGTCGGGCTATCAGGCCCATTCCGGATGACACGGAGGAGCATGTGCGTCCCCGTACCGACAAGGCGCGAAGATGTGCACGGCCGGCCCTCGCCGGTGCCGTCCCGGCCGCGGCCGGAGCAGCCGCGATCGTCTTCTTCCCTGAACGCCTGGCGTGGACCGCGAGCGTTGTGGCACTGAGCCTCTCGCTCGCGGGCGCCATGGCCGTACTGCGGCTGAGGCGTGATCATATCGCCGTGACCGTCCGCGGCAGGAGCATGGAACCGACCTATCGCGACGGTGACCGGATCCTGGTCAGACGGAACGCGAAGGTCGGCGTCGGGGATGTGGTCCTGGTCAAGCGCCCCACCCGCGCGGGCACCGCCCACTCGCGGGTCGACGGGGCGGCGTGGATGGTGAAGAGGGTCGCTGCCGTAGCCGGTGATCCTGTCCCTCCCCAAGTCACCTCCGTCGCCGGAACAACGGTGCCCGACAGCCACCTGGTGCTCCTGGGAGACAACCCGGGAAGCAGTTTCGATTCCCGCTACGCGGGACTCTTCTCCTCGTCTCAGGTCATCGGGACCGTGCGCCGCCCGACCCCTCACCCACCAGCGTGACCAGGCGTGGGCCCGGCCCGGCGCCAAGGGCGGACGGCGCCGGACCAGCTACTCGCCGCGGAGGGCTGTGGCGGTTTCGAGTCTGCTGGCCCAGCCAGCGGGGATGACGGCGCCGAAGGGCCGATGACAACCCCGCCAGGGTCAGGACCACCACTGTGAGCGGGCCGTACACCCGGAGATAGGCGTCGGGGAGTTCGACGCCCGCGCCCCGGCGGTGAGCGGCATCATGCCGATGGGGCGGAGCAACGGCGCCGATCCAAGGACACTCGTCCCCGATGACCAGCCTTAACAACACCCGTTCGGGATGACCACGACAGCGGAATAATACGAGCGCTTGCCGGTGCATTCCGAAGCTCACATCTCGTGGGCCGCGGTGACACGTCGCCTGGTCCACCAGACATCCTGACCAAATGCTTGAGTACCGCGGCCAGGGGCACCTCGGACCTTCCTGGGGCCCTGTGGTGAGCGCGGAGCATTCAACGCGCCACCTCTGACCTGCGGTTAATCTCAGTTCGCAATTCGGGTAGCACGTCGAGGCCGAGACGTTCGGTCTGGGCGCGCGGGTCCGGCCCGTCCGGCATGAAGTTCAGTGAGGTGAAGCCCAGCCGGATGTACCCGAGGAGCTGCTCGATGGCCGCGTCCACGTCGCGGAGATCGGGGATCGGCACGTTGTAGACGCAGGTGATCTCGCTGGGCTCGCGGCCGGCCGCGTCCGCCGCGCGCAGGATTCGGTCACGCATGACGACCGCCTGTTGCGGCGGCGCGAACCCGAGTGAGGGGATCCAGCCGTCGGCCAGCCGTCCGGTCGAGCGTGGCGGCCATCTTGGCGACCATCGCGGGTGGCCGGTACGGCACTCCCAGCACGCGGGTGGCGATCTGGATCCGCGAGGTCGCGGCGGCGACCCAGGTCAGCATCGTCCACGTCTCGTGGGTGGGTTCGGTTCCGCAGGGGTGGTCGGAGGACGACACGAAGTCGAAGCCGAGCTGTTCGGCCTCCCGCGCGTCCCGTGCCGGATCGCCATCGGCCGACGACGTGAGATCGATTCCGAACATCGAGGCCTCCATCTGGTTTACATGTAAACCAGAACGTAGACGCACACTTGTTTACATGTCAACAAGTGTCTAGGGTGAGCCCGTGGAACCGCGCTGGCTGACCGACGACGAGCAGCGGGCCTGGATCGGCTACCGCCGGATGCGCCTGCTCCTGGACGCCGAGGTCGCCCGTGACCTGCTGCGCGACTCGGGGCTGTCCACGCCCGACTACGACGTGCTGTCCGCCCTGAGTTCGACGGAGCCGCACCGCTGGCGCCTCACCGCGCTCGCCGACCGGATGTTGTGGTCCAAGAGCCGCCTCTCACGCCATATCGCCCGCATGGAGGAACGCGGGCTGGTCATCCGTGAAGAGACCGCCGACGACGGCCGCGGCACCGAGATCGTGCTCACCGAGGAGGGCCTGCGCGCCATCCAGGACGCGGCCCCCGGCCATGTTGAGTCGGTCCGGCGGCACTTCATCGACCTCCTGTCGCCCGAACAGCTCCACGTCCTCGCCCAGGTCGCCGACACCGTCCTCGTTCACCTCGGCGAACGCTCGGAAAGCACTGCTGAATAGGTTCCTAGCACCCGATTCTGATGATGAGCGATGAAAAGACCTCAGGGAGCCTCGCGGGTAGTGCTCCAGAGTTGAACGGCCGCCTTGGTGTCGGGTGGCGTTCGCTGAGCGCGAGGTTGTCACGGCTGGACTGCCGTTCCGCCCCTTGGGCCATGGAGTTATGGTTGCCGGTAGCGGGGTGCTGCGTCGGAACGCCCTGCCGGCCGATCTGGCCTCCATGGCGCGTAGTGACTACGCGCATTGGAGCCGGCCGTGGCAAGTCTCGATCACAAGCCCACCCTGGTCATGGGAGCTCGCGGGAGCGTCGGCAAGCTCGTTCTCCAGCAGCTTGCGGCCGAGGGCGTCCCGGTCCGCGCGTCCGCCCGGCGTCCCGAGTCTGGTCAGTTCCCGGACGGCGTCGAGGTGTTCGCGGCAGACCTGACCGACCCGGCAAGTCTTTCCCCGGCGTTCGAGGGGGCCGGGCAGGTGTTCCTGTATGCCAACCACGACGGCGTCGACGGTGTCATCGAGACTGCCCGCTCCGCTGGGATGGAGCGCATCGTGCTGTTGTCTTCGGGAAGCGTGATCCATCCCACCTCAGTGGGCAAC
Organism: Spirillospora sp. NPDC048911; assembly: GCF_043198015.1. Classification (NCBI taxonomy): domain Bacteria; kingdom Bacillati; phylum Actinomycetota; class Actinomycetes; order Streptosporangiales; family Thermomonosporaceae; genus Spirillospora; species Spirillospora sp. NPDC048911. The sequence continues at coordinate 2,698 of NZ_JBICUD010000008.1, read as the reverse complement.
GCCATCGCTGAGAAGCACCGCGAGGTCGAGGCCGCATTCGCTGCCGCCCCGGACGTGCTGGTGGTGCCGATCCGTCCCCTCGTGCTCGCCACTAACGCTCTGGCCTGGGCCTACCAGATCCGCGCCACCGCGAGCCTCGCGCTGTATCAGCCAGATGCGCTGACCGCGCCGATCCACGAGCGGGACGTCGCCGCCGTCGCGTTCGCAGCGCTGACCGGCGCCACCACTGTGAGCGGACTGCTCACCGGTCCGGCTCAGCTCTCCCAGCGTGAGCAGGCCGCTGCGATCGGCCGCGCCGTCGGCAGGCAGATCCCGGTGAGCGAACTGTCTCGCGATGCCGCGATGCGACAGTTCGCGCGGTTCATGCCGGCGAAGGAAGCCGAGGCGGTGCTGCAATTCCTCGACGACGCAGCCGCTGGGAACTCACCGGCGACCCGCACCGTCCAGGAGATCCTGGGCCGCCCAGCGATCAGCTTCGACACATGGACGGTCGACCACGCCAGCGACTTCCGGTGAGGCGACGGTGGTCACCGGCGTCGGCCGCTCGTTGTGATCAGGACTCGACAGCCTCGATCATGGACGCGGCGGCCGTGCCCATGCACAGTTCGGACCGGGGTGCAGAGGGAACGGGCCTGGCGGGCGACAGCGGAGATCGCCAGTGGCAGCCGAGCGCCCTCTCTGTCACCGGCGTTCAGCAGGTGTTCCGCTGCTCTGTTGGACACGTCGAGGATGTCGCGCAGGCACATGCGCTGCTGCATCCGCCGTTCGTGACACGGGGATAGCGCCTTCAGGGATTTCCCTGGCGGCCAGTTAGCGGGGAGCTATCTGGCCGCCCGATGTCAGTGGGAGGCGGGTCGGTGGTGCAGCAGAACGACCCCATCGTCGAAGGTCCGCGACTCCACAAGCTGCAGATCGAACCGCTTGGATTCGGGGAACAACGCCTTGCCGCCACCGAGAACGACCGGGTGCACGACGACCTCGTACTCATCGATCAGGCCGTGAGCGGTGAGCTCGGCGGCCACGGACGCGCCGCCCATCAGCAGCAGGTCCTTGCCCGGCTCGGCCTTGAGCGCGGTGACCTGCTCGACCAGGTTCGCCCCGTCGATGACCCGCGCACCGTGGCCGGGCTCGCGCAGCGTGCGGGAGAACACCACCTTGGGAGTACGTCGCCAGACGGGGGCGAACTTGAGATCGTGGGGATGGTCGGAGATGGACTCGACGTTCGGCCAGTAGCCGGCCATCATCTCCCAGACCGGGCGGCCGTAGAGGAAGGTGTCAACCCGCTCCATATGGCTGAAGGAGTAGGCCGACAGTTCCGGTCCCATGGTGGGCCAGTCGAACTCGCCGTTCGGGCCCTCGATGTAGCCGTCCAGCGAGGCGTGAACGTAGTGGATGATCTTCCGCATGGTCGTGCTCCTCTGGTAGGCCCCTCGTGGGGCGCTTTCAGGGAGTGGTCGGAGCGCTGACCGCGTCCTCGACATGAATGGCGAAGTTTTTGGACGTTTCGGTCGCGATCGGCATGGAGAGGGGCGCGCAGGCCGGGCTGGCGGTCCTGCGACGGGACGTTCGAGCGCTTCCACCCATGCCGTCCGGACCGGTCGGTCGGGCGCCGAACGGCGGCGGCGCAGGCGTACCGTCGCGCGCGCCTGCGGTGGTGGGCAACGAGCGGGAGCGGGCCTTCCTGCGGCGGCGGCTCGCCGCAGTCGAAATCCGCCGGCTCGACTGAAACGACGCGGTGTCTTGATCTTCGGCTATACGGTCCGGTCATGGACGATCCGGATGGCTACTTCGGAGAGCGTGTGGCGGCCACGTATGACGAGTCGTCGGCCGAGATGTTCGAGCCTGACGTGGTGGAGCCGGCCGTCGATGTTCTGGCGGAGCTGGCCGGCGATGGCCGGGCGCTGGAGTTGGGGATCGGGACGGGGCGGATCGCGCTGCCGCTCGCCCGCCGGGGCGTGGTGGTCCATGGCATCGACCTGTCGCATGCCATGGTGGCGCGGCTGCGCGCCAAGCCGGGTGGCGACGCGATCGGCGTGACGATCGGCGACTTCGCGACGACCCGGGCCGACGGGACGTTCTCGGTCGTCTACCTGGTCTTCAACACCATCATGAACCTGACCACCCAAGCCGAACAGGTGGCGTGCTTCGGTAACGCCGCCGCGCAGCTGGAGCCCGGTGGCTGCCTCGTCATCGAGGTCGCACTGCCCGATCTGCGGCGGCTGCCGCCCGGGCAGAACGTGGTGCCGCTCCACACGAGCTCGACCAGCTGGGCGTTCGACCTCTATGACGTCGCCACGCAGACGATGAGCTCGAACTATGTCGAGGTGATCGACGGTCGCGGTGAGTATCGATCGATTCCGTTCCGGTACGTGTGGCCGGCGGAGCTCGACCTGATGGCGCGGCTGCGCGGGCTGCGGCTGCGCGCGCGATGGGCCGGGTGGACGCGGGAACCGTTCACGAGTGAAAGCCGCGGCCACGTCTCGATCTGGGAGAAAGTGGAATGACACCGGCCCGAGGGCCGCCCCGACGGGCGGCCCTCGGGCCGGTGGTTTACCGCCTAGATGTCGTCGACGTTCATGGCCCCTTCATTGGGGCGCCGCGAGAGGTCGATGCCGAGCTCTTCCGCTGCGCGGAAGACGTCCTCGTCGGTGTCTCGCATTTCGATGGACATGCCGTCGCTGGAGAGCACCTCGACGTT
>NZ_JBICUD010000007.1:564053-568804 GCF_043198015.1 Spirillospora sp. NPDC048911 | reverse complement strand
TCATTGATTTCTTGGAACCTCAAGGTGTGTTGTCGTCCAACGGTGGTGGCGTGGTTGCGGGCGGGTGAGTCGGAGATTAAGTCGGCTGATCTGGGTTGCCGCCTGTACGGTGCCGAAATGACCGTTGGTGCGCCTGCCCGGGTTTTTTGGGGGTTGCGGTCACGTTGGTTGCGGTCGCGGGAGTCCAGTCATGCGCGAGGGGGTGAAGGCGGGCTGCTACCTGGGGTGGCACCGAGAATCCGCGCTCCGCGCGGCCAAAGCACGAACCTCAGCCACCAGACCACCCCGCACACCCGAGCAAACCCCCGGCACGCTCCCTGCTTTCTTGTCGATGCCGCTTTTTGGGTCTTCAGCCCCGCCCCACCCGCTACCCGGGCGGATTGGTGCTTCAGAGGGGTGACCGACCCCGAAAACCGCGAAGCGGCAAGCAGTAAGCCGCAAATGCACGGACCGCAGATTGGGGCAGGCCCAAACATGGCAGTCTTCTTCTCGTTGCCATGCTCGAAGAAAGAGAGCTCCAGTTACTCTTAGGAACCTATTGATCTGTCGTTCGTATGTGGCATCGGACGTGCCTGCTCCGGTCACCTGCTCGATTTTTCGACCATCCAGCACCTGGCATGTTCGTTACTAACCAATACCCATTGCCTTGATCTGGGAGAAGTCAGGTTGAGTACAGCGTGGCTAAGCGGCCGCTCGGCTCCTGCTGCCCGCGCTCGCGATATCCAGCGCGCGTCGTAAATCAGCCAACCAGCGGCCGAGCCCATTGCCATTGCTGATTGCGCTAGTCGTCGGTCGGTTGTTTGTTCGACAGGCTGGCCCACACGATCTTTCCGCCGAGAACGTCGGGCGTGTAGCCCCACTCGTCGGCGAGGGACTGGACGAGGAGGAGGCCGCGGCCGCTCTCGTCCAGGTCGGTGGGAGTGCCGACGGTGGGCGTTCCGTCGCCGTGGTCCCAGACCTGGATGATCAGCCGCCGCTCGTCGTCGAGGAAGACCAGAAGGACGACGTCCTGCTCGGACCGGATCGCGTTGGTGACGAGCTCCGCCGCGATGAGGGTCGCGTCGTCGATCAGTTCAGGCAGCGCGCACTCCTCCAAGAGCGCCTTGACCAGTTCCCGGCTGAGCGGGACGGAGGCGGCTGTGGGCTTCAGTGCGAGCGCGTAGTGCGGCCGGGTGCATGCGTTCATCGGAGGCGGTCCTTGCGGTCGGTGACGATTGCGCTGCTAAGCGTGCACTCGCGGGATTACGCTCAGTAGGGGAATGGCCGCCACATCAGGGATGTCGCGCACGAAAGGGTCAGCGATGAGCGACGAACCGACGATCAACCCGTTCACGAGCCTCGCCGCCTACTTCGCGTACGAGCTCCGCCACTCGCGCGAGGACGCCGGGCTCTCGCAGGACGCCCTGGCCGGAGAGCTCTTCACCAGCCGCGCGTGCGTCAGCGCGTACGAGACCGAGAACCGCCGCCCGGGCAAGGACTTCGCCATTGCCGCCGACAAGCGCCTCAGCCCCCGCCAACGACTGGAGATCATCCACCACCACGCCCGCCGCGAACACAATTCGGGCTGGCTGGCGAGCTTCCTTGAGCACGAGCAGAAGGCGTACTCGATCAAGGCATACGAGGGGCAGGTCATTCACGGCTTGCTGCAGACCGACGCCTATGCCCGCGCCATGATGGCGCTCGCCGAGCCCAAGGATCTCGATCGAGCTGTGGCGAAGCGGCTCGCGAGGCAAGCGATCCTGGATAGGACGGAGCCCGAGCCACCCTACTTGTGGCTGCTCTTGGATCAGGCTGTTCTCATGCGTCCATTCGGTGGACGGGAAGTGATGTATGAGCAGCTCGGGCATGCACTAGAAATAGGCAAGCGTCCACGAGTGACAATCCAGATCGTCCCGTTCGACGCGGGGGTGCACTGGGGCGTGAACGGGGATTTCTGGATGTTCGATCTGGTTGATCGCAAACTCGGCTATAACGAAGCCCACCTTGCGGGTCGGCTGATCGAGGACCCTGCCGACCTCCGGCAGCTCGACGTACACTTTGACCTGATCCGAGCAAAGGCTCTCTCCGAAAAGGAATCACGAGATCTGATCACCGACGTACGGGAGCAGATGCGATGACGGTTCAGTGGCGTAAGAGCAGCCGAAGCGCGGCCGGGGAAGATAAGCACTGTGTCGAGTTGGCGTGCTTGACCGAGCGCGTCGGCGTCCGGGACAGCAAGGCGCCGGAGGGCGGCCACCTCTCGATCGGAGCAGACGACTGGCGCCGATTCATACGCGGAGTGAAGGCGGACCGCTACGACCTCCCACAGTCATGATGGTCGAGTGGCGCAAGAGCAGTCGAAGCGCGGCTGGGGAAGATAAGCACTGTGTCGAGCTGGCTCGCGTGCACGATGCCGTTGCCGTTCGTGACAGCAAGAAGCCAGGGGATGGCTACATCTCGTTTGTGGCGGCCGACTGGCGGCGGTTCGTTGGTGCGGTGAAGGCAGAGCGGTACGACCTTCGCTAAGGCATGACCAAGGTTTGCAGCGACCGTATGAGTTGCGTCGTGGTTTCTTCGCCCAGGGGAGCCAGGAAGCGGCGCTCTACGTCCTGACGTGTACGTTCGCCTTCGGCTAGCACGTGCATGCCGGTCTCGGTCAGCGAGACGATGTTCCTGCGGCGGTCGTGCGTGCTGCGGCGGCGCTGGAGGAGTTCTTTCCGTTCCAGTGCGTCCACGAGCGTGACCATGGTGGCGGGGTCGACGCCGAGACGGCCGGCGGCCTCCATCTGGGAGAGCGGCTCGGAGCCTCCGAACAGCGCGAGGAGTGCGAGTTCGCGTCCGTCGATCCCGAGCGGGGCGAGTGCTGCGGCGGAGTCCTCGACGTGCCGGAGGTACGCGTGCTTGAGGAGGAATCCGAGCCGGTCGGCGAACGCTGGAGGGGACGGGTCCGAACGGAAAGTCTCTTTCTGTGCGGCCGTCGACCTCAAGATTTCGACGAGGTCGTCCCAGGAGATGGCGGCGGGAACGAGGTGGAAGCTCGCTCCGGGGGCCCATGCCTCGATCTCTGGAGTGCGGGTGGGGCACACCACGTGCAGCGCCTCGTCATTTGCCAGGCGCAGCGCGACGGCACGATGCGGCGGCTCAAGGTACAGGCCCGCGAACTCGACGATCCGCACGTCCAACGGCGGATCGGTGGCGAACGTGAGGGGCTCCTCCAACCACGGCCGCAGGCCGTACCGATGCCAGACCTCAAGGACGCTGGCCGCTGACAGGCCCAGATCGGCGGCGATGGAGCGGGACGATCTATGGGACGCCCGCAGGGTGTGGACGACGATCTCGGTGTCATTGACCGTTCTCGGCCGCCCGGTGCGTTCCAGGTCGGCCAGTGCCGCGAGACCACCGGCCTCGTAGCGGCCGCGCCACTGGCGAACCGTCGGCACGGACGTCGCGGTGCGTTCGGCGATCACTGTGTTGGGCAGGCCATCGGCGGCCAGCAGCACGATCCTGGCGCGGCGTGCGGGTGTGCCGTCGCCAGGCATGTCGGCCATCTCTTCCAGTGGGGCACGATCGCCGTCCCGCAATGTGAGAGGAGACGAGACACGCATAGGACGAGCATCGCAGACAGAAGAGCTTTTTTCCATCGAGAAATTTGTGTCAACAGCGATTTAACCTTGCGACATGCGAGTGACTTTCGGTGTGAAGACCACGCCCATGCACGTCGACTACGCCGACATCCTGCGGGTCTGGCAGGAGGCCGACACCATTCCCGAGATCGAGGACGCGTGGTTGTGGGACCACTTCCTGCCTCTCGCGGGCCCGAAGAACGGACCGATCTACGAAGGCTGGACTCTGCTCAGCGCGCTGGCCGCGCAGACGAGTCGCCTGCGCCTCGGACTGCTGGTGACCAGCAACCGCATCCGGCAACCCGCCGTCCTGGGCAAGATGGCCTCGACCCTGGACGTGATTTCACAGGGACGTCTCGTCCTGGGAATCGGCGTCGGCGGAACCCACCAGCCATCCGGCAGCGGCGGGATCGCCGGTGACAACCCCGCCATCGCCGAGTACGACGCGTACGGACTGACGTTGGTGCCACCGGCGGAAGGGATCGCCCGTCTCGCCGAGACCGTCACGATCCTGAAGCGCATGTGGACCGAGGACGTTTTCGACTTCGAGGGCCGTCACTACTCGCTCAGTGGCACCCGCAACGAACCCAAACCGGTGCAGAAGCCAGGCCCGCCCGTCCTGATCGGAGGCTGGGGCAACCGAACGCTGCGGCTGGTCGCCGAACACGCCGATATCTGGAACATCCCCGGGCCGCCCCACAACAGCGTCGAATATCTGGCCGACCGTGCACGCGTGCTCGACGCTCACTGTGCCGACCTCGGCCGCGATCCACGCGAGATCACACGTTCGGTGCAGACGATCGTCTCGTTCGACGACACGCCAGGAGCCGTGGCGACTGTGCTCGACCTGATCGAGGCGGGCTTCGGACACGTCGTCCTGAGCCTGCGGCCGACCTACCCGAAGGCCGCCGCCCACCGCCTGGCCGACGAGATCATCGCTCCGGTCCGCGCCCGCCTCGCCTAACGCCTCCGGACGCGCGCGCCTACCTGCCCGTTCGCCACCACCGCCTGATCACCTGCCGCCCGACCCCCGGCATCTGCCTCCAGACCCCCGGCCTCGGCCTCGAGACCAGAAGCCACCCGTTCAGAGGCCGCCCATTCCGGGGTCGCCTCGTTCCGGAGTCGCCTCGTTCTGAGACCGCTCGCTCC
>NZ_JBICUD010000007.1:0-563956 GCF_043198015.1 Spirillospora sp. NPDC048911 | reverse complement strand
TCCGAGGCCGCTCGCTCCGAGGCCGCTCGCTCCGAGGCCGCTCGCTCCGAGGCCGCTCGCTCCGAGGCCGCTCGCTCCGAGGCCGCTCGCTCCGAGGCCGCTCGCTCCGAGACCGCCCGCTCCGAGACCGCCCGCTCCGAGACTGCCTAGGGCGTGTCTCGAAGGCGGCGCTCGTGGCCAAGCGGGATCCGGGGTACGTGCATCGTGGGGGCGGAGAAGGGATTCGGCCCGGGTTTGGCCGTCGACCGACGACAACTCCGCGAGATGCGTGGCCTGGGCGTCAGCAGTAGGGCAGCTGACTTTGAGACGCGCCCTAGTCCCAGGCCACCCGTTTCGGGGCCGCCCCGTTCTGGGGCCGTCCGGTTCCGGAGCTGCGCGTCCGGGCCGTCCGTCCCGAGGTGAGCCGTTTCGGGGCCGCCTCGGTCCGGGGCCGCCCGGTCCCGAGGCCGCGCGTCCGGGCGTCCGTTCCAAGGCGAGCCGTTTCGAGGTCATCTCGGTCCGGGGCCGTCCCCTCCACAGGCCGTCCAGTCTGGGGTCGGCTGGTCAGGAGCCGGCCATGTCGGGGGCCGTCCGGTCAGGGACCGCTGCTGGCGGTTCCTCTGTGACCGGTGCCTTGAGGAAGCTGGTGGCCCAGGCGACCGCGATGGCGAGGGCCGCGATGATCAGGCCGGTGAGTACGGCGGCCGAGGAGCTGAATCCGCTGATCGCCATGCCACCGGCGGTCGAGCCGAACGCGATTCCCAGGTTGGCCGCAGAGGCGGGCAGTGACTGTGCCAGCGCGCCGCCTGGGCCGGCCAGGCTGATGACGCGGTATTGCAGTGAAGGCACCATGCCGAAGCCGAACACGCCCCCGGCCAGCAACACCAACGCCACGAGGAAAGCGATCGAGCCGACGAAGTAGAGCGCCAGAAGGGAGGCTGCGAGGCCGATGGTCGCGATGCTCAGGGTGCGCGCGGCGTTCCGGTCGGCGAACCGGCCGCCGCCGAACGAGCCCACCGCCGTGGCCATGCCGTAGACCAGCAGGAACACGCTGATCAGCGCGCCGGAGATGCCGGTGACGCTTTCCAGGAACGGCACGATGTAGGTCAGCGCCGCGTACAACGCCGCGAACACCAGGAAGGTCAGAAACAGAACGGCGAGCACTCGTGGTGCGAACGCGTGTCTGGCCTGGTCACCCGCACCGCCGCCGCTGCTGGGCGCGGACGGCACCAGCGCGAGCGTGGCGATGAGCGCGACCGAGCTGAGCACGACGATCGCGGTGAACGAGCCGCGCCAGCCGAGCGCCTGCCCGGCCAGCGTGCCCAGCGGCACGCCCAGCGCGGCCGACACCGCGACCCCGGAGATGATGACGGAGATCGCCCGGCCCATGCGTTCCGGCGGGACGACCGCGATGCCCGCGGCGAACGCGGCGGCGATGAACAATCCCTGGAGCGCGCCGGTGACGACCCGCGCCGTGAGGAACAGCGCGTAGTCCGCGGTGAGAACCGTGACCAGGTTGCCCAAGATGAAGAGGACGAGCGCGCCGATGAGGACGGTCCGTTTATCGAATCTGATCGTGAGCGCGGTCAGGATCGGGCCGCCGATGGCCAGGCCGAGCGCGTAGCCGGTCACCAGCGTCCCGGCCGTGGGGATGGAGACGTGGAGGTCGGCGGCGATCAGGTTGAGGACGCCGACCACGAGCAGTTCGGCACTGCCCAGGACGAACATTCCGACGAACAACGTGGCCAGGACGAGATTCGCCCTACCTCGACTCAGCGCTCTTTGCTGGGTGCTCATGTGCACCTTCCTTGTTATGTGTCCCGTGCATGCGGTGTGCGGAAGTGGTGGCGCGTGGGTTGCTCGCACGCGGCCGTCGCTGACGATCGCCATATGGAAAGCGGCGGTGGCGCTCACCGGACAAGGCAGCGTCACCGTCTCCGCCCCAACGGCGGCAGACCGGCGCCCCCGCCTTGCCAGTCCTCTGGACTCACCGGCGCTGACCTGGGCAGGCCATCCGGCGCGACTCCCTTGCGGCGGACTACCGTGTGGCGGCCGCTCCGTAAGTTGGTGATCCCCTTGCGGCGGCAGACCCACGTGGCGGCGACTCCCGCGCGGCGGTGGCGGCTGTCGTGCGGCGGCAATCTCCATGCGGCGGGCTCCATGTGCTGGCGATCTCCGTGCGGCGGCCACTTCTGCGTGGCGGCCATTTCTGCGTGGCGGCGACTTTCGCGTGGGGGCGACGCCTGCGCGGCGGTGGCGGGTGTCGTGCGGTGGCAATCTTCATGCGGCGGCCTCGGCGTGGTGGCCACGCTCCGTGCGGCGGCGAGCCTTCGTGGGGCGGGCATTTCCGCGTGGCGGCGGTTGCCGTGTGGTGGCGATTTCCATGCGGCGACTCCCGTGTAGGGGCCAACATCCGCGGTTTTTGTGGGTGGCAATGTCTGGGCGACGGTGGCTGGCGTGCGGCGCGTTGGAGCGGCAACCCCACTCGGCGTGACTTCCGTGTGGTGGCGATCTCGCGACCCCGTGTGTGGTGGTCAGCCTTTGTGTGGCGGTCCGGTGCAGGGGCGAGCGTTCGTGGGGTCAGGTTGTGAGGGTGGGGGTTAGGCCGAATGTTGGGACCAGGGTTCGGTCGTGGAATGCGGTTATGCGGCTGATTCGGGGGCCGGTCAGGGTCAGGAGTTCTACGCCGTGGGCCTTGTAGCTGTTGCCTTCGTGTTTGTATGCGACTACGGCTGGTTGGCCGTTGGCGCGGGTCGGGATCAGTTGCCACAGGTCTCTGCGCAGTACCCGGTTGGCCAGGAATCCGATGACGGCGTCCCGGCCGGTGAACCAGGTCGGGATCGGCGGCATCTCCAGCTCAACGTCGGCTCGCAGGAGGTTCACCAGGGCCTCGGGGTCGGCGCGGGTGAACGCGTCGACGTAGCCGTTCAGGAGGGTCCGCCGGGTCTCCTCGTCCGGCTCGGCCAGTTCGTCCGCGACCGGGCCGGCCTCGGCCAGGCGGGAGCGGGCGCGGCGGAGGGCGCTGTCGACGGCGGCGGTGGTGGTGTCCAGCATCTCGGCGACCTCGGTGGTGCGGAAGGCGAGGACGTCGCGCAGGGTCAGGACGGCTCGTTGGCGTGCGGGCAGGTACTGGAGTGCGGCGATGAAGGCGAGCCGGACGCCGGATCGTGCGGCCACGATCGTCGCCGGGTCGTCGGCGCCGAGCAGTCTGTCGGGGGCTGGTTGGAGCCAGGCGATCGTTGGCTCGCGGGGCGCTGTGGCCACCCGGTGATCGTCTGAGGGGGCGCCCAGGCCCGAGGGCAGGGGGCGTCGGGAGCGTGTTTCCAGCGCGGTCAGGCATGCCATGGTGGCGATCTTGTAGAGCCATCGCCGTACCGAGGAGCGGCCTTCGAAGCCTCCGTACGCGCGCCAGGCACGCAGGTAGGTTTCCTGCACCAGGTCTTCTGCGTCATGGATCGAGCCCAGGAGCCGGTAGCAGTGCGCGAGCAGTTCCGAGCGGTACGGCTCGGCAAGGGTGGCGAACTCGCCTTCCGAGGGCATCGCGGCTCCTTTCACTCGTTCGGGCGCAGGCCGGCACCTGTGACCAGGTATTCGGGAGCGCTGGTTGGGTTGGCCGTGATTTCCATTACGGCTTTGGCCACGAGGGCTGGGGTGACGGCTGGCTGGAGGCCCTCGATGAAGGTGTCCTGGCTGACGCCCTGGAGCTTGGCGTAGGCCGCGATCGCGGTCGAGCCGACGCCGGTTGCCGGGGCCAATTGCGGAAGTAGCGTGACGAATCGGACGTCTAGACCGGCCCGGTCTGACTCGTCCGCCGCGTAGTTGCGCAAGAAGCGGATGGCGGCCTTGGCGCCGGCGTATCCGCCGCTGAGGAGGGAGCCGCCCAGGGCTGCTCCGCTGGATATCGCGACTACCGCACTGCCGGGTGCCAGCGGCTCTTTGAGTGCGGCCTGGATCCAGGTGAAAGCGTGGCGGGTGTCGGTTTGCCAGTGCCGGCTGAAGGTTTCCCAGGTGTGTTCGTGGACGGGCGCCATGTGCGGAGTGGCGCCCGCGTTGAGGACGAGCAGGCCCGGACGGTGTTCGCGGATCGTGTCGCGGGCGAGCGCCTCGTCGGTGGCATCGGCGGCTAGGGGCCGGAACGCCGTGCCGACTTCGTCGCGGACGGCGTTCAGGTCCTGCTCGTTGCGGGCGATGCCGACGACGTCGGTGCCCGCGGCGACGAGCGCGGTGGCGATCGCGCGCCCGAAGCCGCGGCCGGCGCCGGTGACTACTGCGGTCTGGAAGGGAACGGACATCGGACGACTCCTCGGATTCGGTCCGCATCAAGACCGGCCGCCGGAGGGAAATCCGTCGCTGGCGAGAGTGTGATTTGGGTCACTCAGCTTGCCGTGCGCAGCGGAGTGCGGGCCAGGCGGGCCAGGCGGCGATGCGAGTCGAGGCGCGCGTCCCGGTCGTAGGTGCTGGTGTGGACGAGGATCTCGTCGGCTCCCGTCCGTTCGATGAGGCCTTCGAGCCGGTCGGCGACCTCGTCGTCGGTGCCGTGAACGTGGCCGCGCATGGAGTCCTCGAAAATGCGCCGTTCCCGATCGGTCATGGCGCGGCCGAGGATCTCGTCCGGCGGGGAGAGCGGCGGGAACTCGCCGTGCGTCCGGGAGTACGCGTTCGACCAGGCCTCCGGGACGAGCAGGCGGCGGGCCTCCTCGGTGGTGTCGGCGATCGCCACGGTGCCGGACACGATGACGTAGGGGACGCGGCCCCGGAAGTTCGTCCGGTACCTGCGGATCGCCTCGATCATCCGCTCCTCGCCGCGGGCGGCGGCGATCACGAGGGGCAGCCCGAACTCGGCGGCGAGGTCGGCGCCGGAGCCGGTGGCCAGGACGTACGCGGGCACGCGGAGCCCCTCGGCGGGCCAGGCGTGCACGCCCGGATGGGTCTCCTGGTCGCCGGCGAGGTAGCCGAGCAGTTCGGTCAGCTGCGCCGCGAAGTCGTCGGCGTCGTCCTTGCCGTGCCCGAGCGCGCGCCGGATGCCGTCGGTGAAGCCGACCGACCGGCCCAGGCCCATGTCGATCCGTCCCGGATACAAGGCCTCCAGCACCCCGAACTGCTCGGCGACCACCAGCGGGCGGTGGTTGGGGAGCATGACGCCGCCGGTGCCGACGCGGATCCGGGACGTGGCCGCCGCCACGGCCGCGGCGAGGACGGTCGGCGCCGAGCCGGCGACGCCCGGCACGCTGTGGTGTTCGGAGACCCAGAAGCGGTGGTAGCCGAGTTCCTCCGCGTGCCGTGCGAATTCGACCGTGGCGCGCAGCGCCTCCGGATGGCCTTCGCCCACGCGTGTCCGTGACCGGTCGAGGATCGAGAACCGCGTTGAACTCAGCGCTGAGGTCATGGTTGTTTCAACGCCGTGGCGCCGCCGCCATTCCGGCCGTGTCCCAGGTCACTCGGGGTTGGTCAGGCGGGCCAGGATCACGCCGCCCAGGATGAGGGCGAGGGCGATCGAACGGCCCGCGGTGACCGGGTCCTTGTTGATGACGACGCCGAGGCCGATCGCGCCGGCGGCGCCGATGCCGGTGAAGATGGCGTACGCGGTGCCGACCGGGAGGGTCTGCATCGAGCGCGACAGGAGGTAGACGGCGATCGCGGCGAGGACGAAGCAGAGGAGGGTCGGGAGGGGGCGGGTGAAGTTCTGCGTGGGTTTGATGCTCTGCGACCAGGCGATCTCGACCAGGCCGGCCAGCGTGAGGAAGACCCAGGCCATGTCAGTAGTCCTTTCCGAGGTCGTGTGCGGTTCGCAGGGCGGCGGCAAGGGATTCCTCGTGCGCGCCACGCAGGTGAGCCAGTGCAGGGTCGATCCGTGAGTTGGCCAGCTCGGCGTTGATGAAGATGGTGTCCTCGACGGCGAAGTGACCCGCGAAGAAGTCGCGCAGGAAACGCTCCTGGTAGTCGAACTTCGCCTTGGGCGCGCCAGGGGAGTAGGCGCCGCCGCGTGCGGTGGCCACGACGAAGCGACGTCCGGCCAGGGACATCTTGGGGAACGTCACCTGGTCGAGCCACGCCTTGAGAGAAGCGGGGATCGAGTAGTTGTACATCGGCGTCGAGATCAGGACGACGTCTGCCGCGACCAGCTCGTTCAGGAGCGGTTCGAGGACGGCCCAGGCGGCGGCCTGCCCGGGTGTCCGGACGGCCTCCTTGTAGCGGTCGATGTCGGTGATGCCGTTGGCCAGCACGTAGTCGCACAGCTCGGTCCAGGCTTCGCCGATGAACGGCACCGGGTCGAGCGCGAGGTCGCGGCGCACGTACGTCCCGTCCGGGTGGGCGGACCGCCAGGACGCGGCGAACGCCTCGCCCACCTCGCGGCTGAACGAACGGCGGCGGGCGCTGGCTTCCAGGTGCAGCAACGTGGTCATGGCCTCTCCTTGATTAAGTGGACGTCGTGTCCGCTTGAGTGACGATAGGGATAAGCGGACACGTTGTCCAGTTATTCCGATCTCGGCTACAGTCGCCGCATGGAGAGCCGACCCGACCTGCTGGCGGACGCCGCGACCCGCCCGCGCGAGCGTGCGGACGCCGCGCGCAACCGGGCCAAAGTGCTGGCCGCGGCGGCAGGGCTGTTCGCCGATCGCGACCCGCGCGAGGTCACGATGGACGACATCGCCAAGGCGGCGGGGGTCGGGCGCGGCACGCTCTACCGGCGGTATCCCGACACCGCCTCGATCGCCCGCGCGTTGCTCGACGAGCACGAACGCGAGCTGCAAGAGCGGCTTCTGAGGGGCGAGCCGCCGCTCGGGCCCGGTGCCCCACCGGCCGAACGGCTGGCGGCGTTCTATGCCGCGATGGTCGAGTTGCTGGAGACCCATGCCCCGCTGGTGCTCGGCGCCGAGAGCGGCCGGCTGCGCTACTCCACCGGGGCGTACGGGTTCTGGAGCGCCCACGTCCGCACGCTGGTGGCGGAGGCGGGCATCGCCGAGCCCGAAGCGCTCGTGGACGTGTTGCTGGCGCCGCTCGCGTCCGAGTCGTACCTGCACCAGCGCGAGCAGGGACGCACCCCCGCGCAGGTCACCGCCGCCCTGTCGCGCCTCGCGCACGGCGTCCTGACTAGTTGATCAAGAGGTAGTCAGACTCGTGCAGTTCACTCCCTGATTGTCGACTCCCGTCCTGAATGTGCGGTTTGCTGACCGCCGTTCGGATCAAGATCGGGAGTGCACATGGATTCACACTGGTCGCGCCGGCGGTTCCTCGGCGGGGCGAGCGCGGCGGCCGTGATGGCGGGGACCGGGTTGCTGGGCGCCGGCGCGGCGAACGCGTTCACGCCGAAGAAGGGCGACCCGTTCACGCTGGGGGTCGCGTCGGGCGACCCGTCGCCGGACGGCTTCGTGCTGTGGACGCGCCTGGCGCCCGAGCCGTTCGCGGCCGATGGCAAAGCGGGCATGCCGGACCGGCGCGTCAGGGTCGAGTATGAGGTGGCGCGCGACGAGCGGTTCAGGCACGTCGTACGGCGCGGGGCCGCGGTGGCGACGCCCGAGCTCGGCCACTCCGTCCACCCCGAGATCCACGGGCTCGCTCCCGGCCGCGAGTACTTCTACCGTTTCCGTGCGCTGGGAGAGATCTCCCAGACGGGGCGGACCAGGACGATGCCGAGTGCGTCCTCCAATCCGCGCGACCTCACGTTCGCCTTCGCGTCGTGCCAGGCCTGGCAGGACGGCTTCTACACGGCGTACGACCACATGGCTGAAGAAGACCTCGACCTGATCGTGCACCTCGGCGACTACCTGTACGAGTACGAGATCCCTGCCAACAACAAGCGCGGTGTGCCCGTGCCAGGGCCGCAGTTCAGCACCGAGACGTTCGACCTGGCGCGCTACCGGTTGCAGTACTCGCTCTACAAGTCCGAGGCGCCGCTGCAGAAGGCGCACGCGCTCTTCCCGTGGATCCACACGCTCGACGACCACGAGCTGGTGAACGACTGGGCGGGCGACAAGGTCATCGCCGGGCGCAACCCCAACCCCGACCCGGCGGCGCACCGGGCGCGCAAGGTCGCGGCGTTCCAGGCGTTCTACGAGAACCTGCCGCTGCGCCGCGCGCAACTCCCGTCCGGTCCGGACATCCGCCTGCACCGGCGCCTGTCGTACGGGCGGCTGGCCGATTTCACGATGATCGACACCCGGAGCCACCGCGACATCCAGGCCTGCTCCTACGGCAACGGCACCGGCCGGACCAAGAACTGCGACGAGCGGTTCGACGCCGGCCGCACGATCCTCGGCGACGAGCAGCGGCGCTGGATCCTCAACGGCTTCAGCCGGTCCCGCGCCCGCTGGCAGGTCATCGGCAACCAGTGCCCGATGGGCGAGACCGACTGGGACCCGGGGCCCGGCAAGGACGTGTGGGTCGACCCGTGGGACGGCTACGTGGCCGATCGCAACAAGGTCCTCGCCGCCGCGCAGGACCGGCATGTCCGCAACCTCGTGGTCATCACCGGTGACCGGCACCAGAACTACGCCTGGGACCTCAAGCGCGACTACGCCGACCCGAACTCGCCCACCGTCGGCACCGAGTTCGTCGGCTCGTCGATCACCAGTGGCGGCGACGGCGCCGACCTCGACGCCGCCGGCCGCAACTTCCTCGCCGCCAACCCGCACATGAAGTTCTTCAACGGCCAGCGCGGCTATGTCCGGGTGAACGTGAACCGCGAACGCTGGCGCAGCGACTTCCGCGTCCTGCCGTACGTCACCAAGCCGGGGGCGCCGATCTCGACCCGCGCCAGTTTCGTCGTCGAAGACCGCCGTCCCGGGGTCCAGCCCGCCTGACCGCGGGCGGCGGCTAGGCGGCGCGGTCGAGGAGGAGGATGATCGCGGCGACGAGGTCGGGCGGTTCGAGTTCGTCGAGCTCCTCGAGCTCGTCGAGGGTGTGCCAGCCGAACGCCACGAACGTCTCGTCCTCCTCCGGGGTGAACGCGGCCGGGGAGACCTCCGGCGTGCCGTCCAAGCGGGCCAGGAAGAACGGCTCGACCTTCCTGAAGCGGCGGCCGAGCCAGAAGGAGTCGCGTTCGACCGGGATCGACACGTCCAGGACGGCGCCGGGGGAGAGGCCGGTCTCCTCGTGAAGCTCGCGCCGGGCGGTCTCCAGCGGTGTCTCGCCGGGCTCGATCCCGCCGCCGGGCGGCTCCCAGAAGATCCTTCCGGACACGGTGTCGCGCCAGCGGATCAGCAGGATCCGCTGGTCACCGTCCACGCAGATGATCCGTACGGCCGGTCGCGTCTGTACGTCGTCGTCTTCGTCGGTCGTCACAAGTCCTCCACGATCGGCCAGGAGGGCCCGGCGGGTCAAGGTCGCGTTTCGCCTGCGAGCACGGCGTAAGCTCGTGTCCACCTCATTGAGCTGGACGACCTACCCGACGGCAGTGAAAGTGACATCGTGACCGAATACGTGCTGACGCTCTCGTGCCCGGACCGGCCCGGCATCGTGGCGGCGGTGTCCGGGCTGCTCGCCGAGCGCGGCTGCAACATCCTGGAGAGCCAGCAGTTCAGCGACCTCGACACCGGCACGTTCTTCATGCGCGTGCAGTTCGCGGCCCTGACCGGCACGGCCGAGGACGAGCTGCGGGGCGCCTTCGGGGCCCTCGCCGCCGAGCTCGGCCTGGAGTGGCGCCTGGACGCGACCGCCACCCGCGAACGTGTCCTGATCATGGTCTCGAAGGGCGGCCACTGCCTGAACGACCTGCTCTACCGGCAGCGGTCCGGGCTGCTCGACATCGACATCGTCGCGGTCGTCTCCAACCACCCCGACCTGCGCCCGCTGTCCCAGTCGTACGGGATCGACTACCACCACCTGCCGGTGGGCCCGGGCGGCAAGGCGGCGCAGGAGGCCGAGGTGCTCACGCTGGTCGAGCACTACCGTGCCGACCTGGTGGTGCTGGCCCGCTACATGCAGATCCTGTCCGACGAGTTCTGCGCCAAGCTGCCCGGCCGGGTGATCAACATCCATCACTCGTTCCTGCCGAGCTTCAAGGGCGCCAAGCCCTACCACCAGGCGCACGCCCGCGGCGTGAAGGTCATCGGCGCGACCGCGCACTACGTCACCGCCGACCTCGACGAGGGTCCGATCATCGAGCAGGAGATCGCGCGGGTCGACCACACCCAGAGCCCCGAGGACCTCATGGCCGTCGGCCGCGACATGGAGTGCCTCGCGCTGGCGCGCGCCGTGCGCTGGCACGCCGAGCACCGCATCCTCCTCAATGGCACGAAGACGGTCGTCTTCCGCTGATTTGGGGCCGGGGAGAGCCCGTCGCTGGGCCCTAGGGCCCTGGGGCCGGGACGCCCCGCGTTCGTACCGTTCCTGCTGATCAGTCGGAGTCCTGACGTCAGCAAGGAGCAAGATCATGCGCAAGCCGGTGATGGTGATCGGTCTGTCCACCGCCGCGGTCGTGGGCGCGGGCGGCCTCGGCCTGGCCGCCTGGAGTCCCCAGTCGTCGAGCTTGGTCCCTGTCGCGGGTGATGAGGTCGTCGTCTACGTGAGCCCGCCCGGCGACGGCGCCGGCGGCGCGGGTGGTTCGGCGGGTGCCGGTGGGGACGGGATGACCGCCGCGTCGTCGAAGGAATCGTCGGGCGGGGGCTCCAAGGTGACCGTGACCTCGCTGAGCGAGGCGGCGAACGCCCTGCGGGAGAAGGGGGCGACCAAGGGCACCGTGCTGGTCAAGGGCGGCACCTACAGGGGCGAGTCGTTCAACTGGAACTACATGCCGGCGGGCGGGGAGTTCACGATCAAGCCCCAGCCGGGCACCGGCCGCCCGGTCTTCGACGGCGGCGGGCAGGACGGCTACTGGACCAGCGTGGAGGCGGGCGGCACGAGGCTCCACTTCCGCGGCATGACCGTCCGGAACTACGTCACCGGCGGGATCCACTTCAACGGCAGCACGGGCGGGGAGGGGTTCTCCGGCGGCTCCGTCCGCAACATGGTCTTCGAGCGCATGGGCACGATCTCCCGCGGCGACAAGGGCTACGCGGCGCTGCACCTGCAGAACGTCACCAACATGGACATCCGGGACAACGACTTCTGGGACCTGCGCAACCGGCTCGACAAGCCGGCCGGAACCAATCCCGGCCAGATCCACGCCATCTACTTCTCCGAGGGCGGCGGCAGGGGGAGCACGGTCGCCGGCAACACGTTCTACAAGATCACTGGAGATCCGGTGCGGGCGAGCGACGGCGCCGGCGGGATCAGGGTGACCGGCAACAGGTTCAAGAGCACCGGCTGGTACGGCGTCTTCAGCTTCTGGCGTTTCGACCGTGACCGCACTTGCAGCACCGGCAGCACGTTCTCCGGTAACACCTACGGCAACGGCCACCCCCGGCGCTCCGAGACGACCGGGAAGATCGTGACGAAGATCTTCAAGGGCAGGCCCACCGTGTCGGGCCAGGAATGGAAGGGCGACTGCAAGCCGCAGCCGATCCGCGACGGCAGCAACAGCTACGCGCCTGCCGCTGGGATGAGCAAGGTCAACGGGGGCTGAGCGGGCATGGCACCGCGCACCCGGCGTACGGGGTCGCCGGGTGCGCGGTTGCTCTGGGCCGCCCGTCCGGGTTCCAGGGCCGGGAGCGGGCGTCAGGGGCGGGCCTAGGAGCGGGTGGTGGTCAGGGGGTTCTGGCCGTCGGTGATGGTGTCGGCCGACGGCTTGGTCCCGGCCTTGGTCCCGGCCTCGGTTCCGGGTGCGGGCGCGGTGTAGGGCGCGTCGTCCACGAGTGTGGCCTCGTTGAACGGGTCCTCGCCGGCCAGCACCGACAGGGCACGCTCTCTGTCGATCTCCTTGGTCCAGGTGCCGATCAGGACGGTGGCGACGGCGTTCCCGGCGAAGTTGGTCAGCGCCCGCGCCTCGGACATGAAGCGGTCGATGCCGACGATGAAGCCGACGCCGTCCACCAGCTCGGGCCGGTGCGACTGGAGGCCGCCCGCGAGCGTGGCCAGCCCGGCCCCGCTCACGCCCGCCGCGCCCTTGGACGCGATGATCATGAAGAGCAGCAGCGTGATCTGCGAGCCGAGCGACAGGGAGCTGTCCTGCGCGGTCGCGATGAACAGCGTGGCCATGGTCAGGTAGATGGCGGTGCCGTCGAGGTTGAACGAGTAGCCGGTCGGGACGGTGATGCCGACGACCGGGCGGCTCACGCCCAGGTGCTCCATCTTCGCGATCAGGCGGGGCAGCGCCGTCTCCGAGGACGAGGTCGACAGGATGAGCAGGAACTCGCGGGCCAGGTAGCGCAGCAGCGTCAGGATGTTGATCCGGGCGCCGAGCCAGAGCACCGTGCCGAGCACGCCGAAGACGAACAGCGCGCACGTCACGTAGAAGCCCAGCATGATCACCGCGAGGCTGCGCAGCGCGTCCCAGCCGGTCTCGCCGACGACCGCGGCGATCGCGCCGAACGCGCCGACCGGCGCGGCCCACATGATCATCGCTAGGATCCGGAACACCCAGCGCTGGATCAGCTCGACGCCGCGCAGGATCGGCTCACCCGCCGGGCCGAGCTTCTGGAGCGCGAACCCCGCCAGCAGCGCCACCAGCAGCGTCTGCAGGACCTCGCCCTCGGTGAGCGACGACACCAGCGAGGTCGGGATCATGCCCAGGATGAAGTCGGCCAGGCTCTCGCCGCCCTTGGCCTGCTCGTGCGCCTTGGCGGCGGACGCCGGGTCGAGGTGCATCCCCGCGCCCGGATGCAGTAGGTTGCCCACGATAAGCCCGATGAGCAGGGCGAACGTGGACATCGCCGTGAAGTAGGTCAGTGCGATCACACCGACCTTGCCGACCTTCGCGGCCTTGGCCACCGAGCCGATGCCGAGCACGATCGTGCAGAAGATGATCGGCGAGATCATCATCTTGATCAGGTTGACGAAGCCGGTGCCGAGCGGCTTGAGCTCCTTGGCGAAGTCGGGGGCGACGAAGCCGACGATGACGCCCAGCACGACCGCGACGATCACTGAGACGTAGAGATAGTGCATACGGTCCCGGCGCGGTGCGGGCTTGCCGTCGGCAGGGGGTGGGGATGCGGCGTGACCGTCCGTGTGCGGGCTGGATGCCACGGTGGTCGCCTCCTTCGCGGGTCGGGGTGGGCTTTGGTCTTCAGCTGTGGGTGTTCGGCTGTGGTGTTCCTGTTCCGCGAATATCGGCTTTTATGTGACCGCGGTCACGCTTGTGTACATTTCGTTCACGGGCCAGATGCGCAGGTAGAAGCGAGGGTGAGCGCGGATGCGATGGAAATCGGTGCCGGTACGGCGCTGGAGCGTCGCCCGGCAGCTGCTGGTGCTCCAGGCGGTCATCGTCGGCCTGCTGGTCGTCGCCGGCGCCGTTCCCGCCTACCTGGACGCGCGCGACGCGGCCGACGACCGGGCCCGCGAGACGGTCACCGCGGTCGCCGCCACGGTCGCCAGTGCGCCGGGCCTGAGCGCCTCGCTGACCTCGAAGGACCCGAGCCGCGAGCTGCAGCCGTTCGCCGAGCGGATCCGCGCCGGCACCGGGGTCGACTTCATCACGATCATGAATCCGGCGGGCATCCGCTACACCCATCCCGACCAGTCCCGGATCGGGCAGCGTTTCCTCGGCAACACGGCCTCCGCGCTCGCCGGCCGCCCGTTCACCGAGACCTACACCGGCACGCTCGGCCCTTCCGTCCGGGCCGTCGTCCCCGTCTTCGAGGAGGAGCGCGTGGAGCCGCGCGGGGAGCGGCGTGTGGTCGGGATGGTGGCGGTCGGCATCACCGTCCGCGCGATCAGCGCCGAGCTCCGCGGACGCCTGCTGTGGCTGGCCGCGATCGCCGTCGCCGTGCTGGCCGCCGGGTTCGGCGGCACCTACCTGGTGAGCACGCGGTTGCGGCGGCAGACGCGGGGCGTCGCGCCGGACGAGCTGCGGCACATGTTCGACTACTACGAGGCGATCCTGCACGCGGTCCGCGAGGGCCTGGTGATCCTCGACCGGGACGGCAGGGTGGTGCTCTGCAACGACGCCGCCCGCGAGCTGCTCGGCCTCGGCGCCGACCCCGTCGGAACGCCCGCCGGGGAGCTCGGGCTCGGGGCCGGGCTGGCCGGCGCGCTGGTGTCGGCCGAGCGGAGGTCGGACGAGATCCACATCGGCGACACCCGCGTCCTGGTGGTCAACACTGTGCCGGTGCGGTCGGGCGGGCGGGCGATGGGCACCGTGGCGACCCTGCGCGACCACACCGATCTGCAGGCCCTGATGGGCGAGCTCGACACCGTGCGCGGGTTCGCCGAGTCGCTGCGCGCCCAGGCGCACGAGGCCGCCAACCGGCTGCACACGGTGGTGTCGCTGGTCGAGCTGGGCCGGCCCGAGCAGGCCGTCGACTTCGCGACCGCCGAGCTGGCGACCGCCCAGGCGCTCACCGACCGGGTCGTCGGCGCCGTCAGCGAGCCGGTGCTGGCCGCGCTCCTGCTGGGCAAGTCCGCGGAGGCGGCCGAACGCGGCGTCGAGCTGCGCATCACCGAGGACACCGCGATCGACGACACGCGCGGGGCGATCGATCCCCGCGACCTGGTCACCGTGCTGGGCAACCTGATCGACAACGCCGTCGACGCGGCGGTGGCGGGCGACGGGCCGCCCCGCGTCGAGGTGAGCGCCCGCACGCTCGACGCCGAGCTCGTGCTGCGCGTCGCCGACACCGGGCCGGGGATCGAGCCGGGCCTCGTCCCGGACGCGTTCCGGCAGGGCTGGACCACCAAGCCGCCCGACGGGCCGGTGGGGCACGGCCTCGGGCTCGCGCTGGTCGGCCGGGCGGTGCGGCGCCACGGCGGCGACATCACGGTCGAACGCGACGTCGGCGCGGTGATCACCGTCTCCCTGCCGCTGGACGACCCGGAAGGCCTGTCGTGATCCGGGTCCTGGTGGTGGAGGACGAGGCGGTCGCCGCCGAGGCGCACCGGCGCTACGTGGAACGGGTCGCGGGGTTCACGGTCGCGGGCGTGGTGCACTCGGGCGCCGACGCGCTGCGGTTCTGCGAGCAGCGGCGCGGCGAGGTCGACCTCGTCCTCCTCGACTTCTACCTGCCGGACACGCACGGGCTCAAGGTCTGCCGGGCGCTGCGGGCGGCCGGCGTGCCGGTGGACGTGATCGCCGTGACGTCCGCGCGGGATCTCACCGTGATCAGATCGGCCGTGTCGGTCGGGGTCGTCCAGTACCTGCTCAAGCCGTTCACCTTCGCCTCCCTGCGGGACAAGCTGGAGAGCTACGCGCAGTTCAGGCGGCGGGCGGGGCTGCCCGGCGAGGTGACCGGGCAGGCCGACGTCGACCGCATGCTCGCCGCGCTGCGCACCCCGGAGATGCGGTCGCTGCCCAAGGGCATGAGCGGCGAGACGTTGCAGACGATCACCGAGGCGCTGACGGGCGCCGCCGAGGGGCTCTCCGCCGCGTCGGCCGCCTCGCTCACCGGGGTGTCCCGCGTGACCGCGCGCCGCTACCTGGAGTACCTCGCGGAGAACGGCCTGGCCGAGCGCCGCCCCCACTACGGCCAGGTGGGGCGGCCGGAGCTCCGCTTCTACCCGGCGGCGGGCTGAGCGCCTAGGGTGCTGCCCGTGACCAACGACATGAAGGCGAACCCCGAGTTCCAGGCGAATGTGGCGGCGTTCGAGCAGACGGTCCGGTCGACGATCGCCCTGGCGGAGACCTTCACCGCGGCCGACTGGGACCTGCCGACCGAGTGCCCGGGCTGGAGCGTCAAGGACGTCGTCTCGCACCTCGTCAGCGTGGAGACCCTGCTGCTGGGAGAGGACCCGGCGCCCGGCCACGTCCTGCCCGACGATCTCCCGCATGTGCGCGGCGACATGGGGCGCATGCTGGAGTTCGGGGTGGACGCGCGCCGCGCGGTCCCGGGGCCGGAGGTGCTCGCCGAGCTGCGTGACGTGCTGGCACGCAGGCTGGCGGCGCTCGCCACGACGGACCCCGATCGGGAGACCATGGCGCCGACGGGACGGATGGTCA
This sequence comes from Spirillospora sp. NPDC048911, assembly GCF_043198015.1. Lineage (NCBI taxonomy): Bacteria > Bacillati > Actinomycetota > Actinomycetes > Streptosporangiales > Thermomonosporaceae > Spirillospora > Spirillospora sp. NPDC048911. The sequence goes on along the minus strand of NZ_JBICUD010000007.1, from coordinate 548,010 downwards.
CGTACACGACGTTCATGGTGTTCCGCGCGTTCGACTGCTGGGTGCACGAGCAGGACGTCCGGCGCGCGGCCGGCCGTCCCGGCAACCTGGACGCGCCCGGCGCGGAGTGCACCCGCGCCATCCTGCGGCCGGGGCTGCCCATGGTCGTCGCCAAGCGGGCGGGCGCGGCGCCGGGGCAGTCGGTCGCGTTCAGGATCACCCGGCCCACGCCGTCGACCGAGTACGTGCAGGTCGGCGCGGACGGGCGCGGAAGCCTGGCCGACGGTTCCGGCACGGCGCCGACCACGACGTTGAGCATGGACTGGGAGACCTACGTGCGGCTGGCGGCCGGCCGGTGCGCGCCCGCGGACGTCGCGGTCGAGATCGAAGGCGACGCCGAGCTGGGCGCCCGGGTGCTCGCCCACCTGGCCGTTACACCCTGATCTCGTCCTGAGCTCGCGGCCCGGCGACATTGGCGAGGGCTTTGATCGATATTGGGGTTCCGGATCCACAAATCTCCTGGTCACTGGGCTAGTGTCCGGAGTGACCGCTCTGAACGTCGAGGGATGGGGGGAAGGTTTGATCGAGAGTTCAGCATCCACCGGCTCCGCGTCGGAGCCCTTCGACGCACGGAGGACTATGGCCGACAACTTCTCGGGCCCCTTCCACTAGCGGCCCGTCCCACTCGGAGACCGTGGCACCCAACGCCACGGTCTCTGAGTTTTCTCGGTCGTCCTGCTCGGTTGTATTTTCCAACTGACTTTCGCCACGGTCGGCGCGAGCCAGTCAGTTGGATTTTCAAACTCACGAGGAGCCGCCGTGCGCCTGCGGTCCGTGCTCGGCATCGCGGTCCTGGTGGCGGCGTTCGGCGACCGCGCCGGCTCGGCGGCCGCGTTCGACGAGGGCTGGCTTCTCACGGTGGTCGCGACCGCGGGCGTCGCGGCGGTGTGCCTCTTCCTGCCGCGTCCGCGCAAGGTGTGACGGCCGCCACGGGCCTGGTCGGTTGTGTTTTCCAACTCGCGAACGGATAGTGAGGTTCGGTGAGTTTGTTTTTCCAACTGATCGCTGAGGAGGGCATCATGCGGGACGCGGTGATCGTGGCGGCGGTGCGGACGCCGGTCGGCAAGGGCAAGCCGGGCGGGGCGCTGCACGCCGACCATCCGGTGGACCTGCTGGCGCGCACGCTGAAGGCCCTGGTCGAACGCAGCGGGATCGACCCGGCGCTGGTGGACGACGTGATCGGCGGCGTGGTGACCCAGGTGGGCGACCAGGCGATGAACGTCACCCGGTCGGCCGTGCTCGCCGCCGGGTTCCCCGAGAGCGTGCCCGCCACGACCGTCGACCGGCAGTGCGGCTCGTCCCAGCAGGCCGCGCACTTCGCCGCGCAGGGCGTGATCAGCGGCGCGTACGACATCGCGATCGCGTGCGGCGTGGAGTCGATGTCGCGCGTGCCGATGGGGTCGAACGTGCTGCCGGGCAGCGACCCGTTCGGCCCCGGCGTGCACGCCCGCTACCCGGAGGGGCTGATCGGGCAGGGCATCGGCGCCGAGCTCATCGCCGCCCGCTGGAAGCTCTCCCGCACCGATCTCGACGCGTACGCCTACGAGTCGCACCAGCGCGCCGCCGCGGCCTGGGAACGGGGTGACTTCGACCGCGAGGTCGCCTGGGCGGGGCAGCGCGACGAGACCGTGCGGCCGGGCACCTCGATGGAGGCGCTCGCCGGGCTCAAGCCCGCCTACCACCACCCGTCCTACGCCGAGCGCTTCCCGGAGATCGGCTGGCAGATCACCGCGGGCAACGCGTCTCCGATCAACGACGGTGCCGCCGCGCTGCTCATCATGAGCTCCGACGCCGCCGCCCGCCTCGGCCTGCGCCCGCGCGCCCGCTTCCACACGTTCGCCGTCGCCGGTGACGACCCGCTGCTCATGCTCACCGCGATCATTCCCGCGACCGAGAAGGCCCTGGCCCGCTCCGGGCTGGCCCTCTCCGACATCGACCTCTTCGAGGTGAACGAGGCGTTCTCCCCGGTCGTCCTGGCCTGGCAGCACGAGACCGGAGCCGACTTCGCCAAGGTGAACGTGCGGGGCGGCGCGATCGCCATCGGCCATCCCCTCGGCGCGAGCGGCGCCCGCATCATGACCACGCTCCTGCACGCCATGGAGGACCGCGGCGCCCGTTTCGGCCTCCAGACGATGTGCGAGGCCGGCGGCCTGGCCAACGCCACCATCCTCGAACTCCTCTGATCCGACCGACCCCGCCTAGGCTGGACGCCATGCCCGCTTCGAAGAAGGACACGCGGCCGCGCGAGTGCTCGGTCGCCGATGCCCTGCAGATCGTGGGGGAGCGGTGGACGCTCCTGGTGATCCGCGAGCTGCTCTACGGCGTGCGCCGCTTCGACGGGATCGCGCGCAACACCGGGGCGTCCCGTGACATCCTCACCGCGCGGCTGCGCAAGCTGGAGGACGCGGGCATCGTCCACCGCGAGCTCTACCACGAGCATCCGGCCCGGTACGAGTACCACCTCACCCCGTCGGGCCGTGAGCTGAGCGACGTCCTCTCCATGCTCATGAAATGGGGTGACCGGCACATCAACGCCGACGACCCGCCCGTCCGCTGGATCCACACGTGCGGCGAGGTGCTCGATCCGGTCGTCGTCTGCGCCCACTGCGGCAAGCCCGCCCGCGACGGCGGCACCCCGACCGGGCGTGGCGCGCTGGCCGGCTAACGCACGTGGAAGGTGAACGTGACGTCCATCGGCTTCTTGTCCTTCGACTGCGGCAGGCCCTCGATGTGGACGGTCGCCGTCCCCGCCCGTACGGGGGCCACCACCCACTCCGTGAAGCCGGGGTCGACGAGGTAGTTGACCTGGTTCAACCGCACGGCCCCGCCGAGGACCCTCGGCTCCTGCCAGCCCCACCCATGTCCCAGCCGGATGCTCACCCCGGGCTCGCGCACGGTCGCCTCGCGTCCGCTGTCCCGCTCGGTGAGGATCAGCTTGCCCGCGGGATCCGGTGAGGCGGGCGCCGAGGTGGTCGGGGTGGAGGCGGACGCGGTCGGTCGCGAGGTGGCGGGAGCCGGGGTGACCGGCGGTGTCGTGGGCGCGGGGGCGGACTGCGGTGTGGCCGCGGCTCCGTCCTCGCCCGAACAGCCCAGGACGCAGAGGCTCGCGACGAACAGGACCGCTGGAAGTCGACTCCGCATGGCGCCCAACGTAACCGTTCGCCAGGACTTGACAAGGGCGCCATAGGAAACTTATAAATCTGCTTGTAGGTTTCCTCTGACTTGGAGGGCAGGTATCGGGAGGCCGACTCCCGGATCTTCGGAGGTGATGCACGATGTTGCTGACGTCGATCGACCCGTTCGTGCAGGAGTTCGAGCGTCAGTTCGACCGGCTGGCCCGGCAGGCCGCCGGCCCCTCGATGCCGATGGACGGCATCCGCCGCGCCGACGATGTGGTGCTCCGCTTCGACCTTCCCGGCATCGACCCCGACTCCGTCGAGGTCACCGTCGACCGCGGCGTGCTGACCGTGAGCGCCCGCCGCGAGGAGGAGTACGGCGAGACCGAACGGCTGTTCGTCCGCGAGCGGACGATGGGCACGTTCACCCGCCGCGTCTACCTGTCCGAGCACCTCGACCCCGACGCGATCGAGGCCGCCTACAACAACGGCGTGCTGGCCGTCCGCATCCCCGTGCTGGAGCGAGCCCGCCCGCGCAAGATCGAGGTGCAGCGCAGCGGCGACACCCACAAGGCGATCCACAGCTGAACGACCGTGTCCCGGCCGGTGACGGACGTTCCGTCACCGGCCGGGCCGACTCCCCGGGAGCACCGTGACCGATCGATCAGGCCACCGCGTGTCGCCGCTCGACGACGAGCACGCACCGCTGTTCACCGTCGGTCAGGTCGCCGAGATGCTCGATGTGCAGCAGGCGTTCCTGCGCCGCATCGACGACCAGCGCGTGGTCTCGCCGCAACGGTCCGCGGGCGGGCAGCGCCGCTACAGCCGCCACGACATCGGCCAGGTCGAGCAGGTCGTCTCCCTGGTGGGCGAGGGCATGACCCTCCCCGCCATCCGCCGCATCATCGAGCTCGAACACGAACTCGCCGCCCTGCGCCGGGAGCGCGACGACCTGGCGGCCCGGCTCCGCACGCTGAAGGAGCCCTAGCGAGTCAGATCCTGGCAGCGGTGGCCACGACCGCGGTGTAGTGCATCGTGAAGGCGCCGCCCACCTTGTCGATGGCGGCGCCGATGCCCGCGAGGATCTCCTGCAACTTCTCCTGCGGCAGCCTGGTGTGGAGGCCCTGGGTCGGCAGCTGGTCCAGCCACTCGTCCCGGGTGTAGACGCGCTCCCAGGGGAACCGCCACTGCTCGGCCTCGCCGAAGGCACCTGCCTGGCGCATCCCGTCGGCCGCCTTGTCGCCCATCGCCGAATAACCGTCCACAGCGGGCCCCGGCAGGCGCGGCATGTCGGGCATCAGCCGGGCATAGACCGCGGCGAAGGCGCCGGCCACGTCGGCGAAGGGTCGCCCGCGTTCCAGAACACCGCCAGCCGGCCACCGGGACGCAGGACCTCCGCCGCCTTGGCGGCCCCGGCGACCGGATCCACCCAGTGCCACGACTGCCCGGCGATGACCGCGTCGAACGTCCGCCCGGCGGGCTCCCAGTCCTCGAACGTCGCCACCTCGCTCTCGATGCCGGTCCGCCGCGCCAGCTCGGCCATCCGGGCGTCGGGATCGACCCCGAGGACCGTGCGGCCGGCGGCCTGGAACTGCCGGGACGAGATGCCGGTGCCGCAGCCGACGTCGAGGACGTCCGGCCCGGGGGTGGCGGCGACGATCCGTTCCACCATGGCGTCGGGATAGTGCGGCCGGGCACGGTCGTAGCGTTCGGCGTCCGTGCCGAACGACTCCGCGACCTGCCGGTACTGGTGGGTCTCAGGTAGGGTGGGCATGCGCCCACTATAAGTGGGCACGTGCCCACTCGTCCAGTGAAAGGCGGCGGAATGCCGACAGGGGTGGCCATGCGCGACGCGCGCCGGCAGTTGTTCGACGCCGCCGAGCGCCTCCTGCTCCGGGACGGCCCGAACGCGCTGACCAGCCGGGCCGTCACCGACGAGGCGGGCTGCGCCAAGGGCGTCCTGCACCGGCACTTCGCCGACTTCGACGCCTTCCTCACCGAGCTCGTGCTCGACCGCATCGACCGGCTCGAACTCCAGGCCACGGCCCTCCGGCAGTCCGCCGGCACCGGCACCGTCGACGGCAACCTCACCGACGCGCTGACGGCCCTGTTCGAGTCGGTCGCCGTGGCGATCGTCGGCCTCATCACCTTCCGCGACGAGCTCCGCGACCGCCTGCGCAAGACCAGGCCGGCCGGCGTCCCCCTCCTGACCGAGGCGGCAGCCATGATCGCCTCGTATCTGGCCGCCGAACGCGAGCTGGGCCGCATCGCGGCCGACGCCGACGTCCAGACGCTGGGCCTGACCCTGATCGGCGCCGGTCACCTGCTCTTCGCCGACCGTGAGAGCACACCCCCCGAGCCCGGGGCCGTCCACCGAATGGTGACCACGGTCATCGCCGACGTCGTCCAGAGACGTCTGCTCTGACGAGCGCGGCGGAGTGACGGCCGGTCAGAAGCGCGCGTTCGCGCCCCCTGTCACGGTCAGCACTCGATGACGTTGACGGCCAGGCCGCCTCGGGACGTCTCCTTGTACTTGTCGAGCATGTCGCGGCCGGTGTCGCGCATGGTCTTGATGGCCTTGTCGAGCGAGACGAAGTGGCGGCCGTCGCCCCGGAGGGCGATGCGGGCGGCGCTGATGGCCTTGGTGGCGCCGACCGCGTTGCGCTCGATGCAGGGGATCTGGACCAGGCCGCCGATGGGGTCGCAGGTCAGGCCCAGGTTGTGCTCGATGCCGATCTCGGCGGCGTTCTCCACCTGGGCGGGGGTGCCGCCCAGGACCTCGGTGAGGCCGGCGGCCGCCATGGAGCAGGCGCTGCCCACTTCGCCCTGGCAGCCGACCTCGGCGCCGGAGATGCTGGCGTTCTGCTTGAAGAGGACGCCGATGGCCCCGGCCGTGAGGAGGAAGCGGACGGCTCCCTCGTCGGACGCGCCGGGGACGAACTTGGCGTAGTAGTGCAGGACGGCCGGGATGATTCCGGCGGCGCCGTTGGTGGGGGCCGTGACGATGCGGCCTCCGGCGGCGTTCTCCTCGTTCACTGCCAGGGCGAAGAGGGTCACCCAGTCCATGGCGTGCAGGGGGTCTGTGGGCTCTTCGCAGGAGAGCTGGCGGTGCAGCTGGGGCGCGCGGCGGCGGACCTTGAGGCCGCCGGGCAGGAGACCCTCGCGGGTGCAGCCTCGCGTCACGCACTGCCGCATCACGTGCCAGAGGTCGATGAGCTTCTGCTTGATCTCTGGCTCGGTGCGGCCGAAGGCCTTCTCGTTCTCCATCATGAGGGCGGAGATCGACAGGCCCGTCTCGTTGCAGCGGTCGAGGAGCTCGGCTGCGGTGTCGAACGGGTGGGGGAGCACCGTGTCGTCGGGCTTGATGCGGTCGGCGCCGGTGGCGTTCTCGTCCACGATGAAACCGCCGCCGACCGAGTAGAAGACCTTGCTGCGGAGCTCGTGGCCGTCGTCGGAGTACGCGGTGAAGCGCATGCCGTTGGGGTGGCCGGGGAGCGACTCCTTGCGCTCGAAGATCAGATGCTCGTTGACCGCGAAGGGGATCTCGTGGTGGCCGAAGAGCGTGAGCTTCTTGGTCTCGCGGATGGTCGCGAGGCGGTCGTCCACCGAGTCGACGTCGACCAGATCGGGCTTGTCGCCCTCCAGGCCGAGGATGACGGCCTTGTCGCTGCCGTGGCCCTTGCCGGTGAGGCCCAGCGAGCCGTAGAGGGTGACGTGGACGGTCGCCGTCTTCTCCAGGACGCCGTCGCGGTCGAGGCCGCGCGCGAAGCGGTGGGCGGCGGCCATCGGCCCGCCGGTATGGGAGGAGGAGGGACCGATCCCGACTTTGAAGAGATCGAAAACGCTGATGGCCATGGCTGCTACCTCGTTGTAGCCGCTCCCCGCCGGGTCGCCCCGGCGGGGAGTGCGCGCATTACAGGTTGGGATAGAGGGGGTGCTTGTCGGCCAGCGTCTTCACGCGGGCCGACAGCGCCTCGGAGTCGAAGGACGGCTGGAGTGCCAGGGCGATGACGTCCGCCACCTCGCGGAAGTCCTCGTCCTGGAAGCCCCGGGTCGCCAGGGCCGGGGTGCCGATCCGCAGGCCGGACGTCACCATCGGCGGGCGCGGGTCGTTCGGCACCGCGTTGCGGTTGACGGTGATGCCGATCGAGTGCAGCCGATCCTCGGCGTCGCGGCCGGTCAGCTCGGAGTCGACCAGATCGACGAGGACGAGGTGGACGTCGGTGCCGCCGGTGAGGACCTGCACGCCCGCCTTGGCCGAGTCGTCGGCGAGCAGGCGTTCGGCCAGCACGCGCGCGCCGTCGACGGTGCGCTGCTGGCGGGCCTTGAACTCCGCCGAGGCGGCGACCTTGAGGGCCACGGCCTTGGCGGCGATCACGTGCTCCAGCGGGCCGCCCTGCATGCCCGGGAAGACCGCGGAGTTGATCTTCTTGCCGTACTCCTCGCGGGCGAGGATCAGGCCGCCGCGCGGACCGCCGAGGGTCTTGTGCGTGGTGGTCGTGACGACGTCGGCGTGCGGGACGGGCGACGGGTGCAGGCCCGCGGCCACCAGGCCCGCGAAGTGCGCCATGTCGACCATCAGCAGGGCGCCGACGGAGTCGGCGATCTCGCGGAAGGCGGCGAAGTCCAACTGACGGGGGTAGGCCGACCAGCCCGCGACGATCATCTTGGGTCGGTGCTCGGCGGCCAGGGACGCGACCTCGTCCATGTCGACCAGGCCGTCCTCGGCGCGCACGTGGTAGGGCACCACGTTCAGGGTCTTGCCCGAGTAGTTGAGCCTCATGCCGTGGGTCAGGTGCCCGCCGTGCGCCAGGTCGAGGCCGAGGATCGTGTCGCCGTGCTGGAGCAGCGCGAAGTAGACCGCGGTGTTGGCCTGCGCCCCGCTGTGCGGCTGGACGTTGGCGTGCTCGGCGCCGAACAGCTCCTTGGCCCGGTCGATGGCCAGCTGCTCGGTGACGTCGACGTACTCGCAGCCGCCGTAGTAGCGCCTGCCCGGGTAGCCCTCGGCGTACTTGTTGGTGAGGACCGACCCCTGGGCCTCCAGGACCGAGACCGGCGCGAAGTTCTCCGAGGCGATCATCTCGAGGGTCGACTGCTGCCGGTGGAGCTCCTGGGCGACCGCCTCGGCGACCTCGGGGTCGACCGCCGCGAGCGAGTCGTTCAGGGTCGTCATGCTCAGCTCTCCTCGATCAGCTTGGCGTACGCCTCGGCGTCGAGGAGGTCGCCCGGCTCGTCGCTGACCCGGACCTTGAAGATCCAGCCCTCGCCGTACGGGTCATCGTTGATGACCTTGGGCTCCTCGATCACGGCGGCGTTGATCGCCGTGATCTCGCCGTTGACGGGGGAGTACAGGTCGCTGACCGACTTGGTCGACTCGACCTCGCCGCAGGTCTCGCCCGCCTCGACGGTGTCGCCCTCGCCGGAGCTCAGCTCCAGGTAGACGATCTCGCCGAGGGCGTCGGCGGCGTGCTGGGTGATGCCGACCGTGACGATGCCGTCCTCGCTCTCAAGGCCGGACACCCACTCGTGCTCTTCGCTGTAACGGAGCTGCTCCGGAACGCTCACGATAGTTCTCTCTCCCAGGTTCAGGTTTTTACCGGTGTCAGGAACGCTTGTAGAACGGCAGGGCCACCACGTCGACGGGCTCCCGCCGCCCGCGGACGTCCACCGCGAGCTCGGTCTCCGTGACGCCGCTGTCGACGTACGCCATGGCGATCGGCTTGCCCAGTGTGGGCGACGGAGCGCCGCTCGTCACGATTCCGCACGGCGTGCCGTCCGACGCGACGACCTCGTAGCCCTTCCTGGGGGCGCGCCGGCCGCGCGCGACCAAGCCTACGAGCCTGCGGCCCGGAGGGGTCTGGGCCTGCGCCGCCAGGGCCGCCTTGCCGACGAAGTCGCCCGGCTTGTCCAGCTTCACGACGCGGTCGAGGCCCGCCTCGTACGGGGAGGTCTCGGCGGTCAGCTCGTTGCCGTACAGCGGCATGCCGGCTTCGAGACGAAGCGTGTCACGGGACGAGAGCCCGCAGGGGACGACCCCCTCGACCTCGGCCAGCGCCCGCCAGAGCGCCACGGCGTCGCCGGAGTCGACGAACAGCTCGAAGCCGTCCTCGCCGGTGTAGCCCGTCCGGGCGAGCAGCGCGTCGGCCCCCGCCACCTTGGCCGCGAAGATCGCGTAGTACTTCAGCTCGGGCAGCGGCGCGTCGGTGAACGCGGCGAGGATCTCCTGCGCCCGGGGCCCCTGCAAGGCGATCAGGGCGTAGGCGTCGGAACGGTCGTCCACCCGCGCCTCGAAGCCCTGCGCCCGCTCGACCAGGGCGTTCCGGACCACCGCGACGTTGGCGGCGTTGGCCACGACCATCCACGTCTCGTCGGCCAGCCGGTAGACGATCAGGTCGTCGAGCACGCCGCCGTCATGCGCGCAGATCATGGTGTAGCGGGCCTTGCCCACCGCCATCGGCGACAGGTTGCCGACGAGCGCGTGGTCGAGGGCGACGCCGGCCTGGGGCCCGCTGAGGAAGATCTCGCCCATGTGGGAGAGGTCGAAGAGCCCGGCGCCGGTGCGCACCGCGGCGTGCTCGGCCGTCTCGCTCGCGTACCGCAGCGGCATCAGGTAACCGGCGAAGTCGACGAGATTCGCTCCGAGGTCCGCGTGGACGTCGTAGAGCGGCGTCTTCTTGGGTGACATGGGTCGGCTCCTTGTTCGCGGGCGCGCGTGATTCCCATCGTTTCACCCGCGCACCGGGCTCGTCGGTGCCTCCCCCTCTGTCATCGGAGCCTGAGAGCTTCACCCCGCGGGAGACGCGGCGGGGCTTGCACCTTCGGCGGGGGACGCGTGGTCCCCGCTTTCCAGAGGTCGCCTCGTCCGCGCGGTCCGTGGGCCTGAGAGGTTCCGGGGAGGATTTGCTCCTTCGGCGTCCCTGGCCGGCTGCCAGGGCACTCTCCCGCACGGGATCATCGGCTGCGCCCCAGGCTAGCAGCGCTCTCGCCCCCTGGACCACCTGTCAGAGGGTGGTCAGGCGAGGGTCATACGGGGGTCACGTACGCGCCGGAGATGCCGCCGTCCACCAGGAACTCGGCGGCGGTGACGAACGAGGCGTCGTCGGACGCCAGGAACGCCACGGCGGCGGCGATCTCGGTGGCCTCGGCGAAGCGGCCGGCGGGGATGTGGACCAGGCGGCGCGCGGCGCGTTCGGGGTCCTTGGCGAAGAGCTCCTGGAGGAGCGGGGTGTTGACCGGGCCCGGGCAGAGGGCGTTCACTCGGATGCCCTCGCGGGCGAACTGGACGCCCAGCTCGCGCGACATGGCCAGCACGCCGCCCTTGGAGGCGGTGTAGGAGATCTGCGAGGTGGCCGCGCCCATGACCGCCACGAACGAGGCGGTGTTGATGATCGAGCCCTTGCCCTGCTCGCGCATGTAGGGGATCACGTGCTTGCAGCACAGGTAGACGCTCGTGAGGTTGACGTCCTGGACGCGCTTCCAGGCGTCCAGGCCGGTCGCCAGGATCGAGTCGTCGTCGGGCGGCGAGATGCCGGCGTTGTTGAACGCGACGTCGATGCGCCCGTAGGCGTCGTGGGCCGCCCGGTAGAGGGCCTCGACCTCCGGCTCGGAGGTGACGTCCACCTTGACGAACAGGCCGTCGATCTCGGTCGCGGCGGCCTTGCCCGCGGCCTCGTCGAGGTCGGCGACGACCACCCGGGCGCCCTCCGCGGCGAAGCGCCGGGCGGTCGCCAAGCCGATCCCGCTGGCCCCGCCGGTCACGACGGCGACCCGGTCCTGCAAGCGCTGCATCTCTCTCCTCAGCCGGTGGTGTCTACTCGGTGGCGATGAAGACGTTCTTCGTCTCGGTGAAGGCGTCCAGGGCGTCCGGGCCCAGCTCGCGGCCGAGGCCGGACTGCTTGAACCCGCCGAACGGGGTCCAGTAGCGGACGGACGAGTGGGAGTTGACCGAGAGGTTCCCGGCCTCGACACCGCGGGCCATGCGGATGCCGCGGCCGAGATCGCGGGTCCAGATCGAGCCCGCGAGGCCGTACGGGGTGTCGTTGGCGATCCGGACGGCGTCGTCCTCGTCGTCGAACGGGACGACGGTCACGACAGGGCCGAAGACCTCCTCGCGCCAGGCGGGCAGGGTGTCGTAGGACGGGGTGGCGAGGACGGTCGGCGGGAACCAGAAGCCGGGGCCGTCCGGCGCGGAACCCCGGAAGGCCACGGCGTCCTCGGGGACGTACGAGGCGACCTTGGCGCGGTGGGCGGCGCTGATGAGCGGGCCGACCTCGGTCTCCGGGGCGCCCGGATCGCCGACGACGACGTTCTGGACAGCGGGTTCGAGAAGCTCCATGAAATGGTCGTAAGCGGATCGTTCGACCAGGATCCGGGACCGCGCGCAGCAGTCCTGGCCCGCGTTGTCGAAGACGGCGTACGGCGCGGTGGCCGCGGCCTTCTCCAGGTCGGCGTCGGCGAAGACGATGTTGGCGTTCTTGCCGCCCAGCTCCAGCGTCACCCGCTTCACCTGCGGACCGGCCGCCGCCATGATCTGCTTGCCGACGCGCGTGGAGCCGGTGAAGACGATCTTCCGGACGTCCGGGTGCTCGACCAGCCGGGCCCCGGCGACCGGCCCGGCGCCGGGCAGGATCTGCAGGACGCCCTCGGGCAGGCCCGCCGCCAGGGCCAGCTCGCCGATCCGCCGGGCGGTCAGCGGGGTCAGCTCGGCGGGCTTGACGATCACGGAGTTGCCCGCCGCGAGGGCGGGGGCCATGCCCCAGGCGAGGATCGGCATCGGGAAGTTCCACGGCACGATGACGCCGACGACGCCGAGCGGCTCGGCGAACGTCACGTCCAGGCCGCCCGCCACGGGGATCTGGCGTCCGAACTGCCGTTCCGGCGCCGCCGCGTAGTACGTGAGGACGTCGCGGACGTTCCCGGCCTCCCAGCGGGCCTGGCCGATCGGGTGGCCCGCGTTGGCGACCTCCAGCGCGGCGAGCTCCTCGACATGCGCGTCCACGGTGGCGGCGAACGCGCGCAGGAGCCGGGCCCGGTCGCCCGGAGCCACGGACCGCCACACCTCGAAGGCCCGTTTGGCGCGTTCCACGGCCGCGTCGGTCTCCTCGGCGGAGGCCAGCCGGACGGTCTCGACCACCTTCCCGGTCGCCGGGTTGATCACATCGAAGTCGGTCATGGTTCCTCGGTCATGTCCTTGGGGCACGGGCGCTGTCACAGGCGCTCGAAGCCGCGGCGCAGCTCCCAGTCGGTGATCGCCCGGTCGTAGGCGTCCAGCTCGACCAGGGCGTAGTTGGCGTAGTGGTCGACGACCTCCTTGCCGAACGCCTCCTGGGCCAGGGCGCTGCGGTTCCAGTCCTCGGCCGCGTGGCGCAGCGTCCCGACGACGGTCTCGGCCTCGCTGGAGTAGGCGTTGCCGGTGTACGCCTCTTCCAGCGGCAGCTCGTTCTCGATGCCGTGCAGCCCGGCGGCGATCAGTCCCGCGACCGCGAGGTAGGGGTTGACGTCGCCGCCGGGGACGCGGTTCTCGATGCGGAGGGACGGGCCGTGGCCGACGAGCCGCAGCGCGCAGGTGCGGTTGTCGACCCCCCACTTGATCGCCGTCGGCGCGAACGAGCCCGGCTGGTACCGCTTGTAGGAGTTGATGTTGGGCGCGTACAGCAGGGTGAAGTCGCGCAGGGCCGCCTGCTGGCCGGCGATGAAGTGCTCGCCGATCTTGGACAGCCCGAACGGCCCGTCGCCCGCCATCACCAGCGCCCCGTCCGTCCCCCTGATCGAGATGTGGATGTGGCAGGAGTTGCCCTCACGCTCGTTCGGCTTGGCCATGAACGTGATCGACATGCCCTCCTGGGCGGCGATCTCCTTGGCGCCGGTCTTGTAGAGCACGTGGTTGTCGCACGTCGCCAGGGCGTCGGTGTAGCGGAACGCGATCTCGTGCTGCCCGAGGTTGCACTCGCCCTTGGCCGACTCCACGTACATTCCGGCGCCCGCCATGCCGTTGCGGATCCGGCGCAGCAGCGGCTCGACCCGCGCTCCGCCGAGGAGGGAGTAGTCGACGTTGTACTGGTTGGCCGGGGTGAGGTCCTTGTACGACTTGTTCCAGGCCTGCTCGTAGGTGTCCTGGTAGACGATGAACTCCAGCTCGGTGCCCACGTACGCGCCCCATCCCCGTTCGGCCAGGCGGTCGAGCTGGCGCCGCAGGATCTGCCGGGGCGAGGCGAGCACCGGGGCGCCGTCCTCCCACACGAGGTCGGCGAAGACCAGCGCCGCGCCCTCCTGCCAGGGGACGCGGCGCAGCGTGCTCATGTCGGGCTTCATGACGAAGTCGCCATAGCCCCGGTCCCAGGACGACATGTCGTAGCCGTCGACGGTGTTCATGTCGACGTCCACGGCCATCAGGTAGTTGCACCCCTCCGAACCGTGCCCGGCGACCTCCTCCAGGAAGTAGCGCGCCGACAGCCGCTTGCCCTGGAGCCGGCCCTGCATGTCGGTGATCGCGATGATGACGGTGTCGATCTGGCCCGCCTCGGCCTCGACCCACAGTTGTTCCAGGTTGAGCGAGGGTGGCGCGGGGTTTGAGGGCACAGGACCGCCTTCCGGTGAGCTGACTTAGCCGACGGACTTCAGGTCTTCCTCGATCGCGGCGAGCTCCGCGGCGCTGCCCTGCACCTTCGGGCCCGTGAACCAGCGGCGCGCCGACACCAGCCACCACAGGGCCGCGCCGCCCAGCACGACCAGTACCGCGATCGGCGAGTAGTTGAAGGAGTCCTTGGTGATCGGGTTCGCGGGCGGCAGCATGAACAGCACCGAGATGAACAGCACCCAGACCACCGCGACGATCCCGATCGGCTTGCCCCACCTGCCCAGGTGCCAGGGTCCGCGCTGGAACCGGTCGCCCTGCCGCAGCCGCAGGAACGTCGGGATGACGTACGCGATGTACAGGCCGATCACCGCGACGGACGTGACGGCCAGGTAGGCCGTCTTGTTCCAGATCGCCGGCAGCGCCAGCACCCACGCGCCGCCCGCCGCCAGCCAGATCGCGTTGGTGGGGGTACGGGTGCGCTTGTTGATGGCGTGCCAGAGCCGCGAGAACGGCAGCGCGCCGTCCCGCGAGAACGCGTAGATCATCCGGGAGTTGGCGGTGACCGAGGCCATGCCGCAGAAGAACTGCGCCACGAACGAGATGAGGATGAGCAGCTTGCCGGTGGTCTCACCGGCCGCCGCGACGAAGATCTCCGCGGGGCCGCCGGTCAGCGACTTGTCGTAGTCCTGGATGGCGAACGTCACGCCGAGCAGCAGGATCCAGCCGGCGATCACCGACACCAGCACCGAGTTGACGATGCCCTTGGGGCCGCTGCGCGCGGCGTCCCGGGTCTCCTCGGTCATGTGGGCGGACGCGTCGTAGCCGGTCATCGTGTATTGGGCGAGCAGGAGCCCGATCAGCGCCGCGTACCAGCCGTACTGCCAGCCGGTGCCGTTGACGAACTCGGTGAACACGAACCCCGCCGACTGGTGCTTCGCGGGCTTGATCACCAGCACCCCGACGACGACCGCGACGCCGATCACGTGCCACCACACGCTGACGTTGCCGAGCAGCGCCACCAGCTTCACGCCGAACTGGTTGAGCAGCGCGTGCGCCGCCAGGATCACCGTGAAGAGGAGGAACGTGTGGCCGAGGGACACCGAGTAGCCGAACTGCAGGTCGAGCAGCGGGTTCAGGAACGCCGCCGAGCCGTAGACGATCGCCGCCGTGACCGCGACCTGGCCGATGAAGTTGAACCAGCCGGTGAACCACGACCAGGCCGCGCTGTTGGACGGCGCGAGCTTGGCCGCCCAGTAGTAGAGGCCGCCCGCCGTCGGATAGCTGGAGCAGACCTCGGCCATGGCGAGCGCCACGAGCAGCGTCATGACGCCGACGAACAGCCAGCCCCAGGTGATCACCACCGGGCCGCCGCCGGACAGCCCGATCGTGTAGGAGGTCAGGCAGCCGCTCAGCACCGAGATGATGGTGAACGAGACCGCGAAGTTGGAGAAGCCGGACATCGATCGGCTGAGCTCCTGGGCGTAGCCCAGCTCGTGCAGCCGCTTTTCGTCGTCGGAGAGGGAATCGGGCGAGGGCGAGGACGCCTTGTGCTCGTCGATGCTCACGAGCGCCTCCTAAAACGGGCTAATGTCAGACCATTAGTGGTCAAGGCCACGTTCCCGTCAAGGGCCGGGGCCAGGCGAAACAGACATGTAACGTGGCCTCCGACGTTCGGGGACGGCGGAGGGCGGCGATGCTGGGCGACACCGGGGAGCCCCCGCCCGCGCCGGATGCCGAGCCGGGCGCCGGGCCGGATGCCGGGCCGGGCCTCGCGGCTGGGGGGATCAACGCCGTGTTCCGTCCCGTCCGGGCCGGGAACGCGTTCGAGGAGACCGTCGAGCGGCTGCTCCAGGTGATCAAGCTGGGCGTGGTCGGCCACGGCGAGCGGCTGCCCCCCGAGCGCGAGCTCGCGCCACGGCTGGGCGTGAGCCGGGTGACGCTGCGCGAGGCGATCCGGGCGCTCCAGCAGGAGGGGTACGTCGAGTCCCGGCGCGGCCGCGCGGGCGGCACGTTCGTGCTCTACCGGCCGCCCCGGCCCCGCCGGGGCGACCTCGCCCGCGTCGCGGCCGGGCGCGGCGAACAGCTCACCGACGCGCTCACGTACCGGATGGCGGTCGAGACCGGGGCCGCCCAGCACCTGGCGTCCACCGGCCTGGAGCCCGCCCAGGCGGCCCGGCTGCGCGCCGCCCTGGCGGCGGTCAACACGGCGAACGCGGCGGACTACCGGCGGCTGGACACCCTCTTCCACCTCACGATCGCCGAGCTCACCGGTTCGGAGCTGCTGTCGGCCGCCTGCACGGACGCGCGGATGCGGGTCACCGACCTGCTCAACGCCATCCCGGTCCTGCAGCGCAACATCGAGCACGCCGCCGTCCAGCACGCCGCGATCGTCGACGCCGTCCTGGCCGGCGACCCCGAGGCCGCCCGCCGGGCCGTCGCCGAGCACCTGGAGGGCACCGCCGCCCTCCTCCGCGGCTTCCTCGCCTAGGTTTGCGGGCCCTGCGCCGCTGGGAGGCCTTCCGCCCAGGGGCCGGACTCCCTGCACCCAGGGGCCGGACGCCCTGCGCCCGAGGGGCCGGATGCTCTACGCTCGCGGGCCACACGGCCCTGCGTTCGCGGGCCGGGAGGTGAACCTTGGACGCGGTCGCGTGCGTTTCTCATGACGTACGCTGAACGGGTCGCTGGAGATCACGGAGGGATCGGCACGCATGGAGTGGCTGCTCTGGGTGGCAGGTGTGCTCGGGTTCTTCCTGTGCCTGATGTTGTCGATCGCTCTGCACGAGCTGGGGCACTTCACGTTCGCCAAGAGGTTCGGCGTGCGGACCACCCAGTTCATGGTGGGTTTCGGGCCGACGATGTGGTCCAGGACCAAGGGCGAGACCGAGTACGGGGTCAAGTGGATCCCGCTGGGCGGCTACATCCGCATGATCGGGATGCTGCCGCCGCGCAAGGGCGACGCCCCCGGCCAGGTGCGCCAGATCAGCACCGGGCCGTGGCAGGGCCTGATCGAGTCGGCCCGCGGCGCCGCGCTGGAGGAGGTCCGCCCCGGCGACGAGAACCGGGTCTTCTACGCCAAGAAGTGGTGGCAGAAGCTGACGATCATGTTCGGCGGCCCGGCCATGAACCTGCTGCTCGCCGTGCTGTTCTTCGCGATCCTGATCATGGGCATCGGCCAGGAGAACCGGATCGCCCGCCCGGTGGTCAGCGCGGTCAGCGAGTGCGTCGTCCCGGCCGCCCAGGCGACCGGGCAGTGTCCGGCGGACGCCACGCCGACCCCGGCGGCCAAGGTCGGCATCAAGCCCGGTGACCGCTTCGTCTCGTTCGGCGGCCAGCGGATCGAGAGCTACTCGCAGCTGCAGACCATGATCCGCGACTCGGCCGGCAAGACCGTGCCGCTGGTGGTCGAGCGGGGCGGGCGGCAGGTCGGCCTGCAGGTCCCGATCATCAAGAACCAGATGCCCGACCTCAAGGACGAGGCCAAGACCGTCACGGTCGGGTTCCTCGGCATCACGCCGCTCCAGGAGTACACCTACGAGCGGCAGGGGCCGGTCGCGGTGGCCGAGCAGTTCGGCTCGATGACCGCCCACACGGCCGGCGCGCTGCTGCGCATGCCGCAGAAGATGGTCGGCGTCTGGCACGCCGCGTTCGGCGACGACAAGCGCGACCCGAACGGCCCGGTCGGCGTCGTCGGGGTCAGCCGCCTGGGCGGCGAGGTCGTCGCCTCCGACTGGCCGGCCAAGCGCAAGATCGCGATCTTCGTCGGGCTGCTCGGCTCGATCAACCTCGCGATCGGGATGTTCAACCTGGTCCCGCTGCTGCCGCTGGACGGGGGCCACATGGCAGGCGCGATCCTGGAGGGGCTGAAGAAGTTCTTCGCCCGGCTCTTCGGCCGCCCCGACCCGGGCTATGTCGACGTCGCCAAGGCGCTGCCGCTGACGTACGTGATGGCCGCCATCATGATCGTCATGGGCGGATTGCTGATCTACGCCGACCTGGTCAACCCCATCCGGCTCTCGGGCTAGGGCTCCACGGGCATCTCGCCGGTCTTGTGGAAGGCCCGCAGGGCCTCCAGGTACGGCCCGACGTCCAGGCCCTTCTCGGCCAGCCAGGCGTCCGAGCCGTAGGTGTGGGCGTACCGCTCGCCGCCGTCGCAGATCAGCGTGACCACGCTGCCGCGCTCGCCGCGCGCCAGCATCCCGGCGACGAGCCCGGCCACGCCCCACATGTTGGTGCCGGTCGAGCCGCCCACGTCGCGTCCGGTGACCTCGCGGGTCCAGCGCATCGCCGCGACGGACGCCGCGTCCGGCACCTGGATCATCCGGTCGATCACGGTCGGCAGGAACGACGGCTCCACCCGGGGCCGTCCGATGCCCTCGATGCGCGACCCGGCCGCCGTCCGCGACCGGTCGTTGTCGGCGAAGCCGCCGAAGAACGCCGAGCCCTCCGGGTCGACCACGGCGACCCGGGTCTGGAAGCGCCGGTAGCGGGCGTACCGGCCGATCGTCGCCGACGTGCCCCCGGTGCCCGCGCCGACCACGATCCAGGACGGCTGCGGGAACCGTTCCAGCGACAGCTGCTCGAAGATCGACTCGGCGATGTTGTTGTTGCCGCGCCAGTCGGTGGCGCGCTCGGCGTAGGTGAACTGGTCCATGAAGTGCCCGTCGCACTCCCGCGCCAGCCGCCGCGACTCGTCGTAGATCGACGACGGGTCGGTCACCAGGTGGCAGCGGCCGCCGTAGAACTCGATCAGGCCGATCTTCTCCGGGCTCGTCGTCGCCGGCATCACCGCGACGAACGGCAGCCCGAGCAGCCGGGCGAAGTAGGCCTCGCTGACCGCCGTGGAGCCGCTGGACGCCTCGATGATCGTGGTGCCCTCGCGGATCCAGCCGTTCGCCAGCCCGTACAGGAACAGCGACCGCGCGAGCCGGTGCTTCAGCGAGCCGGTGGGGTGGACCGACTCGTCCTTCAGGTAGAGGTCGATGCCCCATTCGGGCGGCAGCGGGAACACGTGCAGATGGGTGTCGGCGCTGCGGTTGGAGTCGGCCTCGACCTTGCGGATCGCCTCGGAGATCCACTCGCGGCCCCTCGGATCGCAGCGGTCCACGATGCGGCTCATGTGCGACCTCTCCCCTCGTCGTCCGCCCGTCATCCCGGATCGGCGGCCTCCCAACGATATCCCCGCATGTCACGGTGCACGTGACGGTGCATGATGGGGGGACCACAGGGGGCCTCATGTTCGACTTGTTCACGCACCGGATCGTCGAGACGGGCAGGCTGCCGCTGTTCTCCTTCCTGGCGGCCTTCATCGTCATGTTCGTCGTGACCAGGGTGAACGTGCGGCTGATCCGGGCGAACGTGCGCTGGTGGTTCCGCAACGTCAAGGCCGGCGATCTCCACATCCACCACGTGGTCTTCGGCGTGGTCCTGATGCTCGTCGGCGGCGTCGCGAGCTTCGCCATCCCCGACTTCTACAGCGGCTTCAAGGTCGCCGCGGCGATCGTCTTCGGCATGGGCTCGGCCCTCGTGCTGGACGAGTTCGCGCTGATCCTGCATCTCAGCGACGTCTACTGGACCGAGAAGGGCCGGGCCTCGGTCGACGCCGTCTTCGTCGCGATCGCGGTGACGGGGCTGCTCCTGCTCGGCATCAGGCCGCTCGGCTTCGAGGGGATCCAGCCCGATCCGGAGGGCGGGGTCAGCCACACCGTGCTGGTCGTGATCTACATCCTCTCGCTGATCGCCAACCTCGTCCTCGCCGTGGTCACGCTGCTCAAGGGCAAGATCTGGACGGGGCTGCTCGGGCTCTTCGTCCCGTTCATCCTCATCATCGGGGCGATCCGCCTCGCCCGCCCCGGCTCGCCCTGGGCCCGCTGGCTGTACGTGCCGGGCTCGCGCAAGGCACGCCGCGCCCAGTGGCACGAGGAACGATTCCGGCGTCCGCTCATCAAGGGGAAGATCTGGGTCCAGGAGTTCATCGCGGGCCGGCACGATCTCGACCTCCGCCACCGCCGCAAGGGCGGGGCGGACGCGCGCGGCGCGGACTCGGAGGGGCGCGGCGGCCGGTCACAACCGGCCGATCAGGTTCGTCAACCCCATGACGGGACCTGACGAAAGGCTGCGACCGATGCACGACACCGCCACCGATTTCCTGGCCGAACGTTTCGAAGAGAACCGGGTCCGCCTTCAGGCCGTGGCCTACCGCATGCTCGGCTCGCTCAGCGAGGCCGACGACGCGGTGCAGGAGGCGTGGCTGCGGCTCAGCCGTTCCGACGCGCGCCGGATCGACAACCTCGGCGGCTGGCTCACCACGGTCGTCGGGCGCGTGTGCCTGGACATGCTGCGGTCGCGGACGGCGCGGCGTGAGGATCCGCTCGACCAGCGGCTGCCCGATCCGATCGTGAGCGGCCAGGAGGGCGCCGATCCCGAGCAGGAGGTGATGCTCGCCGACTCGGTGGGCCTCGCGCTGCTGGTCGTGCTGGAGACGCTGGCCCCGGCCGAACGGCTGGCGTTCGTCCTGCACGACATGTTCGCGATGCCGTTCGAGGAGATCGCGCCCATCGTCGAGCGCAGCCCGGCCGCCGCGCGCAAGCTCGCCAGCCGTGCCCGCCGCCGCGTCCAGGGCACCGTCCCGGCCCCCGATCCCGACCTGGCCCGCCAGCGCGAGGTCGTCGACGCCTTCCTCGCCGCCGCGCGCGACGGCGACTTCGACGCGCTGGTCGCCGTGCTCGACCCGGACGTCGTGCTGCGGTCGGACGCGGGCAAGGGCGGCCGCCTGGCCGTCGTCCGCGGCGCCACGGCGGTGGCCCGCGGGGCGATCACCTTCTCGCGGATCGCGCAGGGGGGCACGCCCGCGCTGGTGAACGGGGCGGCGGGCGTGATCTCCACGGTGGGCGGCCGGCCGTTCTCGGTGCTGGGCTTCACCATCAGCGGCGGGAAGATCGTCGAGATGGACGTGCTCGCCGACCCCGACCGGGTCAGCCGCCTGGACCTGCGGTTCGTCGCCGGCTGAGCTCAGTCCTTGTCGATGACCGGGGCGATGGCCTTGACCGTGTCGATGGTGTCGGCCTCGGCGGCGGACTTGTCGGGCCGGTAGCGCAGCACGCGGGCGAAGCGGAGCGCGATGCCGCCGGGGTAGCGGGGGCTGTGCTGGACGCCGTCGAAGGCGATCTCGACGACCAGTTCGGGACGGACGTGGACGGTCCAGGAGTCTTCGCGGACGGCCAGCTCGCGCAGCTTCTCGGTCTGCCAGGCGAGGAGCTTGTCGGTGAGGCCCTTGAACGTCTTGCCGAGCATCACGAAGCCGCCGGTCTCGGGGTCGCGGGCGCCCAGGTGCAGGTTGGACAGCAGGCCCTGGCGGCGGCCGTGGCCCCACTCGACGGCGAGCACGACGAGGTCGAGGGTGTGCCGGGGCTTGACCTTGATCCAGCCCGCGCCGCGGCGGCCGGCGGTGTAGGGGGTGTCGAGGGACTTGACCACGACGCCCTCGTGGCCGAGCGCCACGGACTCTTCGAAGAACTCGGCGGCCTCGGTGGCGGAGGAGGTGACGATCCGCGGCATGCGGAGGTCTTCGGGGGCGACCCGGGCCAGCGCCGCGTGCCGGTCGGCGGACGGCGCGTCCAGGAGGTCGTCGCCGTCGAGGTGGAGGATGTCGAACAGGAAGACCGAGAGCGGCACCGAGCCGGAGCTCTGGGTGCGGGTCGCGGTGCGGGCCGAGGTGACCTGGAACGGGTGCGGGCCGCCGTCGGGGCGCAGCGCGATGAGCTCGCCGTCGAAGACCGCGGTCTGGAGGGGCAGCCTGCGCACGGCCTCGACGACCTCGGGCAGCCGGTCGGTGATCTCGTCGAGGGTGCGGGTGAAGACGCGGACGCCGGACGGGCCGACATGGATCTGGGCGCGGATGCCGTCCATCTTCCACTCGACCGCGACCTCGACGCCGCCCTCGTCACCGGCGCCCTTGGCACCGCCCTGGAGCTTGCCGAAGGACTCCTCCATCGTCGGCGCGGCGGCGGCCAGCATCGGCTTGATGGGGCGGCCCACCTCCAGGCCGAACGTGCGGAGGGCGTCGACGCCGCCCGTCAGCGCGGCGGTGGCGACGGGCCCGAGGGAGCCGCGCAGCATCACCGCGCGCCGTACCTCGGTGGCCGGGACCTGCGCCGCGGCCGCGATCGCCTCGGCCATCACGCCGTCGAGGGCGCCCTGGCGGAGCTCGCCGGCGAGGAGGCGGATCAGGAAGTCCTGCTCGGCGTGGGTGGCGCGGGCGAGGAGGGCGGCGAGCAGCTCGCGGCGGCGGGCGACCGAGCCCTTGCCCGCCACGGTGCCGATCTCGGTGAACGCGGCGTCGATCTCGGGGACGGTCAGGGCCGGGGCCGCGGCGGGCTCGGGCACGTCGCGCAGCGAGGCGTAGCCGACGCCGATCTGGCGCTGGGGCAGGTCGCCGGACAGATAGGCCACCACGATGGCGGCCTCGCCCGGACCCGCGTCGCGCAGGCACTCGGCGAGCAGCCCTACCTTGGTCTTGCGCCCCGACGTGCCGGCCACCGCGCCGGACGTGCGGGCGATCTCCGCGAGCAGCACGTCTCCCATTGTGTCCGGAGGGTCTGACACGTGACTCCACCGGGGGACCTCTGGTCAGCGGCACGTTCACCCGATTACCTTTTCGGGCATAGGGGCTGGGGAGCTCGCGGGAGTGAGGAGCGGTGAGTGGCGCGTCCACGTCCGACTGAGCCTTTCCAGCGTGTCTATTCGGCGCCGGAGCCGCCGGCGCGGGCCCGCCGTCCGCGGGTCGCGGCCCTGGTGACCGCGCTGGTGTCGTTCGCGGTCGCCGCGGCCGTCGTGTTCCTGGTGCTGCCGGGCGGCGACGAGCGTGAGGGGGCGGGGCGGGCCCCGTCGTCCGCGCCCACCGGCGGAGGGGGAACCGAGTCCGCCGAGCCGACGGCCGCGCCTTCGGCCTCGAAGGGGCCCGCGTCGCCGTCGTCGGGCCCCACGGCCGCGGGCGCACCGCCGATCACCGCGTTGCCCGACTCGTGCGGCACGGTCGGCCAGAACACCGTCCGCCGCATCATCCCCGGTGCGCGCCGCCAGGAACAGAGCCGCAACAGCACGCTCACCACCTGCACGTACGCGTCCACCGGAGCCGACTCGCGCTGGCTGCGCGTGGAGGCGCACCTCTATCCGCCCGGCAGGTCCACGTCGCCGGTCGATGACGCGAAGGGCTACTACAGCGCCCAGTGGACGCAGGCACGCAAGCCCACGATCGAGCGGACGGTGAGCCTCGGCCGGCAGTCCGGGCTCGGCGACGAGGCGTTCCGCTGGTTCAAGGTCGACAAGGGCCAGCCGACGGTCGTCGGACAGGTCACCGTGCGGCTCCGCAATGCCGTGATAGCCGTCAGTTACAGCGAATACGCCGAGAGTAAAAATGAAGCGGATTCGCGTGAGCAAACGTGTCTCGCCAAAGCCACGGACGTCGCGCGAGAAGTGCTGGCCGGTATCAGTTGAATCATTTCTGACCGAATTCGGCCGAACGTGGGATAAGCGCTGTCATCCGCTCCTAGGGTGTTTCGGTATAGGGGAGGGCGGTACCGGCCCGCCCGGTGGGAGGGTGGTGCCCGGTACGGTCGGCCCGTGGGGAGGAGGAGGTCGACGGCGTGTATACGCAACTGGCAGGAGTGTCCTGGGTGAAGTGACCCCGGGGCGTGTGGGGATCCGCAGAGGACGGGCCGCAAGGTGGACCACCGCCTTGCGGCCCGCGTCGGTCTATTAGGTGTACCAAATGGAAATGCCGCGACGGGACATCGCCTAATGTGATTAGTCAAGCACGGACGTCCGTTGGGCGCGGGCCCAGGAATGGAGCGATTGTGGAACCGGTTGCAGTTTGGTGGGCGGCACTGGGAGATGTCCGGCCGGGGCTCGCCGACCTGCTCGACCCGGTCGAACGGGGCCGCCGGGAACGGTATCTGCGCGATGCCGACCGGACTCGGTTCACGCTCGGCGTCGCCGTCACCCGGCTCGCGGTGGCGGCGGCACGGGGGCTGGCTCCGGAGGCCGTTCCGATCGACCGGGCCTGCACCGACTGCGGCAAGCCGCACGGCCGCCCCGTCATCGAGGGCGGCCCGCACGTCTCGGTGTCCCATTCCGGCGACCGGGTCGCCGTGGCGATCTCGCCGCACGGTCCGCTCGGCGTGGACGTCGAGGAGGCGGGCCGCGCCACGGAGAGCATCGCCGGGCACCTGCTGGCCCCCGCCGAGAAGGCGGACGCGGCGGCGGCCGGGATGAGCCCCGGCGCGCTCCTCGCGTACTGGACCCGCAAGGAGGCGGCCCTCAAGGCGACCGGCGACGGCCTGCGGGTCGCGCTCACGCACCTGCGCATGTCGGCGCCCGCCGACCCGCCCCGGCTGGTCGCCTGGGAAGGCCGGCCGGACCTTCCCGGCCGCATGAGCATGCACGTCCTGGACCCCGGTCCCGGTTACGGCGCCTGCCTCGCGCTGCTCGACCACCCCGCGGACGTCCCGCGCGTCGAACGCCCGGCCGCGGAGCTGCTCGACCCGTTCAGCCCACCGGCAGACCGGTCTTGATCCAGATCAGCCCGTGGATAGACCGATCTTGATCCAGGTCAGGCCGCCGGCTGAGCGATCTTGAATTCGGGTCAGGCCGCGAGCAGACCGGCCTTGATCCAGACGTCGCGGGCGGCGCCGTCCAGGTAGCCGACCTCGTCGAAGAACGCCGTGCACTTGCGGAACGACCACGCCATCGTGGCGCGGCGGTGCGGGCTGCGCAGCGCGACCCGGCGGGCGAACGCCGGGTCGAGCCCGACGCCCCGATAGCAGGACGGGTGGACGACCTGGCTGCTCATCAGGCGGATCCCCTGGGCGAGGCCGTAGGAGGCGAGCCGCCGCTGCACCGCCGGGGCCCTGACGATCAGCCGCTTGAGCTCCTCCCGCGCGTACTTGATGTGCCGGGCCTCCTCGATGACGTGGATCCGGGTGACCTGGCGGATCAGCGGCTGGATCTCCTCGTCCGGGAACGTCAGCCGCTGGAAGGCGTCGGTGAACTCCTCGACGGCGAGCACTCCGGCGAACATCGGCATCGGGTCGTAGACCGCGTTCACGGCCTTGCCGATCGCGAACGGGACGCGGTGCACGCGGTGGGTCTTCAGCCCGCACGTCCGCACCATCTGCCCGAACATCTTCGAGTGCCGGCATTCGTCGGCGACCTCGGTCAGCGCGTACGCGAAGTGCCCGCTGTCGTAGCGGTTCCGGTAGGCGTGCTGGATGAGGCCCTGCATCAGCAGCAGCTCGGACCAGATGCCGAACGAGGCGATGCTGCACATCTCCCGTTTGCTCAGCTCGACCCGCTGCCGGTGCGTCAGCTTCTCCCAGAGCGGCGTCTCGTAGAGCGAGACGAGTTGCGGCGGCATGTAGAACCGGTCCGGATCCTGCGGGGCATCCCAGTCGACATCCATGTCGGGGTCGAACGAGTGTTTCCGGGAGGCCCTGAGGAGCCGTTCGGCGACCACCTCGCGGTCGGTCAGTTCGAGCGTGTGGTTCCCGTCCTTGCAGCGGACCTGAGCGGTCCAGGTGGAGGCGCGGGGACGATCGGTGACGGAGCCGGGGGCCGAGGTGGCCATGGGGGCCTCCTATCGGAGCGGTGCGGGTATCCGGGCGAGCAGGCGCAGGGAGCCGGGGGAGACGCGGGAGACGGCGTGCAGCAGGCGGCTCTCGAAGGTGACGGGCACGAGCGGCTTGTTCTTGGTGATCGCGTCCACGATGCGCTCGGCGACCTTCTCCGCCGGGTAGTGCCGCAGCTCGAGCGCCCGCTGGCCGCGTTCGCGCAGCCGCTTCCGCTCGGCGTCGCTCCCGCCCACCAGCGTGGCGTTGCGCAGGATGTTGGTGTTGGTGAAACCGGGGCACACGGCGGTGACGCCGATGCGCGAGCCGGCGAGCTCGGCCCGCAGGCATTCGCTCAGCATCACCACGGCGGCCTTCGTCGTGCAGTAGGCGGGCAACTGGCGCGACGGGGCGAATCCGGCGGCGGAGGCGATGTTGACGATGTGCCCGCCCTTGTTGGGCTTGTCCGGCTTGTTGGGCAAGTTGTTGACGCGCTCCACCATCTGCTTGCCGAACAGCCGCGAGCCGTGGATCACGCCCCAGAGGTTGACGCCGACGATCCGTTCCCAGTCGGCCAGGCCGGTGTCGAGGAACGGGCCGGACACGGCGATCCCGGCGTTGTTCACCACGATGTCGGGGACCCGGTGGGCGGTCCGCACCTCGGCGGCGAACGACTCCATCGCGCCGGCGTCGGCCACGTCGACCTGGTAGGCGGCGCCGTCCGCGCCCAGCCCCTTGGCCAGGACGATCGTCTGCTCGGCGGAGTCAAGATCGATGTCGGCCGCGATGACCTTCGCGCCGCGTTCGGCCAGGGCCAGCGTGGCGGCCCGGCCGAGGCCGCTGCCGGCCCCGGTCACGACGGCGAGCGCTCCGTCGAACTGCGCGATGGGCATGAGTACCTCCGAGGGATGGGATCTCAGGAAGATCTCAGCAAAAGGTACTCAGGATGCGGTCTCCGCCGCGATGACCGCGTCCACCTCGGCCTTGCGATCGGCCTCCTCGGCGGCGAACCGCTCCTCGTCGAGCTTCTCGGCGATCTCCTCGTCCTGCCCCATCAGGGCTTCGAGGTCGGCCTTGGACATGTTCAGCACGCCCATGTCGTCGTAGGTCCGCTGGATGCGCTCGCTCCACAGCCCGATGTCCTTGACGCACGGCACGATGCGGCTGAACAGCAGGCTCTGGAACATCCTCATGTAGGGGGAGTTCTCGACCATGTGGTCGACCTCCTTCGGATCGATCCCGAAGTTGGTCCAGATCTCGCGGCCGCGGATGCGGTCGCGCATCAGGTAGCAGCCCTCGATGACGAAGTCCTCGCGCTCCTTGAGCTCGGCTGGCGACAGCTGCTTGTAGTAGTCGCGCAGAGCCAGCCGCCCGAACGCGACGTGCCGCGCCTCGTCCTGCATCACGTACGCGAGGATCTGCTTGGGCAGCGGCTGGGTGGTGATGTCGCGGATGACGCCGAACGCGGCCAGCGCGAGCCCCTCGATCAGTACCTGCATGCCGAGGTAGGGCATGTCCCAGCGCGAGTCGGTGAGCGTCTCGGTCAGCAGGTCCTGCAGCTTGGTGTTGATCGGGTAGACCATCCCGATCTTGTCCTGGAGGAAGCGCGAGAAGATCTCGACGTGCCGCGCCTCGTCCATCGTCTGGGTGGCCGAGTAGAACTTGGAGTCGAGGTCGGGCACCGACTCCACGATCCGCGCGGCGGTGATCATCGCGCCCTGCTCGCCGTGCACGAACTGGGAGAACTGCCACGAGACCGAGTGCCGCCGCAGCTCACCGATCTCCTTGGCGCTGAGCATGTCCCAGTACTTGGTGCCGTAGATGGCCAGCGACTGGTCGGGCACGCCGAGCGCGTTGTGCGGGTCGACCTCCAGATCCCAGTCGATGCGCTTCTCCGAGTCCCACTGCTTGTCCTTGCCCTTCTGGTAGAGGGCGAGCAGCCGGTCCCTGCCGTCGTCGTACTCCCAGGTGAACCGGGCGTCGCCGGTCATCGGGACCTGCCAGGTGGACTTGTCGACAGGCTCGGTGTAGAGGTCATGGGTCGACACGGGCGCACCCTCCACGGTGAGGCTTACGTACGTTGTACGTCTTACGTACGATGTACGTACCGTGTCACGCGATACTTACCTGCGTCAACGGTGGGAAAGGGACGGACCGATGGGCAAGAGAGTGAGCTCCGTCACTCCTGCGGAGGGGCCGGCGGGGGAGCCCGCGCCCGCGCCCGCGGCGGCGGCGGCGGTGCCCGCGGGAGGCCGTCCGGTGCTGACGCGTGAGCGCATCGTGCGGGCCGCCGTCGAGCTGATCGAACGCGGCGGCGCGGACGCGCTGTCCATGCGCGGGGTCGCCGCCGAGCTCGGCGTCGCGGTGATGTCGCTCTACAACCACGTGCCCAACAAGGCGGCGCTCTTCGAGGGGGTCGCCGAGTACGTGGTCGCCGGCATGGACCTCGCCGACGACCCGGCCGAGCCGTTCACCGACCGGGCGCGGGCGCTGGTGCGCGCGTTCCGCAAGGTCGCGCACGACTACCCGCGCTGCATGACGATCGTGTTCACCCACAAGATCGACACCCCGGTCGGGCTCCGGCCGGCCGAGCGCGCCCTCGCCCTGGCCGACGCCGCCGGCTTCGACGGCGAGACGTCCGTCCGCGTCATGCGCGCGCTGATGGCCTACGCGCTCGGCGCCCAGATGCGCGAGATCGGCCAGGCCAAGGCGCTCGACTACCACCCGCCGGTCGCCGAGTCGCTCGCGCGGCTCGATCCGGAGGAGTTCCCGCACGTTATCGCGTTCGCCCCGGACCTGGCCCGGCACGATCCCGAGACCGACTTCGAGTTCGGCCTCGACATGCTGATCTACGCGTTGGACGCCCTGCAGAAGGGCCTGCATACGGGCCTGAACGCAGGGGTCAAGGAGCGTACGGACTGAGTCCTCGCCAGCAGAACTCGGTCATGTGGTTCGCGGCGTCCTCGACGCTGACGCGGTCAGGGTGCCGGGTCCGCCACAGGGCCAGCCGCTCGCACCCGCCGATGATGATCTCGGTGAAGGCCGCCAGGGCGGCGTCCGGCGCGTCCGGGGCGAACGACTTCAGCACGCCCTTGATGAGCGCGCTCTGCTGCTGCCGGGTCTCCTCGACCAGGCCGGCGCTCTCCGGTGGCACGGTCAGCGGCTCGGAGAGCACCATCGCGAACGAGGCGCTGTGCGCGTCGACGAACGCGAAGTAGGCGAGCATCCCGCGCCGCAGGATGTCCTCGGGTGTGGCCGCGCCCGCCATCGCCTTCTGCGTCGCCTCGTACAGCTCCGCCTTCGACCGGGCCATGGCCGCGTGGAACAGCCCGTCCTTGGAGCCGAAGTACTCGTACAGCATCGGCTTGGAGACACCGCAGCGCTCGGCGATCTCGTCCATGGAGGAGGCCCGGTAACCGCGGTCGGCGAAGACCTGCTCGGCCACGTCGAGCATCTGCCGCTCCCGCTCGGCACGCGACATCCGGCGGCGGCGCGGCGTGCCCGGTGTGGCGGTGCTCACAACGATTCCCCTCTGTTGTACCTATCGTCAGTAACCTACTGTCGGTAACTTACCGGGAGTAGGGTAACGCGCGCCGGGACGGCACGGCGGCGGAACGCGGTACGCGGAAGGCGGACACGGCATGAGCGAACGGGCGGCCATCGTCATCATCGGCTCCGGATTCGCCGGGCTCGGCATGGCGATCCAGCTGAAGAAGCACGGCTTCCACGACTTCGTGGTGCTGGAGAAGAGCGAGGCCCTCGGCGGCACCTGGCACGACAACACCTATCCCGGTTGCGCCTGCGACGTCCCCTCCCACATGTACTCGTTCTCGTTCGAGCTCAACCCCGGCTGGTCGAGGATGTTCGCCCCGCAGCCGGAGATCCGCTCGTACATGGAGAAGACGGCGGACAAGTACCGCGTCCGCGACCACCTCCGCTTCAACAGCACGGTCGACGCGCTCGAATACGACGACGACGCCAAGCGCTGGAACGTGACGCTCGCCGACGGGGCGGTCCTCACGCCCAAGGCCGTCATCGCCGGGATCGGCGCGCTGCACGTCCCGTCGTACCCGGATCTTCCCGGCATGGAGACGTTCAAGGGCAAGGCCTTCCACTCCGCCGAGTGGGACCACTCCTACGACCTCGGCGGCAAGCGCGTCGCCGTCATCGGCACGGGCGCGTCCGCGATCCAGTTCGTGCCCCAGATCGCCGAGCAGGTCGCCGAGCTCGTGCTCTTCCAGCGCACCCCGCCGTGGATCCAGCCCAAGCCGGACCGCGTCTTCCCGGCGCCGCTCCGCAAGGCGTTCGAGAAGGTGCCGGGCGCGGCGCGCGCGTTCCGCCACGGCCTCTACTGGACGCTGGAGGCGCGCGCCGTCGGCTTCACGATCGACCCGCGGCTGTCGGGACCGATGGAGCGGCTCGCCCGCTGGCACATCAAGCGGCAGATCGCCGATCCGGAGCTGCGCGCCAAGGTCACCCCGGACTACACCATCGGCTGCAAGCGGGTGCTGTTGTCCAACGACTACTATCCGGCGCTCGCCCGCCCCAACGTCGAGGTCGAGACCAGCGGTGTCGCCGAGGTGCGCGAGCACTCGATCGTGACCAAGGACGGCCGGGAGCACGAGGTCGAAGCCATCATCTACGGCACCGGCTTCAAGGTGACCGACGCGCTCAACGACCAGACCATCGTCGGCCGGAACGGGCTGAAGATCCAGGAGCTCTGGGCGAACGGCATCGAGGCCTACCGCGGCACGACCTACCCCGGCTTCCCCAACTTCTTCACGCTGCTGGGCCCCAACACCGGCCTCGGCCACAACTCGGTCGTCTTCATGATCGAGGTGCAGATCCAGCATGTGCTCAGCTGCCTCACGTTGCTCCAGGACACCGGCGGCGACGCCATCGAGCCCAAGCCCGCCGCGCTGCGCGCGTTCAACGATCGCATGCACAACCGGCTGCGCAAGGCGGTCTGGAGCGAAGGCGGCTGCCAGAGCTGGTACCTGGACGAGAACGGCGTCAACCGCACGCTCTGGCCGGGACACACCTTCGAGTTCTGGGCGGGTTCGCGCAAGGCCAAGCCCGAGGACTACCGCATCAGCAGGTAGCCCTCAGGCCAGGTCTTGTTACGGACGGGCGATACGAGGGGCTCGCAACGGGACCCACACCACGCGTACGGAGCGTTCGCGTTCGGGCGGCTTCGGGGGCCGCGCCGGTTGTGGTGGAAGGGCCCGCAGACGGGCGGCGGTGAGCTTCTTGCCCTTCGGCAGTTCGACCCCGTTCGGCACCTTCACGCCCTTCGGCAGCTTGGGCCCGTACGGCAGGAAGAGGACGTGGTGGGCCCGGCGGGTCCGCAGGGCGGAGGCCCGGCGACGGCGGGACATCTGCAGCCTGGCGAGGAGCAACGCCGTTGACGCCGCCAATGCCGCGAGCCACCCCGCCTGGAGCGCGGCGAGGTCCTTGGAGTCGAAGGCGGGCTCAGTGCCCGCCCGCAGCGCGACCGTGGAGAGGATCGGCTGCGCGTCCGGGGCGATCTGCGGTGAGGCGACCGGCGGCAGCGCGACCTGGCTGGGCGGCAGGCTGAAGGGGTTGAATCCGCCGCTGCCCGGAGCGCCGCCGGAGGAGCCCGGCGCGCCGGGCGAGGCGGGGCCGGTACCGGGCGGCGGCGCGATGTTCTCCTTGGCGGTGACGACGACGGTGGCGGACGCGGTCTTGCTCGCCGCCTTCGCGGCCGACACCGTGGCCGAGATCGTGATCACGCCGTGCTTGGCGGTGTCCGGGATATTCACGGTCGCCAGCGCGTTCGCACCGGCCGAGGTCACCGTGCCGAGGCTCTGCGAACCAGGGCTGATGGAGACTCCGGAGCCGGAGAGCCGCACCGTGGCGCCGGTGGCGTTCGCCTTGCTCGCCGACACCCGGACCATGGCGGTCACCGAGCCGCCGGGAGCCACGACCGGATAGCTCATCGTCAGCCCGGCCGACAGCTCGGGAGCGCCCTTGGCCGGCGGCTTCGTCGGTGGCTTCGTTGGTGGCTTGGTCGGTGGATCCTTAGGCGGGTTGGACGGCGGTGGATCGCTGGGCTCGTGCGAAGGCGGTGGGTCGGACGGCGGCGGGTCCGAGGGCGGTGGGTCGGACGGCGGCGGGTCCGACGGCGGTGGATCCGAGGGAGGTGGGTCGGACGGCGGTGGGTCCGAGGGCGGTGGGTCCGACGGTGGAGGGTCGGACGGCGGCGGGTCCGACGGTGGCGGATCCGAGGGCGGTGGGTCCGAGGGCGGTGGGTCCGACGGCGGATTCTCACTGGGGGTCGGATCCGCGGTCGTCGTCGAGGGACTGGGGGACGGCTCGGCGGCCACCGGGGTCGCAGAGCTCGCCGCCAGGATCGCCGCCGCGCCGAGCCCTGCCAGGACCGTGCCGCGTGCCGAGAGGACAGGCACTTCCTCCACACCTCCGGGCCATGTCGAGAAATATCAAATAAAGGGAGCCTCATTCGATATCAACATGGACCGGAGACGCTTATCAACCCTTGCGAACGGAGTTCGTGCCGAACGCGAAATCGACCTTCTGGATGATCGATGAATTGTCATCCGGTGAGTGTCTCAGTGCTCCTCCGGTCGATCTCCGGACCCGGGACGGACACGATCGCGCAACGACATGGCACGGAGCACGATCTCGATGGCGAAGCGCGCGTCGGGATCGGTCAGCCGGCCGCCGAGCTCTTTTTCGAGGCGCTTGATCCGGTGCCGCACGGTCTGCGGGTGAACGTGCAGTTCATCGGCCATTTCGGCGGCCGTTCCACGGGTCGTGAGCCAGGTGTGGAGCGTCGCCAGGAGCCGTTCCCGCTGCCCGGGCTCGAGCTCGTTCATTCCGCCGAGATGCCGCCGCGCGAGCTGGTCGACCAGGGCGCAGTCGGCGAGCAGCCACAGCGTGACCAAGTGGTCCTCGCACGAGGTGACGGGCCCGTCGTCAAGCACTCCGGCCTCGATCAACGTCAGCGCCTGCCTCGCCCACCGCAGCGAGTCCGCGGCGTGCTCCAGGGGCACGGTGAGCCCGGTCGCGACACCGCCGTCGGGGAACGCCTCGGCGAGCATCGCGCGGCGTCCGGCGGGCAGCGCCTCGGGCCGGCCGTCCGGGGCGCGGCACGGGACGAGCAGCCGCGGCTCGTCCGCGGTGAGATCGACCAGCACGTCGTCGTCGAGGGCTTCGCGCACGCAGCGCGCGTCGTGCGGGACGACGACCAGCGTCACCTCGTCAGGCACGTTCCATTCGGTGAGCTCGGCCAGTTCGGCGATGGCGCGGTCGGAGCCGGGGCGCCTGGCCAGGATCAGTTGCAGGAGCCGGCGCCGCTGGTCCTCCACCTGGGTCGGGCGCGCGTCCATGTAGCCGGACAGGGAGAGCGACGCCAGCTCGTTCATGTAGCCGAACAGCGCGTCGGCGAGCTGTGCCATCACCGACGACGAGAGGTCGTGCCGCGCGGCGATGGTCATCAGGCGGCGCCACGCCACCTGCGCGCCGATCCGGTAGGCGGCCTGAAGGCTGTCGAGGGAACGGCCCTCGTGCGCCTCGAACCGGCCGAGCCGGCGGTAGGTGTCGTCGTGCCGGTGGGCGTCGGGAGCGGCCTCCGCCACCCGCGCGACGAACTGGTTGAGAGCTCGTTCGACGCCGATCTGCAGGGCCGTCACATAGGGCCCCTGCATCGGGCGGTCGTACTCCGGGAGCGCTCGGGGGATCTCTTCGATGATCTCCTCGGCCAGGCTGGGCAGCTCCGGCCGCAGGATGGTGAGGAGCCGTCGCGGGAGCTGCGACGTCGCCGGTTCCGGCCTCCCCGTCTCGAGCGTTCGGGGCATCGGTGGGCACCTCCAGGTCAACACCGTCGGCACGGCCTGGCCGAGACGCGGCGGGGTCGCCGGTCTCGTACGGCCGTGTGTCAGTACGGCATCAGGTCCCGGAAGGGACGCGCCGAGCGGGGGACCCCTGCGCGTCCCCCGAGCGCTTGGTTATGTGAGTTGGAGCACACTGACATTAAGTGGGATACCGCCGCCGGAAGTTAAAGCGAACGTAAAATCGTTCGCTCGTGATCATGGCGTGGCGGTCCGTAACGGCTGATCGGTCCCGGCTGGTACTCACCTTCGGTCATCGCGAGTTGATAATCCCGGATGTTACCAAGCGCTTGCTCACCTCACCATTCTCGCCCGTTAGTCGGCACGGTCGCCCGGGGTGCCGCGTCGTCCCAGGTGACGCCGCCGGTGCAGGCTGGCGGCCCGCAATGTGACGTCCAGAGAGAAACGTGTGTCCGGATCGGCGAGGCTCTCGCCGAGATAGCTCTCCAGTTGCCGGAGCCGATAACGAACCGTCTGCGCGTGGACGTTCATCCGGTCGGCGAGCTCCACCGCGTTGCCGCGCGTGGTGACCCACTCGGCGAGCGTCTCGGTGAGCTTGCGGCGGTGGCCGTCCGACATGTCCTCGAACGGGGCCAGGTGCCGGCGGGTGAGCTCCTCGATCAGCGTGACGTCGGAGAGCAGCCACATCGTCATCAGGTGCTGCTCGCAGGGGATGAGAGAGCCGTCCCGGATGATGCCCTCTTCGGCGAGCTCCAGGACCCGCCGTGCCCAGCGCAGCGAATGCGTCGCCTTGTCCAGCGGAAGGGTGAGGCCGAGCACCGAACTGGCCTCGGACAACGCCGCGTCCAGCATGCTCTTGCGGTTGCGGTCGAGCGGGCCCGGGACGAGCAGGCACGGCCCGGGGGAGTCGAGATCGATCAGCACGTCCGCGTCGAGCGCCGACAGTGTGCACGGCGCGTCCGGATGGATCGCGACCATCGTGACCTCGTCGGGCAGCGGCCACGACGCCGTCCGCGCCAGCTCCTCGATGGCCTCCGGCACGACCGCCGGCTGCTGGAGGATCAGATGCAGCAACTGCTTGCGGTGCTCGCGGCGCCGCAGGTCGGCGTGCTCCATCGCCTGCCGGTGCCCGTGCCGGGTCTGGGTGATGGCCTCGTCCATGTACGTGAGCATCGACTCGACCATCGTGGTGACGATGACCGACGGGATCTTCTCCCGTTCGGCCACCGCGGCCGTGCGCCGCCAGGCGATATGGAACGCGATGCGGTACGCGGCCTGCATGTGGTCGAGACTGCGCCCCTCGACGGCCTCGAAATGCCCGAGCGCGCGGCAGGTCTCGTCCCGTTCGGTCAGCGGGGCGGCGGGGTCGGCGATGCGCTCGATGTACGCGGTGAGCAGTTTCTCGGCGCCCAGCCGCAGGATCTGGTCGTACGCGGAGTTCTCCGGCCGGTCGTACTCGGGAATGGCGCGCCGGATCTCCTGCACGACCTCGTTGATGACGTCTTCGAGCTCAGCCCACATCAGGCGGGCGAATTGCGGCGGGACCTGCACGGGGTCGGGCTCCGCCGGTCCGGGGAGCTCGAGCGCCTGCGTCATGAAACACACCTCTCCGCGTGAGGACCGCTGGGCGCTGCGCGCGAACGTCCGGTCACCGGGCCCTCGGCGGCGACCGGGCAGCAACGATGGCCGGGAGCGCGCCGTGGAGGGGGAGCTCACTCCCGAAACCGTGCACTGGAGCACGTGAAACATAGGTCTACCCACGGGTTCTGACAAGGGTTTAGACCGACATTACCTGCGAGTACTCGGACCCGGATAAGGCAAATGTTTGGCGGCGCTGAGTTAGTGATAACGGCGTCCCGGCCGACCTCTGGAGTCACAATTACTAGCCAGTACTAAGCCTTGACGAGTTTTGAAAGATCGAACGCTCAGCATTTGACACCGAAGAAGCCCTGGTCAGAGCCGTTGGGCGAGATTCTGCGGATTCCTATTGAGAGTCGTTGGTCTTGGTCGTAATGTCCTCGCGTACAACCACGGCCAGCCGGAAGGGAGTCACGTGCTCAGAACAGTCGGCACGCGAACCCTTCTAGCCGCCCTATCTGCGACAACGCTGCTGATGCTTCCGGCACCCGCTATCGCGAGCGACCCCGAGCCGACTCCGACGCGGACCGAAGAGCCCGAGGGCAAGCTGTCGATCAGCGTGGTGGCCACCGACGCCAGCGCGAAGGCGGGCACTCAGGTCGCGGTGACCGCCACCCTCTCCGCCACCGGCGGCACCGTCGCGAAAGCCCGCATCACCGGCGCCAGCGCGACCGGCGGCACGGTCTCCGGCCAGTGCCGGACGGGCTGCACCCTCGGCCGCCTCACCGATTCGCAGACAGTCACCTTCGTGGTCTCGGCTCCCTCGGACATCCGCAAGGCCCGCGTCGTCACGCTCAGAGTGAGCGCCGCGTCCTCGACCGGCACGGCATCCGACTCCGCCTCGGTCAGCTTCGTCCCCAAGATCGTGCAGCTCCCCGGCAAGCCCGGTGGCGGCGGCTCCAAGACCAACCCGAGCACGCCGAAGAAGACGAAACCGCCGGTCAAGCTCCCACCGAGCAAGACTCCGAAGACTCCGCTGCCGAACACCAAGCCGCAGTCTCTTCCGTTCCAGCGGCTTCCCGGCAACGGAGTGCAGCTCCCGCAGGTCTCGCCCGTCCAGACCCCGCAGGTGGCCCAGCAGACGAGCCTCGGCCCCACCGCACGCCTCACCGGCGCGACAGACGACGCCGTAGACGCGTTCGGCCTGCTCGCCAGCGCCCAAAGCGCCTGGCTGACCGTGCTCCTGGCCGCAGTGATCGCCGTCTTCTACCGCGCCCGCCGCCCCCTGAAGCTGGCGGTCGCACCGACCTTGCGCCGCAAGCCGAAGCCGGCGAGGCAGACACCTGCGAAGCCCCACCTCCCGAGCCTCCCGAAGCGGCGCGAGCGTCGCTCGGGACCGCGCTCCTTCCTGGGCTTCTCCATCCGTCTTCGCTGATCACAGCACTCGCGACATAGCCCTTTCGGCTGCCCTAAATGGGTGAGCAGCCGCCCTATCCACGCATGACTACTCTCCGGTGTTTACCAGTTCGTTATCTGTGTTACTGGCCAGTACTCGTTCTCGTACGTTTTCGTGCCGATCGAACACTTAACTTGTGACAAAGCGCGAGAACATCGGCTGGTTTTCCTCCTGGTTTCTGTCAAATAGGTATTGCTGACGGGGGCTACTCGGCCGTAACGTACGAGCCGTACCACCGCATCCGTGGTGCCCGCCTGGACAAGGGTGGTCCCAGGTAAGAGGGCACCCATGCCTTCGGCGCGGCCGCCTGACAAAGGCCGCCGCCGAAGTGGAGGAATCAGTTCCCGCAGTTAAGGAGAAGCCGCCTCGCGCAACAGAGCCCCAGCCGTTCCCTACTCCGCGTCCCTCTTTTCGAACAAGCGCGTTCCACCCCGAGAAGGGAAATCCCTTGCGTAAGCTCCTCCGCACCTCCGTCCTCGCCACCGCCGCGACCGCGACCGTCCTCTCCCTGGCCGTCGTACCTTCGGCCAGCGCCGAGGACGCCACCTGGACCAGCAACCCCGGCGGCGCCATCACCGGCACCAACGTCGGCAACCTGATCGGCCGCAACGTGACCCGCGGCGCGATCGTGTCCTGCTCGGATGCCGAGGCCTCCGGCACCGTCAAGTCCGGCTCCGGCCTCGACGGCACGGGAATCGCCAGCGTCGAGTCGCTGCGAATGGGCGGCTACACCGGCGACCCGGAGATCTGTGAAGGCCCGTCCGGCCTCGCCGTTCAGATCATCGTCAACGACCTTCCGCTTGAACTCGACGCGGTCTCCTACAACCCCACCACCGGTGTGACCACCGGTGCGCTCACCAACGCCGACGCGGGCGGAATCACCGGCAAGCTGATCGGTCTCGACGACGGCTGTGAGGCCGACTTCGTCGGTGCGAACGGCCAGCCCGGCAAGATTCCCGGCACGTTCACCAACAGCACCGACAGGTTGACCACGACGAGCGGCGGCAACCTCGTGGCCACCAACGTCAACGGCAACTGCCCGGCGAACTTCATCCAGAACGGCGATGTCGTCGCACTGGAGGGCACCTTCCAGCTGAGCTCGAACCAGACCCTCACCAGCCCGTGACCTGACGCGTCTCAACCGCAGCGGCCACGCTCACTCCCGCGCCGGGGGGAGCGTGGCCTCTCGCCCCCGTCCTCGAGCAGAAAGCCGCCTCGTCGAATGCGATGGACACAGCACCGGAGCTCGGTCGCCGCGATCACCATCACGACCTCGGTCGCCGGTCTGGTCATCGTCGTTTCGCCGGCCACGGCCGAGGCCAAGGAGTTCGGCTCCGCGGTCTCCTTCGCCTGCACGAGGGCGGGCTCGGGCCAGCCCGCCGAAAAGGTCACGGTCCGGCTCACGGGCAGCGTCAAGGAACGGGTCGCTCCTGGAAAGCCGGTCCGTTTCAGCAAGCTCGGTGCACGGATCGTCGTCCCAGCGGCATTGGCGGAATCCTTCGTCGGACCGGAGCCGGGCCCTGTCACCGGGAGCGCGACGCTCACGACGACGGCTCGCCAGAACGGCCAGACGGCCGACCTGGGCTGGCCCGACCTCGTATTGACCGCGGCTCCTGGCGGCGGCGCCGGACTCGCCTTCACGGGTGCCATCGCCGTGCCGGACGTGATCCCTTCGGTCGCCGGCACCATCGACTTCGCCGCGGAGAGCCTCGCTCTGTCGCTGCGGCAGGAGAGCACCACACCCGACACGGCGGCAGGGAAAGCCGAAACCCCGCTGACTTGCACACCAGAGGGCAAAACTTCGATCGCCAGAGTCCAGGTCACGACCCCAGGAGCCCAGTCAGGCCGGTCGGGCCGGTCAGGACCGCTTCCGAACGCCGCCGCCGACGAACCCGCGATCGAGCGTTGCACCCATCCGAAAGGTGAGCGTGACAACTCGCTCTTCTCTGAGCCCTGGCCCAACGAGACCGTGTCCCATGACACGGGAGAGGGGCAGCCGCCGCAGCTCAAGTGCGGGAAGCTAGTTGGGTACTCCAACGTTCGAAAGCTGGGCGGAGCGGCCCCCGTTGGAGCCGGACTGCAGGCGGACACTACGATCCGGCGAGTTGTGGACGACCAGCCCAGCACTCCTGACAACCCTCACAACTGGCAGGTCGAATACCACCTGGCCGCGACGGAGGCAGCCTCTTCCACGGCCACGATGCTGGGCTTCGGCTTCATGCCGACCACCGTGAAGACTCAGATTACGCAGGACCGCCTGACGGGCATCATGTCGTTCGGTCGAATCTACGGCAATCGCGATTCGTTGCTCCCCGCTCGGACCCTGAGCTACGCCAACTCAAAGGTCAAGGTGAAGGTCTCCGAAATCCGAGTCAACGGACTTCCGATAAACCCAGGCACAGCATGTTCCAACGTCGGAGAAATGCTCCTGAAGCTGAAGGGTGATCTACCGCCCGGGGCCGGCGTCACCACCGGCGGCACTTACAAGACCGTCGAGAACGCGCTTCTAGAGATTCCGCGCTTCACCGGTTGTGGCGTGAGTGAGGACCTGAGTCCGCTGCTCACGGCGAGCACTTCCGGAAGCGGCAACCATGTCAGCGTTTTCCAGAGTCAGCTCTGCGATCCAGGTGACGCATTGGAAGATTGCAACGACACACCTCAGGAGTGGAAGGTATCTCCGCTCGGTGCGACTCTGAGGCCGGACCCCGTGCCTTTCGCGGTTACAGATCCAACGACCGGAGCGACGATCACCTGCCCTCGGGTGGCCTCGACCGTGACCACCGTGCCCGAAGTTCTCGGTGCGCAGATCGGACGGATCGGATTCACCAGGCCCACCGCCAATTCATGCTCGGGCACCAATGGGATCACCGGTATCAGCTTTACAACGGTTCCAAGTCTTTCCATGTTCGCCCAAGAATATGATCCGAAAACGCAGATTTCACGTATCGTGCCACCTTCTGCTTCGACCTTCATCATGTCGTACATGGTCCCTCGCGCCACCGGCACCGGGACGGTCCGCTGCGAGGTCAGGCCAAATCTCCGCTGGGATATCTTCTTCAACAACACGAGCCATACCTTCTCGCTTCGGCACCGCCCGGCCGTTCTGAGTTCGGCCAGTACGGCACCTGAGTGCAACGAACGCTTCGCCGTGGGCCGGGCGATAACGACAAAGATCGACCCGCTCGTCACCCCCGAGGTCACCATCACGGCCAAGCTGGCCTAGCAACATGCGGAGCCCGGATCAGTAGATGCGTTTCAGGTCGAGTTGGAGGAGGTAGAAATGCGCAGGACCGTCCGTACTTTGTTCGGCACCTCTTTGGCGGGCGGAACGATTGCAGTAGCGGCGGCTGTGGCGGTTGCCGCCGAGCTCACCTGGACGCTGTTGCCCGGCGGCGATATCACTGCGACGAACGTCGGCAACTTCTTCGTGCGCTTCGAGAGTCGGGGCGGTTACATCAGCTGCTCGGACACCGAGCTTCGCGTGACCGGAAAGAGCGGCTCGGGACTGCCGGGTCAGGAGATCGCGAGCATGGAGACCGTTCGCTTCGGCGGTTTCACCGGTGACCCGACGATCTGTGAAGGGCCGAGTGGACTCGCTACCCAGTTGCTCGTCAATGATCTGCCGCTGGAATTCAACGCGGAGTCCTACAACGCGCTGACCGGTGTCACTCGCGGGACTTTCACGAACCGGGACGCCGGTGGCATCACCGCAAAGGTCGTCGGGCTCGACGATGGCTGCGAAGCGGATTTCAGGGGACCGCCCGGGGTGGAGGGCGAGATCCAGGTCTCATACAGCAACGGCACGGGCGAGGTCACGCTCGACGGCACGAACATTGAGGCCGTGAACGTCAATTCGAACTGTCCGACCAATATCGCACAGAACGGCGACAAGATCGTGGTCACTGGAAACAGGTTCAAGCTCGACCCTGTCCAGACGCTGACGAGCCCGTGAGCGGAGTAATTTGACATGGGGATCGAGGTTGTTGTTGAGGGGCTGACGATGTCGTTCGGGCGTCAGACCATTTGGCGGGATGTCTCGCTTACCTTGCCGGCGGGGGAGGTGAGCGTGATGCTGGGGCCTTCGGGGACGGGGAAGACCGTCTTTTTGAAGTCGCTGATCGGGCTTCTGAAGCCGGAGAAGGGGCGGGTTCTCGTCGATGGCGTTGACATGGTCGGGGATTCGGATCGGAAGGTTTTCGCGGCGCGCAAGAAGTTCGGGCTGATGTTCCAGGACGGTGCGATGTTCGGGTCGATGAACCTGTATGACAACATCGCGTTTCCGCTAAGGGAGCACACGCGGAAGTCTGAGAAGGAGATCCGCCGCATTGTGCTGGAGCGGATGGACATGGTCGGGCTCGGCGGTGAGGAGCGCAAGCTGCCTGGGCAGATCTCGGGCGGCATGCGCAAGCGGGCCGGACTCGCGCGGGCGCTGGTGTTGGATCCGCAGATTATTTTGTGCGACGAGCCGGACTCGGGGCTTGACCCGGTGCGCACGGCTTATCTTTCGCAGTTGCTGATCGACGTTAATACGCGCACTGATTGCACTATGTTGATTGTTACGCACAACATTGAGATCGCGTCTACCGTGCCAGACAACATGGGGATGCTCTTCCGGAGGGACCTGGTGACGTTCGGGCCTCGGGAAGTGCTGCTTACCTCGCGAGATCCCGTGGTTGCTCAGTTCTTGCGCGGCAACCGGCACGGGCCCATCGGCATGAGTGAAGAGAAGGACGCTGCCACGTTGGC
This sequence comes from Spirillospora sp. NPDC048911, assembly GCF_043198015.1. Taxonomy (NCBI): domain Bacteria; kingdom Bacillati; phylum Actinomycetota; class Actinomycetes; order Streptosporangiales; family Thermomonosporaceae; genus Spirillospora; species Spirillospora sp. NPDC048911. Next base: position 507,067 of record NZ_JBICUD010000007.1, on the reverse strand, counting down.
GGCTGAGGCCGAGCGGTTCGGCGGGCTCAAGGTCCGCGAGATGGAGATCCCGCCGCAGTTGGAGCCGTCCGCGGGATTGCCGCAACGTATGGGCGCCGTCCGCCGATCCGAGCGGGTCATGGCGAACGTGCACCTGCTTCCCCAGGAAGCCCAGGAAGCGATTTTCAACGCGCAACGGAAGCGGCCTGCGGGAGGGCCGCCGGCCGTTCCATGGGCCTCGGCCTGACACCCCTGCCCCTACCCCCACGCACCTTTCGAGGTAGCAGATGTTGAAGAAGACCCAAGCAGGTGGAGCGTGAGCGCCCCGCCGCAGGGGCCGCCGCCCCCGCCGTCCGCGCCGCCTCCGCCCCCACCGGCCTCTGAGCCGGTGCGGCCGCGTGTGCAGCCGGTCAAGGTGAATCCGTCCGACTACATGCCGCTCGCCGGGGGGCTGCGGCAGACCGGGCAGATGTTCGCGCTGGCCGCGAGCGTGGTGCGGATGACGTTCAAGCGGCCGTTCCAGGTGCGGGAGTTGATCCAGCAGTTCTGGTTCATCGCCTCGGTGACGATCCTGCCCACTGCTCTGGTATCGATCCCGTTCGGTGCGGTTATCGCGTTGCAGGTCGGGTCGCTGGCCAAGCAGTTGGGGGCACAGTCGCTCACGGGTGGCGCCTCGGTGCTCGCGGTGGTGCAGCAGGCTGCGCCATTGATTGTGGCGCTCTTGATTGCAGGTGCGGCTGGGTCGGCCATTTGTGCCGACCTTGGGTCGCGGACGATCCGCGAGGAGATGGACGCCATGGAGGTCATGGGCGTCTCGCCGATCCAGCGTCTGATCGTGCCTCGGGTGCTCGCGTGCATGATGGTTGCCTTTTGCCTGAACGGGCTCGTGTCCGTTGTGGGTGTGGCGGGCGGCTACTTCTTCAACGTGGCTCTCCAGGACGGGACGCCTGGGGCTTATCTCGCCTCGTTCTCGGCGCTGGCTCAGCTTCCGGATCTTTATGTGGGACTGGCCAAGGCGGTGATCTTCGGGTTCATCGCGGGGGTCGTCGCGGCCTACCGGGGGCTTCATCCGGGGGCCGGGCCCAAGGGCGTCGGCGACGCGGTCAACCAGTCGGTGGTCATCGCGTTCCTGCTGCTGTTCATGGTCAACCTGGCGATCACGGCGATCTACATCCAGGTCGTCCCGCCGAAGGGGGCCTGAGCAGTGGCGTCGACCACCTTCCGCGACTACGCGCGCAACCCGTCCCGGCTGTTCCGGTGGCTGGACCAGCCTGGCGACCAGCTCGGCTTCTACATCAAGGCGCTGCTGTGGACGCCGCGCGCGATCCACCGCTATTTCAAAGAGGCGCTGCGGCTGCTGAGCGAGGTCGCGTTCGGGTCGGGCGCGCTCGGCGTCATCGGCGGCACGATCGGCGTGATGATCGGCATGACGCTGGCGACCGGCACGGTCGTGGGTCTTCAGGGGTACGCGGCGCTCGACCAGATCGGGTCGTCGGCGTTCACCGGATTCATCTCCGCGTACTTCAACACGCGTGAGATCGCTCCGCTCGTCGCCGGGCTGGCGTTGTCGGCGACGGTCGGGGCCGGGTTCACCGCTCAGCTGGGCGCGATGCGGATCAACGAGGAGATCGACGCCCTGGAGGGCATGGGCATCCCCTCGCTGCCCTACCTGGTGACCACGCGGATCATCGCGGGCGTGGTGGCGATCATCCCGCTGTACGGGATCGGGCTGCTGTCGTCGTACATCGCGTCCCGCCAGGTGACGGTGCTGCTGAACGGGCAGTCGGCCGGTACCTATGACCACTACTTCAATATCTTTCTCGCGCCCGAGGACGTGGTGCTCTCGTTCGTCAAGGTGCTGATCTTCAGCGTCATGGTGATCCTGGCGCACTGCTACTACGGCTACCGCGCGGTCGGCGGACCGGCCGGGGTAGGCGTCGCCGTCGGCCGCGCGGTCCGGACCGCGATCGTGGTGATCTCGGTGACGGACTTCTTCGTCTCCCTGGCGATCTGGGGCGCCACGACCACGGTGAAGGTGACCGGCTGATGGCGAGGGTGAAGCCGTACGAGACGCTCCGGCGCCGGCTGCTGGGCGTCGCGTTCCTGCTCGTCCCGGTGTTGCTGGTGTCGTTGTCGATCGCGATCTACCAGAAGCGGTTCACCGACGTCACGTTCGTGACGCTGCGGACGTCCACGGCCGGGTTCGAGATGCACCGGGGCGCGGACGTCAAGCTGCACGGCGTGGTGATCGGCGAGGTCCGGTCGATCTCGGCCGACGGGTCCGGCGCCCGGCTGCGGCTGGCGCTGCGGCCGGACGACGCGAAGCGGGTCCCGTCGAACGTGGCGGCGCAGTTGTTGCCGACGACGGTGTTCGGCGCCCGTTACGTCGCGCTCGTCCCGCCTGCCGGTCAGGGGATGAACCCGCGGGCGAACGTGGTCGCCGCGGCGCTGCGGAACGAATCGGTGATCTCCGAGGACATGACCCGCAACGCGATCGAGCTGCGGGACCTGCTGAAGAGCACGATGCGCCTGCTGAACGCGCTGAAGCCCGCCGAGCTCTCCGCCACCTTGACGGCGATGGCGCAGGCCCTCGAAGGCAGAGGAGACCGGCTCGGCCGGAACCTCGTCACCCTGGAGGCGTACCTGAAGGAGCTCAACCCGCACCTGCCCGCCCTCAACCAGAACCTGGTCGAGGTCGCGCAGTTCGCCGACAACTACAGCCAGGCGACGCCCGACATCCTGGACGGGCTGACCGACTTCGTCACCACGTCCCGCACGATCGTCGACCAGCGCGCCAACCTCGCCGAGGGGTACGAGTCGACGACCCGCGCGGCGCGGGACCTGACGAACTTCCTGCGCCGCAACCAGGACAACTGGATCCAGCTGCCCCGCGTCTCGCGCGACTCGCTGGAGACGCTCGCCAAGTACTCGCCGGAGTTCCCCTGCACGTTCGCGTCGATCGCCAAGTTCGTCCCGCTGATGGACAAGGCCCTCGGCAAGGGCACGAAGAAGCCCGGCGTGCACGTCAACATCAACACCGTCCAGCACAAGGGCCGCTACCGGCCCGGGGTCGACCGGCCGCGCTACCTCAAGGACACCGGTCCGCACTGTTACGGCGTGCCCTATGACCCCGGCGGCGGCTCGACTCCGAAGCTCGGCAAGCCGGGCGTCCTGCCGGTCGGCACGATCACCGGTTCGCCCGGCGAGACCCAGGTGATCAACGAGCTGAGCGCGCCCGCGCTCCGCGAGGCACCCGAGGAACTGCCGGATTGGTCCGGTGCGCTGCTCGGCCCGATCTACCGGGGCACCCGCGTCACCTTCGAGGGGGCGGGCCAGTGAGCGTCATGGGCAATCTGCGGGGCAAGTCGCGCGGCACGATCTCGCCGCTGATCAAATCGCTGATCTTCATCGTCACGACGCTCGCGGCCACGGCGCTGCTCGCGGCCTCGATCATGAACACGACGCGCGGCGACCGGGTCACCTACCAGGCGAGATTCACCGACGTCGCGGGCCTCTATCCGGCGCACTCGGTACGGATCGCCGGCGTTCAGGTCGGTCAGGTCAAGAAGATCGAGATCACGAACCGGCGGCTCGCCCTGGTGACGTTCACCGTCGACCGGAACCGGCGCCTGCCCGAGTCGGTGACCGCCTCGGTGAAGTACCTCAACCTTGTCGGCGGCCGCTACATCGACCTCGACCCCGGCGCCGCCGGCGGCGCGCCGGGCGCCTACCTCCCGGTCGGCGGCACGATCCCCGAGCAGCGGACGCAGGGGCCGCTCAACCTCACCCAGCTCTTCAAGGGCTTCCAGCCGCTGATGCAGGCCCTGTCGCCCGGCGACGTCAACAAGCTCAGCGAGTCGATCATCAAGGTCCTGCAGGGCGAGGGCGGCACGCTCGAATCCCTGATGCGCACCGTCGGCTCGCTCACCTCGACGCTCGCCGACAAGGACCAGGTGATCGGCAACCTGATCAGCAACCTCAACGAGGTGACCACCACGATCAACAACCGGGACGGCCAGCTCGTCGACCTGATCAGAACGTTGCGGGCCCTGGTGTCGGGCCTGTCGGCGGACCGGCGGCCGATCGGGGAGGCGATCGTCGCGCTGGACGAACTGACCAACGCCACCGCCGACCTGCTGAAGGTGACCCGGGATCCGCTCAAGCAGGACATCGTCCAGCTCACCCGGCTGACCAGAAATCTCGAAGCCGACCAGCCGCTGCTCGAACGGTTCCTCCGGCGGACCCCGGTCAAGCTCGAAGCCCTCGGCCGGGCGGCGTCGTACGGGTCGTGGGTGAACTTCTACCGGTGCGAGGTGACGCTCAGCGGCGTCCGTTACAACGACGGCAGCCCGGCGCCCACCGGCATCCCTCTCACCGACGACCGGTGCAAAGGCTGATCCATGACCCATCCCACTCCCCAGCCCCCGAACCAGTTGCCGCGGCTGCTGCCCAAGCGGCGAAGGTTGCTGCCGTACGTCAAGCCGGCCCGGGACCGCAACCCGATCGGCGTCGCGCTCATCGGCCTCCTGCTGATCGCGTTGCTGCTGGCCGCCGCCTACCGGGCCGACCGGCTGCCGGTCATCGGCGGCGGCACCACCTACAGCGCCTACTTCACCGAGGCGGCCGGGCTGAAGTCCGGCCAGGAGGTGCGCGTCGCCGGGGTCAAGATCGGCAAGGTCACCTCGGTCAAGCTGGCGCCGCGCGAGGCGAAGGTGAAGGTCGAGTTCCGCGTCAAGGACGCCTGGATCGGCAACGCGACCACCGCCACCATCATGATCAAGACACTGCTGGGGTCGAAGTACCTCGCCCTCGATCCGCTCGGCTACCGCGAGCAGGACCCGGACGAGCCGATCGGCATCGACCGCACCGTCTCGCCGTACGACGTCACCAAGGCGTTCGACGAGCTCGGCCAGACGGTCGAGGACATCGACTCGCAGAAGGTCGGCGAGTCCCTGACCGTCGTCTCGCAGGCGTTCTCCGGCACCCCGGCGCACTTCCGCACCGCGATCGACGGGCTCTCCGCGCTGTCCCGGACGATCTCCAAGCGGGACGCGCAGCTCGCCGAGCTCCTCAACGGCACGCGGCGGTTGTCGGGGACCATCGCCTCCCAGAACGACCAGTTCCGGGCGCTCCTCAAGGACGGCAACCTGCTCCTGGCCGAGCTGCAACGCCGCCGTGAGGCGATCAGCTCGCTGCTGGTCGGGATCATCCGCATGTCGCGCGAGATCGAGCGCTTCATCGACGAGAGCGGTCCCAAGCTCAGCCCCCTGCTCGACTCGCTGGACGCCGTCACCGACGTGCTCAAGGCCAACCAGCGCAACCTCGACAAGGCGCTCTCCCTGGCCGGTCCCTACATCCGGCTGGTCGCCAACGCGTCCGGCAACGGCAGATGGGTCGACGGATATCTGTGCGGGGCGGTCCCCAAGGAATACGTGACCGATCCCAAGCCCGCCAACTACACCGCGCCCGACAAGTGCACCCCGACCCGGAAGGGAGGCCGCTGATGGCATCCGGACCCCCCGCACCGCGGACGGTGCGCTGGATCATCGCCGTCGGGCTCTCGCTGATGATCGTGGCGGGCGTGCTGGCGACGATGCCGCAGGACGGCGGCCGTACGATCACCGCGCAGTTCGTGAACTCGCAGGGCATCTACCCCAACTCGGACGTGCGGGTGCTGGGCGTGCGGATCGGGAAGATCACCTCGATCAGGCCGTCCGGGCAGACCGTCACCGTGCGGATGGAGATCACCGACGATGACGTGCGGATCCCCGCCGGGGTGAAGGCGGCCGTGGTCTCTCCCAACCTGGTGTCGGACCGGTACGTGCAGCTGGAGCCCGCGTACACGGGCGGGCCGACGCTCGCGTCCGGCGGCGAGATCCCCGTCGCCCGCACGGCGACGCCGATGGAGCTCGACCAGCTGTACGCGGCGCTGCGCAAGTTCACCGCCGACCTCGGCCCGAAGGGCGTCAACAAGAACGGGGCGCTGTCGGAGTTCCTCAAGGCCAACGCCAACAACCTGAAGGGCAACGGCACCAAGCTCAACCAGATGATCGAGGATCTCGGCAAGGCCTCGGCGACGCTCAACCACTCGGCCGACGACTTCTTCGGCACCATGGCGAACTTCAACAAGTTCACCGGGATGCTGCGCGAGAACGACGCCGAGGTACGGGAGTTCCAGCGGCGGCTGGCCGACGTCTCGACGTTCCTCGCGGCCGACCGGGGCAACCTGCGGCGCGCCCTGCACGATCTCGGCTTCGCCCTGATCAAGCTCAAGGACTTCATCCACAAGAACCGCAAGCAGCTCAAGGGCAACGTCGACAAGCTCGCCGACATCACCAAGGTCCTGGTCGACCGGCGGAAAGAGGTCGCCGAGCTGTTCGACGTCGCTCCGCTGGCAGCGTCCAACGCCCTCAACTCCTATGACCCCAAGAGCAAGACGATGATGTCGCGCGGCAACCTCCTGGAGATCACCGCCGCGTACGGCAAGGGCGCCGGGAAGGGGCAGGGGGCGGTGTCCGTCCCGGTGTGCACGGCCGGGCCGCGATCCAAGGCTCTCAAGCAGGCGTGCGAAGCCGGTCCCCCCGGTGGCCTGAATCCGTCCCCGAAGCCACCGGTGGACGCCCCGCCCCTGCCGCTTCCCGCCGCCGGACCGGTGTTCACCGGCACCAGCCCGGCAGGAGGTGCGCGATGAAGCAAGGAGCACAACGCCGCGCACAGCGCCGGACGCAGCGTCGGGGTCTCCTCGCGGCGGGTCTCGTCGCCGCGTCGGTGCTGGCCGCGGGCTGCTCAGGCCAGCAGGGGTTGTCGGTGCAGGACATCCCGCTACCGGGCGGCGCCGACCTGGGCGACCACCCGTACACGCTCACCATCGAGCTCGTCGACGTGCTGTCGCTCGTCCCGCAGGCGTCGGTGAAGGTCAACGACGTCCCGGTCGGCCGGGTCACCGACATCAAGCTCCCCGACGGCAAGTGGACCGCCGAGGTGACGGTCAAGGTGAACGGCAAGGTGCGGCTGCCCGCCAACGCCACGGCGAACATCGAGCAGTCGAGCCTCCTCGGCGAGAAGTACATCCAGCTCGCCGCCCCCACCACGACGCAGGGCGCGCCCGCCGGGTCCCTGACGAACGGCTCGCGCATCCCGCTCGACCGCACCGGCCGCGACCCCGAGACCGAGGAGGTGTTCGGCGCGCTGTCGCTGCTGCTGAACGGCGGCGGGCTCCCGCAGTTGCGCACGATCACCCGCGAGCTCAACTCGGCCCTGAACGGCCGGGAGCCGCAGATCAAGAACGCGCTGCGGCGGCTCAACGAGTTCACCACCTCCCTCGACGGCAACCGGGCCAACATCGTGCGCGCCCTGGAGTCGCTGAACCGGCTGTCCGCGACGGTCGCGGCCCGCAAGGGACAGGTCGACACGATCCTGACCGACCTGGCCCCCGGCCTGAAGGTGCTGGAGGAACAGCGCGGCGACTTCGTCCGGATGCTCGAGCAGTTCGACGAGCTCTCCAAGGTCGCCGTCTACGTCTCGAACGCGTCGCGCGACGACATCGCCGCCAGCCTGCGGGCACTGGAGCCGGTCGTGCGCAAGCTCGCCGACGCGGGACGCGACCTGCCGAAGTCGCTCGAAGTCCTGATGACGTTCCCGTTCACCGACCAGGTGCTGACGGGCATACGCGGCGACTACCTCAACGTCTACGCCACGGTCGTCGCCAAGCCCGGCAGCGACTGCGTCAACGCGCCCGTGAAACCCGACACGACCGTTCGCCTGAAGGTGGACGACACGACGCCGCAAGGGCCCGTCGGCGCGTGCCCGCCCGCGGGCCAAGGCGGCCAGACCGGCTCGGCGCGAACCGGTTCGCCACCGTTGCCCTTGCCGGCGGTCACCATCCCACCCGGTCTGGACGCCAGATCCGGCGGAGGCAACGTCCTCCCCGACATCGACGGGGGGAACTGAGCGATGCTGACCACGTTCACCCGGATCAAGATCGTCGCCTTCGTGATCATCGCGCTGGTCACGGTCTCGTACATCGGGATCAACTACGCCGACCTCGGGCGGCACGTCGGGCTGCGCGACTACTACACCGTGAAGCTCCAGCTGCCCGAGACCGGCGGGCTGTTCAAGGGCTCGGCGGTGTCCTACCGCGGCGTCACCGTCGGCCGGGTCGACGACCTGAGCCTGGCGGACGGCGACGGCCAGGACGGCACGCGGGTGATCGCCGAACTGCGGATCACCTCCGACACGAAGATCCCGTCCGACACGGCCGCCGTCGTCGCCAACCGGTCCGCCGTGGGCGAGCAGTACGTCGACCTGCGGCCCGCCACCAACGCCGGTCCCTACCTCAAGACGGGGTCGACGATCGCCCGCGCCGGGGCGACCACCCCGCCGCCGGTCAGCGAGACGCTCAAGGCGATCAACGACTTCAACGCGTCCGTCCCGACCGACTCGCTGCAGACCACCCTTGACGAGCTGGGCAAGGCGTTCACCGGGCAGGGACCGCACCTGCAGCGGCTGCTGGACGCCTCGGACCAGTTCATCAACACCTCGCACGAGAACATCGACACCACCGTGACGTTCCTGGAGAACGGGAACGCCGTCCTGCGCACGCAGAACCAGGAGGCCGCGTCGCTGCGGCAGTTCGCCCGGGACGGCCGCAAGTTCGCGGCGGCGCTCAAGGGCTCGGACGCCGACCTCCGGCGGCTGATCGCGGTGGCCCCGCCCTTCTCCGAGGAGCTGTCGGGCCTGCTGCGCGACCTCGATCCGGGCCTGCCGAGGTTGCTGGCCAACCTGCTCACGTTCGCCCGGATCACCGACACCCGCCTCCCGGGCATGCGGCAGTTCTTCTCCGACCTGCCGGCCGTCGCCGCGATGGGCAACACCGTCATCCGCGGCGGCAGCCTGGAGATGGGACTCATCAACACCTTCTTCAACCCGCTGCCGTGCGTCTCGGGATACGGCGGCACGTTCTACCGCGACGGCCTGGACGTGAAGGGCGGCAGCCGGCCGTTCAACTCCGCGGCCCGCTGCACCCTCAGCCCCTCGACCGGCGTGAACGTGCGCGGCGCCGCCAACGCCCCGCACGGCGGCGTCCCGGCACCCGCCAAGCCGGGCGTGGGCAGTGGCGCCGCCGACGTCATGACGGCGGTGGGCCTGCCCGGAGTGTGGCCGGTGACGACGGGCGCGGGGGGCCAGGGCGCCGCCGCGTACAGCGATCTCGAACGACTGCTGGGACTGCGGAGATGACCGTGGACAGCAAGGCCGGGAACGCGGCCGTGGCCCGGGCGAAGGCCCGGAGCGCCACGGACGGCGGATCGGGCGGCGGGCCGAAGCGGCGCAGGCTCGTCTACGCGACCGCGATCGTCGTCGTCGCCGCGTCGGGCTGGGGAGCGTGGCAGCTCGTCCCCGGCGACGGCGAGGGCTCCCGGCCGCCGAGCGAACGCGACAAGGTCACCGCCGCGGCGACCCGGCAGCTCGCGGCGCTGAGCTCGATGGACCCGGCCCGCGTCGACGAACGGCTCGGCTGGTGGGAGCAGGCGTCCACCGGCACCCTGCGCGCGGAGCTCGCCCGGGACCGGGCCGCCAACCGCAAACGTTTCGCCGCCATCGCCGCCGCCGCGACCGGCACCGTCGGCTCCCTGGCGGTCACCGCGCTGAACGCGGAGTCGGCGACGGTGATCGCGTCCGTCCGCGTGAAGTTCGTCGGGACGGCCGACTGGCGCACCGAGGAGAGCCGCCGCTACCAGGCCGGGCTGACCAGGACACCGCAAGGCTGGCGGACCAGTTCGCTGTTCCTCCTGCCCGCGCCGGACGGCAGCACGCCGGACGGCGGCACACCGAAGAGCGGCAAGCAGAAGACCGGAAAGCAGAAGACCGGCACGGCGAAGGCGACCGGAGCCCAGCAGGCGGGCCGCGCCCCGGCGGCACCCGCACCCGCCGCCGGGGACGCCGCGCTCCTCGGCGACGTGACCAAGGCGGCCGAGGCGGTCTTCAGCTACCGGTACCAGGACCCGGCCGCCACGCGGCAGGCGGCCCGTGACGTGCTGGTCGGCACCGCCGCCGGGCAGTACCAGAGGTTGTTCGGCATCGTCGCCGACCAGGCGCCCAAGCAGCGGCTCACCGTCGGCAGCAAGGTCCTCCGGGCGGGCGTGATCGAACGCGCGGAGAACACCGTCACCGTGCTGATCTTCCTCGACCAGACGTCCACGCGGGAGGGCGGCCGCCCGTCGTTCGCCGCGATCGCGCTGAAGGTCACCGCCCGCGCGGAGAACGGGCGGTGGCGCATCAGCGACCTGCGTTCGACCTGACCCGCGTTCCACCGACGACGAGCAAGGACTCCCAGATGGCAGATATCAAGCTCGCGGCCAGCACGCCGGAGCAGTCCGACGAGACGGCGGCGCCGAACGAGCCGGCCGTGGCGGCGGAGGACCCGGAGCCGATGGAAGAGCCCGATTCGGCCAAGGCGGAGGAGCCCGAGCCCACCGAGGAAACGGCGAAGGACACCGAGCCCGCGAAGGCGACTGCCAAGCCGAAGGCGACGGAGCGGGAGCCTGCCAAGGCGGCGGACGAGAAGCCACAGGCCAAGAAACCGCAGGCCAAGAAGGCAGCGGCCAAGAAACCGCGGGACGAGAAAGCGGCGGAGAAGAAGCCGCGGGACGAGAAGGCGCAGGACGAGCGGGCCGTGCGGATCCGGATCCCGGTGATCGTCATCACCGATCCGCTGAAGGCGGCGCTGACGGTGCTGGCGCTCGTCGCGGTCGTGACGGCGGGATGGTTCGTCTACGACTGGAACGCGGCCAAGGACGATCCGGCCCGGTCCGTGGCGGCGGCCCGGGACCAGGCGCTCGCGCAGGGACGCCAGGCGATCGTGAACCTCAACACGCTCGACCACCGCACCAGCGATCGCGATCTGAAGGTCTGGCAGGACTCGGCCACCGGCGAGCTCTACAACCAGATCGCGGCCGGGCGCGAGGGCCTGGCGGCCGACGTCACCAAGAACAAGACCGTCACCTCGGCCAAGATCCTCGAAGCGGCCGTCACCGAGCTCGACGCGGCCGCCGGAAAGGCCACGATCATCGCGGCCGTCCGGATCACCGTCACCCCGCCCGCCGGGGCGGCCACCACGAAGATCAGCCGGCAGGCCGGGCAGCTCACCCGGACCGCCGAGGGCTGGAAGCTGGCGGCCCTGGGCCAGGCCCCCAGCGGTGGCTGAGACGCGTCATGACACAGAGCAGGGGTGTGCGATGAAGAATTCAGAAAAGGCGACGAGCGGCGGCGAGCCGAAGGCCGAATCGAATCGTGGCCGGTTCAGTTTCAGCGTGATGTTGCTGGCCGCTCTCATCATCGGTGGCGGCGGCACGGCGGCCTGGGCGGCGAAGGCGAAGAACGACCTGTCCGCCACGCCCGCCGCGCAGAATCTGGCGTTGACCGATACCGCGCGCACCAGTGATGTGAAAGGCCAAGTGGCCAGCGCGGTCTCGACGGTGTTCTCGTACAGCTACGCCGATACCGCCAAGACGGAACGCGCGGCACAGAAGCTTCTCACGGGAAAAGCGGTACAGCAGTACAACCAGATGTTCGCCCGAGTCCGGCAGCAGGCTCCGCAGATGAAACAGGTGCTGACGACCACCGTCACCGACGCGGCAGTCGTCACGCTCAAGCCGGACTCGGGGCGCCTGCTGGTGTTCGCCGACCAGCGCAACACGAGCATCGGCGACACCGGGAAAAAGGACCCCAAGGACAAATCCACGGGAGGAGGTAAGACCGCCGCATCGGCCGCCGTCTTCGCCGTCGAGGTCGTCCGCGACGACGGAATCTGGAAAATCACAGGCATCGATACTTTCGGTGCGTAATCCATTCGCACGACGAATTCACGGATCCATTTTTGTCACTTCGAGGGAAGTGCAGGCCACCTTCGGCCAAACTTCCCCAATGGGGGCCTTGTGACGATTTGGAGTATCGGGATTCAATGAATTACCCGCAGGTAATACGAGAAAACGGAGGTCCCGCCCCCATGAAGCTCCGGATGAAGAGAACCGCCACTGTTCTGTTCGCCGCCGGCGCCGCGGCCGCCCTGACCGCGGGCCTGGCACCCACCGCCTCCGCGGCCCCCGTCCGGGCCGCCGCCGACGACCCCATCCCGACGTTCGACTTCTCGGACTGCCCGAAGCTGCCTGCCGGCGCCAAGAAGGAGGCGTCGTACTGCATCAACGTGGTCGTCACCAGCGGGAAGCTCATCACGGGCAACATCGCCAACGACGTCACCGAGCCGATCAAGATCACCTATTCGAGTGTCGTGCTCGAGGACAACACCTACAAGACGATCTTCGGTGCCATGAAGACCAAGGAATCGAAGATGAAGGACGGGATCTTCAAGGACCCGTTCACCGAGGTCTGGGGCAAGGCCGAGTACGTCGGCGGGTTCACGGTCCAGCGGTTCAACATCACCATGGACATCAAGATGAACCTCACCCGGCCGTTCCTCCTCGTCGGCGGCTGCTCGATCGGCAGCAACAGCAACCCGATCAAGCTGAAGCTGGTCACCGGCACGACCAACCCGCCGCCGCCGAACACGCCGATCACCGGCAAGAAGTACACGGTCCTGTCGACCAGCCCGCATGTGGCCAGCCTGACCCACGTCGACAACTCGTTCGAGGTGCCCGGCGCCACCGGCTGCTGGCTCGACACCCCGCTGCGCCTGGTCAGCGGTCTGGTCAACAGCCAGGCCGGTCTCCCGGCCGCGGCCGGCAAGAACACCGTGATCTTCAACGAGTACCTGAGCCAGAAGAGCTACTCCGAACTCGGCTGACGCCGGCCGCCCAGCGGCCGATCCCCGGCCCTTGACCAGCGCGCACACACCCCCACGTGCCTGGCAGGGCCTGCCAGGCGGCAGAGGAGAAAGACCGGTAAGGGACCCCCGCCCGACCGCGTTCCCTCCTCTGCCGCCCGGTTCTACGGCGGCACCTCCGACAGCCCCTGACGCGGCCCCTCCCCAGCCCCGCCCTCCGCCATGCCATGAGGAACCCCTGACCGGGCCGCGCCTTCGACAGACCACCCCGAAGGCGCGGCCCTTACCACCGTCGGAACGGCCAGAGCCGCACTACCCGCCCAAAAACGACACGGCGCAGCCGCACCTTGCGGAAGTGACCCATCCCAGGCAGAGGCGAGCGATGCTGCCAGGGCAGCACGCCCCTGGCCGGGACGACGCAACGATCGCGGGTCGACGCCTCCCTGGCCGAGGCGCTGCGAGCGGTCGCCGACGGGGCGGAGAAGCCCACCCTGCTGAGCCGGGTGGAGGTCGCAGGGCCGGAGCCGATGGACGCGCGGGAGCTGGCGTGGTGCTGGCGCTCGATCACCGGACGGCGGGCTCTGGTCATCGGCGTGCCGGTGCCCGGTCGGCTGGGTAGAGCGCTGCGGTCGGGCGCGCAGACGTTCGCAGCCTGGCTGACCGAGGCGCGTCATGGATGACCTGACCCGGGCGTTCGAGGCCGAGCGACCGCGGCTGCTGCGCGTCGCGTACGCGACGACCGGGTCGCTGGCCGAGGCCGAGGGCTGCGTCCAGGAGGCGTGGCTCCGGCTCAGGAGCGTGGCCGATCCGGGCGAGATTCACGATCTGGCGGCGTGGCTGACGACGGTGGGACGGCTCGCGCTGAACGTGCTGGGCAGCGCCCGCGTGCGGCGGGAGGGGACGTGGTTGCCCGAGCCGCTCGTGGCCACCGGCGACCCGGCCGAACGCGTCACGCTGGACGAGTCGGTGAGCATGGCGCTCCTGGTCGTCCTGGAGCAGCTCTCACCCGCGCAGCGCACGGCCTTCCTGCTGCACGACGTGTTCAGCCTGCCGTTCGACGAGATCGGGGGGACGCCCGCGGCGGTGCGGCAACTCGCCTCGCGGGCCCGGCGTGAGGTCGAGCAGGGCAGCCCGCGATTCCCACCGACGCCCGACGAGCAGCGCGAGCTCGCCCTGGGCGACGAGGACGGCGGTGTGTCGGTCGCCGCCTTCACCATGGACCACGGCCGGATCACCGCCATCGACATCATCCGCAACCCCGACAAACTCACCGACATACCCTTCCCCGCCTGACCTCATTGCCGACCACGCTTCTGGCCGCCGCTGGAAAGGTCACCCCGGCGCCGACACCGAAGGGGTTCCGGCCGGTGCTGCGCGGCCCCGCCACCCGCGGCTGCCTTGGCGCGTTGGTGACGCCGTCCACGGCTGGCGGTTGCGGGCGCGTCGGGCGGTGCTGCCTGTTGATGGCGAGGGTCAGCTTGTGGTGGGGAGTTCGCCGGATCTCCAGACGGGGGCGACCGCGACGCTGGAGAAGCGCCAGCCGGCGGGGGTGCGGGTGGCGCCGAAGCGGTAGCGCTCGCCGATGGTCAGGTCCGGCTCGGGGGAGTCGGCGGCGCGGACGAAGGTGGCGATCAGGTTGGCGCGGACCGAGGCCCGGTCGCCGTCCAGCTCGATGAGGGCGTTCGAGGTCACGTGCTGGGTGTGCGCGAACTGGTCGTGGACGCGGTGCGCGTGGGCGGCGAGCGCCTCGAGCCCCTGCGATCGTCCGCTCTGCGTCTCGACCGTCGCGTCCGCGGTGAAGATCGAGGCCGCGTCGTCGAACCGTTGCTCGTCCATCCACAGGCTCTGGCGGGCGAGCAGGTCGGTGAGCTCGGCGCGGTCGATCAGTTGCTGGATGGGGTCGGTCTTCATGGCTGCTCCGTTAGTCGAATAAACATTTGTGGCGCTAACGGTATAGCGTTAGTCTGACTAACGCAAGGCGGTAGCATCGTCGTCATGAGCACCACGGACGACCGTCGGCGGCCGGGGCCGCCCGCGCGGTTGCGGGGTCTGCCCAGCAGGCTCCTGACGCAGGCCGCGATGCACGCCGACCGGTTGACGACCGAGGGGCTCGCGCGGGAGGAGGCGCACAAGTGGCACTACGCAGTGCTCGCCTCGCTTGAGGAGTTCGGGCCGGCGAGCCAGGCGGGCCTGAGCCGGCGCACTGGGATTTATCGCAGTGACCTGGTCGCCGTCATCAACGAGCTCGCCGGGCGGGGTCTGGTCGAACGCGCTCCGGACCCCGTGGATCGCCGCCGCAACGTCATCACGATGACGGACGGGGGACGTGCGCAGCTCGGCAAGCTCGACGAGCTGATCGCGACCCTCCAGGCCGACCTGCTCGAACCGCTCAGTGAGCCGGAGCGGGAGCAGTTCGTCGGCCTGCTGGAGCGGCTCAACGATCATCATGGAAAGGAGCGTCAACTCTGGGTTGACGGTTCGCAAGCGTCAACCTAGTGTTGACGCATGCAGAGCAATGTACGTCTCGACGAGCTGATCGAGGCGATCAAGAGCGGGCCCTCCCCTGACGCCCTCGGGCAGTTGTCGGACGCGGTGCTCCTCGGCGAGCATCTCGGCGAGGTCGCCGACCATCTCATCGGCCACTTCGTCGACCAGGCGCGGCGGTCGGGCGCGTCCTGGACCGAGATCGGCACGAGCATGGGCGTCACCAAGCAGGCCGCCCAGAAACGCTTCGTGGCCAAGACCACCGATGTAGAGCAGCGCCTCGACCGCTTCACTCTGCGGGCCAAGGCCTGCGTGAAGGCCGCACACCGGGAGGCCGCCGAAGCACGCAACGCGCAAGTCCTGCCGGAGCACTTGTTGCTGGGGCTGCTCAGCCAGCCGGAGGCGATCGCCGCCAAGGCGATCCTGGCGCAGGACGTGTCGCTGGACGCCGTCCGGCAGGCCGCGATTCTCCCGCCGCCGGTCGACGACAAGGCGCCCGAGCCCATCCCCTACAGCGCGCAGGCGACCAAGGCGCTGGAGCTGACGTTCCGCGAGGCGCTCCGCCTCGGCCACAACTACCTCGGAACCGAGCACCTGCTGCTCGCGCTCCTCGAACTGGAGGACGGCACCGGGCCGCTCTCCGGCCTCGGCGTCGACAAGGCGGCCGCCGAAGCCTTCATCGCCGCCGCCCTCGCGAAGCTGTGACCGGGGGCCCGCTTCCCGGCGCGATCCAGCTGCCCGACGGCACCTGGGTGCGTGGCCGGGGCCTCAGGAATCCCCGTCCCGACGGAGAGCCCGATTTCGGCCTCTATCTCGGCTCGGACCGCCTCCGCCGCCGCCACGAGCCGACCCTGACCTGGTCCCACACGTGGATCGACTGGCCCGACTTCCTCCTGCCGCGCGACCGCGAGCAGGCGATCAAGGACATCCGGGCGTTGTACGAGCGGGCCCGGGACGGCGCGGCGGCCGAGGTCGCGTGCGGCGGCGGGGTCGGCCGCACCGGCACCGTCATCGCCTGCCTCGCCGTCCTCGCCGGAACGGCCCCGGCGGACGCCGTCGCCTGGACGCGCGCGAGCTACAACCACCGGGCGGTCGAGACCCCGTGGCAGCGCAAATGGGTGGTCGGCTTCCCGCCGCCCTAAGGCGCCGGTGGGCCAGAACGCTGCTGGGTTAGGACGCTCCGGCTTCCAGGTGTCGCTTGGCGAGCCGCACCTCTTCGCGCACGTCCGCGTTCAGGCGGCGGCGGAGGAGCGGCTCGGCCAGCCAGCCCAGCCAGGGTCTGAAGCGGTAGTTGAGCGTCCGGACCAGCCTGGTGCCGCCCTCGACCGGACTGCACACGAAGCTGGCGTCGAAGTCCGTCGTCAACCGCGACAGCCGGTTGGCCGGCGGTGGCGCGAGCTTGACGTCGACGCGTTCGCCGGGCGTCCGCCGCATCTGCGAGACCGTGGGCGGCCCTGGCAGCCCGGCGACGCTCGGCTGGAAGCAGAACTCGGTGAAGTCGCCATCACGGCGCACCCACCGGACCGGTCGTATCTTCTTGTCGATCTGGGCGTATCTCTCGGCGTCCATCACGAACTCCAGGAGCTCGTCCGGCGTGCATGAGATCGTCTCAGTGACCGTCACCGTGAGCATGGCTTCAGCCTAGGGGCGTTCCGCCGGTGATCCTGTCGGCCCCGCTCTCCGGCGTGACTAGGACAAAGTCGTTCCTCTGCCTATGGCAGCCTGGGGTGATGCTGGAAACGTCAGCCCGCCTGCTCAGGCTGCTGTCCCTGCTCCAGATGCACCGCGACTGGTCAGGGACGGAACTCGCCGAGCGGCTGGGCGTCACGACCCGGACCGTGCGGCGGGACGTCGGCCGGCTCCGCGAGCTGGGGTATCCGGTGCACGCCGCGATGGGCTCGCTGGGCGGCTACCGCCTCGGCGCCGGGGCCGCGCTGCCGCCGCTGCTCCTGGACGACGACGAGGCGGTGGCGGTCGCGGTCGGCCTGCGGACCGGCGCGGCGGGCGGGGTCGAGGGCATCGAGGAGCCCTCGCTCCGCGCCCTCAACAAGGTCGAGCAGGTCCTGCCGGCCCGCCTCCGGCACCGGCTCTCCGCCCTGGAGAAGGCGATGGTCGCGATCCCGTCCCGCAACGCGCCGTCGGTCGGCGCGGCCGTGCTCACCGAGATCTCCGCCGCCATCCGCGCCGCCGAGACGCTTCGTTTCGACTACGTCCGCCACGACGGCGCCGAGACCCGCCGCGACGTCGAGCCCCATCGCCTCGTCACCTGGGGCCGCCGCTGGTACCTCGTCGGCTGGGACGTCGAACGGGCCGGCTGGCGTACGTTCCGCGCCGACCGGATGGCCCTCCGCACGCCCAACGGCCCCCGGTTCGCCCACCGTGAGCCGCCCGACGGGGACGTGACCGCGTACATGAGGAGGACGATGGGCCGCGACATGTGGCCCTACCACTGCAGCGTCATCCTGCACGCGCCCGCCGGACGGTTCGCCGGCCGGATCGACGGCACCGTGACCCCCGTCGACGAGCACCGGTGCAGGGTGGAGATGGCCACCGAGTCGTTCGATCTCGTCGTCTTCGTCATCGGCATGCTCGACGTCGGTTTCGAGGTGGAGTCGCCGCCGGAGCTGAAGGCCCACCTGCGCAAGCTCTCCGCCCGCTTCGGCGACGCCGCCGGAACGGGCGAATGATCGAACCGCGCGAAGAAAGTGGGAACCACGACGCCGCGTCCGGCTGAGAAGGGGTGAAACCCTCGGAGAGGAGCCCCCATGAATGGACGTGGTTCATGTTGACCGCGCCCCTCGATACCCCTGCCTCTTCGGAGCACGAGAGCGACGCCGCGCTGGTCCGGCAGTCGCTGTCGCAACCGGAGAGGTTCGCCGCCGTCTTCGACCGGCACAGCGACGACGTCTACCGTTACGTCGCGCGGCGGCTGGGCCCGGAGACGGCCGAGGACGTCGTGGCCGAGACGTTCCTGACCGCGTTCCGCAAGCGCGGCCGCTACGACCTCGACCGGCCCGACGCCCGCCCCTGGCTGTACGGGATCGCGACCAACCTCATCCGGGCGCACCGGCGCACGGAGGTCCGCCGTAACCGCGCGCTGGCCCGCAGCAGGGAACGGGAGGCGGCCGAGTCGTTCGACGACCGCAGCGCGGCCCGCGTCACGGCCGAGCGGCTCCAGCCACGGCTGGCCGCGGTGCTCGCCCAGCTCTCGGCGGCCGACCGGGATCTGCTGCTGCTCATCGCCTGGGCGGACCTGAGCTACGAGGAGGCGGCGCAGGCGCTCGGCGTGCCGATGGGCACGGTCCGGTCGCGGCTGCACCGCGTCCGCAAGAAGATGCGCCGCGCGCTGGGCGGCGGCAACCCGATGGCGACGAACGAGGAGTCCCTGGCATGAGCGACGACGAGATCACGATCTTCCGGGACGCGCGTCCCGAGGTGCCGCCGTACGAGCCGGCCGCCAAGGCGCGGGCCCGGGCCCGGCTGCTGGACGCCCGGGCGCAGCGGTCGCGCCGCTCGTTTCGCCTTCCGCGGCTGACGTCCGCTCAGGGCCTTCTCGCCGTGGGCGCCGCCACGGCCGTCCTGGTCGCCGGGCCGACCCTGCTCATCAAGAACCTCGGCAAGGACGACGGGCCGGGCCGCCCCGGACGGTCCCAGGTCTTCGGGGCGGGCGCCGCCAAGGACGACCGTCCCCGCCCCGGCCAGTGGTCGTACACCAAGCATCTGGACGCCTCGTCCTCCAAGGGCACCGGCGGAGCGCTGTTCGGCCCGCCCGACGTCCGCTCCATTCGCGAGAGCTGGCGCAGCGTGGACGGCAAGCAGACGGCGTTCATGGAGAAGGGCAAACTGAAGACCCGGGCCATGAACGGGGTGGAGCGGAGGTCCGGCGGGGGCACGAGCCAGGCGGTGGTGAATTCGTCGCCGCCTTCGGACTACCCGTACCTGCTCTCCCTGCCGGCCGAGCCCGCCGCGCTGCTCGCCGAGATCGGCCGGATCATCGACAAGGAGTACGGCCGCGAGAAGCCGACCGCCGGGCAGCGCACGGCCCGGACGTTCGAGATCATGGAGATCTTCCTGCGGGACGCGGCGCTGCCGCTCAAGCAGCGATCCGCGATGTACGGCGCGCTCAGGACGCTTCCCGGCGTCAAGTTCGAGCAGAAGGCCGCCGACATCGCCGGCCGCCGCGGCGTGACGTTTTACATCATCGAAGAGGGCTACCTGCGGCGGGAGACCATGTTCGACCCGGTCACCTTCCAGTACCTCGGCTTCCGCGCCATCGCCATCCGCGATCACGTCAACAAGGCGCTCGACGGTGAGCGGCTCTACAAGAAGGGGCACATCCTCGGCTGGAGCGGCCTGATCAAGGTCGGCTTCGTCGACAAGCCGGGCCAGCGGCTCTGATGGCCATACGAGGCCAGGATGCCGGGCGGCCCTAGATCGGCCGTTCCCCCGCTCGCAGAATGATCGTGTGTCGCAGGAGGTGCGAACCCCGGATCCGGTACGGCTCCTGGTGGTCGGAGCCGTGCTGCTCTGCGCGATCGGCACGCTCGGCGTGGTGTCGAACGCCTGCGCGCCGCTGGACAAGGTCGGCCGTGCCCCGGGCATCGCCGACCTTTTCCGCATCAACGCGGGCCGGATCTCCGTGGCGGCGGCGATCGCGATGGCGCTGGCGACGATCCTCGGACTGCTGGCCCTGCGCTGGTCGGTGCGGCGGAGCTGGCCGTGGCTGGTGCTCGCCGGAGTCCTCCTGACGCTGCCCACCGAGTACGCCCATCTGATCGCGCCATCTGACCTCACTCCCGGCGGTCCCGTCGACCGGACGATCTCGGCGCTGACGACGGGCGCCGCGCAGCTCGTGCTCGTCGGCACGCTGGGCGCGGGCATCCGCCTCTGTGACATCGGCGCGCGCGGCGTCGGAGCGGCTCTGATCGGCGCGGGCTTCGGCGCGCAGATCTTCGGGGCGAGCACGGACGTGTCGTTCGCGCGCACGCTGCTCCCCGAACCCGGTGGCCTGTTCCCGAACGCGGGGGAGTCCCTCAAGCAGCTCCAGCACGACGGGATGATCCTCGCGGCGATCGGCGGGGCGTTCCTCCTGATGGTGCTGCACCGCAACTATGGCGACCGGCCCGAACTGGCCGACCCCGACCCCGACCCCGATCCCGGCCCCGGGCTCCGCGTGACGCTCGCCGGATCGGCGGCCATGCTCGCCCTGATCCCGGCCGCTCTCCTGGCCGACTTCCGCACCTACACCGGCACCGGCTCGCTGCTCCTGCTCACGACCGCCGCCGTCTGCGCGATCGCCGCGGGCCTGCGCGTCGCGATCGCCACGGCCGTGGTGGCGGCGGCGCTCACCGGAATCTCGGGCCCGGCGGCCGGGCTCATCAGCGTCGAGAGCTTCCAGCCCGTCCGGCTGTGGTTCTGGATCGCGTTCGGCGTCGTGGCAGGCGGAATCGCCGCCTACTCCTCCCGGCGCGACTGGTCGGCCGCGATCTGCTGCGGGGTCGCCGCGGTGCTCCTGCCGCTGGCGGCCGGCCGGCCGAACCCGGCGAACGCCCTGCTCCTCGGCCTCCTCGTCGCCGGAGTCACAGCACTGATCGGCTCCATCGGCGTCTGGGCGGACCCGTCGTCCCCGGCGGTCCTGGGCGCACTGGCCGTCCCCGCGGTCCTCGGCGGCCACGGGCTGCTGATCCTCAACGGGGACGCCGCCGCCCGCAGCGACGAGAAGGCCCAGCTGCTCGACGAACGCCTGTGGATCTACATCGTCCTGCTCCTGCTGGCCGCGGCCGCGATGGCCGTGCTGGCCTCTCGCGAGGCCAGGACCGCGGCTCCCGTCTCGTCCTGAGACCGGCCGCGGAATCCCTTCTGCGGTGTGGATCACCTGGATAGCCTGAGCGGGTGCTTCTTGGAGTGAACGTCCCCAACTTCGGTCCCGGCACCGACCCCGCGATGCTGCGCAGCTGGGCGCAGACGATCGAGGGTTTGGGCTTCGGCCTCCTCATGGTCTCCGACCACGTCGCGGTGACGCCCGACGTGGCCGAGCAGTATCCGGCGCCGTTCTACGAACCCTTCACGACCCTGTCCTACCTGGCCGGCGTCACCACCCGGGTCCAGCTCGGCACCACCGTGCTGATCGTCCCGTATCGTCACCCGCTGCTCGTCGCCCGCATGGCCGCCAACCTCAACCAGCTCAGCGGCGGCCGGCTGATCCTCGGCGTGGGCGTCGGCTGGGCGAAGCAGGAGTTCGAGGCGCTCGGCGTGCCGTTCGAGAAGCGCGGGAAGCTGACCGACGAGCATCTCCAGGCCATCCGCGCCGCCTGGCAGGACGAGTACGACTACCGCAGTGGACCGCTCCCCATCTGGGTCGGCGGCAACAGCGACGCCGGGTTGCGGCGCGCGGTGCGGTTGGGCGACGCCTGGCACCCGCTGCGCTTCACCCTGCCCTGGCTGAAGGAGGCGCTGGAGCGCCTGGCGGCCATCGCGGACGAGGAGCAGAAGCCGGTCCCGCCCCTGGCGCCCCGCATCTGCCTGCGCCTTACCGGCAAGCTGGTCACCGGCCCCGACCGGAAGGCCGGCGAGGGCACGATCGACCAGGTCATGGAAGACCTGGAGCAACTGCGCCGCCTCGGCGCCCGCACCGTCCTGCTCGACCCGTTCAACGGCGACCCGGACGAGACCCTCCACCCCGAACACTCCTGGCAGGCACTGGCGACCGTGGCCGCCAACGTACGAACGGAAACGACGTGATCGACGAGAAGCTCCTCCGCCGCGCCATCGACCTCGCCGCGCAGGCCCGCGAGTCCGGCGACCCCCCGTTCGGCTCGCTCCTCGCGGCCGCCGACGGCACGATCCTCCGCGAGGAACGCAACTCGACCATCACCGACGGCGACATCAGCCTGCACCCCGAGCTGAAGCTGGCCGTGTGGGCCGCCCGCGAGCTCGACGCCGAGACCGCGGCGGCAACGACGCTCTACACCAGCTGCCAGCCGTGCAACATGTGCACCGGTGCCATCGAACGCTCCGGTCTCGGCCGCGTGGTCTTCGCCCTCTCGAACGAGCAGCTCGCCCCCCTCAAGCCAGGCGGCGGCTTCCCGCCCGTCCCCCAGGAAGGCCCCGCTCTTCTCGACGAGGCCCGCGTCCCTGTCGAGGGTTACTACTGATCCATCTAGGCCGGAAACTGGCCTAATCGCCTCCTAGCGTGGAGTCACACGTTCGAACCACGCAGGAGGCGCACATGCCGGTCAAGGCGATCCCCGAGGGCTACACCACCGTCACACCGTGGATCATCTCCCGTGACACCGCGGCGGTCATCGACTACCTGGAGCGGGCGTTCGGCGCGGAGGAGATCGGCCGCGTCGTCGACGCGCGCGGCCGCATCGGGCACGCGGAGGTCCGGATCGGCGACGCGATCGTGATGCTGTTCGACGGCGACCCGAGCTGGCCGGACACCCCCGCGTTCCTCCGGCTGTACGTGCCGGACGCGCACGCCACGCAGCGCCAGGCCATCGAGGCGGGCGGCGTCCTGGTCTCGGAGGTCACGCACCTGGCCTTCGGTGACCTGGTCGGCCGCGTCCGCGACCCGTTCGGGAACCTCTGGTGGATCCAGACGCGCATCGAGGACGTGACGGAGGAGGAACTGGCCCGCCGCTTCGCCGACCCCGAGTTCACCAAGGCGATGGAGTACATGCAGCGCCCCGAGACGCCCTTCTTCGCCGATCGCTAGCCGCGTGGCCCACGACCGCGAGACCCGTCAGTCGTGGGCGGTGGCGTCCGGGTGGACGGCGTCGCGGATGACGCGCAGGCCGGCGACGAGGCCGTCGAGCTGGTCGGGGGTCAGCAACCCGGTGAACCACCGCTCGATCGTGTCCAGGTAGCCCGGCAGGACCTGCTCCAGCCGTTCGGCGCCCTCGGGGGTGAGGGCGGCATAGGTGGCGCGCCGGTCGCCGGGGAACGACTCGCGGCGCACCAGCCCGCCGCGCTGGAGGCGGTCGACCAGCCGGGTGACGCCGCTGGTGGACAGCGCGGTCTGGGCGGCCAGGTCGCTCATGCGCAGCCGCTGCCCGGGCGACCGGCGCAGCCGCATCAGCGCATTCAGATCCAGCCCGGACAGGCCGCCCTTCCGCCAGGCGGGCTCCAGCTTGGCCACCAGCCCGTCGTGCGCCTCGAAGAGCAGGCCCATCGTGGTCACGCGCGGGTCGTCGAAGAGGTCCTCGGTCACGGCGGCAGTCTACTTGACGCGCGGATAGTTGACGCGCGGAATAAATTGGGTTACTTACTTGCTCAGTGGATATTCCGCACAGCAACTAACTGGAGGACCGATGTTCGCCATCACGCAGCACTCGTTCGGCGGCCCGGAGGTACTGGTCGGCATGGAGGCAGAACGTCCCCGGCCCGGACGCGGGGAGGTCCTCGTCCGCGTCCGGGCGGCAGGCGTCAACCCTGTCGACGCCGCCATTCGCGCGGGGCACTTCCCGCTTTTCCCCGAACCCCCGTCCGTGCTCGGCTGGGACGTCGCGGGCGTGGTCGAGGCCGTGGGGGAGGGCGTCACGCGGCTCGCGGTGGGCGATGAAGTGTTCGGCCTGCTGGACTTCTCCCAGGAGGCGGGCGCGTACGCGGAGTACGCCGTGGCTCCGGCCGAGGATCTGGCGCCCAAGCCGCAAGCCCTCTCGATGGCCGAGGCCGGCGGCCTGCCCATGGCGGCGCTCACGGCGTGGCAGTCGCTGGTGGGCATCGCGGGCGTCCAGTCCGGGCAGCGGGTCCTGATCCACGCCGCCGCCGGCGGGGTCGGTCACCTGGCCGTGCAGATCGCCAAGGTCCGCGGCGCCCATGTCATCGCCACCGCGCGCGAGGCCAATCATGCGTTCCTCAAGGAGCTCGGTGCCGACGAGCTGATCGACTACACGGTGACCGACTTCGCCGCCGAAGCCGCCCCCGTGGACGTGGTCTTCGACCTGGTCGGCGGCGAGTACGCCCCGCGCTCGCTAAGCGTGCTCCGTCCGGGTGGGCTCCTGGTCACCGCCATCGGCCACAACCCGGGTCTGACGGCGGACGAGGCGGAGGCGCAGGGAATGCGCTTCGCGTCCGTGTTCGTCAAGCCCTCCGGTGCCGACCTGGTCAGCCTCGGCGTCCTGGCGGAGGAGGGCAAGCTGCGCGTGCACGTCGAGCGTGAGCTTCCGCTCGCGGAGGCCGCCGAGGCGCACACGCTCGCCGCGACGCGGAGCTCCAAAGGCAAGACCGTCCTCATCCCCTGACGCGGGCGGGAGAAAATCGCGGCCACTAGTCTGGGCCCGACCGCGACCAGGGGAGATCGAGCATGAAATACATGATCATCATTTACGGCAACCAGGAGCTCTGGGAGTCGTTCAGCCCCGAGGAGTGGAAGAGGACGGTCGCCGAGCAGGACGCGTTCAACCTGAAGTACAAGGAGAGCGGCGAGCTGCTGGGCGCCTACGGCACCGGGGACGTCCAGCAGGCCAGGACGGTCCGTGTGCGGGACGGCGTCGCGGCCGTGACCGACGGCCCCTACCTGGAGACCAAGGAGCATCTGGCCAGCTGGTGCATGATCGAGGTGCCGGACGAGCGGCGGGCGCTGGAGATCGCCGCCGAGATCCCGCACGCCTCGCTCCGCGCGGTGGAGGTCTGGCCGATCATGCACGAGGCCTCCTGGAACAGGCCGTGAGCGACGAACCCGCCGAGGAGCTCGCCGGGGAATCCCTGGAGGACCTGCTGCGCCGCCTCGCGCCGCAGGTCCTCGGGGCGCTGATGCGGCGGTACGGGCAGTTCGACACCGCCGAGGACGCCGTCCAGGAGGCCCTGCTCGCGGCCGCCACCCAGTGGCCGGCGGAGGGCGTCCCGGACAACCCGTACGGCTGGCTGCTCACCGCCGCGACCCGGCGGTTCATCGACTGGGTGCGCAGCGACGCGGCCCGCAGGCGGCGCGAGGACGCCGACATGGTCGCCGTCCCGCCGTCGGAGCTCGTCGCGCCCGGCGCCGACGAGGAGCCGGCCGGCGAGCACGACGACAGCCTCAAGCTGCTGTTCCTGTGCTGCCACCCGTCGCTGTCGCCGCCCTCGCAGATCGCGCTGACACTGCGCGCGGTCGGCGGGCTGACCACCGCCGAGATCGCGCACGCGTTCTTCGTGCCCGAGGCGACCATGGCGCAGCGGATCAGCAGGGCCAAGCAGAGCATCCGCAAGGCGGGCGCGACGTTCGGCCTGCCGCCCGCCGGTGAACGCGCCGAGCGTCTCAAGGCCGTGCTGCACGTGCTCTACCTGATGTTCAACGAGGGCTACACCGTCACCGCGGGTCCCGACCTGCAGCGCGACGACCTGACCGCCGACGCGCTGCGGCTGGTGCGGCTCGTCCACCGGCTGCTGCCGGACGACGGGGAGGTGGCCGGCCTGCTGGCGCTCATGCTGCTCACCGAGGCGCGGCACGACGCCCGCGCGAACGACGACGGCTCGCTCGTCCCGCTCGCCGAGCAGGACCGCGGCAGGTGGGACCGCGGCCTCATCGCCGAGGGCGTCGCCCTCATCAGCGCGACGCTGGCCGGCACCCGCGAGCTGGGCCCCTACCAGATCCAGGCCGCGATCGCCGCCGTGCACGACGAGGCCGGCCGCGTCGAGGACACCGACTGGCCGCAGATCCTGGCGCTGTACGGGCTGCTCGAACGCGTCGCGCCGAGCCCCATGGTCACGCTGGCCAAAGCCGTCGCCGAGGCCATGGTCAGCGGCCCCGGCGCCGGACTCGCCGCCGTCGGCGAGCTGGAGTCCGACGACCGCATGGCCCGCCATCACCGGCTCCACGCCGTGCGGGCGCATCTGCTGGAGATGGCCGGCCGCCGCGAGGACGCCCTCGACAGCTACCGCACCGCGTCCCGCTACGCGACGAGCGTCCCGGAGAAGCGGTACCTCGACAACCAGGCCGCCAAGCTCGCCAACGCCTGAGAGCGCGCACGCCTGAAAGCGTGAACACCAGAGAGCGCGCACGCCTGAGCGGCGCCTCTAGAACGCGGCGATCGTGCTGGGGGCCCGTTCGGCCCGGCTCAGGGCGCGCATGACCGGAGTGAGGCCGTGCCTGCGCACCGCCAGCCGCGTCAGGAGCACCGCGACGGCGTCGGCGGCCTCGGGGGAGGCGGTCAGCGTCGGCACGCCGACGCTGACCGCGAGGTCGTCGGAGTGCACGGTGAGCTCCATGGTCCGGGTGACGAGGAAGTCGTCGAGGAGGAGCGACCAGCCGTTCCACGGCATGTGCACGGTGCGGTCGGCGGGCTCGTCCGGCAGCACGGTCCGCAGCTCGGCCACGATCTCGCGGGCGTGCCCGGCCGTCCGCTCCGGGCCCTCGGCGGCGAGTTCCTCGCCCCGGCGGCGGAGCGCCACGTTCGGCTCGTCGTCCAGGCCGGCCTCGACCCAGGACGCGCGGGCGTAGTGGTCGAGCAGCCCGATGGGCTCCTCGGCCGGAGTCGCCATGACGGTCGGCACGCAGAAGATCTGGAACGCCAGATGCGCGGCGAGGCCGCCCACCGTGAAGTCGGCCAGCGCGCTCGGCTGCTTCCACGCCGCGGCGACGGCGGGATCGGCGAGGAGGCCGACGGCGCTCTCCGCGGCCCCGAGGTAGGTCTCTCTGGTCGTCATCGACCAGAAACTACTTGATCGGGGCGAACAGCGGGCGGAGCCCGGCGATGAGCTGGCGGATCACTGGACGCTGCTCGGCGGGCGTGCGGCCGCGCAGGTTCATGACCGGGTCGAGCCCGTCGTAGTAGGGCGAGAGTGCCAGAAAGGGAAGCGCCATCAGCATCAACGTGGCCATCACCTCCAGGTCGGCGTCCTCGCGGATGTCGCCGCGTTCCTGCCAGAGCTCGAAGGTCGGGTGCAGGACCTGGAGGTAGTGCTGGTTGGCGGTGTCGCGCACGACCGACCGCACCGCGTTGTCGAGCTCGAAGTTGGTGGCGGCGGTGACGGCCCGTTCGAGCGGGTGGTCGGCCATGTACTCGGTCCACTCGCACAGCACGTCGAACAGCCACTCCTCGAAGGACTGCTCGAAGTCCAGCCGGGCGATCCGCCGCTCCATCTCCTCCCGGATCCGCCGCGACGTCTCGTCGCAGACGAACGCGAAGAACTCCAGCTTGTCGCTGAAGTACTGGAACAGCGAGCCCTTGGCGATGCCGGCCTCGCGGGCGATCGTGTTGAGGCTTCCGGTCGAGTAGCCGTGGTCGCCGAACTCGCGCATCGCGACCTCGAGCACGCGTTCCCGCTTGGCCACGTTGAGCCGGAACCAGGTGGACGTCGGCATGGGGGCGGGGGATCTCCGTTGTGTGCGAGCGGCCGTGCGGTGTCGGGAAACGTGCGGTGCCGGGAAAGTCGTACGGTGTCAGGGGAGCTGTCAGTACGAGGGTAACGCGCCTAGCGCGCGAGGCGGATCAGGATACGGCAGACCTCGTCGATGATTTCGGTGGCCTCGCCCTCGTCGTCGGCGAGCGCGATCTCCCGGCCCGCCTCGCCGATGACGGTCGTCAGGACGAGGCTCAGAACCTGGGTGGCGCGGTCGCCGTCGTGTCCCCGCAGGAGTCTGGTGTTCTGCCCGATCCACTGGCGCGCGCGGCCGCGGCGCATCAGCGAGAACCCGGACGGCCCCTCGCCCCCGTGGAACAGCCGCGCCGCCTCGCGCTGCTCCCAGCAGACCTCCAGGTACGCGCGGGCCCCGGCGATGAACAGCGTGATCGGGTCGTTCTCGCCCTCCTTGCGGGCGGCGGCCACCGCGCTCGCCGCGCTGCGTTCCTGCTCGCTGGTGAGCTCCTCCCACAGCGCGAGGTACAGCCCGGCCTTGCCGCCGTAGTGGTGGTAGAGGCTGCCGACGCTGATCCCGGAACGTTCGACGATCTCGGCTATGCCCGCGTCGGCGTAGCCGCGGTCGGCGAAGACCTCCTGCGCCGCCGTCAGCAGCGCCTGCCGGGTCGCGTCCGCCCGTGCCCACTGCCGCCCGCCCGGCGCCTCCCCCGCGCCGTTCGGCTGGCCCGTCCTGCTCGTCCGCATCTCTCCATCGTCTCGCATGGGCGACGGAATCAGCACCACCGCCGGCCGGTGTCAGCACGAGCGGTGTCAGTACCAGTTGTGCGCCTGCCACCACGACCAGGCGCCGCACGGGTCCTTGTAGCGGGCCTTGATGTAGCCGAGGCCCCAGGCGATCTGGGTCGGGGAGCTGGTCCGCCAGTCGGCGCCCGCGCTGGCCAGCTTGTCTCCGGGGAGGGCCTGCGGGATGCCGTACGCGCCGCTGGACGGGTTGACGGCGCGCTCGTTCCAGTTGCTCTCGTGCTCCCAGAGCGTCTTCAGCGAAGGCCAGCAGCGGTCCCACCCCTTGAGAGCGTTCATCTTCTTGCCGAACGCGCGGTTCTGAGCCGCGCTGGGGTTGGACTTGGCGAGCCGTTCGCGCTCCTTCTGGGCTTCGAGCTTCTTGCGGGCGGCGGCGTCGCGCTTGGCCTTCTCCTTCAGCTCCTTGAGATCCTTCTGCTGCTGCTCGTACGCGCGCTTCTTGGCCACGGCGATCGCGTCGGCGGCGATCGGGTCCATGTCGGAGCCGTTCATCATGGCGAGCATGTCGTTGGCCGTCATGCCCTCGCTCGCCCCCTTCGGGGCGCCCTTCTTGCCACTGAGCCGTTCGAGGTCGACCAGCACCACCGCCGCGAAGATCACGCCGAGGGCCACCACGGTGATCGTGATGTTGCTGGTGAGCACGCGCCGGATCAGGCCCGGCCCCCGGGGCTCGGCGGGCATCGGCGCTCGCGCGTCCCGCTCCGCCGAGCGCCGCCGGGAGGAGGACGCCGGGGGCCGTTTGCGGGTGCCATGACTCTGAGGCATGGAAATAGAGTGCCTTATCGCCGGGATTGTGCCGTCGTTGATCCGTACGCACGGTACGTCACGCGGGGTTCACCCGCGTCCGGCGGGTCATGCGGGCTCACCCGCGTTCCGGCCTAGAGCTCGTGATCACCGATGGCGAGGCGCGCCGGTTGCAGTGCGTCGAAGATGCTTTCGTGCATGTCCGCGAGCGCGGCGAGCGCGCCGTCGGGGGCCTCCAGCGCCTTGTTGACCGCGCCCGCGCGGTCGAGGCCGGCGTCGGTGATCTGGACGAGGGTGGCCCGGCGGTCGCGGGGGTGCCGGGCCCGGGTGACCAGGCCCGCGGCCTCCAGCTGGTCGACGGTCAGCTTGACCGACGTCGGGTGCATCATCAGGATCCGGCCGAGCGAGCTCAACCGGGCACGGCCGTTGGTGGTGAGCGCCAGCGTGGTCAGCAGGAAGTAGCCGGTCCTGCTCAGTTCGAGCTTCTTCAGCTCCGTGTCCAAGGCCTTCTTCACGAACTGGTTGAGGCGGCTGAGGGAGCCGATCGCCATGAAGGCCCAGGGTTCGCCCGGGAGGCCCTGGCCCTCCCAGCGGTCATGGATGCCGGCAACCAGGGGATCTACACGGCCTTGTGTCTCGGTTCGCACCCGGCTGATCGTAGCTTCGGACAAATCAGGATGTAAGTACTCGCTTCCTAGACCTTATTCCAATAGAGTGCTCCAAATCACAGGCGGCGCCTGAAGTTGTCAAGCGATGCCAAAGCGCCGCCTGTGGTCATCGGATGGGCGCCAACGTCCGAGACAGAAGGAGGCTGGAGTGACCCTTCCACCTGCCCCCGACGGGGAGGGTTCCGGCTAATGGCCCTGAGCCTGAACAAGGCCCCGGACCTGGCTCGCAGACGCGTCGAGCGCTCGCTCGACGAGACCGGCCTGCTCGCCGTCACCTTCCTGGAGGGGATCCGCAGGACCTGGGACGTCCGCCAGTGGTGGGGCGAGTTCATCGAGCAGTGCTGGTTCCTCGCCCGCGTGACGAGCGTGCCGGTCATGCTGATCGCGGTGCCGCTCGGCGCCACCATCTCGCTGCAGGTCGGCGACATCGCCCGCCAGCTGGGGGCCGCCTCCGGCACCGGCGCGCTGCTGGTCGCCGCGATGATCCAGCAGGTCGCGCCGCTCGCCGCCGCGCTGCTGGTGTCGGGCGTCGGCGGCTCGGCCATCACCTCCGACATGGGGGCCCGCAACATCCGCGACGAGCTCGCCGCGATGGAGGTCATGGGCATCAACCCCGTCCACCGCCTGGTGACCCCCCGGCTGTGGGCGGCGAGCACGGTCTCGATGCTGCTCTGCTCGGTCGTGATCCTGGCCGGCGTCCTCGGCGGCTACTACTTCAACGTCATCCAGCAGGGCGTCAGCCCCGGCGCCTTCTTCGACGGCGCCACCTCCCTGCTGCAGCTCTCGGACCTGCTGATCACCCTGTTCAAGGCGTGGATCTTCGGATTCATCGCCGCCGCGGTGGCCTGCTACATGGGCATGAACTGCGACTACGGCCCGGTCGGCGTCGGGCGCGCCGTCAACCAGGCGGTGGTGGTCACCTCGATCGTGGTGTTCGCGACCAACTACGTGCTCACCATGATCTACCAGGTCCTCTTCCCCCCGAGGTTTTGATGGTCGCCATTTCCCCCGTACGCAGGCTCGGCCGGGCGGTCTCGAACCGGTCGGCGGGCTTGGCCGCCTCGGCCAACCTCCCGATCTTCCTCGGCCGGGTGCTCTACCACCTGTTCTTCGACATCGTCCTGCGCCGCAAGTACGGCAAGACCCTGGTGAAGCACGTCAGCGACATCACCATCGGCGTCGGCGCGCTGGTGATCGGCGGCGGCATGATCTTCGTCATCTCGACGATGTCGCTGGCCACCGGCGCGATGGTCGGGCTGCAGGGGTATCCGGGCCTGGAACGCATCGGCGCGGAGGCGTTCACCGGGCTGGTGGCCAGCTACTCCAACGTGCGCGAGGTGACCCCGATCATCGCCGGGGTCGCGCTCGTCGCCCAGGTCGGCACCGGCTTCACCGCCGAGCTCGGCGCGATGCGGATCTCCGAGGAGATCGACGCGCTGGAGGTCATGGGCATCAACTCCCTGGCCTACCTGGTGTGCACCCGCGTCGCGGCGGGGGTCATCGCGCTGGTGCCGCTCTACCTGGTGTCGCTGTTCATGGCCTTCTGGGCCACGCGGTTCATCACCATCCAGTACTTCGGTCTCTCGCCCGGCATCTACGACTACTACTTCCACCTCTACCTGCCGCCGATCGACGTGTTCTACAGCGTCATCAAGGTCGCGGTGTTCGCGTTCATCATCATGTTCGTCCACTGCTACCGCGGCTACTACGCGGCGGGCGGCCCGGTGGGCGTCGGGGTCGCGGCGGGACGGGCGATCCGCGAGTCGACCATCCTCATGATCCTCATGAATCTCGTCCTCTCGTACATCTTCTGGGGGCACGGCAGCACGGTGAGGTTGACGGGATGAAGGAGCGAAGCGAGTTCATCCCGGCTGTTCTTGCCGGGGGGTGTGGGGGGTCGTCCCTCCACGAGGAGGCCGGATGAGCGAGGAGGCCGCATGAGCGAGGAAGCACTCTCCAGTACCTCCCGGCTGGCCTTCGGCCTGGTCGGCGCGGGCGTCATCGCCGCCGCCGCCACGTTCGTGATCGTCGGCTCGCAGGCCGGTACCGGCGGCTCGACGTACTACACCGCCACCTTCGGCCGGGCCGGGCAGGGCCTCGACCCCGGCAAGTCGGACGTGAAGGTCCGCGGGATCACGGTCGGCACGGTGCAGAGCGTCCAGCTCGACAAGACGGGCAAGGTGGCCGTGCGGCTGCGGGTCGACAAGGGCGTCAAGATCGCCGACACGGCCAGCGCCCGGATCGAGCCGGTCTCGGTGTTCGGCCCCAAGGACGTGGCGCTGGACCTCGGCGCGCACGAGATCGGCGGGCCCTACCTGCGCGACGGCGGCACGGTCGCCAAGACCACCGATCCCCAGGAGCTGTCCGACACGGCCTGGCCCGCGTACCGGCTCACCAAGGCGATCAACCCGGACGAGGTGGCCGCGATCGTCCACACGTTCGGCGCCGGGCTGTCCGGGCAGGGGCCGGCGCTGCGCCGCACGATCGACAACGGCGGCAAGGTGATCGACGCCGCGCACGCCAACCGCACGGTGATCCAAAGCCTGATCAACGACGTCGGCCTGCTGGGCGGGACGCTCGGCGGCAAGGGCGGCACCTGGACGGCGTTCACCCGTGACTTCAACCAGCTCTCTCCCGCGCTGAACGGCCGGCCCGACAAGGTCGCGCAGCTGCTGGACGAGGCGGGCGAGCTCGCCGACCGGGTCGGCACGTTCGCCGACCAGCACGGCGGCAACTTCAGCACGTTCATCGACGGAGCGAGCGACGCCGCCCGGGTGATGGCCCGGGAGCGGCGCAACCTGCCGGTCCTGCTCGACAGCCTGAACGGGTTCTTCGGCCTGCTCGGCCAGATCATCCGGGTGCCGGGTCCGGAGGGCTCGCTGCTGGCGCAGGCCAGGACGTCGCTGCCGCTCGACCTGTGCGGCATCTTCGTCGACATATGCCCGCAGAAGTCGGCGAAGACGGCGTTCGACCAGAAGACGAACCCGAACGCCGGCACCGGCAAGCCGAAGGCGGGGGCCCGCCCATGAGCCTGTTCGGCCGCAAGACCGGGCGCGGGCCCCAATGGGGCGTGACGGCCAAGTTCGCCGTCTTCGTCGTGCTCACCGGACTGCTGACGTTCTTCATCGGCCAGCAGATCCTCGGGACGAGCTTCAACAAGCGCTACAAGCTGACCGCGACCTTCGACGACGTCACCGGGCTGCTGGAGGGCGACATCGTCAAGGTCGCCGGCACCCCGGTCGGCCAGGTGTCGAGCATCAAGGTCAAGCAGGGCAAGGCCGTCGTCGGGATGGAGATCGACGACGAGGTCAGGGTGCCCGACGACTCGACCGCCGCGATCCGCTGGCGCAACGCGATGGGGCAGCGGATCGTCTACCTCGAACCGGGCACCAGCCAGGCCAAGCTCTCGCCCGGCGCGCGGGTGCCGAGGACGCGGTCGGTGGTCGACCTCGGCGACATCGTCAACAGCCTCGGCCCGATCACCCGCAACCTCGACCCGGCCCAGATCAACAAGATCCTCTTCTCGTTCTCGCAGGCGCTGGACGGCAACGAGCAGAACATCAACCTGATGATCCAGAACCTGGACGGGCTGCTGCGGACCTTCGCCGTCCGCAAGGCGACCCTCCGGACGATGATCAAGGACTACGAGACGGTCACCGGCGCGGTGGCCGTGCGCGACCGCCAGATCGCCGCGAGCGTCGACAACCTCGCGGAGCTGGCCAAGGTGTTCGCGAACAACCGCAAGCTGCTGGAGAACGCGGTCGTCGAGGTCGCCGGCGTCACCACCAACCTCAACCAGGTGCTCGGCGGCAACGACGCGCAGCTCGCCAGGATCGTGGGCAACCTCGGCAAGTTCGCCGAGACGTTCCGGATCAACGTCGACAACCTGGAAAAGATGGTGCAGAACCTCCCGCTGACGTTGCGGCAGCTCTTCGCCGCCGCCAACGGCGGGCACTACCTGCGCACGAACGCGCTGTGCCTCAACATCGTGCAGGGGCCGTGTCCCTTCCCGATGCAGTTCCCGAAGGACACGGGCTCGCAGGCGCAGGGGCCGTCCCAGGCGGACCTCGCCAAGCTCAAGGCGATGCTCCAGGGCAAGGGGGTCGGCTGAGATGGCGCTCAAGTCGCTCCGCGACGTCAACCAGAAGCTCGTCGCGATCGTCTCGCTGGCGGTGCTGGCCGCGGCCTGCGTGTTCGCGTTCGCCGTCGGGCAGCTGCACCTGTTCGAACGCGGCTACACGATGAGCGGGGTGTTCTCCGACACCGCCGGGATCAAGACGGGCCAGGACGTCCGGGTCGCCGGAGTCAAGGCCGGCCGGATCACCTCGGTCGAGCCGGACTTCAAGAACGGCAACGTCATCGTCACGTGGCACGTGAACGAGGGGATCGACCTCGGCCAGGCCACCCGGGCCGAGATCCAGACCACCACCCTGCTGGGAGGCCGTTACCTGCGGCTCACCGGCCCGGTCGCCAAGCCCTACCTGGCCGACATCCCCGAGTCGCGGCGGCGGATCCCGCTCGCCCGCACCAGCGTCCCGTTCACCGTGCCGGACGCCCTGGAAGGCGCGCAGAACATCGCCGGCAGGCTCGACCAGAAGAGCATCGACAAGCTGCTCACCGCGATGTCGAAGATCCAGTCGCCGAACGCGCCGAAGCTCCGGACGATGCTGGTCAACCTGCAGACCCTCAGCCGGACCCTGAACGACGCGACGCCCGAGATCCAGCGGCTCATCGAGAACAGCAAGAACATCACCGGCGTGCTGGCGGCCAAGGACGAGAAGCTCAAGCAGATCATCACTGACAGCCAGATCCTGCTGCGGACCCTGATCGAGCGGCGCAACGAGCTGGCGGCGACGATCGGGCAGGGCAGCAGCACGGTCCGCACGCTGTCGAACGTGATCTCCAAGCACCAGACCGACCTCAACAGGCTGCTGGACAACCTGCACCTGCTGACCACCCGGCTGGCGCCCAACATGGACGCGCTCAACACCGACTTCTCGCTGCTGGGCCCGACGTTCATCCAGGTCGCCAACCTCAAGGGCAACGGCCGCTGGATCGAGGGCCTGCTCACCGGGCTCGGGCCGATCCAGCCGCCCGGCCCGATCTCCACCCGGCGAGGTTCGGGCGGCGCTCAGGGCGGAGGCAACTGATGAGAGTCCGCGTCGGGGTGATCGCAGGGCTGTGCGTGGCCCTCACCAGCACGCTCGGCGGGTGCTCGGTGATCCCCGAGTCGTCCGGCGGCGAGCGCAAGATGACCGTCTACCTGCCCAAGGCCCGCTCCTTCTACAAGGACTCCAAGGTCAAGGTGATGGGCGCCGACGTCGGGCTGGTCGACTCGGTCGAGAACCAGGGCGACAAGGTCAAGGTCACCTTCCACATCCGCGGCGACGTCCCGCTCCCGCAGGGCGTCCAGGCCTCGATCGTGCCGCTCAACCTGGTCGGCGAGCGCAACCTGGTGCTGCATCCGGCGTGGAAGCCCGGGCAGTCCAAGGAGACCTCGAACGAGATCCCGATCGGCCGCACCCACGTCCCGATCGAGGTGGACGACGCGCTCAGCTCCTTCACCAACCTCGCGAACGCGCTCGACCCGACCAAGATGCAGAACGTGCTCGGGCAGGCGGCCGACTCGTTCAGGGGCAACGGCAAGGAGTTCAACGCGACGCTGGAGCAGAGCGCGCGGCTCATCGAGAACGTCGCGGGCCAGGACCAGCAGCTCATCGAGGTCGCCCGCAACCTCAACCGGCTCGCGGGCGTGGTCCGCGGCCGCGAGCAGGTGCTCGGCCAGATGATCCGCGACTTCGGCGAGGCGACCCGGGTCCTCAGCGCCGAACGCGGCGAGATCCAGGACCTCATCACCGGGATCCTGGAGCTGTCCAGGAACGGTGGCAAGCTGATCGAGAAGTACAAGGGCCAGCTTCCCGGCGACCTGGCGGTGCTCACCAAGGTCGCGCTCGTGCTCAAGGGCAACTCCAAGCAACTGGCGCTGCTGCTGAAGGCGCTGCCGGGGATCGGTGAGGCGCTCATCGGCGGTTACAACCCCGGCAACAAGTCGCTGCAGATCCGCTTCGCCACCGACGCGTTCCTGCGCACCTGGCTCAAGGGCCTGCTGAAGACCGACGACGTGAACTGCCCGCTGCCCAAGCCCAACTCCAACTGTCCCTGGCAGAACGGACAGGCGCAGAACGGGAAACAGCAGAGCGGGCAGCAGCGGAACGGAGGCAACTGATGAGGCGCCCGTTCGCACGCAGGTTGCCGTTCATCGTGCTGGCCGCCGTGCTGGTGCTGGCGGGCTGCTCGTACAAGACGGCCGGCGCGCCCAGCGGCGGGCTCACGCTGCACGCCACGTTCGCCGACGTCCAGGGCCTGGTCGCCGGGCACAGCGTGCAGATGGCGGACGTCAAGGTCGGCAGCGTCACCAAGATCGAACTCGACAGGGCGACCTACAAGTCCAAGGTCACATTGTCGATCAAGGACGGCATCCAGATCCCGCGGAACGTCAACGCCGAAATCAAGATCACCTCGCTGCTCGGCGAGAACTACGTCGACCTGCAGCTGCCGCCGGGCGGCCGGCTCGACCAGGGCCCGTTCCTGGCCAGCGGCAACGACATCGGCCGCACCAGCGTGCAGCCCGCGTTCGAGGAGGTCGTCGGCCAGGCCGGTCCGCTGCTCAAGGCGCTGGCCAGCGACGACGTCGCGAACGTCGTCAACGCCGGGGCGACCGCGCTCGACGGCAACGGGCAGCGGCTCAACACGATCATCGCCAAGTCCGGCGACCTGCTGAAGGTCTTCGCCGACCAGCGCGAACAACTCGGGACGGCGGTCGACCAGTTCGCCAGGCTCGGCAACTCGCTGGCCAAGGGCAGCGACGACCTGGAGCGGGCACCGCTTGAGCTGGAGAAGACCACCCGGCTCCTCCGCGAGAACAAGGAGAAGATCCTCAGCGTCGTGGCGAAGCTGACCCGGATGGCCCGCGAGCTCAACGACAAGGTCCTCGAAGGGCGCGTGGCGCGGTTCAAGGGCCTGCTGCGCGACCTGGACCCGGTGCTGGCCCAGCTGGGCAACAATCGCGGGCGGCTGACCGCCCTGGTCAACGGCCTGGTGACCTTCACCGACAAGCTCCCCAAGGCGAGCTATGACGGCCAGTTGCTCCTCTACCCGCTGCTGCGGCTCGTCTGGCCGGACGGCAGCCCGGTCATCCCCGGGCTGCCCGGCAACAACGAGAACACCAGGGCCGCCAAGGTGCCCAAGGAACTCCGAGGCGCCCTCCCGGACCTCGACAAGATGCTGGGGACGCCGCGATGACCAGACGCCTCACCATCAACATGGGCGTGTTCGCCCTCCTCGCCGTGGTCATGGTGGTCTGGGCGTTCAACAACGTCATCCGGTTCGACTTCATCGACCGGCCGTACCACATCACCGTCGAGTTCCAGTCGTCGCCCGGCCTGCACCCCAACTTCGAGGTCGACTACCTGGGCACCCGGATCGGCAAGATCGACTCGGTCAAGCTGCGGCAGAACAAGGTCGTCGTCAAGCTCGACATCGACCAGGGCGTCGAGATCCCGCAGGGGGTCACCGCGGCGGCGGCGCGCAAGTCGGCCGTCGGCGAGCCCGTCGTCGAGCTGACGCCGCCCGCCGGGGTCACCCCGAACGGGCCGAAGCTGAAGGCGGGCACCGTCATCCCGGTGTCGCAGACCAAGGTGCCGCCCAAGTACGGCGACCTGTTCGGCGCGGTCATCAACACGTTGAAGGCCATCAAGCCCGAGGACGCCCAGGTGCTCACGCACGAGCTGGCCGAGGGCTGGTCCGGCCGCGAGAACTCGATCCGCCAGATCATCGCCGGCAGCGACCAGCTCTCCGCCACGTTCGCCGAGAACAGCGAGCTCCTGGACGGCCTGACCAAGGACTTCGGCAAGATCACGCACGTGCTCGCGCAGAACCGCGGCGATCTGGCCGCGGGCATCGACAACGTCGCCGCGCTGACCGCCGCCCTCAGCGAGGTCCGCGGCGAGATCACGCGACTGCGCGACAACGGCCCGCAACTGCTCGGCATGTTCAACGCCCTGCTGGACGAGTCCGGCAGCGACCTCGAATGCGCCGTCGACTCGCTGGGTACCCTCGGGATCACCAAGTACAACCCCGGCGCGCTCGGCGACCTGCGCCAGACCCTCCGCCAGGCGCCCGCGCTGAAGAACGTGCTCGACAACATCATCGGCACCGACCAGGGCAAGCCGGTGCTCAACGTGGTCTTCCTCGTCACCCTCAGGAAGACGGCGACGCTGGAGTACAGGTACCCGCTGCCCCAGCCCACGGCGCGCAAGATCCCCAACTGCCCGGACGGGCGCAATCCGCTCGCGGTCAAGCAGAAGCCCTACAAGTCCAAGAACCCTGGCGGTACCATCCCCACCCATGACCCGTCGGTCCAGAAGGCGGCGGACATGAAGGCGAAGAACGCCGCGAACGAGTCGGCGGACTCCGCCGGCGGGCCGCCCGCCTGGCTGATGTACGTGCCCCCGCTCCTTGCGCTGCTGGTTTTGATCAAGGTCATGCTGGGCTCGGTGCCCGTCGTGACGCGCATCGGCAGGCTGCGCCGCCGCGGCAAGGACGACTGATCCCCATCCCGAGGAGTACCTGAAGTGACAGCCAAGACCTCCAAGGACGTCACTGAGGAGCACGACGGCGCCGGGGCGGCCGAGACCGGCGAGGTCGAGGAGACCGAGACGCCCAGGCCGGCCGCCAAGCGCAAGCGCCGCGTGCGGGTCATCGAGGTGCTCGAGGACGAGGATCTGGACGAGGTCCTCGAGTCCCTGGAGAACGAGGACGACGAGGACGAGGAGCCCGCTCCCCGGAAGAAGCCCGCCGCGGCGAAGCCGGCGACCGCGAAGAAGCCGGTTGCGGCCAAGAAGGCGAAGCCGCCGGTGGAGATCGAGGCGGCGGAGGACGAGGCGGACGACGAGGAAGAGCCCGCGCCCAAGCCCGCCCGGCGCACCTCCGCGGCGGCCGACGGCGCTCAGCCGACGTTCCTCGGCCTTCCCCGCAACGCGGCGATCGTGGTCGTCGTCCTGGTGGCCCTACTGGCGAGCGTGGCGATCTGGCAGTGGCGCAGCGCGAGCGGCGCCGCGGGCGAGAAGGACGAGCGCGCGGCCGTCGTCGCCCGGGCCACGGCCTTCGGCGACCTCGCGACCTCCTACAACGCCGCCAACTACCAGGATCAGATGACCAAGATCCAGAAGCTCATGACGGGCGACCTGCTGGAGCGGTACAGGAGCTCCACGGTCCAGAGCCTGCCGCAGGCGTTCAAGACCAGCCCCCAGGCGGCCCTCACGTCCAAGACCAAGCAGGTGTACGTGGGGAGCGTCGACGGCAAGTTCGCGACCGTCGTCGTCGCCGTCGACATCACGGTGAGCGACGGCAAGAGCCAGAGCGCGGCCCCGCAGAGCCTCATCCGGCTGTCCCTGGTGAAGGACGGCGGGGAGTGGAAGGTCAGCCAGATGAACGCCTCGGGCGACGACGGGTCGGGTACCGGCTCGCTGCCCAGCGTGCCCAGCGGGCAGCAGACCCAGCAGCCCAGCGGCGAGAAGACCCAGAAGCCGAAGAACTGATCGGCGGGTTCTGACGCCGAGACGACGCCCCGTTCGGCTTGACTGGAGCCGTACGGGGCGTTCGCACGTTCTCAGGAGATGGTCGATGGACCTCCGCGGCCACGTACGCGAAGAGCTCGGGGACCTCCGTTAGCTCACAGGTAGCGGGCCGCCTTGGCCTCGGCGGGCGCGTCCTCGCCGGTGACGCCGCCCGGGCCGGTCGGGACGCCGCTGTCGAGGTCCGTGGGGGCCATGAAGGTGACGCGGTGCATCTTGCGGCGCTGGGTGTAGTCGGCGACCGCGTAGTGCTGGGTGGGGCGGTTGTCCCAGAAGGCGAGGGTGCCGACGCGCCACTTGAGCCGGACCTGGAACTGCGGGTCGCGGACGGCGTCGAACAGCAGCGGCAGGATGGCCTCGTTCTCGCGGCGCGACAGCCCGATCAGGCGGGTCACCGACGAGCGGTTGACGTAGAGCGCCTTGCGGCCGGTCTCGGGATGGACGCGGACGACCGGGTGGATCTGCGGCGGGTTCTTGTCCTGCATCTCGCGCAGGTCGAAGCGGTGGCCCTTGTCGATGGCCTTGGTAATGGACATCGTCAGGTCGTGCTCGGCGTAGAGCTCGTCGCACAGGCGCTGGAGCCAGGGGGCGAGCGAGTCGTACACCATGTACATGTTGGCCCAGTTGGTGTCGCCGCCGACCTCGGGCAGGATGACCGCGCGCAGCAGCGAGCCGGTCGGCGGGCGCTTCATGAAGGTGTTGTCGGAGTGCCAGGAGTCGCCGCCCTCGCCCTTCGGCGCGGTCTGGTCGAGCACGTGGATCGCGCCGCCGTCGACGTTCATCTTCGGGATGTCGAGGGTCCCGAAGTTCATCGCGAACGCCTCGTGCTGGGCGTCGTCGATGTGCTGGTCCCGGAAGAACAGCACGTAGTGGTCCAGCAGCCCCTGCCGGACGATCTGGACCTGCTCCTCGTCGAGGGGCTTGGCCAGGTCGATGCCGGTGACCTCGGCGCCGATGTTCGCGGTGACGGGGTGGAATTCGATCATGGTCCTGGGCCTCCATCGGATACAGCCAAGCAATCGCTAGGTTGATGCTAACCGATGGAGGCGGACACCTGTCCAGAGGCCCGAGCTGCCGCTCTCAGCGGGAGTAATGCTCGACGACGAGCTGCTCGTCACAGATCACCGGGATCTCCGAGCGTTCCGGCAGCCGGGTGAACTGGGCGGCGAGCGCGTCGTGGCGCACGTCCAGGTAGCCCGGCACCTTCTCGGTGTGGGCCCCGGTCGCGGCGACCTGGAACGGCACCATGGAACGGCTGCGCTCGGCGATCGTGATCACGTCGCCCGGCCGCAGCCGGTACGAGGGGCGGTCCACCCGGCGGCCGTTCACGAGGACGTGGCGGTGCACGACGAACTGGCGGGCCTGGTAGATCGTGCGGGCGAACCCGGCGCGCAGCACGAGGGCGTCCAGGCGGCGCTCCAGGTCGACGATCAGGGCCTCGCCGGTCTTGGCGCCCTTGACCTTGGTGGCCTTGGCGAACGCGTTGCGCAGCTGCGCCTCGCGGATGTTGTACTGCGCGCGCAGCCGCTGCTTCTCGCGCAGGCGGATCTTGTAGTCGGACTCGTTCTTGCGGGCCCGGCCGTGCATCCCGGGCGGGTACGGGCGGGCCTCGAAGTACTTGACGCTCTTCGGGGTCAGCGGGATGCCGAGGGCCCGGGACAGCCGGACCTTCGGACGGGGGTTGTTCATTGTCCTCCTTCAGTGGTTAGGTGAACCTTAGTTAGGCAAGCCTAATCTACGACATCAAGGCAAGGAGGGCGGCGATGGGTCGCAGGAACGGCTCGGTGGAACGGCCGAGCGCGGCGGAGAGGGCGCGGACGCTGGCCTACGGGGTGGCGGACGGGGTGCTGGCGGTGCCCGGCGTGCCGTACGCGCCCGTCACCGCCCACGTCACTGAGGAGAACGGCCGCCCGCTGCTGCTCATTCCCGCGAACTCCCCGGTCGCCGTGGCGTTGCGGGGAGAGCCCGACCTGCCCGCGACCCTGCGGATCTCCGACGTCGCCCCGGTGGCGCTGCCCGATCGCGTGCGCGGCCGGGCCTGGCTGCACGGCTGGCTCACCGAGATCCCCGAGTCCGATCGCAGGGACGCGGCGCTCAGGCTGTCCCGGCTGCACCCCCGCCCCGAGCTCCTCGACGTGACCTGCGACAAGGAGTGGACCGTCCTCGCGCTGGAGATCGCCGAGGTCGAGATCGACGACCCGTGGGGGAGCGCCACCCTGGAGCCGGAGGAGTACGAGGCGGCCGCGCCCGATCCGTTCGTCGCGATCGAGGCGGGCATCCTCGAACACCTCGACGTCGCGCACCGTCCCGAGCTCGCGGCCCTAGTCGGCGACCGGATCGGCACGGCCGGGCAGCCGCCCGTCATCCGCCCGCTCGCCCTGGATTCCTTTGGTATGTGGCTTCGGTGTACGTATGTCACCGGATCGGCCGCCGACGAGCCGTTCGATCTGCGCGTGGTGTTCCCCGAGCCTGTCCGGGACCTCCACACCCTCCGGTGCGTCTACCGCAGGATGCTGGCGCCCCAGGCCTCGTGAACCGCGCCGGGACGGCGGCCCGGCTGCGTGGTCGGATGCC
This sequence comes from Spirillospora sp. NPDC048911, assembly GCF_043198015.1. Lineage (NCBI taxonomy): Bacteria > Bacillati > Actinomycetota > Actinomycetes > Streptosporangiales > Thermomonosporaceae > Spirillospora > Spirillospora sp. NPDC048911. The sequence continues at coordinate 465,122 of NZ_JBICUD010000007.1, read as the reverse complement.
GTGGTCTCACGGATGTCGCGCCGGCCCGTTCCGGGAGATGCTCGGTTCTCGGCCGTGGGCCGCCTCTGCTGCGGGGTGCGGAGGCGGCCCCGGTCCATTTCAAGCCACATTCCAGAATTGGCCCTGTGCGCGGCTCCCCGCCTGGCCGACGCTGGAGCCATGAGCACCGAACACCCCGCCGCTGAGACCCGCGTCGTCCACCCGCCCGTGATCCAGCCCACCGGCAGCCGCCCGCTGAGCGTTCCGATCTACCAGGGGCACCTGTTCGCCTTCGACTCCGCCGACGACATGGCCGCCGCGTTCGACGGGCCCCAGGGGGCCTTCTTCTACAGCCGCCTCGGCAACCCGACCGTCCGCGCGTTCGAGGACGCCCTGGCCGACCTGGAAGGCGGGGCGGCCGCGCTGGCCGCCGCGTCCGGGATGGGCTCGATCAACGCCGTCCTCATGTCGCTGCTCCGGTCCGGCGACCACGTGATCGCGCAGTCGTGCCTGTACGGCGGGACGTACGCGCTCCTGCAGGACCTCTCCGAGCGCTGGGGCGTCGAGGTCACCTACGTGACCGGCGAGGACCCGGCCGAGGTACGGGCGGCGCTGCGGCCCGAGACTCGCCTGCTCTACCTGGAGACGATCGCCAACCCGACCACTCAGGTCGCGGACCTCCCGACATTGATCGCCGAAGTGCGCGACCGCGCGGACGTGCGCACCGTCGTCGACAACACCTTCGCCACCCCGCTCCTCTGCCGCCCGATCGAGCACGGCGCCGACGTCGTCGTCCACTCCGCCACCAAGTTCCTGGGCGGCCACTCCGACATCGTCGGCGGGATCGCGGTCTTCGCCGACGCGGCCCTGCACCGCCAGGTCTGGGACCACGCCACCGAGCTCGGCGCCACCGCCGACCCGTTCGCCGCGTGGCTGGCGGTCCGCGGCCTGGCCACCGTGGCGCTGCGCGTGACGCGGCAGAACGAGACGGCCCTGGAACTGGCCAACCGCCTCTCAGCCCACCCCGCGGTGGCCCGGGTCAACTACCCGGGCCTGCCCGAGCACCCGCAGCACGAGGTGGCGCAGCGGCTGCTGGGCGGACGCGGCGGCGGGGTGCTGTCGTTCGAGCTCGCCGGCGGGCGCGAGGCCGGCCGCACGTTCATCGAGGCCGTACAACTCGTGTCGCTCACGCCCTCACTCGGCGACGTCAAGACCCTCGTCATGCACCCCGCCAGCACGTCCCACCGTCAACTCGACGCCGAAGCCCTGGCCGCAGCCGGAATCGGCGAGGGAACGGTGCGGATGGCCGTCGGCATCGAGCACCCCGACGACCTGTGGTCAGACATCGACCAGGCCCTCGCCAAGCTGTGATGATCGCTCTCGCGCAGAGATCTCAGCCCGCACGCGAGCGCGCTAACGGGTCGTGAAGCCAGCCGAAGGCGAAGCTTCACGAGAGATCGCGAAGCGATGCCGCGCTCGCCGCTTTTGCGGTTCGCGGCCTCGCCCCCCGGGCGAGGCCGCGGAAGCAATGAACTAGAGATAGAAGCCGGTCGCGGTGGCCGGGGCGCTCTCGGTGACGGGGCGCTTCTCGCCCTTGCGCAGCGCGGCGAGCTCGGCGAGGGTCGCGCCGCCGCCGCCGATCTGCGCGGCGTGCTCCGCGTCGTCGTCGCCGAGCCAGGCGACGGCCTCGGCCTGGGTGAGCGACCCCACCTCGATCTGCGCGAGGCAGCGCCCGGGCCGGACGACCGCCGGGTGCAGCCGTGCCAGGTCCTCGTTGGTGGTGATCGCGACCAGGACGTCACGGCCCTGGCCCAGCATGCCGTCGGTCAGGTTGAGCAGCCGGGACAGGCCCTGCCCCGCCGCGTCCTTGGCCTCGCCGCGGATCAGCTCGTCGCAGTCCTCCAGGATGAGCAGCCGCCAGCGCCGGTTCTCGTCGTCCTCGTCGTAGCCGACGGCGACCTGCATGAGGTAGCTGGGCGTGCCGAACAGCGCCTCGGGGTCGAGCACGCAGTCGGCCTGGCACCACTCGTCCCAGGACCGCGCCAGCGCCCGCAGCGCCGTGGTCTTGCCGGTGCCGGGCGGGCCGTGCAGCAGCAGGAGCCGGCCCGCGACCTCGTCCCGGCGCAGGCTCATGACCTGGTCGAACGCCTCGGCCACCGGGCGCGTGTAGTTGACCCGGATGTCGGCCCAGGAGTCGGCCGAGATCGCCCGCTCGGTACGGACCGGGCCGCGCGGACCGGTGTGCCAGAAGCCCATCTGCACGTTGGTGTCATCGGTCTTGGGCGGCTCGGTGGCGTCCAGCGTGCACTCGTTCATGACCGTCTCGGCCAGCTCGGCGGAGACGGCCGAGACGGCGAGGTAGGCGGTGCCGTGCTTCCACCGGTTGACCAGCAGCGTCCAGCCGTCGCCCTCGTACAGGAAGGACTCCTTGCCCTTCTCGTGGGCGACGCGGATCTCCCTGCCGCCGGTCGCGGGACGCAGCGGGGCGTCGGCCTTGACGTGCTCCAGCTGGAGGGAGCGCGACCAGGGCTGCTCGCCGGACGCGAACGGGCGCAGCGACAGCACGTCCATGACGTCGGCCGGCGAGTTGCTGTCGGAGAGGTTGAGCACGACGGGCAGCGTGAGCTCGGCCCCCATGTCGGTGTGCTGCTCCTGGGGCTCGACGAGATGAAGGATCTCCTGTGGCCTCTCCCGCGACGTGGTCATGTATCGATGATCAGGCGCGGGAGAGGTGCGCGTCCAACGAATTACCCACCGTTCAGGAACCGGACTCTTCGGCCTTGCCCTTGAGCTCGCCCGCCTCGGCGGCCTTCTTCGCCTCGCGGGCGGCCTGCCGCTCGGTGGCCTCGGCGGCGTCGAGCTCGGCGGCCTCCTCCGGCGTGGGGGCCGAGCCGCCCAGATGGGCCGGCTGCCACCAGGTCTCGCCGTCCTTGGGGATCTCGGGGTACTCGCGCTGCGCCCTCTCCAGGAGCTCGGACATCCGGGCCCGCAGCTCGTCGGTGACCTTGTCGTAGTCGTCGCCGCGCTTGGGGTACATCGGCTCGCCGACGAGGATCGTGACCGGCACGTTGCGCTGGAACAGCCGCTTCTTGCGGCCCTTGGTCCACAGCCGCTGCGGCCCCCAGATCGCGATGGGGATCAGCGGCACCTTGGAGGCGACCGCCATCCGCACCGCGCCGCTCTTGATGTCCTTGACCGTGAACGACCGGCTGATCGTGGCCTCGGCGAACACGCCGATGATCTCGCCGCTCTTGAGCGCGGTCAGCGCCGCCTTGTAGGAGGCGGCCCCGGCCTGCCGGTCGACCGGGATGTGGTGCATGCCGCGCATCAGCGGCCCGGCGATCCGGTTGTCGAAGATCTCCTTCTTCGCCATGAACCGGACCAGCCGGCCGGCCGGGTGGGTCGCGAGCCCGGCGAAGATGAAGTCGAGGTAGCTGACGTGATTGCTGACCAGCACCGCGCCGCCGGTGCTCGGGATCTGCTCGGTCCCCTCGAGGCGGAACTTCAGGTTGAGCGCCTTGAAGAGGCCCAACGCCGCCTTGATCACCGGTGGATACACGATTTCGGCCATGGATGAACCGTACCGGTGCGCACGATGATCAGCGAGCAGAGGCGATGCATCCCACATTCGGCCCGATCTCTGAGAGGCTTAGGGCTGGGCACAGAAGATCCGGTGCGGAGTGAGAGGGGATGAGCATGGAACCGTTGGACGCGGCCGTGGACGTGCACGCGCTCATCCGGGACCTCCTGCCGGTGGTGGCGCCGACCGCCTGGTTCGACCCGGGCACCTCCGAGGTCGTGCTGCCGGTGGGCCGGTCGGAGGCGCGCGCGTCCAGCTGGACCGTCCTGGAGCGGTGTTCCCGCGAACCACGCGAGATCTGGCCGCGGGTGATCGACGACTGGCTGCGCGAGGTCGGCGACCGGGCCTTCCTGGCGGTGGGAGAGATGGAGCTGTTCGGCGACGTGCGCGAGCTGCTGCGGCTGCGCATCGTGCCCAAGCTCGCGCCGCGCGACCGCGAGGGCCTGGTGGTGGTCCCGGCGGGCGACCACTTCGACGCGATGGTCATGATCGAGCACCCGCGCTACGGCGGCCCGCTCACCAAGGCCCGCGCGGGCCTGCTGGGCCTGCGCAAGCTGGGCTACGTGATGACCAACACGCACGACCGCGAGCTGGCCGACGTCGAGGTCCGCGACCAGCCGCTGCTGCCCGGCGAGAACGTGCGGGTCGTGACCAAACCCGGCAGCCGGTACGTGTCGGCGCTGCTCAGCGAGGTCGAGCAGTTCCTGCCCCGCGCCAACGACAACGGCGCGCTGGTGGGCGTGCCCTGCCACAGCACGTTGCTGCTGTACCCGATCACGTCCACCGCCGTCCGCGACGTCCTGCCGGTCTTCGCCGACGTTGTCGCCGAGATGCACGCCACCGCCGAAGACCCGTGCGCGAACGGCGTCTACTGGAGCCACGGCGAGCGCAGGCTCACCCCGCTGCCGCCCCTGGAGCAGACCAACGGCTCAGGCGAATTCGCCGCGCTGCTGCGCCGCCTCCCCGAAGCCTGAGCGCGGTCTCGCAAACGGCCCCAGCCCGCACGCGAGCGCGCTAACGGGTCGTGAAGCCAGCTGCAGGCGAGGCTTCACGAGAGATCGCGAAGCGATGTCGCGCTCGCCGCTTTTGCGGTTCGGCGGCCGAGCCGCCAGGCGAGGCCGTCGAGGCCGCGAAAGCAATAGCTGAGCGCGCTAGGGCAACTTCCAGTCGACCGGTTGGGCGCCTTGCTGCTCCAGAAGCTGGTTGGCGCGACTGAACGGGCGGGAGCCGAAGAACCCGCGGTCGGCCGACATCGGGCTCGGATGCGCCGACTCGATGCACGGCACCGCGCCCAGCATGGGCTTGAGGTTGCGGGCGTCGCGGCCCCACAGGATCGCCACCAGCGGGCGGCCGCGAGCGGCGAGGGCGCGGATGGCCTGCTCGGTGACCTCTTCCCAGCCCTTGCCGCGGTGCGAGCCGGGCTTGCGCGGCGCCACGGTCAGCGACCTGTTGAGCAGCAGCACGCCCTGCTCGGTCCAGGGGGTGAGGTCGCCGTTGGACGGCTCGGGGTGGCCGAGGTCGGCGCCGTACTCCCGGTAGATGTTGATCAGGCTGCCGGGCAGCGGCCGCACGTCGGGCGCCACCGAGAAGCTGAGCCCGACCGGGTGCCCGGGGGTGGGGTAGGGGTCCTGGCCGACGATCAGCACCCGCACGTCGTCGAAGGGCTGGGTGAAGGCCCGCAGGATGCGGTCGCCGGCGGGGAGGTAGCGGCGGCCGGCCGCGATCTCGCCGCGCAGGAAGTCGCCGGCGGCGGCGATCCGGTCGGCCACGGGCTCCAGCGCCGTCGCCCAGCCGGCCTCGACGATCTCCGAGAGTGGTCGTCCCGTCATGGACGACCACCCTAGTGCCGCGATCTTGGCGCCGTTCGCGGAACGGGGGCCGTCCCGCATCGCGGAAGGTTATTGACCACATGCGGTCTGTTGAAGTTAAAAGCTTCCATCGTTCCAGGAGCGGGCCGCGCTGATGACGGCGGTGAAACGCCCTGTTAAGTCGTAGTTACTTACTTGCGTCCCGCATTGACCTACTTCGCGGTATTCCGTAGTCCCTTGAAGAGAGAGGCAGCGCACGCAGACCGAAGTGGGACGGAGCAGCATGACACAGCTGACCGCGATGGACGCCAACTTCCTCTACGCCGAGACGAGCACCACGCACGTGCACATCGCCGGACTGGGGATCGTGGACGCGAGCACGTGTCCCGGCGGGCGGCTGACCGTCGAGGCCATGGTCGAGCTGATCAGGGAACGTTCGCACCTCGCCGCACGGCCGCTGCGCCAGCGGCTGGCGGAGGTGCCGCTCGGCCTCGACCGTCCGTACTGGGAGGACGACCCGGACTTCGACCCGCGCCGGCACATCTTCGAGATCGCGCTCCCCGCCCCGGGCGACGACCGGCAACTGGCGGACGCGGTGGCCATCCTGCACGAGCAGCCGCTGGACCGGCACCGCCCGCTCTGGGAGCTGGTCATCGTCCAGGGCCTGTCGGGCGGGCGGACGGCCGTCTACGTCAAGGTGCACCACGCCGCGATCGACGGCGTGATGGCAGCCGAGACCCTCGCCGCCCTCCTCGACCTGACGCCCGAGCCGCGCGACCTGCCCGCCGACGACCAGGAGCCCGCCCGCGCTCCGGGCCGCGTGAGCATGCTGAGCACGGGCCTGCTCAGAACCGCTCTCCATCCGGTCCGCAGCGCCCTGTCGATGGCGCGGACCGCCCCGTACCTCGACGAGATCCCGGGCGTCTCGGCGATCCCCGGAGTCGGCCTCATGACGCAGGTCGTGCAGGGGGCGCTGCGGCGGGAGGACATGCCCAAGGCGCTGCGGACGAGCGCGCCGCCCACCCCGTTCAACCTGCCGATCGGACGGCACCGTTCGGTGGCCTACGGCGACGTGCCGCTCGCGGAGATCAAGGAGATCCGAGGCGCGCTGGGCGGCAGCGTCAACGACGTGGTCATGGCGCTGTGCGCGACCGCGCTGCGGCAGTGGCTCGACAAGCGGGGCGGGCTGCCCGGCGCCCCGCTCGCGGTGGGGGTGCCGGTGTCGCTCCGCAAGGGCGACGACGCGGGCGACCCGGGCAACCAGGTCTCGCTGATGGCCGCCCCGCTGGCCGTCCACATCGCCGACCCGGCCGAACGCTACGCCGCCGTGCGCGCCGACATGGACGTGGTCAAGCGCCGGTTCGTGGCGTCGTCCGGCAGCTGGCTGCGGGAGCTGAGCGGCATCATCCCGGCCGCGGTCGCGGGCACCCTCACGCGGTTGGCGATGAACGCCCTGCCGGCCCTGCAGTCGGTCCCCACCGTCAGCGTGCGCCCGATCAACCTGATCATCTCGAACGTGCCGGGCCCGCAGTTCCCGCTCTACATCTGCGGGGCGAAGGTGCTCGGCTACTACCCGATCTCGGCGATCTCCGATCTGAGCGGCGGGCTCAACATCACCGTCTTCTCGTACGACGGCCGCGTGTGCGTCGGCATCGTCGCCTGCCGCGACCTCGTCCCGGACCCGTCCGAGATCATCGACCACCTCAATGACGGCGTGGCGGAGCTGAAGGACCTCGCCCGGCTCGCCGCCTCTTCTTCGGCCTCCGCCTGCGCCGAGCCCGAGCTCACGTCCGTCTGAGCAGGGAGCCCCGGTGCCGCCGCGCGAGGTCGAGCGCGGCGGCACCGGCGGGCTGCATCGGCTGCGGCACGGTCCCGTCGAACGGGGCCATGGCCACCTTGCCCTCGTCGTTCTCCTGGACCAGGCCGGCGAAGAGCCGGTCGAACGTGCCCGGCTCGATGACCACCGCCGTGAGCAGATCGAGGGCGAACGTCAGCGGGTCCACGCCGAGCCCGAGGACGTAGGGACGCACCTCGCCCGCCCCTCGGGCCGCGTCGAAGTCCCTGGCGAACGAGGCGAAGCGCGGCTCGTGCCGGTCGAGCACCTCGTCGTTGCCAAGGAACTCCTCGCTGTACTCCCGCTTCATGGAGCCCCAGAGATCGAGGTCGTCCACGTCGTCCCCGAGCGGCTGGAACACCCCGACCGGCATGACCTGGTAGAGCCCGCCCGCGTGCGCCACCTTCTCCGGATCCCGCCAGTGCAGGACGTAGGAGGCGGGATCACCGGCCCGGACCGTCACCGTCGTGATCGCGGGCAGTGCCGCGCGGCGCGCGAGATCGCACGGATCCCCGAGGCGGGTCCGAAGCGGCAGCCCGGCGGCCTCTTCGGCCAGTTCGTGTGCCGCGAGTTCGTGTGCCGCAGACTCCCCGACGTTCACGGCGTCGAAGTAGTAGGCGGGGCCAAGCCTCAGCACGGTCGCGCCGAGGCCCGTGTCCAGATTCGCATCGAGGAGCCGGTAGGCGCGACGGTTCTCGAAGACGGCCGGAGGTGCCAGCGCCGCCATCGCCTCGGCGTAGGTGCGGAACCCGGCGGGCAGTCCCTCCGGCGGGTCCGCCACGGCGGGCGGCTCCGGCTCGGGTTCCCACTCCAGCCGCACGGCCTCCAGCGGTATGGGATTCGTCACGATCCACTCCGGTCGCGTCAGCAGGGCCGTCGACCCGGCCCGCGTCGCGCCCGGATAGAGCCCATCGGCGACCACCCCCAGGTCAGCCCGGCTCGCGTTCAACCTCTTCCGTACGTCCGCCCACATACACCCACCCTAAGAACCGGCCCTGAGCCGGACGCAAGGCGGTCATCAACCTCACTTATCGTGATGAACCGTGCATACCGACCAGCTCACGGTGACCCCCGCCCCCGACGAGAAGACCGCCCCTGACGAGAAGACGAAGACGCCCGCGCTGGCCTGGGTGTTGTGGGCGGTCGGCGGCGCCGCGTACATCGCCGCCGTCCTCCACCGGACGTCGTTCGGGGTCGCGGGGCTGGAGGCGGCGGACCGGTTCGGTACCTCCGCCGGGATGCTCGCCTCGTTCACCGTGCTGCAACTGGTCGTCTACGCCGGGCTCCAGGTGCCGGTCGGGCTGCTGCTGGACCGGCTCGGCCCGCGCCGCATGGTGGCCGGGGGAGCGCTGATCATGGCGGCCGGGCAGGGGCTGCTGGCCGTCGCGCCCGACGTGGGCACGGCCGTCGCGGCCCGGGTGCTGGTCGGGGCCGGGGACGCGATGACGTTCATCAGCGTGCTGAGCCTGGTGACGCTGTGGTTCCCGGCACGGCGGATCCCGGTGTTCACGCAGCTGACAGGGCTCCTGGGGCAGCTCGGCCAGGTGCTCAGCGCGATCCCGCTGGTGGCGCTGCTGCACGGTCCCGGGTGGGGCGCGGCGTTCGGCTCGGCGGCGGCGCTGGGCGTGTTCGTCGGCGTGCTCGCGCTGATCGTGCTGCGGGACGGGCGGCCCGGGGTCGAGCGTGCCGAGGCGCCGTCGTTCGCGGAGGTCGGCCGCCAGGTCGCGGCGGCCTGGCGGCATCCCGGGACGAGGCTCGGGCTCTGGAGCCACTTCCTCACCCAGTTCAGCGCCAACACGTTCGCGCTGATGTGGGGTTTCCCCTATTTGGTCCGAGGGCAGGGGATGTCGCCCGCGCGGGCGAGCGTCCTCATGACGGTGCTCGTGCTCGCCTCGATGGTGTCCGCGCCGTTCATCGGCCGCCTGGTGGGCCGCTATCCGCTCCGGCGATCCTGGCTGGTGCTCGGGATCGCCGCGCTCGCCATGGCGGGCTGGGCGGCGGCCCTGGCCTGGCCGCCGCCCGCGCCCGGGTGGCTCCTGGTGGTGCTCGTGCTCTGCGTGGCGCCGGGCGGGCCCGGCTCGATGATCGGGTTCGACTTCGCCCGCACGTTCAATCCGCCCGGCCGCCAGGGCACCGCGACCGGAATCGTCAACGTCGGCGGCTTCGTCGCCACCCTGGTCACGATCCTGCTGATCGGGATCGTGCTGGACGTGATGTCGCCGGGCGAGGAGTTCACGCCGGAGGCGTTCCGGGTGGCGTGGGCCGTGCAGATCCCGCTCTGGCTGCTCGGGGTGGTCGGTGTCCTGCGCACCCGGACCCTCGCCCGGCGCCGCCTGGCCGCCGGGCGGGGAGTCGCCGGGCAGGAAGCCCCCGCCCGGCGATAGGTCAGGTCGTGCGGAGCTCCAGGGTGCAGCACTTGGGCCCGCCGCCCGCCTTGCGGAGCTCGCTCAGGTCCACCGGGACGGGACGGTGACCGCGCTCGTCCAGGAGCTTGATCAGCCCTGCCGCCTCGGCGTTGACGACGACGTTGAGGCCGTCGCTGACCGCGTTCAGCCCGAGCACGGCGGCGTCCTCCTCGTCCGCGATGATCGCGTCCGGGAAGAGACGCTCCAGCACCGCGCGGCTGCCGGGAGAGAAGGCCCCGGGGTAGTACGCGACGTTGTCCCCGCCGAGCGGGAACAGAGCCGTGTCGAGGTGGTAGAAGCGCGGGTCGACCAGGCGCAGCGTCACCACCGGGCGGCCGAGATACTCCTGGGCCTCCTGGTGGGCGGCCAGATCCGTACGGAACCCCGTCCCGGCCAGGATCACGTGGTCGAGCGTGAGGAAGTCGCCCTCGCCCTCGTTGGTGTGGGCGGGCTCAAGCACCTCGGGGAAGCCGTTGGCGCGCAGCCACGCCGCGTACGCCGGACCCTCCGCCGCCCGTTCGGCATGGGTGAAGCGCGCCCCGTACACGCGCCCGCCGACCACCAGCGCGCCGTTGGCCGCGAACACCATGTCGGGCAGCCCCGGAAGCGGGTCGATCAGCTCGACCTCGTGCCCCAGCGCGAGGTACGCCGACCGCAGCGCCTCCCACTGCTCGACCGCCCGGGCCGCGTCGGCGCCCGCGGCGGGATCCATCCACGGGTTGATCGCGTACGCGACGGCGAAGTGCTCCGGGCGGCACATGAGATAGCGGCGCCGCAGGGCCTCCCGCGCCGGGAGCTGCCGGACGGCGGTGGCGGTCGGGTCCATGGTCGGTTCCATGGCCGGGGACACGGTCATGCGGTCTCCTGATGAGGCTTCCAGAAGGCGGATCGGTGATCGAAAGCCTAGGAAGCGGCGACCCGCATATCCAATACGCCGAGCTTGCGCTGACCAGGTGTTTCGTTGCTTCTCCGAGGCCCGGATCGGCGAATCGTTGCGCGTTCATCCGGCCGAAACAGAGCACCGGACGGCAAGGCCCCCGTCCTGCCGTCAGGACGGGGGCCGCGCCGGTCTCCGGAGGCCGGAGTCAGAGGTTGATCATGTGGCCCGCCAGGCCGTGCACGGCCTCCTTGACGGCCTCGCCGAGCGTCGGGTGGGCGTGCACGTTGCGCGCGACCTCGTGGACGGTCAGGTCCCACTGCTGGGCCAGCGTCAGCTCGGGCAGCAGCTCGGTGACCTCGGGGCCGATCAGGTGCGCGCCGAGGATCTCGCCGTACTTGGCGTCGCTGATGACCTTTACGAAGCCGTCGCCCTCGCCCATGCCCAGCGCCTTGCCGTTGGCGCTGTAGGGGAACTTGGCGACCTTGACGTCGAAGCCCTGCTCCTTGGCCTGCGCCTCGGTCCAGCCGAAGCTGGCGATCTGCGGCTGGCAGTAGGTGGCGCGCGGGATCATGACGAACTCGATCTCCATCGTCTCCGCCTCGGCGATGGTCTCGGCGGCGATGATGCCCATCGCCTCGGCCGCGTGCGCCAGCATCAGCTTGGCGGTGACGTCGCCGATGGCGAAGATGTGCGGGACGGAGGTCCGGCTGAAGCCGTCCACGTCGATGGCGCCGCGCTCGGTCAGCTGGACGCCGGTCTTCTCCAGGCCGTAGCCCTCCACGTTCGGCGCGAACCCGATCGCCTGGAGCACCTTGTCGGCCTCCAGCACCTTCTGGGCGCCGTCCTTGCCGGTCACGGTCACCTTGACCTGGTCGCCGGAGTCGTCGATGGCGTCGACCCGGGTCGAGGTCAGCACGTCGATGCCGAGCTTGCGGTAACGCTTGGCGAGCTCCTTGGAGACGTCGGCGTCCTCGTTCGGCACCATCCGGTCGAGGAACTCGACGATCGTCACCTTGACGCCGTAGTTGTGCAGCACGTACGCGAACTCGACGCCGATCGCGCCGGCGCCCGCGATCACGATGCTCGCCGGCAACCGGTCGCTGAGGATCTGCTCCTCGTACGTCACGACCCGCTCGGAAAGGGAGGTGCCCGGCAGCAGCTTGGTGTGCGCGCCGGTGGCGATGATGCAGGAGTCGAACGTGACGGTCTCGGCGGAGCCGTCCTCCTTCGCCACCTGCAGGGTGTTGGGATCGGTGAACGTGCCACGCCCGTTGAAGGACGTGATCTTGTTCTTCTTCATCAGGAACTGCACGCCCTTGACGAGCTTCTCCGACACCTCACGGCTGCGCTGGAACGCCTTGCCGTAGTCGAAGGAGACCTGCCCCTCGACCTTGATCCCGTACTTCTCCTGCTCGGTGGTGAAGATGTGCGCCAGCTCGGCGTTCCGCAGCAGCGCCTTCGAGGGGATGCAGCCGACGTTGAGGCACACGCCGCCCCAGTACTTCTCCTCGATGATCGCCGTCTTCAGCCCGAGCTGCGCCGCCCGGATCGCGGCGACATATCCACCAGGGCCGGAGCCCAGGACCACGGTGTCAAAGTGAGTGCTCATAATCAGTGACGATATTCGGCGGCGGGGCGTGCTCGCATCTCCACCCTGCCTCTCGGCCGGATACCGGGTGGTGGCGGGCACGGGGCGTGACGGAACGGTCCCCTTCCCGGGGGTCTGTATCCAGCCTGTTATGGTTTGAGCGCCTTCATGGCGGTAACCACTGGGATGCGGCAGACGCTCGGAGTGACGGAGACCTCGGCGCCCCCGGGAACATCTGGGTCCCCCCGCGTCGTTAGTCGCCACATCGAGACCAAACCCCCGCCGGCCCGGCCGGGCCGTGGTGATCAAGGAGAGGGACGAGTGCGGATTCCCAAGCGCGTCAACGCGGCTCTCGACTGGGCGGAGAAGCACTTCGGCGCACTCGCGGTGGTCGTCACCCTGGTGGCCGCGGCGGCGGCCGCGCTGCTGGCACCGCCGGTCATCGGCCTGCCCGCGGCGGGCCTCATCATCGGGCTCGCGATCGGCGGGTTCGCGGTGCACATGCGCATGGTCAAGCGGATCGCCCGGGTCCGGGCCGAGGTCGACGACCTGCTGCGCGAGAACGGGGCGCTGCGGCACCGCAACACCGTGCTCAGCAGCGGCGTGATCACTCGCGAGTCGCAGGTGACCCAGGCGCTCGTCGCCATCCCCGAGGAACCGCCCGAGGACGACCCGCTGCGCACGGCGCAGCTTCCGGGGATCCCCGACGAGGCCGGCGGCCCCGGCCACCGGACCCAGCCGGTCGACGACGCCCGGCCCGCGAACGACGGCGCTCCCTCGACCGGTGGGGCTCCCCCGGCCGGGCGGCCCGCGAACGAGACCCGGTCCCCCAACCGGACTCAGCCGCTCGACGACGACCTCCTTGAGGCCCTCCAGCCGGAGAGCAAGGACGACGGCGACGGCGCGGCCAAGTCCGGGAAGTCCCTGGAGACCGGCGGCAACAAGACCGTGAGCACCGGCGGCAACAAGACCGTCGGCTACAAGCCGGGCGGCGCCAAGCCCGGCGGGAACAAGCCGGGCGGCGCCAAGCGCGCGGGTGGCAAGAGCGCGGGTGGCAAGAGCGGCGCCGGCAAGCCCGCCGGCCCCAAGGCCCGGGCCTCGGGCAACCCCAAGGGCCCCCACGCCTGACCGTCCGTCCCGGAACCGGCCGGCCTGTAGCGCACCGGCACAGCGACGCCTGCCTCAGATCTTGAGGTGGGCGTTTTCGCTGTGCGGGTTCGCCTGCGCGGGCGACCGACCAGCCTAGGGCACCCGCACGCGGACGCTCGATGCACCAAGAGGGTTACACAGGGTAATGGGAAGGTAAGGCTACTGTCATATTGCGATCAACTGACTACGCTATGTAACGTCACGGGGAGTGAGGGTGAAGCGATGAAAGGGGCGTTCGGCCCGGAAACTCCGGCGCCCTTCAGGTGGCTCCCTTTAATTCGCCTTTCCTGAGCTCGGCCTTCTCGGGGCAGTACGAAGATACCGATCGGTGGTGTGTGGATCGTGACGGACCAGCAACTGAGTCTCAGCACGTCGGCGGCGCGCAATCTCGCGACGACGACCAAGTCCGTTCCCCAGATGCAGGGCATCTCCTCGAGATGGCTGCTCAAGATCCTGCCCTGGGTGCAGGCGGCCGGCGGCGCCTACCGCGTCAACCGGCGGCTGACCTACACGGCCGGCGACGGGGTCGTCACGTTCGTCAACACCGGCGCCGACATCCAGGTCATCCCGCATGAGCTGTGCGAGCTGCCCCCACTGCGCGGCTTCGGCGACGAGGACGTGCTGACGGCGCTCGCCGACCGGTTCGAGCAGCGCGAGTACGGCCCCGGCGAGACGATCGTCGAGGCGGGCGCGCCCATGGACCGTGTCTACCTGATCGCGCACGGCAAGCTGGGCGGGGTCGGGACGGGCGAGTACGGCGACGAGAACGAGCTGGGAGTGCTCGCCGACGGCTCCTTCTTCGGCCACGAGGCATTGGCCGAATCGAGCCGCGAATGGCCTTGTTCGCTTCGCACGATGACGTCCTGCACGTTGCTCGTGATGCTCACGGCGCAATTCCGTGAGGTGGTCGACCGTTCCGACGAATTGCGGGCCCACCTGGAGGAGTTCCGCAGCCGCCCTGAGGGCCCCCAGAATCCGGAGGGTGAGGCCGCCATCGAGGTCGCGGCCGGGCACACGGGCGAGCCCGACCTGCCGGGCACGTTCGTCGACTACGAGCCCGCGCCGCGCGAGTACGAGCTCAGCGTGGCGCAGACCGTCCTGCGCGTCCACACCCGCGTCGCCGACATCTACAACGAGCCGATGGACCAGGTCGAGCAGCAGCTCCGGCTGACCATCGAGGCGCTGCGCGAGCGCCAGGAGAGCGAGCTCGTCAACAACCGCGACTTCGGGCTGCTGCACAACGCCGATCTGTCCCAGCGCATCTACACCCGCACCGGCCCGCCGACCCCGGACGACATGGACGAACTGCTGTGCAAGGTCTGGAAGGACCCGTCGTTCTTCCTCGCCCACCCGCGGACGATCGCCGCGTTCGGTCGCGAGTGCAACAGTCGCGGTGTCTACCCCGACTCGGTCGAGGTCCAGGGGCATCGGCTGCCCGCCTGGCGCGGCATCCCCATCTACCCGTGCAACAAGATCCCGATCAGCTCGACCCGCACCAGCTCGATTCTGCTGATGCGCACCGGCGAGTCCGCGCAGGGCGTGATCGGCCTGCACCAGACGGGCATCCCGGACGAGTTCCAGCCGAGCCTGTCGGTGCGGTTCATGGGCGTCGACGAGAAGGCGCTCATCTCGTACCTGGTCAGCGCCTACTACTCCGTGGCCGTCCTCGTCCCGGACGCGCTCGCCGTCCTCGACAGCGTCGAGATCGCCCGCGGCGGCGACCGTGCCTGAGGCCGGCCGCACGCAGGGTTCCGCGCGGCCGCTGAGCCTCGGCACGGCGGCGGCGCGCAACCTCGCGACCACCACCAAGTCCGTCCCGCAGATGCAGGCGATCTCGCCGCGCTGGCTGCTGCGGATGCTTCCCTGGGTGCAGGCGAAGGGCGCCTACCGGGTCAACCGGCGGCTGACCTACCAGCTCGGCGACGGGCGCATGACGTTCATGGCGACCGGCGTCGACGTGCGGGTGGTGCCGCAGGAGCTGAGGGAGCTGCCGCCGCTGCGCGGCCTCGACGACGACGCGGCGCTGGCGGCGCTGGCCGATCGCTTCGTCCAGCGCGAGTACGAGCCGGGCGAGCTGCTCGTGCGGGCCGGGGGGCCCGCGGACGAGGTCGTCCTGATCGCCCATGGCAAGGCCGCCAAGCTGGGGCGGGGGGAGTACGGCGACGACACCCAGCTCGCGGTGCTGGCCGGCGGCGAGTTCGTCGGCGCCCAGGTGCTGGCCGATCCGGCCGGCGACGACCCGCCGGCCTGGGAGTTCGGCCTCAAGGCGCTCACCCCGTGCACGGTGCTGGTACTGCCGCGCGAGGCGGTCGGCGAGCTCACCGACCGCATCGAGACGCTGAGCGCGCACCTGGAGGCGGTCCGGTCGGCTCCCGTCCAGCCGAGCAACCGGCAGGGCGAGGCGGCGATCGAGCTGGCGGCCGGGCACGAGGGCGAAACGGAGCTCCCGGGCACGTTCGTCGACTACGAGGCCGCGCCACGGGAGTACGAGCTCAGCGTCACGCAGACCCTCCTGCGCGTCCACACCCGCGTCGCCGACATCTACAACGGCCCGATGAACCAGCTGGAGCAGCAGCTCCGGCTGACCATCGAGGCGGTGCGCGAGCGGCAGGAGGAGGAGCTCCTCACCAACCGCGAGTTCGGTCTCCTCCACAACGCCGACCTCAAACACCGCGTCCAGACGCTCGGCGGCCCGCCGACCCCCGACGACATGGACGACCTGCTCTGCCGGCGCCGCGGCACGAGGTTCTTCCTCGCCCATCCGCGCACCATCGCCGCGTTCGGCCGCGAGTGCACCCGGCGCGGGCTCTACCCGGCCACGGCCGAGCTGGACGGGCGGCGCGTGCACGCCTGGCGCGGCGTGCCGTTCCTGCCGAGCGACAAGGTGCCGATCAGCCGCACCGGCACCACGTCGATCCTGGCGATGCGCACCGGCGAGCAGGACAGCGGTGTCATCGGCCTGCATCGCACGGGGATCCCCGACGAGGTCCGGCCGAGCCTGTCGGTCCGGTTCACCGGGATCGACGAGAAGGCGATCATGTCGTACCTCGTCAGCGCCTACTACTCCGCAGCAGTACTGGTTCCGGACGCCCTCGGCATCCTCGAGAATGTGGAGATCGGACGACGATGACCGCCGCACAGGAGCAGACCGTGTCCGCCCGCACCGCGCCGGAGGTGCTGGCCTGGAGCCGCTGCCTGATCGAGCCGGCGCTCCGCGACGCGACCGCCGAGCTGCCCGCCGCGATGCGGCGCATCGCCGCCTACCACTTCGGCTGGGAGGACGAGGAGGGCAGGCCGACCCGGTCGGGCGGCGGCAAGACCATCCGCCCGGCGCTGACGCTCCTCGCGGCCGAGGCGGTCGGCGGCGCCGCCGCCACCGCGATGCCGGCGGCCCTCGCGGTGGAGCTCGCGCACAACTTCTCGCTCCTGCACGACGACGTGATGGACGGCGACCACACCCGCCGGCACCGCGCGACCGCCTGGCGCGTCTTCGGTGCCAACTCCGCGATCCTGGCGGGCGACGCCCTGCTGGCGTTCGCGTTCGAGATCCTCGCCGCCGACGCCCATCCCGCCGCGCTGCTCGCCATCGCCGACCTCTCGCGCGCCGTCGTGCAGGTCGTGGAGGGCCAGAGCCTCGACATGGAGTTCGAGCGCCGCAGTGACGTCGTCCTCCCCGAATGCGTCGACATGGCCCAGCGCAAGACCGCCGCCCTCCTGGGCGCGGCCTGCGCGCTGGGCGCCACCTACGGCGCGGGCACCCCCGACCAGGTCGACCGGCTGCGGCGCTTCGGCGAGCGTCTCGGGCTGGCCTTCCAGCTCGTCGACGACCTCCTCGGCATCTGGGGCGACCCGGCCGTCACCGGCAAGCCCGTCCACTCCGACCTCTTCAACCGCAAGAAGTCCCTGCCCGTCGTCGCCGCGCTGACCTCCGGCACGCCCGCCGGGGCCGAGCTGGCCATGCTCTATCACCGGAGCCGCCCTCTGTCCGAGGACGAGGCGGCCCTGGCGGCGGGCCTCATCGAGGTCGCGGGCGGCCGTTCCTGGACGGTCCGCCGGGCCGAGGAGGTTCTCGCCGGGGCCCTCACCGAGCTGGACGCGGCCGTCCCCGTCCTCCAGGCCGGCGCCGAGCTCCGTGCCCTCGCCCGCCTGGTGACCCGCCGCGACCACTGACCCGGATCGTTCTCGTGCTGGGTACCCCCGCCTCCGCCGGTCCAGGAGATCCCGCGCCGGCCGCCCTCCCGCTCCAGCCGGGCGATCCCCGGCGGCTGGGCGCCCACCGGCTGCTCGGCCGGCTCGGCGAGGGCGGGCAGGGCGTGGTCTTTCTCGGCCGTTCGGAGGTCACCGGCGAGCACGTCGCGGTGAAGCTCTTCCATGTCCCGGCCGAGAACGATCTCGGCGGGCTCGACACGTTCGGTCAGGAGCTCGAGGTGGTCAGGCAGGTCGCCCGCTTCTGCACCGCCCAGGTCCTCGACTGGGGGACGCTGGGCGACCGGCGCTTCATCGTGAGCGAGTACGTCGACGGGCCGCCGCTCTCCCGGGTCGTCGCCCGCGAGGGGCCGCGGTCGGGCAGCGCCCTCGACCGGCTCGCGATCGCCACCGCGACGGCGCTGGTCGCGCTGCACGACGCCGGGGTGGTGCACTGCGACCTCAAGCCGCAGAACGTGCTGCTCGGCACCGACGGCCCGAGAGTGATCGACTTCGGTATCGCGCGTGCCCTCGGCGAGGCGCAGGCCGTCACCGGCCGGATCGTGGGCACGCCCGCCTACATGGCGCCCGAACAGCTCGAACCCGGCGAGCTCGGCCCGCCGGTCGACGTGTTCGCCTGGGCGTCGACGATGGTGTTCTCCGCGACCGGGCTGCCCCCGTTCGGCTACGAGTCCGTTCCGGTCGTGCTCGACCGGATCGCCCACCACGAGCCGGATCTCGGCGGCGTCGAGGAGCCGTTGCGCGACCTGCTCGCCGCCTGCCTCGCCAAGAATCCGGCGCTCCGCCCGACCGCGCGGCAGGTGCTCGACCGGCTGGTCAGCCCGGCGGGCGGCACGGGCGGCACGGCCGTCACGGAAGGCGCATGACCATTTTTATCGATCATTTGTTCGAGTAAAGTGGTGGATCGTGCAGACCGAACGGGCGGGCCAGGCTCGCGATCATGTGCCGTTCCTGTGTCCGCACGGGCATCGGCTGGAGCCCGGGCGCGTCATCGTCGGCTGGTCCCCGTGCGTGTGCCCGCCGTGCGCCGAGCGGGGCAGGGGGCTGTGGGGTCATCGCACGTATCTGTGCCTGGCCTGCAAGGACGAGCATGTGACCACCATGTGCTACCTGCCCTACCACGTGCCCACCGAGGGTCCCGGCTATCGCTGGCCGTGACGCGCGGGCCGGCGTCAATAGGGGAGCGTGCGCCCTGAGGGTGTTCGCGTGTCGAGCGCGTCATGGCGGTAGCGGCGGGTGCCGGGGCGCCGGCGGATCTGAACGCGGCCCTGGCTCCGGCTCTGACCTTGGCTCTGGCTCTTCATGGCGTTCTCCTTTTCGCGTACCCCAACGATGACCGCCCCCGGACCGTCGTACATCGGTCCGGGGGCGGCATTCGGCCTCGGTCTTTCGGAGCAGTCCCCGCGCCGGGCCGTACCTCCTCAGCGGTAGAGCGACTGCCAGAACTCGTAGCCGTGGTCGGCCGAGAAGTTCATCGGCCGCACGCCGCCCGTGCCGGGCGCCAGGCTCTGCGCGGTGTCGCCGCTGGTCGGACGCCAGCGCGGCGAGCCGGGGCCGTTCGGGTCGCCCGTCCGGGCGAAGCGCGTCCAGTAGCGGGTCATCTGGCCGGCGAGTCGCTCCTGCGGGGGAGAGAGCCGCCGCCCGGCGAAGTAGTCGGTGTCGAACTGGTACTGCAACTCGGCGGCGTGGAAGGCCCCGACGGGGAAGGTCGGCTCGGGTGCGCCCGCCACCCAGGGGGCCTTGCCGTCGGCGAACTCGTAGGCGTACGTGGGCACCTGCCCGGCGAGCGTGCGGCTGACATCGCCCACCGAACGCGCGAAGTTGGCGTCGGTGACGACCGCGGACCAGGCCTCGCTCAGCGAGCCGTAGTTCGCGGCCGGGTAGCGGGCCAGCACCTTCGGCGCCTTGTCCTCGCCGACGTACGCGACGACCCGCTGGGCGTACTCGGCCTCGTCCTTCATCGGGGGCACCCCGTAGATCTGCTGTGCGGCCTCGAACGTCCGGTACTCGTGGCGCGTCATGCCGTGCATCACCGGGACCTTGTTGAACCGTCCGGTGGCCATCGCCTTCGCCGGCGACAGCGGGAGGACGCCGCCGCCCCCGTACACCGGTGAGAATCCGTAGTCCGACTTCGTCAGAAGCTTCTCGGCCGGAAGATCGCGCAGGCACGTCGCCGCGGTGGCCGGGTCGGCGCAGCCGAGGTCGGCGGCCACCGACAACCCCTGCTTCTCCGCGGCCGCGCGTGGCCGTGGCAACCAGTGACCGGCCTGGCTGACCGAGCCGTCCCACTCGGGCCAGTTCATGACCGTGCACGGCCCGCTCTGGACGATCGCCCGCTGGAAGAGCCCGGCGGCCGCCGGCGAGGTCAGCTGGGAGCAGGCGCTGACGCCGCCCGCCGACTCGCCGAAGACGGTGACGTTCCGGGGATCGCCGCCGAACGCGGTGGCGTTGCGCTGCACCCAGCGGAGCGCGGCCTGCTGGTCCTCCAGCCCGAAGTTGCCCGACCGCTTCGTCGCCGTTCCCCCGTCGAGCGCCGGATGGCCGAGGAAGCCGAACAGCCCGAGCCGGTAGTTGACCGTCACGACGACCACGTCGCCGCGCCTCACCAGGTCGTACGGCCGGTAGAGCGCACCGGAGCCGTTCCGGAATCCGCTGCCGTGGATCCACACCATGACCGGAAGTTTCGCGGCCCGCCGCGGGCTGGTGACGTTGACGAACAGGCAGTCCTCGCTGATGCTGCGCTTCTCGCCGAAGATCCCCTCGTTCTGCGCGCACGAGGCGCCGGGTCGCGTCGCGTCCCGGACGCCGTTCCACGCCTGGGCCGGACGCGGCGAGCCCCATCTGTACTCACCCACCGGCGGCGCGGCGTAAGGGATCCCCTGGAACTCCCGGACGCCTTCGGTCACCTTGCCGCGCACCGCGCCCTTGTCGGTCACGACGAGCGAGCCACCCGCCGCCTCGGCGCTCGCCGAGGCGGGCCCGGCCAGCCCGGCCGCGATCAGTCCCGCTCCGGCGGTCACGGCGAGCGCCGCACCCAGTGCCCGCCGACTGCTCCTGCTGTTGCCCATGACGCTCTCTTTTCGTTGGAGTGGCTTGCCTCCAACGATCTCGGCGCGCGGCCCAGGGCTCACTGGTCCTGTCTCCAGGGTGCGAGTGGACTTTCCTCTACTTCCTGGCGGGGGCCCGGGGCTCAGGCGGACCAGGAGGGGGACCGGCCGAGGTGCGTGAGGATGCGGTCGAGCGGACTCTCCTCGATGGCGGGAAGGGCGGGCTTGAAAGCGGCGCCGGGCTGGCGGAACTGCTCGTCGTCCGGGACCGAGAGGGCGACCTTGAGGGCGTGCTCGGCCAGGTCGCCGGCGAGTTCGTAGGGCAGGCCGAGCGCCCGGGCCATGTCCCAGCCGTGGACGACGTAGTCGATGAAATGGAAGCTCATCGCCATCGGAGCGGGGAACGTGTTGCCGTCGAACTCGGCGAGGGTGAACTTCCCTTCGAGCGCGCCCGGCTCGGCGAAGGCGGCGATGACGTCTTCCGCGGCGTCATCGTAGGCCCGCACCGGGTCGGCGGCGAGCGGCCGGACGGCCCAGACGGCGAGATCGCCGCCCTTCCCGCGGGCGGCGGCCGCGAAGCCGTGGTGCTGGACGGTCATGTGCGCGAGGAGATCGCTCACCGTCCACCCCTCGCAGGGGGTGGGACGGCCGAGGTCGGCGGTGGTGAGCGTGGAGACGATCTCCACGCTGGTCTGGACGGCCTGCCGGTCGAGATCACGGATGTCGGTCATGCTCAAACAGTAAGCGCCTGCACATCATATGCACAAGCTTATTATTGATCCGGGCGTATCTTGAGGCCCGTGAACGACGAACGACCTGATCTGGCGGCGATGCTGGTCCCGCTCGGGCGCACCCTGATGGCGATCGAAGAGCCGGTGCTGAAGGCCCATGACGTGTCGATGTGGGCCTACGTGGTGCTGAACGCCTTGGACGAACGACCCGTCCGCAACCAGAGCGCGCTCGCCCAGGCCATCGGCGCCGACAAGACCCGCATCATCGGCGACCTGGACGCCCTGCAGGCGCGCGGGCTGATCCGCCGCGAGCCCGACCCGGCCGACCGGCGCGCCCACCTGCTCTCCCTCACGCCGGAGGGACGGCAGGTGCGGAACGCGATCCGGACGGGGATCCAGGAACGCGAGAACCGGCTGCTCGACCGCCTGCCCGAGGACGACCGCCACGCGTTCCTGCGGGCCTTGCAGACCCTTCACACCATCCCGCGCGACGAGATCCTCCGCGAGCCGTGAACCGGAGCGTCCTGCCGCCGAGGCCATGCCGAGCCAGGCCGGTGAGTTTTCGTCTTCGGGGTCTGTACGTTGCGATGACCGATATGAGGAGGCAGGGCGTGGGATTCTCCAAGGCGGGGCTCGACCGCATGCACGACGTGCTCGCGGGCCATGTGGAACGCGGCGCGGCGCCGGGCCTGGTCTCGGTGGTGTGCCGCCATGGCGAGGCGCACGTGGATCCGATCGGCGCGCAGGCGGTCGGCGGCGCCCCCATGCGCGCCGACGCGATCTTCCGCATCACGTCGATGACCAAGCCGGTGACCGCGGTCGCCACGTTGATCCTGGCGGAGGAGTGCCTGGTCCGGCTCGACGAGCCGGTCGACCGGCTGCTCCCCGAACTGGCCGGCCGGCGGGTGCTCCGGACCGTCGACGGCCCGCTCGACGACACCGTCCCGGCGCATCGCCCGATCACCGTGCGGGACCTGCTCACGTTCCGGATGGGGTTCGGCCTGCTCCTCGGCCCCGGCACGGACCCGATCTCGCGGGCGGCGGCCGAGCTGCGGCTCAACGTCGGCCCGCCCGTTCCGGCGATCCCGCACACGCCGGACGAGTGGCTGCGCCGCCTCGGCACGCTCCCGCTCATGGCCCAGCCGGGCGAGCGCTGGATCTACAACACCGGCTCGCACGTCCTGGGCGTCCTCATCGCCCGCGCCTCCGGTCAGCCGCTGGAGACGTTCCTTCGTGAACGCGTCTTCGAGCCCCTCGGCATGAAGGACACCGGTTTCCACGTACCGGCGGACAAGGCCGGCCGCTTCGCCGCTCCGTACGAGGAGGGGCTCGTCCCGCACGACGACGGCGGCCAGTGGCTGGCCCCGCCGGTCTTCCCCGACGGGGCCGCCGGGCTGGTCTCGACCGCCGCCGACTACCTGGCGTTCTCGCAGATGTTGCTCAACAAGGGCGAGCGCATCCTGTCGCGGCTCTCGGTCGAGGCCATGACGACCGACCAGCTGACTCCCGCGCAGAAGGCGGTGTCCGACTTCGCCGGGCTCTGGGACACCCGCGGCTGGGGTTTCGGCGTCTCCGTCGTCACCAAGCGCGACGGCATCTCCGCGGTGCCGGGCCGGTACGGCTGGGACGGCGGCTACGGGACCTCCTGGAGCGCCGACCCGGCCGAGGACATGTCCGCCATCCTCATGACCCAGCGACTCGGGTTCCCCGCCGCCGTCCCGCTCCAGCAGGACTTCTGGACCACCGCCTACGCCGCCATCGCCGATTAGCCCCGGCCCGGCTACTCGTTCTCGGGGCGGACGAAGGTGCGGTTGCGCGCGTACCGGCGGAACCCCACCGACATGTACGTGGCGCGCGCCGACGGGTAGGCGTCGTCGCCGCGAGCGCAGACCCGCGCGGTCTCGGCGCCCAGGTCGCGGGCGGTGCGGAGGGCCCCGAGGATCGCGGCGCTCGCGAGCCCGAGCCTGCGGTGGCCGGGATCGGTGCCGACCGGTTCGAGGATCGCGACCTTGTTGCGCTCGTCCAGCCAGACCAGGCAGAACGCGGCGGGCGTGCCGCCGGGCGCGGTCACGAACCAGTCGAGCTCGCGCCGGTAGGGCCAGGCGCGCATGACGTTGCGGTAGCTCTCGGTGGTGACCTTGGAGGGCGGCCCGCCGGGGAGGGTGAACGCGGCGCGGTGCACGGCCACGCGGGCCTCGGCGTCGTCCTCGGACCGTACGTGGCGGAGCGTGTAGCCGTCGGGGACCGCGGGTTCGGGGATCGGGTCGGCGAGCGAGCGCCCCAGGTGGAGGAAGAACGGCCCCTCGGTCCGTTCCTGGTAGCCGTGGCGGAGGAGGGCCTCGATCATGGCCGTCTCGTCGTCCAGGACCGTGACCGTCCGGCCGCCGGTCTCGGCGAACCACGTCAGGATCTCGTCCGCGAGCTCGGGGTGGGCGGGGTCGAGCTGGAGGTCGAGCGAGCCGTCGGGCAGGTTCGCCCAGGCCCAGGCGGCCGTCCGTCCGTCTCGTTCCCACCGGGCGGTTCGGATCTTGGCCTCGTAGCCGGTGTGCTGGAACCAGATCCAGGCCATGTCACCGATGTGCCAGCGGGAGGGCCAGAGGCGCTGCGTCAGCTCCTGCATCTCGCGCAACATCAGCCGACCATATCTGGATCTTCGCGGGACTAAATGCCCTCATCCGGTCAATACCGGGGCGATTTGCGTAAAGGGTGCAACACTCAAGGTAACGCGTCATCGTCCTCAGGGGGTGGACATGCTCGCCTTCGACTTTCCACGGGTCATCCGGCCCGCCGTTCCCAGGCGCCTCATCCGCACGTCCGACGGCGACACCCCGGTGGTGGAGCAGCCGATCCGCATGGTGTCGGTCGACACCCCGGAGAAGGCGGGGTACGCGGGGGTGCCGGCGACCGCCCAGCTCAAGCTCGACCGGACCCGGACCCGGCTCACCGACGGCACGTTCGAGCATCTGATCCCGGCGGGCCTGCGGGAGCATCTGCTGTCGCGGCTGACCCCGCACGCGGCCGAAGATCACATCACCGCCGGCAACCGGGCCAGCGCGTTCTTCGAGGCGCTCCAGGAGCGCAGGCTCACCACGCCCGGGGGCACCCGCCGCCGCACCGCGGTGATCCCCACCGGCGAGCTCATCGACCGGTACGGGCGGCTGCTGGCGTACATCGCGCCGTGGTTCGCCGGGAAGGGCGACCCGGTGCCGCCGCGGGACCATCCTGACCGGCGCACGTTCAACCTGGACATGGTCGCCGCGGGCTGGGGCGCGATGTTCCTCATCTACCCGTCCATCCCGCGCGACCCGGACCTGAAGGTGCTCGTCCAGGACGCGGAGACGGCGTGGAACGAGCGGCGCGGCGCGTGGGCCGACTTCGGCGAGCGGCTCCTGCTGGCCTACGAGTACCGCGCCTGCATCAAGCTCGGTGACCAGAAGCTTCCCGATCCGGCCGCAGCGGTGAAGGACGCGTACCAGCGGATCTGCGTGGACCTGCGGGATCTGCGCATGGTGGGGGAGTTCGGCTACCACGAGGTGCCGCCCCATCGCCGCCTGTGGATCTGGAAGGACGACCTCAACCAGGCCCGCGAGGACCTCAAGCTGCCCGACTAGGCCGCCCGCGACAAGGGCCTGGAACAGCTGAAGCCCGCCCGGTGCGACCGGACGGGCTTCAGGAACACCCGATTACTCCGAGTCGCCTTCGACCTTGGCCGAGACGGCTGCGGTGGACTGGTCGTCCTGCGCCGGTTCCTGGTCCACGTGACGGGACGGCCAGGCGTCGAGCTGGGTACGGCGGGGGTTGGCCAGAGAGTCGCTCATTTTCGGTGCTGTCCTCCTGCTGCGGCCTACGCGGCCGAAGAAAATCCCAAAGCGGCTGTCACGCCGCGGTAGGGAGAGATCTTCTCCGATACCCCTCCCCTGTTCGCAACATGGTCTATACCTCTTGGTCACAGGCAGGTTGGTCAGTGGCGGGGTCGCCGCTCTTGTGCCGCTGGTAGTAGCGGGCCACCCGCGCCCGGTTGCCGCAGCGGGCGGGGGAGCACCAGCGGCGGCGCGGATGGGCGGGCAGGAAGACCATCACGCAGTCATCGGCCTCGCATTGGCGCACCCTGCCGAACGAGGGATCGGTCAGCAGCTCGGCGGCGGCCTCGGCCAGGATCGCCGCCAGCCGGGTGCCCAGGGGGCCTTCACGGCGGCCGAGGGCGCCGGCGGCCTGCTCCTGATGGCGACGTTGCACGACGACCCCGTGGCCTGCGGAGCTTTGAAGCTGGGCCCGGACGCCACCGCGAAGATCAAGCGCATGTGGGTGTCGCCGTCCGTTCGCGGACTGGGCCTCGGCCGCCGGCTCCTCGCGGAGCTGGAGGCGCGGGCCGCGGCGCACACGGGGCCCGGGTCGTGCGCCTGGAGACCCACCGGGCGCTCACCGAGGCGATCGGCCTCTACCGCGCGTCCGGCTATCGCCAGGTGGACGTTTTCAGTGACGATCCGTACGCCGACCACTGGTTCGAGAAGGCGCTGGCAAGCGCGCACGAGCGGACCTAGAGACACGAGCGGACCTGGAGACAGGCATGGCCGCCGTGATCGGCCTGGTGCGCGATCACGGCGGCCTCGCGGTCACTTCAGGTGGTAGCGGGCTGTGCCGCCGTCAGAGCTTGCGAGCTGGAAGCCCGCCTTTTCGAGTACGCGGACGGAGGGCGGGTTGGAGAGCTCCACATTCGCGTAGACGGTGTGGACGTCCGGTTCAGTGAGGGCGTGGTCTGCCAGCGCGCGGGTCGCCTCGGCGGCGTAGCCCCGGCCCCTGCGGGACGGGACGACGCCGTATCCGATCTCGACGGCCCCGTCGGCGGGCGGCCAGAAGAGCCCGATCGAGCCGACGACGAGGCCGCTGGCGCGTTCGATGATCTGGCTCTGCCCGAGGGTCTCGGGGTGCTCGGCGAGGATGCCGGCGATGACGCCGTCGCCTTCGGCGGGGAAGTCATCGGCCCAGTGGGCGCAGCGGGTGCGCCGGGTGACGGCGGTGATGTCGCCGGCCGGCCACGGGCGCAGGACGAGGCGTTCGGTGTTCATGTGGAGCTCCTGGTCGTTCAGGGACGACCGGGCCGTGAGGCCCGGACAAGGGCATGCTGATGACGGCTCCTGGCAGCCATATTCATCAACCTCCCCTGTCCGAGTGGCGATGCTAGTGATCGCCGGGCTGGGCGGGCAACTTGGGAGTGGCGCGCATGCCCACGTAGACGCACTGGGTGCCGTCCGTGAGCGTGGAGAAGACCACGGGCATGTAGTCCTCGCTGAACGACGGGCCCGCGCCGGAGGCGGCGAAGACGGTGTCGGAGACCGGGGTCAGCTCCATGTCGAGGGGCGGGGAGAGGTCCTTCATGCCGTCCACGAACTCGTAGAGCATGCGCGCCCTGCCGTCGCGCTCGCTGACGGTGATGACGACGCCTTCGCGCTTGTACGTGCCGAGGTGCGGGGTGATGTCGACAGCGATGGGGGGCGTCGCGGGGCCGAAGGGTTCGGGCATGCGGACTCCGGCCAGGTCGTGCAGCAGTTCGCGGAAGAGGTCGGCGTAGAGCTGGCGTGCTCCGCCGCCGTTGGTCAGCAGGACGACGGCCACGCCCGCCTGGGGGACGACGCGCAGGTAGCCGTACTGGCCGATCGCGGCTCCGTCGTGGCCACAGCCGACGATGCCGTCCCAGTCGTAGAGCACCCAGCCGAGGGCCTGGCCGTCGGCGCTGACCGTCCACTTGTCGGGGACGTCGACTTCGCGGCGCTGCATCTCCTTGGTGGCCGAGGGAGACATGACGACGGTGCCGTCAGGGGCCTTGCCTTCGTTCAGGTGCATCTGGGCGAGCCGCACCACGTCGCCGGCCGAGACGATGACCCGGCCGTAAGGGCCTGCCGAGCGGGGCATCATGTCCCAGATCGGCGCCGGGTCTGGGTCTTCGCCGGGCTCGCCGAGGTGGCTCATGGCCACCGGGTACCGCAGGGCCTCTTCGGGGAGCGTCATGGTGCGTTCGAGGCCGAGGGGCGTCACCAGCATGTCGTGGATCGCCTCGTCCCAGGTCTTCCCGGTCAGGACCTCGATGATCCGGCCCAGCACGACGTAGCCGACGCTGCCGTAGGAGACGGCCGTTCCGGGCGGGCAGTCCAGCGCCACGTCGCGGGCCGCCTCCACGTACTTGGCGAGGCAGTCGTCGCCGCGGCCGGTGTCGTGGGTGAAGTCGTTGGTCAGGCCGCCGGTGTGCGAGAGCAGCTGGCGGGTCGTGATGACCTTGGTGGCCTCGGGGTCGGGCGTGGCGAACTCGGGGAGCACCTCCACCACCGGGGCGTCCAGGTCGAGCAGGCCCTGGTCGGCGAGCCGCATGATCAGGGTGGCCGTGTAGATCTTGGCGATCGAGCCGGACAGGAAGACCGAGTCGGTGGTCACCTTGGCGCCGGTGGCCCGGTGCAGGACTCCGCTGGCCAGCTCGTGGATCTTCCCGTCGACCAGGACGGCCAGCTGGGCGCCGGGGACGTGGTGGGCCGCGCGCAGCTCGTCCAGCCGTGCCCGCCAGCGGTCGAGCGAGAAGTCCCGGCCGGTGGAGGTGCGGGTGCCCCACGTGCCCTCGGCCGTCCAGTTGCCGCTCTGGTCCCAGGTCTCCGTCATGATCTCGCTCCTTGCATACGTTGTTCCGTGTTGCGAACACTGTACGCATGAGGGATTGTGTACGCAAGTGCGTACGCTGTTTGCGGGAATCAGGCCAGGCCGGCGTCGTGGGCCAGGAGCGCGATCTGCGTCCGGTTGTCGAGGCCGAGCTTGGTGAGCACCGAGGAGACGTGCGCCTTCACCGTGGCCACGCTCATGAAAAGCTCGGCGGCGATCTCGGCGTTGGAACACCCCCGGGCCACGGCGAGGACCACCTCGTTCTCGCGCGGGCTGAGCGCGGCGAGCGCCGCCCGCGCCCGTTCGAACGCGTCGGCCTGCGTGGCGGCGCGGTCCATCAGCCGCCGGGTGACCTGCGGGGACAGGATCGGGTCGCCGGCCGCGACGCGGCGGACGGCGGTGACGATCTCGGCGGGCGGGGTGTCCTTGAGCAGGAAGCCGCCGGCGCCCGCGCGCAGCGCGTGCAGGATGTTCTCGTCGCTGTCGAACGTGGTGAGCACGATGACGTCGGGCGGATCGTGGCGGCCCCGGAGCCTGCGGGTGGCGGTGATGCCGTCCACGCGCGGCATCCGCAGATCCATGAGGACGACGTCCGGGGCGTGCAGGTCGGCGGCGGCGGGCACCTCGTCGCCGTCGGCGGCCTGGCCCACCACGACGATGCCGTGGATGCCGTCGAGCATCATCGACAGCCCGGCGCGCACGAGCGCGTCGTCGTCCACGATGAGCACGCGCACCTCGGGCGGATCGGGGCTCACGCGGGCCATGGTAGCCAGGCGCGCAGGCGGAACTCGCCGCCGGCCGCCTCGTGGTCGAGCCGCCCGCCGGCCAGCCGCACCCGTTCGGTCAGGCCGACCAGGCCGGTGCCGGAGCCGGGCACCGCGGGCCCCGCGCCCGGGTCGGCGGGCAGCGGGTTACGGACGTCGATCACGAGGCGGTCGCCGGGACGTCCCGTGAGCGTCAGGTGGACGGGGCGGTCCGCGGCGTGCTTGCGCGCGTTCGTCAGTGCCTCCTGGACGACGCGGTACGCGGTCCGGCCGGCGGCGGCCGGGAGGGTCGACGGCTCGGCCACTTCGTCGCGCAAGTCCACCCGCGTCCCGGCGTCGCGCGACTCCTCGACCAGGCGCGGGATGTCGGCCAGGACGGGCTGCGGGCGCGAGCCGGCGTCCTCCTCGTCGTCCCGCAGCAGGATGATCACGTCGCGGAGCTCGTCGAGGGCCTGGTGCGCGCCGGTCCGGATCACCCCGGCGGCGCGGGCGAGCTGCTCGGGCGGGGCGTCCGGCCGGTACTCCAGCGCCCCCGCGTACGTGGCCAGCAGCGACAGCCGGTGGGCGAGCACGTCGTGCATCTCGCGGGCGATCCGGGTCCGTTCGAGCATCCGGGCCTCGGCGACCCGCCGTCCCTGCTCGGCCTCGGCGCGGCGCGCCCGCTCACGCAACGACTCCAGGAGCGCCCGGCGGGACCGGGCCAGCGCGCCCCAGCCGACCAGCGCCCCGTACGCGGCGGTGATCAGGATCAGCCACCAGCCGTAGGAGATGCCGGAGGTGGGCCGCCACCACCCCTGCACCGCGTGCGCCGCGACGCCCGTCGCGGCCACCGCGACCGCGACCGGGAGGCGGCGGCACCGCGCGACGTGGAGCGCGCCCAGCGTGGCGGGTGGCGTGGCGGCACCCGACAGGCATGCCAGGACGCTCAGCGCCAGTGCGCCTTGGACGGGCCACCGCAGCAGAACGGGCAGGAGGGCACAGGCCGCGATGCCGACGGTGATGTCGAGCCACAGGGGACCGCCCCCCGTGACATGCCTGCTCACGGTCGTCGCCACGACCAGGGCGCCGACCGCGACCATGCCGATGATCGCCCGCGCGTCGCTGACCTTGCTGTTCACCGGGTCACAGTAACTCCGGACCGGCCGCCGCCGCCCCCTACGAAAGTCGGTATCGACCTCGACCGCGGACGGATCACGCGCAGCCGCGCGCCCGATGTGCCGCCGGTCCCGCGGCGGCGACGCTGTGCCCATGAACGCACCCATCGGTTACCTGATCCCCGTGGTGCTCGGCGCGCTGGGCACGCTGTTCGCCCTGGCGCCGGTGCGGCGGCCGCGTCCCCTCGCCGGCCTGAGCTACTACCTCGGCCTGGCCGTGAACGAGCTTCCGTTCTTCGTGGCCGTCTACTGGCTGGGAGCTCCGACGGCGCTGGCGTTCGCCCAGGGCGACATCGACTCGGCGGGCGGCTGGGCGGCCGTCGCGCTGGCCGCCGTGACCGTATCCGGGCTCGCCGTCGTCGCTCAGCGCGCGCGGGGCGAAAGGGACAGGATCGAGCGCGCCATGGCCGAAGGGCTGGGCACCGGCTGGCGTGCCGCCATCGACGCCGACCTCGCTGAAGGACTGCGGCGCCGCCCTCCGCTGGCACGCATCCTGCTTCTGCCCGTCTTCCGGCGCCGCCGGGACGTCCGGCGGGTGGCGGGCCTCGCCTACGGCGACGCGGGCCGCCGCAACCTGCTCGACGTCTACCACCACCGCGCACGCCCGTCCGGCGCGCCCGTCCTGATCCATGTGCACGGCGGCGGCTACTCCGGAGGCCGCAAGAACAGCCAGTCGCTCCCGCTGATCTACCGGCTCGCCGGCCGCGGCTGGGTGTGCGTCAGCGCCAACTACCGGCTCCGGCCCGAGTTCCAGCATCCGGACCATCTGATCGACCTCAAGAAGGTCATCGCCTGGGTGCGCGAGCACGCTCACGAGTACGGCGCCGATCCGGCGACGCTGTTCGTCGCGGGCAGTTCGGCGGGCGGGCACATGGCGGCCCTGGCCGCGCTCACCCGGAGCGACCCCGCCTTCCAGCCCGGCTTCGAGGACGCCGACACCTCGGTCACCGGCGCCATCTGCCTGAACTCCTGGTACCGCTCCTACTACGACCAGGGCCCCGAGTCCGCGCCGGGCTCGCACATCACGGCGGACGCGCCGCCCTTCTTCCTGGCACACGGCGACAAGGACACGCTCGTGCCCGTGGAGCATGCCCGGCACTTCGCCGGCCAGCTGCGCCGGAACTCGGCCGCCCCCGTCGTCTACGCCGAGCTGAAGGGCGGGCACCACGCCTTCGACCTGTTCCACTCGCTCCGCTTCGAAGCCGTCGTCGACGCGGTCGAGGCCTTCACCGCCCGGGTCGCCGGGCGGGCGGCCGCCGGGCGGGCGGCCGCCCCGGCGGCGGAAGATCGGATGGCGTACGCTCGCGCGCATGTCGGAGTGCCACTGCATCCTGTGCGAGGACCACGGCGAGCTGGATGACATCGACCGCTCGATGATCGAGAACGTCCGGACGCACGGCTGGGGCGTGATGAACATCGCGGCGGACGAGGCCGGGCCCGGATGGTCGTTCAGCGTGGGGCTCTGGCACAGCCACCGGTCGCCGGAGCTGGCGATGTTCGGGCTCGGCATGGACGTGACGGAGGCCGTGATCAACCACCTCGGCCGGGAGATCGCCTGCGGGCGGGCGGCCGAGGACGGGCAGGAGCGGCACGGGCTCATCAGGGACTATCCGATCGTCCTCAAGCGGGTCGACCCCGGCTGGTACCGCACGTTCTTCGGAACCGCGATGGCCTTCTACCAGCGGCCGCCGCTGCCGGTGGTGCAGCTGGTGTGGCCTGATCGGGACGGCCGGTTCCCGTGGGACGCGGAGACCGCCGACGGGTACCAGGAAGCGCAGCCGCAGGCCTGGCTGGCCCGCGACGCGCATCCGGCCGGGGTGTGGCTCGAGTCGTGATCGGGCTCCGGATCACTGCTGTGGTCGCGGGCGGGGGAGGAAGGCGATCAGTGCCGTGCCCACCGCGGTGATGGCGGCCGCGACCAGGAAGGCCGTGGCGTAGCCCGCGGCGAGGTCGGAGCCCGACTTCGCCGCCGCGGTCGCGAGGATGGTGAGGCCGATGGCGCCGCCGATCGTCCGCGAGGTGTTGACGATGCCCGCGACCGCTCCCGCCTCGTCGGCCGAGGCGCCGGTGGTGGACGCCTCGACGAGCGGCGTCATCAGCAGTCCGAAGCCGACGGCCATGGTGACGCCCGGGCCGAGGAGCGAGCCGAGGAACGTGCCGTCCGCGTGCAGGACCGCGCTCTGCCAGGCGAAGCCGCCCGCCGCGAGCAGGCCGCCGAACGCGGCGAGGAGCCGGGCGTCCATGCGGTTCATCAGCGTCGGGGCGAGCTTGGAGCCGATGATGATGCCGATCGTGTGGGGCAGGAAGGACAGGCCCGTGCGCACCGCGCTGTAGTGCAGGACGTTCTGCATGTAGAGCGACAGGAAGTACCAGAGGGCGAACCCGCCGAGCATGCTGACCATCGTGGCGAGGTTGCCGACCGCGACGCTGCGCAGGCGGAAGAGCCGCAGCGGGACGAGCGGCTGCGCCGTGCGGGCCTCGACCGCGACGAAGGCGGCCAGCGCGGCCAGCCCGGCCACGAGCGGGACGAGCGAGTCGGCCGACGTCCAGCCGTAGGTCTCCGTGCGGGTGATGCCGAAGTTGAGCAGCGCCACCCCGGCGGTGACGAGCACGGCGCCGGGCACGTCGAGGCGCGGCCGGCCGGTGGTGTCGCGCCCGCCGCGCAGCCACACCGCGGCGACGGCCGTCACGGCGATGCCGATCGGCACGTTGATCAGCAGGACCCAGCGCCAGTCGAGGTAGTCGGTCAGCAGCCCGCCGACCAGGCCGCCCGCCGCGCCACCGGCGGTGCCGACGGCGGTCCAGGTGGCGATGGCCCTCGTCCGGGCCGGACCGGCCGGGAACGTGCTGGTGATCAAGGACAGCGTGACGGGGGCGAGGATCGCGGCGCCGAGGCCCTGGGCGGCGCGGGCGGCGATCAGCGTTCCGGCGTCCTGCGCGAGCCCGCCCGCGAGGCTGGCGACGGTGAAGACGCCGAGGCCCGCGATGAAGATCCGCTTGCGGCCGAAGAGGTCGGCGGCGCGGCCGCCCAGGAGGAGGAAGCCGGCGAACGCGAGCGAGTAGGCGTTGACGACCCATTGCAGGCCGGTGGCGCCGAGCCCCAGGCCGCTGCGCATGCCGGGCAGCGCCACGTTGACGACGGAGATGTCCAGGACGACGAGGAACTGCCCGATGCTCGCGGCGAGGAGCGCCGCCCACGCCGGTGTGGCGGGAGCCGGTGCGGCCTTGTGCGGTGGGGCCTTCTGCGCGGTGGTCATGACGTTCATGCTGATCGCGGCCCGCCCTGCCTCGCGTCGGTCAGGGGGACCAGGACCCGCCGGTAGTTGGACCTAGGACCATCGCCGGTTTCGAAGATCTAGGAGGTCCGTCACATATATGGTCAATCGCAGTCAAACCGGAGCAAGACGCGAGGATGGTCATGCCAGCAGACTGGGCACCGCAGGGCATCGACGTCAGCAAGCCCAGCATCGCCCGGGTCTACGACGCGGCGCTCGGCGGCAAGGACAACTTCGAGGTCGATCGGGTCGTGCTGGCGCAGCTCTCCGAGGGCCTGCCGGAGGTCATGAGCATGGCCCGGGTCAACCGGGCGACCCTGGGCCGGGGCGTGCGGATCATGGCGGAGCAGGGCATCCGGCAGTTCCTCGACCTGGGCGCGGGCCTGCCCTCCGCGGACAACACCCACACCGTCGCGCAGCGCATCGCCCCGAGCTCGCGCGTGGTGTACGTGGACAAGGATCCGATCGTCCTCGCCCACGGCCGGGCCCTGCTGGCCGAGGACGACCGCACCGCCGTGATCACCGCCGATCTGCGCGAGCCGGCGAGCATCCTGGAGCATGAGGACGTCCACCGGCTCATCGACTTCGACCAGCCGGTCGGGATCATGCTCGTCGCGATCCTGCACCACCTGCACGACGACGAGGACCCCAAGGGGCTCGTCGACGCCTACATGGACGCCGTCCCGGCAGGCAGCCATCTGTTCATCACGCACTTCTGCAACTTCGGCCCGGTGGCCGAGGCGTTGCAGGAGAAGTTCCTGCGGCTCCTGGGCACCGGGCGCTTCCGCACGCCCGAAGAGATCACCGCCTACTTCGACGGCTACGACCTGCTGGAGCCCGGCGTCGTTCCCAACCCGTACTGGCGCCCGGACGAGCCGCCGGCCGCCGCGCTCACCATCGCGCAGCAGCTTCACTACACGGGGCTGGGCCGCAAGCGTTAGCACGGCGGGCCGTTAGCCTGGTCAGGCTATGGACCAGCTGGCCACCCCATGGGGCGACTTCACGCTCGCGCGCTTTCCGGACAATCCGCGGGACGACCTGCGGGCCTGGGACGCCTCCGACGAGTACCTGCTCCGGCACCTGGACGAGGAACGAGCCGATCTCTCGGGCTCGGTGGCCGTGGTCGGAGATCGCTGGGGCGCGCTGGCCACCGCGCTGGCGGCGTTCCATCCCGCCCAGATCTCCGATTCGTTCCTGGCGCAGTCGGCCACCAGGGCGAACCTGGAACGGAACGCCGTCGACCCGGGCGCGGTGCGGCTCCTGACCACCAGGGACGCTCCGCCCGAACGCGTCGACGTCCTGCTGGTCCGCGTCCCCAAGAGCCTCGCCCTCCTCGAAGACCAATTGCACCGCCTCGCGTCCGCCGTCCACGAACGGACGGTCGTCGTCGGCACGGGCATGGTCAAGGAGATCCACACCTCGACGTTGCAGCTCTTCGAGAAGCTCATAGGCCCGACGCGTACCTCCCTGGCGGTCAGGAAGGCCCGGCTCATCTTCAGCACACCTGACCTGAGCATTCCCAGACGTCCCAGCCCGTGGCCCCACACCTACGCTCTGCCGGAGGGCGTCGGCATCGCGTCGGGACGCACGGTGGTCAACCACGCCGGGATCTTCTGCGCCGACCGCCTCGACATCGGCACCCGCTTTTTCCTCCAGCATCTTCCCCAAGGCGGCGACTATGGCCGCATCATCGACCTGGGCTGCGGCAACGGCGTCGTCGGCCTGACCGCCTCGCTGGCGCACCCGCGAGCGGAAGTGCTCTTCGTGGACGAGTCGTTCCAGGCCCTCGCGTCCGCCGAGGAGACGTACGACGCGAACGCCGAAGGGAAGGCCGAGTTCCTCGCGAGCGACGGGCTGTCGGCCGTTCCCGCCAAGTCGGCCGATCTCGTCCTCAACAATCCGCCGTTCCACTCGCACCAGGCGACCACCGACGCGACCGCCTGGCGCATGTTCACCGGTGCGCGCAAGGTGCTCCGCCCGGGCGGCGAGCTCTGGGTCGTCGGCAACCGGCACCTCGGCTACCACGTGAAGCTCCGCCGGATCTTCGGCAACTGCACGACGGTGGCCGCCAACCCCAAGTTCGTCGTCCTGCGGGCCCGCGCCTGACACCTCCGCGTGCGCCCGCGATCAGGGAGTGGGCTGGGGGCCGCGCACCGGAAGGAGTTCCGGGCGCTTGGCGACGCGGCCGTCCGCCGACGAGCGGCCGCGCAGGCGGCGCACGACCCAGGGGCCGAAGAAGCTGCCGACCCAGATCGCCTCGGTGCCGGCGCGGCGCAGGGTGCCGATGGGCGCCCGCGGCGGGAGCGGCCGGGTCCATGTGTCGTCGCTGCCCGGCAGGCCGAGGGCGTGGGCCGCGGCGGCGGCCATGAGGGCGTGCCCGAGCGGTGCGGCGTGGATCCGGTCGGGGCTCCACAACCGCGCGTCGCAGGTCACAGCGTGCGGGAACGTGTCGACGACGGCCACCCCGTGCCGTTCCGCCGCCGTCCGGATGCGCGCGTTGAGGTCCAGGACCCGAGGCCGCAGCCGCGCCGTGATCGGCGCGATCTTCGCGATGTCGGGGAAGGTGAACGTGACCACCCGGGCACCCTGGCCGGTCAGCGCCGCGTACATCGCCTCCAGCTCGCCCGCCACCGCCGCCGCGTCGAAGCCGGGCCGGACCAGGTCGTTCATCCCCGCCATCACCGAGGCGAGATCCGGCTTGAGGGCGAGCGCCGGGGCGAGCTGCTCGGCGCGGACCTGGGCGGCGAGCTTGCCGCGCACCGCGAGGTTGGCGTAGGTCACCGCGGGCTCGGTGGCCGCGATCAGCTCGGCCAGGCGGTCGGCCCAGCCCCGGTAGCCGGTCGTCTCGTCCCCGTCCTTGAGCCCCTCGGACTGGCTGTCCCCGATCGCGACATACCGCAGGTAGGACACGGCGCACCCCTAGTCAAAAATTCGACTAATCAACCTGCGCGTCATCGTACGACAAATCGGACGCCGACGGCGAGACGGGAGAGGTGATCGGGACGTCGAGAAGGTGGGCCGGAATGGCGAAACCGTCCACCAGGGTGCGGGCGTGCGGGCGGATCTGCTTGCACAGCTCGTTGACCGTCTCGACGAGGGCCTTGGCGGTGGCCGGGCTGAGGCGGCCGTGTTCGAGGAACCAGGCGCGGTCGGCCTCGATCGTGGACAGCACGTACAGGTCGCACACCCGGCCCAGCAGTTCGGAGGCGGACTCGTCGCAGCGGTCCAGGGCGGCGACGAACGCCTCCAGGACGATCCGGTCGACGTGGACGCGGGCGGCGCGCAGCACATGGTCCTGGGCGTCGTTGAACACCTCGAACGGGTCGGCGTCATCGGCGGCGGCGCGGCGCAGCCGCCGGGCCAGCCCCTCCAGGACGTGCTTCTCCCTGTCCTCGAAGGCCTGGAGCTGCCAGGCCCGGTCCAGCAGGTCGGCCTCGCTCGGCTCGCCGCGCGCGGTCAGCAGCCGGGCGATCGTCGAACGGGCCGCGGTGCGTTCGATCAGCGCCTCCGCGAACTGCTCGGCGACGAAGCGCGCCAGCCCGAGCGTGCCGAGGTCGTCCACGTCGTGCTGGAAGCGGGTGAGCAGCCCCTTCGCCACCAGCTGGAGCAGGACCGTGTTGTCGCCCTCGAACGTGGTGAAGACATCGGTGTCGGACTTCAGCTGCGGCAGCCGGTTGGCCGTCAGGTAGCCGGCGCCGCCGCAGGCCTCGCGGCAGGCCTGGATGGTCTGCGTGGCGTGCCAGGTGGCCACCGCCTTGAGCCCGGCGGCCCGGGACTCCAGCTCGCGCTGCCGCCAGTCCTCGACCTCATCGCCGTCGTCCTGGTCGCGCAGCGCCGCCGTATGGATGTCGTGCAGGGCCGTGACCAGCTCTTCTTGGGCGAAGTGCAACGCGTAGGTGGTGGCCAGCGCGGGCAGCAGCTTCCGCTGGTGCGCCAGATAGTCGAGGATCGGGACCTCGGTGCCGGTGCCGGGTCGTTCGAACTGGCGCCGCGCCTCGCCGTACCGGACGGCGAGGGCGAGCGCGGTCTTGGACGCCGAGCCCGCCCCGCCCGCGATGCTGACCCGGCCGCGGATCAGCGTGCCGAGCATGGTGAAGAACCGCCGGGCCGGATTGCCGATCGGGCTGGAGTACACGCCGTCGGCGTCCACGTCCCCGAACCGGTTGAGCAGGGCCTCGCGCGGGACGCGGACGTGGTCGAAGTACAGGCGCCCGTTGTCGACCCCGTTCAAGCCGCCCTTGCGTCCGCAGTCCTCGATCCGCACGCCCGGGCACGGCCGTCCCCGATCGTCGCGGATCGGCACCATCAGCGCGTGCACGCCCTGCGACTCGCCGCCGACGATCAGCTGGGCGAACACCACGGCCATCCGGCCGTCGCGGGCGGCGTTGCCGATGTAGTCCTTGCGGGCGCTCTCCACCGGTGTGTGGACGACGAAATGCCCGTCCTCGTACGTCGCGGTGGTCTCCAGGTGGGCGACGTCCGAGCCGTGCCCGCCCTCGGTCATCGCGAAGCAGCCGAGCAGGTCCAGATCCATGACCGCGCGGAGATGGCGGCGGTGGTGGCGTTCGGTCCCCAGTGCCTCGATCGCCCCGCCGAACAGCCCCCACTGGACCCCGGCCTTCACCAGCAGCGACAGGTCGCCGAGCCCGAGCATCTCGAACGAGACCACCGAGCCGCCGATGTCGCCCTCGCCGCCGTACTCCTTGGGAAAGCCCTGCCCCGGATACCCGCTCGCGGCCAGCGCGCGCAGCTCCTCCAGGACCCGGACCCGCTGCTCCTCGACGTCGCCCGTCTCCCCGGCGGGCGGCTCGAGGTCCTGCATCCGCCGGCGGGCGGTCTGCCGGACGGACTCCCACCGGCCGTCCAGCACCCGGCGGAGCGCCTCCGCGTCGACCACGTCCTCCAGGGGCGAGAGCTTCACCTGGACCACCCTCCCAGCCGTACGGGTTCTTCCTGCGTACAGGCTGCCTACCCGCCAGTAGCGCATCCATGTCGCCACCCCGGGTCGGCCGGGTCACACCCCTCTCGGCGGGCGGGCGTCAGGGGGTGGGGTGCCGCCCGAAAAGGCGCTCGATGCTGCGGCGTTCGCGCTTGGTGGGACGGCCCGCGCCGCGAGCCCGGACGGCGACCGGCATGGTCGCCTCGCGCGGCGGGGGCGGCGGGCTCTTGTCCACATAGCATTCGACGGCCACGGGAGCGCCGACGCGCTTGGTGATGATCCGGGAGACGACCACGATCCGCTCCCAGCCCTCCTGCCGGACCCGCACCTCGTCGCCCACCCGCACCGTCTGGGAGGGCTTGGCGCGTACCCCGTTCACCCGCACGTGCCCGCCACGGCAAGCGGTGGACGCCATCGAGCGGGTCTTGGCCAGCCGTACCGACCATATCCAGCTGTCGACGCGCGCGCTCACCTGCTCCTCTGCCATCCCGCCACTGTAATGCGACGCCGCAAAAGGGTGGGAGGCCGAAGCAACGTGTACAGCGTCATGGTCCGCTTTCCGGGAGTCGGTGGAACGACAACTCGGCGGCCCTTCCTCCCTGTGAGAGGAGGAAGGGCCGCCGAGCGTAGGCGGGCCTACTTGAGGGAGGCGGGCACGTCGGCGGCGTCACCGATGTCGGTGAGGTACTTGGCGTACTCCTTGACGCCGGCCTTGGTGACCAGCCTGCCCTGGAGGACCTCGTCGGCCGCCACCTGCTTGCCGGCCAGGACGTCGCCGGCCAGCGTCATGAACCGCTGGCCCAGGGCGAATGGCGACTCGGCGTTGGTGGAGTGCATCTCACCGGCGGCGACGGCGGCGAGGGCGTCGGAGATGCCGTCGTTGCCGACGAGCTTGACCTTGCCGGCCAGGTTGCGGGCCTTCAGCGCCGACAGCGCGCCCATGGCCATCTCGTCGTTGGCGGCGTAGACGCCGTCGATGTCGCCGTTGGCCTGGAGGACGTTCGTCATCACGTCGAGGGCCTTGGCGCGGTCGAAGTCGGCGGCCTGCTTGGCCACGACACGGATGCCCTTGTGCTTGGAGATCTCCTCGTTGAAGCCCTTGCTGCGGTCCTGCGCGACGTTCGTGCCGAGCAGGCCCTGGATCTCCACGACCTTGCCCTTGTCGCCGACGGCCTCGGCCAGCGACTTGGCGGCGTTGCGGCCGGCCTGGACGGCGTCGTAGCCGACGAACGAGGCCAGCTTGCCGCCGGCGGGCCGGCGATCGAACGCCATCACCGGGATGTTGGCGGCGTTGGCCTGGGTGACCGACGAGGTCGCCGACTGGGTGCTGACCGGGTCGATGATCAGCACGCCGGTCTGCTTGGAGATGGCGGTGGTGGCCTGGTTGAGGGCCGCGGCGTCGGAGTTGTTGGCGTTCTGCACGCTCAGCTTGATGCCCAGCTTGGTCGCCTGGGCCTGGGCGCCGTTCTTGACGCTCACGAAGAACGGGTTGTTCAGCGTGCTCATGATCACGGTGGCGTCCTTCTTGCCGGACGCCTTGCCGGTGGATCCGCTGGCGCTGTCACCGGCGCGGCTGCACCCGGTGAGGGCGAGGGCGGCGGCGGCCGATATCGCGACGGCGGCGCGGGTCGTACGGGCGACGCGCATGTGGGCTCCTTCAGGGGTGTTCTTGCTGCGGGGTGGACGAGGTCAGGCCTTGACGGCGGTATCGGCGGTGGCCGGGGTCGGTGCGGCGGGGCCGGAACGCCGTGGCAGCAGGGCGCGCAGCACGTCGACGTTGCGGTCGAGGAAGACGGCGAGCAGGATGACCAGGCCCTTGACGACGCTCTGCAGGAACGGCGAGACGTCCAGCAGGTTCATCCCGTTGTCGATGACCCCGAGCACGAGGGCGCCGACGAGCGTGCCGAGCAGGGTGCCGCGGCCGCCGGCCAGGCTGGTGCCGCCGATGATCACAGCGGCGATGGCCTCCAGCTCCAGGCCGGTGCCGGCGGTCGGCTCGGCGGTGGACAGCCGGGCGGTGAGGATGAACCCCGCCAGCGCCGCCAGCACCCCGCTGATCATGAACGCGAGGATCTTGACGCGGTCGGTGTGGATGCCCGAGAGCCGGGCGGCCTCGGGGTTGTCGCCGGTGGCGTAGACGTGCCGGCCGAACCGCGTCCGGGCGAGCAGGAAGCCGAACGCCGCGAACACCGCCAGCATGATCACCACGGGGACGGGGATGCCGGCGAGCTTGCTCTGCCCGATGCCCTGGAAGTCGTAGTCGGTGACGGCGACCGGGTTGCCGCCGGTGATCTGGAGGCTGAGTCCCGACAGCACCGACATGGTCGCCAGCGTCGCGATGAACGACGGCATCCGGGTCTTGGTGACCAGCAGCCCGTTCACCAGGCCGACCCCGGCGCCGACGCCGAGCCCGGCCGCCAGCGCGGGCAGGAGCCCGTAGTCGCGCAGGGTCATCGCGGTGACGACGGCCGAGAAGCCCAGCGACGCGCCCACCGACAGGTCGATCTCGGCCAGGATGATCACGTAGCTCTGCCCGACCGCGAGCAGCGCCGCGACGGACGTGGCCAGCCCGACGTTCATCAGGTTCGTGTGCGTCAGGAACACCGGGGAGGCGAAGGTCAGGATGATCCCGACCAGCAGCAGCATCCAGACCGCGCGCAGCCGGCGCGCGGCGGAGGCCGCGTTCGAGAGCCGCGACGGGGTCGCCGGGCTCGGGACGGTCGAGGTCATGCGGCACCTACCAGTGCGTGTTCGAGGATGGACTGTTCGGCCACGTCGTCGCCGGTGAGCTCGGCGACCAGCCGCCCGTCGCGCATCACCACGACCCGGTCGGACATGGCGACGAGCTCGGGCAGGTCGGAGCTGACGAGCAGGACGGCCACGCCGTCGGCGGTCAGCCGGTTGATGATCCGGTAGATCTCGGTCTTGGCGCCGACGTCGACACCGCGCGTCGGCTCGTCCATGAGCAGCACTCGCGGACCGGTCATCACCCACTTGGCGAACAGGGCCTTCTGCTGGTTGCCGCCCGACAGCGAGCCGACCGGGATCGACGGCGACGCCGCCCGCACCCGCAGGTCGGCCATCACCGCGCCGGTGGCGGCGCGCTCGCTGCCGCGCCGCACGACCTCGGCCGTGCTGAAGCGCTCCAGCGAGGCCAGCGACACGTTCGCCTCGACGGACTGGTTCATGGCCAGCCCCTCGCCGGACCGGTCGGGGGTCAGGTAGGCGATGTGCCCGCGGATCGCGTGCCGCGGGCCGCGCGGCCTGACCGGCTCGCCCGCGACGCTGACGACGCCGGCCGTCAGCGGGTGGAGCCCGAACAGCGCGCGGAGCAGCTCGCTGCGCCCGCAGCCGACGACGCCGCCGATGCCGACCACCTCGCCGGCCCGCACGTCCAGGTCGATGTCCTGGAAGGCGGCGCCACCGGCGGCCCCGCCCGTGCCGGGGGTCGCCGCTCGGGTGCCGCCGGTGGCGCCGCGCACCCGGAGCACGACCTCGTCGGTGGCGTTGCGCTCCTTGGGATAGAAGTCGTCCACCGCGTTGCCCACCATGGCGGTGACGACCTGGTTCGCGTCGAGCAGCCCGGTCGGCTGGTCGAGGGTCACCTTGCCGTCGCGGAGCACCACCATCCGGTCGGAGAGGTCGAACGCCTCGTCCAGCCGGTGCGTGATGTAGACGATCGTCACGCCGGTCCGCTTCAGCCGCCGCACCTGCTCGAACAGCCGCTCGGACTCGCGCTCGTCCAGCGCCGCGGTCGGCTCGTCCAGGATCAGCAGCCGGGGCTTGTGCGTCATGGCCTTGGCGATCTCGACCATCTGCCGTTCGGCGACGCTCAGCTCGCCGACCGGACGGCGCACGTCGACGGTCATGCCGAGCTCGGCGAGCGCCGCCGCGGAGGCCTCGGCCATCCGCCGCTTGGCCACGTTCACCCGGCCGAACCGCCGCTCGCGGTCCAGGACGTGCATGTTCTCCGCGACGCTGAGGTTCGGGAACAGGTTCTGCTGGAACTCCTGGTAGATGACCTCGATGCCGTGGGCCATGGCGGCCTGCGGATCCTTCAGCGCCGTGGCCTCCCCGTCGATGCGGATCTGGCCGCCGTCGGGCTGGTGGGCGCCGGAGATGATCCGCGTGAGCGTGGACTTCCCGGCCCCGTTCTCGCCGCACAGCGCGACGACCTCGCCCGGCTCCATCGCGAGGCTGACGCCCCGCAGCACGTGGTTCTCGCCGAACGACTTGTGCACGTCGACAAGCTGGATGCGCATGTCGGTCTCCCCGTCAGTAGACGACGCCCGCGGTGAGCAGCACGTTGGCGTACGGGGTGAACTCTCCCGACCGCACCGCCGCCCGAGCCGCGCCCGTGGCCTGCTTGAACTCCGTGTGCGGGACGAACCGCGGCGTGACGCCGAGGCGCTCGAACCGCTTCTCGATCTCCGCGAGCATCTCCGGACTGTGATCCCGGATCTCCGCCGACATCAGGACCCCCTCGACGGAGAGCTCGTCGAGGACGACGTCGAGCAGGTCGAGGAAGCGCGGCAGGTTCTCCCGCACCGCCAGGTCGACCCGTTCCACCCCGGCGGGGATGGGCAGCCCGGCGTCGGTGACCACCACCTGGTCGGTGTGCCCGACCTCGGAGATCA
This sequence comes from Spirillospora sp. NPDC048911, assembly GCF_043198015.1. NCBI lineage: Bacteria > Bacillati > Actinomycetota > Actinomycetes > Streptosporangiales > Thermomonosporaceae > Spirillospora > Spirillospora sp. NPDC048911. Next base: position 422,504 of record NZ_JBICUD010000007.1, on the reverse strand, counting down.
CCCGGGCCAGCTGGCCGTTGAGCGTGCCGTTGTTGCGCCTCATCGGGCGGCTCCTTCCATGGCTGTGTCCGTGCTGCCGGTGCCTTCGCCGCCGGTCTCGGTGCTTTCGCCCCTGGTCTCGATCAGTGCGTCCACGTCCGCCCGGCCGGGCAGGGACGGGCTGGCGCCCGGCCGCGTCGTGGCCAGCGCTCCGGCGGCCATGCCCCGCCGGATGGCACGTTCCATCTCCGCCCCGGCGGCGAGCGCCGCGCCGAGCGACCCGGTGAAGGCGTCACCGGCGGCGGTGGTGTCCACGGCGGTCACCTCGTAGGCGGTGAACAGCCGGGTGCGCTCCCGGGTGACCGAGACGGCGCCCGCCGCGCCGAGCGTGATGAGCGCGTGCTTGACGCCGCGGTCCAGGAACCACCGCGCCGCCTGTTCCGCGGACGCGGCGTCGGTGACCTCGACGCCGGTCAGCGCGGCCGCCTCGCTCTCGTTCGGGGTGATCACGTCCACGTACTGCCAGATGTCGGCGGGCAGCGGCTGCGCCGGAGCCGGGTCGAGCACGACCGTCAGGCCCGCCGCCGCGCCCGCCTTCGCCGCGTGGAAGGTCGTCGCGACGGGCACCTCCAGCTGGAGGAGCATCACCCCGACCTCGCCCCGGGTCGCGCGAATGCTCTCGTCGACCATCTCGACGCTGAGATCGGCGTTGGCGAGGGGGGTGATGACGATGTCGTTCTCCCCGGAGGCGTCCACGCGGATGTGCGCGACCCCCGTCCGGCCCTCGACGGTCCGGACCTCGCCCAGCTCGACGCCGTGCGAGCGCAGGCCGTCCAGCACGATGTCGCGGAACGGATCCCGGCCGACGCATCCCGCCAGCCACGTCCGCGCCCCCGCCCGGGCGGCGGCGACCGCCTGGTTGGCGCCCTTCCCGCCGAGGACGAGGGTGAAGTCGTCGCCGAGCACGGTCTCGCCGCGGCGCGGCAGGCGGGTGCTGAACGCGGTCACGTCCGCGGTGATGCTGCCGACGACGAGAACACCGTGGGGTGCCATCGCGGTCCTCCTGTTCCAGCCGATCGAGGCATGAGTGAAGAGAGGTCACGGCGGGGTGCCGTGTCCTTGGTGGGGTGGAGTTGTGGGTCGGAGCGCGGCCGGTCAGACGCCGACCGGGTGCCAGACGGTCTTGATTTCCAGGAACGCGGTCATGCGTTCGGTGCCGGGGGTGGCGGCCCAGTCGTCGCCGGCCGGGCGAAGGACGCGTTTGAGGTTGCCGGTGGCGGCCTGTTCCAGAGCCTTGACCTGGTCGTGGGGGGTGCCAGCGAGGTCGATGGCGTTCACGTCCATGTGGGAGGCGAGCCACGGCGCGAGTTCTGCGCGGTTTCCGGTGAGGACGTTGAGGACACCGGCGGGCAGGTCGGAGGTGGCCAGGACTTCGGCGAGGGTGATGGCGGGCAGGGGAGCGGGTTCGGACGCGACGACCACGCAGGTGTTGCCCGAGACGATGGCCGGGGCGACGACGGAGACGAGGCCGAGCAGCGGGGAGTCGGGGGCGATGACGGCGACGACGCCGGTGGGTTCGGGGGTGGAGAAGTTGAAGAACGACCCGGCGACGGGGTTGGCGGAGCCGGTGACGGTGGCGAGCTTGTCGGCCCATCCGGCGTACCAGACCCAGCGGTCGATGGCGGCGTCGAGTTCGGCGTTGGCGGCTGCTTTGGCGAGGCCGGTGGCGCGCAGTTCGTCGGTGAACTGGGCGCGGCGGCCTTCCAGCATTTCGGCGATGCGGTAGAGGATTTGGCCGCGGTTGTAGGCGGTGCGTGCGGACCAGCCGCCGAAGGCTTTGCGTGCGGCGGTGACGGCGTCGCGTGCGTCTTTTCGGGAGGCTTGGGAGGCGTTGGCGAGGAAGTTGCCTTTGCCGTCGTTGACCACGTACGACCTGCCGGATTCGGAGCGGGGGAAGGCGCCCGCGATGAACAGCTTGTAGGTCTTGCGGACGGCGAGTCGCTCAGACATTGAGGTAGGCCTCCAGTCCGTGCCGGCCGCCTTCGCGGCCGAAGCCGGACTCCTTGTAGCCGCCGAACGGCGACGCGGGATCGAACTTGTTGAAGGTGTTGGCCCAGACGATGCCGGCGCGCAGGCGTTCGGCCATCCAGAGGATGCGCGAACCCTTCTCGGTCCAGACCCCGGCCGACAGGCCGTAGGGGGTGTTGTTGGCCTTGGTGATCGCCTCGTCGGGGGTGCGGAAGGTCAGCACCGACAGCACCGGGCCGAAGATCTCCTCGCGGGCGATGCGGTGCGACTGGGCGACGTTGGTGAACACCGTCGGGGTGAACCAGAATCCGCGCTGGGGCAGTTCACATGCCGGTGACCAGCGAGTGGCGCCCTCGGCTTCACCCGCCTGGGACAGCTCCTGGATCTTGGCGAGCTGTTCGGCGGAGTTGATCGCGCCGATGTCGGTGTTCTTGTCCAGCGGGTCACCGACGCGCAGCGTGGCCATCCGCCGCTTGAGCCGCTCCAGCAACTCCTCGGCCACCGACTCCTGCACCAGAAGACGCGACCCGGCACAGCACACGTGACCCTGGTTGAAGAAGATCCCGTTGACGATGCCCTCGACCGCCTGATCCAACGGCGCGTCGTCGAAGACGATGTTGGCGGCCTTGCCACCGAGCTCCAGCGTCAGCTTCTTGGGAGTGCCCGCGACCGCCCGAGCGATCTGCTTGCCCACCTCGGTCGATCCCGTGAAGGCCACCTTGTCGATGCCGGGATGCTCGACCAGCGCCCGGCCGGTCTCGCCGGCGCCGGTGATGATGTTGACCACGCCCGGCGGCAACTCGGCCTGGCGGCAGATCTCGGCGAACGCCAACGCCGTCAACGGCGTGGTCTCAGCGGGCTTGAGCACCACGGTGTTGCCGCACGCCAGCGCCGGAGCGATCTTCCACGCCAGCATCAACAGCGGGAAGTTCCACGGAATCACCTGACCCGCCACACCCAACGGCTTGGGATCGGAACCGAACCCGGCATGCCCCAGCTTGTCAGCCCACCCCGCGTAGTAGAAGAAATGCGCCGCGACCAACGGCAGATCGACATCCCGCGACTCACGGATCGGCTTGCCATTGTCGATCGACTCCAGCACCGCCAGCTCACGCGACCGCTCCTGAACGATCCGCGCGATCCGGAACAAATACTTGGCCCGCTCCCGACCCGGCATCGGACCCCACACCTTGTCATAGGCCCGGCGCGCGGCGGCCACCGCCCGATCGACATCGGCGGCGGTCGCCGTGCCGATCTCGGCGAGGACCTCCTCGCTCGCAGGATCGATCGTCTTGAACGCGGTCCCGCCGGCCTCGGTGAACTCGCCGTCGACGAACAGCCCGTACGACGGCTGGATGTCGACGATGCTCCGCGACTCGGGAGCCGGGGCGTACTCCAGATCCATGATCAATCCAAGGTGAAGTAGTCGGGACCGGAGTAGACCCCGGTCGTGAGCTTGCGGCGCTGCATCAGCAGATCGTTGAGCAGCGTGGAGGCGCCGAGGCGGAACCACTCCGGGGTCAGCCAGTCGGATCCGGCGGTCTCGTTCACCAGCACCAGATACTTGATCGCGTCCTTGGTGGTCCGGATACCGCCCGCCGGCTTGACCCCGACCATGCGCCCCGTCTCGTCCCGGAAGTCACGCACCGCCTCCAGCATCACCAGCGTCACCGGCAACGTCGCCGCCGGGGAGATCTTGCCCGTGGAGGTCTTGATGAAGTCGGCGCCCGCCAGCATCGCCAGCCACGACGCGCGCCGCACATTGTCGTAGGTGACGAGCTCACCGGTCTCCAGGATCACCTTCAGATGCGCGCCATGCCCGCCGTTCACCGAGCCGCCGCACGCCTGCTTGGTCGCGACGATCTCCTCGTAGACCTTGGTGTAGTCCCCGGCCAGGAAGGCGCCCCGGTCGATCACCATGTCGATCTCACTCGCGCCCGCCTGCACCGCCGCCCGCGTGTCGATCAGCTTGGCCTCCATCGGCGCCCGTCCCGAAGGGAACGCCGTGGCCACGCTCGCCACGCCGACGCCCGTCCCCTTGAGGGCCTCGACCGCCACGCCGACCATGTCGGGATACACGCACACCGCCGCCGCCTTGGGCGCACCCGGATCGGCCGGATCCGGGTGCGCCGCCTTGACGCACAACGCCCGGACCTTGCCCGCCGTGTCGGCGCCCTCCAGGGTCGTCAGATCGACCATCGAGATCGCCAGATCGATCGCCTCGGCCTTGGCGGACGTCTTGATCGAACGCGTCGCCAGCCGCGCGGCCCGTTCCTCCGCCCCGACCTGGTCGACGCCCGGCAGCCCGTGCAGGAACGCGCGCAGCTCGGCCGACGATCCGGCCTCTACCGTCGTGGTCACGGTCATCGGTTCCTTCCCGTTCGACGGGTTGCCGGGCCGTGCGGTCCCGGGGGCGGCGCGGTCGACGCCCGTTCGATGATCTTGATGCCCAGCACGATGCGCCGGGGGAGGTCCTGGGTCTCCTCGTCGCCGAACCGGTGCAGCAGCAGCCGCATGGCGAGCACCCCCTGCTCGACCATCGGCCGGTCGACGACCGTCAGGGCGGGCCTGAGCAGCGGACCGGTGTCGAGGTCGTCGAAGCCGATCACGCTGATCTGGCCCGGAATGTCCACCCGCATGTCGTGCAGCGCCTTGAGGGTGCCCAGCGTCGTGAGGTTGCTGGCGGTGAAGATGGCGGTGGGCGGCTCGACCAGCGAGAGCAGGGCCAGCGTGAGCTGGTACGCGCGTTCCTCGCGGAAGTCGCCGATCAGATCGAGCTCCGGCGGCATCTCGATCCCGGCGGCCTCAAGGACCTCCATGAAACCGGCCCGGCGGTAGCGGCCCGGCGTGGACTCCTGGCCCCCACTGATCATCGCGATCCGGGTGTGACCGAGCGCCAGCAGGTGCTCGGCGGCCTTCCGGCCACCCTCCAGGTTGTCGACGAGCACCGCGTCGAAGCTCTCGCCATCGGCGAGGTCACGGTCGATGAAGACCACCGGCACCCCGCTGTCGCGCAGCTCCAGCGGGGCCTCCTCGTGCTCGGTGACGGGGGCCAGGATGATCCCGTCCACCTGGCGCGCCATCTCGGCGAGCAGTTCGGCCTCGCGCTCGGCGCTCTCGTCCGTGTTGGCCAGCAGCAGGCGGTACCCCCGCTCGCGGCTGACCGACTCCATGCCCTTGACGACCGCCGCGAAGTAGGGGTTGGTGATGTCGGGCACGACCACCCCGATGGCCCGCGTGCGGCCGGACTTCAGGGACTGCGCCGCGAGGTTCGGCTGGAAGCCCAGCTCATCCACGGCGGCCCGGATCGCCTCGGCCGACCGGACCCGCTGCCCCCGCAGGAACCGCGAGACGGTGGCGGGCGAGACTCCGGCCCGTGCCGCCACATCGTGGATGGTGGCCACATCAGCTCCTGCCTGTTGCGTACGTCACTGAAATCGATGTCAGAGAATGATTGCAGCAGCCATGTCCCGGATGTCAAGCATGCCCAGGAAGATTGTTTTGGCCGCCCGGCACGGCTCTGACCTCGTCAACCTCGACGGCACGGCCGCTCCCAGAGGCGATGCGGCCCATCTCGACGCCTAGAACAGAAACCGATTTCAGTAGCCACACTCGTTGCGAAGAAATTAGTTATGCGGATAACATTATGCACATAACCAATTCAGGGAGACCCCATGGATCTCGCGTACGCCGACGACCTCAACCAGGCCATCCGCCTGCTGAGCCTGCGCCACCGGGCCAGGGCCGCGACGCTGCTGGCCCCGCTCGGCCTGCACCCCGGACAAGAGGCGCTCCTGCTCGAACTCGCTCGCACGGGCCCGATGATCCAGTCCCGGCTCAGCGAGGCGCTCGGCTGCGAGCCGCCCAGCGTCACGCGCATGACCGGCAAACTCGAAGCCGCCGGCCACCTCCGCCGCGCACCGGCCCCCGACAAGCGCGCCACAACCATCGAGCTCACCGACAGCGGCAAGGCTCTCACAGCCCAGATCGAGCAACTCTGGCAAGCCCTGGCCGAGGAAACAGCGGCCGGCCTGCCCGCCCAGACGCGGGCAGAACTGCCCGGCATCCTCCGGACCTTGACCGGCAACGTGGACCGCGGCACAACGTTGACCGGTGAGTACGAACCGAGCGCGTTGGACTGGGTCCGCGAGCACGTCGAGCAGATCATGCGCACCGGCACGACCGACGGCGTCACGATGAGCGACCGGCCCACCGTCCTGATGACCTACCGGGGCGCCAAGACCGGCAAGATCCGCAAGACCCCGCTGATGCGCGTCGAGCACGGAGGCCGCTACGCGGTCGTCGCGTCCATGGGCGGCGCGCCGACCAACCCACAGTGGTACGCCAGCCTGCTGGCCGAGCCGCTCATCGAACTCCAGGACGGCACAGAGACCCGGGCCTACCGGGCACGCGAGCTGTCCGGAGACGAGAAGGCCCTCTGGTGGCGCCGGGCCGTCGACGCGTTCCCGGATTACGCCGAGTACCAGCGCGGAACCGACCGCGAAATCCCGGTCCTCGTCCTGGAACCGGTGCCTCGACCCTCGGATCACTTGCCTGCCGGAATGTAGATCAATTTGTGGAAGGTGTCGTGGTCCGCATAACCGGTCGCGGCCTGGCCGTGTTCCTTCTGAAAGCGCTGAAGCTTGCGCGTGGTGCGATCGCCTTGATAACCCGTGATCGGCAGGTCGTCGTTGTACTTCCATTTGTTGAGCAGGACCTGGACGGCCTTTACGCAGTCGTTCTTACTTCCGTGGCGGGTGGACGCGGAAGACATGTACAGGCTGTGCCAGGTGGCCGCGCCGACATTTCCGTCCGCGCCCTGGTCCACATGGTGCTTGGCCTGGAGATTCTTGACCGCCTGAAGGGTCTGCGGGCCGAATCGCGAGGGCGTCTTCAACGTATGTCCCTCGCAGTTCAGCATCCACTGCAGGGCGCGGACGTTCTCGTTCACCTGCCCATACCGAAGAATCGGGTGAGGCCCAAGCCCATTGTTGGAGTAAGGATGGGTGTCGGCCGACGCCGGTATGGCCGTTCCACCCACCACGATCCCAGCGGCAGCCAGCCCCGCGATCGCCACCCGCTTGATCTTCATTCGCCCTCCCGAACGCTTCTGATGACGTCAGGGTTAGAGGACGGATGACCATGAATTGTTCGCACCGATATTCCGGCGGCCTTGAGGATGGCCCGCGCGAGGGCGTCCGGAGTGAGCGCGCTGACCAGGCGCGAGGAAGCCCCACGTGGAATGAGGGCCCACCACTGCCGGGTGTGGATGCCCCACCAGCAGGAGACACCCGGAAAGCGCTGCCGTACCTCGGCCACCGTCATCTCCCGGGCCGGGATGACGCCCCATGCGGCCGGAAGCCACCGTCCAAGAAGGAGCGCGATCGTCTCCGCCGCGGCAGCCGGATCGTGGTGCGTTCCGAGCAGGATGCCGGTGCTCGTCCGATACCACCACTCGTCCGCGCGACCACCGGGATCGACGGCGATCGTCTCGCCGATGTGAGCGGCGGACGGCAGGTAGACCCGCAGCCCGGGGCGGTCGTCCGCGTAGCGGGGGAGCGTCGCCAAGCCCTTGCGCGCGAGCGCGTCGGCGAGGCGGTCCAAGTGCAGGATCGGGGAAGGGGCCGCGCGGACGGTGCACCCCGGGCGATCACCGGCCGCCCGGCCCCTTTTCGCCCGGCCGAACCACGCGCGCCAGCGGCTCGGCCGCCGTTGCGTCATCACCGGGTCCTCCGTTCGCGTTCGGCGTCGAGCGCCTGCCGCAGGTCGGCGGCGCTGTCGCGGATCACGGTCGGATCGACGCCCGCCCACGTGTCGCGGAGGGTCGCGACCCAGTCGCCCGGGAGGCCGTCGTACCGCGTCGATCGCCAGATGCGGTGACCGGGGAAGTCGGCGCGGAGCCGGGAGAGCGTCTGGTCATCGGGGTTCGTGTACATGGTCAGGCCTCACAGGTCGGCAACTCTGGGTTACTGACCACAAGCTTGCTGTGATCGCCGTACGCTCGGAAAGAGCAAGAAGCCCACCGTCCGAAAGCCCCTGTCGGCCGTTGGAAACCGCCCCCGGTTTCGAATCATCGGAGTGCCCGATGCCCCGTCGCCCCCGTGACCCTGGTGTCCCGCAATCACCAACCGAATACTTCGGTACCGAGCTCCGCGCCTACCGCGAGGCGGCCGGTTTGTCCCGTCCGCAACTCGCCGAGCAACTCGGCTACACGCCACAGTGGATCGGCCAGGTAGAAGCGGGCAAGAGCACTCCGTCCGAGGATTTCGCCAAGGACTGCGACACGTTCTTCCAGACGAATGGAACATTTCACCGAATCTGGACGTGGATCCAGTTGCTCGGGCGCCTGCAGCTCCTCCCGCCTGGCTTTCCTGACTTTCTTGAGCACGAGGCCGAGGCGACGGTGATGCACATCTTCGAGACCATGGTGATCACGGGCCTTTTCCAGACTCGTACGTACGCCTACCAGGTGTTGAAGGCGGGACGAACCTCAGAGGTGGTCGAGCAACTCGTCACGACACGAATGGAGCGCCAAGAGCTCCTTGAAGGCGAGGCCCCGCCGCACATCGTTGCCGTCTTCGACGAAGGCGCGGTACGACGTCCCGTCGGTGATCGAGGAGTCATGCGCGAGCAGATTCAGCGGCTCATCGAGTTGGCCGAGCGGCCGAACATCACACTGCAGATCGTTCCGGCCGACAGAGGGGCGTATGCGGGGCTTCCCGGAGCGTTCACGATCATGGGTTTTGACTGTGATCCCGAGGTGGTTCATGTCGGCGGCCACATGGGCGCACAATTGATCGAGCACACCGACGGCGTTCGTGGGTATGCGCTACGGTTCGATCTGATCAGGGGGGCGGCGATGTCCGCGGATGACACCCTGAAGCTGCTTCGCTCGATCTTGGAGAGCATATGAGAACCACAGATCTCTCGACGTTGAAGTGGCGGAAGAGCAGCCGCAGCGATGACACGGGCGGTCAATGCGTTGAGGTTGCCGATCTTGATGCGAGCGTCGCGGTGCGGGATTCCAAAGATCCGGACGGGCCTCGGCTGGTGTTCGGGGCGGCGGACTGGGGGGCGTTCGCCCAGCGGATCAAGGACGGCGGGCTCGACCTCTGAGGCGGGCGGTCACGGCTGTTTGATGAGGATGGCGCGGGTGTACAGCAGGTCGAAGCCTTGGCGCTGGGCGTTCTGCTGAGATTTGGACGCGGGCTGCGTGGTGACGACGGCGACGTCGCATCCCGCGGCCGAGGCGTCCGCGAGGCGGGCCGAAAGTAGCGCCGTCTGGACGCCCCGCCGCCGGTGGGCGGGTGCGGTCGCGGCGCCGGTGAGCTGGGCGATGCCGTCCGCCATGCGGATGCTGGCACCACCGGCGGCCTCACCCGCGCGCAAGGCGATGTAGCGGCGGACGCCGGCGGCGGTGGTGAGGTCCCGTACTGCATTGCCGATGATCTCGCGCGGGAAGTCCTCGTGCGAGGGAAGCCCCTGAGCGTCGGGGTGGGCGAATCCGTCCACCACGACATCGAGCCAGGCCTGAAACTCATCGTCCCCGCTGAGCCGAATCTCGATCCCTGGCCCGGCACTGGGCTCGCGTCCGCTCTGCAACGAGAGTCCGAGGACGTTCTCGAACGACGCCAGCCGATATCCGCGCTGGGACAGAAGCTCGCCGATCTCGGGGTCCACAAGATGGGCCAGTTCGACCTGCACCGCGGCACCCCGCGCGCCGAAAGCCCGCTCGATCTCGTCCAGCTCGGCCGTCGTCGGCACGCCGCCGAAGCCGAGCCCCGCGACCTTGTTGAACGGGGAGTTCTCCTCCGCGAAGCTCGCCACCCCGCCGGCGATCGGGAGCACGAACCCATCGGGATCGCGGCGGCGGGCGGCCTCGCTGCCCCTGGCGATGAGTTGCGCCTCCGCTCGCTCGATGCGCTCCGCCAGCGCGGTGTCGCAGAACAGCGGGATCCGGTCGCCGATCATGTCAGCCTTCCCCCCATAGGCAGATGACGGTCGGCCCATGCACGGCGACCAGCACCAAGGACCTTCCGACCATAAGCGGCGGGTACGGGTCGGCTCCACCGCATTTCAGCGGTGTTCGGGGTTCTCGAAGTCGAAGCGGCAGCCCGCATCCCATTCCGAGTGCTGGTTGCCGTGGGCGGGGACACCGCCCGCGTCCTTGAGGATCCGCGCCAGATGCAGAAGATTCCAGGTCATGAACGTGGTGTTGCGGTTGGTGAAGTCGTTCTGCGGCCCGCCCGAGCCCGGATCGAGATAGGACGGCCCGGGACCCGCCTCGCCGATCCAGCCCGCGTCCGCCTGCGGCGGGATCGTATAGCCCAGGTGTTGAAGGCTGTAGAGGACGTTCATCGGCGACCATGACCCGCTCCTGAAGGGCCGGTCACTCATCCGACGGCCACCCGTGCTCGGTCATGTCCGGCCACACGCCGGTGGCGATGTCGTGGTCCACCGCCCGGATGTGGTCGACCCGTACGCCCTGCTTCTCCATGATGTGCGCGCTGAGATCGATCAGCCCCTGCGTGTTGCTGGGCTCGGGCGAGCGTTTGAGCGTGCAGTTGATGAACAGCGCACGCAGATCGTCGTGCGTCGGCATGCCTCGTGACCTCCTTCGACGACCGGCGACATCGTCATTGAGCGAGCACAAACCGGGCTGGGCGCCCGATACAAAATTGGGTGCCCAGCCCCTCGTCGGCCAGAACCGGCTCTGGCTCGAACCGGTCGCGCTACCCGGCGAGCTGTTCAGCGGCCTGCCACCGCTCCTGGCCTTTGCTGGCCGCCGTCATCAGAGGTTGAGGCTCAGGACGCGGTCGACGGTGATCTCGATGACGACCAGGTCCGGCGGGGCAGGCGGGCGCATGCGGTAGCGGGCGGTGTAGAGGCGGACCGCCTCGGCCAGGCGCGCGGGGTCGTCGGTGACAACGGCCCGGCCTTCGAGGGTGACCCAATGCATGCCGTCCACCTGGCAGAGCGCGGCCCGTCCCCCCGCCGACACGTTCCGGACCTTGCGCGTCGCCGCCCGGGTGGTCACCCGCGCCAGGCCGGTGGCCGCGTCGAAGGTGAAACGGACGGGGGTGACGTGCGGGGGGCCGTCGGGGCGAAGAGTGGTAAGGGTGGCAGTCCGGGGCCGGCTGAGGAACGTCCGTGCACCGGCAGGGAGCGTCGCCAAGCTCACTTCTTCTTCACGCCCTCGTTCCAGATCAGCTTGGCGATGTTGGGCTTCACGTCCGTGGTGATGACGCCCATGGCCGTACGGATGTACCGCCGCTCCTCCAATTCGCGCAGCATGCTCGCGGCCAGGTCGGCACGGGCGGTGAAGACGCCGTCGGCGCAGCGGAAGATCAACGCGCACCTGTCGGTCACCTGCACCGGCCCCGGGTGCCGGAGCGACGCTCGTCACGGTCAGTTCACGGATGACCGACGGCCGCCGGGCGGGCAAGGCCAGTTCGAGCCGAGGCTCCGGCAAGGCCCGGACGGGCGGCGACCTCGCCTGTGTGAGGAGCAAGCGCGCCTACCGGGCCGTGGGCCTGGTGGTCATCAAGTTCCCGCCGAGGTACAGCCCCCCGTCGGCGACCGGGCACCCGCGCAGCATCGCCAAGGCTTTCAAGAAGAACGGTAAGGGCATCTGTGTCAAGCCCTGACCGGGCATTTCAATAAGGCTTACCCGAAGCTTCCATGGCGGCGCACCGGCCAGGCAAACGCTTGCCGGCCAGGTGTCCGGCCGGGCTTCGGGTAAGCCTTTATGCTGGAATGGCCATTCGTGGCCAGTTCGCCCCTGCTGTCGAGAAGATTCGAGCGAGCCGGGGTCAATGGTGCCGTATTTGATGCCCAAAGGCCGCAGCGACCTCGTCGTCTCTCAGTCCGGCCGGCGTCACCAGCAGCGCATCCCGGTCACCAGTTGCCGGCCGGGCCGCAAGCGCATGGGGCGACGGCTGGGTCGATTCCGGCTACCTCTTCGCCCGTGAGGGCGGCTCAGCGTCCCGCACACGTGACTGACCAGTTCGAGCGGCTGGACTTCGAGGCCGGGCTGCCGCAGATCCGGTTGCACGACCTGCGGCACGGCGCGGTGGCCCGGCACCTGAAAGCCGGCGCCGAGATGAAGATCGTGCAGGCGATGCCGCGGCACGCCGGCATGACCACCACCAGTGCTACTCCGGGGGGAGTACCTCAGGAGTCAACCGTGGTACGACGCGTGCTCCCGCGTGGGCCTGCCAACGTGGAGGCCATGAGACACCGCACGTTGCAGGCCAACGGCATCGACGTCCATATCGCCGAAGAAGGAGACGGTCAGGCTGCTGACCGGTCTGCCCGCCCTGGGCGCCACCCCCGTCCGGCAGCCGGTGCTGTTCGCCGCCGGCGAGATGGACACCGCCGCACGTTTCATGGACACCGACGCCATGCGCCGGTACGTGCCGAACCCGCGCGACCCGGTCGTCCTGCCCGGCTGCGGCCACTGGCCGCAACAGGAACGTCCCACCGAGGTCAACGCGCTCCTGATCGATTTCTTGTCAGGATGCAAGTGACCAGCGACCATGTTCTTGCCCCTGCCGCGGGTGTACCACCGGGGTTGAGGTCGTCTCGGGCACATGATCGTCCCCAGGCCGGAACGACGAGCGAACATGGGGTTGGGATCGGTCAAAAGTGACCGGGAACACTTTCGGCTCTGGCGAGAATGTGCTGGTCATGCGGGGTGCGCCGTCAGGGACTTGAACCCCGAACCCGCGGATTAAGAGTCCGCTGCTCTGCCAATTGAGCTAACGGCGCGTGTCGCGCGCGGCGACTCCGAAAGGTTACCAGGCGGGGGAGGGTGGATCGTCCGTTGTCGGGGGTGGATGAGACGATGCGGGGGCCTTCGGAGGATGAAGGGGTCACGCATGGAGGTCAGGAGGCTTTCGGCGGACGATGCCGGGGTGGTCGCGGGGGTGCTGGCGCGGGCGTTCGATGATGATCCGGTGTGGCGGTGGATCGTCCCCAAGGCGGACGGCAGGGTGCGCCGGTTGACGCCCGTGTTCGAGTTGATCACGCGGAAGGTGCACGAGCCGCGGGGGGCCTGTGAGGTTGGAGGGCGCGGAGGTATTGAGGCGGCGGCGTTGTGGGATCCGCCCGGCGCGTGGCGGGTGCCACTGAGCGTCCAATTGAGGCAGTTGGTGCCGCTGGCGCGGGCGTTCGGGATCCGGCTGCCGGCGGCGTTGCGGGCTCTGAGCGCGATCGAGGCGAGGCATCCGGTGGAGCCGCACTGGTATCTGGCCGTGCTCGGCACGGATCCGGTGGCCCAGGGCAATGGATTGGGTGGGGCGCTGCTGAGGTCACGGTTGGAGCGCTGTGATGAGGAGCGGCTGCCTGCTTATCTGGAGTCCTCCAAGGAGAGCAACGTTCCGTACTACGAGCGGTTCGGGTTCCGGGTGACCGAGCGGTTCGTCCCGCCGGGAGGCTGCCCGCCGGTGTGGCTGATGTGGCGTCCCCCCTTGCAGGGATGAACATCATCACGCGGGTAGGACATCGGCATGCGGCTCAGGCACAGTGATCCGGAGAGCCCCGGCATCCGTCGCCGGCGGTGCGGTCGTGGGTTCCAGTACTTCGGTCCGGACGGCGCGCAGCTGCGGGACCAGGAGCAACTCGCCAGGATCAAGGAACTGGTGATTCCGCCGGCCTGGAAGGACGTCTGGATCTGCCCTTCGCCCTCGGGGCACCTCCAGGCGATCGGGGTGGACTCGGAGGGGCGGCGGCAATACCTGTATCACGAGGAGTGGCGCCGGCAACGGGACGCCGCCAAGCACGATCGTGTTCTCGAATTCGCGGCCGTGCTTCCGAAAGTTCGGGAAATTGTTGGTGAGCATCTCGAAACGCGGGGGTATCCGCGAGAACGGGTGCTGGCGGCGGCTGTTCGATTGATTGATCTGGGCTTCTTCCGGCCGGGCGGGCGGGAGTACGCCGAGGAGAACGGCACGTATGGGCTGGCCACCATTTTGCGCGAGCACGTCCACTGCGGTCGAAATAAGGTGACGTTCGAATACATCGCCAAGGGCTCCAAAGAACGCGAGCAAGTGGTCGCCGAAGAGAACGTCTGTGCTGTGGTGCGGGGGCTCAAACGCCGCAAGGACGACAGCCCGGAACTGCTCGCCCACCGATCCGGCCGAGCCTGGCGGAGCGTCCAGGCCGAGGACATCAACGAGTACCTGCGCGAGATCTCGGGCGGCGACTTCACGGCCAAGGACTTCCGCACCTGGCACGCCACCGTGCTCGCCGCCGTCGGCCTCGCCGTCACGGTCGAGTCGTCGGCCACGGCCCGCCGCCGGGCGGTCAGTCGCGTGGTGCAGGAGGTCGCCGACTACCTGGGCAACACCCCCGCGGTCGCCCGCTCCTCGTACATCGACCCCCGCATCATCGAGCTGCACGAGAACGGCGTCACGATCAACTCCGTCCTCCCCAATCTGGGCGAGGGCGTCGGCCCGGGCGAGCTGGCCACCCAGGGCGAAACCGAGGCCGCGGTGCTCCGGCTGCTGACCCGCGCCAAGAAAAGTGGCGCTTGAGATGTTTGGGCCCCGTGGGGCGGGTAGCGATCACGGCACGGCCGCTCCTCCGTGGGCCGTATGGGGTGGGAACAGAGCGACCGGAACGGGCGATGCTGGGGGGTATCGAGCCCGTTCCGGTCGCTCTTCCCGCGCCTGGGCGACCACGTGATGGGACGGCCTGGTCGAGCAGGCCGTTCGGCTAGGTGATGTTGAGGTCGCCGTGGACGTCGCGGAGTTGGATGCTCTTCTCGGCGGAGCCGTTGAAGACGTTGACGACGCCGTCGGCCGTCGCGGTGGCCTGCGTCTGGGCGCTGGTCCAGATCGCTTCGAGCTCGGCGCGGAACTCCGGGTCCTCGTCGAGGACGCGCTGGACGTTCTCTTCGGTCGGCTCGCCGCGGAACCGTTCGCGGACGCGGCGCGAGATCTCCGCGACGGCCGCTCGTACCGGCTCGCTCGCGACCTCGACGGCCTTGCCCGCCATGGCGGTGGCGATGGCGACGGTCATTGGATCGGGCACACCACAGTTCAGCACGGATCGGCTGCGGGAGCCAAGGTGAACGGTGTGATGGGCAACGCCCGCGCGAACATGACCTTCGCGGCGCTCGCGTGAGCTGGGGCGTTGGCGCTTACTGTGCGACCCTGGCACACTCCGGCTTGCGACTGGGCGGACCACGACCTTGCGGGCGGTGCCGAAGTGGCTGGCGAACAGGCCGGGAACCGTTACGAGGGCGACGCTCGCAACGTGGTCCAGGCGCACCGCGTTGACGTGATGAACGTCTACAACGCGCCGGGGCCCGTGGAGCCGCCGTCCGCGTTGCCCCCGGCCGCGAACCGGTTCCATGACCGGGAGCCGTTGCTGCGGCAGATCACCGAAGCCGTGCGGGCGAACGCCGGTGAGCCGACGGTGGTGATCGTGGCGGGGCTGCGCGGGGTCGGGAAGACCGCGATGGCGGTGCACTGGGCGACCCTGGAACGCGACCGGTTCCCCGATGGCCTTCTCTACTCCGATCTCGGCGGTCTCTCGCGGCGCGGCTTGGGCGGTGGCATCGGCGAGACGGTGACCTACCTGCTCGAACAGCTCGGGATCTCGGGGGAGCACCTGCCGCGTTCGGACCAGGGACGCCTGGCGCTGCTCAGGTCCCGGCTGGCGCGCGGCAAAGTGTTCCTCCTGCTCGACAACGCGCGTCTGGCGAGTGAGGTCGAACGGCTTCTGCCCGCGTCCCCGGACAGTGTGGTGTTCGTGACCACGGGCGGTGAGCTGACCGAGGTCGCCGACCTGGCGGGACGGCAGAACGCCGAGGTGATCCTGCTGCGCGAGCTCTCGGACGAGGTCAGTCTCGACCTGCTGCGTTCGCTGATCGGGGCCGGGCGGGTCGACCGCGAGCTCGACGGCGCCCGGGCGCTGCTGCGCGTGTGCGGCGGCTGGCCGCTGGCGATCCGGCTGGCGGCGGGCAGGCTGAAGACCCGTCGCAGCCTGGGCCTGGCCGACCTCGCCACGAGGTTGGAGGCCGCCCCGCGCCGCGCTCCGGAAGGGGAGTGGTCCGTGCGCGTGGTCGGCGACGAGGTGTACGGGGCCATGCCTGACGAGGTGCGGCGGGCGTACCGGATGCTGAGCCTGCATCCCGGGGGCGGCGACCGGCCGACTCCTACGCCGAGGGCGGGCAGGGGCCCGAGGGTGGTCTTCGGGATCGGCGCCGCCGCGGCCCTGCTCGGTTGTACGGAGGCGGAGGCGGACGCGCTTCTCGACGAGCTTGTGAACCGCCACCTTCTGGACGACGAGGACGGTCGCTTCGTTTTCCACGACCTGATTCGCCTGCACGCACGGAGCAGGGCGGAGGACGAGGAGACCGGCGAGGACCGTGACGCCGCCGTTCGCAACGCGGTGGAGTGGTACCTGCGGGCGGCCGCCGAGGCTGATCTCGCCGTCAACCCGCACAGGCCGACGACCGGGCCGGTCTTCCAGGAGTTGCGTGGCCGCCCGTCCCCCTACGGATCGGGACCGGAAGGCGTGCAGCGCGGGCTCGGCTGGCTGCGGGCCGAGCACCAGAACCTGTGTGCGCTGGTGTACGCCGCCGAAGACCGCGGCTGGCACGACCTCGCCTGGCAGTTGTGCGAGGCGCTGTGGGGCTTCTACCTCTCGCTCAAGCACTACGACCAGTGGATCGAGACGCATCGGATCGGGCTGCGCGCCGCCGAGCGGCTCGGGGATGCCGGGGCGCGATTCCGGATGGGGATCCAGCTCGGGCGGGCGCTGTACGAGACGCGCCGGTTCGCCGAAGCACATGAGGTGCTCGGCAGGACGCTTGAGGCGGCGACCGACCCGCTCGACCGGGCGACGACGCTGGAGTTCATCGGACGCGCCCACCTGGACGCCGGTGAGCCGGGAAAGGCGCTGCCGTTCTTCCAGCAGTCCAAGGACCTGGAAGAGACGCACAGCCGGATCCGTGGCGTCGGAATCAACCTGCACCATCTCGGACGTACGTACCTGGCGCTGGGCAGGGCGGACGATGCCGTCCGCTGCCTGGACCGGGCGCAGGAGATCTTCGAGGGCATCCCGGATCCCTACAACCGCGGCCGGACGCTGATCACCGTCGGCAGGGCGCACCTGGAGGCGCAACGCGCCGAGCCGGCCGCGGCCGCGCTCGGTACGGCTCTTGAGATCATGCGAGCTGAGGGCCGGACCTACCAGATGGGCGAGATCTACGAGTCGCTGGCACAGGTGGCGGCGATGATGGACGACCCGGCGCACGCGGCGGAACTGCGGGCGGCAGCGATCGCCGCGTACGACGAGGTCGGCAGCCCCAGAGCCGACGAGCTCAGAGACTCACCCTGAGATCCGCTCGCAGGTGAACGAGATCGTCAGAGCTCCTGTCCTCGCGTTCAACTCCGCGGGCAGCCCGGCGATGGAGTGCCCTTCGGCCACCCAGGCGTAGATCGCGGAAGCCAGAACGCTCGGATCAATCGCCGCGGTCGCTGTGTCCGTCGCGGTCGCTGTGACCGCTGTATCTGCCGCGCTCGCGGCGTTCGCCGCCTTCGCCCTGTTCGCCGTGTTTGCTGCGTTCGCTCGAAGCGCCAGCGTGCCTCCACTGGGAAGCTGCAGACGGCACTCGCCGTCCTTCCGGACTTCGGCCACCGTCAGGGCCCGATCGCCGAACGCGGGCCTGCTGCGCGCGTCGGCACGCTGGACGAGGAGGTCGGCCAGCGCCCGGAGACGATGATCGGTCTCGGTGCCGTCCACCACCAGGTGCCGGTTGGCGCGCAGCGGTGCCGAGCGCAGATCGGCCACCTCGGCCGGACAGCGTTCGACCAGGAAGTCCGCACGTCCAGGTGATCGCGTGATCGCCACCGTGGCGAGCAGTGCCGGTCGTTCGGCGTCCGTCCATTGGCGCGGCTCGGGGCCGCACGGCGGCACCGGAGACGTCCGGGCCGGGGCCGGAGGCGGATCGAGACGCATCAGCGGGTACATGTGCGCCCGGAGGATCTCGGCCGCGCGTCCCTGAGCGGCGAACGCCCCGTCCGCGACGCGCGCTCCCATGTGCGGATCGTGCTTGGTGATGGCGGAATCGACCTGCTCCGCCGGCGGACGGTCATCGATCACCGCCGCATGACGCCCCAGTTCGGCCAGGGCGGTCCGGGGATCCACCGCGTTCGCCGGGAAACTTCCGAACAACACCGGCCGCCCGAGCGCCGCTCCGTACAACGTGACGGACCCGTGGTCGCCGATCACGAGGTCGGCCGCGACCAGCGCGGCGCGCCAGCCTTCGCGCGGCGGGACCACCACCAGGCCCGCGCGGCGGCAGTCAGCCAGCCATGCCCGCACCTGCCAAGGGCTGTGGCCGTGCCACACGTTCGGATGGATGACCGCCGCCACGAGGTACTCGTCCACCGGCAGGTCGGCGAGCAGCCGCGCGATCAGCCCGGGATGCTCGCCCAGCAACGACCACGGCCCCCAGGTCGAGGTGACGACGACGAGACGCTGCCCGGGCCGCAGCCCCAGCGCCGCGCGGTAGTCCTCCCGCCACGGCAGGCTCGCCGCGAGCCGGTCGAAGCAGATGTCCCCGGCGACCAGCGCCCTGTCCAGCGCTTCGGGACACTCCTCGCCGAGCCGTTCCAGCTGCTCCTGATGGGAGAGGATCACGACGGCGGGCACGACCTCGCCATCGTGAAGCAGCTGATCACGGCTCAGCCCATAGGCAGCCTTCCGCTTTCCGCTTTCTGCTTTCTGCTTTCTGCTTTCTGCTTTCTGCTTTCTGTTGCAAGTATTTATTGTATCCAGCGCCATGAGGAAATGACACCAATGGCGCATTTATCTCATGCAAGGGACCGCTGCTGGCCGCCGCGAGCGCGAGATCGAATTCCCTTCCGATGGCCTCGTTCCATGAGATCGCCTTGACTTCGAGGTCGGCGAGGAACTCGCTCACCCCGTCCGGGGCGGTCGCCCCGGGTGCCGTGGTCAGGAAGAGCTGGAGCCGGTGATCCCCGTCGAACGTCGCCAGCACGTCCAGCAGGCGAGTCGTCGACGTCACCGTGTGCGCGATCGCCAAGATCGAACGTTCCGTGCGGACCGTCGTGCCGTCGGGGGGAGGAGCGCTCAACGACGATCTCCCCCCTCGGCCCGTCACCACCAGGCGAGTCACTCTACTCGCATAAACGGGACAAACAGGACACGGCGATTACGAGTCCTGGTAGACCTCCAGTTCGACGATGCGGGAGTAGTCGCCGCTGTTGGACGCGAGCGCGACGACGCGTACGGACGTGGTGGAGAGCACCGGATCGGGCGAGATCTCCACCCGGCCCGTGGTGTTGCCGCGGATGCTCGACACCGTCGTCCACTCGCCGCCGCCGCCGAGCGCCTGGACGTCGAAGTCCCGCAGGCCGTAGCGGGCGGCGGGGTAACGCGTGGAGTCCAGCGTGTACAGGACGATCCGGTCGATCGGCCGCGGGCCGCCGAACTCGACCGTGTAGGTGTCAGGGAACGCCGCGCGCGTGCCGTCGTTCCAGCCGGTCCGCGTGGACCAGTCCTCGGAGTTGGCGTTGCCGTCCACGCCGCCGCAGACGTTGAAGTTGCCGTGCGTGGACGAGGCGCTGACGGGTCCGCCGAGGGCGAGGTCGGCGCCCGGCCCGGACGGCTTCGGCGTGACCGTGACGGCCGCCCGCTGCCGTTGCCCGCGCGGGCCCAGCCGCAGCGACACGTCGTGCGTCCCTCCGGCCGAGCCGAGCGGCGCGGAGACCTGTGCCCGGAGGACGACGTTGTCGTTCGGCGGCACGTAGGTCGAGATGACATCGTGCGAAGTGACGAGCGGACGTTCCGGCGCGATGAACACGTCGACGTACGCGCCCTTGGAGCCGGAGTTGGCGACGTCGACCACCAGCGGCCTGCCTCCGCACGGGGCGGCGAGCACGTCCAGCGTCCCGGACTGCACCGTCATCGTGACCGACCCGCGTCCCTGCCCGGTGGCGGAGGCCGTGCCGGCGTACAGGGCGGCACCGGCGATCGCCGTGAGCGACACGGCCAGCAGGATGATGATCTTGCGAAGGCTCACTTGCGGATCCCCTTCAGCGGCTCGGGAGGCTCGACCTTGGAGGCGGGCAGGTACCTTCTGCCGCGTGCCGCGCTCTTGGAGTCGGCCTGCAGGCCGGGCTTGCCGTCCTCGACGGCGAAGCTCGCGCGGGTGAACACGGGCGCGCCGCGTTCCCGGACGTACGGCACGACACGGTAGGACGCGTTCCAGGTGTCGGGCGTGACGTCGAACGTCATGTAACCGCGCTGCCCGTTGTAGAAGCGGATGTGGTCGTTGGCCGCGAGGAACTGCGAGCCGAACTCGTCCATGTCCGCCCCGTCCATGCCGGACGAGACGGACGAACCGAGGAACTCCGTCGCGATCGTGGGGGACGCGGGGTCGTCGAAGTCCCGTTTGACGTTCGCGGCCATGCTGCGGTGGAAGTCGCCCGACAGCACGATCGGATTGCGCACCTTCCGCTCGACGAGCCCGGTCAGCAGCCGGTCCCGGGAGGGCTTGTACCCGTCCCACATGTCCATACTGAACGCCTGCCCGGGCTCGGTGTTGAAGTCGACCTGTGACAGCATCATCTGCTGCGCCAGAACGTTCCACTTCGCCTGCGAGCGTCCGAGGCCGTCCAGCAGCCACGCCTCCTGGGCGCCGCCGAGCAACGTCCGGGCCGGGTCCAGCCGCTGCTCGCAGCCGGTCTTCAGGCCGTCGCCGCACGCTTGGTCGCTGCGGTACTGGCGGGTGTCCAGGACGTTGAACTCCAGCAGCCTGCCGAAGGTGAACCGGCGGTACAGCGACATGTTCTGGCCGGCCGGCTCCAGCGGCCGCAGCGGCATGTGCTCCCAGTACGCCCGGTAGGCGTTGGCGCGGCGGACGAGGAAGTCCTCCGGCGGCGCTGACGGGTGGGCGAGGTCGGCGTAGTTGTCGACGACCTCGTGGTCGTCCCAGGTGACGATCCACGGTGCCCTGGCGTGCGCCGCCTGCAGCTCCGGGTCGAGTTTGTAGAGCGCGTACCGGTCGCGATAGTCCGACAGGTGAAGGGTGGGGGTGTGGAACTTGGCCGGCACCGGCGTGTCCGGCCTGCCCCCATTGGTCTGCACGCCGTATTCGTACAGGTAGTCGCCGAGATGAACGACCAGGTCGAGGTCTTCCTTGGCCAGGTGGCCGTACGCGGTGTAGTAACCGTCGAACCACGCCTGGCACGACACCATCCCGAAGGTGAACGCGTTCGCCGTCGCTCCGGGTGCGGGGGCGGTCTTGGTCCGTCCGGTCGGTGAGATCTGGTTGCCCGCCTGGAACCGGTAGAAGTACTCCCGTCCGGGCCGCAGGCCGCGCACGTCGACGTGCACCGAGTGCGCGTACTCCGGCCTCGCGGTCGCCGTCCCCCGCCGGACGACCCGGCGGAACCTCGCGTCCTCGGCGACCTGCCAGCGGACGGGGACGCGGTGCGGCTCCATGCCGCCGAGCGAGGCCAGCGGTTCCGGTGCCAGCCGCGTCCACAGGACGACCGAGTCGGGCAACGGATCGCCGGAGGCGATGCCGAGGCTGAACGGATCGGACTTGAACCGGGACACCTCCCGGGTCGAGGACGACGGCTCCGCCCGCAACGGCCCGAACGCCAGTGCCAGTGCCCCGATCCCGGAGTACCCCAGGAAACGCCGCCTGCTCGGAACGCTCAGAGCAGGCCCGGCCTCTACGTTTCTGCCCACCTACGCGCTTCCCTTCCGTCGTCACCCTCAGCGAGGAATGAGTACATATCAAGATCGCCTGTTAGGTTCACGCCAAGATAACGCCAGGGCTGAGAAATGTCTCCCCCCGCGTTAACAATTCAGGACGCGGCATGGCCAAGGCGATGAGCGGCCGGGCGTCGCGGCGCCGCGTGCGGGCGGCCTGACCGGTGCGGACGGCGGGGCCGGCCTGTCTCCCAATTTCCACATTTCCGCTGGTACGATCCCGGGCCATCGCTCCCCGCCGCGGCACGCGGCAGGGGATGTCCTCCGTCCACGCCTGCCTTCGCCCCCCGCTACGAAACAGGAGGAGAGCCTTGCGCCGCAGAACCGCCGTAGCAGCCCTGGCCCTTACGTTCGCCACCGCCACAGCCACTGCCCTCGCCACCGCCACAGCCACGTCGGCCCCCGCCACGACCGCCTCCGCGACAGCCGCTCCCGGCAAGCACAGCCAGGCCACCCTGCTGGACAAGGTGCCGCGACGAGGAGTGCTCCGGGTGTGCACCACCGGCGACTACCGGCCGTTCACCTACCGGGACCCCAAGACCGGCGCTTACACCGGCATCGACATCGACATGGCCAAGCACCTGGCCGCGGGCCTCGGCGTGAAGGCCGTCTTCGTGACGACCACCTGGACCAAGCTCATGGACGACTTCACGGCGGGCAAGTGTGACATCGGCATGGGCGGCGTCTCCGTGACCCTGGCCAGGGCACAGAAGGCGTACTTCAGCGAGCCCTACCTCGTCGACGGCAAGTCAGCGATCGCCCGCTGCGCCGACAAGGACAAGTACGACTCCCTGGCCAAGATCGACCAGGCCGGAGTGCGCGTCATCGTCAACCCCGGCGGGACGAACGAGAAGTTCGCCAAGGCGAACATCCACAAGGCCACCCTCGTCCCCCACCCGGACAACAACACGATCTTCGAGGAGATCGTGGCCGGCCGCGCCGACGTGATGATCACGGACGGGAGCGAGACGAAGTACCAGGCCAAGCTCCACCCCGAACTCTGCGCGATCAACCCGGACAAGCCGTTCACCTTCGCCGAGAAGGCGTACCTGCTCCCGCGCGGCGACGACGAGTTCCAGGAGTACATCGACCAGTGGGTCCATCTGGCCACCCACGACGGCACCTACAAGGGCTTCGCGGCGCCCTGGCAGAGCTAGGGCAAACGGAGACCCCCGCTCGACGAGCGGGGGTCTCCGGTCCCGTACATGATCTTGTCGGGCGTTGGCACTACCTTGCTCCGCATGCCCCAGAACGAGGACCTTCTCACTCTTCCTGACGATTGGCGCGCCACCCTCCACCCACGTCGTGGCGGGGCGCCCGGCCCCCCGCTCGAACTCGCCCCGGACGCCGCCGCCACCGTTCAGCAGTGGGTGAAGGAGACGCGCGACCAGATCGACCATCTGCTCGGCAACCGGCGGAGCCGGCCGGATCTCGTCGAGCCCGCCCGCGCGCACCTGGAGGGTAAGGCGAACCCGCAGGGTGCTGACGGCGCTCGGGTTGTTCGGCGACGACGAGACGGTGCGCAGGCTCACGCCGGTGGACCGCCGGGGAGTTCCGGACTCTGATCGTCGGGCATCCGCTGGTGTGGCACGTCGCCCGGCGGCTGGTGTGGATCACCGAGGACGGCCGCGCGTTCCGCGTGGCCGAGGATCGGTCGCTCGCCGACCTCCAGGACGGGGAGCTGACCCTGACCGAGGCGACCCGGGTGGGGGTGGCCCACCCCCCTCGAACTGTCCGGCGGCCTGGAGGCCTGGGCCGAGGTGTTCGACGACTACGAGATCGTTCAGC
This sequence comes from Spirillospora sp. NPDC048911, assembly GCF_043198015.1. Lineage (NCBI taxonomy): Bacteria > Bacillati > Actinomycetota > Actinomycetes > Streptosporangiales > Thermomonosporaceae > Spirillospora > Spirillospora sp. NPDC048911. The sequence continues at coordinate 398,948 of NZ_JBICUD010000007.1, read as the reverse complement.
CCTTCCCGCAGCTGAGCCGCCCCACCTACGTGCTGACCGAGGACGAGCGCGCGGGCACCGAGCTGGAACGCTTCCACGACGTCACCGTGGCGATCGGCAGGCTGATCGGCATGGAACGGCGCGGCTGGCACCGACCTCAGCTGGCGGACCGAGCCCAGGCCCCTGCCGTTCTCCGAACTGGACCCGGTCACCGCCTCGGAAATCCTTGCTGATCTCGCCGAGCCGACCACCGCCTGACGCCCCGTCCACGTGCGGCCGGGTTGCTCACCAGGGCAGTTCTCCGGTCTCGTCTTGGAAGGTTCCGGTGGGACCGTCCGGAGCGAGAGTCGCCAGTCGTACGACGGTTCTGGCGCTCTCTTCGACCGGCCTGCCGATTCCGAAGGCGGCGGTCATGTCGGTCGCGGTGGGGCCGGGTTCGAGCGCGTTGAACTTGATGCCCGGCTGGGACTTGGCGTACTGGACCGTCAGCATGGTGGCCGCCGCCTTGGACGCGGAGTAGAGCGCGAGCGACAGGTGGAATTCCGGCCGGTCGGGGTTGTTCACCGCCCAGAAGGACCCGGCGCTGCTGGAAACGGTCACCACGGTCGGGTTCGAGGATTTGCGCAGCAGGGGTAGTGCCGCTTCCGTGACGCGCACGATTCCCACCGCGTTGGTGTCGAAAATTCGCAGAGCCGTGGGACCGTCGGCCGACTCCGTCCCCAAGATGCCCGCGTTGTGCACCAGGACGTCGAGCCGGCCCTCAGCCGAGCCGATCGACGCCAGCGCGCCGGTCACGGACGCGTCGTCGGTCACATCGAGCTGGACGAAGCGTGCGCCGAGAGTGGCCGCGGCCTTCTCGCCCCTCTCGACGTCACGCGCACCGAGGTAGCAGGTGACACCGCAGCAGGCGGGCGTCCCCGACGTGGGTGTGAGAAGGGTGCCCGGGCTGCGCCGCGAGGAGGTCGCCATGCTCGCCGGCATCAGCGCCGACTACTACCTGCGGCTGGAGCGGGGCCGTGATCGCAACCCCTCCGTGCAGGTGCTCGAGTCGATCGCGCGCGTGCTGCGCCTCGATGACGACCACCTGGCCCACCTGCTGGCGCTGGTGACGGAGGTCCTCCGGCGCCGACCGCGCGAGGACAGCCCTCCGCCCGGCGCGCTCAAGCTCATGGACTCCCTCGTCCAACCCGCGTTCATCGAAGACCGGTATTTCGACATCCTGGCCTCGAACGACCTGGCCAGAGCGCTCTCGCCCCGCCTCAGCGCCGGGGGGAACCAGCTGCGGGACCTGTTCCTGGACCCGGCCGAGCAGGCTCTGCATCCGGACTGGAAGAACGTCACGGAGTGCTTCATCGCGAACCTGCGGCAGGCCGCGGGCAACGACGTCGACGATCCCCGCTTCGTCGAGCTCACCGGAGAGCTCTCACTGGCGAGTCCTCGATTCCGTCAGCTCTGGGCCCGCCATGAGGTCCGGGGACAGCGCGGGACGCCGCTGCGGCTGCGGCACCCGCAGGTCGGGGACCTGACCCTCAACCGGGAACGACTGAGCATCGGCGGAGCCGAGGACCTGATGCTCGTCGTGTACCACCCGGACGCCGGGTCCGGCGACGCGGACAAACTCGCGCTGCTGGCGTCCGCGGGTCTGCCCACCTCGGAAACGCGAAGCGACGATCTTTCTCGGAACAACGCTGAGGCGGAAGCGCCCCATGGCCACGATCGGAGTCCTCTACGGTAAGGCTTCATGATCGAAGTGCCCCCCGCCTCTCGTGACGAGGACGTCCTGGTCTTTCCCGACGAGTGGCGGGAGGCGCTGTACCCCCGCCGTGGCGGGCTGCCTCCCGTTCCTGCGGTCGAGATCGATCCGTCCGCCCAAGCGGAGATCGACGGGTGGCTGGAGAGAGCGCGTCCGCGAATCGATGCGGTCCTCGATGACGAACGCAGCGAGCGGGAATTCGTCGAAGCGGCCCGCGACTACCTGCGCGGGCAGGCGAACCCCCTGGGTGCGGCAGTGGTCGCCTGCATCGACGAGGAACTGCGGTACGGCCGGCAGATCAAGCCGTGGATCGACGCATGGGCTGCCGCTCATGGCCTCGCCTTCGCTGCCTGCGCGTGCCTGGAGATGGATCAGGTCCACATCTCCACGCACCACGACCGGGAAACGTACGAGAAGGAGCTGGACTACGTCGGTCCCAGCATTTACGTCGACTCGACGTCGGTCGGCGGGTTCCATGGGCGGCGAGTGCGGGCACTGCTGGCCGTCACCGATGAGAAGAGCTACCAGGAGACGGTGGAGCGGCTGGCGGACTACCGCCAGACCCCGACGGAGCGCTACGCGGTCTCCTTCCTGGTGCCGACGCGCCAGGACTGGGTGGACGAGTGCTGCGCCGAACCGGTCGAGCGCCATCGCAGCAAGCTGTGGTGCTCGCTCGGATCCGCCGACCAGCTCGCCCGGCTCGGGGACTGGGCGGAGTTCGGCGAGTACGGACGCTGGCAGGCATGTCTCGTCACGGCGGTGGAGGGAGTCGGGCCCGCGGTCGCCCCGCAGCTGGCGCGTGCCTTCGACGACGAGTCCGACGCCGGCGACCGCAGGAGGATCGTCGCGGTGCTCGGCGAGCTTCCCACCGACGAGGCGTTCCTGCTCGTGGCGGAGCGGCTCGACCAGGAGTACGTCCTGCCCGTCGCGCAGGCGATGATCGAGCGGTTCCCGAGGCGTGCGATGCGGGTACTGCCACAGGTCTCGGCAGGGACGTCGAAGCGGGCGAAGCTGGCGGCCGGGCTGCTGAACGCGCATCTGCTGGCGCGGCCCGACCTGCTCGCCGAGGTGCTGCCCGGGCTGGACGACGAGGCCAAGGCGGCGATCCAGGCCATCGAAGAGGCCCGGGTGGACGAGGCGTCCGCTGGCGACGTCCCCAAAACGCTGTTGAAGGGCGGGAAGAAGGGACCACCGAGCTGGGCGCCGCCCACCACCCTGCCGCAGATCCTGCTCAGGGGCCGTGACCTGGCGTTGCCCGCGGCGGCGACCGGGCACCTCGTCGAGGCGCTGGCGAAGGCGAGCCCGCGTCGATCGCCGCCCACGGCGCTGGACGCGCTCGACCCGGGATCGCTGGCGGAGTTCGGGTGGGCGCTGTTCGAGCGGTGGCGCGTCTCCGGCGAGTCCCGGATCGGCTGGGCCACGTCGCAGCTGGCCTGGACCGGTGACGACGAGACGGCGCGGCGGCTGGGCGGGATGGCGCGGTCCTGGCCCGGGCAGGACGGGGTCAAGCTTCCGCTGAACGGGCTGGACGTGCTCGCCGCGATCGGCACCGACGTCGCCGTCATGCAGCTGCACCTGGTTTCGGAGAAGGCCAGGCCCAAGCGGCTCAAGAACAAGGCGGCGCAGCTCCTCCACCAGGTCGCGGCGAACCGCGGGCTCACCATGGAGCAGCTCGGCGACCGCATCGTGCCCGACTTCGGGCTGGACGCCGACGATGGGATGACGCTCGACTACGGGCCCCGGCGTTTCCGGGTGGGGTTCGACGAGGAGCTCAAGCCCTACGTGACCGACGACCAGGGCAAGCTCCGCAAGGCGCTCCCGAAGCCGGGCGCCAAGGACGACCCCGAACTCGCGCCCGCCGCGTACCGGACGTTCACCGGCCTGAAGAAGGACGTCCGCACCGTCGCCGCCGATCAGATCCGGCGGATGGAGCGAGCCATGAGCGAGCAGCGCCGGTGGGAGACCGCGGACTTCCAGACACTCTTCGTCGGGCATCCACTGCTGTGGCACATCGTCAAGCGGCTGGCCTGGCTGCACGAGGACGGCGGGAAGACGACCGCGTTCCGCGTCGCCGAAGACCGCACGTTCGCCGATGTGCACGATGACGTGCTGACGCTGCCCGAGACGGGAACCGTGCGGATCGCCCACCCGGTGCACCTGGGGGAAACGATCGGCGCGTGGAGCGAGGTGTTCGCCGACTACGAGATCCTGCAGCCGTTCCCGCAGCTCGGGCGGCCCACCTTCGCGTTCACCGAAAAAGAGCGCGAAGGCGGCAAGCTGGACAGGCTTGACGGGATCGCCGTCTCGACCGGCAAGGTTCTGGGGCTGGAACGGATGGGCTGGGAGCGAGGCACCCCGTTGGACGGCGGCGTCCAGTGCGAGATGGTCTGGACGGCGCCGGGCGGCAGCACGATCGTCCTCGACGTGGCCCCGGGCTTCCCGGTCATGTCACCGGCCGAGTGGCCCGAGCAGACCCTGGGCGCCGTCCAGATCACCACACCCGGCTCCGAAGCCCGTTTCGAGGAGCTAGACGACGTCACCGCCTCCGAACTGCTCCTAGCCCTGACCACACTCACCGAATAGACGCAAAACCCCCTGGGGAGGTGACCGGAGGTCACCGACCAGGGGGTGTGGGTGCGCCGTCAGGGACTTGAACCCCGAACCCGCGGATTAAGAGTCCGCTGCTCTGCCAATTGAGCTAACGGCGCGTGTCGACCGGGGCTCCGGGCGTACCCGGCGCTCCCCGCGACAGGAAGAACATTAGCAGGCACTGCGGACGCTGCGCGAATCGATTGATGGGGCCCCTCACCTGGGGATTGGGGCGGTCGTCGAGGCCGGGGGACGGGTGCGCGGGGCCGGGGGAGCGACGTTCGGGAAAAGTCGGGGCAATCCAGGAGCGAGGGAGCGGCGAATAGGAGGCAGGTGCGACGGAGCTCGCGGCGCTCGCGAGCAGAAGGGACACACCATGTCGATACGCCTCTCCAGACGGTCACGGACCGTCGCGGTGCTCGCCACGGGGGCGGCACTGATCGCCGGAGGGTCGACGAGCCTGGCACCGATGCAGGCCACGGCCTCGAGTCACCGGGAGGCTCCCTTGATCTCGGGGCAGCCCGAGTACGACAACACGGACGTGTACGCGTTCGTGAGCCCCGACCAGCCGAACACGACCACGCTGGTCGCGAACTTCTGGCCGTTCGAGGAGCCCGCCGGCGGGCCCAACTTCTACAAGTTCAACCCTGACGGCCGGTACGAGATCAACGTCGACAACGACGGGGACTCGCTGCCCGAGTTCACCTACCGCTTCACGTTCAAGGAAAGCTACCGAAGCCAGAACACGTTCCTGTACAACACGGGAGTCGTCCGCAGCTTCGACGACCCGACGCTCAACTACCGCCAGACGTACGACATCACCCTCATCCAGCGCAGCGGGGGCTCGGTCGTCAACACGCGGACCCTGGCCACCAACGTTCCGGTGGCGCCGTCGCGCGTCGGGGACGCGTCGATGCCCGACTACCGCACGCTGCGGCAGCAGGCGATCAAGCAGCTGCCGAGCGGCGCCAAGGTGTTCGCGGGACAGGCGGACGACCCGTTCTTCCTGGACCTCCGGGTGTTCAACCGCTTCTACGGCGGCAACCTGAAGGAGGTCGGCAACGACACGCTGAAGGGCTACAACGTCCAGACCGTGGCGCTGCAGGTCCCGACGTCCGCGCTGATCAAGCCCGGTCAGCCGATCATCGGCGTCTACTCCGCGGTCCAGCGCCGGAACGCGGCGGGCGGCTTCACGCAGGTCTCGCGCCTGGCCAACCCGCTCGTGAACGAGGTCGTCAACCCGATCAAGGACAAGGACAAGTTCAACGCGTCCGTGCCCTGGAACGACGCGCAGTTCCTGCCGAACGTCACCAACCCGGAACTGCCGCGGCGCCTCAACGAGGTCTACAAGCTGCCCATTCCGCCCACGCCGCGCAACGACCTGGTGCAGGTCTTCCTGAGCGGGGTGCCCAAGCTCAACCAGCCGCCGAACGTCCGGCCGGCCGAGCTGATGCGCCTCAACACGTCGATCCCGCCGACCGCCAGCCCGAAGCGGCTCGGCGTGCTGGACGGTGACAACGCCGGGTACCCGAACGGCCGTCGCCTGACCGACGACACGGTCGACATCTCGCTGCAGGTCGCCGAGGGCGAGCTCGTCGGCATGAAGAACGACCTCAGCGACGCCGTGGACGCCAACGACGTGAAGTTCGAGCCGAACTTCCCGTACGTGGCGCTGCCCACCTCCGGGTCGGCGGTGCGCGGCGGCTTCACCAGCGGCGGTGGCAAGGGCACCGCCAACGGCGCGGCCACCACGTACAACCTCGGCAACCGTTCGGCGCAGTCGTCCACCGCGGACGACGGCGGCACCCCCATCCTGCCGATCGTCGCGCTGGCAGGTGGCGCCGCCTTCCTCACCGGCGGATTCCTGATGTGGGCCCGCAGGCGGTCCCACTAGATCGTGCGCCGGCCCGTCAGGTTCGGGAGCCCCTGCCGGGCCGGCGTACCAAGGCTCGCCCCCTTCCGGCGTCGAGGCGGACGCCGGAGGGGGCGCTCCAGGTTCGGCGGGACGGCGTCGTCCCCGGACCAGCTCGCGACCAGGCAGTTGGAGTCGGAGAGGCATTCATGCTTTTCGTTCGCAGAGTCGCCGCGGGGGCGGTGATCGTCGTTCTGGCCGTCGGTCTCACCGTGATGGCGTCGGTGAAGTTCGGCAGCCGGTTCGAGCCGGCCGCGGAGTCCGCGCCGGTTTCCGGCGCGGGCACGGACAGGGTCACCGGCCGCAACATCGCGCGGCTGCAGGAACACCTGCGTGCCGAACCCAAGGACGCGGACGGCTGGGCCGGGCTGGGCCTGGCCTACGTAGAGCAGGCGCGGGTGACCGCGGACTCCTCGTACTATCCCAAGGCCGCGGCGGCGTTCGACCGTTCGCTGAGCATCTCGCCGAAGGACAACGAGCCCGCGCTGAGCGGAAAGGGTGCTCTGGCCGCGGCACGCCATGACTTCGCCGAGGCGCTCCGCCTGGCCGACCAGGCACTCAAGGTGAACCCGTACGGGACCCGCGCCCACGCGGTACGCGTCGACGCGCTGGTCGAACTCGGGCGATACGACGAGGCCGAAAAATCCGTCCGGCGCGCGGACTCGCTCAAACCGGCCGTCTCGATCTTCACGCGGTACGCCTACGTCATGGAGCTGCGCGGCCGTCCCGACGAGGCCGCGCGCGTCCTCCGGCTGGCCGCCACCTCGGCGACCGATCCCGCGGACGTGTCGTTCGTGCGCACCCAGCTCGCCGAGCTGGCGTGGAACCGCGGTGACCTCCGCGACGCCGAACGCGACTACGCCGCCGCGCTCCGCACCGACCCGAACTGGCTGCCCGCGATCGACGGCCGTGCCCGGGTACGCGCGGCCCTGGGCGACGCCGCCGGTGCCATCCGCGACCGCCAGGCCCTGGTCGGCCGCGCGCCGCTGCCGTCCTACGTCGTCGCGCTCGGCGAGCTGTACGAGGCGCAGGGCATGAAGGCACAGGCGCGCGAGCAGTACGCGGTCGCCGGCGCATGGGCCACCCTCGCCCGATCGAATGGCGTGACCACCGACCTTGAAGGGGCCATAACGGCCACCGACCACGGTGACCGCGCCGCCGCGCTCGTGGCCGCCCGCACGGAATGGAATCGCCGCAAGAGCATCCACGTCGCCGACGCGCTCGCCTGGGCGCTGCACGCGAACGGCCAGGACAAGGAGGCCCTCGGCTACGCCCGCCAGGCCGCCCGCACCGGCTACCGCAGCGCGACATTCCGCTACCACCTCGGCGTCATCGAGAAATCCCTGGGCCGCAGAGCAGACGCGCGCCGAGACCTGAAAGCGGCCCTGGCCCTCAACCCCCATTTCTCCGACCTGCACGCCCCGCTAGCCCGCAAGGCGCTCAAGGAGCTGTCATGAAGCGGCGTCCGGCACACGCCGCGAAACCGGCCCCCGCACATGACGCCGCCCGAACCGACCCAGCGCGTGCCTCGTGCGAGCGGAAGTCGCCCCAGGCGCGGACCGCTTATGCGCGAAGACACGGAGTTTCCGCGGGAGGGGCAGACAATGCCGCGAGGCGCGTACCTGGACGTCGCGCAGCAGGCCAGCCAACTTTGAAACGCGCCCTAACCACCCTGCTAGCACTCCTGGCCGGGCTAGCCCTAATCCCTTTCACCCAAACACCCGCCTCCGCGACGCCCGCGTCCGCGACGCCCGCGTCCGCGACGCCCGCCTCCGCGACGCCCGCCTCCGCGAGGTCTGCGTCTGCGATGCCCGCATCCGTGACGGTCGCGTTTGCGAGGTCTGCGTCTGCGATGTCCGCGTTTGCGGGGGCGCTTCCTCGGCACCCGCTCGGCAACTTCTCTGTTAATCGTTATGACGGGCTGGTGGTCGCTCCCGGCGAGCTCCGCGTCGACCACGTCCAGGATTTGGCGGAGATTCCCACTGCTCAGGCGGGCCAGCAGATCAAGGACGACGGGCAGGGCTGGGCGGCTGCGCGCTGTGCCGAAGCCGCCCGTTCCATGGGCGGCACGGCGGCTCAGCGGCCGCTGACCTTCGCGGTGCGCTCGTCGGCAGTACGGATCACACCTGGGCAAGCCGGACTTCCGACCGCGCGGTTGGAGTGCGCCCTCGCCGCGTCCGCCATCGGTGGCCCGATCGCCTTCCGCGACACGGGCGGTCCGGCCACGGTCGGCTGGCGCGAGATCACGGCACGCGGCGACCGGATGACGCTCACCTCGAGCGACGTACCGGCGGCATCGCGCAGCGCGCGACTCACGTCGTACCCGTCCGACCTCCTCTCCAGCCCGCTCGCCCAGCGGACCGCGAACCTGGGGGTGCGAGCGGGCGGACCCGCCCTGGCGCCCACCGAGACCCCGGTCACGAAGATTCTGCCGCGAGGTGCCGACAAACCGGCCCAGGCGTTCGCCGACCTGGTCGCCAACCGGCGCCTCACGCTGGGCTTCGCCGTCACCGCGCTGCTGATCGCCATCGCGCTGGGCGCCCTCCACGCCATCGCGCCGGGGCACGGAAAGACGATCATGGCCGCGTACGCGGTGAGCCAGGGTCGCCGTGCTCGCCGCAACATCCTGACGCTCGGCATCACCGTCACGCTCACCCATACGGCAGGCGTGCTTGCCCTGGGCCTGGTTGTTCTCTCGGGCACCGTCGTCGCCCCTGGCCTCGTCTTCGGAGGTCTAGGCGCGGCCAGCGGTCTCCTTGTCGCAAGCGCCGGGGCCCTCATGCTGCGCCGTGCCGTCCGCGTGTTCAGAACGGGAGCCCATACCCACAGCCACACGCATGCCTTTGGCCACGGCCACGGGCACGGGCACGGCCACGGGCACGGGCATGAGCCGCCGCGTCTGCATGACGCCAAGGCCATTCAGGAGTCGGTGCACACTCACCACGCCGCTACTTCGACCCTCGTACGTTCCGCTGCTGTCACTGAAGCGCCCGGCCACCAGCATCCGGACGGCGGCACCCACGTCGGAGAGACGCACGATGACTCGGAGCGGAGTCGGGGGGCGGCGTTGATGGGGTTCGCCGGCGGGATGGTGCCGAGTCCCTCGGCGGTGCTCGTGCTCATCGGCGCGGCCGCCATCGGCAAGGCGTGGTTCGGCGTCGTGCTGGTGCTCGCGTACGGCGTGGGCCTGGCGCTCACGCTGATCCTCGTCGGCCTGCTCGTCATGGGCGCCGGCCGTGCGCTGGCCGCCCGCCTTTCCGACCGCGTGGACCAGCCACGCCTGCTGAGACGGGTGAATCTGCGCGCGCTGCCCATGGCGACCTCCCTCGCGGTCGTCCTCCTCGGCGTCTGGCTGCTGCTCCGCAGCCTGCCCACGGTCTTCGGGTGACCGGATCCGGCCACGGCCGTGGGAGAAGCGGGATGAACGATGTGGGGACGTAGGCAGGCCGCGGCGACCCCGGTGGAATCACAGTCCCCGGTGGACCTGAACGCGCTGCTCCTGGACGTGGCGCGCAACGACGCGGCCGCGTTCGAGGAGCTTTACGACGAGGTGGCCGGGGTCGTCTACGGCCTGATCCGCAGGGTCGTCCGCGATCCGGCGCAGTCGGAGGAGGTGGCGCAGGAGGTCCTGGTGGAGGTATGGCGCACGGCCCTGCGGTTCGACCCCGCGCGGGGCGGCGCGATGGCCTGGATCACGACGATCGCGCACCGGCGGGCCGTCGATCGCGTCCGGTCCGCGCAGGCGGCGGCGGAACGGGAGGAACGCGCGGCCCAGAGCGCGGCCGAGATACCCCACGACGAGGTCGCCGAACAGGTCGTCGACCGGCTCGAACGGGAACGGGTGCGCCGCTGCCTGGACGGGCTCAGCGGCATCCAGCGCGAGGCGGTGACGCTGGCCTATTACGGCGGCCACACTTACCGGGAGGTCGCCGAACTGCTCAAGGTACCGCTGGGCACCGTCAAGACCCGTATGCGCGATGGGCTCATCCGAATGCGCGATTGCCTCGGCGTCCGGACGACATGACCGGGAAACCGGTGTCAGTCTTTGCCGGGGAGCACGCTCATCATGCCGCGCCAGAGAGCGATGGCGGTGGCCCGGGAGCTGACGCCGAGTTTGGCGTAGATGCGATTCACGTGGTTTTTGACGGTCTTTTCGCTGAGGAAGAGTTGGCGGGCGATCTCGCCATTCGAACGGCCGCTGGCGATGAGATCCATGACCTCGGCCTCGCGTGCGGACAAACCGAGGCTGACGCGGCTGGCGTCGCGGACGCTGCGGATCAGGTCCCGTACGGTGAACGACCCCGGGACCAGATGGCCGCAGGCGCCGCCCCGGATCGCGACCTCGACCGTGCCCTGGTCTTCGGCTGAGGCCAGCACGAACACGCGGGCGCTGCGGCTGAGGGGGGTGGCGTGGCCGGTGCGGGCGGCGTCGGCGTCGAGCAGGACGATGTCGGGACGCAGCCGTTCGGCCAATCCGACCGCGTCCGTGCCGTCACCGGCCTCGGCGATCACTTCGAGCTCTTCGCTGCCGGACAGAAGTGAGACGACATCGGCGCGAGCGTGCGGATTGCCGTCCACCACCATCACGCGCAGCGGGGCGGTTTCGTCGACACTCATCCCGCCTCCGGCGGTGCGACTTGGAAGTGCCATTGCCATTTATCACGTCGGAGCATAACCGGCCGATCATCGGGAGCCAACGAGCTTAGTCGATGGACGGGGCCAGCGGGATAGGTGCGCCTGCCGGTAAAGAACCGTTCTGTCCACCGCCATACGGCTCGTTCGGGTCGCTCCGGCCGCCGATGGCGGGCAGAGTGGAGGCGTGTCCGACCAGAACAAGGCCGCCGCCCTCCTCGCGTTCGAAGTATGGGGTACCGGAGAGCTTCACCGGCTCGACGCCATCGTCGCCCCCGACGTGATCCACCACGATCCGTACGACCCGAACGGCGGGCACGGCCTCCCCGGCATGAAGAAGTCGATCGCCAGGAATCGCGAGGCGTACCCCGACCTGCTGATCACCGTCGACGACCAGATCGCCGAGGCGGACCGGGTGGCCACCCGGTGGACGGCCGCCATGACCCACGACGATCGCCGGGTCACCCTCACCGGCGTCACCATCGACAGGTTCGAGAACGGCAAGATCGTCGAGGCCTGGCGGACCATCGACATGCTCAGCTTTCTCCGGCAGGCCAAGCCCCCCGCCGCGTAAGGCCTACGCCTGGAGAACGGAGAGGACGTTCCCGGCCGGGTCGGTGAACCAGGCGATAGGCGGCCCCTCGGCACGGAAGATGCCGCGCTCATCCTGGGGCATTCCTTCATATCGCAGGAATTCCACTCCCCGCCTGGCGAGTTCGTCCACGGCCGAGTCGATGTCGTCGACCGGGAAGTTGAGGACGGTGAACGTCGCCGGAGCGTGGTTCGGCTTCGGATACACGATGACGGGACGACCACCCGCGATATCGAGGGTGAGCCCAGGCGGCTGTTCTGTCACGTCGAGGCCCAGGATCTCGCCGTAGAACTTCTTCGCCGCGTCGAGATCGTTCACTGAGAAGCCGCTGAACGCCTTGGTATCTCTGAACATGGCTTTTCCTTCCTGTCAGAGATACAGACCACCCAGCCGCAGCCAAATCATCGCCGACGACGCTTTCGAATCCTGGTCGTGGGGACGGTCTAAGAGACGAGGGGACGGACCTTTTCGGCGGCGAACCGGACGAAGTCCACCGGGTCGGGCTCGTCGGCCGTGGGTTGCAGGATGACGGTGTCGGCTCCGGCGTCAGCCAGCAGCCGCACGGCCTCGGCGATGTTCTCGGCGTCTCCGGCGACGGTGAAGGGCGGGTGATTCCTCGTGTCGGGCTCGGCCCGGATGCGTTCGTCCGCGCCCGGCCCGGTCGCGGCCAGCAGATACACCACGATCTCGTGGCGGTCCGTCCGCCCGCCGGTCGCGCGCCCCTCTTCGACGAGGCGGCGCGCCTCCCGCACCGCCTCCGGATCGGTGTCGGCGGTGAGGATCGTGCCGTCCGCGCACTCGCCGGTCAGCCGGAGCGTGCGCGGCCCCGTCGCCCCGGCGAACACGGGAGCCGCCGCGGACGGCGGCCAGTCGAGCGCGACCCCGTCGAGCTTGACGTAGCGTCCGTCCACCGTGACGCGCTCACCACGCAACAAAGCGCGCATGGCATCGAGATGCTCGCGCAACAGGGTCATCGGCGAATCAACCCGCGCGCCGACCTGCCCCATCCAGTCCTGGACGCCGTGACCGACCGCGAGCACGACCCGTTCCGGAAACAGCCGATGCAGCGTGGCCGCCTCCATCGTGGCCAGCGCGACGTTCCGCAGGGGCACCGGCAGCAGCCCGACGCCGACGCGCAGCCGCCGCGTCCACGCCAGCGCCGCGGCCGCCGAGGCGATGCCGCTCTCGAAGAAGCAGTCTTCCCACAGCCAGAGCTGTTCCAGGCCCGCGTCGTCCGCGGCGGTGGCCACGTCGCGCAGCCGTTCGGGAGGCAGTTGAGGACGGAACACGGCACCGAGAGCGGTCATGCGATCATCCTAGATCGCCGATCTTCGGCCCCTCCGCGCCAGACCGAGGGGCCGCCCAAAAGACCAAGGGCCCGGCCACCGTCCCCGATGACCAGGCCCTTGACGCTGGGGTGAGTGAGGGGACTTGAACCCCCGACATCTTGGACCACAACCAAGTGCTCTGCCAGCTGAGCTACACCCACCATGGCCGGGATCATCTCCCGGCTCCAAAGAGTGTAGCGCCTCCCGATGGGTGCGTGGCCACTCGGTTTGCGGGCTCAGCCGGAGGCGACGATCTCGGCGGCCAGGGCGCGGGCGGTGTCGGAGTCGGGGCCCGGCTGGGCCACGAAGACGGCGGCGCGGTAGTAGCGGAGCTCCTGGATGCTCTCGGTGATGTCGGCGAGGGCCCGGTGGCCGCCCTTCTTCTCGGGGCTGGCGAAGTAGACGCGGGGGTACCAGCGCCGGGAGAGCTCCTTGATGCTGGAGACGTCGACCATGCGGTAGTGCAGGTGGGAGTCCAGGGCGGGCATGTCGCGGGCCAGGAACGAGCGGTCGGTGGCGATGGAGTTGCCGCAGAGCGGGGCCTTCTTGGCGTCGCGGACGTGCTCGCGGACGTAGCGCAGGACGGTGTCCTCGGCCTCGGCGAGCGTGACGCCACCGGGCAGGACGTCGAGGAGCCCGGACGTGGTGTGCATGTCGCGCACCACCTTGGACATCTGGGTGAGGGCCTCCTGCGGCGGCTTGATCACCACGTCGACGCCCTCATCGAGGATGTTCAGCTCACTGTCGGTCACCAGCGCGGCTATCTCGATCAACGCGTCGTTACGCAGGTCGAGCCCGGTCATCTCACAGTCGATCCATACGAGCCGCTCGTTCATGGGATTCACCCTACGACCATGAACGACTCCGCGGGTCATCGAGTTCGGATCGAGTTGACGAAGAGTTCGAGGTCGCCGCCGTTGGGTGGCTGTCCGGGAGGGAGAGGCAGACGGTGCCGGTGCGGTCGATCACGATGAGCACGACGGTCTCGCTGCGGAAGTTCCAGCCGCGGGATTGCGCCTCGGGTCGCGGTACCAGCCCTGCGGGGTTCTGACCGCTCATGACCCGAGTATGTGCGCACCCGCAGGCGTTGGGGACACCCTATTCGCGGCCTCACCTGGCCGTCGGCTCAGCCGGCGGCTCTCGAAGGCCGGTCGGCGATGTGCGGCGGGACGGGGATGCCTGGGCGGAGGAGGGGATCGGGTTCGGGAGTGCCGAAGGCCTGGCGCACCGGGACGACTCCGGCCCAGACGTCCAGGGCGTGGTCCTCGTCGTCGTCCGAGGGCGGCCCTGTCCGTACCTTGACGGAGGCCTCCTCCAGCGACAGGGCCAGGACGGTGGTGCCCGCGAGCTCCTTGCGCGTCGGCTTCCGGGCCACGTCCCACTGGCCGGGCGCCAGCTGTTCGGTGACGGCCCGGAGCCCCGCGAGCTTCTCGTCCGGGTCGGTGACCAGGCGAGGGGCACCGTAGATGATCGCGCTCCGGTAGTTCACGGAGTGGTGGAAGAGCGACCGCGCCAGGACGAGGCCGTCCAGGTGCGTGACGGTGACGCAGATCTCCTGGCCCTGGCCGGCGATGAGGCTCTGGGCGCCGGTCGAGCCGTGGACGAAGAGGGTGTCGCCGGCCCGCCCGTACCCCGTCGGGATCACGCGGGGGGAGCCGTTCACCACGACACCGAGATGGCAGATCAGGCCGCCGTCGAGCACCTCGTAGAGGCCGGAGCGGTCGGCGAGCCCGCGTTCGCTCAGGCGGCCGAGGCGGGTGCGGTCGGTGGGGGACAGTGGTGTCGCGTTCATAGGCCTTACGCTAGGAGGCAAGTGGCCTGGCCTGTAGGGCCACTTGATAAAGATAACGGGAGACCACTTGCCGACCCTCGATCTGCCGCTCACGGTCGACCGTTCCGCCGGGGAGCCGCTGAACGTCCAGCTCACCGGCCAGCTTCGCGCCGCCATGAAGGAAGGACGGCTGGCGGCGGGCGAGCGGCTGCCCTCCAGCCGCTCGCTGGCCGGGGTGCTCGGCGTCAGCCGGACGGTCGTGACGGAGGCGTACGAGCAGCTGTACGCGGAAGGCTGGCTCGAGGGCAGGCACGGATCGGGCACGTACGTCACAGAGATCGCCGCCGCGCCGCCCGTCCGCGCCGACCTGGTGCCCACGGCCCTGACGCCGGAGAGCTGGGAACGCCCAGGGCGTCCTGGCACGCTCGACCTGCGTCCCGGAGTCGCCTGGATCGGCGCCCTCGACACCCCCGCGTGGCGTCGTGCCTGGCGGCTGGCGGCGACCGTCGCGCCCGCCGCCCGCCCCGATCCGCACGGGCTGCCCGGCCTGCGCGCGCTCCTCGCCGACTACGTGCGCCGCAGCCGTGGCGTGGCCTGCGCTCCCGAACGGCTGCTGGTGACGCGAGGCTCGACCAACGGTCTGGACCTGCTCGCGGCCACGATCCTGAAGCCGGGCGACCGCGTGGGCGTCGAGGACCCCGGCTACCGCAAGGCCCGTTCCGTGCTGGCCGCCCGGGGCGCCGACCTCGTGCCCTGCCCGGTCGACGAGCACGGCCTGATCGTCGATCACCTGCCGGACGATCTGCGGCTGGTCTACACGACGCCGTCCCACCAGTACCCGCTGGGCGGCGTGCTGCCGGTGCCGCGCCGCCAGGCGCTGCTGGCGTGGGCCCGCCGCACCGGCACGCTGATCGCCGAGGACGACTACGACGGGGAGTTCCGGTACGACGTCGCGCCGCTGCCCGCGCTGTACGGCCTGGACCCGGACGTGGTCGTCTACCTCGGCACCACGGCCAAGATCCTCACCTCGGACGTCGGGGTCGGCTGGCTGGTCGCCCGTCCCGACCTCGTCGAGGCCATCGCCCGCCGCCGGGCCGACCTCAACGACCGCACGGCCGTCGTCCCCCAGGAGGCCCTGCGCCTCCTCCTCGAACGCGGGGACCTCGAACGGTACGTACGCCGCATGAGGGCCGAGTACGCGCGCCGCCGGACGGTCGTCGCCGAAGCCCTGCACGGCCTGCGCCTGCGAGGCGACACCGCCGGTCTCCACCTCGTCGTCGAACTGCCCGCGGGGCGGACCGAACGCGTCGTCCGGGAGGCGGCCGAGCGCGGCGTCCTCCTGGACACCCTCGAACGTCACCACACCGGCACCCCGGCCGCCTTCGGCCTGGTCATCGGCTACGGCTCAGCCGCCAACCCGACCGACCTCAAGACCGCCTGCACCCTCGTCCGAACCCTGATCACCGCCCCCTGACGCCAACCCCTGACGAGACGCGGGCGAGGCGTTGCGGACGCGGGGGTTGCGTGGACGGGGGAACGCTTGTGCGGCCGGGCGGGGGGTCAGCGGCGGGCTGGTTCGGGGCGGGCCGGGTCCGGGGTGCGGGTGGGGTCAGGGGTCCGGGCCGGGTCGGCGGAGAGCGGCGGGTCGGGCGTGTGGACCGGGTCGGCCACGGCTCGTACCAGCGCGGACGGCCGGGGGAGGCGCGTCGGCGGGCGGGCGGTCTCGTGGCCGGGGACGGGGCGGGGTCTCGGGATGGCGGCCACCGGGGTGTCGGGGCCGGTGATGCGGCGGACGTCGATGCCGCCCGGGTCGGGGCGTTCGGCGCCGGGGACCTGGGAGGCGCCGTAATGGCCCCCGCGGGACCAGTCCCGGCGGCTGCGGCTGGAGTGGTACGACTGGGGCGACGGGAGCGGCGGGCCGGCGGGCCAGCGGCGGGCCACGCCCCAGGCGTCCAGCCAGCGCATGAGCGGGTCGAGGCCGTTGAGCAGGGTGTTGGTGAACGGATCGCGGGCCTGGCCGACCACCATGATCTGGACGTTCACGCGCCCTTCCCGGCCGACGTCACCGAGCAGCGGGGCCGCGCGGGTGATCGGCACCGACTGGATGATCTCGCCGGAGCAGGGGTTCCAGACCACGTGCGCGGAGCGGCCGGCCCGGCGGAGGTCGGCGGCCACCGACCGGGCCGAGACCGTGCGCGGGTCGGATTCGCTGCTGAACCAGGAGACGCGAGGAGCACCTCCCCTCAACGCTCCGCCGTCCTTCTGCGCCGGCATGCGTCCGGCTCCCGGCAGCCATGCGTCGGCCACGGTGCGTCCCCCCCAATCGGGCGGTCGTGCCCCGAATTGGTCTAGTCCTTTTAGTTCGCAGCCCGACGGGACCCGCAAGTCCAGCCTGCCGCCTTGGGCTGGTTTCGACGGCTGAGCGGCACGGCGTCCAGTAGATACCACTCTGATCGCGTGTCGATGCAGATGCGTACCCTTCCTGCCGCCTGAATCCACCTCCGTGATCATGGTTCCTGTGGAACGTTCGGTTCGGGGTATGTGTCGATCGAGGTTTCCTCAGGTGAGAGGCATGATCATGGCACGAGAGCGGGGCCCGGTGACGGCCGGAAGTGGCCGGGAGGTTACGTTCCGTGCGGCTGCGCCGCCCAACGCGGGGGTGCCCTTCACAGGTGAGACCGAGTCACGTTCTAATAGGGCGTCATGACCGTTGACGCTGAACTTCCGGCCGGAGTCCCCGGCATCGACGTACCCCGCCTGGCGGACTGGCTGGCGCGCGCCCTGCCCGGGGCCGGGCGGATCACCGCGATCGACCTCATCGCGGGTGGACGGTCGAACCTGACCTACGGGATCACCCTGGCGGACGGTCGCAGGATCGTGCTGCGGCGGCCTCCGCTGGGGCACGTCCTGCCGACGGCCCACGACATGAGCCGCGAGTACAAGGTCCTGTCGGCGCTGGGCGCGGGCAGCACGGTCCCCGTCCCCACGACGCTGGCGTTCTGCGACGACGAGGACGTCATCGGGGCGCGGTTCTACCTCATGGACTTCGTCGAGGGCCAGGTGCTCCGCACGCGCGAGGACGCCGAGGGCATCACGCCCGAGCAGGCCGGACAGCTGAGCGAACGTCTCGCCGAGGCCCTCGCCGCGATCCATCTCGTCGATGTCGAGGCCGTCGGCCTGGGCGACTTCGGACGGCCGAGCGGCTACATGGCCCGCCAGCTCAAGCGTTGGGGCAAGCAGTGGGACAGCTCACAGGAGGCCATCCGGGCGGGCGGCGCGACGCATGACGTGCCCGAGTATGACCGGCTCGCGGCCCGGCTCGCCGAACGCCTCCCCGCCGACGGGCCGGCGCGCCTCGTCCATGGCGACTTCCGGCTGGACAACGCGCTCGCCCGCCTGGAGCCGCGCCCTGAGATCGCCGCCGTGGTCGACTGGGAGATGTCCACGCTCGGCGACCCGCTTTCGGACCTCGGCCTGACCCTCGTCTACTGGGCCGAGGCGGACGACGACGAGGGGCTCCCGGTGGGCGCCACGATCACGTCCGCTCCCGGCTTCCACACGCGGCGGGAGTTCGCCGAACGCTATGCGGCGCTCACGGGGTTCGACCTGGGCGCCCTCGACTTCTACGTCGCGTTCGCCTGCTTCAAGCTCGCGGTCATTCTCGAAGGCATCCACGCCCGCTTCCTGCAGAACGCCACGGTGGGCGAGGGTTTCGACCAGATCGGCGAAGGCGTCCCCGTGCTGGTCAACCGCGCCCACAAGGTTCTCGACACAGGCTCGGCCTGGTAGTAACGGCGGGGGCGCCCTGCTGGGGGAGAGAAGACCAGTGGGCGCCCCCGCCGTAGTTCGGGGGTCAGCAGTAGGAGACTTGGGCGGCACCGCCAGGGGCGAACGAGACCGTTCCGTTTTCCTTGCCCCAGCAGAAGCCGTTCGTGCGCGACACCTGCACCTCGACCGACTGGCCCTTGAGCAGACGGCCCGAGCCGCCCGCGCTGAGTTCGCCCGAGGCGCCGGTGACCCGCCAGTTCACCGGACCGCCGACCGCGGTGATCCGGATGGGGCAGGAGGAGTTCACGCCCATGCTGCAGCCCGCCACCGCCAGCGAGCCCGGCCGCGGCCGTCCCGGAGGCGGCGGTACGCGAGGCTCTTGCGGCGGCGCGCTCCGTCCGGGCGCGCCGGAGGGGGGCTTGGACGGCGACGTGCTCGGCGTGGGGCTCGTCGTGGTCGGTGACGGCGACGGGGACGTGGACGTCGAGGACGCGGTCGGGAGGGGAGTCTCGCCCGGCGGCGTCTCGTCCGGCGGGGAGGACGAGGGCTCCTGGCCGGACGACGGCGGGGGAGCGGCCGAGTTGGCGCCCGAGTCGCCGCCCGAGAAGACGGTCACCGCCCCGGCGATCAGGGCGACGAAGGCGAGCGCGCCGCCGATCGCGAGCAGCGGCACCTTCCGGCGGGACGGTTCCCGGTCGCGCACGACGCCGGGCTCGTAGGGGAGCGGCCAGCCCACGTCGTTGAACGGCTCGGCCAGGGCCGCGATGCCGCGCCGGGTGTCGGCACGGTCGGGGCTGGTCGCGGCGGTGAGCACGTCCAGCCGCAGGTCCCCGGGGATCGCCGCGATCGGCAGCACCGACATCAGCCGGTCCACCGGGAGCCGCGGCGTCTCGCGCGGGCCACAGGTCGGGCAGGTCGCCACGTGCCGGACGAGGGACTGGGCGATCTGCGGCGGCAACGGCCAGGTCTCGGTGAGCGCGGAGACGCTGGGGCAGTCCTCCCAGTGGTTCTGGGCGATCAGCGCAGCCCGCAGCGCGGCGTCGAGGTCGGCCTGGGCCTCGGCGAGGAGCTGGTCCGTCTCGGCGAGGGAGATTCCGAAGATCCCCGCGAGGTCGGGCGGGTCGAGCTCGTGGCGCACCGAGAGATCGATGGCCTCGCGCTGCCGTCCGCTCAGGGCGCCCAGCGCGCTGTGGGCGAGCGCCCTGCGCTCGGTGCGGCGCGCGAGCTGCTCGTCGCTGAGGTCGCCGTCCTCGGCCTCGGGCGCCTCCTGGCCGGTGTGGCGGTTGGGCTCGTCACGGCGCCGCATGCTCTCCTTGCGGGCGATCGCGTACAGCCAGCCGCGCAGCCGTTCCGGCTCCTGCAGCCCGGCGACGTGCTCCCGCGCGGCGATCAGGCAGTTGCGCAACGCTCCGGCCGCCTCGACCCGGTCACGCAGCAGGCCGTGGCAGTAGTCGAAGAGGAAGGGCGCGTAGGTGTCGTAGACCTCGGTCAGCGCGATGACGTCGCCCGCACGCAGGGCGCCTGCGAGCCGGGGATCGTCGAACTGACCGGAACCGGGTCCGCCGGCCACAGTTCCTCCAGTGAATAGGTTGCGTCGGACGTGCCCCCCGGCAGCCCGCCTGACGTTTGCCGGCGGGCTCTGGTTGACAGATCTTGCCACCTAATTCCTGAGATTTCTGCTTCTTGTGGGATTTGTGTGTTTGGTGAGGTACGGAGCGTGCTCGTTCCCGCCGCTTGATCGACAGTAAGTGACCATTGTGGTGAGTATCACGGCGAGGCGGACGTCGAGGAGCGCGAGAGTCAGCCGCCGTCAGGGGGCGCGCACTCCCAGGAGACGGTCGCGCTGCCGCCTGGGGAGAAGCGGACCGAGCCGGAGCCGGCGCCCGGCTTGGTGCACTCCGGGCGGGACGCGGTGACGCTGGTCGAGCCGCCCTTGCCGAGCCGCCCGCCGCCGCCTGCGGAAACGCCGCCGGTCGTGGTGGTGACGGACCAGGAGACGGGGCCGCCGATCGCTCGTACCCCGACGGCGCAGGACGACTCCCCGACCTTGATGGAGCAACCCGAGACCGACAGTCCGCCCGGCTGCTCCGGCGCCTTCGACGGAGGCTTGGGCTTCCGGGTGCGCGTGGGAGTCGGCGTCGGCGTCGGAGTGGGCGTCGGGGTCGGCGAGGACGTGGTGGGGGTGGGCGTCGGGGTCGGCGACTCCGCGGGCTCCTCCGACTCGGTCGGCTCCGTCGATTCGGAGGGCGTCTCGGACGGGTCGGCCGCGGACGTCGTGCCCTCGGGGGCGTTCGCCCCGGCGCGGTTGCTCCCGTCGCCCGGCAGCCACAGGAACGCGCCCAGCACGATGAGGATCACCACCGCCGCCGCGGCGACCGCCGGGAGGAGGGCCGGGGGCTTCGACCGTTGTTTCTGGGTGTCGCGCGCGGCCGGCCGCTCCAGGGTGACCGGCCAGCCCCAGGTGTCGAACGGCTCGGCCCGGTGGGCGATCATCGCGAGATCGTCCCGTAGCGCGGGGACGAAGGCGGTCTGCAGCACGCGGGCGCGCAGGTCGGCGGGCATGAGGGCCACCGGCAGGACCTGGAGCAGCCGTCCGGTCGAGACGCTGCGGTCACGCCGGTTCGTGCAGGTCGGGCAGGTCTCGATGTGCCGGATCAGCTTGCGGCTGACGGCCGGGGTGAGCGGCCACTCCCCGTCGTACACGAGGGCCGCGACGCTGGGGCACTCGTCGCGTCCGCTCCGTGCGATCAGGGCGGCGGCCAGCGCGTCGTCCAGGTGCCGGCGGGCCTCACCGACGAGGTCGGTGGCCTCCTGGGCGCTGACGCCCAGCACGCCGCCGATCTCCGCCGCGTCCAGGTCGTGCCGCAGGAGCAGGTCGAGCGCCTCGCGTTCAAGGCCGCGCAGGCCGGACAGGGCGCTGTGGACGAGCTGCCGGGTCTCCAGGCGCATGGCGCGCTCGTCGGCGTCGAGGAAGACGTCGTCGACCTCGGGGGCCTCCACGCGCTCGGTGGGGCGCTCCGGGTCCTGCAGGCGCCGCAGGCACTCGTTCCGGATCAGCGCGTACAGCCAGCCGCGGAACCGCTCCGGCTCGCGCAGGAGGCCGATGTGCGCGTACGCGACGATGAACGCGTCGTGCAGCGCGCCGGCCGCCGACTCCTGGTCGCGCAGCAGCGCGTGGCAGTAGTCGTAGAGGCGGGCCGAGTAGCGATCGACGATGTACGCCAGCGCGTCGGAGTCACCGGCGGCGAGGGACAGGGCCAGGCGCTGGTCGTCCTGCCGGTCGAGCGTGGGCCAAGCGGACACGTGGGTCCTCCCGCGTGCTGAGACGTCGGCGGGTGCGGGCCGGGAAGCCGCGCCGCAGAGGTGCCGTGTTTCAGGAAGCTGTCGTGCTCTCTGGCCCTCGGGAGGGCCGCCCTGCCGGGGCCGCCGTGGGGGCCGTCCCCGATGGGCCGATCCACCCCGCCACAGATCAGGGGGAGGTGAAAGGAGGCCCGACGGCCCCGCTCCCCGTCGGGCCTCCACCTAGATTGACGAGCGACCCCGCCGCCCGGTTGACACGGTTTCTGAACAAATCTCCCCGATTTGCCCAGAGGCCCTCGGGCGTCACCTCCGCAAGGGCCGGACCAGCAGATTTCCGGATGAAGTGGGCCGAAAAACAAACGAGGCCCTGGGGACGAAAGTCGTCTCCGGGGCCCCGCGGATGCCGCCTGGATGTCGCTGGGCGAGCTCAGGTGTTACTGAGCGAGCTCGGTCTTACTGAGCGAGCTCGGGTCTTACTGGGTGATGCGGCGCGAGAGCATCCGGAGGAAGATCTTGGCGATCTCCTGGGGGTTCCTGGCCACCTGGACGTTGCCGCCGGTGAGCTCGGCGATCGGCTCCATCTCGCTGGTGTCGACGTTGTCGCCGATGCCGATCATGTTGACCTGGATGGGCTTGTTCCGGTCCATCATGCCGCGCAGGCGCTTCATGGTCTGCTTGAACGTGGGGCCGCCCGGGTCGTCGTTGCCCTTGCCGTCGGTCAGCAGCAGGATCGAGTTGCCGAACTCCGGCTTGTAGGTGCGGTTCATCTCCTTGTACGCGGCCATGAGCGTCTCGAAGAGGCCCGTGTCGCCGGTGACCTTGGGCTTCGACGCGCTCAGCGACGACAGGACCAGGTCGCGGCGCTTCACCGAGCCGATGCGCTCGCCGAGCGGGCCGACCTGCACCACGGGCTTCCAGTCCTGGTTGCCCACGAGCTTCGTCGAGAACTCCCAGACGCCCAGCTCGGTGTCATCGGACATCATGCTGAGGCCGCCCTGGGCGGTCTTCGCGGTGGCCTGGAGGCGGGTGACGCCGGGCGCCATCTCCTCGGCCATCGTGCCGGACACGTCGAACAGCGTCAGGATGCGCAGGCCCAGCGACAGCCGCGACCACGCCTGCATGATCTTCTGGACGTCGGCGTCCTTCGGCGGCGGAAGCTGGCGCGGGCGCGCCGGGCTGACGCCCAGTTGCTCGCCGAAGCCGCTGGGCGCCTTGCCGTCGGGCGTCCGGAAGCCCAGCTGCCGCACGTCGCCGCGGGCGGCGTCGGTGTTCATCGCCTGTTCGAGCAGGCGCGCGGCCTTCTGCTTGTCGCCGTCGCCGCTGGTGATGTTGAACGGGTAGTCCATCGAGAGCGTGCCCTCGATCGGGTACAGCGCCACGGCCGGCTCGGCGGGGTTGCGCTTGTTGAAGCTGTAGAGCGCCTGCTCCGACGACAGCGCGACCGGCTGCTTGGCCGTACGGCCCTTCCGGAACTGCGCGAACTGCGAGTTCACGCTCGGCACGGTGCTCTCGCGGACCGTGCGCACGATGCTCGTGAAGATCTCGTTCTGGTTGGGGTCGTTGTTCAGCAGCGTGCTGACGACCATGAGCCCGGCCATCCCGGCCGAGTTGCGCGACGGCTCGGGCACCAGCAGCTTGATCGCGTTCGCCGGGATCATCTGGTTCTTGGTCACGCCGCCGCCGGTGACGCCGCCGGAGGCCTTGAGCAGGTTGTCCCAGGACGGCGTCGCGGTGACGCCCTGCTGCTTGAGCTGGCCGGCGAGGGTACGGGGGAGCCCGACGACGAGCGGGCTGGAGGCCACCGAGGTCTTGGTGGTCTGGACACTCTGCTTGCCCTTGGCCGTGCCGTGCACGAGCGAGGTCCACAGCGACGAGTCGGGGATCCACACGTCCGGGCGCTTGTTGCCGCCGGTCGCCACGCCCTGGCCCGACAGCAGCGTCGCCGCCGAGGCGGACTCGGTCTTGGCGACCTTGGCCGTGACGCACTTGCCGCCGACCTTGTGCCGGGCGCCGTTGAACCGCTCGGCCGTCTTGAGGACGGCGGGCGCGATGTCGGGCGAGGCCGCGACGTCCAGGTTGAGGGCGTCGCCGTCGCTGCAGCCGCCGCCGCTCTCGGCGAACGCGTACACGCCGACGCCGAGCAGCAGGGCCAGGCCGACCGCGCCGGCCATCGGGCCGATCAGCGCGGTCGCGCTGCGCTTCTTGCGCCGCCGCCCGTACTCGCCGCTGCCGTAACCGCCGGAGCCGCCACCGGGACCGCCGCCCGAGCCGCCGCCGTAGCCGCCCGAGTCGCCGGAACCGCCCGCGCGGCCGCCGAAGAACCCGGTCGGACGTTCGTCGGACCGGCTGATCGAGTCGTATTCGCCGTACGAGCCGCTGGCACCGCCGACGCCGCCCGCACCGCCGGCGCCCGGGGCACCGTGCTCGGCGGGGCCGGATTCCGGGCCGTACGGGCCGGCCGCGGCGGAACCGGGCCTCCCGAGACCGTAGCCGCCGGCGTCCGAGGCCCCCGTGAAGCCGCCTCCGCCGTAGCCGGGCTCGTCCGGCCGGGGGGTGAACCATTCAGGGTTCTCGGAACTGCCCGAAGCGCGCGCGGCGCCGTGGGCGCCGGATCCGGTGGCCGCTCCGTGCGGGCCCGAGGCGCCGGGAAGGCCCTGCGGCCCCGTTCCGCCGGGGGTTCCGTGCTGTCCGGACGCGCTGGAGGCGCCGTGCGGGCCTGACACGCCGGGAATCCCATGCTGTCCAGAGCCGCCGGGTCCGCCGGGCGTACCGGGCGTGCCCGCGCCCGCCGGTCCGCCCGTCGCGCCCAAGGCGCCCACGGCGCCGTACGAACCTGAAGCACTCGGGCGGCCGGGCGTGCCGCCGCCCGGGCGGCCGCCTGGACCGCCTGGGCTTCCGGCGCCAGGGCCACCGGCGACCGGGGCTCCGAGCGGCTGGCCTGCCGTACCGAGGTCGCCCGGACCGCCCGGCGCAGGGCCGGAGCCCGGTCCGGGCCGGCCGTCGCGGGATCCGAACCAGTCGGAGGACCCGTCATTGGCCGGGCCGAAGACCGGCCTGGAGGGGTCGAACCCACCGTCACCCGGCGTCCCCTCAGGGAAGTCGTTGCGATGACGTCCGCTCACGGCAGTCCTCGATTCACCAGAAACCCGTCGATGTTCCCCGGCACTGTAGTAGTACGACCCGGAGGTTACAAAGAGCTCAAATCTGATAATGGCGCAGGTCATGAGCGTACGTCTTGATAACTCATGCTTTGGCCCTTCCCCTTCACAGCCCGCAGTCGAAGCGCCACTCGGCGGCGCGGCAACTCGGCGGCGCCGCCGAGCGTCAGTAGATCTAGGGGGCGAGCCGTGGCGGCTCGCGCAAGGGGAGCGAGGTACCGGTGGGGGAGACGACGGCCGAGCCGGCGACCGGTTCGACGGCCGAAACGGACCGAAACCCGGGACGGTGGCGGGCCGTCGTCGCCTGGACCGGAGTGACCGCCTGGGGCACATGGGCGCTGGTCAGGCTGGCCGACGGTGATCGGCTTCCCCTCATCGGGGTCCCGGCCGCGCCACTGCTCGCGCTCACCCCGTACGTGGCCGCCGCCGTGCCCGTACCGATCGTCGTGGCCCTGCTCCTGCGCAGATGGCGGGCCGCCGTCGTGGCCGGAGTGGTCGCCGCGGGCCTGCTGAGCGCCGTCGTCCCGCGGGCGCTCGGCGGTGATCAACCGGCCGCCCGGGGCCCGGTCGTCCGGGTCCTGACCGCCAATCTGCTTTTCGGTGAGGCCGACCCCGCCCGCCTCGTCGAACTCGTCCGCGAAACCGGGGCGGACGTCCTCAGCCTGCAGGAACTCCGTCCCGAGGCGGTCGAACGGTACGAAAAGGCCGGGCTGACGGCGCTCCTGCCCCACAAGGCCCTGGATCCACGATGGGGCGCGGCCGGATCTGGCCTATATTCCCGCCACCCCTTGCGCGCGTTGCCCTCGCTTCCCCGGACGCAGATGGCGATGCCGCAAGCCGAGATCACCCTGCCCGGCGGCCGCCGCATCGAGGTGACCGCCGTCCACCCCGTGCCGCCGATCTCCTCCGAGTCGTTCCGCGACTGGAAGCGCGACCTGAAGGCCCTCCCGGACGCCCGCCCCGAGGCCGTCGCGTCGGCCCCGGCGGGCAGTTCCGCCAACCAGCCGGTACGGATCCTCGCGGGCGACTTCAACGCCACTCTTGACCACGCCAACCTGCGAGGCGTCCTCGACCGCGGCTACGCGGACGCCGCCGACCGCGCCGGCGCCGGGCTGGTGCCCACCTGGGGCACCACGGAGCCCCGGCCCCGCATCACGATCGACCACATCCTGGCCGACAGCCGCTGCGCCGTGACCAAGGTCGAGGTCCACGACCTGCCCGGCAGCGATCACCGGGCCCTCTTCGCCGAACTCCGCCT
The DNA here is from genome assembly GCF_043198015.1 of Spirillospora sp. NPDC048911. Taxonomy (NCBI): domain Bacteria; kingdom Bacillati; phylum Actinomycetota; class Actinomycetes; order Streptosporangiales; family Thermomonosporaceae; genus Spirillospora; species Spirillospora sp. NPDC048911. The sequence goes on along the minus strand of NZ_JBICUD010000007.1, from coordinate 372,908 downwards.
CCCCTGACCTCCGAACCCGCGACGCTCGGCACAATTGGGGGATGGCCCAGCTCGTTCCCGTCTCCGACCCCGCCGATCCGAGGCTCGCCGACTTCGTGAGCCTCCGCGACATGAACCTGCGCAAGAGCCTGGAGGCCGAGCACGGGCTGTTCATCGCCGAGGGCGAGAAGGTGATCCGCCGGGCCGTCGGCACCGGATTCCCCGTCCGCTCGTTCCTCATGGGCGAACGCTGGGTGAAGCCGCTGGCCGACCTGCTCGACGGCCTGGACGCCCCCGTGTACGTCGCGGACGACGCGACCGTGGAAGGCGTGGCGGGCTTTCAAGTCCACCGAGGCGCCCTGGCCTCGCTAGAACGCCTCCCGCTCCCCACCGTCAAAGACCTGATCACCCGCACCCACCGAATCCTCGTCCTCGAAGACCTCGTAGACCACGCGAACGTCGGCTCTATATATAGGTGCGCCGCGGCTCTGGGCATCGACGCGATCGTCCTGTCTCCTCGTTGCGCCGATCCGCTCTATCGCCGGGCGATCAAGGTCTCCATGGGGGCGGTCTTCGCGATCCCCTACGCGCGCATGAGCAACTGGCATGATGACCTGGGCATTCTCCGCGACGCCGGCTTCGGTCTTCTGGCCCTCACTCCTGACCGGTCGGCTACGCCTATGGACAAGGCCCCGCTGGGTGACCGTGTGGCGCTGATGCTCGGCTCGGAGGGTGACGGCCTCTCGTCCCGCTGGCTGTATGAGGCCGACGAACGCGTTCGCATCCCCATGAGCCCGACCGCCATGGCCAATGGCGTCGACTCCCTGAACGTGGTGGCCGCGGCCGCCATCGCCTGCCACGGGCTGATGCGCGGGGTCAGTTGACCCGGCGGTCCATTCCCGCCCAGAACGGCTCGCGCAACTCGCGCTTGAGGACCTTCCCGGTGGTCGACAGGGGGAGGGCGTCGACGAACTGGCAGCTGGTCGGCGTCTTCCAGGCGATCAACGGCTCGCAGTGCCGCCGGATGTCCGCCGCGCTCGCCGTCCGGCCGTGCTTGAGCACGATGACCGCGTGCACCTTCTCGCCCGGCTTGTCGTCGGGGATGCCGATCACCGCGACCGCGGCCACGGCGGGATGGGCCGCGATCGCCTGCTCCACCTCGGTGGAGAAGACGTTCCAGCCGTCGACGTTGATCACGTCCTTGATCCGGTCGACGATGAAGAGGTAACCGTCGTCGTCCAGGTATCCGCCGTCGCCGGTGTGGAGCCACCCGTCCCGGACCGTCCGCGCCGTCTCCTCCGGCTTGTTGAGGTAGCCGAGCATCATGGCGCCGGTGCGGACGATGATCTCCCCGACCTCGCCCGGCGGTAGCCGCACGCCCTCGCCGTCGACGATCTGCACCTCGGCGCCGAGCGCGGGCCGCCCGGCCGAACGCAGCTTCCTGCCCGCGACATGATCCTCCGGCGGCAGCAATGTGGCGAGACCGAACTCGTTCATCCCGTACCACTGGTGGAAGGCGGCGTTGGGAAACGCCTTCATCACCCTCGCCAGGAGTGCCTCGGTGATGGGCGCCGCGCCGTAGGCGATGCTCCGCATGCTGGACAGGTCGCGCGCGGCGATGTCCGGGCGATCGACGATCTGCTGCAGGGTGCCGGGGGCGAACGGCGCGTGCGTGACCCGGTGGCGTTCGATGGCGTCGATGAGCCCGCCGACGTCGGTCGTGCGCGGGATGACGGTGAGCCCGCCCCACATCCCCTGGATCAGCCAGGTCACCAGCATGGAGATCGAGGAGAAGTTCGACGTGATCAGGATGTGGCCGCCGGGGACGCCGTGGCACGGAACCCTCGCCGGAAGGATCAATGCCTGATGGACCAGGCCGGCGTGGCTGACCACGACGCCCTTCGCGCGTCCGGACGTTCCGCTGGTGTAGACGATGCCGGCGGGGGCCTCGCCACCCCGGCGAGCGTCCTCGACCGGCTCCGTGCTCGCGATCAGCTCCTCGAACCCGCGCATGCCGGCCGGCGGCGGCCCGTCGCCGACGTGGACGACCTCGCGCAGGTCGGGGCAGGCTTCCCTGATCTCCGTGAGGCGGTCCAGGAACGTGTCGTCGACGAAGAGGATCTCGGTCCGCGACTCGGCCAGCGCGTAGATCATCTCTCCCGTGCTCCACGCGGGGTTGACCGGGTGGAACACCCCGTCGGCCCATGCCACGGCCAGGAAGAACTCGATGTAGCGGTCCGAGCCGAGGGCGAGCATCCCCACGTGTTCACCGTCGCGCACGCCGTACCCCCGCAGGGCCCCGGCGAGGCGGGCCACCCTGTCGGCCTGTTCGCGCGCGGTCCGGGTCCGGTCGCCGTATACCGTGACCGGCTCGTCAGGAGCGAGCTGCAGCGCCCGATGGACGATGTGGGTTATGTGCATGGTCTCCTCCGGGTGGCACGGAAGGCGGTCAGGGCCGTCGCGAGCATGAACAAGGAGAGGACCAGGGCGCCGGTGAACGCTCCGGCGAGCGACTGGACGCGCGTCCCGTCCACCCGCTCGTACACGGCGACGAGGACGGCGATCCCCAGCGGCCCGCCGACCTGCATGGTCTGGATGAGGCCCGACGCGCTGCCGTGCTCGCCGGCGGGCAGATCGGTCATGGCCATCGCCGTCGCCGCCACCGACACCAGCCCGTGGCCCGCGCCGAAGAGCAGCACCGGGCCGAGGATCACGGACACGTAGGTGCTCGTCGCCGAGATCTGCGTCAGCCACGCCATCCCGATGACGGTGAGCACGGACCCGGCCACCATGACCTGCCTCGGCCCGGCGCGCGCCAGCAGCCACGGCACGGCCCTGTTCGCGGCGAGCACGGTGAGCGTGGTGGGAAGGAAGGCCAGCCCGGTCTCCAGCGGGCCGTAACCGAGGACCCCCTGCGCATAGAGAGTAAGGAAGAACATCATGCCGCTCATCGCGGCGGTGAGGAGCAGGCGCATGACGCAGGCGCCCGCGCGGTTCCGGTCGCGCAGCAGCCCCAGCGACATGATCGGCTGTGGGGCTCGCGCCTCGGCGGCGACGAACAGGGCCAGGAGAACGACCGCCACGGTGAGGACGGCGCCGACCAGCCCGTCCCCCCAGCCGGATTCGGCGGCGCGCACCACCCCGTAGACGAGGAGCGTCATCCCCGCGGTCGCCATGAGCGCCCCGGCCGCGTCGAAGCGGCCCCTGATACGCGGGGTCTCGTGGAGGCACCACCGGGAGAGCACCACCACGGCCGCCCCGACGGGCACGTTGATGAGGAACGTCCACCGCCACGTCCCCCACTCGATCAGCAGCCCGCCGGCGACCATGCCGAGCATCATGCCGAGGCTGCCCGCGCTCGTGGTGATGGCGTAGGCCCGGTTCCTGGCGGCCTCGCCGGGAAACCCGGTGGCGATCAGCGCCAGCGAGCCGGGTCCGGCGAGCGCGGCACCGGCCCCCTGCGCGGCGCGCGCGAGCAGGAGCGTCTCGGTGTTGAACGCGAGCCCGCCGGCGAGCGAGGCGACGGTGAAGAGCGCGGCCCCCGCGGTGAAGACCCGCCGATGGCCGAGGATGTCGCCCGCCCGGCCCCCGAGCAGCAGAAGGCCGCTGAACACCAGCGTGTAGGCGTTGACCACCCAGGAGAGCTCGGCCGCGGAGGCGTGCAGTTCCCGCTGGATGCCGGGCAGGGCGAGGTTGATGATCGTCACGTCGAGCAGCACGATCACCTGGCTCGCGGCCAGGATGCCGAGGGTCCACGTGCCCCGCGCCGGCGCCAAGATCATCATCGCGGGGGAAGGCTACCGCCCGCTCTCGATCATGGAAGTTGCAAGATGGTAACGGAAGATCATCAGGTGCCTGAGCGGGCGTTCGCCGCCGTATCTTCAAGATCAACGAGGTCTGGAATGGTATTGGCGTGGCCCGCTCCGGAGGTTTGATGTGTGGACCAAGAAATGCGTCCGCGAATTCGACCACATTGACGGGGTGGCCCGAAACGGCGGGCGGGTCGTGACGCTCTTCAGTGGCGGGCTCGACAGTTTCTATCTGCTGTGGCGGCTCAGTCGATATCCCGACCTTGAGGTGTACGCGCTGTCGGTGGGGCTGGGCGGCGACGCCGAGTACGACGACAGCGCCGGCGGGGTGGCGCGGCTCGGGGCCCGGCACGTGCTGGCCGATCGGGCGGCGGTCTTCGCCGACGAGTTCGTCGCGCCCGCCATCGCCGCGCAGGCGTCCTATCTCGGAATACATCCCGTCAGTTCCTCGCTGAGCCGCCCGCTGCTCGCGCGCGCGGCGGTGGAACTCGCCGGAGAGGTCGGCGCGGACGTGGTGCTGCACACCGCGAACCGGTCACAGAACAGCCTGCGACGGTTGAACACCTCGATCGCCGCGCTCGGCTTCGACGGGCACTTCGGCAGCCCGTACGAACTCGACGCGATCAGCCGTGACGAAAAGCAGGCAGCGTTGAAGAAAGCCGGGTTTCCGGATTTCGCCAACCGCTCGCACAGCGGGGATTCCAATCTGTGGTGCCGGGAGTTCGAATCCGGGCTCTTGGACGACCCCGAATGGTTTCCGGTACCCGACGACCTTTACATCTGGACGGCCGCCGTGCCGCCGGAGCGCCCGGCGAAGGTCGTGATCGACTTCGAGGGCGGCCGGCCGGTGGCCCTGGACGGCGAGCGCGCGGAGCTGCGCGAGCTGATCGGGGCCCTCAACCTCCGGGCCGGCCGCTATGGCCTCGGCCGCTACTCGGGCCTGGAGCACATCGACAGCGGCGAGAAGGTCCTGGAGGTGCGGGAGATGCCCGCCGCCTGCCTGCTGCTGCACGCCTACCGGCAACTGGAGAGCGCCACCGTGCCCGCCGAGACGATGCGGGAGAAGCTGTCGCTGGAGCAGTCGTGGACACGGGAGGCGCTGGAGGGACGCTGGTTCGGCTCCCTGCGGGTGGCCGCCCAGGCGTTCGTCATGAGCGTCGCCGAGCGGGTGACCGGCCGGATCACCTACCGGCTCGACCGGACCGGGATGACGGTGCTGGCGGTGGAGGCCCGCGACGCCCTCTACATCCGCGACCGCGACGCGTGGGAACGTGACACGGCCCGGTCGGCCTTCCACTTCTCCACGGCCTGACCTTCATGAGCTGATCTCGCAGGCCTGACCCTCACAGGGACGTGCTGAGCTCGTGGAGGGCCGCGGTCAGCACGTCGATGCCGCGGAGATACTCGGCGATCTCGATGTGCTCGTCCTCGCCGTGGTCCAGCGAGCTGTCGCCTGGACCGTACGCGGCCATCGGCACGCTCCAGGTCTCCGACACCGTGTTCATGTCGGACGTGCCGGTCTTGAGGGTGGGGCGCGGGGTCCCGCCGCAGCGCCGGATGGCCGCCGAGATCCCGCGGACCACCGGGTCGGAGCGCGTGGTCCGGGCCGCGGCCACGTGCCGGACGACGGTCAGCTCGCCCCCGTTCAGCCGCTCGCCGAGCCGTGCGGCGAAGGCGTCCACGTCGAAGCCCACCGGGATCCGGCAGTCGATGTCGAGGCGGGCCTCGACGAGGTCGCCGCGGACCCCGCGCAGCGTCGCGGCCGGGAGGTCGAACGCCCCGTGGTCGCGCTCCGGGCCGAGGGCCGCGAGCAGCTCCTCCCAGAACGCCATCGCGACCTCGCTCGCCTTGGCGGCGGGATTGGTGGAGTGCGTCGAGGGACGGGTCACCCGGTACTCGATGTCGATCTTGCCCTTGTAGCCGAGCACGACCCGCGACCAGCCGCTCGGCTCGCCGATGACCAGGGCGTCCGGCGCCGGCAGCGTGCGCGCGATGTGGTGGCCGCCGCGCGAGAGCCGTTCCTCCTCGACCGCGCCGATGACCCGGACCGTGCCGGGGAACGACGGCAGCGCCGCCGCCGCACTGATCATCGCTGCGAGCGGTCCCTTGGCGTCGACGGCGCCCCGGCCGTGCAGCCGCCCGTCCGCGCGGCGGACGGGGAGCGGCAGGTCGACGGTGTCGAGATGGCTGAGGAACATGACGGTCGGCCCGTCGCCCGTCCCGATGTCGCCGATCACGTTGCCGGCCTCGTCCCGGTGCGCGGCGAAGCCGATCTCGTTCAGGCGTTTGTCGAGGAACCGTGCGAGCTCGTCCTCGTCCCCCGACGGCGAGGGGATGGCCAGCATCTCGTGCAGCAGCCGCACCGGGTCTCTCACATGACCTCCAGAGTCGTGCCGGCTCCGTCCAGGGCCGCGCTGACGGGTCGCGGGACCCGCCCGTCGGAGACCGTCACCCGCGGGACGCCCGCGAGCAGGGCCTCGCGGGCGGCGATGAGCTTGCGATGCATGCCGCCGCTCGCCGCGTGGGGCATGGCGCCTTCGCGGGGGAGCGGGCAGCGGCGGATCAGGCTGGTCTCGTCGGACGCGTCGCGCAGCACGCCCGGCGCGGCGGTGAGCAGGATCAAATGGTCCGCCCCGAGGGCGGCGGCCACGGCGGCGGCGGCCCGGTCGGCGTCCACGTTGACGGGCGCGCCGTCCGCGCCGGTCGCGGGCGGCGAGACGACCGGGACGATCCCGGCGTCGAGCAGGACGCGCAGGACCTCGGCCCGCACGCCGGTGATGCGGCCGCTGAGATCGTCGCGGACGATCACGGTGCGCCCGTCCTGGACATGGCGCTGGGCCGGCTTGCGCCGCGCCTGGATCAGCCCGGCGTCCAGACCGGTCAGGCCGACCGCCCGCACGCCCTGCGCGGCCAGGGCCCGCAGCAGCCGCGGCTTGGCCCGCCCGGTCATGGCGAGCGTGACGACGTCCAGCATGGCCGTGTCGGTGTGGCGGCTGGTCACGCCGCTGGGGGAGACGAGGGTGCGAGGGCGCACGCCGAGCTCCCCGGCGAGCTTGGCGATCTCGGGGGCGCCACCGTGCACGAGCACGACGGGCCCGCCGAGGGCGGCCAGGTCCGCGCACACCGGTTCGGCGGCGATCTCCCCGCCGCACTTCACCACCGTGACGCCCGTCACAGCGGATGCAGGCCCGGAAACTCCAGGCCCATGGTCTCGGGGAGTCCCCTCCGGATGTTGAGGCACTGCACCGCGGCGCCCGACCCGCCCTTCATGAGGTTGTCCAGCGCGGCGATCGCGGTGATCCGGTCGCCGTCGGCGGCGAACCCGACGTCGCAGTAGTTGGAGCCGAGCAGGATCCTGGGATCGGGCAGCCGGTGCGAGCCCCGGCGGTGCGCCACGATCCGGACGAACGGCTCCTTCGCGTAGTGCTCCCGGTAGGCGCGCCTCAGGGCCTTCTCGTCCAGCTCGTCCAGTGATGCGGTCGCGTGACACACCACCTGGACGCCGCGCACCGCCTCGACCCCGGTGGCGGTCATCCGGACGTTCAGGCCGGTCAGCCGCGCCACCTCGGCCTCGTGGCGATGCCGTACCGGGGCGAACACGCGCATCGCGCCGCTCCGTTCGGCGTGCAGGTTGGAGTCGCCGGCGGTGGCGCCCGAGCCGCTCGACCCGGTGCGGGCGTCGATCTGGACGTCCGGGCCGATGAGGCCGGCGAGCGGGGCGAGCGCGAGGATCGCGGCCGTGGCCATGCAGCCCGGCACGCTGATCAGGTCCGCCATGGCCAGCTCGTCGCGGAACAGCTCGGGACAGCCGGGCACGAAGCGGCCGAGCAGGTCCGGGGCGGTGTGCGTCACGCCGTAGTGGCGCTCGTACGCCGTGGTGTCGGGCAGCCGGAAGTCCCCGGACAGGTCGATGACCTGCTGGGCCCGGCTCATCACCGTGGGCAGCAGGTCCATCGTGGCCCGGTGCGGGGTGGCGAGCAGCAGCACGTCGCAGTCGGCCAGATCGTCGATGGAGCTGAACGTGAGATCGGTCTGGGCCCGCAGGTTGGGGTGGACGCCGTCGACGCGCTTACCGGGGAACCGCGTGGAGATCGCCTGGCCGACCGTCACCTGGGGATGCCCGATCAGCAGCCGCAGCAGCTCCCCGCCGAGGTAACCGGCGGCGCCGATGACGCTCGCCGTGATCACGACGCCTCCCGGACCCGGCCCGCGGCCAGCGCGTGGTCGATGATCGCATCGGCCACGTCGATGGCGTGGTCGTGCGCGAGCTGGAAGGCCTGGAACTCGACGGTGTGATTGACCTCCAGCACCAGCAGGCCGTCGGGCCCCTCGATGAGGTCGACGCCGAGCACCCCGCCCCCGACCGCACGCGCGGCGGCGCGAGCCAGCCCGGCCAGCTCGGCGGTGACCGGGCACGGCTCCGAACGTCCGCCCAGGGCGGCGTTGGTACGCCAGCCGTCGCCGTAGCGGTACGTCGCGCCGATCACCTCGTCCCCGGCCACGAGCACCCGGATGTCGCGGCCGGGCTTGCCGACGAACTCCTGCAGGTAGGCGATGTGCTGCTGCGGAGACGGCAGGGCGGCGCGGTGCTCCAGCACGGTCTCCGCCGTCGCGCGGTCGGGCGCCACCGCCGCCAGCCGGCCCCACGAGCCGGCCAGCGGTTTGATCACGACCGGGAAGCCCAGCCTCTCGGCGGCGTCGGCCCCCGACTCCGGCGTGAGGGCCACGGTGGTGCGCGGGGTGGGCAGCCCGGCACGTTCCAAGGCCAGCGAGGTGCGCAGCTTGTCGCCGCAGACGGTGATCACGTCGGCCCGGTTGACCGTCGGCACCCCCCGCGCCTCCATCAGCAGCGACGCGTACAGGCCGCGGCTGAGCGAGATCTCGCGGTTGAGCGCCACCGCGGGCTCCGGTGCGTCCGCGCGGGTCTTGCCGCTCACCTCGGCGATCAACCGGCGGGTGTCGACCTGGGAGTAGGGGACGCGGCGGCGCTCCAGGGCCGCGAAGATCTGCTTCTCCTCGAACCGCACCCGGGAGCACAGCACGGCCAGCGAGGTCACTCGCCCCAGTCCTCCTCGATCTCGGGGGCGAGGGCGAGCGCCACCGGATCGAGCTGGACGACCTCCAACTCGGTGGAGCAGTCGGGGCACTCGGCTATCTCGCTGAGCCGTACGGGTTCGGCCAGCGCGACGGCGCCTTCACACTCGGGACAGGTCTGGGTCATCCGTGCCACCTCCATGGGCTCCGGTGATCAGGTTGAGGGCCGCCGCGACGACCGCCTCCTCGGTGATGCCGTGGGAGCGGAGCAGGTCGGTCTGCCCGCCCGCGACGGGGGCGAACGTGTCGGGCATGCCGATGCGGGTGACGCGGGCGGGCGCGTGCTCGGCCAGCGTCTCGGCCACGGCGCCGCCGAGCCCGCCGGCCCGCCAGTGCTCCTCCACCGTGACGACCCCGGCGGTGCCCGCGGCCGCCGCCGTGACGGCGTCCACGTCGAGGGGCCGGAGCGTGTGCAGGTTGAGGACGGTCGCCCGCACGCCGTGGACCGCCAGCCGTTCCCCGGCCGCCAGCGCGGCCAGCACCGGGTACGGGCCGCAGGCGATGATCGCGACGTCCGCGCCGGAGCGCAGCCACTGGGCCCTGCCGATCTCGATCGGCTCGCGGCCCAGGGCCGGGGTGGGCTTGCGGCCGAGCCGGATGTAGGCGGGGCCTGGCAGGTCCACGCTCTGCCGGACGGCGTCGCGCGCCTGCTCGGCGTCGGCCGGGACGACGACGGTGAAGCCGGGCAGCATCCGCATGATGGCCAGGTCTTCCAGCGCGTGGTGGGTCGGCCCGAGATGCCCGGCGGCCAGGCCGCCGTGGGTGGCCACGATCCGGACCGGGAGCGCGTTGTAGGCGATATCGATCTTGATGGCCTCCAGCGCCCGGGTCGCGGCGAACGTGGCCATGGTGTTGACGAACGGAATCTTCCCGCTGGCCGCCAGGCCCGCCGAGGTCCCCATCAGGTTCTGCTCGGCGATGCCGAGGTTGACGTACCGGCCTGCGGCGGCGCCGAAGTCGACCCCGGCGAACAGCCCGGTGTCGCTGTCCAGGCAGTACAGCCGCTCGTCAGCGAGCATGAGCCCGGCCAGCAAGTCACGGTAGACCTCCCGCGCCGACCGCGACTTCCCAGCGACGGCACCGTCACTCATGGCGCTGCTCTCTTGTGGCGGGCGCGCAGTACTGCGAGTGCTCGGCGGTGCTGGGTGTCCCGCAGTGTCGCGTAGTGGCTCTTCACCGTGCCTTCGAGGGAGGGCAGTCCGTGTCCCTTCACGGTGTCGGCGAGGACCACGACCGGGCGGCCGGTCTCCGGGCCGGTGAGGGCCTCGCGCAGGGCGGCGAAGTCATGGCCGTCCACCTCGCGTACGGACCATCCGAAGCTGCGCCAGCGGTCGGCGAGCGGCTCCAGCCTGATCGTGTCCTCGGTGGTGCCGGTGAGCTGGAGGCGGTTGCGGTCGACGACGGCGGTCAGGTTGTCCAGGCCCAGGCTGCTGGAGGCCATCGCCGCCTCCCACACCGAGCCCTCCTGCAGTTCGCCGTCGCCCATGACGGCGAAGCACCTGCGACCGCGGTCGGCGAGCGCGAAGCCGTTGGCCAGGGCGAGCCCATGGCCGAGCGATCCGGTCGGCATCTCCACGCCGGGCACGCTCCGGATCGGATGGCCCATCAGCCTGCTGCCCGGCCGGGCGTACGAGCCGAGCTCCTCGACCGGGAAGAACCCGCGTTCGGCCAGCACGGAGTAGAGGCAGATGGCGCCGTGGCCCTTGCTGAGGATGAGGACGTCACGTCCGGGCGCGTCCGGGCGTGCCGGGTCGATCCGCAGCACCTCGAAGTACAGCAGGCTGAGGATCTCCACCAGCGACATCGACCCGCCGAGGTGGCCGCCCTCGGGGCCCGCGCACATGTCGACGATGTGCTCGCGCACCCGGTGGGCGGTCGTCCGCAGGTCCATCAGCGGGCCCCCGGCAGGGCGGCGAACACGAAGTGGCCCGGCAGGTGCACGGCCAGCCCCTCGCGGATCTCGGCGACCAGCGTGTCCCCGTCCAGCCGGATCGTCGAGGCGCGCCGGTCCAGCAGGGTCGCGGCGGCGGTGAAGTCGCCGACGAGCGCGGTCCCGGCCGGCACCATGCGGGTGCGGCTGACCTTGACGCCCTGCACGGCCAGGCGTTCCAGGAAGGCGCCGTCGTTCACCAGCGGCCACCAGTCGTCGGGGTGCATGACGATCCCGTCGGCCGACCCGCCGTACCACTCGCACAGCGCCGCCGTGGCCAGCAACGTCTCCGCCGTCCCGCCGGCGGCCTCGCGCCGGCGCAGCCCGGGGGTGCGCAGCAGCCCGCGGATCTCGTCGGTGCCGTTCAGCAGCACGTCGTTCTCGGCCGTGCCGAGCCGGACGAGCAGCCGGAAGTCGACGAACGCGGCGAGCGCGGCCGGGTCGGCGAGGATCTCGGGCGGCACCCGCACCGCGGCGCGGATCGTCTGGACGCGGGCGACCTCCGAGCCGACCTCGAACTCCCACTCGGGCGCCGCGTCGTCGGGGGCGACGTTCGTGGCGCGCTCGGTGAAGACGGTGACCTCGTCCGCGTCGACGACGGCCTTGCGGAGCAGATGCCGGACGGTGAACCGGGGACGGCGCTTGGCGGGCGGGAACAGGTCGCTGATGGCGGCGCGCAGCTCCACCACGGCCTTCGGGCCGTTCCTGGCGTGGGCGAGCGCGAACTCCTCTCCCGGGCTGCGCCGTGTCAGCTCGGGATCGTCGAGCAGCATGGAGACCTCGGACATGATCACGTCCCTAGGGAGCGGCCGCCGTCGACGACCTGGACGGTTCCGGTGATGAAGCCGGCGTGGGCGCTGAGCAGGAAGGCCCCGGCGGCCGCGACCTCGTCCGGCCGCGCCATCCGGCCCAGCGGGATGCCGGCGTCCACCGCGAGGCGGCGCAGCTCCGCCTCGACGTCGTCGCCGGTGACGTCGTTCAGCAGCGCATCCGTGGCGGTGTAGCCGGGGGCGAGCACGTTCACGGTGATGTCGCCCGCTCCCAGCTCGTGGACGAGCGTCTTGGCGTAGCCGACCAGGCCGGAGCGGGCGATGCCGGACAGCGCGTACTTCGGGATGAGCTGGCGGACGGTCTCGCTGGTGATCATCAGCACCCGGCCCCAGCCCGCCGCCCGCAGATGCGGCACCGCGGCCTGCACCAGCCCGATGTGGGAGAGCATGCTCAGTTCGAGTGCGGCGCGGTAGCCGTCGAGGTCGAAGTCGCCGGTCGGACCGGCCGGCGGGCCGCCCGCGTTGGTCACCAGGATGTTCAGGGCGCCGTGTTCGGCGGCCGTCTCGTCGACCCAGGCGCGGGCGGCGGCGGTGTCGAGGATGTCGAGCCGTTTCGTGATGACCGTGCCGCCGGGTTCCGCGCTGAGCTCGTCCTCGGCGGCCTTCAGCCGGACGGGGTCGCGGCCGGCGATCGACACGGTCGCGCCTTCGCGGACCAGCGCGCGGGCGATCGCCAGGCCGATGCCCGCCGAGCCGCCCGCGACGAGCGCGACCTTGCCGCCGAGTCCCAGATCCACGTCAGCCCCTCATCTCGTAGCCGTACCGGTGCAGGAGCGGCGATGCCACCAGCGTCGCCGTGGCGCGCTGGGCGCGCGGCAGCCCGGTGTGCCATCTGCGGTCCTCGTCGATGGGCGTGCGGCCGCGTTCGAACCTGTTGGGATTGCCGGTGACGGTGTGGTTGCCGCCGAGCTCGACCGTCCCGTTCGCTGCGACGGGGTTGGGCCCCTCGTGCCCGATCAGGTCGAGGATCCGGCCGACGGCCGCCCGCGGGCTCCGCACCAGGTCCTCGTACCGCAGGTGGACCGAGCCGGCCCGGTTCGCGCGCCCGACCGCCTCGGCCGCGAGGTTGAACCCGGCCCAGAGGAGGGTGCTGTTGAGCGCGGAGCGGCGTCCGGTGTACGCCTTGGGCTGCATCCACGACCAGGCGACCGCGCGCGGATCACGGATCAGGTGGACGTGCGCGGGCCGGATCTGCGGGAAGCCGGACAGGAGCGCGGCGTCGGAGGCGTACTTGGAGCTGTCCACGATGACGCTCGCGCCGGAGACCTCGGCGATGGCGCGGTAGGTCGCGTCGAGCGTGGCGGGCCAGGGGTTGCGCGGCGGCCGTCGCAGCACGCTCCAGGTGTGCCGGGTGCGGCAGGCGCCCTGCCAGGCGACGACGTCGGCCGCGTGATCGGCCAGCGAACGCCCGGCCGGGCGGGCCGCCTCCAGCACCGCGGACCAGAACGGGCACTCGACATGGCCGAGGCCGCAGCCGCAGCGCCCGTTGCTGCCCGTCCCGAGGACGCCGTTCTTCCAGAGAAAGCGCAGCTCACCGACGTGGACGACGCCGGCCGCCTCGGCCAGCACGTTGCCGAGCACCGTGCTGCCGCTGCGGCACCAGCCGGTGATGTACAGCACCGTCAAAGGCATGGACGACTCCCGGGATCACCGGAGCGAGTTGATCACGAGCGATCAAAGCATGATCTTGCTCCCAGCGGAACCGTCCGGATAAGAAGATCACGAACAAAGATCAAATCCGGCGTTCGAGGCGATCCAGACGGAGGCACGGGATGTCCGAGGAGTACCGGCGGCGCGGCTGGTGGCGGGACGAGACCTTCCTCGGCGACCTGCGGCGGCACACGCGGGAACATCCCGGCAAGGCCGCCGTCGTCGCCCGCCGGATCGGCTCGGGGCACACCCGCACGCTCGACTACGCCGAGCTCAGCCTGCTGACCGACCGCTGCGCCGGCGCTTTGATCGAGCTGGGCCTGCGCCCCGGCGATACCGTCGCCGTCCAGCTCACCAACGGCTGGGAACTGACCGTGCTCGCGCTCGGCTGCCTGCGCGCCGGGGCACAGATCTGCCCGCTCCTCCCGGTCTACCGGGAGCGGGAGCTGGCGGCCTATCTCGGTTTGACGGAGGCCCGGGTCTTCATCACGCTCGCCGAGTTCGGCGGCGAGGCGCTGGGCGAGCTCGGCCTGCGGCTCGCCGCTGAACTGCCGTCACTGGAGCACGTCGTGGTGTCGGGCGAGGAGAGGCCGGAGGGTGCCAGCGAGAGGCCGGGGGATGCCGGCGAGAGGCCGGAGGGTGCCTGCGGGAGGCCGGAGGGTGCTCGCGACCTGCATGAGTTCTTCTTCGAGACCCCGTGGGAGGAGACGCATGCGGTGCGCCTCGACGGCCGGGAGCTCGGCCCGGACGAGCCGTACCTGACCCTCTTCACCTCGGGCACCACCGGCGAGCCCAAGGGTGTGCTGCACAGCCAGAACACCCTCTACGCGCCGATCCGCGGCGAGGCCGGGGTCTTCGGCCTGGACGGCACGGACGCGGTGACCATGGCCGCCTCGTACACCCACTACACCGGGTTCGTGCGCGGCATGCTACTGCCGCTCTCGCTCGGCGGCACCGCGGTCTTCCAGGACTCCACGGACGGCGCGGCCATGGCGGACCTGCTGGCCGAGCACAAGGTCACCTACCTGTACGCCCCGCCGCACTTCCTGCGGCCGCTGGTGGACGCCCAGCGCGCCGGGCCGCGCGACCTCACCGCCCTGCGCTGGGTGGTCGGCGGGTCCGCGCCGATCCCGGCGGCGCTCGTCCAGGACGCCGGCGAGGTGTTCGGACGGCGGCTGTTCTCCCTGTGGGGCATGTCCGAGAACGGCGCGGTCACCATCAGCCGTCCGGACGACCCGGTGGACTGGGCGGCGCACAGCGACGGCAGTCCGATCTCCGACATGGAGTTCCGCATCGATCCGTTCCCCGGGCGGCAGGAGGAGGCCGGCGTGCTGTGGGTGCGGGGTCCGACCCAGTGCCTGGGCTACCTGCGGCGAGAGGAGCTGTACGCGTCGTTCTGCGACGAGGACGGCTGGTTCGACACCGGTGACCTGGCCCGCCACGACGGGCGCGGCGGCATCCGCATCACCGGCCGTACCAAGGACACCGTCTTCCGGAACGGGTTCTTCGTGCCGGCGACCGAGATGGAGGAGATCCTCGTCCGGCATCCCGGTGTCGAGGAGGCGGCGGTGATCGGGCTGCCGGTGCTCGGCGGTACCGACCAGATGATCTGCGCGGTCGTCCGTCCCGCCGCGGTCGAGGGCGGCGGCGGCCGCGATGGCGGCGGCGGCATCAGCTTGGAGGAGGCGCGGGCGCTGCTGCGCGATGCCGGGATGTCGGCGTTCTTCTGGCCGGAACGCCTCGAACTCGTCGACGACCTCCCGAGGGCGGCGGCCACCGGGAAAGTGCGCAAGGTGGAGCTCCGGGAACGGTTCGCCTGAGCGGTGTTCAGCCCGCCGGACGGAGGTTCGGGCCGCGAGCGGAGGTTCGGGCCGCAGACGGAGGTTCAGGCCGCCCACTCGGGGCGGGCGGTCAGTTCGACGACGGCGCACGTCCAGCTGAACCCCGCCCCGATCCCGATGAGCATGACCCGGTCGCCCGCGTCCGCCTGCCCGGTCTCGACCAGATGGGTCAGGCCTGTGAGCTGGTCGGCGGCGCCGACATGCCCGGTGCGGCGGCCCCAGTCCCATGTGGTGCTCGC
Source organism: Spirillospora sp. NPDC048911 (assembly GCF_043198015.1). Taxonomy (NCBI): domain Bacteria; kingdom Bacillati; phylum Actinomycetota; class Actinomycetes; order Streptosporangiales; family Thermomonosporaceae; genus Spirillospora; species Spirillospora sp. NPDC048911. The sequence goes on along the minus strand of NZ_JBICUD010000007.1, from coordinate 357,536 downwards.
GAGGTCCAGGCCGAGCGGCTCGGCGTACCGGGTCCGCAGGACGTGGAGGCCCACGTTGGGGAAGATGAACCGCTTCACGTCGCCGAGCTTCAACCCGGCCTCGTCCAGGACCCTGTCCACCACCTCGGTGAGGCCCGCGGTGGTCCGCTCGGCGACCTTGGCCGCCTCAGCGTCCCCGGCGGTCTCGGCGGCGAAGGCCGCGCGGCGGGCGCGGACGTCGACCGGGCGGCCCGGCGCGGTGGCGAACGGCTCGTCGCCGCGGTACATGCCCTCCAGCCCGGTGTCGACGACGGTCGAGACGGCGAGCAGCCGCGCGAAGCCGGTCCGGGCGAGCACCACCGAGGCCGCCCCGTCGCCGTACACGATGCCGCGGACGTCGCCGCGCCACCGGTCGAACCCGGGGTCGCCGAGCCGGTCGGCGGTGGTGACCAGCGCCGACCGCCGGGACGGGACCGCGAGCAGGTACGAGGCGGCCAGCTCGATCGCGCCGAGGGCTCCGTTGCACATCTGCTGGACGTCCAGCGCGGGCGCGAACCGGCCGCCGCCGAGCACGTGCCGATGGATGTAGGAGGCGGCCGGCCAGAAGCCGATCCCCTGGAACCACGCCGAGGCGTGCAGGACGAGGGCGACGTCCGCGGCCGGGATGCCCGACCGTTCCAGCGCGAGCCGCGCCGCCCCGACGGCCATCTCCGGCGGTGACTCGCCGTCGGCGACGGTGATGGAGGCGTACTCGTTGGCCTCCTGCTCCGCGGCGTCGTACCGCCCGCCGGCGATGGCCTCGCCGACCTCGACCGCGGCGGGAAGCCGGTGGGCGAGCCCGGCGATGAACAGATCGTCGCAACGCATGCGGACCCCTCGGGGGACGGTGACAGGAGCCGGTTCGCATCCTATGTTGATCTTCGTCGCGTCGCGTCGCGTCGCGTCGCGTCGCGGCGCGGCGCGTCGCGGCGACGGCGGACGCGAAGCTCACCGCCGTCACCCTGCGGCGCGCCGGTCGTCGTGCCTTGATGCTCTGCGCGGATTACTTGCCGAAGACGCCTCGGCGCGGGCGGCGGTGGTCGCCCTTGGGGCGGATCGGCGCGGCGGCCGGGCCGGTGCGGCGGCGGCCCAGGCGAAGCTGGGTCAGCAGCAGCGAGAACGCGACCATCAGCGCGGCCAGCCAGGCCACCTGCGTGCTCGCCATCCGCTCGAACGTGAGGTCCTGAGCGACCGGACGTTCGTTGCCACGGAGGCGGCTGTTGGGAGCCGGTGCCGTGGCCGCGGCCACCGAGGGGGACGGCTGCGCGATCTGCGGGAGCGCCACCTGCGGGCTCTGGGTGCTCGGGTTGAACGTGCTGTTCGGGCTCGGCGGCACGTACGGGGTGTTGTTGCCGCCGGAACTGCTCCCGTTGCCGGAGCTGCCGCCGTTCGAGCCCGAGCTGCCGCCCGAGCCCGTGCCGCTCTTCCCGCTCTTGCCGTCGGACGGCCCCTCACCGGAGTCCGGTTTGAGCGGCGGCTTCTTCTCCTTCACGACGTACGTGACCTTGGCGGAGTCCTTGACCGTGCCGATGTCCTTGCCGCGCACCTTGACGGTGAGCGTCACGAACGTGGTCTTGTCGAGGTCCTTGGGGAGCTTCACGTAGGAGACGAGAGCCTTGTTGGGCTCCTCGACGCCGACGGCCCCGAACTTGCAGCGAGGACCGGTGAACGGACTCGGGCAGTCACCGGACAGCGTGGGCTTGGCCTTGGCGGGCCTGGAACTGGTCGCCGTGATGCTCACGACCTTGACGTCCGACGCGTCGGCGTCATCGACGTTGATGAGCGTGATGAGCTTGACCCTGGTGCCCGGCTTCGTTTCGACGGTCCCCGGATCGATGTCGACCTTGAGAACAGGTTTCGGTTTCGGAACCTCAGGAACCGGCGGGGTGTCCTTGGGAGGCTCGGGCTCGGCCGGTGTGGAGGGTGAGCTCGAGGTCGACGTACCGGCCTTCGGTGAAGGGGTGTCTGCCCACGCAGGTATACCGCCGGCAGCGACCAGTGCCGCCGTGCTGAGTCCTACGAAGATCGGTTTGCCTGCCGATCGGGAGAGCACAGCCCCCGCACCTCCGTCGTGTCATCGTTGACCGGTCGTCACCGAAGCAATGCGAACACGGATCTAATGATCAATCAACCCCAAGCCGGGTGAATTTCGATCAGATGAGCTCTTCGCGGAGATCCTCGATCTCGGTGCGCGGCGCCCACGTCTGCCAGACCCCGTGGTCGACGCGGTCCAAGCCCATCCGGGCCGCCGCCGGAGCGCGTCCACCCGCGTACTCCACCCGCAGCCAGCCCTCGTGCTCGCCGACGATGACGAAGCGTTCGCCCTGCCACGAACAGGTGGTGCGGATGTAGCGGAGCTCCTCGACCTCGTGGGCGGGCACGATGCGCCGGTAACGGCCGGGCCGGATCTCCTCGAACCCGTCGGTCGTCTGGTCCGCGTACAGCCGGATGTCGCCGTCCGCGCCCGGCGCGGCCTCGAACTCCCGGCCCAGCCAGCGGGCCACGTAGCCGTCGCGGATCACTGCGTCGCCTCCGAACGGTCCGTGCCGCCGGCCGCTTCCTCCTGCGGGCGCAACCACGCGAGCCGGTCAGGGTCGTACATCGCCACGAACCGCTCCGACCGGTCCGTCCCGAGGTAGTACATCTCAGCCCCATACGGCAGCCGGACGCTGTCGACCTTGTATTCGCGGATGGATCCCGCGCTGCCCGGCGCGAACCCGCCGCCCTGGAACGGCGGCCGCTCGATCACCCAGCCCGCGTCGCCCCAGGCCTCCAGGTCGTCCTCGGTCTGGCCCCCGAACGGGATCCGGTACAGCGCGCCGCAGTACGCGGGCCAGCGGATCACGTAGACGCCGTCGTCGCCCAGGTCGAACGGGGACTCCTCGTAGAGCAGCCCCAGCGCCTCGTACAGCTGGACGGGCGTCTGCAAGTCCGCGACGTCAGAGGTCGGATGGACGAAGCCGCCCACGCGGTCGTAGCCCTGCTCCAGGTACCAGCCCACATGGCTGTGCGGCACGACCTTCTGCATGACCGTCGGCTGCGAGGAGAGCTCGGCCTCCGGCGTCGGCATCGGCGGACGTGTGCGGTACGGCTGCGCCGGGGCCGCCGTCGCCTCGAACGGCTCGGGCTCGGGATCACGCAGGGTCTGCGGCGGCTCGTACGCGGGCTCGGCCCCGGCCTCACGCTGCGGCGCCGGCGGCACAGGCGCGTCGGGCCGTGGCTGGACGAGCCCGACCCGCACCGCCCACTCGCTCAGCGCCTGCACCTGGTCGCCGCGCAACGACGCGCCGATCCGCGTGCCGGGGTTGAGCAGCATGGCCCATTCGGCGCGCGGCCAGGACCCGATCAGCTCACGGAAGTCGGCGTACACGAACCGCGACTCCGGCAGCACCTCGCGCAGCCGGACGAGCGACGTGAAGACCTGCACCGCCGACGGCTCGCGCAGCGCCGCCTCCCAGCGGAACTCCTGCTGGATCGGCGTCACCTCCAGCGCCGCGTCCTGCGGGATCGGCACGAGAACGTTGGCGGCCAGCAGCACCCGCAGGAACGCGTCGGAGTCACCGGCGAGCGCGGCCTCGTAGAGCTCCTGGTCGATCCGGTTACCCGGCTCGAACTCCTGCTCCTGCGCCCGGGCGCCCGTTGGCTGCGCGGTGGTGTGACCCGCCTGCGCGTCCGCAGGCTGACGAGCGGCGGCATAGCTCTCCTGCGCGTCCGCAGGCGGCTGCGAGGAGGCGAGACCAGGTTCTGCGTCGGCAGGCGGCCGCACGGAGGCGTGGCCAGCTTGCACATCTGCAGCCTGCTGCGCGGCAGCCTGGCTCTCTCGCGCGTCCGCAGGCTGCTGCGAGGAGACGCGACCAGCGTGTGCGTCCGCAGGCGGCTGCGCGGAGGCGCGGCCAGGTTGCACATCTGCAGGCTGCTGAGAGGGGGCGCGACCAGCCTGTGCGTCCGCAGGCGGCTGCGTGGAGGCGTGGCCAGGTGGTGCATCTGCGGGCGGCTGCGCGGCCACGTCGTCCCGCTGCGGGTCTGCCCGTTGCGCATCGTTCGGTCGGCCAGGCACATCACTCGGCTGCGCTGCGACGTCGTCTGGCGCACCAGGCGCCACCCTTGCCGCGCCTTCGGGACCCATCGGCTGCGCGGCCACATCGTTCGGCTGGTCAGCCGATGGCCGCACCGTGGAGTCCACCGCGTCCGCCGGTTGTGCCGTGGCGGGAGGCGTCGCGCCGCGCTGCGGCCGGAGGGGGGACGGCTGGCCCGCGGTGGGCTTCGCCTCGGCAGGCCGGTCGCTCGTCGCCGCCGCACGGGGCGGACCGCTGAGGGCACGGACCTGCTCGCCGGGCATGGTGGCGTCGATCGGCGTACCGGGATCGATGACGAGCGTCCACTCGGTGTCCGGCCAGGCGGACACCATTTCGAGCAGGCTCGGCATCACGAACCGGGACGACCCGATCGCCTCGTTCATCCACTTGAGCGAGGTGAAGACCTGGATCGAGGCCTGACCGTGCACCGGCACCGGCTGCCACGGGAACTCGGGGTCGCCGGGCGAGATGCCCCAGGGGGTGTCCGCCTGCGCGGGCACCAGGACCTGCGCGCCCAGCAAGATCTTGAAGAAGGCGTCGGTGTCGCGGCGCATGGCGGTCTCGAAGAGCCGCTGCTCCACGTCGTTCTGGGGCTCGAAGTGTTCCGCGAGACGCCGTGCCGCGCGTTCGTCCGCCCACTTGGCCAGGCCCGGCAGCTGCGCCGCGTGGATCGTGCCGCCCGCCGGCGAGCCGGAGTTGATCGCCAGCGCCCAGCCCGCGTCCGGCCAGTAGCGCATGGCGACGGTGAACGGCAGCCGGATCGAGTCGGTGCCGGTCCCCGCGGCCGCGGCGGCCTCGACGAGGCGTTCGGGGGAGGTGAACATCGGCACGAACGGCGAGCCGTCGATGTCGCCGGCCCGCCAGGGGAAGCCGGGCCGTCCGGGCCGCAGCGTGTAGTCCATGTCCTCGGGAACGGGCAGCAGCACGTCGGCGTCCGCCAGTGTCTGCAGGAAGAGATCGTGATCGTTCTGCGCCGCGGCGCGGAGCAGATCCCTCTCCACCTCGTTGGCGGGCCGGAACTCGGGCCGCCGCTCCTGGCGCGGAAGATCCTTGTGCTGGTCCTGAAGCTCTTCCCACGGCCCGTCATCCGTCGCAGCCGGAGGATCGACCAACGTCTCGTCGGGCGACGGACCACGCCGCTTGGCGGCACCCCCAATCGGTGCGACCAGGGCGTCCGACCCAGCACCGCCGGGCACCACCCGCTCACTCGAACCCTGCTTACCGGCCCCAGCCGCGCCACCAGCCGTCCCCGAACCAGAAGCCGCGCCTGGGCCAGAAGCCGCGCCTGAGCCGGATGTTGCGCCTGGGCCGGACGTGCCTGGACTGGACGCCGCGCTTGAGCCGGACGCCGAGCCCGGACCGGACGTGCCTGGACCGGACGTCGTGCCCGGGCTGGACGCCGCGCTTGAGCCGGACGCCGTGCCTGGACCGGACGTCGTGCCTGGACCGGATGTCGTGCCCGAGCCAGACGTAGTTCCAGGTGTGGGCGTGGCGCTGGTGCCGGGTGCTGCGTCCGGAATGGGCGTTCCGCCTGGCGTCGAGGTCGTGCCCGGAGCGGACGTTGCGCCTGGCAAGGACGTCGTGCCTGAAGCGAACGTCGCGTTCGGATCGGACGCCGCGCCTGGCGTTGATGCCGCGCCCGGGCCAGTCGCCGAGCCTGGCAAGGACGTCGTGCCTGGAGCGGACTCCGCGCCTGGGATAGGCATTCCGCCTGGCGTGGGCGTCGCGCCCGGCAAAGACGCCGCGTTCGGGTCGGACGCTGCGCCTGGGACGGGCGTCGTTCCAGGTGTGGGCGTCGCGCTGGTGCCGGGCGTTGTACCCGGAATAGGCGTTCCGCCTGGCGTCGACGTTGCCCCTGGAGCGGACGTCGCGCCCGAAGGCGGCGTCGCGCTCGGGCCCGGCGTTGCGCCTGGCGCTGGCGTCCTGCCTGGAGCAGGTGTCGCGTCCGGTGTCGGCGTCCTGCCCGGAGCAGGTGTTGCACTCGGGCTGGACGTTGCACCGGGGATAGGCGCTCCGCCTGGCGTGGCCGTCGAGCCCGACGTTGGGGTTGCGCCTGATGTGGGAGATACGTCCGGGCTGGACGTCCCTCCAAGCGTGGAGCCTGGGGGAGGTGTTGAACCATGAGGAGCCGCGCCTGGGGTGGACGTGGTGCCAGGCAGAGGCGCAGAGCCGCCGAACTGGGCATCGCGTGTATGCGTGTCGGGCTTAGGCGTCGCGCCGCGAACGAGCGCATCCGAAGCGGAAGCCGCGGCGGAGCCGGGGGCCGAGTCACGCCCGGGCGCCGAGGTGGGCGCGCCACCAGGTGTGGCGCCGGGAGCGGATGGGCCTGGGCTCGCCGGGCTGGTGCCGGGGGGTACGTCTGGAGAGGGCACCGCTGAGGCAGGTGTTGCGCCTGCGGTGGGTGTACCTGGGCCAGGCGTTGAGCCGATGCCCGGCATCGAGCCAGGAGTGAGCGCCTCCGAGATGGGCGTGCCGCCGGAAGCGGGCGCTTGACCGGGATCGGCCGTCGCGCCGTGGCCAGCCGCCGTACCAGGGCTGGGCATTGGACCATGCCCGGGCGTAGCGCCGGGGGCGGGCGTCGCGCCCGCAACAGGCGCGCCTGGACTTGGCGTCGCGCCCGCAACAGGCGCGCCTGGGCCTGGCGTTGCACCGGGGGTAGAGGCGCCCGGCCCTGGCGTTGCGCCGGGAGTAGAGGTGGCTGGGCCTGGCGTTGCGCCGGGAACCAGGGCATTCGGGCCGGGAGTCGGGGTGCCTGGACTTGGCGTTGCGCCGGGAGCGGGGATGCCTGGGCCGGGCGGCGCGCCGGGGGCGTCTGGGCCAATCGTTGGGGCGGGAGTCGAGGCGCCCGGGACGCCGGGGGTGGGGGCGTCCGAGCCGGGGGACGGGTCGGCGCGGTGGGCTCCGCGGGAGGCGCTTCTGCGGCCGGTGCTGGGCGCCGGGCCGGACTCCGCCGCCGCTCCGGCCACGGGGGTTCCTGGGGCGGGCGGCGGTGCTGCGTGTGCGCCTCGGGACGGCGCGGGCGATCCCGGAGGGGCGTTGCGTGAGGGGTCGCTGAGGGCGGGCAGGTCGGTGACCGTGGTGTCGGGGGAGGGCTGCTGCGGGGCGGGCGCGGCGGCCGGGGTGCGGCCGATCTGCGGTGGCTTGGTGTCGCCCTCGGCGAGCTGCTTGATGAACCATGCGGGCAGCCGGCCCTCGATCGGCAGCGGGAGGGCGAGCCGGGCGCCGTGGGCGGGGGCGTCGACCGCCAGCCACCAGCGCGGGTCGGGCCAGGTCTCGGCGAGGTCGGTGAACTTGAGCTTCAGGAAATGCTGGTACGCCGGTCCGAGGCAGACCCGCATGGCCGCGGCGGAGGTGTAGACGAGAACGTGAACGCGCCCGTCCTCCTCCTGCGTCGGCCAGGTCGGCTGGACCTCGTTGGCGAGCACGTCGTCCATCAGGTCCGGTGGTACGGGGATCACCAGCTCGCTCTCGGCGAGCACCCGGAAGTACGTCTCCTGGTCTCCGGCGCGCACCGCCTCGTGCAGCCGGCGCTCGAGCTCAGACGTGGGTCGCCACGCGTCGGCCACGGTCGCCACCCCCTGTTCCTTGCCGCGCTGTCTCATGCCGTCCGCCCCTGTCCCCCGCCCGCCTGCGAGCCCCCTGCGGGACCCCGGCGGGCAAGGCACGGACCCCGACTACGCTACATGGGCGAACAGGACCAAAGCGTCCTATCGGCGGGTCGCCGGTCGAGACCGGGCCACCCGGACGAGGCCGGGCCGCCCGGCGAACGGACCTCCGGCCGGAGGCTCGGACACGGGTGCCGGCGGTCAGCCGCGCGGCGTCCCGGCCAGCCGCCCGAGGGCGGTCAGCAGCCGGTCGACATGCTCGTCGGTGGTGCCGACGCCGAAGCTCGCGCGCACCGCCGAGGTCTGCCCACCCCCGCATCCGCCCTCGCCCGCGCCGCCACCGGCCTCCAGCGACGCCTCGGGAGCGCCCAGGAGGTGGTGCACGAACGGGTGAGCGCAGAACTTCCCGTCCCGGACGCCGATGCCGTAATCACCTGACAGGGTAAGCGCCACGTCGCGCGCGTTCCAGCCGTCCACCACGAAGGACACGATTCCAACCCTCTCGCTACGGCCGCCCCAGAGCGTGAGTTCGCGCACACCGGGGATCGCGGCGAGTCCCTTCCGGACGCGGGCGAGGAGCCGCTCCTCGTGCGTCTTCAGAACGTCCCAGCCGGTGCCGGCGAGCGCCTCGCAGGCCGCGGCGAGCGCGATGACGCCGAGGACGTTGGGGGTGCCCGCCTCGTGTCGCTGTTCGGGGCTGGTGGACCACTGGGTGGTCTCGCCGCCGTCCCGGACCGCCGCGCTGGCGCCGCCGCCCTTGAGGTACGGCTGGGCGGCGCGCAGCCAGTCGGCCCGGCCCGCGAGCACTCCGGCACCGAACGGCGCGTACAACTTGTGGCCGGAGAAGGCCACATAGTCGAGGCCGAGGGCGCTCATGTCGAGCGGGCGGTGCGGGACCAGCTGCGCGGCGTCGACGGCGATCCGGGCGCCGTGGCGCCGCGCCACGTTCGCCAGTTCGGCGATCGGCCACAACTCGCCGGTCACGTTGGAGGCCGCCGTGACGACCAGCAGCCACGGGCCCGCCGGGGCCTCGGCCAGCGCGCGGTCGGCGGCGGAGATCGCTTCGACCGGACTGGCGGGCGCCGGAAGCCGCACGGCGCGCTTCCACGGCAGCAGGGTGGCGTGGTGCTCGGTCTCGAAGACGACGACGGTGGTGCCGGCCGGGACGGCGTGGGCGAGCAGGTTCATCGCGTCGGTGGTGTTGCGGGTGAAGACGACGGCGTCGCGTTCCCAGGCGCCGAGGAACGAACGCACGGTCTCGCGTGCCTTCTCGTACGCCTCGGTGGTGACCTGCGACGCGTACCCGGCGCCGCGGTGGACGCTGCTGTAGTAGGGCAGTGCGCGGTTGATCGCCTCGTGCACCGCCTCCAGACAGGGGGCGCTCGCGGCGTAGTCGAGGTTGGCGTAGCCGACGGTGCTTCCGTCGTTCAGCGGGACGGGCGCACCCGAGCCGACGACCTTGAGCGCGCCAAAAGCGCCGGTCGAGACGGCCGCCAAACCAGCGGAAGCGGCGGTGGCGGGGTTCGGGGTGCGCGTGGCCGGGACGGTGGTGCGGGGGGAGGGGGCAAGCGTGGCGGCGTGCATGGGTGCGACCTTTCAGGATCCAGGGACCCCTCAAGGTGGTTGACCGGGGCCCGCGCTTGCCGAACACGGTGTTGCGTTCGGCCAGGTCCTCACCCGGGGCACCCCATCGCGGACGAAGGGTTGCCGGCCAGCAAGCCGGGGCTTGACGCTGGCGCTCATGACCTAGTGCGGAAGTATATGCGGATACCGGCGGGGATCAAAGGGGAGGATGTGCGATGCGAGACGGGGCACAGGTGGCGACCGCCGACCTGACGCGGGCTTCGGGCGGGGTCATGGCCACCGCCAGGCTGGCGGCCGGAGCGGCTCTGCTCATGAGCGTGGGGGCGTGCGGAGTGCTGGGCGGCGGCGACAACACGAGCCAGGTCTGCACCGACACCAAGCAGGCTTACCAGCAGTACATCACGCAGGTGAAGGGCGCCTCGGCGGCGGATCCGGCCGTGTGGAAGCAGGCCACCGACCGGCTCGCGGGCCGGATCGACGGGCTCGGCAAGAAGGCTGAGAAGAAGGAGCTGAAGAAGGCGCTCGCCGATGAGGCGGCCCGGCTCCGTACGGCCGCGGCGAGCGTCGGAACGGGCGACGCGGCGCAGTTGAACGCCGCGATGGCCGGTACGCCGGAACGGATCGGCAACGCCTGTTCCTGAGAAAGGGAGCCCGGCCATGGTGGCCGGGCTCCCTTCCAGGCGTCCCTATGCGTTCGGGCGTTGCGGATTGCCGCCGTCACCGGGGTCGTCCGGGTTGCCGGGGTCGCCCGGATCACCCGGGTCTTCCGGCTCTGAGGGCTTGTGGCTCGGACGGCCGGACGGTGGCTTCGGGGTCTTCGAGCCGCCGCCCGGGTTCGGGGTCAGCGGGGGCCGCGACGGCGTCTCCGACGGCGGCGTGGAGGGCCGCTCGGTCGACCGTCCGCTCGGGCTGCCGTCGTAGCCGCCCGTGTAGGTCGACGGCTCCCCGAACTCCTTGATCTCGAAGTTCTTGATCGCCACCGCCTTGGACATGTACGAGTTCCAGATCTGCGCGGGCAACTGGCCGCCGTACACCGCGTACCCCGGGATCGACAGCGGCTTGTTGTCGCTCCGGAACATCGCCACCGACGTCGCCATCTGCGGGATGAACCCGTTGAACCAGATCGCCCGGCCGCCGTTCGTCGTGCCGGTCTTGCCCGCCACGTCACGTCCGTCCGACAACTGGGCGTTCGTGCCGGTGCCGCTCTGCACGGCCCTGGTCATCGCGTACGTGGCGTCGCGGGCGACCTGCTGGCTGAACGCGCGCTTGCCCTTCTCGGTGAAGTCCTTCTCGTCGCCCTTCTCGTCACTGACCGACTTCACCGTGTACGGCTGCCGGTAGACGCCCTCGGAGGCGAACGTCGAGTAGACCCCGGCCTGCTGGACCGGGTGCAGCGAGACCGTGCCCAGCGGGAACGACGGCGACTCCCGCTGCTCCTTGGTCATCTGGGACGCCGGGATGCCCATCTTCTCGGCCATCTTGGCGATCCTCTCGGTGCCGATGTCCTGGCCGAGGTTGACGTACGCCGTGTTGACCGAGTTCTGCGTCATGGTGACGAGGTTGATCGTGCCGAACTGGGCGTCGCTGTCGTTGTGCAGCGCCGTGCCGTTGAAGTACTGCGGCGAGCTGCCGTCGTACGACGTCGACAGGCTCTTGCCGTCGTCGAGCGCGGCCGCGAGCGCGATCGGCTTGAACCCCGACCCGGCCTGGGCGCGGTCCCAGAACGCGCTGCTGCCCGCCTCGTCCAGGTAGTCGCGGCCGCCGTAGAACGCCTCGACCTGGCCGGTCTTCGGATCGACCGACACCATCGCGGTGCGGATCTTCTTGCTCATCCCGTCGGGCGCGTTGGACGTCACCGCCTCCTTGGCGGCGTCCATGAGGTCATGGTCGAACGTCGTGGTGATCTTGAGCCCGCCGCGGTTGATCTGGTCCTCGGTGTAGCCGCGGCGCTCCAGGAGCTCCTTCTTGGCCACGTTGACCATGTAGCCCTTCTGGCCCTTGAGGACGTCGGTGATCTTCTGCTTGCGGGGCTGCGGGAACTTCATCTGCGCCACATCCGCGGCGGTGATGGCGTTGTCGCGCACCATGTTGCTGAGCACGGCGCGCCACCGCTGCTCGGCGGCCGGACGGCGCGTGGCGGTCGGGTTGCCGAACGGGGTCGGCTGCTGGATCGCCGCGGCCAGATAGGCGCCCTCGGCCGCCGTCAACTGGCTGACGTCCTTGTCGTAGTACGCCTTGGCGGCGGCCTGAATCCCGTACGCGTCGCGCCCGAAGTAGATCGTGTTGAGGTACTGCTCCAGGATCCAGTCCTTGTCCTTCTCCCGCCCGACCTTCAGGGAGACCATGATCTCCTTGAGCTTGCGGAAGACGGAGCGCTCGGTGCCGATCCCGCCGTAGTAGTTGCGGACCATCTGCTGCGTGATGGTCGAGCCGCCCTGGAGCTGCTCGCCGCTGACCGTCGACCAGAACGCGCGCACGGTGCCCGTGACCGAGACACCGGGATCGTCGTAGAAGCTGCGGTTCTCGGCCCCGATCACCGCGTCCCGGACGCTCTTGGGCACCTTGTCGAGATCGACCGCGTCCCGGTTGGTGCCGGTCTTGGCGATGAGCGTCTTGCCGTCGGCGTAGTAGAAGCTCGGCCCCTGCGCCACCGCGGACTCCTGCGGCGACGGCACCGGCGTGACGAGATACGCGATCGCGAACGCGACGACCCCGAAGCCGATCAGGCCCAGCACAGTGAAAGCGGCCCGCCGCGCATACCGAACCCGCCGACTGCGCTGCTTCTTAGGCCTACGCCCCCCACCGCCAGCGCCCTCCGCAGCAGCAGCGTCTGCGGTACCAGCACCACCCGCAGCACCCGTGCCTTCCGCAGCGAGGGCGGTGGTAGCGCCACCGGCAGCAGCCGCAATACCCGTGCTACCCGCGGCGTTCGTGCCACCTGCAGCGCCCGTGCGCTCCGCAGCGCCACCGCCAGCAGCGCCCGTGCTGCCTACAGTGCTCGTGCCATCCGCCGAACCCGCAGCGCTCGCGTTACTCCCAGCGTCTGCGGTGCCTGCGCTACCCGCAGTGCCTGCAGCACCTGTGCTTTCCGCGGCGAGGGCGGTGGTAGTGCCACCGGCAGCAGCCGCAGCGCGCGTGCTACCTGCGGCGTTTGCGTCCGTGCGCTCCGCGGCGCCAGTGCCATCCGCAGCGCTCGCGGCGGGAGCGGAATCCGCGGCGCTGGCGTCGTTCGCAGCGGCACCAGCCGCAGCGGCCGGGACGGCCGTGTCGTCCGTAGCGTTCGCGGCGGTGTTGGTGCTCTTCGCAGCGCCAATGCCGGCAGCGGCCGTGCCGTCTACGGCGGCCTTGCCCGCGGGCACCTCGCCGTCGATGGTCGCGATCGCGGCGCTGGCCGGCTCAGCCTCGGACGCGGCGTTTTGGGATTCGTCTGGTTTCACGTCGTCTTGCCCGGTGGGCTTGTCGCCTTCCGGGTCCGTACCACTACTGGTCACAAGCCCCCCGTGATTCTTTCGTTACCAACGATACCTGAGGGGATTCGTGGTTTCGGCTGATCACTGCACTCTCCCGTGACGTCCTTAGAGAGGACGATCGGCGTCCCGTCCCGGTTGTCGTGGCCCTCGTCACGCCCCGAACGGGAACTCCCTTACGGATCAGCCACAAAAGGAAGGCGGGACACCCATACGGGTGTCCCGCCTTCGGAAAGCGCGCGTTACTTGGGGAGCGTCCCGAGAATGTCGACCACGAACACCAGCGTGTCGGTGCCCTTGATGCCGGCCTGCTCGTTGCCCTTCGTCCCGTAGCCCTCCTTGGGCGGCAGGATGAGCAGCACGCGGCTGCCGACCTTGGCGCCGGTCAGGCCCTTGTCGAAGCCCGGCACGGTGCCGCCCGTGCCGATCGGGAACGAGGCGGGCTGGCCCTTGCTCCAGCTCTCGTCGAACGTCTTGCCGTCCCGCCAGAGCTTGCCCACGTACTGCACGATCGCGGTGTCGCCCTTGGCCAGGGCCGGGCCGCCGCCCTCGATCAGCGTCTTGACCTCGAGCTTGCCCGGCGCGTCGGCCTTCGGCACGGTGATCTTCGGGCCCTTGCCGGGCTCGCCCGCCTCGACCTTGGGCAGGTTCTTGTCGTCGAGCTTCTTCTCGGTGCCCTTGGCCTCGGCGTTCTTGGGGATCGACGCCATGACGTCCACCACGAAGACCACGGAGTCCTTGTTGGTGAGGCCCATCTGCGAGCCCTGCTCACCGAACCCGTCCGCCGGCGGCAGCTGCAGCACCAGCCGGCTGCCCGCCGAGTGCCCGACCAGACCCTTGTCGAGCCCCTTGACCTGGGTCTTGCCGACCGTCATCGGCATGACCTGCTGGCCGCCCTGCTGCTCGTACGACGAATTCAGCTTCTTGCTGGTGCTCTCGTCGGACTTGCTGCCGGAGGCCTTGGACCACTGGTAGAACGCGAACTTCACGTAGGCGATGTCACCGTTCGCCAGCTTGGGCCCGGACCCCGCGATCGCCTCGGTCACCTTGAACTTGTTGTCCGGCACGAGGTCCTTGGGGATGTCGACCTTCGGCGCGGTGCCGAGCTTGCCGCTCACCTTGATCTCCGGCCCGGGCCGGGTCACGTAGAACGCCGTGGCGCCCGCGATGGCCACCAGCCCGACGATCACCGCCGCCACCGTCGCCTGCTTGCGCTTCTTGGCCTGCGCAGCGGTCAACCCGGACGGCCGCGGCCCGCTGCCGCGCCCGGCGCTGATCCCGTGCGGCGTGAACTCCGGGCTCCGGATGTTCTTGGCCTGCGGCAGCTTGGCCGCCCCCGCCGCCGGCGCCTTGATCTTGATGGACGGCTTCCCGGAAGGCTTCTTCTCAGCCCCGCCCTCGGCCTCAGCGGTCGTCTCGTCCGCGGCCTCGGCCTCGCCCTCGGCCGTCGTCTCGTCCGCGGCCTCGCCGCTCGACTCGTCCTTCAGCTCGTCCGCTGCCGAGTCGTCTTTGCCCGTCGGCTCACCCTTGGGCTTGTCATCCTCGGCCATGTGTCCTCACTCGATCCGGGTTCACGAAACGTCCACCCTGCCAGCCGACCCCTAAGGTGGCCGTGAAATCAGGGCAAAGACAATCGGCTGCAATCTACCGGCCAACCGGCGGCCAAGGACAAGCCGATCCGGCGGAGCGAGACCGACCTGTCACCCATCCACCACGCCCTGCCGGGGCGAGGCGAAGCCCCGTGCCCGATGGCCGCCCGGGCCTGCAAGATCATCCGCGTCCGGGGGTGATCGTAAGCGCGCCGGGCAGGATTCGAACCCGCGACCGTCGGATTAGAAGTCCGATGCTCTATCCAGCTGAGCTACCGGCGCTTGTTGAGCCCTGAGTGTAGAGCGCGGCCGATGGTCTTCGCACTGTCGTATCTGCGTGGCGATGCCGTTACGCCTGGTGGCGGGCGGTGATCACGATCAGGCGGGGGCAGCGCTTATCGTTGGGGACTGTGAACGTGGAGGTGCCGCTCTCCGGCGGGGACGTGACGGAGGGCGTTGTCCGGGTGGGGGACACGGTGCGGAGGCCGGTCGGGCCTCATAGTCCTGCTGTTCACGGGCTGCTGCGGCATCTTGAGCGGGTCGGGTTCGAGGCGCCGCGGCTGCTCGGGGTGGACGATCGGGGGCGGGAGATCTTGAGTTGGGTGCCGGGGGAGGCGCCGGGCCGGCCCCTGCCGCACTATGCGGTCACCGAGGAGGCGCTGGTGGGGGTGGCCCGGCTGCTGCGGGGCTACCACGAGGCCGTTAGTTCTTACGAGGCGCCGGAGGGGGCGCCCTGGGACACCGTGGCCTCCAATCTGGACGGGAAGCCGGAGATCATCGGGCACTGTGACGTGACGCCGGAGAATGTCGTCTTCCGGGGTGGGCGGCCGGTGGCGTTGATCGACTTTGATCTGGCGCGGCCGACGACGCGGTTGTACGACGTGGTGACGGCTCTGCGGCATTGGGCGCCGATCGCCGATCCGTGCGATCGGGACGGTCCGCTGTACGGGGTCGATGTGGGGCGGCGGCTGCGGGTCTTCTGTGATTCCTACGGGTTGGACCGTGGCGCGCGGCGGGTGTTGCTGGTGGCGGCGAGGACGCGGTTCGAGCGGTCTTACGAGGCCATGCGGTTCCGGGCGGAGCATGTGGGCGGCGGGTGGGCCCGTATCTGGCATGCGGGCGCCGGGCCGAGGATCCGGCGCGCTCAGGACTGGCTGGAACGCAACTGGGATGAGCTTGATGCCTGCCTCAACTGAACGGGCTGTGGGGTTGTTGCTGGGGGTCGCCCTTGATGCTCTTGTGGGGGATCCGAGGCGGGGGCATCCGGTGGCCGCTTTCGGCCGCGTCGCTTCTGGGCTGGAGAAGTCTTTCTACGGCGACTCGCGGGCTCGGGGCGTGGCTTATGCGGGCGTTCTGGTGGTGGGGGCGGTGGGGCTTGGGTTGGCAGAGCGGGTGCCGGGGGTCCGGGTTCCGGTTACGGCTCTTGCCACTTGGGCTGTCTTGGGCGGCACCTCGCTGGGGCGAGAGGGGCGGGAGATGGCCCGGTTGCTGGAGGCGGACGATCTTGAGGGGGCGCGGAAACGGCTCTCGCACCTGTGTGCGCGCGATCCCGAGGGGCTGGACGCCAAGGCGCTGGCGCGGGCCACGGTCGAGTCGATCGCGGAGAACACCTCTGACGCGGCCATCGCTCCGTTGTTCTGGGGTGCGGTTGCGGGTGTTCCGGGGCTGTTGGGTTATCGGGCGATCAATACGTTGGACGCGATGGTGGGCTATCGGAGTCCCCGATATGAGCGGTTCGGGTGGGCGGCGGCGAGGTTGGACGATGTCGCGAATTGGGTGCCTGCGCGGGTGACCGGGTTGTTGACGGTGGCTCTCGCGGAGCGGCGGGGAGACGCGTGGCGGGTGCTGAGGCGCGATGGTCAAGCCCATCCGAGTCCGAACGCGGGACGGTGCGAGGCGGCGTTCGCCGGTGCTCTGGGCGTCCGGCTGGGCGGGGCGAACGTCTACGGCGGGCGAGCTGAGCGGCGGCCCGAGATGGGTGACGGGCGCGCGCCGGAGGTCCGTGACGTCCGGCGCGCGGTGCGGTTGTCGGCGGTGGTGACCGTGGCGGCCGGGGTGCTGGCGGCGGCCGTGGCCAGGGGAGTGAGATGAGCGGACTGCTCGTCGCCGGGACGACGTCGGACGCGGGCAAGAGCGTTCTGACGGCGGGGCTGTGCCGGTGGCTCGCGCGGCGCGGGGTGAAGGTCGCCCCGTTCAAGGCGCAGAACATGTCGCTCAACTCGATGGTGACCTCGGACGGCGCCGAGATCGGGCGGGCGCAGTACATGCAGGCCCAGGCCGCCGGCGTCGAGCCGAAGGCGATCATGAATCCGGTGCTGCTCAAGCCGGGCAGCGACCGGCGCAGCCAGGTGGTGGTGCTGGGACGGCCGGTCGCCGAGGTCGACGCGCTGCAGTACGGCGCCCACAAGGAGCGGCTGCGGGAGGTCGTGGCCGCGAGCCTCGGGCAGTTGAGGGCCGAGTACGACGTGGTGATCTGCGAGGGCGCGGGCAGCCCGGCGGAGATCAACCTGCGGGCCGGGGACATCACCAACATGGGGCTCGCGCGGGCCGCCGACCTGCCGGTCATCGTGGTGGGCGACATCGACCGGGGCGGCGTGTTCGCGTCGCTGTACGGAACGGTGGCGTTGCTGGAGCCCGCGGACCAGGCGCTGATCGCGGGATTCGTGATCAACAAGTTCCGGGGCGCGGAGGAGTTGCTGGCTCCCGGGCTGGAGCAGTTGAAGGCGCTGACGGGCCGCCCGACGCTCGGCGTCCTGCCCTGGAAGCTCGGGTTGTATCTCGATTCCGAGGACACGCTCGCCCTGGACGCGCCCCGGCCGGACGCTCGGGCGCCCTATGGCCGCGAGACGCTCCGGGTGGCGGTGGTCCGGTTTCCGCGCATTTCCAACTTCACCGATCTGGACGCGCTCAACTGCGAGCCGGGCGTGGTGGTGCGGTACGCGGCCAGTCCCGGTGATCTGGCGGACGCCGATCTGGTGATCCTGCCGGGCACGCGGGCGACAGTGAGCGACCTGGCCTGGCTGCGCGAACGCGGGATGGCCGACGAGGTCGTCCGGCGCGCGCGCGAAGGCCGTCCCGTGCTCGGCGTCTGCGGCGGCTTCCAGATGCTCGCGCGAGAGATCGTGGACGAGGTCGAGTCCGGGGCCGGACGGATCGAAGGGCTCGGGCTGCTCCCGGCACGGGTGACGTTCGAACGGGACAAGACGCTGGGCAGGCCGAGCGGGAGCGCGTACGGCGAGCCGGTCGTCGCGTACGAGATCCATCACGGGATCACCGAGGCCGAGGGCGGCGAACCGTTCCTGGACGGCTGCCGGGCAGGCGCGGTGTGGGGGACGACCTGGCACGGCGCGATGGAGAACGACGGTTTCCGGCGGGCCTTCCTCTCCGACGTCGCCGGGGTGGCGGGACGCGACTTCACCCCCGCGCCGGACGTCTCGTTCGCCGCGCTGAGAGAGGCCACCCTCGACGTGCTCGGTGACCTCGTCGAGGAGCACCTCGACACCGCCGCCGTATGGCGGTTGATCGAGCACGGCGCTCCCGGCGGCCTGCCCGTCGTCCCGCCCGGTGGTGCGCCCGCCGTACCCGCAGACGAGAGGCCTACTGACAAGTAAGTGATCGGTGGCTAAGATCACCCTGCTCTTCTGAATCTTGCTCATGTTCGGACGTGGGGTGGCGCCGGTGAGACGGTCGTTCGGTGTGCTCGTGGCCTTCACCAGCCTGGCCTTCACCGGTCTTGCCTTCACCGGCCTCGCCCCGGGCGCGGCGGCGCAGGCGGCGGCCGATCCGCTGAAGGCGGCCGCGGAGCAGGCGGCGCGCGGGTGCGATCCGATCGCTCCGGCGGCGTGCCTGGTGCCGTTCCCGAACGACGTCTACACCGTTCGCGACAGCCGCAGCGACACCGGCCGCCGCGTGAGCTTCAAGTCCGCGGCGATGCCGAAGAACGTCTTCGGCAAGGGCATCGATCCCGCCGAGTTCAACCGCAACGACGGCTTCTCGCCCGGCACGCCGATCCTCGTCCAGGTGCCCGGCCTCGACCCGGTCAAGACCGGAGTCGCGCCGAGCACCGACATCGCGCGATCGCTGCGCGCCGACGCGCCGGTCGTGCTCGTCAACGCCAAGACCGGGCAGCGCCAGCCGTACTGGGCCGAGCTCGACGCGCAGGATCCGCGGCACCGCACGCTCATCGTCCGACCGGCGATCCGGCTGAACGAGGGAACGCGCTACCTGGTCGCCCTCCGCAATGTTCGCGGCGCCAACGGGCAGACCGTCCAGGCGAGCGCCGCGTTCAAGGCGCTCAGCAAGACCCGCGCGCCGAAGGACAAGCGCCTCAAGCCGCGATGGGCCGCCCTCCAGGCGACCCTCAAAGACCTCCGGCGGCGTGGAGTCGGCGTGCAGGGGCTCAACCTCGCCTGGGATTTCACCACTTCCTCTACGCGCAGCCTCACCGGGCGTGCTCTGGCCATGCGCGACACCTCGTTCGCCAGACTCGGAGCCAAGGCGCCCAAGGTGCGCCTCACCTCGGTGAAGGAACTGACCGAGCAGGAAGACCCGCGGATCGCGCGACGCGTCAACGGCCTCATCGAGGTGCCGAGCTTCCTCGACCCCAGCGGCACCAAGCTCGACTACGGCAAGGCCAAGCCCGGCCCCTACGACAAGCCCGTCGCGCCGACCTGGCGCACGTACCACGCGCCGTTCCAGTGCAACATCCCGCGCGCGGCCGTGACCGGTAAGCAGAAGCTCGATCCGGTGCTGTACGGCCACGGGCTCTTCGGCGATTACAGCACCATCGACGCCACCGCCGTAAAGACGTTCTCCGGCGACCACGGCCTGATGCTCTGCGCCACCAACTGGATGGGCATCTCCGGACCAGACCGGCCCTACCTCGCGCTCCTGGCGGACCTGTCCAACTTCCGGCTCATCCCCGACCGCATGCAGCAGTCGTACCTCAACACGCTCTTCCTCGGCCGCTGGATGATCCACCCGAAGGGCGCCGCCGCGTCCGCCGCCTTCCGCGCCGCCGACGGCTCCCCGGTGCTCGACCCCGCGGCGAAGCTCACCTACGCCGGGGCCAGCCATGGGGGCATCCAGGGCGCCGCGCTCACCGCCCTCGCCCAGGACTTCACCACGTCGGTGCTCAGCGTTCCCGGCATGGGCTTCTCCACGTTGCTCAACCGCAGTTCCTCGTTCAAGAGCGTGCAGCAGGTCATCGACATCCCGTACCCGAACAAGGCCGACCAGCAGATCGGCTTCGGGCTCATGCAGATGTTGTGGGATCGCGGCGAGGCGAGCGGCTATGTCGCGCACGTCGTCAGGAACCCGCTGCCACGCACGCCCGCGCACAAGGTGCTGCTGCACGAGGCGTTCGGCGACGACTCGGTGTCGAACGTGACGACCGAGGTGATGGCCCGCACACTCGGCGTCCCGGCCAAGCAACCCGCGCTGAGGCCGGGGCGCAGCGATGACGTCACGCCGTTCTGGGGTCTCCAGGCGATCCCCGGATTCCCGTACAACGGCTCGGCGCTGGTGATGTGGGACAGCGGCACGCCCGCCCCGCCGCCCGGCAACGTCCCGCCGGCGCCTCCCAGCAGCCCGCACGACAGCACGGTCCGCAGCGAGCTGGCCCGTGCCCAGGCGGCGCACTTCCTCAAGTCCGGCGGCCAGGTCGTCGACGTCTGCGGCGGCGTCCCCTGCGTGATCCCCAACGGCTGACCGGATCTTTCGCCCGAATCTTTCCCGGGTCGTCCCAGCCCAAAGTGTTCGTCGATTACGTATGACGAACGGAGGGGTTCCGGCCGGCGAGGGGTCCGGCCCCGATAAGGTGATCCACTCCGGACCTCACGAGTAGCAGGAGGAACGTGCCGTGTCCGCGGACCCGCGTGCCAGTCTCATCGTCCCCTTGATGAAGGCACGGGTGCCGGCCGAGGTGCAGCTGGAGTTCCCGCTGCCGCCGGGCGAGGAGCCGATCCGCGACCCGTTCGCCGGTGACCTGTACGTCACCTACGCGCTGGAGCTGCTGCCCGAACCCGCCGGCGCCGCGGGCCGCTACGAGCACATCGCCCGGCGCCACTGCGCGGAGCTGGGCGTCGCGCCGGACGAGCTGCGCCGCCGCGCGGCGGTCAACCTGCGCAACCGGCGGCCCGACCTGACGCTCAGCTGGTACCCGGACGTCCGGGCGGTCACGGTGTCGCTCGGCGGGGGGCTGGAGTCCGGCCTGCTCCTGGACGACGGGTTCCTCGACAAGCTCGCCCAGGACGTCGAGGGCGACCTCGTGGTGGCGGTGCCCGCGCGCGACGTCTTCGTCGCGACCGGCACCGGGCATCCCGACGGCGTCGAGAAGCTGCGATGGGCCGTGAACCAGGTGTGGTCCGAGGGCGAGGCCGACGAGGGCGCCGATCCCGCCTGGGACGTGCCGGCGGGCGTGCTGCTCAGCCGTGAGCTTCTGGTCCGCCGCGCCGCTGGCTGGGACATCCTGCCCGGATAGTCCGGCGCAGGTATGGCCTAATCGCGGTCACTTCCGAGACCGAAATCAGCCGAACTCAAAGTATCGGTACGCCTACCCATCGTAGTCTCCGCTTGTCGCCCCCCGACAGAGGAGCTTCGCTATGGAAGGCAATATCGCGGCCACCCTGGCTCGGCGCGCACATACCTACGGATGGCGTGACCGTCCGCTGTTCCACTCGGCCGACGCCACCCACCACCACGGCGAGGTGCACGACGCGGCCGCCCGGGCCGCCGGGGTCCTGCACGCCGCCGGGGTGCGGCCGGGGCACCGGGTGCTCATCGCCCTGCCGGATTCGGTCGGCTTCGTGGCGGCGTTGCTGGGAACGTTCCGGCTCGGCGCCGTGGCCGTTCTCACCGGGCCCGAGCAGACGGAGGCCGGGCACGCCCATGTGCTCGCCGACTCCCGGCCCCAGGCGGCGGTGTGCGTCCCCGAGCTGGCCCCCCGGTTCCGCACCGTCCAGGTCCTCACCGCCGGCGACCTCACCGACGAGCCCGTCACCGTGCCGGATCCGGTCGTGCTCCCGCCGGGCGCGCCCGCCTACGTGCAGTACACGTCCGGGACCACCGGGCCCCCGAAGGGCGCCGTCCACCGGCATCCGGACCCCGAGGCCTACTTCCAGGCCATGGCCATCGGCGCGCTCGGCGTGACCCCGGACGACGTGATCTTCTCGCTGTCCAAGGCCTGCTATCCGTACGGGCTCGGGGCGACGGTGTTCTTCCCGATGTTCTGCGGCGGCTCGGCCGTGCTGTGGCCGGAGCTCCCGACCGTCGAGGGGGTGCTGGAGCAGTTCCGGCGGCATCGTCCGACGCTGCTCCTGACCGTCCCCACGTGGTACGCGCGCCTCGTCGACGCGAGCGAGGAGCACGAGGGCGTCTTCGGGTCCCTGCGGGCGGTGGCGTCGGCGGGGGAGCCCCTGCTGCCGTCGCTGGCCGACAGGATCGAGTCCGTCTTCGGATGCCCGGTGCTGGACGGCCTCGGCAGCACGGAGGTGGGCCACACGTTCATCTCCAACACCGTCACCAGGCGCCGCAGGGGCTCGCTGGGCGTGGTGCTCGACCCGTACGAGATCGCCGTGCGCCGCGCGGCCGGTGGGCCGAGGGAGCCCGGTGTCCTCTACGTGCGCGGCCCGTCGGTCATGGCCGGGTATCTCGGACGCCCCGAGCAGACCGCCGAGGTCCTCGGGGCGGACGGGTGGCTGCGCACGGGTGATCTGGTGCACGTCGACGAGGACGGCTTCGTCCACCATCACGGCCGGATCCGGGACCAGCTGACGGTGTCGGGGGAGCGCGTCTCGCCGCTGGAGGTCGAGCGGGTCCTCGGCCAGCATCCCGGGGTCGTGGAGGTCGTGGTGGTGGACGCGGCGGACGACGACACCGCGCTGCGGGCGTACGTGGTGCTCGCCACCGGAACCCTGCCGACCCAGGAGCTGGAGGCCGAACTCCTGGCTCGGGTCGACGAGTGTCTCCCCGCGCACAAGGTCCCGAGATCGGTGACCTTCCTGGCCGAACTGCCGCGCACCCCCATGGGCAAGGTTCACCGGGCCACCCTCCGGTGACCCGGGCCCGGGAGCGCTTGGGGCGGATGTGGTGATTTGCGGATAAAGGGGGCCTTGTGGATAGAGTCCGTTGTTGCGAATAACTTGCAACAAGGAGTCTTATGCACAAGCTCGTCCTCGTCATCGGCGTGGCCGCCGCCGCGGCCGGCCTCCTCGCCACCGGATGCGGGGCCGGTGGCGGCGGCTCGGCCGGCCGGTCGGGCGGCACGTTCACGTACGCGATCGGCGACGAGCCCGACACCCTGAACCCGGCCCTCCAGGACGAGCACACCGACCCGGTGACCGAGCTGATCTTTCGCGGGCTGACCCGGCGCGACGCCGCCAACAAGGTGGTCCCGGGCCTGGCCGAGTCGTGGACGGTGTCCAAGGACGGCAAGGACTACACGTTCAAGTTGCGGTCCGGCCTGACCTGGCACGACGGCGAGCCGCTCACGTCCGCGGACGTGAAGTTCACCGTCGATCTGCTCCGTGAGTCCGGCACCGCGGACGCGCCGCTGTCGCGCAACTTCCAGGCCGTGTCGGCGGTCGAGACGCCCGACGCGACGACCGCGCGCATCCGGCTGAGCAAGCCGTTCTCGCCGCTGCTGGACGCCCTCGGCATGGGCCTGCTGCCCGAGCACGTCCTGCGCGGCAAGAAGATCACCGACGCGGACTTCGGGCAGCGCCCCGTCGGCTCCGGCCCGTTCAAGCTGACGACGTTCAAGCCGGGCCAGTACGCGCAGCTGGAGTCGTTCGGCGGCTACTACGAGGGCAAGCCGAAGCTCCCGAAGATCGTCGTCAAGTACGTGCCGGACGACACCGCGCGGTTCATCCAGCTCACGAACGGCGAGGTCGACGGCGCGCACCTGCAACCGCAGCAGACCGCCAAGGCCAGGGAGGACGACCGCCTCCGGGTGGAGACCTACCCCACGGCGGACTACCGCGCCCTGATGCTCAACTTCAAGAAGCCCGTCTTCGCCGACAAGCGCGTCCGGCAGGCGATGAACTACGCCGTCGACCGCGACGCGTTCGTCAAGAGCGTCCTGCTCGGCCAGGGATCACCGGCCACCGGCCCGCTCGACGAGAGTCCCTACAAGACGGACGCCCCGTTCACGTTCGACCCGGCCAAGGTCGACGCGCTGATGAAGTCCGCCGGCTACGCCAAGAACGCTCAGCAGCAGTGGGTCAAGGACGGCAGGACCGTCCGCTTCGAGCTCAGCACGTTCGCCGAGGACTCGGCGCGCGTCGGCATCCTGAACGTCGCCGCCACGCAGCTCAAGGCGCAGGGCTTCGACGTCGTCCCCAACCCGCGGCCCCGCGACTGGGTCCGCAAGCACTGGGGCGACCTGGAGGCGTTCGTCGTCGGCTGGGGCACGCCGTACGACCCGGACTCGTCGGTGTTCGGGCCGTTCCACTCCAGCGAGGCGCTCGCCAACGGCGGCTCCAACTATGGTTCGTACGCCAACCCGCAGGTCGACAAGGCCCTCGAACGCGGTCGCGGCACGTCCGACCCGGACGCCCGCAAGGCCGCCTACGCCGACTTCCAGAAGGCGCTCGCCGAGGACCCGCCGTTCGTGTGGATCTCCTACCTGAAGACGTCCAACGCGGTCCCGGCCTCGCTGAGGGGCCCGCAGCAGCGGACCCTCGGCCACCACGGCTACGGCTTCTTCTGGAACGCCGAGAAGTGGTCCTGGTCCTGAGGCCGAGTGGGCGCTGAACGGATGGGCCGCTTCCTGATCCGGCGGGCGGCGACGGCCATGGCGGTCGTCGTCGCCCTGTCGGCGCTGTGCTTCGCGCTGCTGGACCTGGCGCCGGGCAGTCCCGCCGCCGACATCCTGGAGGCGCGGTCCGGCGGCCGCCCGCCCAGCGCGGCGGCGGTGGCGCGGCTGGAACATGAGATGGGCATGGACGATCCGCTGCCGGTCCGGTACGGGCGCTGGGCGGCCGGGGCGGTGCGCGGCGACTTCGGCGTCTCGTACGGCAGCGGCCGTCCGGTGAGCGAGGTCCTCGGCGACACCGTGCCGTGGACCGCGCTGCTCACCCTCGTCGCGATCGTGTTCAGCGTGGCGGGCGCGGTGGCGATCGGGCTCGCCGCCGCTCTCACCCGGCGCGCGTGGCTGCGCGGGACGATCGAGACCGCGATGTTCGCGCTCGGCGGCATGCCGGGCTTCGTGACGTCGCTGCTCCTGCTGTACGTCTTCGCGGCATGGTCGCGGGTGCTGCCGTCCGGCGGGCTGGCCCGTCCGGGCGAACCGGTGACGCTCGCGGTCTTGCTGCCGCACATCGTCCTGCCCGCGCTCGCGCTGGCGTTCGGGCATCACTTCGGGGCGTACGTGCGGCTGGTGGAGACCGGGGTGGGACGGCTGCGGTCCGCCCCGCACGTGGAGAACGCCCGCGCGCGTGGCCTGTCCCGCTGGACCGTCATCACCCGCCACCTGCTCCGGCCCGGGATGGTCCCGTTCACCGCGCGCCTGGGCGTGGGCGTCGGCGGCCTGATCGCGGGCGCCTACGCCACCGAGATGATCTTCTCCTGGCCGGGGGTCGGGCGGCAGGCCGTGTACGCGGCGCGCGAGCAGGACTACGCCGTGCTCACCGCGGTCGTCCTGGTGACCGGCGTGATCGTGATCGTGGCGAACCTGCTCGGCGATCTGGCCGTCGCGTGGCTCGACCCGCGCGTCCGGCTGTCGGGAAGGGGCGCGCACGATGCCGGTCACTGACCCGCCGGAGGCCGACGTTGCGGCGGTCGGCCGTTCGCTGGTCGGCCGTTCGGCGCGGCCCGGCTTCCTGGCGATGCGGCTGCCGGTGCGGCGGCCGGGCGTCCGGGCCGCGGGCGCGGTGCTCGCCGCGCTCGTGCTGGCCGCGGTCTTCGCGCCGCTGCTCACCTCGTACGACCCGATCGCCACCGACACCACCGCCACCGGGCTCGCGCCGGGCTCGCCAGGGCATCCGCTGGGCACGGACCTGCTGGGCCGCGACCTGCTGTCCCGGCTGCTGTACGGGGCGCGGACGTCGCTCCTCGTCGGGCTCGCCGCGGCGGCGATCACGGTGATCGGCGGGGTCCTGCTGGGCGGTCTCGCGGCGGCCGGGCCGCGGTGGCTGGACGAACTGATCTCGCGTACGGCCGACGTGTTGTTGTCGTTGCCGATGCTGATCGTGGTGCTCGCGCTGGCCGCGGTGCTGGGCCCGTCGCTGACCACCGTCATCCTGGCCGTCGCCGCGACCAGCTGGATGCCGGTCGCGCTGGTCGCCCGCGCCGAGCTGGTCGGCCAGCGCGAACGGCTGTACGTGCGCGCCGCCTACGCCCTCGGCCTGTCGCGCGGCGAGGTACTGCGGCGCCATCTACTGCCCGGCGCGGTGCCGCCGATCGCCTCCATCGCCGCGTTCGAGGTCGCGCACGCGATCCTCACCGAGTCGACCCTCAGCTTCCTCGGCCTCGGCGTCCCGCCCAACCGGCCGAGCTGGGGCAACCTCCTCACCGAGGCGCAGTCGCACCTGCTCACCGGCGAGTGGTACACCGTCGCCTTCCCCGCCGCCTGCGTCGTCGTGACGATCCTCGCGGTGAACGTGCTCGCCTCCGCCGCCGGCCGCCGGGAGGGCCGCGCATGGTGAACGTGCTGGAGATCGAAGACCTGACCGTCGATGTCCCGGGCCGCCGGGTGGTGGACGGGCTCTCGCTCGCGGTACCGGCCGGCCGGGTGGTGGCCCTGGTGGGCCCGAGCGGCTGCGGCAAGAGTCTCACCGCCCGTTCGGTCGTACGCCTGCACGACCCGGACGCGGGCGTGCGCCTCGGCGGCTCCATCCTGCTGAACGGGACGGACGTGCTCGCGCTGGGACGCCGCGAGCTCCGCGCGATCCGGGGCCGCACGGTCGGCTACGCCTTCCAGGACGCCGCCGCGAGCCTCAACCCGACCATCACGATCGGCCGCCACCTCGCGGAGACCGTCGCCGCCCACGACTCGGGCGACCCGCACGGGCTCGGCGGCGCGGCGCTCAAGCGCTGTGGGCTGGCCGCCGAGGAGGTGTGGGACGCCCGCCCCTACGAGCTGTCGGGCGGCCAGGCCCAGCGCGCCGCCCTCGCCGTCGCGACCGTCCTCGAACCGGACCTGCTCATCGCGGACGAGGTCACGACCGCGCTCGACCCCATCACGCAGGCCGACGTGCTCGACGCCGTCCGGGAGCAGGCGGCCGGGCAGGGCCGCGCCGTCCTGCTGATCACGCATGACCTCGCCGTCGCGGGCCGCTGGGCCGACGACATCGCCGTCCTGTCCGGCGGCCGCATCGTCGAACACGGCCCCGCAGCCCAGGTGCTCGACGCGCCCCGCGACGAGTTCACCCGCACCCTCGTCACCGCCGCCCGCCTCACCGACCACGCGGCCCAGAACGAGGCCGGCGAGGCGCCGTCCAAGGACGGTGGTTCGCTGGTGTGCTTGCGCGCGGTGCGGCGGGTGCTGAAGGGACGCGGTCGTACCACCGTGGCGTTGAACGGCGTCGACCTGGAGTTGCGGGCGGGAGAGTCGGTCGCCGTCGTGGGGCGCAGCGGGTCCGGCAAGTCGACTCTTGTCGGCACGCTCGCCGCCCTGGACCGGCCCGCCGCCGGGCAGGTGCTCGCGGGCGGGCGCGACGTGTGGGCTCTCCGCGACCGTGAGCGCCGGGCCGTGCGCCGCCGCGCCGGGCTCGTCTTCCAGGACGCGCTGGCCTCGTTCGACCCCCGCTACACGGTGGCGCAGGTCGTCGCCGAGGCACTGCGCTCCCGCGAAGGCGTCGACGCGCTGCTGGAACGGGTCGGGCTCGATCCCGCGATGGGGAAGCGGCGTCCGGCGACCCTTTCCGGAGGCGAGCGGCAGCGGGTGGCGATCGCGCGGGCCCTCGCCGCCGGACCGGGGATCCTGCTGGCCGACGAGCCCACCACCGGGCTCGACGTGCTCGCCCAGGAACGGATCCTGACCCTGCTCACCGAGCTCCGCCGCGACGAGGGCCTCACGATCGTCTTCGTCACCCACGACCTGCGGGTCGCCCGCCGCGTCGCCGATCGCGTGATCGTGCTGGCGGAGGGCTCCGTCGTCGAGGACGTGCCCGCGGCGGCCCTCGACTTCGCGGTGCATCCGGAAACGCGGGCCCTGCTGAACGCGATGCCCGCCCTCAGCACGGCAAACGGCGGGCAACGGGAGCCCCACGGTTCGTGATGGGCCCGCATGTCCTTCGATCCCGTCCGCGCGGAGGCACCACGTTGTCCGGGTGACGGATACGAAGACCAGGATCGGCTTGGCGGCAGGGGCGGCGGCGGTCCTGGCCGCGGGAGTCGCGTGCCACAGCGAGAACGGCGGCCGGACCGGCACCGGGACCGGGAGCGGCTCCGGCGACGCTGCGCCGGTGACCGCTCCAAGGCACCACCCCAAGGCCAGACACGGGCACGGACACGGGCATGGGCACGTCGAAGCGCGGAAGGCAACGCTCATCGGCGACGGCTCCACCGCGTACACCGGCCGGCAGCCCAATCTTCACCGGCCGCGGCGGCTCGCGCCGGGTGAACGCCCGCCGCAGTTCGTCGTCTTCTCGTGGGACGGCGCGGGCGAGGACGACAACAGGCTGTTCTCCCGCTTCCGGCGGCTCGGGCACGAACTCGGCATCACGCAGACGTTCTTCCTCAGCGGCGTCTACCTCCTGCCCCGATCCGAGCGGATGCGCTACCGGCCGCCAGGCAAGCCTCGCGGCGCGTCCGACATCGGCTACCTCGGCAGGAAGAGCATCAGGCGGACGCTCGTCCAGCTACGCCAGAGCTGGGCCGAGGGCAACGAGATCGCCACGCACTTCAACGGGCACTTCTGCGGCCCCACCGGCGTCGGCTCGTGGTCGCCGGCGCAGTGGCGGTCGGAGATCACCCAGGCCAAGTGGTTCGTGCAGCACTGGCGGACCACCACAGGCTGGACTACGGCACGGCCGCTGCCGTTCGACTACGACAAAGAGCTGATCGGTGGTCGCACGCCCTGCCTGGAGGGCCGGACGAACGTCCTCAAGGCGGGCCGGTCGATGGGCTTCCGGTACGACTCCAGCGGCAACGGCGTGCAGGTCTGGCCGCGCAAGAGGTACGGGCTGTGGAATCTTCCGCTCCAGGAGATCCCGATGCCGGGGCAGAGCTATGAGGTCCTCTCGATGGATTACAACTTCCTGGCCAACCAGTCGACGAGCTACCAGGGCCCGGCCGCGAAGCGGCCCCGCTGGAAGCGCCAGATGCGGGCCGGGCTCATGAGCGGTTTCGCACGCGCCTACTCCGGCAACCGCGCTCCGATGATCCTGGGCAACCACTTCGAGCAGTGGAACGGCGGCATCTACATGGACGTCGTCGAGGACGTGATGCGGGCCGTCTGCACGAAGAAGGAGGTGCGGTGCGTCTCGTTCCGGCAGCTCGTGGACTGGCTGGACGCGCAGGACCCGCGGACGCTCCACGCGTTCCGGAAGCTCGGCGTCGGTCAGTCGCCGCCGGACGGCTGGGCGGGGTTGCCGGGGGAGCCGGGCCGTCGCCTGGCCGGCGGCCAGGACCGTGCACGCTAGTCCCTGACCGTGAGCCCCTGACCGTCAGACCTTGAGGCCGCTCAGGGTCTCCAGGGCGCGCACCAGCGGGATCAGCTCCGGCAGGCCGGACGCCTCGGCCAGTGCCGCGTCCAGCGCGGCGTTGTGCGTGGGGGCAGCCTCGTCGTGCAGCTTGCGGCCGCTCTCGGTCGCCTGGGCGTAGATGCCGCGCCGGTCCTCCGCGGAGAGGACGCGGCTGATGAGGCCGCGCTCCTCCAGCCGGGTCACGAGCCGGGTGGTGGCGCTCTGGCTGAGCACGAGCATGTCGGCGAGCTGCTGCATGCGCGTGGACGGGCCGTCCGGGCCGGACAGGTGGTGCAGGGCGCAGAACTCGTTGACGCTCAGGCCGTGCCCGGCCTGGAGCGCCTTCTCGATCCGGGTCTCGATGCGGTGCTGGAGGGCGGCGAGCGTGCGCCAGCCCTGTGCCCGGGCCTCCACGGCGTCAGACGGTGACATGGCTCACGCCCCTTGCCGATTTAGTTGCACAGTCATATAGTCGGCGTGTGCAAGTAGCGAGCGCGTGCAACTAATGCATGCGCCGATTACCTGTTCACGCTGACGACTTTACCCCAGGAGATCCCATGCCCCTCGCCCTGCCGGCGCCGGCGCTCGGCGCCTTCGGCATCGGCACGACCGAGTTCATCATCGCCGGGCTGCTCTCCGAACTCGCGGCCGATTTCGGCACCTCGATCCCGACCGCGGGGCTGCTCGTCTCGGGCTATGCCTTCGGCGTGGTCGTGGGGGCGCCGGTCATGACCGCGCTCGGCTGGGCGCCGTTCCTGGCCGTCGTCACCTACGTCGCGCCGCTGCTGACCGACGTCACCGGCTTCTCCAAGGGCGCGGTGCCCCTCGTCATCACGCTGCTCGGCCTGGGCATGCTCATCGGCGGCCCGATCGCGGCCGCTTCGCCGACCGTGCTCTGATGCCGAGCACCTACGTTCTGCTCAGCGCACTGGGCTCGGCCTCACCTCGCTGCTCTGGGTGGGAGCGCTGATCGGCACGGTGGGCCTCGGCGTCGGCTCGATCGTCGAACGGTCGGTGGCGGTGTTCACCGCGCTGAAGCTCATCGGGGCGGCGTACATCGTCTACCTCGGCGTCCAGGCCATCCGGGAGCATGGCTCGCTCACCGAGGCCCTCGCCGAGACGAGCCCCGACGGCGGACGGCGGTGGGCCGTCGGGCAGGGCTTCCTGGTGGGCGTCACGGTCGCCACCACCGGCCGCAAGGACTGACGCGAGCCTGCGCAAGCTCCGCGCAAGCCCCTCCTCCTATGGTTGGCGCAAGGCGGCCAAAGTCCCGGGAACTCGGGCCGTTGCCCGATCATGCCTCGATAGGGTGCCCGATCGGACATATCGCACTCAAAAGGGGCGTTCGTGAGCGAAGAGCTTGACCAGGTCTACGGGCAGCTGGTGAAACGCAGCTGGCAGCGGTTCGACGAGCAGCGGTTCGCGCGGGAGGTCGACGATCTCCTCGTCGGCGCCGTCGTGACCGCGATGGTCGCCGAGGGCAACGTGCTCATCGACCTCAATTCCGACGGCAACCATCACCATCTGCGGTTCGAGCACCCGCCGACCAGGCAGCGGCTGCTCTTCCGGCTGACCCATCTGACGGGCGACGTGCTGGCGGCGAAGACGCTCGGCCACTACGCGTCGGTGCAGATGGGCTACGGCGAGCAGGTCCAGGACGCGCGCACGGTCTGGCAGGCGCTCAAGTCCGAGATCAAGAGCGGCTTCCTGGACGTCGGCGAGCCCGGCGTGATGACGGTGGACGCCGACCTCACCACGAGCTACGTGTACGTGCAGGTCGAGCTGCTGCTGGATCTGGCGCCCTACTTCGCGGACCAGTACACGATCAAGTATCCGGTGCTGCAGCGACATCTGGCGGCCGTCCGGCAGGCCCTGGCCAAGTACCTGCGCGGCCGTATCTCCGCCACCGTCTCGTCCTGAGGGGATCACTCGATGTTGCAGCTCATCTCGAAGTTCAAGAACAGCGCCGAGGCCCGTGAGAGCAAGGACGAGGTCCTCATGGGCGAGATGGTGTTCATCCTCGCCTACCAGGGGTGTCCCACCATCGGCTTCCACGCCGGTACCGACCTCCAGTACGTGAAGTTCAAGCCGGTCCAGGACGGCGTGCTGCACAGCCTGACGATCGTCCTCGACCGCAAGACCGGTGACAGCGTGCTCCAGCAGGCCGTGATCGGCAGCAAGGCGACCCTCACGTTCGTCGCCGAGGTCAAGAACTACATCGCCGACCCGGACGACCTCGTCCACATGTTCAAGACCGACATGGCGAACCTGTTCCGCAGCCCCTGGATGGGCGACATCAAGCTGGACCACCAGCTCAACTCGGTGACCGCCACGAAGAAGCAGATCATCGACATCGACCGGTACACGGGCGCGAACCCCGAGAGCCGCGAGCTCCTCAAGCAGTTGCTGGTCGGGACTATGCGGGAGCTCCGGGAAAAACTCGTCCCCTATAAGAAGTGACGCGGCGGAGGAGCGAGTCGAGACGCTGCGGGGTATCGGCGCCGCCCGCTGCCAGGACCGTGCCCTCCACGTCGGTGATGACCACGAACGGCGGCCACGCGATGTCGTTGGCCTCGTAGACGTCCGGGTCGATCGCCAGCGGAAGGTCCGCGACGCCGTGGGCGGCCAGGTGCTCGCGCACCGGCCGTTCCCCGGCGGCGCTCACCAGGACGACGCGCGTGGCCGGGGCCGCCGCCGAGAACGCGGGCAGCATGGCGGTGCAGGTGCCGCAGTCCGGCGAGATCAGCGCGTACAGCGTCGGCCTCGTGTCACCGGCGCGCCGCAGGGGAGCGGCCGTCACCGTGAACCGCGCGCCGGGACGCGGGCCGGCGGGCGGCGGGGACTCCGGCGGAACGGGGCGGCCGCGCAAGCGGGCGACCACCGCGAGGAGACAGAGGTAGAACGCCCCGAGGAGGCACAGGTCGAGCGCCGACAGGACGAGATGGACGACCGAGAACGTGGCGGGCGGAGCGGCCATCGTCGTCACGGCGAGGATCAGGAACAGGCTCGTCCGGGCCACGGTGCGGCGGCTCACCGGGTTCGAGCGCCTGACGGAGCCGAAGCAGCCGCAGTCGACCCG
Organism: Spirillospora sp. NPDC048911; assembly: GCF_043198015.1. NCBI lineage: Bacteria > Bacillati > Actinomycetota > Actinomycetes > Streptosporangiales > Thermomonosporaceae > Spirillospora > Spirillospora sp. NPDC048911. Next base: position 325,491 of record NZ_JBICUD010000007.1, on the reverse strand, counting down.
CAGGCCGCGCCGCAGGACCGACACCATCGCGCCCAGGAAGGCGGCGAAGAGGGCCGTCGCGAGGAGCGCGCCCCACCGCCGGGTGCCGGGCGCGGCCAGGAGCCCGGCGGCGATCAGCTCGGTGGCCAGCACGGCGACGGCGGCGGACATGGTCAGGCGGCCGGGCATGATGCGGTAGCCGCCGATCGTCGCGGCGAACTTCCGTACGTCGCGGACCTTGCCCGCCATGGCGACCAGCAGCACGCCGATCAGCGCGGGATAGGCCGCCGCCGCGAGCCCCGCCACCGCACACCCGATCACAGCGCCTCCTGCGGGGCGTTCTGGTAGGCCGAGGCCTGGAGTTCGTAGAGGTCGGCGTACAGGCCGCCGCTCGCCAGCAGTTCGGTGTGGGTGCCGTGCTCGGCGACCCGGCCGTGGTCGAGGACGTAGATCCGGTCGGCGAACCGCACGCTGGCGAGCCGGTGCGTGATGAGGACGACCGTGCGGCCGTGCGCGTGCCGCCGGATCCGGTCGAAGAGCGCGTGCTCGGCGCGCGCGTCCAGCGCCGACGTCGGCTCGTCGAAGATGACCAGCGTGGCGTCCCGGTAGAAGCCGCGGGCCGCCGCGATGCGCTGCCACTGCCCGCCCGACAGATCGTGGCCGCCCCGGAACCGGCGGTCGAGCAGCGCGTCGTACCCCTGGCCGAGCTCGTCGATCACCCGGTCGGCGCCCGCCGCGGCGGCGGCGTGGACGAGCCGTTCCTCGTCGAGCGGCCGCCCCATGACGATGTTCTCCCGCACCGTGAGCGGCCAGCGCGTGTGGTCCTGGGCGATCACGGAGATCCGCTCGCGCAGCGCGTCGCCGTCGATCGTGGCGAGGTCGGCGCCGTCCCAGCGGACCGTCCCGGAATCGGGGTGGTAGAGCCCGGCGAGCAGCTTGGCCAGCGTCGTCTTGCCCGAGCCGTTCTCGCCGACGAGCGCGACGACCTCGCCCCGTTCGACGGTGGCGCTGACCTCCGTCAGGGCGGGCCGGTCCGCGCCCGGATAGGTGAACGAGACGCGGTCGGCGGTCAGCCGGGTGAAGCCCTCGGGCGGCGCGACGGCGGTGGGAGAGGGCGGGATGCGGGTGGCCGCGAGGTCGCAGAAGGCCAGGTAGTCGCCGAAGTAGAGGCCCGACTCGTACAGCCGGTTCATGTTCTGGATCATCGTGGTGAGCGACGCCTGGCCGGTCCTGATCGCCAGCACGGCGGCGCCCGCCACGGCCAGCGGGATGACGCCGGCCGCGAGGAGCCCGCCGAGCGCGCAGTAGACGGCGGCCGTCGCGACGCCGGTCAGCAGGTCGCCGGCGGCCTCCGCGCCGGCCTGCCGCCGGGCGACGTCGAGCTGGACGTCCTGTTCGAGATCGGCGACCCGGTCGTACTCGCCGAGCAGGAACTCCCGCAGGGTGAACGCGCGGACCTCGGCGGCGGGCTGCCGCTCGGCCATCAGGTCCGACAGCATGAACTTGCGCCTGCGGGCCGCCGAGAGCCGGTAGAACGCCTGGTAGCGCATCCGCGCCGTCCGTACCGCCGCCCAGCCCGCCGGCAGGGCGGTGACCAGCAGCAACGGCATCAGCAGCGGATGCAGGAGGCCGAGCGCGACCGCCGGGGCCGCCACGCCGACCGCGCCGGTGAGCACGCTGATCGTGGTCTCCACGACGGTCGCGGTGTCGGGCACTCCGTTGTCGCGGGCCCGGCGCATGCCGTTGTGGAAGTCGTGGTCGTCGAACGCCGTCAGCTCCACCCGCGTGGTGAGCTCGAACAACCGCCGCTCGGCGTGCCGTTCGACCTGCGGCTTGAGCCGTGCCTGGGCCCACCGCGCGGCGGCCAGCAGGACGCCGCGCAGCGCGGCCGCCGCCATGACCACGACCAGGCCGGGCACCGCGTCGCGCACCCGGTCGGGCGTCGGCCCGGCGGCGAACAGCGAGGCGAGCACGTCGGACGTCGCGAGCAGGCCGAACGCGGTGAAGAAGCCCGCCAGCAGGTTGCCGCCCAGCGCGATCGCGGTGTCCCGGGGATTCGCCCGCCACGCCAGCCCGCCCGCCGCCATCGCGAGTGCCGGGAGCCGCCGGACCATCGTGCCGAGTCCGGTCGCGAGCAATTCTTCGTCGTGGCTTTCCCAATAGGTGATTTCGAGTCCGGACCGGTCAGCCGAAGAGTCTGCCGAGTCCGGAATCACCCGGCCAAATGTAGATCAAGTTCGGTGGGCTGTAAACGCCTGACTCCAGATTTTCCCGGATGTCCGGACGGTATCTGACAGCCGGTGAACCGATGTCTGGACAGCCCGGTCATCGTCTGCTCATAATGCGTCCGTTTGATCATCTCCGGTGGTCGCCCGAGTGCGGCTCCGGCAGTGGTCCGACGCGGGAAACGGCGCTTACAAGGCGCGCTCCCCGGCTCAGATCCCCAAGCGGCCGCCGGAACGGCGGTCAAGGAAGGAGCCCCCATGTCCGTGCTCGCCCTGGAGCCCAGAGACGCCGGTGTCCTCGACCCGGAGAGCCTCGACGTCGACTTCGAGATGGAGCTCATGGAGCTGCTCCACGGCCCGCAGGCCTGCGTGAACACCTGCAAGCGCACGGTGTGCACGCGCTACCCCTGCTGTCCCTCCATCGTCTGATCAGGCGATAACGCACGCCTCGGCCTAGCTCCCGGTAATGGCTCGGCCGTGTTGAAGCATGCGTCGGGAAAGGCCATCGACGTGCTTCGATGGCCTTTCCTCGCCATTCGCGGTGCCCGTACCGCGTTCGCCGCGTTCGCCGCGACCGAGGGAAACACATTGGATACTTCCGTCCTTGACCTGCTCACCCGGATAGCCGACAAGAACGGTAGGGAAATAGAGTCGGACGACACCTGGATCGGTGTGCACGACCCGGGCTTCGAGCTTCCCCTCCAGGGCTGGAAACTGCACGTCTCCGCGCGTCCCGGCACCCTCCGCGACACCCTCGAACGGGCACTTCCCCTCCTGCTCGCCACGTCCTGCGACTTCAAGGTGGCCCGGTCCGCGGACCTGCTCCGGGAGCTCAACTCCGGCGACCTCGACGCGGGCGCGGTCGGCAAGGCCATCACCGTCTATCCGCCCCAGAGCTCGGTCGCCGAGCTCGGCCACGCCCTCGCCGCCGCGCTCACCGGCCTGGCCGCCCCGCGCGTCGTCAGCGACCGGCGCGTCCGTCCCGACGCCCCCGTCTACTACCGCTACGCGCCGTTCGCCCCGCAGTACAAGGTGGACGACAACGGCGACTTCGAGCTGGTCGTCGTCGGACCCGATGGCGAGCGCCTGCCGGGCGCCGCCGGCAACGAGTACAGCTGCCCGCCCTGGGCCACCGACCCGTTCCGCCCCGACCCGCCGGCGACGAACGAGCCCGCATCCGGCCGCACGGCGAGCGGCACGGCGGCGGTGACGGACCGGGCGCGGCTGATCGGCGGGCGCTATCGCGTCACGACGGGCGTCATGCGCGGGCCGCGCGGGAACGTCTACCGGGCCGCCGCGCCGGACGGGCGCCCGGTCGTGGTCAAGGAGGCCCGCGCCTACGTGGGCGAGGGGCCCGACGGCACCGACCTGCGGATGTATCTGCGCAACGAGCTGCGGATCCTGCGGGCGCTGGCCGGGGTGGCCGGCGTGCCGGAGGCGATCGACCACTTCCGGCACGGCGAGGACGAGTTCCTGGTCATGACCGACGCGGGCACGACCGACCTCAACCGCCATGTGGGCGAGCACGGCACGTTCTCCCAGGCGCCCGGCACGCCACCGCACCGTGATCTGGGCGCGCTGGCGACCCGGTTGCTGACCGTGCTGGACGACGTGCACGCGCGCGGCGTGGTCGTCCGGGACCTGTCGCCCAAGAACGTCGTGTTCGGCGAGGAGGGCGGGACGTTCGACGAGGACGGCCGCTGCACGCTGATCGACTTCGGCACCGGCCGGTACGAGGGACTCCAGCTGTACGGGTGGAGCCGCGGCTACTCCGTTCCGGACCAGCGGACGGATCGTCCGTCGACGCCTGCCGACGACCACTTCTCGCTGGGAGCCACCCTCTTCTTCGCGGCCACGGGCATGAACCCGGTCATCATCGACCCCGATCCGGAGCGCGGCGTCGAGCGGACCCTGCACTGCCTGGACCGGATGTTCCCCGGCGTCGAGACCGGCACGATCGGCCTCCTGCCCCGGCTGCTCAGCCTGGATCCGGCGGAACGCACGCAGGCCGCCGCCGACATCCGCGCCGGTCACCACGTTCGATCAGAGCCACCGGCATCGACGCCGCGGCCGAGCCCGCCGAGGCTGACCGGGAGCCTGCTGGCGGCCGTCCTCAAGCACACCACCCGCGAGTGCGTGCTCTTCGCGGAAAAGACGATGGACACCCCGGCCGAGCGCCGGTCGAGCCCGCCCGTCACCAACGTGTACGCGGGCACGGCGGGGGTCGGCATGGAGCTGCTCCAGCACGCGGAAGGCCAGGCGATCGGCGCCGACCTCGCCCGCTGGACGGTGGAGAACACGCCGCCCGCCGCCCTTCCCGCGGCCCTCTACTTCGGCCGCACCGGCACGGCGATCTTCCTGGCCGCGAGCCAGGTGGCCGCCGTGGCGCCCGTCCGGCTGACCGGGAACGAACGCGCCGATCAGGCGCACGGGCTCGCGGGCATCGGCACCGGCCACCTGGTCCTCGCTGCCCAGGTCCCCGACGATCCCGCCCATCTGGACCTGGCCGCCGAGTGCGCCCGGCGGCTGATCGCCGGGGAGGTGGCCGAGCCCGACGAATCGGTGGCGATCGAGCAGCCCGGATCCGGCGTCGCCGTGGACACCGCGTTCGCCCACGGCGCGGCGGGCGTTGCCGACTTCCTGCTCGCCTACCACGAGGCCACCGGCGACGTCGCGGCCGGAACGGCGGCCGAGGAACGTTTCGCCGCGCTCGCCAAGGCGGCCGCTTCGCTGATCGGCGACCTGGACGGCCCGGAGGCCCGCCCGATGGGCGCGTCCTGGTGCCAGGGAATGTCGGGGATCGTCAGCGCCCTGCTCCACGCGGCCCGCGCGTACGACGACGAGACGTACCTGTCGCTCGCCGAACGCGGCGCCCGCGCCTGCCTCACGGTCGCGCCCGGAGCCTGGGTGACCTCGCAGTGCTGCGGGCTGGCAGGGATGGGCGAGGCGCTCATCGACACCGCCATGACGACCGGGAACGACGCGTACTGGCAGAGTGCGGAAGAGATCGCCGAGTTGATGCTCGTCCGCAGTGGAGGACCGGCCGGAAAGCCGATCTTCCCCGGGAACGATCTCGACACCCAGGGCTTCACCTGGGGCACGGGCACCGCAGGGGTCCTGTCGTTCCTGCGCCGGCTCGACCGCCGCGGCGGCACCCGCCTCTGGACCGCCACACGCCCGTTCACCCGCACGGGGGAACGCACCGGCCCGCGCGGGTGATCATCTCACCGCGCGGGCCGACGATCGTGGTGGGCATGACCGAAACACCTGCTCCGGGCCGGCTCCGTTCCGCCTGGGCCGCCGCCCACGTCCGCGCCGACGGCGTACCGAACTGGGCCTGGACCGCCGCGCTGGCCGTGCCCCTCACCGTCCTCCCGTCCAGCGTCTGGCGGATCGCCATCGGCACCTTCCACCTGCCGATCGGCGAGGGCGACCAGGGCGACGGAGACCTTCCGTCGTGGCTGCCCGGCGAGGTGTACGTGGTGCTGCTCTCGCTCGTCTCGGAACTCCTGGCGTTCACCGCGGTCGGGCTGGTCGCCACGTGGGGCGAGACGTTCCCCCGCTGGATCCCGGGCCTGCGCGGCCGCCGCGTACCGACCCTCGCCGACGTAGACTGAGCGCGCGACGGTGAGGGAGGAACCCGGTGCGGCCGTGCCGACTTTGTTCGGCTCCGCCAAATCCGGGGCTGTCCCGCAACTGTGACCGGGGAGCCCGCCCCCACGCACGGCCACGGCGGTGACGCTGGAAGGCCGGGGGCGCGGTGGTGATCCGGGAGCCAGGAGACTCCCGGCCGGCGCGTACCTTCCCCTAGCCGGGGCGCGGACCCCGGAGGAGGCTTGCCGATGCGTGCCCTGCTGCTGTCCACCGCCGACACCGAGCTCCTCGCCGCGGCCGACGCGGGGTTCGCGACCGCCAATCCGGTGCGGGTCGACGAGCCCGATCTGGAGGGCGTCGATCTGGTGGTCGTCCGGTTGCTGGGCGGGCGCAAGACCTGGCCGGAGGGCGTGGAACGGCTGCGTGGCAGTGGGCTGCCGGTCGTCTTCCTCGGGGGCGAGGCCGACCCGGACGCTGAGTTGATGGCGTTGTCGACCGTTCCGGCGGGGGTGGCGGCGGAGGCCCTGGATTACCTGCGGGAGGGCGGGGTCGCCAACCTGCGGGAGCTGGCACGTTTCCTGTCCGACACGGTGCTTTTGACGGGTGAGGGGTTCGCGCCGCCGGTCTCCATGCCGTCGTACGGGGTTCACGGGCGTTACGGGGTGGAGTCTGGGCGGCCCACCGTCGGCGTTGTCTTCTACCGGGCCCATGAGCTGTCGGGCAATACGGCGTTCATCGACTCGTTGTGCGAGCAGATCGAGGCGCACGGGGCGAACGCGCTGCCCGTCTTCTGCGGATCGTTGCGGGGTGTGGACGAAGGCCTGCTGGAACTGCTGGGCGGGGCGGACGCGCTGATCACCACCGTGCTGGCGGCGGGCGGGTCGGCGGAGGACGGGTGGGACGCGGGAGCGCTCGCCGGCCTGGACGTCCCGGTGATCCAGGGGCTGTGCCTGACCTCTTCGCGGGCGGCCTGGGAGGAGTCGGACGCGGCGCTGTCGCCGATGGACGCGGCCATGCAGGTCGCGATCCCCGAGTTCGACGGGCGGCTGATCTCGGTGCCGTTCTCGTTCAAGGAGGAGGGGCGCGACGGGATCCCCGTGTACGTGGCGGATCCCGAACGGGCGGCGCGGGTGGCGGGGATCGCCGTCCGGCACGCGCGGCTGCGGCATGTCCCGAACGCGGAGAAGAAGGTCGCGCTGGTGCTGTCGTCCTACCCGACCAAGCACTCCCGCGTCGGCAACGCGGTCGGGCTCGACACGCCCACCTCCGCCGTACGGATGTTGCGGCAGATGGCGGAGGCGGGATACCGGCTGGGCGACGACGCCTCTCTGTGGGCCGACGCCGACAACGGGGACGCGCTGATCCATGCGCTGATCGCGGCCGGTGGGCACGATGTGGAGTGGCTCACCGAGGACCAGTTGCGGCAGGCCCCGGCGCGCACCTCGCTGGCGGCGTACGAGGCGTGGTTCGCGGAGGTGCCGGAGTCCTTGCGGGAGGGGGTGCGGCGGCACTGGGGCGACCCGCCCGGCGAGCTCTACGTGGACGGCGACGACATCGTCCTAGCCTCTCTCAGGTTCGGGAACGTCGTCTTGATGATCCAGCCGCCGCGGGGCTTCGGCGAGAATCCGATCGCGATCTACCACGATCCCGATCTGCCGCCGTCGCACCACTATCTGGCGGCCTACCGGTGGCTGGACCGGGAGTTCGGCGCGGACGCCGTCGTGCACCTGGGCAAGCACGGCACGCTGGAGTGGCTGCCGGGCAAGGGGCTCGGGCTGTCGGGCGGATGCGCGCCCGACGGTGTGCTGGGCGATCTGCCGCTGGTCTACCCGTTCATCGTGAACGACCCGGGTGAGGGGACGCAGGCCAAGCGGCGCGGGCACGCCACGGTCGTCGATCACCTGGTGCCGCCGATGGCGCGTGCCGACACCTATGGTGATCTGGCCAAGCTGGAGCAGCTCCTCGACGAGTACGCGACAGTCAAGGACCTCGACCCCGCCAAGCTGCCGACGGTGCGGGCGCAGATCTGGACGCTGATCCAGGCCGCCCAGCTGCATCACGACCTCCATCAGGAGGACATGCCGGGCGAAGACGAGTTCGACGACTTCGTCATGCACCTCGACGGCTACCTGTGCGAGATCAAGGACGTGCAGATCCGCGACGGCCTGCACATTCTCGGCCAGGCGCCGGCGGGCGAGGCGCGGGTCAACCTGGTCCTGGCCGTGCTGCGCGCCTCGCAGGTGTGGGGTGGTGTCGCGGGGGCGCTGCCGGGTTTGCGTGCCGTCCTCGCTGGGATGCACGGCCTGGACGAGAAGGTCCTCCTCGCGAACCCTGGGGCGGAGGTAGATCCTGGCGGGCTGACGGAGCTCGCCGACGGTCCCGCTCGTACGGCCTCGGATGCCGTCGACCTGTTGGAGGCGGTGGCGCGCCGGCTCGTCGAGGGGATGGAGCGGTGCGGCTGGGACCTGGCGGAGGCCAAGGCGGTCTGTGCGGAGGTGCTCGGCCGCGAGGTGCCTGACGTCCTGAGGTTGCTGGAGTTCGGCGCGGTGGAGGTCGTGCCGCGGCTGAACGCGACGGACGACGAGATCGGGGCCGTGCTGCATGCCCTGGACGGCGGGTACGTGCCGGCCGGGCCGTCGGGCTCGCCGACGCGCGGCCTGGTGAACGTGCTGCCGACTGGACGCAACTTCTACTCGGTCGACCCCAAGGCGATCCCGTCGCGCAACTCCTGGGACGTGGGCGTCGCGCTCGCCGACTCGCTCATCGAACGGCACCTGGCCGACATGGGCGACTACCCGTCGAGCGTCGGGCTGACGGTCTGGGGCACGTCGGCGATGCGCACGCAGGGCGACGACATCGCGGAGGTGCTGGCGCTCATCGGCTGCCGGCCGGTGTGGGACGACGCGTCGCGGCGGGTGACGGGCTTCGAGATCCTGCCGCCGGACGAGCTGGGGCGGCCGCGCATCGACGTGACATTGCGGATCTCCGGGTTCTTCCGCGACGCGTTCCCGCACGTCATCGGGCTCATCGACGACGCGATCCGGGCCGTCGCCGAGCTGGACGAGCCTGCCGACCGCAACTTCCTGCGGAGGCACGCCCTGGAGGACCGGGCGGCGCACGGCGACTGGCGGCGCGCCACCACGCGGATCTTCGGCTCCAAGCCGGGCGCGTACGGCGCGGGCCTGCTGCCGCTGATCGACGCCCGGAACTGGCGCGACGACCGCGACCTCGCCGAGGTCTACGCGGTATGGGGCGGCTACGCCTACGGGCGCGGGCTCGACGGGCGGGAGGCGCGGCCGGACATGGAGGCCTCGTTCCGGCGCATCTCGGTCGCCGCCAAGAACCAGGACACCCGCGAGCACGACATCGTCGACTCCGACGACTACTTCCAATACCACGGCGGCATGGTGGCCATGGTCCGTACGCTGACCGGCCGTGACCCGGCCGCGTACGTAGGGGATTCGGCGCTTCCCGAGCAGGTGCGGACCCGCACGCTGGCCGAGGAGACCCACCGGGTCTTCCGTGCCCGGGTGGTCAACCCGCGCTGGATCGCGGCGATGCGGCGGCACGGCTACAAGGGCGCGTTCGAGCTCGCCGCGACCGTGGACTACCTGTTCGGGTACGACGCGACCGCCGGGGTGGTGGACGACTGGATGTACGAGTCGCTCGCCAAGGAGTACGTCTTCGACGAAGAGACCCGCGCGTTCATGGAGCAGTCCAACCCGTGGGCGCTCCGCGGGATCACCGAACGGCTCCTGGAGGCCGCCGACCGCGCGCTCTGGGCCGAGCCGGATCCGGGCGTCCTCGACCGTCTCCGGGAGACCTACCTCCAGCTGGAAGGCGACCTCGAAGCGGGCGGGTGACTGATCGGGCGGGTGACTATCCGCCGACCTGGCTGAGCGTGAAGTCGTCGAACGTGGCGGCGACGCGTTCCTTGGCACCGGCGTCGAAGAGGACCAGCCCGGTCGTGCCCTGACGGAGCGGCTTGGCGTTGTCGGTGCGTTCGAAGGCCTTGCGCCCGTTCACCCAGGCGGCGATGCGGGTCGCGCCGCCGCGCAGGTCCAGCTCGGCATGGAGCCGGTTGTAGTCGCCCGCCTTGAAGCCGGGGACCTTCGCGGTGGCGAGCTCGGTGCCCTGCCCGCCGACGAGCTTCTCCAGCCGCGCCGTGCCGTCCGGCCGCAGCACGACGTCGTACCGGTCGTCGTTGGTGTTGAGCAGGTGCACGCCCGCCGCCCAGTTGGCGGTGGTCTGGACGGAGTTGAGCTTCACGCGCACGTCCACGAGCGAGCGTTGCGGCACGGTGGCCTTCGTGGACGCGGTGCACGTCTCGGTGCTGCCGGCCTGGGCGAGGATGTCCAGGAGGAACGTGCCGTCGCGGTAGCCCGCGCAGTCGCCCGAGCCGTTCGGCCATCCCGTCGAGGTGTCGGCGAAGTCGTCGCGCACGACGGTCGCCCCCGCCGCCGGGGGGCCGTCGGAGTTCGACGGCGAGCCGCCGTCCGACCGCCACGGCTGTGTGATCGCCAGCGCGGTGGCCGCGAGCGCCGCCACCAGTGCCGCGGCCCCGATCGCGAGCGTCCGGCGATGCTTCCGGCTGCCCGGCGGTGCCGGTGCGGTGGGCGATGTCGGCTCGGGGCGCGGCGCGGCGACCGTTGGCGCGGGGAAGGAGTCCGGGGGCACGACATCAGGGCTGGTCGACGGCTCCGCGGCGAGGGCGGCCGGTGGCGCGGTCACCGGCGGCCCGGCGGTCACCGGCGGCCCGGCGGTCAGCTCGCGGACCAGCTCGGCGGCGTCCGGACGGCGGGCCGGGTCCTTGTCGAGGGCGCGCACGACGAGGTCGCGCAGATCCGGATCGAGGCCCTCCACGGCCGGGGGCTCGTTGACGACCCGGTGGATGATCTCCGGGATGGTCCCGCCGCTGAACGGGGCGTGCCCGGTGCCCGCGTAGGTCACGACGCAGCCCCACGAGAACACGTCGGCCGCCGAGGTCAGCGCGCCGCCCCGCATGAGCTCGGGCGCGATGTAGGAGGGGGTGCCGACGAACTGGCCCGTCCGCGTCAGCCCGCCCGCGAGCGCGTCCAGGGCGCGGGCGATGCCGAAGTCGATCACGCGCGGGCCGGTCGAGGACAGCAGCACGTTGGACGGCTTCAGGTCGCGGTGCACGATCCCGGCGCCGTGGATGGCCCCCAGCGCGGTCGCGATGTTGACGGCCAGCCCCTCCAGCGCGCCTTCGCTCATGGGGCCCTCGGTACGGATGGCCTGTTCGAGCGTGGGCCCGTCGACGTACTCGGTCACCACGTACAGCGGCTCGCCGATCAGCCGCGCGTCCAGGACGGCGGCCGTGCAGAAGCGCCGCACCTGGCGCGCGGCCGTCACCTCGCGCCGGAACCGCTCGTTGAACGCGGCGTCGTCGGACAGCTCCTGGTTGATGACCTTGATGGCCACCCGGCGGCCCGACTCGTCGAGGCCGAGATAGACCGTGCCCATCCCGCCGCGTCCGAGCCTGCCGGTGATGGTGTAGCGCCCGAGCCGTTCAGGATCGTTCGGCCGGACCGGGGTCGTTGGCATCTTCCCTCCCACCATCATGAGATGCGCCAGGGAAGATCCACGTTCAGCCGCGGCGCGGGGAGATCTCGCCGGTGACCGGCGGGGTCCTGCCGAAGCGCCGGCGCAGCGGGTAGATCGCCGCGACGGCGAGCAGGCTCACGACCGAGGCGATCAGCTGCGGGCGCTGGCCAAGTACCGGCGCCGGATGGCCAAGGTGCGGGCCGAGCTGCAGGCCAAGGGCACCAAGTCCGCCAAACGCAAACTCAAGGCACGTGCGCGCAGGGAGGCGCGGCACGCCACCCACATCAACCACCGGATCGCCAAGACGGTGGTGGCCGATGCCGAACGCACCGGACGCGGAATCGTGTCTCTCGCAAGAACCGTCCCTGCCGGGACGGCTTCCGTTGCGGGGTGTGCGGGCTTGCTGGCCCGGCCGATCACATCGCCGCCGTGAACGTGCGAACACGCGCACGGCGAGCGTGGGTGCATGTCAACACGCCCCATGCGGCCGTGTCACCGCCCCCCATCGTCAGGGACAGTCACGAGCTGCAAGCCCGGCCCTTCAGGGCCGGGTAGTTGACCAGGAACTTGAAGACGGCGTCGGGGGAGACGTAGCGGGAGTCTGTCCCCCCTCGGGGCTACTCCCTGGGCTCGGAGAGCGAGAAGTCGTCGAAGAACGCCGTCGCGTCGGTGTTCTGCGCGGAGATCCTGGGCCGGTGCACCAGCAGGGAGGTGCTGCCCGTCTTCAGCGGCGCGCTGGTGTCGGTGTAGCTGAACGCCGGCTTCTCGTTGGCCCAGACCTTGATCGTCGTGCCGGTCCCGCTGAGGTCGAGCAGGACCTGGAGCCGGTTGAAGTCGTCCACCTCGAAGTCCTCGACGTCGGCGACCCGCAGGCTGTCGCCGGGCTTGCCGGGGAGTTGCTTGCGGATGCTCACCTTGCCGTCCGGCCCCATCACGACGGCGTACCCCCGGGTGCCGTCGCCGGCCAGGAGCAGCCCCGCCTCCCACCGCTTGTTCGCCGGCCCGGACTGGAGCTTGATCTTCACGTCGTGCAGGTAGCGGCTGGACGTCCTGACCTGCTGCCCGGGCACGGTGCAGTACTTGCCGTCCTCGGCGAGCACGGCCCCGATGCGGAACGCGTTGTCGACCACCTGCCCGCAGCCCGGGGGAGTGGTCCCCCAGCCCGGCGCGCCGTCGTCGAACCGCTGGCGTTCGACGATCGCCTCGCCCGCCTTGAGCGGATCGGACCGCGAGCCGCCCGTCTGCGCACCGCTGGTCTTCGAGCCGCCGGCCCGCACGGGATCGGGTGTCGAGCCGTCCGACGAACCGTTGGAGGAGTCCCAGGGGGAGAGGATGATCGCCAGGACGAGGGCGCCGACGACCGCGGGGGTGCCGCCGGCCATCGCGAGGTACGCCTTGCGCTTCGAGCGCCGGGGGTGGTGGACCGGAGGCAGGCCGGCCCGCGGCGGGAGCGTCGGTGGAGGCGGGCTCCAGTTCGCCGCCCGCGTGGCCGCCATGGGCTCGGCGGGTGCCGGCGGCGGGCCGAGCGGCGGGCGGGGCGGCGGGCCGGGCGTCGGCGGCATGTGGATGTCGGCCTGGGTCCTGCCGTCCCGGGCGGCGCCCTGGGGCGGCGGTGCGTGCTGCGGCCAGGAGGCCTGCAGCGTGTCCGCGAGCTGGCCGGGGTTGGGGTCGGCGTGGCCGACGAGGCTCGCCAGGACGTCCCGCGTGGACGGGCGGCGGGCCGGGTCCTTGTCGAGCGCGGCGGCCACCAGCTCGTGCAGGTCGGGATCGAGGCCGTCGAGCAGGGGCGGTTCGTTCGCCACCCGGTAGAGGGTCTGCATGATGGTGGTGCCCGCGAACGGCGCGCGCCCGGTGCCCGCGTACGCGACCACGCAGGCCCAGGCCCAGACGTCGGCGGCCGGGCTGACGTCCTCGCCGCGCATGAGCTCGGGAGCGATGTAGGCGGGCGTGCCCACGAACTGGCCCGTCCGGGTGGGGCCGTCCACGGCGTCCAGGGCGCGCGCGATGCCGAAGTCGATCACGCGCGGGCCGGTCGAGGACAGCAGGACGTTGGACGGCTTCAGGTCGCGGTGCACGATGCCGGCGCCGTGGATGGAGCTGAGCGCGGTCGCGATGCCGACGGCCAGGCCCTCCAGCGCGCCGCCGTGCATCGGCCCGTTCTCCTCGACGGCCTCGCCGAGCGACGGCCCGTCGACGTACTCGGTCACCACGTACAGCGGTTCGCCGTCGAGCTGGGCGTCCAGGACGGCCGCGGTGGAGAACCGGCGGACCTGCCGGGCGGCGGTGACCTCGCGCCGGAACCGCTCGTGGAACGCGGGGTCGTCGGCCAGCTCGGCGTTGATCACCTTCACGGCGACCTTGCGCCCGTCCGCGCTCTCGCCCAGGTAGACCGTCCCCATGCCGCCGCGCCCGAGCCGGGCGGTGATGCGGTACGACCCGAGCCGGGTGGGGTCGGCTGATCGCAAGGGCTCGGGGGACATCAAAGGCTCCTGACACGATTCCTGGGGCTTTGTGAAGATACCGCTTCCAGTAGGACGCCCGTCCATTCAACCGCGTTCCGGAAGCCCGTACGCTGACCGCCATGAAAGCGACGGAGGACATCCTCGGACCAGGGTACGAGGCCATCGAGCTACCTCTCGGTAACGACGCCGAGGGCGAGGTCGTGGCCACCCTCGTACGGCGCAGGTGCCCCGGGGACGAGCCGTCGCGGCGCGCCGTCCTCTACGTGCACGGGTTCGTCGACTACTTCTTCCAGGCCCACCTGGCCGACTTCTACGTTGAGCGCGGCTTCGACTTCTACGCTCTGGATCTGCGCAAGTACGGTCGGTCACTGCGGCCGCACCAGACGCCCAACTTCGTCCAGAGCCTGTCCGACTACTACCCGGAGATCGACGAGGCCGTACGGATCGTCCGCGAGGAGGACGGGCACGACGTGCTCCTGCTCAACGGGCACTCGACCGGCGGCCTGGTCGCGGCCCTCTGGGCGGACCGGGTGCGGGGCGAGGGGCTGGTCGACGGGATCTTCCTCAACAGCCCGTTCCTCGACATCGCCGAGCCGCTGGTCATGCGCAAGGTGGGCGCCGGGCTCGCGCGGGCGCTGCGCCGCCCGTTCCCGCAGGCCAAGCTGCCCGCGGCGGTCTCGGACCGGTACACGCGCAGCCTGCACCGCGATCATGACGGCGAGTGGGACTTCGACCTGGCCTGGAAGCCGCTGCTCGGCTTCCCCGTCCGGGTGGCGTGGCTGGCGGCCATCCGCCGCGGCCAGCTGCGCCTGCACGCCGGGCTCGACATCGACGTCCCGGTGCTGGTGATGGCCTCCGCGCGCAGCGTCCGGCCCACGCCCAAGCTCGCCGTGGCCGACCTGTCGAGCGCCGACGCGGTGCTGGACGTCGCGCACATGGCGCGCTGGGCGCCGCGGCTGGGGCGGCACGTCACCCTCGTCCGGATCGACGGCGGCCTGCACGATCTCGTGCTGTCGCCCAAGCCCGCCCGCGACGAGGTGTTCGCCGAGCTCACCCGCTGGATGACCGGCTATCTGCCCGGGTGACCGTCAGTCGACGATCTTGGAGATGTCGAAGTCGTCGAAGTCGCCGACGGCCTTGGTCGCGGTGTTGCCGCCGACCGTGACGTCCAGCCCGGCCCGGCCGTTGGCCAGCGGCTGGTCGCCGTCGGTCGTGTCGATGACCTGCTCACCGTTGACCCAGAGCCGCAGGCGCACCTTCTTGCCCTTGTCCTGCTCCTCGCAGGCGATCTGCAGCTTGTCGGCGGCGCCCTTCCCCTTGAACCCGGGCACCTCGTCGGGCGTGGCCAGGTTCTTGGTGCCCTGGTCGCCGGCGGTCTTGACCAGCAGCGCGCCCTTGCCGTCCTTGCGGACCTTGAAGACGTACTGCCTCTTGCCGTCGTCGTTCGCCCGGCAGGAGAGCCCGGCCTGGGCGTCGTCGGAACCCTGGGGCAGCGTGACCATGGCCGTGACCAGCACCCGGGAGGGCATGTCCTTGCTCTCCTTGGGCGACCAGCGGCCCCGGAACGGCGTGATCGAGTCGGCCTCCATCCGGAACCTGCCGTCCTTGTAGCCGTACTGGCCGGTGAAGGTGCCGCCGCCCCAGCCGGACTGGGGGCTGACGAAGGTGTCGCTGTACGCCGAGGCGAGCTTGTCCGGCGGGCCGCCCGGGCCGAGCAGCGCCCGGACGCCCAGGACCGCGACCAGGACCCCCGCGAGGACGGCGGCACCGATGATCAGCGGCTTGCGCGGGACGCCACTGTCCAGCACACCGTTGCCCGGACCTTCGCCGCCCGAGGGCCGCGGTGGCGGCGTCCGGTGGACGGACGGTGGCGGTGGCGGCGTGAAGCCCTGCGGCGCGTCGCGGCGGGTGGTCTCGGTGCCGGGGGCCACCAGCGTCCGTGGCGGGGCGACCCAGGTGGGCCCGGTGGGCTGCGGCCCGTGCCACGACGCCTGGACGGTCTCGGCGAGCCGGGCCGGGCTGACGTCGGAGTGGCCGACCAGCCGGCCCAGCGACTCCCGCACGGTCGGCCGCTTGCGCGGATCCTTGTCGAGCGCGGCGGTCACGAGGTCGCGCAGCCCGGGGTCGAGCCCGTCGAGCACCGGCTCCTCGTGCGCCACCCGGTAGAAGATCTCCGGCAGGGTGGCGCCGGTGAACGGGGCCTTGCCGGTGCCCGCGAACCCGACCACGCAGCCCCAGGAGAACACGTCGGAGGCGGGGGTGATCGGCTCGCCGCGCAGCAGCTCGGGCGGCAGGTAGTTGGGGGTGCCGACGAGCTGCCCGGTGCGGGTCGGGCCCTCGGCGGCGTCCAGGGCCCGCGCGATGCCGAAGTCGATCACGCGCGGGCCGGTCGAGGACAGCAGCACGTTGGCGGGCTTGAGATCGCGGTGCACGATCCCGGCGCCGTGGATGGCGGCCAGCGCGGTGGCGACGCCGACGGCGAGGCCCTCCAGGTCGGAGCCGGGCAGCGCGCCGCGATCGGCGACGGCCCGGTCCAGGCTCGGCCCCTCGATGAACTCGGTGACCACGTACAGCGGGTCCCGGTCGAGCTCGGCGCCGATCACCGGCGCGGTGCAGAACCGCCGCACCTGGCGCGCCGCCGTCACCTCGCGCCGGAACCGCTCCCGGAACGCCGTCTCGCCGGCCAGCTCACGGTTGATGACCTTGACCGCGACACGGCGGCCGGACGGGTCCTCGCCCAGGAGGACCGTCCCCATGCCGCCCCGGCCGAGCCGGGCGAGCAGCCGGTACGGGCCGAGCTCCCGGGGATCGTCCGGCTGGAGGGAGTCGAAGTTCTCTCCTGCGTGCGTGGTCATCGTGATCCTGGAGGGTCTGGGACGTCGAGGGTGCGGGGGTTCGTGTTGAAAGCACACCCTAGCGCCCCCCTTATGGCGTCAGGATCAGCTTCCCGGTGGTACGGCGGCCGGCCAGGTCCTCGTGCGCCGTACGGGCGTCGGCGAGGTCGTAGCGGCGCCCGATGTGCAGCCGCAGCTCGCCCGCCGCGACCCACCCGTACACCTCGCCGGCCCGCTGGAGGAGCTCCTCCCGGGTGGCCGTGTAGTGCCCGAGGGAGGGCCGGGTGAGGTAGACGGCGCCCGCGGCGTTGAGGCGTTGCGG
The DNA here is from genome assembly GCF_043198015.1 of Spirillospora sp. NPDC048911. Taxonomy (NCBI): domain Bacteria; kingdom Bacillati; phylum Actinomycetota; class Actinomycetes; order Streptosporangiales; family Thermomonosporaceae; genus Spirillospora; species Spirillospora sp. NPDC048911. Next base: position 308,510 of record NZ_JBICUD010000007.1, on the reverse strand, counting down.
GTCGAACGGCTCGACCTTGCCGCTGGCCGCCCCGTACAGCGCGAGCAGGCCGCGGCGCCGGACGCTGGCGAGGCTGCCGTCGAACGTGGCGGCCCCGACGCCGTCATAGACCACGTCCACGCCCTCGCCGCCGGTCAGCCGCCGCACCTCGTCGGCGAAGCCGTCGTAGCCGAGCACCTCGTCGGCCCCGGCGTCGCGCGCGAGCTTCTCCTTCTCGGGGGTGGAGACGGTGCCGATGACGCGGGCGCCGAAGAGCTTGCCGAGCTGGGTGAGCAGGAGCCCCATGCCGCCGGCGGCGGCGTGCACGAGGATCGTGTCGCCCGCCTTGATCTCGTAGGTCGAACGGGTCAGGTAGTGGGCGGTCATGCCCTGGAGCATGGCGGCGGCCGCGTCCTCCAGGCCCACCCCGGCCGGCACCGGGACGATCTGGTCGGCGGGGGCGGCGACCCGCTCGGCGTACGAGCCCGGCACGTTCGACCACGCCACGCGGTCACCGGCCGTGAACCCGGTCACGCCGTCCCCGACGGCCGCGACGGTGCCCGCGCCCTCGACGCCCGGGACGTACGGCGTCGGCTGCGGGTAGGCGCCGGTGCGGAAGTAGATGTCGATGAAGTTGACGCCGCTCGCCGCGATGTCGATGAGGACCTCGCCGGGACCGGCCACCGGGTCCTCGCGCTCGGCGGGGGTCAGTACCTCCGGGCCGCCCGGGCCCTCGACGACGATCGCGCGCATGTGGAAGCTCCTCCGGTCCGTCACCTTTGACATCGGCCAACCCGGCCCGCGTGGATCCTATTCCGGCCGTCCGTGCGAGATCGGGAGTCAGACCAGGTCGCGGAGGGTGGCGTGGGCCAGCGCGACGCTCTCCTCGACGCGCGCCGCGACGGTGGGGGCGTCCCAGATCTCGTGCCGGGCGCAGTCCTCGAAGGCCACCCGCACCGAGGCGGTGTAGAACGCGACGATCAGCAGCGGGCGCAGGTCGGTCTCGGGGTCCACGCCGAGCCGGCGGGCGACGCCGCCGGCGAGCACCTTCTCGGTCTCCTTGTGGCGGGCCATGTGCCCGTGCACGAGGGCGGGCGTCGTCTCCACGATCTGGTGGATCTTGCGGAACCGGGCGCTCTCGTCCGGCCCGCTCGCCGCGATGTCCTGCAGGACGACGCGGAGGCTGGCGAACAGCGCGGTGAGGGGTTTCTCGCCGGGCGGGCGGGCGGCCAGCGCGTCCAGCAGGATCTGGTCGTACTGGACCATGGTGTCCATCACGACGTCCTCTTTGGTGGCGAAGTAGCGGAAGAACGTGCGCTGGGAGACGTCCACCGCCGCCACGATCTCGTCGATCGTGGTCGCCTCGTACCCCTGGGCGAGGAACAGGTCGAGGGCGGCGTCGATGAGGGCCACCCGGGTCCGCTGCTTCTTGCGCTCGCGGAGCCCGTCCAGCGTTCCCGAGAGCGCGCGGCCGTCGTTCGCGGCGGCTGCGGTCATCGTCGGTCTCCTGTCATGGGGGGAAGGGACGAGCAGAACTCGGCAGGATCGGCGCCTTAAGGGGTCTTATCACGGCGCGCCGGTCCGTGGACGGCTCGACCGGCCGGACGGCGCGCGGACTTCCGCCGGGTCCCACCTTTGAAGCGGTACGTAAGCATCTAGTTCCCCTACGTTACGTAGGCCGGCCGGCCCCCCGGGGCAGGAAACGGATTGCTCGATCCTGTGGGATTCCTCGAGCGTCCGGTGCTTCACACCCCTGACGAGGCGGCTGATCGTGGTGTCTGTTGTCGGTGCGCGGGAAATCGCCGAAGTGCGGCGGCACCATCTCGCCGCGCTCGCGTACGAGGCCGAGGCGCGCGGTCTCAGATGGCGGCTGGCCGGCCCCGAGGAGTCGGTGCTCGGCATCGCCCACCCGATCACCCGGCGGCAGGTCATGGTCGTCGCGACCCCTTCCGGTGAGGGCTGGTCCTATCTCTGGACCGGTGGCGGCATCGCCGACGTCGGCAAGGTCGCCAGGGTCGCCGACCAGCTGGTCCGCATCCTCACCTGAGGGCCCGGCGATCCGCAGGGAACAACCCCGGCCGGCGCGCTGGTAATCCCGCTTCCGGACGCCCGCGCGGCGACCCCGCCTTGCCTCCGGACGGTGACCTTCCCTAGACTCGTGGCGAACGTATGTTCGAAACGGGCTGCATGCCTTCCCCCGTGCGGCGATCACATGATCTAAGGGCCGGGGGAGGCAGATGACTCGCGTATTCGGGGATCCCGTGGACGTCTGGGTGACCGATGGGCGTCCGGTCAGGTTCGTCTGGAGGGGGCGGCTCTACACCGTCCGCAGGGTGCTGGAGCACTGGGTCACCACCCGCGACTGGTGGCGGGAGCAACAGCCCGACGAGGAGGCGACCGGCGAACGGGAGTTCTGGCGGGTCGAGGCGTCTCCGGAGACCGAGGTCGGCGTCTACGAGCTGCGCCACGACACCGCGACCGGTGACTGGATGCTCTCCCGGGTGTGGGACTGAGGCGGCCGTGCAGCTGCATGTCGCCTCCGCCTACTCGCTGCGCCACGGCGCCGCGACGCCGCGGGCGCTGGCCGAACGGGCGGCCGAGCTGGGCATGGAGAGTCTCGCGCTGACCGACCGCGACGGTCTGTACGGGGCGGTCAAGCATGTGCGGGCCTGCCGTGCCGCCGGCGTCCGGCCCGTCCTCGGCGCCGATCTGACGATGCCCGGGCGGCGGCGCGCCGTCGTCCTGGCGGTGGGCGGCGCGGGGTGGCGGTCGTTGTGCCGTCTGGTGACCGCCGCCCACGGCGCCGCGGAGCCGGCGGGCGGGCAGGGCGAGCGGGGGAAGCCGATCGCCGGCCGCGAGCTGATCGGCGCGCACGCCGAGGGCGTGGTGGTCTTGCTGGGGCCGGCCTCCGACGTGGGGCAGGCCATCGCCGATCGCCTGCCCGACCTGGCCGCGCGGCGGCTCGCGGCCTGGCGGGAGCACGCCGAGGTGGTCATCGAGATCGTCAACCACCACGATCTCGGAGCCGGCCACCGCGCCGCCCGGATGCTCGCCCTCGCCCGCGCCGCCGGGGTCCCGGCCGTCCTGGGCAACGCGGTGCGCTACCTGGGGCCCGCCGACCATCCGGTCGCGCAGGTGCTGGACGTGACGCGGCGCCTCGTCCCGCTGCACCGGCGGCATCTCGACGATCGGACCGGCCACGCCTACCTGAAGTCCGAACCCGAGATGCGCCGGGTCGCCGAGCTGACCGTCGGGCCCGGCGCGGCGGGCGAGGTGGAACGGTTGCTGGCCGACACGCGCGAGCTGGCCGCACGCTGCGTCCTCGACCCCGCCCGCGACCTCGGCATGGACCGGACCCACCTGCCGGACGTGCCTGGCGACCCGTACGAACGGCTCGTCGCCCGATGCGAGGCGGGGCGAGTGCGGCGCGACCTGGCGACGCCGGAGGCCACCGCGCGCCTCGACCACGAGCTGGGGATCATCAAGCGCAAGGGCCTGGCCGCCTACTTCCTCACGGTCGCCGAGGCCGCCGCGCTGATCCGGGCGCGCGGCATCCGCTGCGCGATCCGCGGGTCGGGGGCGGGCAGCCTGGTCAACTACGTGCTCGGCATCGGCGACCTGGACCCGCTGCGGCACGACCTGGTGATGGAACGGTTCCTGGCCGATAGCCGCGAGGGCCTGCCGGACATCGACCTGGACGTGGAGTCGGCGCGGCGGCTGGAGGCCTACCGGGCGCTCTTCGAACGTTTCGGTCACGACAGCGTCGCGTGCGTCTCGATGATGGAGACCTACCGGGCCCGCAGCGCCCTCCGCGACGTCGGCAACGCGGTCGGGCTGCCGCCGCACGAGATCGACGCGATCGCCAAGGCGTTCCCGCACATCCGGGCCCGGCAGATCCGCGCCGCCCTGCGCGACCTGCCGGAGCTGCGGCAGAGCAACCTGGCCCAGGGGCAGCTCGATGTGATCTTCCGGATCGCCGAGCGGCTGGACGGGCTGCCCCGCCACATCGCGATGCACCCCTGCGGGGTCCTGCTGTCGAACGCGACGCTGCGCGACCGCACCGCCGTGGAGCAGAGCCTGCTCGGGTTCCCCATGAGCCAGTTCGACAAGGAGGACGTCGAGGCCATGGGGCTGCTCAAGCTCGACGTCATCGGCGTCCGCATGCAGTCGGCGATGGCCCACACGGTCGCGGAGATCGCGCGCGTCACGGGCGAGCGGATCGAGCTGGAGGCCGTGCCGCACGACGACGGCCCCACGTACGAGATGATCCGCTCGTCCCGGACCCTCGGCTGCTTCCAGATCGAGTCGCCGGGGCAGCGTGAGCTGGTCGGCAAGCTGCAGCCGCGCGATCTGGCCGATCTGGTGATCGACATCTCGCTGTTCCGGCCGGGGCCGGTGAACGCCGACATGGTGCGGCCGTTTCTCGAGAGCCGGTACGGCCGGCGGCAGCCCGACTACCCGCATCCCGACCTGATCCCGGTGCTCCGGGAAAGCCTCGGCGTGGTGGTCTTCCACGAGCAGGTGCTGCGGGTGCTCGACGTCATGACCGGCTGCGGGCTCTCCGACGCCGAGGCGGCGCGGCGGAGCCTGGCGACCGAGGCCGGGCAGGAGCAGGTGGCGGCGTGGTTCCGGGAGCTGGCCCTGGCGCGCGGCTACGACGGGCCCACGGTCGAAAAGGTGTGGCGCATGCTCACGGCGTTCGGCGCGTTCGGCTTCTGCAAGGCCCACGCCGCCTCGTTCGCCCTGCCCACCTACCAGTCGGCGTGGCTGAAGCGGCACCATCCGGCGGCCTTCTATGCCGGGGTGCTCACCCACGATCCCGGCATGTATCCCAAGCGGGTCATCCTCGACGACGCCCGGCACTTCGGCGTCCCGATCCTGCCGCTCGACGTCAACCGCTCAGCCGAGACCTGGCATGTAGAGGCTGTTTGCGGCGGCGCTTGCACGGCGGCGGAGCCGCCCACTTCGCGCTGCGGGGGGTGTGGGGGGTCGTCCCCCCTCGAGGAATACTGCGGTTCCTCCGGGATCAGGGTGGCGTTGAACGAAGTCAAGGGGATCAGCGAGGCCGAGGTGGAGCGCATCGTCGGGGAGCGTGACGGGCGGCCTTACTCCTCCCTGCGTGACTTCTGGCGGCGTGCCCATGTCTCTCGTCCCATCGCGGAACGCCTGGTCATGGCGGGCGCCTTCGACGACCTGCACGGCGACGGGGTGTCGCGGCGCGATCTGCTGTGCCGGGTGGGGGCGCTCGACCGGGCGAGCGGAGCGGCGGCGCTGGCGATGGAGGGCCAGTTGCCGCTGGACGGCGACGGGTTCGGCGAGTTCGCCGAGGAGATCCCCGCCGGGGAGCTGCCCGCGATGACCCCGGCCGAGATGGTCGAGGCGGAGCTCGCGATCCTCGGCATGGACGTGAGCCGACATGTGCTGAGCTTCTACGACGAGCTGCTGGCGGCGCTCGGCGTCGTCCGCGCCCGCGACCTGCCCGGGCGGCGGGCGGGCGCCGAGGTGCTGGTGGCGGGGGTCAAGGTCGCCACCCAGACACCGGCGGTGCGGTCCGGGCAGCGGGTCATCTTCGCCACCGTGGACGACGCGACCGGGCCGGTGGACGCCACGTTCTTCGAGTCGGTGCAGGATCGCTGCGCGGCGACCGTCTTCGGCTCGTGGCTGCTGGTGATCCGCGGCCGGGTCCGGCGTCCCGGCTTGCGGGCGGTCACGCTCAACGCCACCGCCTGCTGGGATCTGGTGGGCCTGTACGAGGAGTGGCGGCGGGGCGGGATGCCCGCCGTGCGGCGGCTGATGGCGGCCGCGGACGAGGCGGCGACCGGCCCCGGGGTGGCGAACCGGATCGTCTACGCCAACGGGTTCGCGATGTCCCCCTATGCCATCCCACAGCCCCCGCCCAACCACCCTCCCAAAGGACAAGCTGCGCTTGGCCCCCATATTGGCCATGCGGGCGGCGCCGTCAAGCGTCCGCCCGGCCGGTTCTGGCACGCCAGCGGCGGCAGCTCCGGCTGATCTCGCGGGCGGTTCAGAGCAGGACGGGGGAGCGCACCTGGAGACGGGTGATCTGGAAGACGTTCATCATGCAGAGCGCGGCGGCGAGGGCCTGGAAGGCGGCCGCGGCCACGCCCAGGTGGACCGAGTAGCGGGCGTCCGCCAGCGTGTTGACGCTGCTGGCCGAGAACATCCGGGCGAGGCCGATGCCCAGCAGCACGCAGGCCCACCAGCCGCCCACGATCACGGCGACCACATGCCGTTCGGCGGTGCGGTAGCGGCCGCTGCTGACCCAGATGTCGTAGACCAGCCGCGGGGGCATCCACAGGTTGACCACGGGCAGGACCCAGCCGAAGACCACCCAGGCCCGGTGGTGCCGGTGCGGCCCCGCGGACTGCCGGTAGGCCCGCCACAACCAGCCGAGATAGAGCAGGCCCGTGATCACCGCCATGATCCCGCAGACCAGGAAGACGTCGGCGTACGGGCTGAGCGCCTTGCCGGTGGTGGCGGGGTCGTAGGTGTCGTGGGTGGCGTCGTGGAGCGGGTCGATCAGCCGCAGCAGGCTGATGCCGGAGCCGAGCGCGACGAAGGCGTTGAAGCCGAGCAGCATGAACACGGCGATGCCGACGGCGCGGAAGTCGCGGCGCCGCGCCCAGGCCCCGCAGGCCGGGCAGCGCACGACTTCGGTCGGGATGATGTCGCCGCACAGCGCACACGGCATTGCCCGCACCTCCGAGATCCTTTGCCCACCGCTGCCTCGGATGCTACGTGGCTTTGCCGCCGGTTGCCCAACGGCTGGTCGGCGCCGGTCAAAGGATCATGTGGGCGGCGATCGTCGCGGCGCCGCCGGTGAGCGCGAGCCAGGCCGCCAGACCCCGCAGGTCACCCCGGAGAACGAGGCGTTCGGGCCGGCCCCGGGTCACCAGGATCAGCGCCCACCATTCGGCGGCGGCCGCGATCGAGGCGTACAGGAAACCGAACCCCAGGATCGACGGGAACAGCACCACCCCGGGCAGGGTCAGGACGTGTGCCAGCAGGGCCAGCCGGCGCGGGTAGCCGGACAGCCCGCGGCCCAGCCCGCCCGCGACCACGCCCCAGCCGATGACCGCGGCGATCCACACCACCAGGACGGTGGCGGGGACACCGTTGGGCAAGCCGTTCAGCAAGCCGTGCCCATCGGCGCCGTGCCGGATCTCCCGGTGGCCGTCGCGCGTGGTCCGCTAACGGCCAAGGCCGGACTCCCAGGCCCAGGCGGCGACCTCGACGCGGTTCCGCGCGGAGAGCTTGCGATGGACGCTGCCGAGGTGGGTCTTGACCGTGGAGATCGACACGAACAGCTCGGCGGCGATCTCCTCGTTCGTCCGGCCGCGCGCGACGAGCCGCACGACGTCCAGCTCGCGTCCGGTGAGCGGCTCGCCCGGCTGCCGCGCCGCCGCGGCGGCCGGGGGACGGGCGAGGTTCTTCAGGAGCCGGACGGTGATGGAGGGCGAGACCATGGCCTCGCCATTGGCCGCCGCGCGCACCGCCTCGACGAGGAGGGCGGGGCCGCTGTCCTTGAGCAGGAAGCCCGTCGCGCCGCCGCGCAGCGCCCCGTACACGTACTCGTCCATGTCGAACGTCGTGACGATGACCACCCGCAGCGGCTCGGCCACGTCCGGCCCGGCCAGCAGGCGGGTCGCCGCCAGCCCGTCCATCGTGGGCATCCGGATGTCGAACAGGCAGACGTCGGGCCGCAGCCGCCGGGCGAGCTCGACCGCCTCGGCGCCGTCGGCGGCCTCGCCGACCACCTCCAGATCGGGCTGCGAATTGATGATCATCCGGAATCCGGTCCGGACCATCTCCTGGTCGTCGGCGATCAGTACGCGGATGGTCACGATCCCGATTGTGGCAGGTGATCGGGGTCGGGGAGCACCGCGACGACCTCCCAGCCGCCCTCGGGCCGGGGGCCGGCGTAGACCCGGCCGCCGAGCGCCTCGACGCGTTCACCCAGCCCGACCAGCCCGAACCCGCCCGACGGCAGCCGCCGCCGGGCCGCCTGGGACGGCCCGCGCCCGTTGTCGCGCACGGTCACCTCGACGCCCCGCGCCGTCCGGCAGATGCCGACCTGGACGGCCGTGGCGTAGGCGGCGTGCTTGCGCGCGTTCGTCAGCGCCTCCTGGACGATCCGGTGGATCGAGGTGGTCACCTCGGGCGCCAGGACGCCCAGCTCGCCGGCGATCTCCAGGGACGCGGGCGGGTCGGTGAACCCCGCGACGAGCTCGGCCACCTGGCTGAGATCGCCGACCGGGCGGGTCCTGGAATCACCGTCCGCGCTCGTGTCCTGGGCCTCGCGCAGCAGGCCGACCATCCGCCGCATCGACGTCAGCGCCTCGGTGCCCGCCTTCTCGATGCCCGCGAACATCGTGTCGAGCTGCTCCGGGCTCTGCGCCGCGCCCGACCCGGCGATGAACCGGGCCGCCTGCGCCTGGACGACGATGCCCGTGACGTGATGGGCGACGAAGTCGTGCAGGTCGCGGGCCAGTTCGAGGCGTTCGTCGCGGCGCGCGGCCACCAGCGCGCGGGCCCGGCGCGCGTCGATCGCCCGCAACCACAGCCCGGCGCCGATCGCGACCGCCACCATGACGGTCAGCGGCGCGGTGAAGAGCACCTGGTTGACGGCCGAGCCGCCGCGCGCCGGCATGGACACCGCCGCGCCGCCGATCACGACGGTCAGCGCCACCAGGCGTTCGCGCGGCTGCCGCCAGACCACCCGGGCCACCAGGACCAGCAGCCCGCAGAACTCCAGCAGCATGCTCGGGTTGTCGATCCGCGGCCCTGCCAGCGCCGCGAACACCGTGAAAAGGATCGACATGGCCGCGGCCGTCAGGGTCCAGAACAGGAACCACTTGGTGGTCAGGGCCGCCCAGGCGCAGACCGCGGCGATGACGATCATCCCGAGGTACGTCGTGAGGGAGCTCTCGCCCTGGCCCTCGCCCTGGCTGATGACGGCGACAAGGCACAAGAGCAGGAAGAGGGCCGCGAGCCCGCCGGCGGTGCCGCGGACGAGGCAGCCGCCCACCGACGTGACGCGGTCCAGCCGGGTCCCTGAGTCACTCATGGTTACGCAGGCTACGACCCGGGCCTGATCCCCGTATCGACCATTCGGCCGATACGGGCGATTCAGGACCGGCCCTGCGTCCGATGCGGCTGACCTGGCCGTCAACGCACGCTTGAGACATGAACGCCATATATCTGCTCTATGTCCCGATCGCCGTCCTCTTCGCCGTCTTCGTCGTCTACGCGGGCCTGATCATGCCGGCCAAGGAGATCACCGAGTCGTTCCGCGACGAGCGGAAGGCCGCGGCGTGACCGAGCCCGTCCTCCCCCAGCCCGTCGTCCCCCAGCCCGTCGCCCCCCAGCCCGTCGCCCCCCAGCCCGCCCTCTCGCAGCCCGTCCTCTCCGGGCACGGCCTGGTCAAGCGGTTCGGGCCGGTCGTCGCCCTCGGCGGGGTGGACCTCGCCGTCGGCCGCGGCGAGGCCGTGGCGATCATGGGCCCGTCCGGCTCCGGCAAGTCGACCCTGCTGCACTGCCTGGCCGGGATCATGAAGCCGGACGCGGGCGAGGTGCTGCTGCTCGGGCAGCGCATCGACGCGCTCGGCGAGCGGCGCCGCAGCGAGCTGCGGCGCACCCGCTTCGGGTTCGTGTTCCAGTTCGGCCAGCTGCTGCCGGAGCTGCCCGCCGACGAGAACGTGGGCCTGCCGCTCATGCTCGGCGGGGTCGCGCGCGGCGAGGCCGTCCGCGCCGCCCGCGGCTGGTTCGGGCCGCTCGGGCTCGCCGGGATGGAGGGGCGGCGGCCGGGCGAGCTGTCCGGCGGCCAGGCCCAGCGTGTGGCGATTGCCCGCGCGCTGGTGACCCGGCCCGCGGTGGTCTTCGCCGACGAGCCCACCGGCGCCCTCGACCAGAACACCGGCCACGAGACGATGCGGCTGCTGGTCGAGGCCACCCGGCACAACGACGCCTCGCTGGTCGTGGTGACGCACGACCCCAACGTGGCGCGCTGGTGCGACCGCACGGTCGAGGTCCGTGACGGGCGGCTGCTGGTGCCCGCGGGCGGTGCCGCGTGACGCGCACGACCCTCGGACTCTCGTGGCGGCTGCTGCGCGGCGGCGGTCGCCGGGGCCTGCTGGGCTCGCTGCTCACGTTCGCCGCCGTCGCGGTCTCCACCGGGCTGCTGCTGTTCGCGGTCGGCGCCAACCACGCCTTCTCGGAGCGCGCCGACGCCGACGCCTGGCGGCATCCCGCCAAGCCGTCGGGCCCCGCGACGGCCGTCCAGGCGATGGACACCGACTATGTGCGGGGCACGCCGATCACGATCGTCGACCTCGCGGCCATGAGCGGGGCCGCGAAGGGGGCGCCGCCGGTGCCGCCGGGGATGAAGGCGTTCCCCAAGCCGGGCGAGTTCTGGGTCTCGCCCGCGCTCGCCGACCTGATCAAGAAGCTGCCCGCCGACCAGCTGGCGAAGCGGTTCCCCGCCGGGGCGCCGACGGGGATCCTCGGGGACGCGGCGCTCGTTCATCCCGGTGAGCTCGTGGCGGTGGCCGGTCGCACAGCGGCCGATCCGGCCATGACCGTCGAGCGCGGTAGCGAGATGGGCGCGGACACGACCGCGTCACCGGCGCGGATCGATCACTACGCCACCGGCGCGGTGTCGACGACCCCGCAGATCTACCAGGTGCTGGCGATCATCGCCTCGGTGCTGATGGTCGTGCCGCTGCTGGTCTTCGGCGGCGCCGCCGCCCGGCTCACGGTCGCCCGCCGCGACCAGCGGCTGGCCGCGCTGCGCCTGGTCGGCGCCACGCCCGGGCAGGTGGTCGCGATCACCGCGGCCGAGGCGATGCTCACCGCGGCGGCGGGCGCCGTCGCCGGGGCGCTGCTGTACGCGGCGGCGATCCCGGCGCTCACGCGGATCACGATCGGCGGGGGCGGCTGGTTCGCGAGCGATCTGTGGCCCGGCCTGCCGCCGCTGGCCGCCGTCCTCGTCGCGGTGCCCGTGCTCGTCGGTGTCAGCGCCATCGTGGGCCTGCGCCGCGTCGTCGTCAGCCCGCTCGGCGTGGCCAAGCGGGAGACGCCGCCGGGCATGAAGGCGATCCGGCTGGTCGTGTTCGGCGCCATCGTGGTCGCGTTCGCGCTGGTCAGCGGCAACCTCACGGCGATGGGCAGGACGGGCGCCGTCATCCTCGTGGTCTTCCTCGGACTCGGGTTCCTGTCCATCAACCTGGTGGGGCCCTGGGTGATCGCGCTGATCGGCCGCGTCACGGCCGGCACTGCGCGCGGGCCCGCCCGGCTGCTGGCGGGCCGCCGCCTGGTCGACGACCCGCGCGCCGCTTGGCGGACCGTCGCGGGAGTGGCGCTCACCGGATTCGTCGCGGGCTTCCTGTCGCTGATGAACCCGGCCGCGATGCCGGGCGCCGACGCCGAGGACCGGATGCGGCTCACCGTTCCGGCGGCGCGGGCGACCGCGGTGGCGGACCAGGCCAGGGACCGGCTGGCCGGGATCCCGGCCAAGGTGACGGTGGGCAAGTCCGCTGTCGACGACGGTGCCCGGACACTGGAGATCACGGTGCCGGGCGGGGACGCCGCGATCGACCGGGCCCGCACGGCGCTGCACGGCGTCGTCCCCGGCGTGAGCCCCACGCCCCCGGCGGGCTCGGGAGCGGAGCTCTACCTGCTGGCGGACCTGCGTACGGGCGCGCTCACCGTGCTCATCGTCTCGTTCCTCATCGCCATCACCAGCGCGGGCATCACCGGCGCGTCGGCCGTGCTGGACCGGCGGCAGACCTACGCGATGCTGCGGCTGGCGGGCACGCCGCTGGAGGTGCTCGACAAGGCGCGGCGCCAGGAGACCCTGATCCCGCTCGCCATCATGGGCGGTGGATCGTTGCTGACGGGGTTGTTCTTCGCCGCGCCGTTCGCCGCCGGGTTCGGGTCCTCGGGCGCGCTGACGCTGGCCGCGTTCGTCGTGCTGGGATTCGCCGGGATCATCGGCGCCGGCGCGCTGAGCCGCCCGCTGCTGCGCTCGGTCACCACCGACCCGGCGCCGCGCCCGGACTGACGGGAAAACGCGTCGCGTCCGCATGGGCGGCGCGGGCATGCTGAGGGCATGGAGATCCGGGAAGCGACGGCCGGCGACTGGCCGGCGATCTGGCCGTTCCTGCACGAGATCGTCGCTGCCGGTGACACGTTCAGCTGGCCGCGCGACATCGACGCGGAACGCGCCCGCCTGTTCTGGATGAAGGAGCCGCCGGGCCGGACGGTCGTCGCGGTCGGCGCCGGCGGCGTCGTGCTCGGCACGGCCAACATGAACCCCAACCACATGGGGCCCGCCTCGCACATCGCGAGCGCGAGCTTCATGGTCGCGCCCGAGCACGCGGGCCGGGGCGTGGGCCGGGCGCTGGGGGAGCACGTCATGGACTGGGCGCGCGCCGAGGGCTACCGCGCGATGCAGTTCAACGCGGTCGTGGAGACCAACGAGCGTGCCGTACGCCTGTGGCGTTCCCTCGGCATGGAGGTCGTGGCGACCCTGAAGGAAGGGTTCTTGCACCCCACCGAGGGTTACGTGGGCCTCCACATCATGTATCGCCTGCTCTGAGCGAACGCACGTTCGAAAAAATGTCAGAGGTGAGGCGTAAGTTCGCAGCGTGACCGGGGAGACACCGGGGAATACACATCGAACCAAGGAGTCGTTCGGTGCGTACCTCCGGGTATCCCGACCGGCGCTCCGCCGGTGAAGCAGGAAGGGGTCGTCGCAGTGAACGCATTCACGTTCCATCACCTCTCCCGCCCGTGGTTGAGCGGGCCCGCAGAGCGCACCGTCGTCGAGCCGTGGCTGACGCATACCGCCGCCAGCCTGGCGCTCAACACCTATGCCGAGCCTGAGATCCCCGTCGCCGCGCCCGCCGCGATCGCCGTGGTCGAGCCCCTTCCCATCTACCGCCCGCTCGCACCGCACCTCGTACCGCTGGCCGCATAAACGCCCCGCACAACGCCCGCCCGCGCGGCACTTGTCCGCACGGCACCTGTGTGCACGACGCCCGCCCGCACAGCGGATGTCCGCAGGGCGGATGTGCGCGGCGCCTGTGTGCGCGACGCCTGTCCGCAGGGCGCCTATCCGTTCGCCTTTCGGGGGCGGACGGCCCTCGTCGCGAGGGTGGCGACGCGTTCGACCGTCGCCACCCCGGCCGGCAGCGAGGGATGGCCGGCCGAGATGACGGCGACCAGGCAGTCGTGCCCGCCGCCGCTGATCCGGCCGATGCTGTTGACGGTCCAGGCCCCGCCGTCCACCTGGCGCGGCAGCCAGCCGTTCTTGAGCGCGACCGTCGCGTCCCGCTCCGCGGCCGCGCTGACGCCCCAGGCCTGCTCGTCCACCACGCCCTCCATCAGGCGCAGCACGTAACTCCGGTGCTTCGCGGAGAGCGGGCTCTTCTTCGAGGTCAGCGCGCCGAGCAGCCGCAGCTGGTCGGCGGCGCTCGTCGTGGTCGAACCCCACGCTCCGCCAGGCCCGGCGGTTGTCTGCTTGAGTCCGAGCTTGCGGTTGGCCTTGTCCAACCCGGCCCCGCCGCCGATCGAGCTCCACAACGTCGAAGCCGCGCCGTTGTCGCTGTGCTGGATCATCTGGGCCGCGAGCGACCTCTCGTAGGCGCTGAGCGCACGCTCGTCGCGCTGGGCCTGGAGCAGGAGCGCCATCAGGATGTCCACCTTGACGATGCTGGCCGTCGCGGTCCGGACCTTGCTCCCGTACGAGTACGTGGTGCCCGTGGCCAGATCCTTGACTGCCACCGAGACGCGTCCCGCCCGGTCGTCCAGATACTTCCTGATCGCGCGCGACACCCGCGTCCGCTCCGACGGCGTCGGCTCATGCGTCGGCGCGGGTGCCGGCGTGATCGCCGGGGCGGGTGCGGCGACCGGCGCTCGCGGCGTCGCGGCCATCGGCGCGTTGTCGGGCTGCTCGTGCACGGTCAGGCCCACCACCGCGATCGTGGTGACGGCGGCGACCCCGGTGCGAAGCGCGGCATGCCGGAATCTCATGCCGCCCGAGGCTGATCGGTCAACCTGGAGGTCCGGTGAGCCGAACCTGAAAGTCGTGTTTCCTCCGCAGCCCCGCATCCGGCAATCTCATATAACAAGACACAGTTCTCAAATTTTGAGAAGACTGCTTATCGTAAGAGGGCATCAGTCACAGCGACGAGAGGTGCCTTCGATGCCCGCCTACACGCACGGCTTCCACAAGACGGTGCTGAGCTCGCACACCTGGCGCACCGTGGAGAACTCCGCGGCCTACCTGATCGAGCACCTGCACGCCGGCGCCTCGGTCCTGGACGTCGGTTGCGGCCCCGGGACCATCACCGCGGACCTGGCCGAACGGGTGGCGCCCGGCCGCGTCACCGCCATCGACGCGTCGGAGGATGTGCTGGAACAGGCGGCCCAAGAGGCCGCCAGACGCGATGTGGACATCGACTTCGCGGTAGAGGACGTCCTCGCGCTGAGCTTCCCCAGCGACACGTTCGACATCGTGCACGCCCACCAGGTCCTGCAGCATGTGGCCGACCCGGTGCAGGCGCTGCGCGAGATGCGACGCGTCTGCAAGCCGGGCGGCGTGGTGGCGGCTCGCGACGCCGACTTCGGCGGCTTCGTCTGGCACCCGAATCCGCCCGGCATGGACGAGTGGATGCCGATCTACTACAAGACCGCGCGCGGCAACGGCGGCGAACCCGACGGAGGCCGCCGCCTGCTCTCCTGGGCACGCGAGGCGGGCTTCACCGACGTCACCGCCGGCGCCTCCATCTGGTGCTACTCCACGCCGGAAGAGCGCGAGTGGTGGAGCGAGTCATGGGGCGGCCGCCTGCTGAACTCCTCCGTCGCCGACCACGCCGTCGCCGGAGGCCACGCCACCCGCACCGACCTCGAACGGATCTACGCCGGCTGGAAGGCCTGGGCCGCCGCTGAGGACGGCTGGTTCGCCGTCCCCCACGGCGAGATCATCTGCCGCCCCTGACCTGGTTCACGCCGCGGACCAGCGGGGGTCCCGGCCGGTCAGGGCGACGAGGCGGTCGAGGGGCGGGGCGTCGGCGGGCACCTCGACGGGCTTGCCGAACGGGCCGTCGCCGTCGCCGGGAGCCTGGGACACGAAGCTCAGGCAGGCCTCGACCGTCTCCGGCGCGGCCTCGTACGGCCGCGCGACGGACCGGGCGACGTCCCAGCCGTGCACGACGACCTCGTTCAGCGCCACCAGCCCGGCCACCTGGCCCGGCAGGTCGACCCCGCCGGCCTGGGCCATCCCCTCCCACGCGTCCGGCTTGCGCCACGCCTCGGCCAGCCCGGCGAGCCCCTTCGGGAGGGACTCGCGCCAGCCGGCGGGGAGGCGCGAGGCGTCGCCGGACGGGGCCTGCGACCCGCCGGGCAGCGTGCCCTTGGCGGCGGCGACGGTGAACGCCAGCGTCAGCCCGTTGATGTGGTCGATCAGGTCTCCCAGCGTGTACTCGGGACACGGCGTCGGCAGCGTGAGCTGATCATCGGTCACGGTCACGAGCAGTTCGGCGAGTCGCCGGGTGGCGGGACCAAGGTCCGTCGTCATGGAGATCTCCTCATCGATGGTCGTGACATGGAGACCAGGCGGCGCCGCGAAAGTCATCGCTCTCGCGTCACAGGGCGTCGGTGAGTTCGCCCAGCTTGCTCGTGAGCTGGAGGTTGTGGGAGTAGTCGACCGGGACCGTGATGACCGAGACGCCGTCGTCGGACAGGGCCTTCTGGAGGGTGGGCAGCAGTTCGGCGGCGGACGTGACGCGATAGCCCTTGGCGCCGAAGCTCTCCGCGTACTTGACGAAGTCGGGATTGTTGAACCGGATGTTCGAGTTGCGGCCCATCTCCAGGTCCATCTTCCACTCGATCAGGCCGTACGCGTCGTCCTCCCAGATGAGGACGGTGATCGGGATGTTCTCGCGGACGGCGGTCTCGAGCTCCTGGGAGTTCATGAGGAACGCGCCGTCGCCGGTGGCCGCCAGCACGCGCCGGTCGGGGTGGGCGAGCTTGGCGGCGAGCGCGCCCGGCACCGCGAAGCCCATCGACGACAGGCCGTTGGACACCAGCAGCGTGTTGGGCTCGTACGTCGGGTACATGCGGGCCATCCACATCTTCACCGCGCCCGTGTCCGCGAGCACGATGTCGTCGCGGCCCATCGCCTCGCGGATGTCGGCGACGATGCGGCGCGGCGAGAGCGGGAAGCCGTCTTCGGACCTGCCCTGGCGGAGCTCCTCGGCCATCAGGTCGCGGATCTTGCGGCCCGTGCCGTTGACGTCGAAGCGGCGGTGGACGGACTCGGCGAGGGCGCGGAGCGAGCGCGAGATGTCGCCCTGGATGCCCACCTCGACCGGGTAGTGGTCGTCCACCTCGGCCGGGAACCGATGAATGTGGATGATCTTCTTGTCGACCTTGGGATTGACCTTGACCGGGTCGAACTCCTGCAGCTCGTAGCCCACCGCGATGATGACGTCCGCCTCGTCGAAGCCGAAGTTGACGTAGTCGTGGCGCATGAACCCGACCGCGCCGAGCGCGTTGCGGTGGTCGTCGGGGAAGACGCCCTTGCCGTTGAACGTGGTGGCGACCGGCAGCCCGAGCTGTTCGGAGAAGTGGATGAGCGCCTGGCTCGCCCGGGCGCGGGTCGCGCCGTGACCGGCCAGCACGATGGGCTGCCTCGCTAGGGCGATGACGTCGGCGGCGCGGGCGATCTGCGCCGGTGAGGGCTCCTGCGGGCGGACGACGTTGAGCGGGAGCGGCTTGAGGTCGGGCGACACCTGGGCGGCTTCGACGTCCTCCGGGATCGCCAGGTAGACGGCGCCGGGACGTTCGGTCTGCGCGGTCTTGAACGCCTTGCGGATCATCTCGGGCAGCGCCTCGGGGGTCGGCGCCAGCTCGGCCCACTTGGTGATCGGCCGGAAGAGGGACACCAGGTCGACGATCTGGTGCGACTCCTTGTAGATGCGGTCCAGCCCGACCTGGGCGGAGATGGCGACGACCGGGGTGCTGTTGGTGGTCGCGTCGGCGACGCCGAGCTGCAGGTTGATCGCGCCGGGGCCGAGCGTCGCGGAGGCCACGCCCGCCTTGCCGGTGAGCCGGCCGTAGATCTCGGCCATGAACGCCGCGCCCTGCTCGTGGCGGACGAGGACGTAGCGGATCGAGGAGTCGTTGACCGCGTCGACGAAGTGGATGTTCTCCTCGCCGGGAATGCCGAAGACGTACTCGACGCCCTCGGCCTCCAGTGCGCGAACGAGCAACCGGGCGGCGCCGGCCTGCGGGCTGGACATCGTGTGTCCCTCTCCAAGGAGCTTCTGTCGATCAAGTCTTGTGGACATCCGATGTAGCGCCGGCGCGCCCCCGTACATTCCGCCGCCCGTTTTGAGTGGTTTCTTCCGCTCAGCGGAAGGGCCGGCGTGCGTGCGGGCGTTTCGGGGGCCACGATCGCGAGGGGGCCCGCATCCACCCCGCGCCTGGCCCCCGGCTCGCGCCGAGGAGGAACCATGACGCTGCTCGACTCCGGGATCTGGACCGGCAAGATCTTCAACGGGGGGTGGGCCGGCCCGGCGGGCGGCGCGTACGACGTCGTCGAGCCGGCGACCGGCGCCACGCTCGGCGGGCTCGGCCGGGCCGGCGCCGCGGACGTGGCGGCCGCCGCGACCCGGGCCGCGGAAGCGCAGCGTGACTGGGCGGCGCGCACCTACGAGGAGCGGGCCGCCGTCCTGCGCACCGCCGGCCGGCTCTTCGCCGAGCACGCCGCGGAGATCGAGGGCTGGATCGTCCGCGAGGCGGGGTCGATCCCGCCCAAGGCGCAGCTGGAGACGCACTTCGCGGAGCAGCTCTGCTACGAGGCCGCCGCCCTCGCCTCGCATCCGCAGGGTCTGGTGCTGCCGTCCGCACAGCCCCGCTGGAGCCTGGCCCGGCGCCGCCCGGCCGGGGTCGTCACCGTGATCGCCCCGTTCAACGTCCCGCTGATCCTCTCGATGCGGTCGGTGGCGCCCGCGCTCGCCCTCGGGAACGCGGTGCTGCTCAAGCCCGACCCGCGGACGGCCGTCTGCGGCGGGGTGGTCGTCGCGCGGATCTTCGAGGAGGCGGGCCTGCCCGCCGGGCTGCTGCACGTGCTGCCGGGCGGGACGGACGTGGGCGAGGCCGTCATCGCGGCGCCGGAGGTGCGGGTCGTCTCGTTCACCGGCTCCACCCGGGCGGGCCGCCGCGTCGGGGAGGCGTGCGGGCGGCTGCTCAAGCGCGCCCACCTGGAGCTCGGCGGCAACAGCGCGCTCATCGTGCTGCCCGGCGCCGACGTCGCCAAGGCGGTGTCGGCCGGCGCGTGGGGCTCGTTCCTCCACCAGGGGCAGATCTGCATGACCACCGGCCGCCAGCTGGTGCACGAGAGCCTGCACGAGGAGTACGTGGCGGCGCTCGCCGACAAGGCCGACAAGCTGCCGGTCGGCGACCCGGCCGCCGAGCAGGTGGCGCTCGGCCCCATCATCGACCGGTCACAGCTGGAGCGGATCGACGGGCTCGTCCGCGACAGCGTCGGGGCGGGCGCGCGGCTGGCGGCGGGCGGCACGCATGAGGGCCTCTTCTACCGGCCGACCGTCCTGGCGGAGGTGACGCCCGACATGCCCGCGTACGCCCAGGAGGTGTTCGGCCCGGTCGCGCCGGTCGTGCCGTTCCGCACGGTCGACGACGCGATCGCGCTGGCGGCGGACAGCGAGTACGGCCTGTCGCTGGGGATCCTCGGCGACGTGGGCGAGGCGATGCGCGTCGCGGACGCCGTGCCGACCGGGCTGGTCCACATCAACGACCAGACGGTGAACGACGAGCCCACCGTGCCGTTCGGCGGCCTCGCCGCCTCGGGCAACGGGTCCCGTTTCGGCGGCCCGGACGCCAACATCGAGGCGTTCACCGAGACCCAGTGGGTCACGATGCGCGGCGAGATCGCCCCGTACCCCTTCTGACCGAGGGGCCCGGGGCGGTCAGGGGCCGCGATCAGGCGTGCACGAGGTCGCGGATCTCGCGCAGCGTGGGCTCGTCCCGGACGCCCGCGATGAGGAGCGTCGTGACCGGGCTGCCGCGCCACAGCTGCAGGCGCTCCTTGATGCGGCCGATCGGGCCGAGCAGCGAGATGGAGTCGGCCAGCTCGGCCGGCACGGCCTGGATCGCCTCGTGCCGCCGGCCGTCCAGGAACAGCTCCTGCACGCGCTTGGCCTGCTCGGCGAACCCGAGCCGGCCGATCAGGTCGAGGTGGAAGTTGTGGTCGCGCGCGCCCATCCCGCCGATGTAGAACGCGAGCGGGATCTTGGCGAACTCCAGGGCGGCGTCGAGGTCGTCGGTCACGATGGTGGTGACGGTCGCGGCGATCTCGAAGTCGTCCGGCCGGCCGGCCAGCGACTCGCCGAAGAGCGTGTCGATCTGCTGGGGGTCCACGAACAGCGGCAGCCAGCCCTGGGTGTTCGTGGTCGCCAGCGCGATGTTCTTCGGCCCCTCGGCGCCCAGATAGATCGGGATCTCCGGCCGGACGGGATGCACGATCGACTTGAGCGGCTTGCCGAGGCCCGCGCCACCCGGGTAGGGCAGCGGATAGTGCGGGCCCTCGTTCGTCACCGGGCCCTCGCGGCGCCACACCTGGCGGACGATGTCGAGGTACTCGCGGGTGCGCGCGAGCGGCTTGGGGAACGGCACGCCGTACCAGCCCTCCACCACCTGCGGCCCGGACGCGCCCAGCCCGAGGATCACCCGGCCCCCGGACAGGGCGTCGAGGGTCAGCGCGTGCATCGCGGTCGCGGCCGGGGTGCGGGCCGACATCTGGACCACGGCGGTGCCCAGTTTGATCCGGGACGTACGGGCGGCGTACCAGGTCAGCGGGGTGAAGGCGTCCGAGCCGTAGGCCTCCGCGGTGAAGACCGCGTCGTAGCCGAGCCGCTCGGCCGCCAGCACGGTCTCGGTCTGGTCGTCGGGGTCACGCTGCCAGTAGCCGACGTTGATGCCGAGCTTGAGTTCTGCCGTCACGGGTCACCCTCCGATGAGTGGAAGCACCGGCGATACTAGAACACGTTCTAGTCTTGCCGGAAGGGCGGCCCGGCCGCGCGCCGCGGGCCGGCCGTTCGCGGAGGTGAGAGTTCCGTATCCGGACCGTCCGCTACGGCGGGATTGCGCCGCGCCGGTGAGAGCAATCTCGCGAAGAGAGTTGCGGCGGCGAGATTCTCACGCGACGCTGAAACGTGACCGGTCGGGGACTGAAAGTGACGGAGCAGTACGAGGCCGCGCAGTACGGAACGTAACCGCGGGAGGACCCGTGAAGGCTTCGCCTGAGTTCACGGACGATGATACGGAGCTGCCCGGCTGGGTGTGGGCGCTCCCGCGCGGGCCCGGCTGTGCCGGGTACGCCCGGTCGGTGCTGGCCGAAGCGCTCACCGGCCTGGGGGTGGGCCGCGACACGGTCGGCGACGCCCAGCTGATGGTCAGCGAGCTGGTGACCAACGCCCACCAGCACGCGGCCGAGCACGGCCCGCACGAGCTCTGGCTCTATCTCGGCGAACGGCCCGGCGCGCGGATCCCTCCCGCGACGGCGGCCACGGGCCCGGCGCATCCGGCCGCCGCACGTCCGGCCCCGGCGCGCGAGGTCCGCTGCGCCGTCTTCGACGGTGACGCCGACGCCCGCCTGCCCGGCTATTCGTGGACGTCCGGCGACTGCGGCCGCGGTCTCAGCATCGTCCGTGAGCTCTCCGAGGGCCGCTGGGGGGTCCTGCACACCCTCTCCCGGCTGGGCCCGCCGATCCCCGGCAAGGCCGTGTGGTTCGCGGTGCCCGTGCCCGCCACGTTCCTGAGCCCTTCGAGCCCGGCGCCCACATCCGACGACGCCCCACCCGAACCCGGCGCCGCCTGAACGAGCGCCGCCTGAACGAGCGCCGCCTGAGCTTCGCGGCGCCTGTGCTCCGGCGCGGCGTGAACCTGGCGCGAGACGTCCGGCGGCGCCTGAGCGGTCGCCGATCTGGCTGAGCGCTCGGGCTCAGGCTCGTTCGACGGCGGGTGCGATGTCCCTGACGAGGACGAGCAGCGACCCGGCCAGCAGCGTGTGCACCTGGGCGCGGCTGAGCGTCTTCTCCTGAAGCCACTGGCGGGTCGCCGTCTCGGCCAGCCCGGAGTACGTGCGGAGCACGGCGCGCAAGGTATCGGTCGGCTCGGGCACGCGCAGCACCGTGAGCATGTGCTCGACCGTCACGTCACGGGTCTTGTTGACGATGCGCCGCAGCTCCGGATCCTGACCGAAACCCTCCGCGTCGAGGGCGGCGAGCCAGGTGTCGGCGTTGGTCTCGGCGGCGTCCAGGAACAGGTGCACGCAGAGGTCGACCGTCTCTTCCAGCGGCATCGCGGCATCGGCCGGCGGGGCCTGGCCGGCGTAACTGAGCGTGAGCCCGCGCACGACCTCCAGGAACAGCTCGCGCTTCGTGCCGAAGTAGTAGTGGATCAGCCCGCGCTGGACGCCCGCCTCGCGCGCGATCGCGGCGGTGGAGACGTCGGCGTAGGCCAGCTCGGTGAACATCCTGCGGGCCACGCCGAGGATCTGGTCGCGCCGTTCATCCCGGGGAAGCCGCTGATAGCTCGCCCTGGCGGCACGGCGTGAAGACGGAGGGGCCACTCCGACAGCCTATGCCGCCCGGCGCCGCGGTTGCCCGAAGAGCCGCAACGGCCGCTCCCGCGCGACAAGGTAGGCGGTGGGGCGGTGCCGTACCGACACGGGCACGACCTTGGTCGCCGTCTTGTTGGCCTCGATGAGGGAGGCGAACGCGAGGGAGCGCGTCCGGCTCCACGGGACGCCCAGCTCGCTCCGCAGCCGGGGCGGCAGCAGCGCTCCGGCGGCGAGCAGGTTGAGCCGGATGTAGGCGGGGCCCAGCGGCCACGGCATGGGCAGCTTGCGGGTGGTGTCGAGGAGCTTGGCCGAGACGGTGGTCGGGCGCAGTTCCTCCTGGACGATCCGGTCGAAGTAAGCGCGGAAGTCCTCGTAGATGACGGGACAGTGGCCCTCGGGGACGCCGCACGCGTACGCGATCAGCTTCTGCTCCTGGTAGAACCGCTCGCGGTCGCCTGACGGCAGCCGTCCGAACGTGCGCTGGTAGAGGTCGAGCCCGTTGTGCACCAGCGTCGCCCAGACCCAGAGCAGGAGGTCGGGATCCAGCGCGCGGTAGCGGACGCCCTCGTCCGAGACGCCGGTGACGCGTTCGTGCACGCGCCGCAGCTTGGCGGACTGGCGGGCCGAGACCTCGGGTTCGGCGAACGACAGCTTGAGCATGATGTCGGCCGTCCGCCACAGCCGGGCGAACGGGTCGCTCTCGAAGTCGGAGTACTGCTCGACGCCCGCGGCCACGAGCGGGTGCGTCACCTGCAGCAGGAGCGTCGGCGCGGCGCCGAGGCCGAGCACCGGCTCGCGCATGACCGTCCAGGAGACGTCGCCTGGCCGGAAGGGAAGTCCACCGGTTCGTCGCATGACCTCAGTAGAACACGTTATTGGCACATCGCCAATAGCCCGCCCGCCCGGCCGCCTCGCGGCCGCCGCCCGGCCGCCTCTTGGGCGGCCCGCGGCGGTGTGCCATCCTTGGCCTGCGACGGAAGCGGAGGAACCCGGTGCGATTCCGGGGCTGTCCCGCAACTGTGACCAGGGGAGTTCCCTCTCTGGTGCGCCACGGCGGCAACGCTGGAAGGCTGAGGGGGAGCGGTGATCCGGGAGCCAGGAGACTCCGGCCGTCGGACCTGACCGCCACGGGCGTGGACACCCGAGGAAGGACGATGAGGCGTGCCCTCTGATCTGCCGACCAGCCGCGATCTCCCGGCGAGCCGCCGTGGCCGCGCCGGTGCCCGCTATCCGTTCTCCGCCGTCGTCGGCATGGCCGATCTCAAGCTGGCCCTGCTGGTCAACGCGGTCTCCCCGAGCGTGGGCGGCGTGCTGGTCCGCGGCGAGAAGGGCACCGCCAAGTCCACGATCGTCCGCGCCCTGGCCGGGCTGCTGCCCGAAGTCGGCGTCGTGCCGGGCTGCCGCTTCTCCTGCGACCCGGGTGATCCCGATCCCGAGTGCCCCGACGGCCCGCACCCCGACGGCCCGCATGCCGGAGCCGACTCGGCGGAGCGCAGGCCCGCGCGGCTGGTGGAGCTGCCGGTCGGCGCGTCGGAGGACCGGCTCACCGGCTCCCTCGACCTCGAACGGGCGCTGACCGAGGGCGTGAAGGCCTTCGAACCCGGCCTGCTGGCGGCCGCGCACCGCGGCGTCCTCTACGTCGACGAGGTCAACCTGCTGCACGACCACCTCGTCGACCTGCTCCTCGACGCCGCCGCGATGGGCGAGTCGTACGTCGAGCGCGAGGGCGTCTCCGTCCGGCACGCGGCGCGCTTCCTGCTCGTCGGCACCATGAACCCCGAGGAGGGCGAGCTGCGGCCGCAGCTGCTCGACCGGTTCGGGCTGACCGTCGAGGTGGCCGCCACGCGCGAGCCCGGGGAGCGGGCGGAGGTCGTCCGGCGCCGGCTGCGGTTCGATGACGATCCGGTGGACTTCGCCGCGGGCTGGGCCGAGGCCGAGGCCGAGCTGGCCGGCCGGATCGCCGCCGCGCGGAGCAGGCTCTCGCGGGTGGTGCTGACCGACGCGGCCCTCCGCCAGATCACGGCGGTGTGCGCCGCGTTCGAGGTGGACGGCCTGCGCGCCGACCTCGTGACCGCCCGCGCCGCGATCGCGCTGGCCGCGTGGCACGACCGGACGGAGGTCACCTCCGACGACGTGCGGACGGCCGTGCGTCTCGCCCTCCCGCATCGCCGCCGCCGTGACCCGTTCGACGCCCCCGGCCTGGACGAGCAGAAGCTCGACGACGTGCTGGACGAGCACGCGGAGCGCGGCGAGCCGGAGCCTCCCGACGATGATCCAGGCGGGCCTGACGGCGGCGGACCCGCTCCTCGGGACGGTGACGGTCCACCGGCTTCGGACGAGCAGCGGTCGCCGGACGGGCAGGCACCGGCGCCGGCGCCGAACGAGCCCGCTCCCGCCGACGCCGCGTACAAGCCCCGGCTCTTCACCGTCCCCGGGACGGGCACCGGCGCGCCCGGCCGCCGTTCCAAGGCGCGGAGCCCGTACGGTCGCGTCTCGGGCGCGCAGCCCGGATCGCGCGGCCTGCACCTGACCGCGACCTTGCGCGCCGCCGCGCCGCACCAGCACGCCCGTGGTCGCGGCGGCCCTGGCCTTATCGTCGCCGCGGAGGATCTGCGCGAGGTCGTCCGGGACGGGCGCGA
This sequence comes from Spirillospora sp. NPDC048911, assembly GCF_043198015.1. NCBI lineage: Bacteria > Bacillati > Actinomycetota > Actinomycetes > Streptosporangiales > Thermomonosporaceae > Spirillospora > Spirillospora sp. NPDC048911. The sequence goes on along the minus strand of NZ_JBICUD010000007.1, from coordinate 284,222 downwards.
GGGCAATCTGGTGCTGTTCGTCGTCGACGCGAGCGGCTCGATGGCGGCGCGGCAGCGCATGCGCGCGGTCAAGGGCGCGGTGCTGAGCCTCCTCCTGGACGCCTACCAGCGGCGCGACAAGGTCGGGCTCATCACCTTCCGGGGAACGGAGGCCACCCTTGCGCTGCCGCCGACGTCCTCCGTCGAGGCGGGCGCGCGGCGGCTGGAGCGGCTCGCGACCGGGGGCCGCACCCCGCTGGCGGCCGGGCTTGTGCGCGCGGCGGAGGTGCTGCGCGTCGAGCGGCTGCGCGACCCGGCGCGCCGCCCGTTGCTCGTGCTCGTCACCGACGGCCGCGCCACGCACGGACCCGACCCGGCGGCGGTCGCGGGGCTGCTCACGGACGTGGCCTCGGTCGTGGTGGACTGCGAGTCCGGGCCGGTGCGGCTCGGGTTGTCACAGCGGCTGGCCGGTCAGCTCGGTGCCGAGGCCGTCCGGCTGGACGAGCTCGCGGCGGACTCGCTCGCGGGCGTCGTCCGTTCGGCGCGGAAGGTGGCGTGAGATGCCTCAGGGCAAGCCGGAGTACGTGCCGGAGGACGGGCTGACGACCCGCGAGCGCCGCAACAGGCCGCTGGTGGTCGTGCACACCGGCCCCGGCAAGGGCAAGTCCACCGCCGCGTTCGGGCTGGCGCTGCGAGCCTGGAACCAGGGCTGGCCCATCGCGGTCTTCCAGTTCGTCAAGTCCGCCAAGTGGCGCATCGGTGAGGAAAAGGCGCTGCGCGTCCTGGGCGAGACGGGCGAAGGCGGCCCGGTGACCTGGAACAAGATGGGCGAGGGCTGGTCGTGGATCCAGCGGCCGGGCTCGGAGGAGGACCACGAGGCCGACGCCCGCGAGGGCTGGGAACAGATCAAGCGCGACCTCGCGGCCGAGACGTACCGTTTCTACGTGCTGGACGAGTTCACGTACCCGATGAAGTGGGGCTGGATCGACGTCGAGGACGTCATCGCCACGCTGCGCGGCCGTCCTGGCGCGCAGCACGTCGTCATCACGGGCAGGGACGCCGACCCGCGCCTGCTGGAGTTCGCCGATCTCGTGACGGAGATGGGCAAGGTGAAGCACCCCATGGACCGGGGCCAGAAGGGCCAGAAGGGCATCGAGTGGTGACCGTTCCCCGCCTCGTCGTCGCCGCGCCCGCCTCCGGGAGCGGCAAGACGACCGTGGCCACCGGCCTCATGGCGGCCTTCGCGGCGCGCGGCCTGGCGGTCTCGCCGCACAAGGTCGGGCCCGACTACATCGACCCCGGCTATCACGCGCTGGCCACGGGCCGTCCGGGCCGCAACCTCGACCCGTGGCTGACGTCCGAGGACCTGATCGCGCCGCTCTTCCTGCACGGCGCCGCAGCCTCCGACGTCGCCGTGATCGAGGGCGTCATGGGCCTGTACGACGGGGCCTCCGGTGCCGGTGACTTCGCCTCGACCGCCCATGTCGCGACGCTGCTCGACGCGCCGGTGATCCTCGTCGTGGACGCGGCGGCGGCCGGACGTTCGGTGGCGGCCACCGTGCACGGTTTCCGCTCGTACGGCGAGGGCGTGCGGCTGGGCGGAGTGATCCTCAACCGGATCGGGTCGGACGGCCACGAACGCCTGTGCCGCGACGCCGTGGAGGAGCTGGGTATCCCCGTCCTGGGCGCGCTCCGCCGCCATGACGACATCGCGAAGCCCTCCCGGCATCTCGGGCTCGTCCCGGTGGCCGAGCGCAGCGCCGAGGCCGTGGCCACGGTCGACCGCCTCGGCGCGCTCATCGCCGGTTCCTGCGACCTGGAGGCGACCCTAGCCCTAGCCCGCACCGCCCCACCCCTATCCGCCGCCCCCTGGACCCCCGCCCTGGCGCTGACACCCAACATGTCGGTAACACCCGCCCCGGCGGTGTCACCAGGCGCGGTGTCACCTGACGCGGCGGTGCCACCTGACGTGGCGGTGCCACCTGACGTGGCGGCGTCGCACGGCGGGGCGGTGAGGCACGGCGGGGCGGTGTCGCCCGGCGTCGCGGTGTCGCCCGGAGTGGGGATGTCGCCTGATGTCGCGGTATCGCCTGGGGCGGCGGTGTCGGCTCGCCCGGCGGTGGCGCCTGGCGGGGCGGTGACGCCCAACGTGGCTGTGACGGCCCGAGCTCCGGCGGTGCGGGTTGCGGTGGCGGGTGGGTCGGCGTTCACGTTCGGGTATACGGAGAACGAGGAACTGCTCGCGGCGGCCGGCGCCGAGGTCGTCCGCTTCGATCCGTTGCGCGACGAGCGCCTGCCTGAGGGGACGCGGGGCATCGTGATCGGCGGCGGCTTCCCCGAGGTGCACGCGGCGCGGTTGTCGGCCAATGAGCCGCTCCGCAAGGAGGTCGCCGCGTTCGGCGGGCCTGTCTACGCCGAGTGCGCGGGCCTGCTCTACCTGGCGCGCGAGCTCGACGGCGAGCCGATGTGCGGGGTGCTGGCCGACGTGACCGCGACCATGGCCGAACGGCTGACGCTCGGCTACCGGGCCGCCGTGGCGGTGTCCGACTCTGTCGTGGCCCGTGCGGGCGAACGTGTGCACGGGCACGAGTTCCACCGGACGGTCACGGATCCGGCGCACGGCACGACCGCCGCCTGGCAGTGGTCCACCGACGGCCCGGCGGGCTTCGTCCAGGGCAAGTGCGTCGCCTCGTACCTGCATCTGCACTGGGCCGGATCGCCCGGCCTCGCGCAGCGATTCGTGGAGGCCTGCCGATGAGCGAGAGCACCTTCCGGGGCCCCGTGCTGCTGCGCGGCGAGCGGGTCGAGCTGCGGCCGTTCTCGATCGAGGACGGCGCCGCGCTCATCGAGATCCTCCGCGCCGGTGAGGACTTCCTGCCGGACAACTTCCCGCGCGAGCTCGACGCCGAGCGGCTGGCCTGGTGGCTCAACACCGGCGTCCACCAGCCGCACCGGTACGGCCTGGCGATCCACCTCGCGGTGCTCGACCGGGAGAGCGGCGAGTTCGCCGGCACCATCGGGCTCTTCCGGGTCGACTGGACGCAGCTCACCTGCGAGGTCGGCTACGGCATGCGTCCGGGGGCGCGCGGCCGCGGCTACGCGACCGAGGCGCTGAAGCTGATCTCGGCGTGGGCGTTGCGCGACTGCGGCCTGCATCGCGTCGAGCTCCGCGCCATCACGTCCAACCACGCCTCGGTGCGCGTCGCGGAGAAGGGTGGTTTTGTCCGCGAGGGCGTCGCGCGAGGAGGCGAGCGTGACGGAGGCGTCAACCTCGACCAGTTCGTTTTCAGCCTGCTCGCCGCCGATCTCGACCGTGCTGAAACGGGGCCGCCGCGGCTGGTCGGGATCGGGGTCGGGCCGGGCGATCCCGAGCTGATCACCGCCAAGGCCGTGCGGATCCTGCGTGAGGCCGACGTGGTGCTGGTGCCTGTGATGGCGCTGGACGAGGAGGGCCGCGCCGAGTCGGTCGTCCGCGCGTACACGGGCAAGGCCGAACGCGTCGTCTTCGCGCTGAACGACCGGGGCGGCGTGACCGAGAAGCGGGCCGCCGCCTGGGACAGTGCTGCCGAACGGGTCGTGCGGGCGTTCGACGAAGGCGCGCGCATGGTCGCCTTCGCCACGATCGGCGATCCCAACGTCTACTCGACGTTCACCTACCTCGCGCAGACCGTCCGCGAGCGCCGCCCAGACGCGGTCGTGGAGACGGTGCCGGGGATCACGGCCATGCAAGATCTGGCGGCGCGTTCCGGCACCGTCCTCGCCGAAGGCGCCGAGTCGCTCGCGCTGGTGCCGGTGACGCGCGGGGTGGCGGGCCTCCGGACGGCGCTGGAGACCGGCGACACGGTCGTCGCGTACAAGTTCGGCTCGGTGGCGGAGGAGGTCGTCGCGGTGCTCAAGGACACGGGACGGCTGGAGGAGGCGGTCTACGGGGCGCGGCTCGGCCTGGCGGGCGAGGACGTCCGGCCCGCCCGGGAGATCACCGGTGCCGTGCCCTACCTGTCGACGCTGATCGTGCCCGGCCGCCGGACGGCGCGGGGAGGCAAGCTGTGACCGATACCGTGACCGGTCGTGCGATCTTCGTCGGTGCCGGGCCGGGGGCCGCCGACCTGCTGACGTTCCGGGCGGCGAAGGCGATCGCCGGCGCCGACGTGGTGATCTGGGCGGCCAGCCTCGTCCATCCCGACGTGCTCCAGCACGCCCGCGCCGACGCGGAGATCGTCGACTCGGCGCAGCTTCCGATGGAGGGCGTGCTCCCGTACTTCGAGCGAGCGCTCGCCGAGGGCTTGACCATCGCCCGGATTCACTCGGGCGACCCGGCGTTGTGGGGTGCGTTGCAGGAGCAGCTCGACCGGTGCAGAGACATGGGGCTGGACGTCGAGGTCATCCCCGGCGTCTCCAGCTTCAGCGCGGTCGCGGCAGCGGTCGAACGCGAACTGACGATTCCCGAGGTGGCGCAGTCGGTCATCCTCACCCGGCTTGGCGGCGGCAAGACGCCCATGCCCGCGGGTGAGGAGGTCCGGGAGTTCGCCAGGCATGGCACGACGATGGCGCTTTTCCTGTCGGCGGCACGGTCCGGGCAGCTCCAGGAGGAGCTCCTCGAAGGCGGCTATCCCGAAGACACCCCGTGCGTCGTCGCGTACCAGTGCACCTGGCCGGACGAGCTGATCGTGCGCTGCGTCCTCGGCGAGCTCGAGGAGACCGTGAAGACCCACAAACTGTGGAAGCACACGCTCGTCCTCGTGGGACCCGCTCTGGCCGCGGGCGGCACGCGGTCGCATCTCTATCATCCGGGTCACTTCCACGGTTTCCGGCGTGCCGAGCCCGCGGCGCGGCGCCGCCTCCGCGAGGCTCGTCGCTCCTCTTGACGACGCGACGACGAAGCGAGCACCGAAGATGACTGACGATCCGGAACTGCGGGAGCCCGATCTGCCGCGCACGATGAAGGTGCGGCAGAAGGCCCTGCGTACCGGCTGGACCACCGGCTCCTGCGCGTCGGCGGCGGCCAAGGCCGCCACGCTGCTGCTGCGCGGCGAGGACCTGCCGGGGTACGTGGAGATCGCGCTGCCGTCGGGCAACCGCGTGACGTTCAAGGTCGAGGAGACCGTCGTGGACCCCGCGCACGACCGGGCGCGGGCGGTGGTCGTCAAGGACGCGGGCGACGACCCCGACGTCACGCACGGCGCGCACGTCACGGCCGACGTGTCGTGGCGGGACGAGCCGGGGCTGGAACTGGAGGGCGGCGAGGGCGTCGGCGTCGTCACCAAGCCGGGGCTCGGCCTGGAGCTCGGCGGCCCGGCCATCAACCCCGTCCCGCGCAGGATGATCACGCAGGCGGTCGCCGAGGCCGTCTTCGACGGGCCGCTCGACGATGCGCCGGAGGCGGCCGAGGTCACCGATCCGGCGACGGGACGAGGCGTGCGGGTCGTCATCTCGGTGCCCGACGGCGAGGTCATGGCGCGCAAGACCACCAACAAGCGGCTGGGCATCCTGGGCGGCATCTCGATCCTCGGGACGACCGGGATCGTGCGGCCGTTCTCCACCGCGTCCTGGCGGGCCAGCGTGGAGCAGGCGGTCTCGGTGATGGCGGCGCAGGGCGAGACGACGCTCGTGCTCTGCACCGGCGGCCGCACCGAGAAGGGCGCCATGAAGATGCTGCCCAAGCTCCCCGACGTGTGCTTCGTCGAGGTCGGCGACTTCACCGGCGCCGCCCTGCGCCGCGCGGTCGAGCACGGCCTCAAGCAGGTGATCTTCGTCGGGATGGCGGGCAAGCTGACCAAGCTGGCCGCTGGCGTGCTGATGACGCACTACACGCGGTCCAAGGTGAACACCGGGCTGCTCGGCGAGATCACCACCGACATGGGGGGCTCCGCCGAGCTCGCGGCCGAGGTGGCCGGGGCCAACACCGCCCGCCACGCGTACGAGCTGTGGGAGGCGGCGGGCGTCCTCGGGCCGTGCGGCCGCGAGCTCTGCCGCCGTGTCGGTCTCGTCCTCGAACGGTTCGCCGCCGAGCAGGTCGAGCACGGCGAGCAGGCAGGGCAGGGTGAGCAGGGTGCGATCATCGGGGCGGGCTCCGGCGCCCCGCCGATCGCCGCCCAGGTCGTGCTGGTGGACTTCACCGGCGAGCGCATGATCGCCATGGCGGGACGGCTGGCACGATGACCTCCGCACCCCCCTCGACTCCCGTGGCCTCCCCGACCGTGGTCGGCTTCGACGGCCGGGCCCTGACCGGCCTCGCCCAGGAACGGCTGGCCAACGCGGCGCTCGTCGTCGGCGGGGCCCGGCACCTGGCCGCCGTCGAGGTGCCGCACGGCGCCCGCACGGTCGTCATGGGCAAGCTCGCCGCCGCGCTGGACGAGATCGACGCGGCGGCGCGCGAGGGCCTGGAGATCGTGGTCGTCGCCAGCGGCGATCCGGGGTTCTTCGGCATCGTGCGGGCGCTGCGCGAACGCGGCCACCGGCCGGACGTGATCCCGGCGGTGTCGTCCGTGGCGCAGGCGTTCGCGCGGGCGGGACTGCCCTGGGACGACGCGCTGGTGGTCTCCGCGCACGGACGCGGGCTGCGGCGCGCGGTCAACGCCTGCCGCGCGCATCCGAAGGTCGCCGTCCTGACCGCGCCGGGAGCGGGTCCGGCGGAGCTGGCACGCGAGCTCTTCCCGCAGACGCCCCGTTCGTTCGTGGTGTGCGAGGACCTGGGCGGCCCGGACGAGCGCGTCGTCCACGTCCGGCCTGCCGAGGCCACGACCCGGCCCTGGCGCGACCCGAACGTGGTGCTCGTGCTCGACTCCAGGCGAGCCGACGCCGAGCGGGGCTGGATCGCGGGCGGCCCGGCGGGACCGGCGGGCTGGGGGCTGCCCGAGGAGGCGTTCGAGCACCGCGACTCGCTCATCACCAAGCCGGAGGTGCGCGCGTTCGCGCTGGCGAAGCTGGGCCCCCGGGTCGGCGACATGGTGTGGGACGTCGGCGCCGGCAGCGGGTCGGTCGCCGTCGAGTGCGCGCGCTTCGGCGCCGCCGTCGTCGCGCTCGAACGCGACGAGGCGTCCTGCGAGCGTATCCGCGCCAACGTGCGCGCGCACGGGGTCAAGGTCGCGGTGTCGCGCGGCGAGGCGCCCGGCGCGCTGCACCATCTGCCCGCCCCGGACGCGGTCTTCGTGGGCGGCGGCGGCCCCGAGGTCGTCGAGGTGTGCGCGGGCCGGGCGCTGCGCTGCGTGGTGGTGGCCCTGATCGCGGTGGAGCGGGTCCGGCCGACGCTGGACGCGCTGCGCGCCGAGGGGCTCGTCGCCGACGCCGTCCACCTCCAGGCGAACCGGCTCTCGCCGATGCCGGGCGACGTGCACCGGTTCGCGGCGACCAACCCGGTGTACGTGGTGTGGGGCGTCCGCGAGCCGGGCGCCGGCGCCTCCGTTCGTCCGCCCACCGGGCCGGAACGCGGCGGGCGGCGAGCGGAGATCGCCCCGCTGCCCGAAGAGAACGTGCCTGAGGAAGACCTGCCCGACGAGAACGTGGAGCGTGCGGAGTGATCGGGGTTGTCGCGGCCACCGCGAGCGGCCGGACGGCGGCGGCGACGCTGGCGGAGGTGTGGCCGGACGAGGTGCGGCTGCTCACCGAGGGCAAGGTGGGCGACGGGCTGCGCGAGGCGTGGGAGAGCTGCGACGCGATCGTGAGCTTCCTCGCGGTGGGGGCGACCGTGCGGGTGCTGGCCCCGCTGCTGGAGCACAAGACCGCCGACCCCGCCGTGGTGTGCGTGGACGAGAGCATGCAGTACGCGGTGGCGGTGCTCGGCGGGCACCACGGCGCGAACCTGCTGGCGCGGCGGCTGACGGGCGTGCTCGGCTGCGAGCCCGTCGTCACGACGGCGAGCGACCAGAGCAACGTCACGCCGCTCGACTCGTACGGCGCCGAGCTCGGCTTCACCGTCCACAACCGCGAGATGCTCGCGCACGTCGGCGCGGCGGTGCTGTCCGGAGAGCCGGTGCTGATCGAGGGCGCTGAGGGCTGGCCGTTGCCGGCGCTGCCGCCGAACGTGGCGCCCGACGCGGATTCCTCCATCGGGATCCTCGTGACGGACGCGGCCGAGATCACGTGCATGTGCCACGGCTGGTTCGGGAACCGGCTGGTCTACCGGCCGCCGTCCCTGGTGGTCGGGGTGGGCTCGGCGCGGGGCGTCCCGGCGGACGAGGTCTCCCGGCTGATCGACGAGGCGCTCGGCGAGGCGGGGCTCGCCCCCGAGTCGGTGCGGTGCCTGGCGACCGTGGACCTCAAGGCGGACGAGGAGGGGGTCCTGGCGGCGGCCCGTGCGCGCGGCTGGGAGATGATCACGTTTCCGGCGGAGGTGCTCGCGGAGGTCGAGGTGCCCAACCCGTCCGAGGTCGTCCGGGCGGAGGTGGGGACGCCGAGCGTCGCGGAGGCGTCCGCGCTGCACGCCGCACGCTCGTACGGGCGGAGCGCCGAACTGGTCGCCGAGAAGCGCAAGTCGCCGAACGCGACGGTCGCGGTCGCGCGGCTCGCCCCGAAGGGACGGCTGAGCATCGTCGGGCTTGGGCCCGGCGCACGCGATCTGGTCACCCCGCGGGCGACGGAGGCTTTGCGGCGGGCGGCGGTCGTGGTCGGACTCGACCAGTACGTGGATCAAGTGCGCGATCTCCTGCGCCCGGGGACGCGCGTCCTGGCGAGCGGGCTCGGCCAGGAGGAGGAACGCGCCCGCACGGCCGTCGAGGAGGCCCGGCGCGGCAACGCGGTCGCGCTGATCGGATCGGGCGACGCCGGGGTCTACGCGATGGCCAGCCCGGCGCTGGAGTTCAGCGCGGACGACATCGAAGTTGACGGTGTTCCGGGGATCACGGCGGCGGTCGCGGCGTCGAACCTGCTCGGCGCGCCCCTCGGGCACGATCACGCCTACATCTCGCTGTCCGACCTGCACACCCCCTGGGAGATCATCGAACGCCGCGTGCGGGCGGCCGCCGCGGGTGATTTCACGGTCTGCTTCTACAACCCGCGCAGCAAGGCCAGGGACTGGCAGCTGCCCAAGGCGTTGGCCATCCTGGCGGAGCACCGGCCGCCCGGGACCCCGGTCGGCCTCGTGCGCAACGCCTCGCGTCCGGACGAGACGACGACGCTGAGCACCCTCGCCGAGGTCGACCCCGGGCAGGTGGACATGTTCACCGTCGTGCTGGTCGGGTCGAGCGTCAGCCGGACGGTGGCCGGCCGCTTCATCACCCCACGGGGGTATCGGTGGGCATAGTCTCCAGGACGCCCGCACGCTGGGAAGTGCGCATCACCGACCGGTGCCAGGGGTGCGGCGCGTGCCTGCTGACGTGCCCGGAGCACGCGATCCGCCCGCACGGCAGTCCCCTGCTCGTCCTCGGCGAGCTGTGCACCGGCTGTGGCGAGTGCATCGAGGTGTGCCCTGTCGATGCGATCGAGGAAAGATCGAGCGCGTTCGAGGAGACGTCATGCGCGATCGAGGAGAGTCCATGAACGACCAAGTGACCGTTCGCCAGCCCCACCCGATCGAGGTGCGGTCGTACGAGATCCTGCGGTCGCGCGTGGACCTGTCGCCGATGCCGCCGCTGTGGCGCGCGGTCGCCGAACGGGTGATCCACTCCAGTGCCGACCTGGAGTACGCGGTGGACCTGATCACCACCGAGGAGGCGCTGCGGCAGGGCTGGACGGCGCTGACGCGGGGTGCCCCGATCGTCACCGACGTCGAGATGGTCGCGGCCGGGATCACCGCCCGCGAGACCCTCTGCCACGTGAGCGACCCGGCGTCCGCCCGGATGGCCCGCGCCGCCGGGATCACCCGGTCCGCGGCGGCGATCCGGCTGTCGTACTCGGAGGTGGGGCCCGGCGCGGTCTGGGTGATCGGTGTCGCTCCGACGGCGCTGTACGAGCTGATCGCGCAGAAGGTTCGGCCGGCGCTGGTCATCGGGCTCCCGGTCGGCTTCGTGGACGCCGCCGAGTCCAAGGAGGCCCTGCGCGCCAGCGGACTGCCGCAGCTCAGCAACTACTCCGAGAAGGGCGGTTCGGCGGTCGCCGCGGCCGCCTGCAACGCGCTGCTCTACTACGAGGGGGACCGACGGTGAAGCCGCCATTGCTGGTGGTCGGGCACGGCACCCGCGACGAGGCGGGCGTGGCCGGGTTCGACGGGTTCGTGGCGCGGCTGCGCGACCGGATGCCCGTCCAGGTGGCGGGAGGCTTCATCGAACTGTCGGCCCCGCCGCTGCACGAGGCGGTGGCGGAGCTCTACGCGGCCGGGCACAGGCGGGTCGCGGCCGTGCCGCTGGTGCTCGTCGCGGCCGGGCACGGCAAGGGCGACATTCCGGGCGCGATGTCGCGGGAGCTGGTCCGGCACCCAGGCCTTTCGTACACCTACGGCAGGCCGCTGGGCCCTCATCCAACCCTCCTCAGCCTGCTGGAGGAACGCCTCACCGCAGCCGCCAGCGGAGAGACGGCCGTCCTGCTGGTGGGACGAGGATCCACGGATCCGGACGCGAACGCCGAGGTCCACAAGGTGGCGCGGCTGTTCTGGGAGGGACGCGGGGCGGCCGGGCCCGATCAAGGGCTCGGGCTGACGGCCGTGGAGCCGGCGTTCATCTCGCTGGCCAGGCCGAGCGTTCCGGAGGGCCTGGAGCGGCTGCGCCGCCTGGGCGCCCGGCGGATCGTCGTGCTGCCGTACTTCCTGTTCCCGGGCGTCCTGCCGGACCGGGTGGCGGCAGAGACCCTGGCGTACGCCGACGATCATCCCGACCTGGACGTGCGCTGCGCCGAGGTGATCGGCGACTGCGACGCGCTGGCCGGGCTGGTGGCCGAACGGTACGAGGAGGCGCTGGCGGGCGACATCCGGATGAACTGCGACACCTGCGTCTACCGGATCGCGATGCCCGGATTCGAGGACCGCGTAGGGGCCGCGCAGTTCCCGCACCACCATCCCGACGACCCCGTGGGTCACGGGCACGGCCACGCTCATGCACACTGATCTCATGGCGCTCCGACCCCCCTTCGCGCCGCGCTACGAAGGGGTGGTCCTGTGACCGAACTGCAGCAGATCGACGAGGCGGCCCTGCTGCACCACGGTGACGCCGAGGTCGGCGACGGCCTCGTCGACTTCGCCGTGAACGTGCGTTCGAACACGCCGCCCGAGTGGCTGGCCGCCCGCCTGCAAGCATCGATCGCCGCTCTGGCCGCCTATCCCGACCCGGGCGCGGCACGGCGCGCGGTCGCGCGAAGGCACGGCCGGGCGGTCGACGAGGTGCTCCTCACGGCCGGTGCCGCCGAGGCGTTCGTGCTGCTGGCCCGCGTCCTGGAGCCGCGCCACGCGGTGGTGGTGCACCCGCAGTTCACCGAGCCCGAGGCAGCGCTGCGGGCCGCCGGGCACCAGGTCGACCGGGTCGTCCTCGACCAGGACTTCACCCTCGACCCGGACGCCGTGCCGGCCGGCGCCGACCTCGTCATGATCGGCAATCCGACCAACCCGACCTCGGTCCTGCACCCCGAGGCCGCCGTCGCCGCGCTGGCCCGTCCCGGCCGCACAGTAGTAGTCGACGAGGCGTTCATGGACTGCGTACCCGGCGAACCGGAGAGCCTCGCGGGCGTGCCCGGGCCGGGGCTCGTCGTGATCCGCAGCCTGACCAAGACCTGGGGACTGGCGGGCCTGCGGGCCGGATACATGCTCGCCGAGGCCAACCTGACCGCTCGCCTGGCGGCGGCACAGCCGCTCTGGGCGGTATCCACGCCCGCCCTCGTCGCCATCGAGGCCTGTTGCGAGCCCGACGCGCTGGACGAGGCGGAGCAGTGGGCCGTCGAGCTGGGCAAGGAACGCACCCGCCTGTCGTTCGAGCTGGCCTCCCGGGGGCTGTACGTGGTCCCGGGCGCCCGCGCCTCGTTCCTCTGCGTCCACGTGCCCGACGGACTGGGCATCCGGGCCCTCCTGCGGCAGCGGGGATACGCCGTAAGGCGCGGCGACACGTTCCCAGGCCTGGGCCCCGACTGGCTCCGCATAGCCGTCCGCGACCAGCCGTCGAACGACGCCCTCCTGGAGGTCCTCAGTGACCTCGGCATCTGACCCCGCCAGGAGCACAAGATCCACCACACGGACTGAACTCAGCGAGAGCGCCGAACCCACGGCAAGCGCCGAGCCCGCCAGCGGCACTGAGTCCGCCACGAGGGCTGAGGCCGTCGGCGGCGCTGACTCAGTCAGGGGCACGGGGGCTTTCTCGGACGCGGAGCGGGCCGCCGTGCACCGGGTGATCGCGGAGCGGCGCGACCTGCGGGACGGCTTCCTGCCCGACACGGTGGACGACGCGGTGCTGACGCGGATCCTGGAGGCGGCCCACCGGGCGCCGTCGGTGGGGCTGACCCAGCCGTGGGACTTCCTGATCATCCGCGATCCGGCCCGCCGGGAGCGGATCCGCGCGCTCGCCGACCGGCAGCGCGCCGCGTACGCCGCGACCCTGACCCGGCCGCGGGCCGAGCGGTTCGACCATCTCAAGGTCGAGGCGATCCGCGAGGCGCCGGTCAACATCGCCGTCACGTGCGACCCGACGCGCGGCGGCCGCAATCCCCTCGGCCGGCACAGCCAGCCGGAGACGGCGGCCTACTCGGTGGCCTGCGCCGTGCAGAACCTGTGGCTGGCCGCCCGCGCGGAGGGGCTGGGCGCCGGCTGGGTCAGTTTCTTCGACGAACGCGAGCTGGCCGCCGAGCTGGGCCTACCGGGCCACCTCGAAGTCGTGGCATACCTGTGTGTGGGCCATGTCACCGAGTTCCCGCCCGCGCCGCAGCTCGCGCTGTCGGGCTGGGCACGCCGCCGCCCGCTCGCGTGGGCGGTCCACGACGAGACGTTCGGGCGGCGCAGGCTGCCAGGGGAGGCACCCGTGGATCTGATCGAGCAGACGATCACTGCGATCGAGCCGCCGGACGAGGCCGCGATGCGGGACGCCCGTGATCATCAGGCCCGGCTCACCAAGCCGCCCGGCTCCCTGGGCGTCCTCGAAGAGGTGGCGGTCCGGCTCGCCGGGCTGGCCGGGCAGAGCCCGCCACCCCTCCCCGAACCCGCCGCCGTCGCGATCTTCGCCGCCGACCACGGCGTGCACGCGCAGGGCGTCACGCCGTGGCCCCAGGAGGTCACGGCCCAGATGGTCGCCAACTTCCTCGACGGCGGCGCGGTGGTCAACGCCTTCGCGGGCCAGGTCGGCGCCGAGGTCAGCGTGGTGGACGTCGGCGTCGCGGCCACGCTCGACCCGGCGCCCGGACTGCTGCCCCGCAAGATCGCCCCCGGCACCGCCGACATGACGCAGGGCCCCGCGATGACCCCCGACCAGGTCCGCCGGGCCGTGGAGACGGGCATCGAGGTCGCCCGCGACCTGGTGTCCGCGGGCGCCCGCTGCCTGCTCACCGGCGACATGGGGATCGCCAACACCACGGCCTCCGCCGCCCTGATCTCAGCGTTCACCGGCCTGCCGCCCGAGCAGGTCACCGGCCGCGGCACCGGCATCGACGACGCGACCCACGCCCACAAGATCGACGTAGTCCGCACCGCCCTCACCCGCCACGACCTCCCGGCCCCGGACACGGCGGCTCTGGAGGTGCTGGGGGCGGTCGGGGGGCTGGAGCATGCCGCGCTGGCCGGGTTCATTCTCGGCGGGGCGGCGTTGCGGGTGCCGGTCGTTCTGGACGGGGTGATCGCGGGGGCGGCGGCCCTGGCGGCGGCCTCGATGTGCCCTGACGTGCTGGGCGCCTGCGTGGCCGGGCACCGGTCGGTCGAGCCGGGGCACACCGCGGCGATCGAGCGGCTCGGTCTCCGGCCCTTGGTCGATCTTGAACTACGGTTGGGGGAGGGAACGGGGGCGCTCCTGGCGTTGCCGCTCGTCCAGGGTGCGGTGCGAGTCATGCACGAGGTCGCGACCTTCGACTCCGCGGGGGTGAGCGGTAAAACGGAGGTCGGCTCCGTAACGACCTGATCACGGGTTGAGTCACGCTCGGCTATCGACTGGGGGAGAGCACTCTCCATGGGCTCCGCAACCCCGGTACCTTTAGTCCGCAAAGGCACATGTCAGTCACCCGCGTCCTGATCGAGAGAAGGCATTGCCCCCGTACCTGCTAGGCCTGCGACTCAGCGGGCGGCGCGTCCTCGTCGTCGGCGGGGGCCGGGTCGCCCAGCGGCGCGTGCCCGCGCTGCTGGCCGCCGGTGCCGAGGTCGTGCTGGTCGCGCCCGAGGTCACCCCCTCGCTGGAGGGCCTGATCGACGACGGCCGGGTGACGTGGCTCCAGCGGCAGTACGAGCGGGGCGACTGCGCGGGGGCCTGGCTCGTCCAGGCCGTGAGCGACGACGGCAAGGTCAACTCCGCGGTCGCGGCCGAGGCGGAGAACGCCCGGATCTGGTGCGTGCGCGCCGACGACGCCGACGCCTCCGCCGCCTGGACCCCCGCGAGCGGGCAGGTCGGCGAGACCACCGTCGGCGTGCTGGCGGGCGGCGACCCGCGGCGCGCGGCGGGCATCCGCGACGCGGTCGTCGACGGGCTGCGCGACGCGACCCTGGAGGCGCGGCACTCCCGGCACAAGCCCGTGGGCGTGGCGCTGGTGGGCGGCGGCCCCGGCGACCCGGCGCTGATCACGGTGCGCGGGCGGCAGTTGCTCGCCCAGGCCGACGTCGTGGTGACCGACCGGCTCGCCCCGCGCGAGCTGCTCGACGAGCTCGCCGCCGACGTCGAGGTGATCGACGCCGCCAAGATCCCGTACGGCCGTACGGTGACCCAGGAGCGCATCAACGACTACCTGGTCGAACACGCGCGGCAGGGCAAGTTCGTGGTGCGGCTCAAGGGCGGCGACCCGTTCGTCTTCGGCCGCGGCGCCGAAGAGGTGCTCCACTGCGCCAAGCACGGTATCCCCGTGACCGTGGTGCCCGGCATCACCAGCGCGGTCGCGGCGCCCGCCGCCGCGGGCATCCCGGTGACCCACCGCGGCGTCGCCCAGGACTTCCACGTCGTGTCGGCCCACATCGCCCCGGACACCCCGGCGTCCACCGTCGACTGGGCGGCGCTCGGCCGATCCGAGGGCACGTTGGTACTGCTCATGGCGGTGGAACGGATGAGCCTCATCGCCGCCACCCTCATGCGCTATGGTCGGTCGTCTGATACGCCGGTGGCCGTGGTTCAGGACGGCACCCTCCCGGGACAGCGGGCGCTGACGGCCACCTTGGGCACGGTGGCCGACGAGATGGCGGCCGCCGGAGTCCGGCCACCCGCGATCGTGGTCGTGGGCGACGTGGTCAATGTGGCACGAGAGATCGACATGATTCGAGCGGACATGGGACGGGATCCGTGACACCCCCGGCAGAACAGAGCGCGGTCCATGACGAGGAGGCGGGTGCCGGCCCGGAGCACGCCGCCGGCGGCACCGGCGCTCCAGCCGAGCCCTCCCGGGAGCCGGAGCAGGAACCGGCCGCCGGTGATCGGGCGTCCGAAGAACGGCCACCCGCCGGCGACCGGACGTCCGACGATCAGGCGTCCGGCGACCGGACGCCCGCGAAACGCCCGTCCACCCGCCGGAAAACTGGAACGCGGAGGTCTGGTGCGCGGACGCCCGCCGCGAGAAAACCCGCCGACGACAGGACGCCCGCGATGACGGAGCCTGCCGACGACAGGACCCCCGCCACAACCGAGCCCGCCGCGGCGGAGCCCGCGGCTGACCGCACGCCTGCCGAACCGACGTCCGCCAAACGACCGTCTGGCGAGCCAACGCCTGCCGAGCAGACGCCTGGCGACCCGACGCCTGCCGCAGCCAAGCCTGCCGATGACCGCACGTCTGTCGAGCCGCCGTCCGTCGAGCCGACGATGGGCGAGCGGATGCCTGCCGCGGCCGAGCCTTCCGCTGACCGCACGCCTGCTGAGCGTGCGTCTGCTGAGCCGACGTTTGGCGACCGGCCGTCTGGCGAGCGAACGTCTGCTGAGCAGACGTCCGCCGAGCGGCCGACTGGCGAACGGACGCCTGCCGCAGCTAAGCCCGCTGATGACCGCGCGCCTGCCGAGCAGGATTCGTCTGCTGAGCGTGCGTCTGCCGAGCCGACGTCTGGCGAGCAGACATCTGGAGATCGGGCGCCTGCCAAGCAGCGGCCGTCTGCCGACCGTGTGCCTGCCGAACTGGCGTCTGACGACCGGACGCCCACCGCGGCCGAGCCCGCCCACGAGCGGACGTCCGCCACAGTTCAGCCTGCCGCTGCCGAGCCTGCGGCCGGCGGGGCGCCTGCTGAGCGTGCGTCTGCCGAGCCGACGTCTGGCGCGCGGGTTGCTGCGGCGGGGGGCGGCGGGTTGCCGCGCGAGGCCGTTGATCTTGCTGGGACGGAGGCGCTCTCGGGGCGCCGGGCGAGCGCGGCGAGCGGGCGTGGACCGGTGCACAAGGGCGAGCTCACCCGGGCCCTGACCGGCCTGCGCGACCAGCTGGGGTCGTTCGAGTTCGTCCTGGACGTGCCCGGGGTCGAGGAGGCGCGGGCGGCGCGGCTCGACATCAAGGCGCAGCTCGACGACTACGTGCTGCCGCGCATCCAGGCGGCGGGCGCGCCGATGCTCGTGGTGCTGGGCGGCTCGACCGGGGCGGGCAAGTCGACCCTGGTCAACACGCTCGTGGGGGCGCGGGTCAGCGCCACCGGCGTGCTGCGGCCGACCACCAGCAGCCCGATCCTGGTGTGCCACCCCGACCACAGCGAATGGTTCCTGGAGGGGCCGCTGCTGCCCGGCATGGGACGCGTCCCGGGCCCGGCGCCGGACGCCATCGCGGGCGACCAGCTGGTGATCATCCCGAGCGAGGCGATCCCACCGGGGCTGGCGCTGCTCGACAGCCCTGACTTCGACTCGGTCTTCGAAGACCACTTCGAGTTCGCGACCAAGCTGATGGCGGCCGCCGACCTGTGGTTGTGCGTGACCACGGCCGCCCGGTACGCCGACGCCCAGGTGTGGCAGATGCTCCAGCGGGCCAAGGAGTACGGCGCCACCATCGGGGTCGTGCTCTCGCGCGTGCCGCAGGGCGCCGGGTCGGAGGTCGTCGACCACTTCGCCGAGATGCTCACCGAGCACGGCGTCGGCGAGGCGCGTCGGTTCACGATCCCGGAGACCAAGATCGAGGACAGTCGGCTGCCCGAGGAGGCGGCCGAGGACGTCCGCTCCTGGCTGGTCGGCGTCGCGGAGAACACCGAGGACCGCGAGATCGTCATCGGCGACACCCTCGGCGGCGTGCTCGACAGCCTCCGCATCCGGGTGCCCGAGCTGGCCAAGCAGGTCGAGGTCCAGGTCGAGAAGCGCGGCGAGCTGGCCCAGGAGGTCGAGGCCGCGTACGGCACGTCGCTCGCCGAGCTGGACGAGGCCACCCGCAACGGCTCGCTGCTGCGCGGCGAGGTCCTGGCCCGCTGGCAGGACTTCGCCGGGACGGGCGATCTCTTGCGCGCGCTCCATGTCCAGCGCGGGCGGCCGGGACGCCGTTCCAGCCGGCGGCGCCGCAGCCCCGCCCGGGTGCGGGCCCTCAAGAGCGCCCTGCGCGCCGGCCTCGAATCGCTGATCACGATCTCCGCCGAGCACGCGGCCGAGCAGGTGCTCGTCCGCTGGCGGGCGCATCCGGCGGGCGGCCAGGTCCTCGCCCGCCCGGCCACCGGCCTCGGGCACGCGTCGCCGGAGCTGTCGCGCCGCGTCACCCGGGCCGTCAGCTCCTGGCAGGACCACGTCCAGGAACTGATCCGCACCGAGGGCGTCACCAAGCGTTCGGTCGCCAAGCTGGTCTCCTTCGACGAGGAGGCCCTGTCGCTCGTCCTGATGATCGGGCTGCTCGGCTACGGCACGTCCGAGGTCGCCGTCGAGGGCGGCACCAGCGCCGTCCCGCAGCGGCTGCTCAAGGCCCTGTTCGGCGCCGAGTCGCTGCGCGGCATGGGCGCCAAGGCCCGCGCCGACCTGCGGAGCCGCATCGGCATGCTGTTCGACGAGGAGGCCCTGCGGTACGGGCAGGTCCTCGACGCCGCCGGCATCCCCGACGAGACCACCCCCGTCCAGCTGTACCAGGCCACGTACAACCTCGAGGTCGCCCGATGACCACGGCCATTCCCGCGAAGTCCCCGCTGGGGACCGGGGGCATCCCGATCAACGTTCCCGGCGCGTACGACGGCGCCCCCGGGCTCACCGGCCGGCTCGAGGGTCTCGACCGGCTGGTCCAGCTCGGCACCGGCCGGCTCGACGCGCCGATCCTGGCGGACGCCTCCGTCCTGCTCGACCGCGCCGGGCAGCGCCTGCGCCTGTCCGGCGAGCACACCGTCATCACGCTCGCCGGCGGCACGGGGAGCGGCAAGTCGTCGCTGTTCAACGCCATCTGCGGGCTGGAGCTGTCGCCCACCGGCGTGCGGCGGCCGATGACGTCCAAGGCGCACGCCTGCGTGTGGGGCCTCGACGGCGCGGGCCCGCTCCTGGACTGGCTGGACGTCGACAAGCGCCACCGCTACGCCCGCGCCAGCGCCCTCGACCTCGAACGCGCCGACAGCTCGCTACAGGGCCTCGTCCTGCTCGACCTGCCCGACCACGACTCCATCCAGGCGCTGCACCGCGCCGAGGTCGACCGCTTCGTCACCATCGCCGACCTGCTCGTGTGGGTGGTCGACCCGCAGAAGTACGCGGACGCCGCGCTGCACCGCAACTACATCGTCCCGTTCGCCCGCCATGCCGGGGTCACGCTGATCGTCCTCAACCAGGTCGACAAGCTGCAGCCCGCCGAGGTCGACGACTGCGTGGCCGACCTCCGCCGCCTGCTGGAGGCCGAGGGCCTGGCCGACCCGCGCATCGTCACCACGTCCGCCGTGAGCGAGGACGGCGTCGCCGGCTTCCGCGAGGTGCTGGTCGACACCGTCGCCGCCCGCCGGGCCCGGTCCGAACGGCTGACCGCCGACGTCGACAAGATGTCCGAGCGCTTCGCCGAGTTCCGCGGCGTCAACGAGCCGCCCGAGGGCGTCGACGAGGCCCGCCGCGCCGAGCTCGTCCAGGCCCTCACCGACGCCGCCGGCGCGCCCGCCGTCGCCGAGGCGATGGAGAGCGCGTACGAGCTGCGCGCCGCCGACTTCGTGGGCTGGCCGGTCAACGCCCTGGTCACCCGCCTGCGGTCCGACCCGCTGCGCCGGATGCGCCTCACCGAGCTCCGCGACGAGCTGCGCGGCGCGTTCACCGGCCCCATCGGCGCGCAGCAGGGCGACGTCGACACCGCCCTCCACGGCGTCACCGACGGGGTGGCCACCGAGCTGCCCGACCCGTGGGCCCGCTCGGTCCGCGCCGCGGCCCGCTCCCACGCCGGCGAGCTCCCCGAGGCCCTCGGCGACGCGCTCAAGGAGGCGCTCCCCACGTTCAACCAGGTGCCGCGCTGGTGGTGGCTGGTCAAGACCTGGCAATACTTCCTGGTCCTGGTATCGATCCTCGGTGCCGCCTGGATCGCCCTCCTGCTCGTGTACGGCCTGTTCGAGATCGCCGACGCGCCCACCGACCTCGTCGGCGAGGCGGGCCTCATCCCGTACGTCGCGATCCTCGTCGTCTGCACGATGGGCATGGGCGCGCTGACCGCGTCCGCCTGCCGCAACATGGTCGCCCTCCAGTCGGCCAAGCACGGCGAACGCATGGAGCAGCACATGCGGGAGCGGATCGCCAAGGTCGCCGAGGAGAAGGTGCTGGCGCCCGTGGCCGCCGAGCTGGAGGCCTACGCCCGCTTCCGCGACGACGTGAAGGCCGTCCGCGGCTAAGTGAAGGCAGTCCGCGGCTGATGTGATCTGCGGCTGATGTGAAGGCCGTCCGGGGCTAGAGCGCGTCACGAAGTCGGCTGCCCGCCAGTGGACGCTGACCTTGAGAAACACCAAGTTATCCACAATTCCGTGAGGGGCTTCTCACGGACGGTGAGCATGGGCCACCGTGGTGGTCGTACGGAGCGATGGAGGCTCGGTACGACGCACCGGAGTGGAGGACATGTGAACGAGGCCCAGGTCACCGTCGTCGGCTGGATCGCCGCTGAGCCCTTCTACACGATCACAGGCAACGGCACCCCGTTCCTGTCGTTACGGGTCGGCTGCACCCCGCGCCGCTTCGACCGGCAGGCGGGGCTCTGGAAGGACGTCGACACGCTCTTCCTGACCGTCAACTGCTGGCGCCAGCTCGCCGACAACGTCAACGCGTCCGAGTTCAAGCGCGGATATCCCGTCGTCGTCACCGGCAGGCTGCGCATCCGGCAGTACGAGAAGGACGGGGGTTACCGGTTCTCCGCCGAGATCGAGGCCGGCACCCTCGGCCACGATCTCTCACGGGGCACGGCCGACTTCCGCCCCGTGCAACGAAACGGCGCACTCAGCGAAGAAGACCGCCAGGTCGCGCAGAACGCCGCCGACCACTGGGCCGTAGCGGGCCCCCTCACCGCCCCCGACCCAGCCGTCCCCGCAGCGGCTGGAAGAGCCGGTAGTGGCGCCGAGGCGATAGAAGGCAGTGGCGCGAGCGACAGCGAGAACGGGAGCGGGCGCGACAACGGGAGCTGGAGCGGGAGTGAGAGTGCCGTGACCGGGGGTGATGAGACTCAGTCGGGGAGTTCGGAGGGGGACGGTGGTGCCGAGGAGCGCGGGGAGCAAGGCGCTTCCGGTCTGCGTACCGAGGCCGCCTGAGGCTGCGGCTGCGGATCAAGGATGTCGCACAGGGATCAGCCCCCCCGAGAGCTGATCCGAGCCCATCGGTCGCGGGGGCGTCGTCGGCAGCCGACCTACCTGCCGGGTCGGCGCCCCCGCCCGTGGGGGTTGCGGGCCGCCTTATATCCAGGAAACGCCGCGCATGGTTTTCTTCCCCCTCCGGATGTGCTGAGGACAGCGTGTCCGCTGGTCCTGCCGTAGGAGCCGGACGGCCACCTACATGTGCGCTATCGAAGGTACCTTTTTCCGACCCTCTCCGCACACGTTGCAACTATCGTGTTACACAACGTGAGTCGTAAGGGGGAAGGATGACGGCAGTGCAGTCGTCCGCCGAGGACCGAGATGGGGACCTGGCCCGCAAACCCCGGCGCCGGGGCCTTCGCGGGCGGCCTTCCTTGCTGGTCGTCTACGTGCCGGCGGTCGTCGCCCTGCACCTGGTGCTGACCGTGGCCGGACTGGCGCGCACCCCGCTCCGGCTCAATGATCTACTGACTTTTGCCGCCTTGCTGGCCTGTGGGGCGGTCTGCATCGAAGCGTCCCGCCGGCTGGGCATGCCCGCGGGTGTGGCGCGGGACCTGCTGTCGGCCTGGTGGCTGCCGGTCGCCCTCCTGCTGCCACCGGTCTACGCGCTCCTGCTCCCGGTCCCGTTGCAGATCCTGCTGCAGTTCCGGGTCCGCCGGACGCTGCTCTACCGCCGGGCCCTGGTCTCCGCCGCCCACGGCCTGGCCGGCGCGGCCGCCTCGGTCGTCTTCCACCTGGCCGTCCCCGACCCGCTGGCCGGCGACCCGATCTGGCTGGTCGACGGCTACCCCGGCATCCCTGTCGCGGTGGCGTGCGCGGCTCTGTTCACGGTGGTCAACACCGCGATCGTGGCCGTCGCCGCCCACGCCGCCAACCCCGAGAGCCGGTGGCGGGAGGTGCTCTGGAACCGCGAGAGCCTGCTGCTGGACGTCGTCGAGCTCTGCGTCGGCGTTCTCGTGGCCATCGCGACCGCCCTGTCCCCGTTCCTCGTCCTGCTGACCCTGCCACCGGTCGTCCTCCTGCAGCGCAGCCTGATGCACCAGCAGCTTCAGGCCGCCGCCCGCACCGACGCCAAGACCGGCCTGCTCAACGCCGCCGCCTGGCAGCGCGAGGCCGACACCGAGCTGTCCCGGGCCCAGCGCTCCCACGACCCGCTGGCCCTGCTCCTCATCGACATCGACCACTTCAAGCGCGTGAACGACACCCACGGCCACCTGGTCGGCGACCAGGTCCTCATCGGGGTGGCCAGCACGCTCTGCAGCCAGCTCCGCGACTACGACGTGATCGGCCGCTTCGGCGGCGAGGAGTTCGTCGTCCTGCTGCCCGGCGCCGACACCGTCGAGGCGTGCCGCGTGGCCGAACGCCTCCGCGGCCGCGTCCGCCGCCTGGCCGTCCCCGCCGAAGAGGGCACCGTGGGCGTCACCATCTCCGTGGGCGTCTCCCTCTTCCGCATGCACGGCGAGGACCTGATCGAGCTCCTCGCCACCGCCGACCTGGCCCTCTACCGAGCCAAAGAGTCCGGCCGCGACCGCGTCTGCCTCCCCGCCATCGACGGCCCCAAAGCCACCGACACCTGACCACCCCACCGACGACCTGGAAAGCGCGTTGCGGGGGCGTGCCGTGGGATGGGGAGGCGCGGCGTGGGGTGGGCCACGCCGCGCCTGGTCTTGAGGGGCTGGGTTCAGGTGCGCTGTGCTTGGGCTCTCCACTTGGCGAACCGGGCGCCGGCCTCGTCGGTCGACAGGCCGAGCTGCTCGCACATCTGGTGGAAGTCGAAGAAGAACCGCTCGTGCGCGATGAGGCCCTCGCGGACCGTCCAGTGGCAGGCGAACGGGAGGGCGTAGGACTCGCCGGTCGGGGCGATGCCTGCCAGCGAGTCCTTCATGGTCGCGTGGATCGTGCCGGCTCCGAGCACCCGGTCACCGGCCTCGACCAGGTACTCCAGCTCCACGTCATAGTCCGGGAAGGCGCGGACGAAGGCGGTGAACTGGGCCCTGGCCTCCTCGACGCCGTGGGCGACGGCCTGGAAGGGGACGGTTTCGAAGACCACGTCGGGCCGGCAGACCGCGAGGGCCGCCGTGATGTCCGAGCGGCTCTTGGCCTCGGCGTAGGTTCGGACGATGTCGGACGGGTCGGGCATGACTGGCCTCCTCGGGCTCAGACGTTGAGGACGATCTTTCCGCTGGTGCGGCCCTTGGCGATCAGGTCGTGGGCGGCGGCGGCCTCGGCCAGCGGGAACTCGCGCTCGACATGGACCTTGAGCCGTCCCCGGCGGACGAGATCGGCCAGCGCCTCCATCCCGGCGCCGTCGGGGTCGACGAGGTATTCGCGGGCGCGCACGCCGAGCTCGGCGGCCCGTTCCTTCATGCCGGGGGTCCAGGCCGCCTGGCCGCTGACCAGCACACCGCCCGGCCGCAGGCATTCGAGCGCCCTCAGCCCGTGCTCGCCGCCGAACATCTGGATGACGACGTCCGCGCCGGAGACCGCGGCGGCCACGTCGGTCGTGGTGTAGTCGATCACCTCGTCGGCGCCCAGGCCGCGGACGAAGGGGTGCTTGGCGGCGCTGGCCGTGCCGATGACATGGGCGCCGAGGGCCTTGGCGATCTGGACGGCCAGATGCCCGACGCCGCCCGCCGCCGCCGCGACGAGGACGCGCTGGCCGGGCCGGACGTCGGCCACCTCGGTGAGCATCTGCCAGGCCGTCAGGCCCGCGAGGGGGAGGGCGGCCGCTTCGGCGAAGCTCAGCTCCTCGGGCATGCGGGCGAAGTGGCGGGCCGGGGCCGTGACGTACTCGGCGTACGCCCCCGCTGCACGCGGGAACCACGGCATCCCGAACACCATGTCGCCGGGCTCGAAGCGGAACGTGCCGTACCCGGTCTCCTCCACGACCCCGGCGACGTCCCATCCGTTGACGAACGGCAGGTCGAGCACGCTGTTGTAGGCCACGCCCATCCGGGTGTAGTGGTCCACCGGGTTGATCCCGGCCGCCACGACCCGCACCAGCACCTCGCCGAAGACCGGCTCGGGCTGGTCGACCTCGACCAGCTCCAGGGTCTCGGTGCCGCCCCACTTCGACTGCCGTATCGCCCGCATGATCCGCCCTCCGACCCGGCCTGTGATGATCGAGAACTTACATACATTCAGTATGTATGTCAACGATGATGCCGCCTGGATGACCACGGTCCGCGACGCTCGCCCAGAGGGCCGCCGACCACGCCGGACCTGCGGAGGCAGATGCACACTCCAGCCGGCCATTACGCGCGGAACCGCGGCGTGCTCGGCTGTTGTCATATGGCGCGCTAGAGGTGTTTGCCGTGGTGGGCGCGCACGTGAGGACGCGGCCGCCGTGTGCGGGCGGTTTACGGCGGGTGCGCCCAGGGTGGGGGAGGCCGGGGATGCGTGAATGGGCTCACCCGTCGCGGCGTGCGCGGGGTGGTTTGCAGGTAGGTGCGGTCGGGGGGGTGCGGTTTACATGTGGACGCGGCCTGGGCGTGCGTGCGGTGGGGTTAGGTGTGGGCGCAGCCGGGGGTGGTGCGGCCTGCGACGCCTGCTAGGAGGTTGGTCAGCTGCGCCAGGGTTTCCTCCATTGCGGCGGGCTGATCCTCGGCTCGGGCTATGTCCAGGGCGCTTTCGCAGATGCCGCCGTACAGGAGGGACGTGAGCGGCTCCAGCGGGCGGGCGGGGACGCAGCCCGCGCGGACGGCGATGGCCAGGCCGTCGTGCATCTGGTTCTTGCAGTGGGACTGGATGTCGCGCATGACGGTCCAGCCGAGCGCCCCGGGCGCCTCCACCAGGGAGATCTTGCACACGGCGGGCTCCAGGGACGCTGCGAGCAGGGTCCGGCAGCCGGAGAGAAAGCCGTCCCAGGGGTCCTGTTCCGCCCGGAAGGCGTGCCGGACGGCCGTGGCCAGGTCCTCCTGGTCGGCCGCGTACACCTCGCGGAAGATCTCTTCCTTGTTGTTGAAGTGGTGGTAGAAGGCGCCGCGCGTCACCCCGGCCTTGTCGCAGATCGCGCCCAGCGAGGTGCCCGCGAACCCGTCCTGGACGAAGAGCTCACGCGCCGCCGCGACCAGCGCCGCGGTGGTCGCCCTGGTGCGTTCCTGCTGGCTCCGGCGGGACCCCGCGGTCGTGGCCATTCGTCGGTTCCCTCCGTCTGATCTGCTGCGAACCTACACGCTGACCGGAGCGGCCGGTCGGTGCTGCAACGACTGGTGGTCCGGGTCCCCTAGGCTGGAAGGATGGCGGAGTACATCTACACGTTCCAGCGTGTGCGCAAGGCGCACGGTGACAAGGTCGTCCTCGACGACGTCACCATGAGCTTCCTGCCCGGGGCCAAGATCGGTGTCCTGGGTCCGAACGGGATGGGCAAGTCGACGCTGCTGCGGATGATGGCCGGCCTGGAGCAGCCCTCCAACGGTGAAGCCCGCCTCATGCCCGGCTACACCGTGGGCATCCTGCAGCAGGAACCTCCGTTGAACGAGGACAAGACGGTCCTCGGCAACGTCGAGGAGGGCGTGGCCGAGACCAAGGGCCTGCTCGATCGGTTCAACGAGATCGCCGAGAAGATGGCGACCGACTACTCAGACGAGCTGATGGCGGAGATGGGCAAGCTGCAGGAGCAGCTCGACCATCGCAACGCCTGGGATCTCGAAAGCCAGCTTGAGCAGGCGATGGACGCCCTGCGCTGCCCGGCCGGCGACCTGCCCGTCGTCAACCTGTCCGGTGGTGAGCGGCGGCGCGTGGCGCTGTGCAAGCTGCTGCTTGAGCACCCCGACCTCCTGCTCCTGGACGAACCCACCAACCACCTGGACGCCGAGAGCGTGCAGTGGCTGGAGCAGTACCTGGAGAAGTACGAGGGCACCGTCCTGGCCGTCACCCACGACCGGTACTTCCTCGACAACGTCGCCGGCTGGATCTGCGAGGTCGACCGCGGCCGTCTGTTCCCGTACGAGGGCAACTACTCGACGTACCTCGAGAAGAAGGCCGAGCGCCTCAAGGTCGAGGGCAACAAGGACGCCAAGCGCAAGAAGCGCCTGCAGGACGAGCTCGAATGGGTCCGGTCCAACCCCAAGGCCCGGCAGACCAAGAGCAAGGCCCGTCTGCAGCGCTACGAGGAGATGGCCTCCGAGGCGGCCAAGACCCGCAAGCTCGACTTCGAGGAGATCCAGATTCCGCCGGGCCCGCGCCTGGGCAACCTGGTGATCGAGGCCGACGACCTGACCAAGGGCTTCGGCGACCGGCTCCTCATGGAGAAGCTCTCGTTCAACCTGCCCCCCAACGGCATCGTCGGTGTGATCGGCCCGAACGGTGTGGGCAAGACCACCCTGTTCCGGATGATCATCGGGGACGAGCAGCCCGACTCCGGGCGGCTGCGGCTGGGCGACACGGTCCAGATCTCCTACGTCGACCAGGGCCGCGGCGGCATCGACCCCAAGAAGAACGTCTGGCAGGTCGTGTCCGACGGCCTCGACCACATCAGGGTCGGCCAGGTCGAGATGCCGTCCCGCGCCTACGTCGCGGCGTTCGGCTTCAAGGGCCCGGACCAGCAGAAGGCGGCCGGCGTGCTCTCCGGCGGCGAGCGAAACCGCCTCAACCTGGCGCTGACGCTCAAGCAGGGCGGCAACGTCCTCCTGCTGGACGAGCCGACGAACGACCTCGACACCGAGACGCTGTCGAGCCTGGAGAACGCGCTCCTCGAGTTCCCGGGCTGCGCCGTGATCACCTCGCACGACCGGTGGTTCCTCGACCGCATCGCCACGCACATCCTGGCGTGGGAGGAGGGCTCGAACTGGTTCTGGTTCGAGGGAAACTTCGCCGACTACGAGAAGAACAAGATCGAGCGCCTGGGCGCCGACGCGGCCCGGCCGCACCGCGTCACGCACCGCAAGCTCACCCGCGACTGACGACCGTCGCCTCCGCGCCGCCCGCCGCACACCCGCGCCGGGCGGCGCTCCCCTGGGTGCGGGCGTGAGCCGTGGGGACAAGCCCAAGTAAAGTGCACGTGACGGATCAAGGGCCGCGAATGGGACGGGCGTTCCTCACGGCAGGCATCGCCTTGATCCGGGTGATCCGTGCGACCCGACCCCCCAGGCGAGGACATGCAGCGAAAGAACCTGCCCCCGGCGGACTTCCGCCACGTGTACGAGTTCCATCTCCGGTTCGGTGACATCGACTCGCAGGGGCACGTCAACAACGTCAAGTTCCTCGGCTACCTGGAGGACGCGCGGCTGGAGATGTTCCACGGCGACCCCGTGCGCAAGGGCGAGCAGCCCGTCCGCGGCATGGTGATCTCCCGGCACGAGATCGACTACAGGCTGCCGTTGCTGCCGACCGTGTATCCGATTCGGGTGGAGACATGGGTCACCGAGGCCCGCGCCGCCTCGTTCAAGCTCGCCTACGAGGTCCGGGACGACGAGAACGTGTACGCGACCGCCACCTCGACGCTCGTCGCGTTCGACGTGGAAGGCAACCGCCTGCGCCGCTGGACACCGGAGGAGCGGGAGTTCATCGGCCGCTACATGCCCCCATCGGACGGCTGACCCTGACTGTGCTCAGGGCGAGTACAGCCAGGGGGTGCGCAGGTCCAGGTAGGTGAACTCGCTCTCCTCATAGAAGCTCATCATCTGCTCCCACTGGCCCTGCATCTCGGAGGGCATCTCCTGGCTTTCGCCCGCCCTCGCCTCGGCCTCGGAGGTGAAGTAGACGGCTTCGCTGATGCCGGCGCCGTCCTCGTGCACCGCCATGACGCTTCCGATGATCTCGGGCCGGTATGTGCGGATGGCCGTGTCGTCCACCTGCCGCATGAAGCCGGAGAGCCCCGCGAAGTCGCGGACGCGGTTCTGCATGATCTGGACGAACCCGGCCTCGTCCGAGCCGCCGCCGAGCCAGGTGTCCGTCTCGGCGCAGTCGTGGAAGGTCACTTCGGCGGTGAAGAGCTTGGAGGTCTCGATCCACCACTGGCCCTGCTCGGGGCGGTCGCTGTTCCGCCGTGCCGCCTCCCGGCTCTCGAACCGGGCGAACGCGACGAGCGTCCCGTCGCCGGTGACTCCGGCGGTGCTGCCGAGCCAGCCCCTCGCAGCGGGAGCGAGCTCGCGGACCCAGCGGTCCAGTGCGTCCTTCACCTCTGCGGCATCGCTGATCCTGCCCTGGATGATCTGAATGAACATCGCGCATCCCCCCGCGAAGATCACTGTTTGGCGTGGAGTTGCTACGGAAAGCCACTCCTAGGGCGACTTTATGCCTGTCCGAATCGCATGACAATGCCCAGCCGTTCGGTCGGAGTGGGTCGGAAGCGGACAGGGGTGCACAAGCGGGGACCGCGGCGCGGGCAACCGGGTTGTCACGGGTGGATAACAAGGAAAACATGAATCCGCTTATGTCCCATCTATCCCTCTAATGTCGCCTTCGCGAACTGTGGCGACCCCACCGAAGGGCGGACGATGGTCAACGTTTCCAGAGGGTCGATGGCCCTGCTGCTCGCCGCCGGGCTGGCCGCGAGCACCGGTGCCGTCGCGACCGCGCAGACCGCGGCCGGAGCGACGCCGGCCGCCGTTCCGGCGCAGGGCGACATCGCGGCACGGCTCAAGGCGATCAAGGGCATGACGGTGGTGGAGAAGCCGTCCACGATGCCCGGCTACCGCTGGTTCTGGCTCACCTACCGGCAGCCGGTCGACCACCGGCGCCCGAAGGGGCGCTGGTTCGAGCAGCGGATCATGTTGCAGCACAAGGCGCTCGACCGGCCCATGGTCCGGTACACCAGCGGCTACAACACGCCCGAGACCATGTTCAGGACCGAGCCGACGGCGCTCGTGGACGGCAACCAGATCTCGATCGAGTACCGCTACTTCACCCCGTCCCGGCCGAAGCCGGCGGACTGGACGAAGGACACGATCTGGCAGGCCGCCACCGACGAGCACCGGATCATCCAGGCGCTCAAGAAGATCTACAAGACGCGCTGGATCTCCACCGGGGTCAGCAAGGGCGGCATGACGGTCGTCTACCACAAGCGCTTCTACCCGCGTGACGTCGACGGCAGCGTGGTCTACGTCGCGCCGAACGATGTCGACAACAAGGAGGACAGCGCGTACGACCGGTTCTTCGCGAAGGTCGGCACCGACCCGAAGTGCCGGGCGCACGTGAAGGGCCTGGCGCGCGAGATCCTCAAGCGGCGCCCGGCGATGCTGCAGCGCTTCAAGGCCGACGCCGCCAAGAACGGCTGGACGTTCACCATCCTGCGCACCCCTGACCGCGCGTTCGAGAACTCGGTCATGGACTACGAGTGGGGCTTCTGGCAGTACGCCCTGCAGTCCGACTGCGCGTCCCTGCCCGCCCTCAACGCGTCCGACGACGTGCTCTACAAGAGCCTCGACTCGATCGCGGGCATCTCGTTCTACACGGACCAGGGTCTCCAGCCGTACATCCCGTACTACTACCAGGCGGGCACCCAGCTCGGCTGGCCCACGCCGCAGTTCAAGCACCTGCGGCCGCTGCTGCGGTACGAGAGCAGCTACCAGCCGCGCACCTACGTGCCGCGCGACATCCGCATGCGGTTCGACGGCGGCAAGGCGATGCGCGACATCGACGGCTGGGTGCGGACGCGCGGCAGCAGGCTGATGTTCCTGTACGGGGCGAACGACCCGTGGGGCTCGGAGCGGTTCAGGCTCGGCAAGGGCACCCGCGACTCGGCCGTCTACACCGCGCCCGGCATGAACCACAGCGGCAAGCTCATCGAGAAGCTGCCCGCCGCGCAGCGGGCCAAGGCGATCGCCGACCTGTTCCGCTGGGCGAACGTGACGCCGGGGGCGCAGGCGCTGACCACCACTCCGTCCGACGCCGTCGACCCCCTGCTCTTGCAGGGACGTCCGCCTCTGTAACCCTGGCGGATGCACCAGGCGCCCTGGCGTATACGTCACGGGCCCTGGCGCTATGAACGAGCCCCGCGCCGCAGGCAGCGTTCCTGCGGTGCGGGGCTCGTCGTCTGCGGGCGCTCAGGCCGTCTGAAGGGCGATCGTGGGGGAGAGGCGGGCGGCCCGGACGGCCGGATAGAGGCCCGCGACGGTGCCGATGATCAGCGTTGCCCCGAAGCCCCCGGCGATCGACCAGAGGGGCACCACCGGCGGCAGTCCCGTGGACATCGCGTACCCGAACGTCGCCAGCGTCCCCAGCACGGCCCCGGCGGCGCCGCCCAGCCCGGACAGCAGCAGCGACTCGGTCACGAACTGCAGCCGCACGTGCCCGCGCGTCGCGCCGAGTGAACGGCGGAGCCCGATCTCGTGGCGCCGTTCCAGCACCGAGATGATCATCGTGTTGGCGACGCCGACGCCGCCGACGAGGAGCGCGACGGCGCCCAGGCCGAGCAGCAGGTCGGTGAACGCGCCCGCCGCGGCGGCCTTGGCCTGGAGCGCCGATGACGGGTCGGTGACCCGCACGTCCTGCGGGTTCTCCGCGTTGATCGTGCGCGGCAGCAACTCGCGCACCCGCGCCACGGCGGAGTCGGCGGAACGTTCGTAGACCGCGGTCGGATGCCCGTCGAACCCGAGATGGCGCCGCGCCGCCGTCCAGCCGATCAGCGCCGAACGTTCGATCTCCGGCGCGAGCGGCAGCGGATCGAGGATGCCGATCACGGTGAAGTAGCGGTCGCGGATGAAGACCTGCCGGCCGATCTCGGTGACGCCCAGCCGTTCCGCCGCCACCGAGCCGAGGACGACCGACGGGAAACGGCCGTTGGCCGCGTTCAGCCACGTCCCGCCGCGGACGCTGCCGCGCAGCGTCTTCAGCAGGTCCTCGGTGGCCGCCAGGGCCGCGATCCCGCCGGTCTCGTCCTTGGAGATCCGGTCCGAGCGCCGCACGGTGCCGGACAGCGAGCCGGTGGCCGCCGACTGCTCGACGCCGTCGATCCGCCGCACCATCCGCTCCGCGCCCTTGGGGAGTTTGGTCTTCTCGCCGGTGAACATCGAGTCGCCGGGGGCGGCCACCAGCAGGTTGGTGCCGAGCCTGTCGAGCCGCCGCAGCACGTCGGCCTTGCTGGACGCCGAGATCCCCACGACGGAGATCATCGTCGCGATGCCGATCGCGATCCCGAGCGCGGAGAGCACGACGCGGACGGGACGTGTACGCAGGCCCGCCGATCCGGTCCGCAGGACGTCGGCGACCGCGAGCCGCGCCGGTACCAGCCTCGTCGCCCCCTTACGGCGGCCTCGCATACGGTCCGTTCCCCCACGACCGGCCCTCGCACGGCCCGGTTCGTCCCCGTCGGCCCTCACGCGGCCTGGTTTCCCACGACAGGCCCGCATACGGCCCGGTTTCACGCTGCCGGTCTCCGCGCTGCCGGTCTCCGCGCTGCCGGTCTCCGCGCGGTCGGCCGACGAGCGGCCGGTTCTCCTACGCCCGAGCTTCATACGGCGCCCGCCTCGACCGGCGCCCGCGAGTCGGACACGATGAGCCCGTCGCGGAGCCGTACCCGCCGGGGCAGGGCCGCGGCGATGTCGTGGTCGTGCGTGATCACGGCGATCGTCGCCCCCTCGGCGTTCAGATCACGGAGCAGCGCCATCACGGTGTCGCCGGCGGCGGTGTCCAGCGCACCGGTCGGCTCGTCCGCCAGCAGCAGGGCGGGTTCGCCGATGATCGCGCGGGCGATCGCGACGCGCTGCTTCTGGCCGCCCGACAGCTCGTGCGGCCGGTGCGTCATCCGGTCGGCGAGCCCGACCCGTTCCAGCACGGCCGCCGCCTCGCGGCGCCGGGCACGCAGAGGCCGGCCGCTGTAGAGGAGCCCGTCCGCCACGTTGTCCAGCGCGGAGACCCCGGCGGCCAGGTGGAACGACTGGAAGACGAACCCCAGGTCGCGGGCGCGCAGGGCCGACAGCTCGCGGTCGGACAGGTCCGCCACCTCGTGCCCGGCGATCCGGACGGTGCCGGTCGACGGGCGGTCCAGGCTGCCGACGATGTGGAGCAACGTGGACTTGCCGGATCCGGAGGGGCCGGCGATCGCCAGCAGCTCGCCGGGCCAGATGGTCAGATCGACCCCGGCCAACGCGGCGACACCGCCTGGATACTCCTTCCGTACGCCGACGAGTTCGACGACGGGCGGGGGCTGGGGTGGGGTCATGACTTGGGCACCTCGACCTTCATGCCCGCGCTGAGCCCTTCGCCGGTCACCTCTACACGGCCCTCGCCGAAGACGCCGAGTTCGACCTTGACCGTCCGGGACGTGCCTCCGCCGACGACCCGGACGCCATAGCCACCGCCGGGCAGCGCCAGCAAGGCTTGAACGGGGACGGACAGGACGTCCTTGCTCGTCTGCGTCGTCAGGTTCACCGTGACGGGAGCCTGGTCGAGCCCGTCTACCTTGCCCGGTTCGTCGAGTTCGATGACGACATCGACCTTCGCCTCGCCCTCGTCGCCGCCATCTCCGCCTCCGCCGCCGTCCTTGGACGCCGTGGTGCCGATCGTGCGAACGGAGCCCTCCACCGTGCGGCCGCCGGGCAGCTCGACGGTGACCTTCGTGCCTCTCCGAAGGGTGCTCGCCTGATCGACGCCGAGCTTGAGGCTGACGACCCGTTCGGCGCTGGAGGAGGTCACCACGGGGCTGCCGGGCGCGACGCGGTCGCCCGCCGACGCGTCCCGGCTCTTGACCCGGACCGGGCCGGACGCGAAGACGATCGCTTCCGGCCCCACCATCCCGGTGGCCTTGGCGTCGTGAGCCTTCTGCCAGCGTTTGACCGCATCCGCCGTAGCCGCCGTGAACTTCTGGTCCACCGTCAGGGCGCCGCCGTAGCCGAGGGCGCTGAGGTTCTTCTCCAGTTGCAGGACGTCCGGCCCCTCGGCCCCGGTCTTGAGGGCCCGGTACATCGGACGCGTCCCGTACATCAAGCGAACGGGCCGTCCGTCCAGCTCGTAGAGCCTGCCGTCCCGGCGGACCGTGGAACCGGCGGCCTTGACCCACGTCACCGTCCCGCCCGCGCCGGCCTTCAGCTTGCGCTCGCCCCCGTAGCCGAGCGCGCCCTGCGCGGAGGTGCTGTCGCTCAGGTCGCCGCGTTCGACGGGCGCGGTGGTCGTGGCGGCGTCCGGATCGTGCCGCTCGCCCTTGCCGCCCTCGGCCGTCGCGTTGACGGCGACGCCCGCCCCGACGGCGGCGACGACCACGGCCGCCGCGGCGCCGACGATCGTCTTTCGTCTCATGGCCTGTCTCTCCTCGCGTCCGCGCGGTGGGCGATCATCCGAACGCGGAGCCGCAGGCCTTGTTGGCCTTGTCGAACTTCTCCTTCTCGGCCCCGCTCTCCGGAGCGCGACGCGCGGATGCCATCCCGCCGTTGCCGCTGAACTTGGGGTCGGGCATGTCGACGCCGTGCTCCCGCATGCACCGGGCGAACTTCAGCATCCGGTCCTTCTCCTCCTGCGAGAGCGGCTTGGGTTCCGGGATCCCCGCGACGCCGCGGCAGGTCTTGAGGGCCTTCTCGATCTTCTCGGCGCTCGCGCCGCGCCCGCCGATGGTGAGCGCGGGGGCGCCTCCGCCCGGCTTGGGGTCGGGCATGTCGACGCCGTTCTGGCGCATGCACTTGGCGAGCTTGAGCTGCTGGTCCGTCGAGGGCACCCTGTCGCCACCGGCCCCGGTCGTGCCGCTGCTCGCGGCCCCGGCACCGGATTCGTCCTGCCCGCCCGTGCCGGAGTCGCCGCCGCAGGCGGTGCTGAGCAGGGCCAGCGCGGCCAGGCCCGAGGCGGCGGCGGTGAGCACGCGCGCCCGATGCCGGTTGGTGATCATGGGACGTCCTCCCGGTCGCGGCCGGACTCCGAACGGTCCGGCGACGCCTCCGAGAGTGGCCGGGACCGGTGTTTCGTTTCCCTAACGCGGGCGGCTCCGGCCGCTTTATCTTTTCGAAAGCCCTGGTCAGGTAGACCTGGAGGCATGCGCGTGCTGGTGGTGGAGGACGAGGACTATCTGGCGGAGCTGATCGCCGAGGGGCTCCGGGCCCAGGCGATCGCGACGGACGTCGCCGGTGACGGTGCCGAGGCGCTGCGCCGGTTCGAGGCGATGGACTACGACGTGCTCGTTCTCGACCGGGACCTCCCTGAGGTGCACGGCGACGACGTCTGCCGCGAGGTCGTGCGCAGCGGGCGGCTGACGCGGATCCTGATGCTCACCGCGTCCGGCACGGTCCGGGACCGGGTCGAGGGCCTCGGGCTGGGGGCGGACGACTACCTGCCCAAGCCGTTCTCCTACGAGGAACTCGTCGCCCGCGTGCTGGCCCTGGGGCGGCGGGCCCGCCCGGCGCTGCCGCCGGTCATGGAACGGGCCGGGGTCGTGCTCGACATCCCGCGCCGCCAGGCGTACCGAGACGGCCGGCGCCTGGACCTCTCGCGCAAGGAGTTCGCGGTCCTGGAAGCGCTGATGCGTGCGGACGGCGCGGTGGTCGGCACCGAGGATCTCATCGAGGAGGTCTGGGAGGAGCACATCAGCTACAACTCCAACGCCGTACGCGTGACGGTCAGCAAGCTGCGGGCCAAGCTCGGGCCGCCGGTGGTCGTGGAGACCGTGTCGGGCTCCGGCTATCGCATGGGGACGGGCGCCACCGGAGCGAGCGGGGCCGGCGCATGAGGATCACTGCCAGGGCCCGGCTCACGGCCCTCTACGGAGGCCTGCTCCTCGTCGCCGGCAGCGGTCTGGTCGCCTCCGTCTACTTCCTGCTGCGCAAGTCCCTGGCCGACCGGCTGCCCACCGCGATCACGGCGGCGGTCCCGGCCTCGGCCGGCTGGCCGCCCGCGGGGGCGGCCCGGCCCGCGGACGCCCAGTCCGCGGAGACCATCGTCCCGGACGGGCCCATCGAGGCGACGCGACACGGCCAGACCCTCGCGATCAGGCGTGCCGCCACCGTCGCCGAGGACACCACCTACGAGCAACTGCTGATCGTCTCGCTCGTCGCGCTCGCGATCTTCGCCGTCGTGTCGGTGTTCCTCGCGTGGTGGATGGCGGGCCGCGTGCTGCGCCCCGTGCACACGATCACCGCCACCGCCCGCCGCCTGTCCGGCGAGAACCTCGGCGAGCGCATCGCCCTGAAGGCCCCGCCGGGCGAGCTCAAGGACCTCGCCGACACCTTCGACGCCATGCTCGACCGGCTGCAGGGCCTGGTGTCGGCGCGGCAGCGGTTCGTCGCCAACGCCGCCCACGAGCTGCGGACCCCGCTCGCCGTCCAGCGCGCCGCGCTGGAGATCGGCCTCGCCGACCCCGATCCGGCGAAGGTCGCGCGCGTCCGCACCAAGTTGCTGACCGTGGCGGACCGCAGCGAGCGGCTCATCGAGGGCCTGCTGCTCCTGTCGGTGAGCGATCAGGGGCTGGACCGGCCGGAGCCCATGGACGCGGGGCCGCTGGTCGAGGGAGTGATCGCCGAGCACACCGCCGAGGCGCGCGATCGCGACGTGACGATCGAGTCGGACGTCGCACCCGTACGGCTGGAGGGGGAGCCGACCCTGTTCAGGCATCTGGTGCGCAATCTCCTGGAGAACGCGCTCCGCTACAACGTCCCCGGCGGGCGGATCTTCGTGGGACTGGACGACGAGGGGCTTCGGGTCAGGAACACCGGCCCGAAAGTGCCCTCCGACGTCGTCCCCCATCTCTTCGAGCCGTTCCGCCGCCTGCATCCGCGCCGCCACGCCCCCGGCGAGGGCACCGGGCTCGGGTTGTCGATCGTCGACTCGATCGCCCGCGCGCACGGCGGCGAGGCGGTCGCGCGGGCCAATCCGGGCGGCGGGCTGAGCATCCGGGTGACCTTCGGGACCCGCGGCGACGGCCTCCGGACGCCGGATCAGGCGGACGGCGGCGGCCGCAGCAACCATGCGGAGCTGTCGGCGGGCAGCAGCCCCTGATCGGCCGGCGCACTGCTGATCACGACCTCGCCGGCGCCGGCGGGCAGCGGGGCGGCGCGTTCGCCACAGTTGAGGACGCAGGTGAGCGGGCCGCGCACGAACGCCACCACGTCGGCATCGGCCGGCAGCCAATCGAGCGTCTCCGGCAGGAGCAGTTCGCGGCGATGGCGCAAGGCCCGCCGGTAGAACGCCAGGGTCGAGCCGGGATCGCCTTCCTGCGCCTCGACGGTCAACGCGGCCCACGATCCGGGCATCGGAAGCCACGGCTTGGGCGCGGCACCGTCCCCGGCGGGCGAGAACCCGTACGGCTCGCTCGTCCCGGACCAGGGCAGCGGGACGCGGCATCCGTCCCGGCCGGGCCGCGTGCCGCCGGAGCGCGCCCAGATCGGATCCTGGCGGGCCGCGTCCGGAAGATCGGCCACCTCGGGAAGGCCCAGCTCTTCGCCCTGGTAGAGGTAGGCCGAGCCCGGCAACGCCAGCATCAACAGCAGCGCCGCCCTGGCCCGGGCCAGCCCGGCGCCGGGAGATCCGTCCGGTGGTTCGTACCGCGTGACGTGGCGCACCGAGTCGTGGCTGGACAGCACCCACGTCGGCGCCGAGCCCGTCGGCGCGACGGCGGCCAGCGCCGTGGTGACGACCGTGCGGAAGGACGCGGCGGACCAGCGGGCGAGCTGCAGATCGAACTGGAACACCTGGTGGAGCTCGTCGGGCCGCAGGAAGAGCGCCAGATCCTCCGCGCTCTCGGTCCAGACCTCGCCGATCGCCATCCGCTCGCCCGCGTACCTGTCCAGGACGCGGCGCCAGTCCCGGTAGACCTCGTGGACCTCGGGACGGCTGTAGATGGGGCCGCTGACGACATGGCGGCTGCGGCCCGCGAGGTCGGCGAACGCGGCGTCCTTGAAGAGACCGGCGGCGACGTCGATCCGGAAGCCGTCGACCCCGCGGTCGAGCCAGAAGCGCAGGATGTCCTCGAACTCCGCCCGCACCTCCGGATTGCGCCAGTTGAGATCGGGCTGCTCGGGCGCGTACAGGTGCAGGTACCAGTCCCCGTCGGGCAGCCGCGACCACGCGGGCCCGCCGAACGCCGACGGCCAGTCGTTCGGCGGCCCGTCGTGCGGCGGCCCGTCCGCCCCGCCGGACCGCTCAGAGGAGGATTCTTCATCCGGAGGGGTGTCTTTCTCCCCAAAGGATGAGGAATCTTCACCGTGACCGGCGTCGGAGGAGGATCCTTCACCCGGCGGACGGCCGCGGCGGAAGAGGTAGCGCTCGCGCGCGGGGGAGCCGGGCGGTGCGGCCAGCGCCTCCTGGAACCAGGGATGCCGGTCGGAGGTGTGGTTGGGGACGATGTCGACGATCAGCCGCAGCCCGTGGGCGTGCGCGTCGGCGACCAGGGCGTCGAAGTCGTCCAGATCGCCGAACCGCGGATCGACGTCGCGGTAGTCGGCCACGTCATAGCCGCCGTCCGCCAGCGGCGACCGGTAGAACGGAGTGATCCACAGCGCGTCCACGCCGAGCTCGCGCAGGTGGCCGAGCCGGGAGCGGACGCCCTCCAGATCGCCTTCGCCGTCCCCGTCGGAGTCGGCGAAGCTGCGGACGTACACCTCGTACACGACGGCATCGCGCCACCAGGGGGATCGCGTCATACCTGGCGATCTACCCACTCAGCCCGATGCGTTCACCATGCCCGGCTCGACCCGCGCGCCGCGTGCGTGACGAGTGCTCGATGCGTGCTCGGCTCGATGCGCGCTCAGCTTGGCGCGCATTCAGCTTGATGCGGGCTCAGCTCGGCGCGTTGATCATGCTCTGGGCGGCCATCGTGAGGTAGTTCCAGAGCATCGTGTCGAGCTGCTCCGGTAGCTCCAGCTCGTCCACGGCGTCGCGCATGTGCCGCAACCAGGCGTCGCGTTCGGCCTCGCCGATGACGAACGGCACGTGCCGCATGCGCAGCCGGGGATGCCCGCGCTGCTGGCTGTAGGTGTTGGGGCCGCCCCAGTACTGGATGAGGAAGAGCCGGAGCCGGTCTTCGGCGGGCCCGAGGTCCTCTTCCGGGTAGAGCGGACGGAGCAGGGGGTCGTCAGCGACGCCCTGGTAGAAGCGGTGGACCAGGCGCCGGAAGGTCTCCTCGCCGCCGACCGCTTCGTAAAAGGTCACCTGTTGTGTCATGGCGCTCCCCAGCCTATGCGAGGGCGCCCGGCCCCCGGTGCGTGACAGGTCACCTTGATCGTTCCGGCCTCAGGAGGCCGGGGCGGGCGTGGCCACGGCCACGCCGGCCTCGTCGAACGCCTTCTTGACGCGTTCGCGCAGCTCACGTGCCACGCTGGCCTGCTTGCCCGGCGCCGTCTTGATCACGACCCGGACGATCACCGCGTCGCCGGCCAGGGCCTGGACGCCCCAGACGGACGGCTCTTCGAGGATCAGTTCCTTCCAGTCGGCGTCCGCGGCCATCGTGTCGGCGGTCTCCTGGAGGATCTCCTTGACCCGCTCGGTGTCCTCGTGGATGTCGACCGGGATGTCGAGCACGGCGCGGCCCCAGTTCTGGGACTCGTTGCCGACCTTCTTGATCTCGCCGTTCGGCACGTACCAGACCACGCCGTCGACGTCGCGCATGCGCGTCACGCGCAGGGTGACCGCCTCGACCGTGCCCTTGGCGGTGCCGACGTCGATGAAGTCGCCGACGCCGTACTGGTCCTCCAGCAGCATGAACAGCCCGGCCAGGAAGTCCTTGACGATGTTCTGCGCGCCGAAGCCCACGGCCACGCCGATCACGCTGGCGCTGGCCAGGATGGGGGCCAGGTTGAGGCCGAGCGACCCCA
Source organism: Spirillospora sp. NPDC048911 (assembly GCF_043198015.1). Lineage (NCBI taxonomy): Bacteria > Bacillati > Actinomycetota > Actinomycetes > Streptosporangiales > Thermomonosporaceae > Spirillospora > Spirillospora sp. NPDC048911. Next base: position 245,885 of record NZ_JBICUD010000007.1, on the reverse strand, counting down.
GCACGCTGAACGCCGCGGTCCCCATGATCATGATGGACGCGATCGACCGCAGGACCGACCCCAGCGTCTTGGCGCGCTGGGCGCGGCGCTGGTTGAGCAGCGCGGGGCTGCCCTCGAAGGACGTCCGTGTGCGCTCCCGGATCCGCTCCGACATGGTGCCCTCGGCCATGCGCAGCGTGACCTTGGTGATCGCGCGGAGCGTGATGGCGCGCAGGACCAGCGCGATGACCAGCGTCAGGATGATCCAGAAAAGCGTGCTGAGCGGCGTGTCGAGCCACGTCTTGAAGAACTGCGTGAAGCCCTTGTTGTGCGAGATGTTCCACACCAGGCGGCACGAGACGCTGGGATCCGGAGTGCCGCACGCCTGCTCGGGCGTGCCCTCCTGCTGCCAGGGCAGGGTGGCCCCCAGCGTGGTGGCCCCCGGAGTCGTGGATCTCAGAATGGCGGACCCCGCGGTGAGGGCCGTCTGGACGAGCGGCATGTGGCAGACCCTCCCCGGCCGGCTGTGGTGTCTCCGCCATGTCGCCGTGGACCTGCGGCGGTCGTACGAGCCGATCGTAGGGGACGGTGCCGAGCGGTTCGTACGTCGCCGGGCTGGATGGCGTGACCCGGCCGGGAAGGGACTGACCCTCTGCCGCGGCTCCGAGCACGGGCGTGGGTCTCGGAGCCGCGGGGGGCTCAGTACTCGATCATGTCCGGTGCATGCACCGGGGGGCGAACGTGTCCCGTGGGGCCCGGCTGCCGCGCCGTTCCGGCCGAGACCCCACGAGACACGCCCGGCTCATCGGTGGCCTGGCGGCCACTCGCTCGCGACCAGCGGCGCGTGGGCCTCGCGGCCCGCCGCGCCGAGGCCGCAGGTGTCGACGCCGCGGCGGTCGAGGCCGCGCGTCTCGCGGCGGTACGCCTGCAGGACGTGCGCCAGCTTGACCGCGGCGCCCTCCGGGTCGTCCACCCGGTGCATGCGCTCCCCCCAGGACCACCAGTAGTAGTGGTCGTGCGACTCGGGAGCGGGGGCGCACGTGACGTCTTCCGCCAGGCTCGCGGCCTCCGGATTGACGACCCGCAGGAAGGCCGGCCCCGAACGGGTCCTCACGACACGGGCCACCAGCCCGCGCGTGTCCAGTTCGTGCTCCAGCTCCTCGAGGTAGCCGACGCGTCTGTCGCTGACCACCTGCGCACCCCCTCCGTCGATCGTGCTGCGAGGACTGCTCGGACATCCGTGATCGAACTCTGTGAATGCAGTTCGTTACTCGCGGCGAGAATGACAACTCTCACGATGACGGGTCAAGGGCGGTCCGGTCCGCCGGAGTACGGATTTCCCCACCTCAGGGGTGGAATCGCGCACCCCGGTGGAAGAATCTCTACCCGAGTGGGAAACCTGCCCGCGGCGCGCCCCTCATTCGCTGAGAATGACTCGACCGGCCAGCTCGTCGAGAGTTACGCTGCGTGCGCGAGAGATTATCTGTCGTGTCCATCCAGAACCGGTCGCCGTGGCCGGACGCGGGCCCCCTCCCCTTATCAGGGCCGGCATCCGGGCTCAGCGGTGAGGAGGCCGGAACCGATGTCGGACCCCCCTCGGAAAGAAACGGACATAGCTCGCAGAATACGCGCGCATGGTCTGGCTCGAGGGCGATGCCCCGTGGAGATCGCGGTCGAGATCCACGATCAGTGCGGGCCGCTTTTCGGCACCAGCCGGGTCAAGGCGCACCGCCTGTCGCACGGTGTCGCGCTGTCCGACATCGTGGCCCAGGTCAGGGCGCTGTACGAGGTCGACGGCAAGCCGTGTCCCCGCCTCGGGGAGACGTTGCTGTCGGCGTACGAGAGCGGCTACAAGCGTCCCGGCCCCGAGTACCTGCACTACCTGTGCGCCGTCTACCGGGTCGAGCCCGACGACCTCGGCTTTCGCAGCCCCTGCATCTGCGGTCGCGGGCACGCGACCCGTCCCGGTGGCGCCGCCCGCGTCAACGGGCGCGCGATGGGCTGGCCGGGTGACGCGGCACCGGCGCGTCCGGCGGACCGGCTGGCTCCGGAAGAGCCCGCCACCCTCGTCGGATCGGTCGTCGTGCCCAAGCAGGACGGCCGTCAGTGGATCTCAGTCAACGAAATACGGGGGCGACATGACCGCGCCGAGGCCCCCATCTCCGTCGATGTAGGAGAGGAGGACATCGTGCTTCGTAGGACCCTTCTGCAACTCCTGGCCGGAGCGGGCGTGGCGCTCGACGGCCAGTTCCTTGGTGCCGTGGACAACCTTCGTCGCAAGATGGACGACACCCTGGTGAGCGCCACGGTGTCGCCGACGATGCTCGACCAGTGGGAGGAGACCACCCTCGGGTACGGCCAGCAGTACCAGGCCACCCCCTCACTGCGGATGTTGTGCGACGTGCTGCTGGACTTCAGCGAGGTACGGCGCATGTGCGACAAGCGGCAGCCTGTCGAGCTCCAGGAACGCCTGTGCCGGATCGCCGCCCAGTTGTCGGGCCTGTCCGGTCTCATCATGATCAATCTGGGCGACCACCGGCTGGCCCGCTCGTTCTTCCGTACCGCCCGTACGGCCGCCGACGAGACCGGCGACCGGCAGTTGCGGGCCTGGGTCACGGTGCGCGAGTCCCTGGTGCCCATGTATTACGGCGACCCGCGTGAGGCGCTCCACCTGGCGCGCAAGGCGCAGGATCTCGCCGGGCGCACGCCCGGCGTGGCGGCGGCGATGGCCCCGGCGGTCGAGGCGCGCGCGCTCGGCCAGCTGGCGCTGCGCGGCCGCAGCGACGCCGCGCCCAGCGCCCGGCGCGCGCTCGTGCGCGGACGCTCGGTCTTCGACCAGCTCTCCAAGACGCAGACCAGCGATCTGGCGTTCGGCTTCACCGACCGGCAGATGGCGTTCTACGAGGGCGACACGTTCACCAACCTCGGCGACCACAAACACGGCGACGAGGTGCTGAGCCACGCTCTCACGCTGTACTCGTCCACCGACTGGGTCGACATGACCCTCGTGCGGCTCGACCGGGCGGCGTGCAAGCTGCACGCCGGCCATCCCGAGGCCGCCCTGATGGCGGGCCGGGCCGCCATCCTCGAACTGCCCAGCGAGCATCGCTCCGACATCCTGGTCCACCGGGCGCGCCAGCTCGGTGCGGCCGTCAACGCCAGACACGGGGAGATCTCGGCGCTCAAGGACTTCTACGAGTCGCTCGCCGCCCCCTCGGTGCAGAGCCCGACCATGGAAACGCCCGCGGTCCCCCCCTCCGAGCAGGTCTGAGCGGCGCCATGGCACCGCAGGACGGCGACCCCCGACGAAGCCGTCCCGAGTTCGCCACTGGGGGAGTGGACAGCACACGCGCAGGTCTGGTCCGGCTCCGGCAGGAGCCGCCCAGCTGGACCTACGGTGACCTGCGCATCCGTCGGTACCGTGCCACCGACCACGCCACCGTCCTCGAACTCCACCGAGAGGGGCTGGCCCAAGTGGGCCTGCGCCCCGGCGACGGCGTCTACTACGACCACGACTTCTTCCGGATGGAGGACATCTATCTCCGCAACGACGGGGAGTTCATCGTCGGCGAGCTCGACGGCGCGATCGTCGCCATGGGCGGCCTCCGCAGGGCCGACCTCGTCCCCGGCGGCAGCGCACGCGCGTTCGGCGGGTACGCCCCCGGCGCGCCCAGCCTCGACGCCGTCGAGATGGTCCGTCTCCGCGTCCGCCCCCGCGTACAGCGCCGCGGCTTCGGCGCCGCCGTCGTCCGCGCCCTGGAGCACCGCGCCGCCGAGCTCGGCTACCGCGTCCTCCGGGCCGACACCACCGAGCTCCAAGGCCCCGCGCTGGAGCTCTACCGCACCTTCGGCTGGAAGGAGACCCGCCGCGAAGTGATCGGCGGCATCGTCAACATCTACCTGGAGAAGCGGCTGCGTTGAGCGCTCGTGCGGCCTCGCCTGGCAGTCGAGCCGCCAGGCGAGGTCGTCGAGGTCGGGAAGGCGTCACCTACAGGCTGCTACCAGTTGCATGAGGGGGTAGCGGCGTTGCTTGAGGTCGGTGAAGCCTCGGTCGGTGAGGGCGCGGGTCACCTCGCGGTCGCCGAACATGCGGACGCCCGCGAGGGCGCCGGCGAGTTCGCTGCCCAGGCGGCTGACCGGCAGGGACGGGCGGCGGGTCGTGAGGATGATGAGGCGGCCGCCCGGCTTGAGCACGCGCGCCATGTCGTCGACGGCGGCCCAGGGATCGTCGAAGAGGTAGAGGGCGCCGAAGCAGCAGACCGCGTCGAACGTGCCGGAGCGGAACGGGAGGGCGACGGCGTTGCCGCGGACGTAGCCGATGTCGCGGCTGTCGGCGGCGGCGCGGGCGAGCATGCCGCGGGCCGCGTCGAGACCGATCACCAGGCCGTTCTCCCCGACGCCGGCGGCCAGGGCGCGGGTGACGTTGCCCGGGCCGCACGCGACGTCGAGCACGGTGGCGGCGGGCTTGTGCGCGTCGCCCGGCTGGCCGAGGCCGAGCCACCCGCGGGCGAGGGCGTGCTCCGCGGCGGTGCCGGGGCCCACCGGCCAGCCCTTGGCGAGGTTGAAGCCGACCGGGCGCCAGACGCGTTCGTAGATCTGGGGCAGGAAGGTCGACTGCATGACCCTCTGGGCGACGGTCGGGGTGGGTTCGGCGTCGAGCAGATCGAGGTAGCCGTCGTGCGTTTCGCCTGGCGGCGACTCCAGGAGGGCGCGGACACGTTCCTGGACGCTCGGGCTCAGCACGGGGCTCATCCGTCTATTCGACCACGGGTCAATACGGTCAGGGGCCGGATGTGACCGACGGCACGAGACCGGTCCGGGCGGCCATGAACGACAAGGTGTCGACCATCAGGCCGATCGAACGGCTGACGGACCGGGCGTCGTGACCGACCTCCGCCTCGTTGCGGAGCAGGATCGGCCCGTCGGACGCGGTGGCGTGCTGGAGCGCCGCGCACATCTTGCGGGCGTGCAGCGGGTCGACGCGGGTGTCGCTGTCGAAGATCGTGAAGAGCGTGGCCGGGTAGGCGACGCCTTCGCGGACGTGGTGGTACGGCGAGTAGGAGAGGAGCCATTCGAGCTCGGCGGGGTCGGCCGCGGTGCCGTACTCGTCGTTCCAGGTCTCGCCGAGCCCGAACTTCTCGTACCGGACCATGTCGAGCAGGGGCGCGGAGCAGACGACGGCGTCGTAGAGGTCGGGGCGCTGGGTCAGGGCCGCGCCGACGAGCAGGCCGCCGTTGGAGCCGCCGGAGATCGCCAGTTTGCTCGCCCAGCCGCCGGCACGCAGCTTCTCGGCGGCGGCGTGGAAGTCGTCGAAGACGTTCTGCTTCTTGTCGCGCATGCCCGCGCGGTGCCACTCCTCGCCCTCCTCGGAGCCGCCGCGCAGGTTGGCGATCGCGTACACGCCGCCGGACTCCACCCAGGCGAGGACGCCCGCGGAGTACCCGGGGGTGAGGGGCACGTTGAAGCCGCCGTACCCGTAGAGGATCGTCGGGCGCGGGCCGGACGCGCCCGGCCGCGAGAGGACGAGCATGCGGACCTCGGTGCCGTCGTACGACTCGTACGTGATCTGCTGCGCCTCGACCTCGGGAACGCTGACCGTGCCGGGCGCGGCCGCCCACAGGGTGGTCTCGCCGGTGCGGGCGTCGTAGTGCATGACCGACGACGGCGTCACGTTGTCGGTGTAGCCGAACCACGCCTCGTGGCCGCCCTCGGGCCGCTCGATGATGCCGCCGATCGAGCCGAGGCCCGGCATGGGCACCTCGCCGATCCGTTCCCCGGTGGCCAGGTCGTGCACGGTGATCTCGCTGATCGCGTGGCGGGTCCAGCCCGCGAGCAGGATCGGCCGGTCGAGGTCGTCGAGGATCGCGTAGTCGCTGAGCACCGCTTCGGGATCCTGCGGGACGAGGTCGCGCCAGTTCTCGAACGACGGGTCGGCGGGGTCGGCGACGCAGAGCCGGGACCGGGGCGCGTCGCGGTCGGTGAAGAGGTACGCGCGGCCGTCCCGTCCGACGTAGAGGCCGGTCTCGGCGTCGACGCCCTCCTGGACGGCGCGCAGCGCGGGGCGTTCGGGCGAGGAGGCCGACAGGTCCGCGATCCACAGGTCGTTGCGCGGCGCGGTGCCCTGGGACGAGCTGATCGTGAGCCAGCGGCCGTCCCGGCTCACCGACACGCCGTAGTAGTTGGTCTTGTCCATTCCCTCGCCGAAGACGAGCACGTCGTCGGTGTCCGGGTCGGTGCCGACGCGGTGGAGGTAGACGCGCCGGTGGTACTGGTCCTCGCCCCGGGGCACCCCGTCGGCGGGCAGGCGGCGCACGTAGTAGTACGCCTCGCCGCCGGGCAGCCACGCGGTCGAGGAGTACCGGCTGCGGTCGATCGGCCCCTCGACCAGATCGCCCGTGGCCACGTCGATCACGTACAGCAGCGACTCCTCGTCGCCGCCGTGCGAGACCCGGTAGGCCAGCCGCCGCCCCTCCTTGTCCGGCTGCCACCCGTCCAGCGTGGTCGTCCCCGCCGGATCGAGCTCCATCGGGTCGAGCAGGACCCGCTCCGTGCCGTCCGGATCGACCGTGTAGAGCACCGGATGCTCCTGGTCGGCCGTCCGCCGCGAGAAGAAGCGCCGCGCGCCGCGCCAGACCGGCGAGCCGACGCTGCCCGCCGCCAGGAGCTCGCCGAGCCTGCGCCGCAGCGCGTCCCGCCCGGGAAGATCGTCGATCGTGCGATGGAACAGATCGTCCTGCTCGGCCAGCCATTTCCCGGTGTCCTCGCCCTGCCGGTCCTCAAGCCACCGGTACGGATCGGGCACCGGGTGGCCGAAGAGGTCATCGACGATCTCCTGGCGCTGCGCGGACGGGTACGGCGGTCGGCTCATGGCTGGCACTGTAACGGCCCCGCCCGCGCCACCGGCCACCCGATATCCGCGAAAGGAATGTGGCGGGCGGGGACGGGGGCCCTCGTCAGTTGGGGAGATCGGGCATGTCGGCGACGATCTCGGCGGGCGGGGCGTTGACGGGCGAGATTCCCCAGTCGGAAAGGGTGACGGTGGTCTTGTCTCGCGTCTTGGTGGGGGCCTCCACGCTGAACTTCAGCGGTACGTTCTGGGCGTCGGCCCACACCTCGTAGGTGAGGGGCTTCCCTTCGACTGCCTTGAGCATGTTGGCCTTCAGTTTGGCGAGATCGGCGTCGCTCAGCTTGGCCAGCTTGTCCAGGGACGGGTCGTTCTTGGCGCCCAGCCCCTTGGTCACCTCCCGGGCCAGCGCGACGTTCGAGGCGAGATACTTGCGGAGATCGATCGTCCCGAGCGCCTTGGCCATGTCGATGCTGACCGTGTAGCGCTGCGCGGGCGTGTCGACGACCTTGTCGGGGACCGGGCCTGCCAGCGTGCCGCCGGCGGCCATCAGCGCCCGCTGCTGCTCGGTGTCGGCGACGCTGCTCATCGCGCCGACCAGGGCCACCATCAGCTTGGCGATCGGGTTCTTGGAGTCGGCGGCGAAACGGGTGAACGTCTTGCCGGGAGCCACCTGCTGCTTGGGGTCCTTCTCCTCCATGAAGACGGCCTTCTCGGTCTTGATCAGCCGCAACTCCTTACCTTCCTGGGTCATTTTGATTTCGAGCTCGGGCGTGCCGTTCTCGGTGCTGACCGCGACGGACGCCGGCGAGCCGTCGCCGGAGTCGACGTTCATTCTGACCGACTTCTTGCTTTTCAACTGGTCGTGCACCAGACCAGCGACCTCGGGGAGGGCGAGGGCCTTCGAAGCGGTGGAGGCCGAGGCCTTGGCGCCGGGTGTGGCCGAGCCGGAGTCCGAGCCGCCGCAGGCGGTGAGGGAGAGGGCGGCCAGGCCGGCGATCGTGAGGGCGGAGAAACGTCGCACGGAAAGCTCTTTCTGGATGATTTTCGTGAAGTGGCAAGAATCCATATCAGTTACGTGTCGCGCGAACGGGGTCTCCGGTTGTCACGTGTGGCGAGATGAACGCGCTGGGCAACTTCGATAGAAGTGGCGGTGATCATTCTTCTAGACGGGGGTTGACGATGAAGGGCATCATCAGGGGGCGCGCCGCCGCCGGCGCGGCCGCGCTGGGCATTCCGCTGCTGGCCACCGCCCTGCCGGCGGACGCCGGGACGGCGGACGGGGCCATCGGCAAGGTCGAGTTCACCTACTCCTCACCCGAGGTCGCCGAGACGGGCGACAAGGTCACCTGGCACTGGGCCGTCAAGAACGCCAGCGGCGGCAGCGTCGCCAAGGTCGTGCTCACGCACCGGCTGACGCCGAAGCTGAAGGTCCACACGATCGACAAGCCCTGCACCGCCACGGCGGCCTCGATCCGCTGCGACTACGGGACGCTGAAGGCCGGCGAGAGGCGGCGGGGCTCCCTGGTGGCCGAACTGCCGCCCGCGGCCTCGGGGACCGTCCAGCTCAACGGCCGCGTGACCTGGCACCAGGGCGCGACCACGGACCAGGCCCCCGCGCCCGAGACCAAACAGCCCGAGACGAAGCAGCCCGAGACCAAACAGCCCGAGACCAAACAGCCCGAGACCAAACAGCCCGAGACCAAGCAGCCAGAGGCCACGCAGCCCGAGACCAAGCCGGAGACGAAGCAGCCCGCGGCCGCGCCGCCCGCCGCCGCCCCGCCGGTGGAGAAGACGCCGCCCGCCGCGTCCGAGCCCGCCGCCGCTTCCGACTGAGACGCGGCGACGCACCGTGCCCGTGAACGCGCGCCGCGTACGCGTTCCACGGCTCCCGCCATCACTTTCTGTGGTGGCGGGAGCCTTCTGCGTTCGATCTCGGGCGCGATTGGGGATTATTGGGGTAGCGGACGGCCTTCTCAGGCGCCACACTGATTTCGGGTTCGGTTCGCCCCTGGGGAGGTCCTCATGGCGGGTGTGCAGGTGCCGGAGACAATAATCTGGCCTCGGCGCGAGGCGCGCATATGCGTGTCCGCCGAGGCCAAAGGGAAGCACGCCCCGGTGGAGGGCGTCTGATGCGACAAGTCCTCCTCCTGAACGCGACGTATGAACCACTCACCACACTTCCGCTGCGGCGGGCGGTCTGCCTCGTGCTCCGGGAGAAGGCCGACGTCGTCCATCACGACACCTCGGGCGCGGTCCTCCACGCGGCGACGATGTCGATCGAGGTGCCCTCCGTCATCCGGCTTCGCCGCTACGTCCGCATCCCGTACCGCACCCGCGTTCCCCTGACCAGGGCCGCCCTCATGCGCCGCGACAACTTCCGCTGCGCCTACTGCGGCCGCCGAGCCGAGACGATCGACCACGTCCACCCGCGCAGCCGCGGCGGCAAGCACGTCTGGGAGAACTGCGTCGCCTCCTGCATGTCCTGCAACCACCGCAAGGCCGACCGCCTCCTGGAAGAGATCGGCTGGACCCTCAGCGTCACCCCAGGAGTCCCCCGCGGAGCCCACTGGCGCCTCATCGGCGTGATCAACGACGGCGACCCCCAATGGGCCGCCTACGTCACAGAGCCTGCGGCATAGATGGCTTTAGCGGCCTCGAGTCTTCGCCTGGCGGCTCCGACCCGGACCGCGAAAGCGGCGAGCGCGGCATCGCTTCGCGATCTCTCGTGAAGCTTCGCCTTCGGCTGGCTTCACGACCCGTTGAGCGCGCTCGCGTGCGGGCTGGGGCCGTTGCGGGGTGGCGACGGCCGGGGTCAGCCGCAGCAGCCGCCTCCGCAGCAGCCACCGCCGCCCGAGCTGGGGCGGGGTGCGGGGGCGCCGCCCTTGGCCGAGCCGGTGACGGCGACCGTGGAGAGCAGCTTGACCGTGTCGTCGTGGCCCTCCGGGCAGGACGCCGGGTCGGAGGCCTGGATCATCGGACGGGACACCTCGAAGGTCGCCCCGCACGCGCGGCAGCGGTAGTCATAGCGTGGCACCACCCCAGGATACGGTCATCGACCTGTCAGCGCTGCTCGGGCTTGCGCGTGCTGGTGGCATGAGGTGCCACCAGCACGCGGGTTGGCTACTTGTACAACTGGTCCACGTCTCTGGCGGCGCCGGTGGAGGCTGAGGTGGCCATGGCGGCGTAGGCCTGGAGGGCGGCGGAGACGGGGCGCTGGCGGTCCTTGGGGCGGTAGCCGCCGTTGGCGAGGAGCTTCTCGCGGCGGGCGGCGAGGGTGTCCTGGGGGACGTCGAGCTCCAGGGCGCGGCGGGGGATGTCGATGACGACGCGGTCGCCGTTCTCGACGAGGGCGATCACGCCGCCGGCGGCGGCCTCGGGGGAGGCGTGGCCGATCGACAGGCCGGACGTGCCGCCGGAGAAGCGGCCGTCGGTGATCAGGGCGCAGGCCTTGCCGAGGCCGCGGCCCTTCAGGAAGGAGGTGGGGTAGAGCATCTCCTGCATGCCGGGGCCGCCCTTGGGGCCCTCGTAGCGGATGACGACGACGTCTCCCTCCTTGACCTTGTCGCCGAGGATGCCCTCGACCGCGTCGTCCTGGCTCTCGAAGACGACGGCGGGGCCCTCGAAGGTCCAGAGCTCCTCCTCGACGCCGGCGGTCTTCACGATGGCGCCCTCGGGGGCGATGTTGCCGTAGAGGACGGCCAGGCCGCCGTCGGTGGTGTAGGCGTGCTCGGCGTCGCGGATGCAGCCGTTCTCGCGGTCGAGGTCGAGCTCGTCCCAGCGGGCGCTCTGGCTGAACGCGGAGGTGCTGCGGACGCCGCCGGGGGCCGCGTGCCAGAGCTCGCGGGCCTCGGGGGTGATCTCCGGGGAACGGATGTCCCAGGCCTTCAGGTGCTCGGGCAGCGAGGACGAGTGGATCGAGGTGACCTGGCGGTGCAGGAGACCGGCGCGGTCGAGCTCGCCGAGCAGGGCGGGGATGCCGCCGGCGCGGTGGCAGTCCTCGACGTGGTACTTGGCGGTCGCGGGCGCCAGCTTGCAGACGCAGGGGACGCGCCGGGAGAGCTCGTCGATCTCCTTGAGGCCGAAGTCGACGCCACCTTCGACGGCGGCGGCCAGCAGGTGCAGGATCGTGTTGGTCGAGCCGCCCATCGCGATGTCGAGGACCATGGCGTTCTCGAACGCGTCCTTGGTCGCGATGTTCAGGGGGAGGACGCTCGCGTCGTCCTGCTCGTAGTAGCGGCGGGCGATCTCGACGACGGTGCGGCCGGCGTCCTGGTAGAGCGCCTTGCGGGCGGTGTGGGTGGCCAGGATCGTGCCGTTGCCGGGGAGGGAGAGGCCGATGGCCTCGGTCAGGCAGTTCATCGAGTTGGCGGTGAACATGCCCGAGCAGGAGCCGCACGTCGGGCAGGCGTTCTCTTCCATCTCGGCGAGGGTCTCGTCGGAGACCGAGGCGTCCGCGGCGGCGATCATGGGGTCGATCAGGTCGAGCTTGTTGCCGACGCCGGAGACGGGCTTGCCGGCCTCCATCGGGCCGCCGGAGACGAAGACCGTCGGGATGTTCAGGCGCAGGGCGGCCAGGAGCATGCCGGGAGTGATCTTGTCGCAGTTGGAGACGCAGATCAGCGCGTCGGCGCAGTGGGCGTTGACCATGTACTCGACCGCGTCGGCGATCAGCTCGCGGGAGGGCAGCGAGTAGAGCATGCCGCCGTGGCCCATGGCGATGCCGTCGTCGACGGCGATCGTGTTGAACTCCCGGGGGATGCCGCCGGCCTCGCGCACGGCGCCGGCGACCACGTCGCCGACCTCGCGCAGGTGGACGTGGCCCGGGACGAACTGGGTGAAGCTGTTGGCGACCGCCACGATCGGCTTGCCGAAGTCCTCCCGCGCCACGCCGGTGGCACGAAGGAGGGCGCGCGCGCCCGCCATATTCCTGCCGTGGGTGACCGTACGTGACCTGAGCGGGGGCATAGGGACCTCTCCCAACATCTGCGAGCCGTACCCGTGATCGTATGCGCTGATCAGGGCTTTCGATGGAGTCGCAGCGGCGGATCGCGGCGCTGCCAGCCGGCCCGGCAGAGGTCCTGGGGGGTCGGCGTCGACTGATCACAGCCTACCAACCGGGGGCCACAGGTGGCGCCGGGGGCGGGAGCCGCCCGGAGGCGGCGAGAAACGCCGGGGGCGGGAGCCGCGCCCTGCCGGCGTTCGAGGGATGGGTGTACCGAGGAAGGTGGAGCGGGCACCCCGCCGTGCGAGGTGCCCCTCCGGCTCCGGTACCCGCGAGGGGTTCCGATCGCTGGGGGCTCATCGTTGAGCCGTCCGGCGCGGCTGCGCCGGCTCGTCAGGCCGCCCGGCCGTGCCGGGTCAGGCCGCTTCTTCCTGGGGATACTTCGGGGGCAGTGCCTTCTCCGCGGCCTTGAAGATCCGCTGGACGTCGGTGTCGGTCAGGATCTTGGGCCGCCGGCGCAGGTACCCCTTCGCCCGGTTGCCCGCGTAGACGTCCACGTCCCGGACCCGCATGACCTTCCACGGGATGGACGGGCCGTAGATCGCCACGGACGCCTGGACCGGGACCTCGAAGCCGACGCGCTCCTCGAGGGCCTTGGCCGCCTGCTCGGCCTCCCATCGCGCCTCGTCCAGCCGGTCCTTCTTGTTGAAGGGCCCGTGGAAGAGCTTGCGGTGCGAGAGGGTCCGCACCGGAAGGCGCTTGTCCCATTTCTCCGAGTCGATGGCGTAGACGCCGCTGGGGCCGATCACCAGGTGATCGATCCGGCCGTCGCTGACGCCCTCGTCGTCCATGGGGACGGCGCGCGCGTGCAGGACGCGGTACCCGTTCTTCTGCAGGGCCTTGAGCTGCCGCTCCGTGCGCCGCTCGGCGGCTGACGACTTCTGCCAGGCCGTGACGCTGGAGGTCTTGCGGGCCCTGCGGACCACGTCGGCGACGACCGCGAGGACCGCCGCCGTGACGCCGATCCGGATGTCGAAGACGAGGGCGAAGAGCACGCCGACGACGACCGCGACGACGACGCGTTCGATCCAGCGCCGGATCTGCGGGTCGTTGAGCAGGTCACCGTACGTTTGGGGCTCCTTGTCGGGGTCGCGGCCGGGTGGTGTCTCATGGGGCTGGCCGCGCGCGTGCTGGCTGTTGCCCCGCTCCATGATGGCCATGAGCTACGCTCCGTATTCCTTTCGCGTGAGAGACATGATCCTCTGTGCGCAGAGTAATGATTTCGATGGTTGGCGACTAGACATGTCGGGTTCTTACTTTTGTCGCCGTACTGAAGCGATTCACGGGTGGCGTAGGCGGGTAGGTTGTTTTTTACCCCCTCTTTCCTCGGTATGACGACGGTTGCCATCTTTGATGCTCGGGCGTCCGGCGTCTACCGTTCGGCGGTGTGACGCATACCCATGACCTCAGCGCCCAAGCGCTCGCCGCGGCCGTCCGTGTACGGGACCTTTCCCCGGTAGAGATCGTCGATCACTACCTGGAACGCATTGAGCGGGTAAATCCCCAGGTCGGCGCCTATGTCACGGTGACCGGCGAGCTGGCCCGCGAGCAGGCCGCGCGGGCCGAGAAGCGGGTCATGGACACCGCCGATCCTGCCACGCTGCCGCCGCTGCACGGCGTGCCGGTCCCGGTCAAGGACCTGAACATGGTGACCGGCGTGCGGGTTACGCTCGGATCGAAGGTTTTCAACGAACTGACCGGCTTCGCGGACGACAACGTTGTGGTATTGCTCAGGGAAGCGGGCTCTGTCCTTTTGGGCAAGACCTCGACCCCGGAATTCGGTTTGCCCTGTTATACGGAAAATGCCGTCGCACCGCCCGCCCGTACCCCCTGGGATCGGTCCCGGTCGGCCGGCGGCTCCAGTGGCGGGGCGGCCGCGGCGGTCGCCGCGGGGCTGGCGCCGGTCGCGCAGGGCAGCGACGGCGGCGGCTCGATCCGGATCCCCAGCAGCGTCTGCGGGCTCTTCGGGATCAAGCCCACCCGCGGCCGGATCTCGCAGGGCCCGATCGTCCCGGATCTGTTCGGCCTGTCCACCAACGGCCCGATCGCCCGGACGGTCCGCGACGCCGCCCTGCTCCTGGACGTGATGGCCGTCCCCGTGCCCGGCGACCTCTACCGGGCGCCCGCCGCCGACGGGACGTTCCTCGGGTACGCCGACCGCCCGCCCGGCCGCCTCAAGATCGCTCGCAGCATCGAGCCGGCCGTCCCGGGGGCGGCGGTCCACCCCGACTGCGTCGCCGCGTACGAGGCCGCCACGGAGCTGCTGGTCGAGCTCGGCCACGAGGTCGTCGACCTCCCGCCGGTCTTCGGCCCCGACCTCGTGCCGCACTTCGAGCTGCTGTGGGGCGTCATGGCCACGCTCACGCCCGTCCCGCCGGAGGGCGAGCACCTCCTCCAGCCGCTCACCCGCTGGCTGCGCGAACGCGGCGACGCCACGTCCGCCCCCGATCTCCTCCGGGCGCACGCCCAGCTCCAGGCGGCGTGCCGCACCGCGTTCCCGGTCATGAACGAGTACGACGCGATCCTGCACCCCACCCTCGCCCAGCCGCCCGCGCCCATCGGGTACTTCCACGACCAGGAGCCGGCCGAGAACTTCGAACGCCAGAAGCACTTCACCCCGTTCTGCGCCGCGTACAACATCTCCGGCCAGCCCGCCGTCAACGTCCCGCTGCACTGGACCGAACCCGACGCGAACGGGCGGAGCCTGCCGATCGGGATCATGCTCGCCGGGCGGCTCGGCGGCGAGGGCACGCTGATCTCGCTGGCCGCCCAGCTCGAAGAGGCCCGTCCCTGGATCGACCGCAAGCCCGACCTCTGGGACGCCTGAGAACGCGCGACAAGGCCCGAGTCCGTCACGTTTATTGGGGAATGGTCCCCGGCGTGGTGGACGAGGATCTGAACTCCCTGGCCGAGGCGCACAGCGTCTCCACTCGCTACACCGACTGGCGCGGCCACGAGACCGCTGTCTCGCGCGACACCCTCGTGGCCGTGCTGGCGGCCCTGGGCGTGGACGCGTCGACCCCGTCGGCGGTACGGGACGAACTGGCTCGGCTGAACGCACGCGAACGCGCCGTCCCCGAGCCGCGGGGCGTTCCCGAGAGCCTCCCGCCGAGCCCGCGCTCCTGGGGGTTCACGGCGCAGCTCTACTCCGTGCGCTCCCGCGGTTCCTGGGGGATGGGCGACCTTCGCGACCTGGCCGATCTCGCCTCCTGGGCCGGAGCGCTCGGCGCCGGGTTCGTCCTGGTCAACCCGCTGCACGCGACCGAGCCCGCGCCGCCGGTGGGGCCGTCGCCCTATTCGCCGATGAGCCGCCGCTTCGCGAGCCCGCTCTACCTGCGGGTGGAGGACGTTCCGGAGTACGGAGCCCTGCCCGACCTGGAACGTGAACGCGTCGCGCGCCTGGTGGCGGCGCTGCGGGACGGCGGCGAGATCATCGACCGTGACGCCGTCTGGGAGGCCAAGCGGAAGGCGCTCGAACTGACGTACAGGCTGCCCCGCACCGCCGCCCGCGAGCGGGACTACGAACGGTTCCGCGAACGTGAGGGCGCACCGCTGACCGCCTTCGCGACGTGGTGCGCGCTCGCCGAGGAGCAGGGGACCGACTGGCGCCGCTGGCCCGCCGAGCTCCGTGACGCGGACGGCCCGGCCGTGGCCATGGCCGCCAAACGGCTCGCCGAGCGGGTCGGCTTCCACACGTGGTCGCAATGGCAGCTCGACGAGCAGCTCGGACGCGCGCAGGAGGCGGCCCGCGCGGCCGGGATGCCGATCGGGATCGTCCACGACCTCGCGGTGGGGGTCAGCCAGGGCAGCGCCGACGCGTGGATGTACAGGTCGCTGTTCGCGCCCGGCATGAGCGTCGGCGCGCCCCCCGACGAGTTCAACCAGCGCGGCCAGGACTGGGGCCAGCCGCCCTGGCACCCCGAACGGCTCGCGGAGGCCGGCTACGCCCCGTTCCGCGAGATGCTGGCGGCGGCGCTGCGGCACGGCGGCGGGCTGAGGCTCGACCACGCCATGCAGGTGTCCCGGCTCTGGTGGGTGCCCGAGGGGCGGTCCCCGGCCGAGGGGACGTACGTCTCGTACGATCGGAACGCCCTCCTGTCCTGCCTGGTCGCCGAGGCGGCCCGGACCGGCGCGGTGATCATCGGCGAGGACCTCGGCACGGTCGAGCCGGGCCTGCGCGCGGACCTCGCCGAACGCGGCATCCTCGGCACCACGCTGCTCTGGTTCGAACGCGACGGGGACGGCCGCCCGCAGCGGCCCGAGCGGTGGCGCGAGCTCTCCCTCGCCACCGTCGGAACGCACGACATGCCGCCGATCACCGGCATCCTGCACGGCGATCACCTCGCCCTGCGGAACCGCCTCGGCCTGCTCACCAGGCCGCTGGAGGTCGAGGAGGACGAGCACCGGCGCCAGCTCGCGGACCAGCTCGAACTGCTGCACGCCGAAGGCCTGCTCGGCATCCCGCCCGCCGAGATCATGAAGGCGCTCGACGAGGGCTCCACCGCCTACGACGAGCAGGTGGTGGCGGCGCTGCACGGGTTCCTGGCCCGGACGCCCGCCCGGCTCCTCGGGATCTCGCTCGCCGACGCCGTGGGGGAGCGCCGCACCCAGAACCAGCCCGGCACGACCGACGAATACCCCAACTGGCGCGTCCCGCTGGCCGGCGCCGAAGGCCACCCGGTCAGCCTCGACGAGCTGGGCGGCCACCGCCGCGTCGAGGCCGCGATCGAACCCCTCAGAGACTGGCGGTGATCAGAGACTGGCGGTGAGGCGCTTGGTGACCTCGCGCAGCAGGCCGTCCGGAACGATCGTGGTCCCGGCGATCGCCGAGAAGAGCGCGGGCAGCCCGGGCAGCGGGTAGGAGCCGTCCCGCGCGCCGTCGAGCGCCGCCTTGCCCAGCGGCTGGTGGCGCAGCGAGGCGCGCGAGCGCGCCCAGGCCGTCTCGACCTCCTCCGGCGACGGCACTCCGAACCCGTGCCCGACCGGGGCCGCGTGCCGGAGCCTGACCAGGGCGCTGTCGGTGAACTCGGCCGCCAGCTTGCAGCGCTGCGTGAGGGCCGCGCGCACCGGTTCGTCGATCCGGGACATGACCGTGCACGGCGTGCGGCAGCGTGCGGCGCAGTCGCCGAGGGCCTGGGAGACCTGGCTGTGCTGGCGGTCCAGATAGGCGCGCCAGCCGGGGCCCGGCTCGTTCGAGACCCGCAGCGTCCGCTCGCAGGCGGACCGTTCCGGCCGGGTGTGATCGCACATCCGGGCCGAGCCGGGCTCGACCGGGACGCCGAACCGGCTGCCCTCGCCGGTCACCGAGGCGCCGATCAGCGCCGGATCGCCCGCGTGGCCGAGAACCGGCTCCCAGGCGAGCATGGGCAGGTATTCGCTGGCGATGTGGACGGCCGCCACCAGGGCGGCCATCTCCCGCCGGCGCCATCGGATCTCGATGACCTCCAGCAGCAGCGCGTACGCGGGCCGCAGGCTCGCCAGGGCCCCGCGCGGCTGCTCCTTGGACGTCTGCGGCATCCGGCTGGCGCGTGCCCGGTCGAGCAGGTCCTTCGGCACCTCGCCGACGTCCTCGGGCATGCCGAAGTCCTCGGCGTCCAGGTCGAGGACGCGCTGCCCGAACGCGCACAGGGCGGCCAGCGGCGCCACCCGCTCCTTGGGCACCGCCCGGGGCGTGAGCGCCTCGATGTCCCCGAACGCGTACCGGCCCGCCAGCGCCCTCAGCACGTCCCGTGCGGTCTCCACATGCACCCCTTCACCCGGCCCCATGATCATGGTGACCCCGGCCCCCCGTGATCATGCCCTCGCTTCGGCAACGATCGCATGGTCACGGGGGTTTCCCAGGGTCACATGACGCGCCCTATGCGGCGGACCCGTCCTTGGCTCGGGCGCGCAGGGCGCGGGAGACGCCGTCGCGGCCCTCCGAGAGCAGCCGGGCCAGCGCGGCAGGGGGCGTGTTCTCGGCGATGTAGGCGTCGGTCCGGTCGACCGTGCCCTGCTCGACGATCAGGTACGGGTAGGCGACCTCGGCGAACGTCTGGGACATGTCGCTGCTCCACTCCGACCAGATCCGCCCGACCTCGGCGAAATAGGTGTCGGCGTACGCGCGCAGCAGCTCGACGTGGTCGGGCTCGGTGAACCCGCCCAGCGTCGCCCGGAAGATCGCGTTCGGCAGCTTGCCCGAGACGATCTTCTCCCAGGCGGCGGACTTGGCCTCGGCCGTGCCGATGGCCGCGTTGCAGGCCGCCGCGTGGCGCTCGCCCGCCGCGGTCGCGTCGCGGGCCAGCTCGGCGTCGATCTCCGGGACGCCCGCCTTGCCCTTGACGACCAGCCGGCGGAGCAGCGCCCAGCGCAGCTCGGTGTCGACCTTCAGCCCCTCCAGGACCGTGGAGCCGTCCAGGAGCCCGGAGACGTAGGCCAGATGGCCGTCGTTCGTCGCGACCGCCGTGAAGGCCTGCACGTAGGCCAGCTGGAAGTCCGAACCGGCCTCGGCCTCCTGCGCGAGCTCCAGGAGGGAGTCGGCCATCAGCTCCAGCCCCTCCGGCTGCCACGCCGGGTCGCCGTACTGGACGATGGCCGTGCGCGCCTGGCGGAGGAGGGTCTGTGCCACCGAGATGTCGGTGACGCCGCGGATGCCGCTGACGACCAGCTTGACGTAGTCGCGGGTGGCCATCTCGGCGTCGCGGGTCATGTCCCACGCCGCCGACCAGCACAGCGCCCGCGGCAGGCCGTCCTTGATCTCCCCGATGCCCGCGGACTCCTTCAGGGGGGTCGGCCCCCCTGTACCCCCCGGAAAAGCTCCGATGAGGGTGCGCAGCGAGTGCTCGTCCAGCCTGACCTTGGCGTAGGTGAGGTCGTCGTCGTTCACCAGCACCAGGTCGGGGCGCTTTTTACCGATGAGCTCGGCCACCGCGGTGCGGGCGCCGACGATGTCGAGCTCGACGCGCTCGCGCCGGACGATCCCCTTGTCCGTGCGGTCGAAGAGACCGATCGCGACGCGGTGCGAGCGCAGCGTCGGGTAGTCGGCCTTGGCCTCCTGCAGGACGTCGAACGAGGTGAAGTTGCCGTCGGCATCCACCTCGTACACGGGGCGCAGCGTGTTGACCCCGGCGGTCTCCAGCCATTCCTTCGACCAGGACGCCAGGTCGCGGCCGGAGGTCTCCTCCAGCGCGTCCAGCAGGTCGGACAGGACCGTGTTGCCCCAGGCGTGCCGCTGGAAGTAGCGCCGCACGCCCTCCAGGAAGTTGTCGCGCCCGACGTAGGCCACCAGCTGCTTGAGGACGCTGGCGCCCTTGGCGTAGGTGATGCCGTCGAAGTTGACCTCGACCGCCCGGATGTCCGGGATGTCGGCGGAGATCGGGTGCGTGGAGGGCAGCTGGTCCTGCCGGTACGCCCAGGCCTTCATCAGATTGGCGAACGTCGTCCAGGAACCGGTCCACTTGGTGGCCTCGGCCTGGCAGAGCACGCTCATGTACGTGGCGAACGACTCGTTCAGCCAGAGGTCGTCCCACCAGCGCATGGTGACGAGGTCGCCGAACCACATGTGCGCCATCTCGTGCAGGATCGTCTCGGCGCGCCGCTCGTACGCCGCGTCCGTCACGCGCGACCGGAAGACGTAGTCCTCCAGGAACGTGACGGCCCCGGCGTTCTCCATCGCGCCCGCGTTGAACTCGGGCACGAAGAGCTGGTCGTACTTGCTGAACGGGTACGGCTGGTCGAACACCCTCTCGAAGAACTCGAAGCCCTGCCGCGTGACGTCGAGGATGGCGCCGGCGTCCAGGTGCTCGGCCAGCGAGGCCCGGCAGTAGACGCCCAGCGGGATCACGCTGCCGTCCGCGCGCCGGTACTCGTCGGTGACCTCGTGGTAGGGCCCGGCGATCAGCGCGGTGATGTAGGTCGAGACCTTCGGCGTCGGATCGAAGCGCCACGTCCCCGTGCGCACCCCGTTGACGTTGAGGCGCTCGTTCGTGATCACCTTCCAGCCGGCCGGGGACGTCACGCTCAGCTCGAACGTGGCCTTGAGGTCGGGCTGGTCGAAGCAGGTGTACATCCGGTGCGCGTCGGCCGTCTCGAACTGCGTGTAGAGGTACACGCTCTGGTCGACGGGGTCGACGAAGCGGTGCAGGCCCTCGCCGGAGCGCGAGTACGCGGCGTCGGCGACGACGCGCAGCTCGTTGTCCGCGGCCAGCGAGGGCAGCGGGATCCGGCCCTTCCCGGCGTCGTAGGTGCCCGGGTCGAGCGCGGTCCCGTTGAGCGTGACCTCACGCACCACGGCGCCGTGCAGATCGACGAAGGTCGAGGCGCCCGGCTCGGCGCAGCCGAACCGGATGAGGGTGGTGGAGCCGAAGCGCTCCTCACCGGTGGTCAGGTCCAGCTCCACCGCGTACGACTCGACGGTGAGCAGCCGGGCCCTTTCCCGCGCCTCATCGCGCGTGAGGTTGCCTGCCACATGTACTCCTTGGTCGTCATAAACCTGGTTCCTCCATGTCTACCAACCTGCCGGGGGGTCAGGGCGGCTGGCACGGCCATAGGTTTGGAGGGAAGTGGTTTTCGAGGGGGAATCGACGGCCGTCCGTCAGGGTTGAGCTTGGTAAATGATGATCTGCCCTGAGGAGAGATGGCGTTGACGCAGGAAACCCGTGAGCCGGTGGACTTCTGGTTCGACCCGTTGTGCCCCTGGGCGTGGATCACGTCCCGCTGGGTGCTGGAAGTCGAGAAGCTGCGCCCGATCGAGCCGCGCTGGCACGTCATGAGCCTGTCAGTCCTCAACGAGGGCAGGGACGTGCCGCAGAAGTACAAGGATCTGCTTGACTCGGGCTGGGGCCCGGTGCGGGTCTGCATCGCCGCCGAGCAGAAGTACGGCCCGGAGGTGCTCGGCCGTCTTTACACCGAGCTGGGCACCCGCCGCCACAACCAGAGGCAGCCGTACGACAGGGAGACCCTTGAGGCGGCCCTGACCGCGGCGGGCCTCGACCCGGCGCTGGCGGACGCCGCCGACTCCACCGAGTACGACACGGCCCTGCGCGCTTCCCACAAGGACGGCATCGACCGGGTCGGCGAGGAGGTCGGCACGCCGGTGATCTCGGTCGCCGGGCATGCCTTCTTCGGCCCCGTGGTGACGCCGATCCCGCGCGGCGAGGCCGCGGCCAAGCTGTGGGACGGCGTGCTCGCGGTCGCGCAGACCGACGGGTTCTTCGAGCTCAAGCGCACCCGGACCCGCGACCCGATCTTCGACTGACCGGACTCCGTTCGATCGAGGAGGCCGTCTGGATGAGAAGGATCACGGCCTTTTCGCGCCAATCTCGTTGTTGCGACGAACTTGCAACTGCGACGCACCCGCCCCCAAACTGGACCTGTTGCTCACAAACAGGCAGGGACGGTGGGGTGCGTGCACGTACCGGACGGATTCTTCGACGCGCCGGTCTCGATCGGCGCGGGCGTCGTCGCCGCGGCGGGCATCGGGCTCTGCCTCAAGGGTGCCCGCCGCGAGCTCGACGACCGGACGGCGCCGCTGGCGGGCCTCACGGCGGCCTTCATCTTCGCCGCGCAGATGATCAACTTCCCGGTCGCGTCCGGGACGAGCGGCCATCTGATGGGCGGCGCGCTGGCGGCCATCCTGGTGGGGCCGTACACGGGCGTGCTCTGCATCTCCGTGGTCCTGCTGATACAGATGTTCTTCGCTGACGGCGGCGTCACCGCGTACGGCATCAACGTCACGCTCATGGGCATCGTCAGCGTGGTCGTCGGCTACGGGATCTTCCGCCTGCTGATGGGCGTCCTGCCGAAGAACCGCGGCGGCGTCACGGTCGCCTCGTTCACCGGCGCGGTGGTGTCGGTGCCCGCGTCCGCGCTCGCCTTCGTGGGCCTCTTCGCGATCGGCGGCACCGCGGACCTCTCGCTGGGCGCCGTGGCCACCGCGATGCTCGGCGTGCACGTCCTGATCGGCATCGGCGAGGGCGTGATCACCGCCGTCACGGTCGGCTCGATCGCCGCCGTCCGGCCCGACCTCGTCCACGGCGTCTCCCTCGCGCCCGCGGCGCCGCTCCAGCTGAAGGGCGACGCCGGCATGCCCGTCGATCCGCTCGTCGACACGCCCCCGGGTTCGTTCACCGACACGCCCGCGGACTCGCCCGCCACCGGAGGTGCCTCGGCATGACCAAGCGTTTCTTCTTCGTCTTCCTGCTGGTGGCCGTGATCGTCGCCGGATTCGTCAGCTTCTACGCGAGCGCCTCGCCCGACGGGCTCACCAAGGTCGCCGAGGACAAGGGCTTCGCGGCCAAGGAGAAGGACCACCGGCTCAAGGACTCGCCGTTCGGTGACTACGGCATCAAGGGCGTCAGCAATGAGCGGCTCTCGGGCGGGCTGGCCGGGGTCGCCGGCGTCGGGCTGACCCTCGCGGTCGGCGGCGGCCTGTTCTGGGTGGTCCGCCGCCGGTCGTCGGCGGGCTGATGGGCGCCGGGCACGCCCATCCGCTCTATCGCGCGGGCGGGTCGGGCGTCCACCGGCTGCCGCCGCAGTGCAAGCTGGTCGCGGCCGTCGCGTTCGTCCTCGCGGTGGTGGCCACGCCGCGCGAGGAGATCTGGGCGTTCGGGTCGTACGCGCTGCTGCTCGCGATCGTCGCCGGGTTCGCCCGGCTCCCGCCCGGATTCGTGCTGCGCCGGATGGCCGTCGAGGTGCCGTTCGTGGCGTTCGCGCTGCTGTTGCCCTTCGTGGCGCGCGGTCCTCGCGTCGACGTGCTCGGCATCGGCTTGAGCGAGAGCGGGCTGTGGTCGGCGTGGAACATCCTCGCCAAGGCCAGCCTCGGCGCGGTGGCGATGATCCTGCTCGGCGCCACGACGGAGCCGAGGGCCCTGCTGCTCGGCCTGGAACGGCTGCGGATGCCCGCCCTGCTCACCCAGATCGCCACGTTCATGCTGCGCTACCTGGACGTGATCGTGGGGGAGATGCGGCGGATGCGGGTGGCGCGGGCGTCCCGCGGGTTCGAGGCGCGAGGCTTCCGGGACGTCACGGTGCTCGCCCGCTCCGTCGCCGCCCTCTTCCTGCGCTCGTACGAACGTGGCGAACGCGTCTATCTCGCCATGGTGAGCCGCGGCTACGACGGCCGGATGCCCGTGATCAACGAGAGCGCGGCGACCGTCCGCCAGTGGACGGCGGCGGCTGCGCTGCCGGGGGCGGCGGCCCTGATAGCGACCGCCTCCTGGATACTCGCAGCGTGACGACCGCCGCCTCGCTTGAGATCAAGGGCCTCGCCTACGCCTATCCGGACGGGACGCAGGCCCTGTACGGCGTCGACGTCGTCATCGAACGCGGCGAACGGGTGGCGCTGCTCGGACCCAACGGCGCCGGCAAGACCACGCTCGTCCTTCACCTCAACGGCATCCTGCACGGCGGGCTCGGCAGCGTCCACGTCGGCGGGCTCGCGGTCGACCCCAAGGACAAGCAGACCCTGCGGGAGATCCGGCGCCGGGTGGGCATCGTCTTCCAGGACCCCGACGACCAGCTCTTCATGCCGACGGTCCGCGAGGACGTCGCGTTCGGCCCGGCCAACCTCGGCATGCGCGGCGCCGAGCTGGACCGCCGGGTGACGGACGCGCTCGGCCGGGTCGGCATGCTGGAGGTCGCCGACCGGCCGCCGCAGCACCTCAGCTTCGGCCAGCGCCGCCGTGTCGCCGTCGCGACCGTGCTGGCCATGGAGCCGGAGATCCTCGTCCTGGACGAGCCGTCCTCCAACCTCGACCCGGCCAGCCGCCGCGAGCTCGCCGAGATCCTGCTGGGCCTGGACGTCACCGTCCTGATGGTCACGCACGACCTGCCGTACGCGGCGGAGCTGTGCCCGCGCTCGCTGATCCTGTCCGGCGGCGTGATCGCGGCCGACGCGCCGACGCGGGACCTCCTGGCGGACGAGGATCTGCTGGCCGCGCACCGGCTGGAGCTGCCCTTCGGGTTCGACCCGGCAAGCCGGCACAGGTGAGTTCGGGGATTCTGCTTGCTTCCGTTCCGCCCGTTCGGGACACTCGTGACTCCTGAAATTGGCAACGGTTTTCATATCCGACTCGGGGGCTTTCGTGAAGGTTGCGTTCGTGGGCAAGGGCGGCAGCGGCAAGACCACACTGTCGTCGCTCTTCGTCCGGCATCTGGCCGTCCGGGGCCTGCCGGTGGTGGCGGTCGACGCCGACATCAACCAGCACCTCGGGGTGGCGCTCGGCCTCGACGAGGACCGCGCCGCCAAGATCCCGGCGATGGGCGAGCGGCTCACCGAGATCAAGGAGTACCTGCGCGGCGACAACCCGCGCATCGCGTCCGCGGCGAGCATGGTCAAGACGACCCCGCCGGGAACGGGCTCGCGGCTGCTGCGCGTGGGCGGCGACGACCCGATCCACGCGCTCGGCCACGACCTCCGGGCGGACGAGGGCGGCCACGCCATCACGCTCATGGCGACCGGGCCGTTCAACGACGACGACCTCGGGGTGGCCTGCTACCACTCCAAGACCGGCGCCGTGGAGCTCTACCTCAACCACCTGGCCGACGGCCCCGGAGAGTACGTGGTCGTCGACATGACCGCGGGCGCCGACACGTTCGCCTCCGGGCTCTTCACACGGTTCGACCTGATGTTCCTGGTCGCCGAGCCCACGCGGAAGGGCGTCGGCGTCTACCGGCAGTACACCGACTACGCGCGCGACTACGACGTCGCCATCAGCGTCGTCGGCAACAAGGTGCAGAGCGACGACGACGTGGCGTACCTGCGCGAACACGTGGGCGACGACCTCCTCACCTGGCTCGGCCAGTCCAGCGCCGTCCGCGCCATGGAGCAGGGGCGCGAGGGCATCGGCCTGGAGCCGGCCAACGAGGCGGCGCTCGGCCGCATGCTCGCGGCGGTGGACGCCCGTGAGAAGGACTG
This sequence comes from Spirillospora sp. NPDC048911, assembly GCF_043198015.1. Classification (NCBI taxonomy): domain Bacteria; kingdom Bacillati; phylum Actinomycetota; class Actinomycetes; order Streptosporangiales; family Thermomonosporaceae; genus Spirillospora; species Spirillospora sp. NPDC048911. The sequence continues at coordinate 221,162 of NZ_JBICUD010000007.1, read as the reverse complement.
GGACGGATACCAGAGGCAGGCCGTCGAGTTCCACGTCAAGAACGCGCGCAGCTGGGCGAACCGCGCCGTGGGCGAGGATCTGGAGACCCAGGTCGACCCGGAGTTCCGCTTTCCCGGCGTGCCCGCGTGACAGTGGGGTCTAGCGACGCTGCGTGATCCCCATTAATCTGCGCGCCATGACGACGCGGCGGGTGCTGGGAACCCTCATCGGCGCGGTGGGCCCGGTGGCCCTGATCGCCCTGCTCCTCGGGAACCAGTGGATCTACGAGAAGTTCATCAGGTCCGACCTGGCGCGCGAGAACGAGACGTTCAGCCCGCTGCTCAGCTGGTTGTTCTATCCCAACTGGCGGCTGACGACCCAGGGCCGGTTCCGCGACTTCAAGTGGGTCGCGGCGCAGGACCTCAGCATCCTGCTGATGTTCGCGGTGCTGGCGATCCTGGTCGTCGTGGCCGCGCGGACGCTCGACCCCGACCGGGGCGCCCTGAACGTGGTGATCCTGGGCTGGTGGGCGACGGTGGTCGCGGGCGGCGTCTCCGGGTTCGTGAACGGCGTGCTCCAGGACGTCATGCTGGACTACCCGACCGGCTACGGCGACTCGTCCATCTACTGGCTCGTGATGTCGCGGGGCGGGACGTTCGGGCTGCTGTACGGGTGGCTCGCGGGTGTCGGCGCGCTGGTGGGCTACCAGCTGACCCGTCCCAAGACGGGCGCGGGCGCGATGCGGCCCGGGCAGCCCGCGCCTTCGGTGCCGGGAGCACCGGCGCCGATCCCGGCGGGCCATCCCGCCGCGACGCCGTACGTGCCGCCCGCCCAGTCGCCGTACGCGCCCGGCCAGCCAGGGATGCCGGGCCAGCCAGGGATGCCCGGTCGGCCGGGGATGCCCGGCCAGCCCTACGCGCCGGGTCAGCCGTACGCGCCCGGCCAGCCGCAGCAGCCGTGGAGCGGCGGCCCGGGCCAGGCCCCTCCGCCCGGACCGGCTGCTCCCGCCGGATACGCTCAGCCGCTCGGCTACCAACCGCAACCGCAGCCGCAGCAACCGCCGGCCGCGGCGGAGGCGCCCGCGCCGCCCGCTGAGGTGCCCCCTCCGTCGCCGCCGCCGGCGGAACCCGAGAAGGACGCCGACGTGACTCCGGCGCCCGAGCCCGCCGACGCCGACGACACGCCCGAACGCGCCGACGCGGCCGAGAGCGAGCCGGAGAAACCAGAGGACGGCCCTTCTCCCAGCGACGAGACCAGGACGGACGGCGGGCTGCAGCCGCCACGGTGACCCGGACGCCCGGCGGCGCGCGATACCTGGGAGAATCAGCCCCATGCGCGTGTTTCTTGGTAGCGACCATGCCGGCTTCGAGCTGAAGGAGCACCTGGTCTCCTGGCTGAAGGCGAACGGCCACGAGGCCGTCGACTGCGGGCCGCTCGTCTACGACGCCGTCGACGACTACCCGCCGTTCGTGTTGCGGGCCGCGGCGAAGGTCGCGGCCGAGCCCGGCAGCCTCGGCATCGTGATCGGCGGCTCGGGCAACGGCGAGCAGATCGCCGCCAACAAGGTCAAGGGCGTCCGCGCCGCGCTGGCCTGGAACGACGACACCGCGAAGCTCGCCCGCGAGCACAACGACGCCAACGTCATCAGCATCGGCGCCCGCCAGCACGACCTCGACACCGCGACCCGGTTCGTGCAGATCTTCCTCGGCACGCCCTACTCGAAGGAGCCGCGGCACACCCGCCGCATCAGGATGCTCAGCGAGTACGAGCACACCGGCGAACTCCCGCCCCTGCCCAGCGAGAGCTGACGCGGCAGGGCCGGCGCCCGGCCGGGAACGCCGAGGCCGGGAACGCCGGCGTCAGGAGCGGCGCGGGGGAGCGCCGCGCTTGCCCAGGCGGCGGCGTTCGCCCTTGGGCGGCTTGGCGGGTTTGCCGCTCTCGGCGTTCTTGGGCGTCCCGTTCGCGGGCGGCTCCTCGCCCTCCGCGCGCGGCCGCGACACGTCCCGTGCCCGCATCGCCGCGTCGACAGTGATCCGCATGCCAGGTTGACCCACGTGGCGCACCTCCCGGTCACTCAGGACACCATTGGACACCACGGAGCGGGGTTCCGCGCAAGAAGCGTCCGCGATCGCTGACGGCACGTGACTGGAACGTTGCAAAGTGTCATGGGTGGCGCGGATGCCCTTCGATCGGCACGGATGCTCGATACAGTTCCTGAGTCATGCTGCAACGTCTGGTCCACCTGCTTCCGCCGAGAGTGCGCGCCTTCCTGCGCAGGATTCCGATCCTCGTGCGGATCTACAGGTGGCTCCGGCGGGGCAAGCTGACGCGTGAACGCTACGTGTTCGTGGCCCTCGCGGTGCTCGCGATCGCCATCGGGCTCGCCGCGACGGAATCGAGCGCCTGGGCGCCGTCCGGCGCGCTCGTCCTGACCGTGCTCGGCGGCGGCCTGCTCCTCAAGGTGCGCACCCTGCTGGCGTTGCTCGGCGTGGTCGTGGTCATGCTGGCCTACGACGCGTGGCACGACCGTTCGGCGGTCGGCCCCGGGGTGATCGCGACGCTCGTCATCACGGCCGTGCTCGCCGTCACGCTCGCCCGCACCCGGCAGCAGCTCGGGGTGCAGGGGCTGCGCGGCGACTCGATGCTGCTGGAGCTGCGCGACCGGTTGCGGCGGCAGGGCCAGATGCCCGAGCTGCCCGAGGGCTGGGACTCGCAGGTCGTGATGTTGCAGGCCGGCGGGTCGTCGTTCGGCGGTGACTTCGTGGTCTCCACCTGCCACGGCGACACCCTCGAAGTGGCGCTGGTCGACGTCTCCGGCAAGGGCACCGACGCGGGCACCCGGGCGCTCATGCTGTCCGGTGCTTTCGGTGGATTGCTTGGATCGATCCAGAGTGACCGTTTCCTCCCGGCGTGCAATGCCTATTTGCAGCGGCAGCGCTGGGACGAGGGCTTCGTCACGGCGGTGCATCTGGTGATCGACCTGGCCACCGGCGAGTACAGCGTCGAGTCGGCGGGGCACCCGCCCGCCGTCCAGTTCGACGCGGGCACCGGCACCTGGCAGGTCAGCTCCGCCAAGGGCGTGGTGCTCGGGGTCGTTCCCGACCTGCGCTCCGAGCCCGAGCGCGGCCTGCTCCGCCCCGGCGACGCGCTGCTGGTCTACACCGACGGCCTGGTGGAGATGCCGGGCCGCGACCTGGACGCGGGCATCGACCGGCTGCTGGGCGAGGTCGAACGGCTCGTCCCCAAGGGGTTCCGCGTCGGCGCCCAGGAGCTCGTCGAGCGCATGGCCGCCGCCCGCGACGACGACTGCGCCCTAGTGCTCATCTGGCGGACCTGACCGATGCCGGATCTCGTCCTCGACCACCTCGCCTACGCCCGCTGGTGGCATGGGCCGCGGGCGAGGATCCCGGGCCGGCCGCCGACATGTCCCGGCTGCGGCCCGACGGCGAGCCGCTGAGCCGGCGGCTCACCGCGCCGCGGACGGGCGTGCTGCCGTTCCTGATCGACTGGGGCGGGACGGACCACCCGGCGATCGCGCTGATCGCCCGCCTGGACGGGCCCGTGGGGCCCGTCACGCTCGGCTGAGCGGCGCCCGGCGCGTCCGCCCAAGAGGAAACGTGATCGTCATTTTGATGTTTCACCCCGTGCACAGACGGCGGGCAGAGTGAGGGGCAGATCGGCAACCGGCCGGCCCCGCCGGACCCTCCTCGGCGGGCGGGGCGACGACGGTTGGCGGCACCGAAGGCGATGTCCGCGCGAACGGCACCCCAGGGGTGGGAGGCGCCGCCCGCGCGGACATCGGCCTTTCCGGGGTCCGCGCTTTTTCCCGACAAAACCTATTGACTTGGTATGGATCTGGGGATCAGGATGGGGACCGTGAGCTTCGTGGTCATCATCGGCAACCCCCGGTCCGGCTCCCGCACCGCCACCGCGGCGATCGCCGCGGCCCGCGCCGTCGCGGCGGCCGCCGGGATCGCCGCCGACCCCGAGATCATCGACCTGTCCGCGCTGGGCCCCCGGCTGTTGCGGGCCGAGCCCTCGGCCGCCGTCGAGGACGCCCTCGCCCAGGTCCTGTCCGCCGACGTGATCCTCGTAGCGAGCCCCACGTACAAGGGCACCTATACCGGCCTGCTCAAGGTCTTCCTCGACCGCGTGCCCGGCGGCGCGCTGGCGGGGAAGGCCGCGCTGCCGCTGCTCCTGCTGGGCGCGCCACGGCACGCGCTGGCCGTCGAAGTCCACCTGCGACCGCTGCTCGTCGAGCTCGGCGCCTCCGTCCCCACCCCGGGGCTGGCGTTGCTCGAAACGCAGCTGGACCGGCTCGACTCCCTCGTGGCGGAGTGGGCCGCCCAGATCTCCCCCGCCGTAAGGGGCGCTCTCACGGCGGGGGCCGCCCGGTGACCGGGGCGGCGACGGCACGGCCCGTCCCGGTCACCGGCGACTCGTTCCGCGCCGCGCTGGCACGCCACGCGGCCGGAGTCGTGATCGTCACCGCCCGGCCCGACGCGCAGGCGCCCGCGGGGCTGACGGCCACCTCGTTCACGTCGGTCAGCGTCGATCCGCCGCTGGTCTCGTTCTACGTGGCGGCCTCGTCGACGACGCTGCCGCGCCTGCGCGCGGCGCGGACGTTCGCGGTGAACGTGCTCGGGCCGGACCAGGCCGAGCTCGCCGCGCGGTTCGCCAGCCGCGAGGCGGACCGGTTCGCGGTCCCGACGCGCTGGTGGCGCGGGCCCGGCGGCGAGCCGATGCTCGCCGGGGCGGCCGCCCGGCTGCGCTGCGACTGGCACGCCACGCACCGGATCGGCGACCATCTGCTGGTGGTCGGCCGGGTGATCGGCGTGGACCTGGGCGCGGCCGACGCGCCGCTGCTCTACCACCGCGGGCGGTTCGGGCGTTTCGTGGCCTGATGGCCTCCCCTGGCGCCGGGCCCAGGTTTCGCCGGGCACCGTTCGGTAACAACCACATCTGCTGATCGTTCGCAGGTTCAGGCCGCGTAGCCCCCCACGTGGACGCCGTACGGCGTGCTGTCGGGGAGGGGGTCGCCGGGGCCATGGCCGTCCCGAGGTTGCGCTGGCCTCCGTCCCGCTGGACCCTGCAGACACAGGTGACGGTGGTGTCGATCGCCGCCGTGGGCTGCCTGCTGGTCCTCGGCGTCACGGTGTTCTACGTCGCCGTGCGCCGCGCGGTCTACGACGGGCTGAACGAGCGCGGGGCCATGGCCGTCGAGCGGCTGGTGGACGACGTCGAACGGTCCGATCCGCACGGGCAGGCCGCGCTGGCCCCCGACGTGCCGGGGTTCTCCCTGCTCCAGGTGGTGGACGACCGGGGCGTGGTGGTCGCGGCCAGCCCGATCCTCGCCGGCCGGCCCTCGATGACGCCGCGCCGCCCGGCCAAGCCGCACACGAGGCAGGCGCAGACCCTCAGCGTGCCGGGCGTGTCGAACCGGGTCTACGTCATGAGCGAGCGGGTGCCGAGCTCGCACGGCTGGCGGACGATCCAGGCCGGCTCCCCGATGGCCGACTTCGAGCACGCGCGGGGATTCTTCCTGGGCGCGCTCGGCGTCGCGGTGCTGCTGATGGTCGGCCTGGTCGGGCTGGCCGTCGGGCGCTCGGTCCGGCGGACGATGCAGCCCGTGTGCGTGATGAGCGCCGAGCTGGCGGCGATCACCGGCGGCGAGCCGATCCGGCGGGTGACCGTGCCCGACAGCGGCGACGAGGTCTCCGAGCTGGCCGATTCGATCAACCAGACGCTGCGCCGGCTGGAGGGCGTGGTCGAGCGGCAGCGGGGGTTCGTCGCCGACGTCTCGCACGAGCTGCGCAGCCCGCTCACCGGCCTGCGCGCCCAGCTCGAAGTGGCGTTGCAGCATCCAGAGGACGAGGACTGGCCGGCGGTCGTCCGCGCCGCGCTGGCCGACGCCGACCGGCTCCAGAACATCGTCACCGACCTGCTCATCATGGCCAAGCTGGAGGCCGGCCTGCGGATGGAGCGCCAGCCCGTCGACCTGGGCGAGCTCGCCCGCGCGGAGGTGGCGCGGCGGCCCCGGCGGGTGCCGGTCGAGGTCGAGGCGGACGACGGCGTCGTCGTCCAGGGCACCCGCATGCATCTGGTCCGGCTGCTCACCAACCTGCTCGACAACGCCGAGCGGCACGCCGCGTCCCTGGTGCGGGTGACGGTCCGCGCCGACGGCGGCACCGCCGTGCTGGAGGTGGCCGACGACGGTTCGGGCATTCCGGACCGGGACCGCGAGCGGGTGTTCCGGCGGTTCCAGCGGCTGGACGAGAGCCGCGCGCGCGACAGCGGCGGCACCGGGCTGGGGCTGCCGATCTCGCGGGAGGTCGCCACGGCGCACGGCGGCACGCTGGTGGCGGCCGACAGCGACCGGGGTGCCCGCCTGGTACTGCGGTTGCCGCTGAAAGGTCAGTAGGAACTGAACGTGAATGCCACTCACTTTCGGTGCGAGCGCGTGATATCGATCTTGAGAAGGTGAGAATCGCTCGCTCACTGAAAGGTCCCCCCGCCCATGTCCCGCACGCATCCCCTCGTCAGGGCCGCACTGGCCGTCCTGACCGGCTCGGCTCTCCTGGCCGGCCTCGCATCGATCGCCCCGCCTGCCGCCGCCGTCCCCGCCCTGCCCGCCACCCGCTCCGCCGCGCCCGCCACCCTTCCGGGGGACGGCGTGAACGTCACCGGTGAGCCTTTCCGCGGGACGACCGCGAACGGCGAGGTGCGCGGGTACGTGGACGCGCACAGCCACCTGATGTCGTGGGAGGGGTTCGGCGGCAGCGTCCTGTGCGGCAAGTCGTTCGACCCGCACGGCATCGAGGCGGCGCTGCGCGACTGCGACGACCACGGCAAGGACGGCTCGCTCGCCTGGTTCGAGAACTTCACCAGCAAGGGCACCCCGTTCGGCACCCACGACACCACCGGATGGCCGACGTTCAAGGACTGGCCCAGCCAGCAGTCGCGCACGCACCAGCAGGCGTACTACACGTGGCTCGAACGGTCCTGGCGGGCCGGGCAGCGGGTTCTGGTCAACCAGCTGGTCTCCAACCGCACGCTGTGCGAGATCTACCCGCTGAAGAAGTACCCGTGCGACGAGATGGGCTCGATCCGCCTGCAGGCGCAGCGCACCTACGAGCTGCAGGATCTCGTCGACAAGGAGAACGGTGGCCCCGGCAAAGGATGGTTCCGGGTCGTCCGTGACGCGGCCGAGGCCCGCCGGGTCATCGAGCAGGGCAAGCTGGCCGTCGTGCTCGGCGTGGAGACCTCGGAGCCGTTCGGATGCCGCCAGGTCGGCGGGCTGCCGCTGTGCACCAAGGCGCAGATCGACCAGGGCCTGGACGAGATGAAGCGGCTCGGCGTCAGCTCCATGTTCCTGTGCCACAAGTTCGACAACGCACTGTGCGGCGTGCGCTTCGACTCCGGCACCACCGGCGTGATCATGAACGCAGGCAACTTCATCGGGAGCGGCCGTTTCTGGCAGGCCGACACCTGCACACGGCCGGAGCACGACAACCCGATCACGCCCTCGAACGACCTCACCGCGCTGCTGGCCGGGCCGCTCGCGCGTCTGCGCCCGCTCGGAATCACGCTGCCGCTCTATCCGAAGGCACCGCACTGCAACATCAACGGCCTTACCGACCTGGGCGCGTACACGGTCCAGGGCATGATGAAGCGCCAGATGATCGTCGAGATCGACCACATGAGCGTCAAGGCCGCCGACCGGACCCTGTCCCTCCTCGAAGCGGCGAAGTACCCGGGCGTGATCTCCGGGCACAGCTGGATGGACGGCGGCTACGCGCCCCGCGTCTACCGGCTCGGCGGGATGATCACCTCGTACGGGCACCGGGCCGACGGCTTCGTCGAGGACTGGCGGCAGGCCAAGAAAGCCCACGGCGAGGGGTTCTTCGGCTTCGGATACGGTCTGGACGCCAACGGCCTCGGCCCGCTGCCGCCCGCCCGTCCGGACAACGGGTCGAATCCGCTGCGCTACCCGTTCCCCTCGCCGTTCGACGACGCCGTGACGCTCGACCGGCAGCGCACCGGCGAACGGACGTGGGACGTCAACAAGGAGGGTGTCGCCAACTACGGCCTGGTCCCGGACTGGATCGCCGACATGCGCACCATCTCCGGCGACGAGATCATCACCGATCTGGGCCGCGGCGCGGAGGCGTACCTGCGCATGTGGGAGCGCGCCGCGTCCTCCTGAGCCGTGACCTGCCGAGCTACTCGGCGAGTGCCGGGCGGCGATCCGCGTGGTGGGTGGCCTCTTCGAAGGCGTGGCCGATCTGCAGGACGGCGAAGTCGGCGCGATGCGGGCCGACGATCTGCAGGCCGACCGGGAGCCCGCCCGGGGTGAAGCCGCCCGGCACCGACAGCGCCGGGCACCCCGTCGCGGAGATGAGGTAGGCCGAGGCCATCCACTCCAGGTAGTCGAGCATCTGCCGGCCCGCGACCTCGGCCGGGTACTCCAGGGCGGTCGCGAACGGCACGACCTGGCTGACCGGCGCGAGAAGCACGTCGTAGCGTTCGAAGAACTTCCGCACGCGGTGGAAGAGCGCGGTGTGCAGCACCTCGGCGCGCGCGATGTCCGGCCCGGTGAGCGACCGCCCGACCTCGATGTTGTCGGTGAGCGACTTCTTGAGCTTGTCGGCGGGCAGCGAGCCGAGGGCCAGCTCGAACTGCCACGCCCGGAGCGTCCGGAAGACCTCGTCCGCGCCGCGCAGGTCCGGGCAGGCCTCCTCGACGACGCAGCCCAGCTCGCTGAACACCTTCACGGCCCGTTCGAGGACCTCGATGACGGCCGGGTCGGCGTGCGCGCGGCCGCCCAGGTCGGGTGCCCAGGCCACGCGCAGCCCGCGCAGGTCGCGATCGAGCGGCCGGGCGAACGTCCCGCCCGGCGTCTCCAGCGCGATCGGGCTGCGCGGATCGGGTCCGGCGATCACCGACAACATCAGCGCCAGGTCGCCGACGGTGCGGGCCATCGGGCCCTGGACGCCCATCGTGGCCCAGGCCGCCCGCGCCGGCCACGACGGAACGCGTCCCGGCGACGGGCGGAGCCCTGCGACGTTGCAGAACGAGGCGGGGTTGCGCAGCGAGCCGCCCATGTCGCTGCCGTCCGCGATCGGGTGCATGCCGCAGGCCAGCGCGGCCGCCGCGCCGCCGCTGCTGCCGCCCGCCGACCGTTCGGTGTCGTAGGGGTTGAGCGTCGCCCCGAACAGCGTGTTGAACGTGTGCGACCCGGCGGCGAACTCGGGAACGTTCGTCTTGCCCAGCGTGACGACCCCTGCCGCCTTCATGCGTTCGATGATGAGCTCGTCGCGCCTGGGCACGTTGTCGGCCAGGATCGGCGATCCCCACGTCGTCAGGATGCCGGCGGTCTCGTGGGTGTCCTTGTGCGCGACCGGGAGCCCGTGCAGCGGCCCCGTCTCCGCGCCGGACGCCAGCCGTTCGTCGGCCGCCGCGGCCTGCTCCAGCGCCCGCTCGGCGACCAGCGTGACGATCGCGTTGACCTTCGCGTTGGTGCGTTCGATCTGGGCCAGATGCGCTTCGGTGACCTCGCGCGCCGACACCTCGCCGGAACGCATCAGCCGGACGAGCTCGCGGGCGGAAGTAAATTGGATCAAAACGTCCTCCGAGGGATCGTACGGACAAACTACTCCCGGCCCGGCGCCGATGTGGGGCGTACCACCATCGGGGCGGCGATCGTTCCGTGTGCGCCCGCTGACAGGATGGCAGCATGGCGACGACCCGTGCGGGGGACCTGGTGCGCCGCGTCCTGGACGGCGGCGCCTGGACGTCCTGGGACACCGAGCCGGTCCAGGTCGCCGAGCCCGGCTCCGCGTACGCGGCTGAGCTCGCGGCGGCCCGCGAACGCAGTGGCTGCGACGAGGCCGTCATCACCGGCGAAGGTCTCCTGCGGGGCCGCCGCGTCGCCTGCGTGGTCTCGGAGTTCGGGTTCCTGGCGGGCTCCATCGGGCTGGCGACCGCCGAACGCGTCGTCGCCGCGATCGAACGGGCCACCGCCGAACGCCTGCCGTTGCTGGCCGCCCCGTCCTCCGGCGGGACGCGGATGCAGGAGGGCACGGTCGCGTTCGCGCAGATGGCCCGCATCACCGCCGCCGTGACGCGGCACCGGGCCGCCGGGTTGCCCTATCTCGTCTACCTGCGCCATCCCACGACGGGCGGAGTCTTCGCGTCGTGGGGCTCGCTCGGCCACGTCACCGCCGCCGAGCCAGGTGCGCTGATCGGGTTTCTGGGGCCGCGCGTCTACGAGGGCCTCTACGGCGAGCCGTTCCCTTCGGGTGTGCAGGTGGCCGAGAACCTCGCGGCCAAGGGCCTGGTCGATGCCGTCGTCGGTCTGGACGATCTCCCCGGCATCGCCGCTGACGCCCTCGACGTCCTCGCCGCCCGCCCGCCCGCCGAGGCGGAGCTCGCCTACGAAGGGCCCGGCGTGCCGGCGGAGACGTCGGCGTGGGAGTCGATCGAACGATCCCGCGAGCCCGACCGGCCGGGCGTCCGCGAACTGCTCCGGTACGGCGCCACGCGTGTCACCCCGCTCTCGGGGACGGGTCAGGGCGAGGCCGATCCGGGCCTGCTCCTCGCGCTCGGCCGCTTCGGCTCCGTCTCGTGCGTCCTGGTGGGCCAGGATCGCCGCAGCCAGCGCACCGGCCACGCCCTCGGCCCGGCCGGTCTCCGCGTCGCCCGCCGGGGGATGGGCCTCGCCGCCGAACTCGGCCTCCCGCTGGTGACGGTCGTCGACACTCCGGGCGCGGTGCTCTCCGCCGAGGCGGAGGAGGGCGGTCTGGCGGGCGAGATCGCCCGCTGTCTCGCCGACATGCTGACCCTCGCCGCCCCGGCGGTCTGCCTGCTCATGGGGGAGGGGACCGGTGGCGCCGCGCTGGCCCTGCTCCCGGCCGACCGCGTTCTGGCGGCCCGTCACGCCTGGCTCTCGCCCCTCCCGCCCGAGGGCGCGTCCGTCATCGTCCACCGGACCCCCGAGCGTGCGCCCGAGATGGCCGAAGCTCAGGGCGTGCGCTCGTCGGAGCTGCTTCGGAACGGCATCGTTGACGAGCTCGTGGACGAACGCCCGGACGCAGCCGAAGAACCCGAGGCGTTCTGCCGTCGCGCTGCCGCAGCCCTGGAGCAATCCCTGTTCAACGTGCGCGCCGCCGACCCCGCCGCCCGGCAGGCCCGCTTTCGCGATCTCGGTCGCTGACCTACTCCGGCCGTCAGCGCAGTCTGCGGCGGAGTTCGGCGGCCAGTTCGGCGGCGGAGTCGCGGAGGGCCTCCACGAAGGGACGCCGGAGGGCGCCGTCGCCGGGCGCCTGAGCGATCGCCGTCGTCCGTACCGCCGAAGGATGATCGATGCGCACCAGGGCGACCGTGGGCGGCACCATGGGCACGGCGAGGCCCGGAACCACGGTGACGCCCAGTCCGGCTGCGACGAGCCCCAGCTTGGCGACCCAGTCGCGAGCCACGAACGCGACCTCGGCGTCGTCCGTCCACGCCCCGAGGAGGGTGGTGCCCGGATCGGTGCTGCCGGCGATCCATCGTTCGTCGCGGAGCATGTCCGGCGTGACGCTGGCCCTGCCCGCGAGCGGGTGATCCAGGGGGACCGCCACCAGCAGGGGGTCGTCCAGCAGCGGGATCAGCTCGATACCGTCGGGGGTCTTGCGAGGAGGGGTCACCACCGCCAGGTCGAGGCGTCCCCTGGCGATCGCCGACAGCAGGCGCGGGCTCAGGCCCTCGCGCAGCGGCACGCGCAGGTGGGGGGACGCGGCGATCGCACGCGGCACCAGTGCCGCCATCGCGGTGGAGAACGCGCCGACGCGCAGGCGCCGGGGCCGGCGTGCGCCGAGATCCGCCAGCTCCTGGCGGGCCGTGTCGAGCTCGGTGAGAACCGCCTCGGCGTGCTGGAGAACGAGGCGTCCTGCCTCCGTGGGCTGGACGCCTCGTGCCTGACGTTCGAACAGCGGGCGCCCGGCGGCCTGCTCCATGAGCGCGATCTGGCGGGAGACGGCCGACTGCGTGTAGCCGAGCCGCTCGGCGGCCGTCGAGAACGATCCGTGCCGGGCCGCCTCCCGCACGACGCGCAGGCCGACCACCGTGAAGTCACTCATGCGGTATAGGAATATCAGATATGCGAGACAGTCGTTTGTGGCATGTCTGGTCGGCTGCCTAGCCTCGTCCACATGAGTGCTGAAGAGAACAAGAAGCTGCTGCGGGATATCTTCGACCAGATGGCCCAGGGCAATACCCGGGCGATGAGCGATGCCATGGCCGACGACTTCCGGTGGGTCTTTCCGGGCGACTGGTCATGGTCAGGGAGCTGGGGCCCCAAGAAGGTCGCCCTCGACGGATTGCTGCGTCCCCTCATGGAGCAGTTCGCCTACTACCGCAGCGAGGCGGACCTCATCCTCGCCGATGGCGACCGGGTGATGGTCCAGGCGCACTCCACCGCGACCACCACGCGCGGCGAGCCCTACAACCAGACGTACTGCTTCATCTTCCGTGTCGCCGGCGGCCGCCTCACCGAAGTGGTCGAACACTGCGACACGTCCCTGGTGGAACGCGTCCTCGAACCAATCCCGGCGAGGGGTTAGGCCGTCGGCCTGGTGCCGGTCACCAGGCGGGCGGCGTCGAGGGCCAAGGCCAGTTCCACGACGTCCCTCGGGCGGTGCAGGGAGCGGGAGGTGAGCTGTTCCAGGCGGCGGAGGCGATTGAAGACGGTGTTGCGGTGGCAGTAGAGGCGGCTGGCGGTGTGGATGGCGGAGCCTTCGCAGTCCAGCCAGGTGGCCAGGGTCTCCAGCAGGATCTCCCGGTCGGACGGGTCCAGGTCTGCTAGAGGGCCCAGGACTCGGGTGCCCAGCAGGTCGCCTAGCTCGGGCTGGGCTACGACCAGGGCTGCCGGGAGGTTGCCGTCCAGGCGGACGATCCGGTGGTCGCCCGGACGGCAGGTGCCGAGGGCCACCTCCGCCAGCCAGCGGGCCCGGCCCAGGCCGGCGAGGCCGTCGATGACCGCGCTGATGCCCGCCTCCCCCCGGACGAGGGGCTGGAGGGCGGTGACGACGTCCTCGACGTCGTGCTCGCCCAGGGAGACCACGCCCACCTCGGCATCGGTGCGCATCCGCCAGATGAAGCGCATCCCGTCGATGTCCTCGGGGCGTTCGAAGCCGCTGTCGCGGACGGACACGCGCAGGACGACGACGGCGTAGCGGCCGTGCTCGGGCAGGTCGAGGGCCGCTGAGGCGGCCTTGGCCAGGCCCGGGTCGGCGCCGCGGCCTTCCAGGAGGGCGTCCAGGAGGGCCTGGACGCGCTCCCTGCTGCGCCGGAGGAGCTCGGACTCCGTACGGCGGTACGACTCGGAGACGACGGTCGACTGCTGCTCGATCGTGTGCCAGACGGCGCTCGCGTAGCGCAGGAGGACCTGCAGGGATTCGGGGTCCTGCTCGGAGACCACCTGGATCAGGGCCTCCCAGATGATGCGGCCGCCCATCCGGTAGCTGCGCAGGAGGGACTCCAGGGGAAGCCCCTGCTCGCAGCGGCGCCGTCCGATGCGTTCGGCCACGGACAGATCGGCGCGCTCGCCGGCGATCTTGCGCCGCATCAGCTCGATGCCGGCGTCCAGGCTGTCGCGGGCCGACTCCCAGAACTCGTCCTTGGGCACGAACTCCCCGTAGGACGGATCCTCTGCCAGAACCTCGGCGACGAGGCTGTCGGCGAGGTCGGGCACGCGCTGCTGGAGTACGCCGCTGGCCGAGGCGGCCAGGGCGTTGGCGGCCTTGAGACCGGGGTCCTGGACGCGCGTCACGAGGGCATCGGCGCTGGTAGGCGGCATGGACGTCCTCCCATCAGTGATCCGCATCACCTTGTCACGGGTCGCCCCGGAATCACCAGGTGTGAGTGCGGATTCACCCCCATCCTGTGCACCCCGCACAACCCGAATGCCGTTCCGTTGGACGCCCGCCCCGACTTGGTCCCGCCCCATGGACGCTGTTCGGTGCCGCGTGTTGTGGTGCCTGCCACACGACGATGGGAGGCGCCTATGGCGAGCGGAGCGCTCGCTGTCCGCGATCTTTCGGTCAGCTATGGCAAGGCCGTCCGGGCGCTGCGCCGGGTGTCCCTGGAGGTGCCCGAGGGGTCGGTGACGGCCGTCCTCGGGGCCAACGGAGCGGGCAAGACCACGCTGCTCAGGGCCATCTCGGGCACGCTGTCCTTCCACCGCGGCGCGGTGGCGGCGGGCACCGTCAGCCTGGGCGGCCGGCCGCTGACCGGGCTGCGCCCGGCGGCGGTGGTGGCGGCCGGGGTGGTCCAGGTGCCCGAGGGCCGGCGGGTGTTCGGCCGGCTCTCCGTCGAGGAGAACCTCAGGGCCGGCGCGCTGGGCGCGCCGGACCGGTCGGGCGCGGCCGAGGCGCGCGGGCGTGTGCTGGAGCTGTTCCCGGTGCTGGCCGAACGCGCCAGGCAGCGGGCCGGGCTGCTGTCCGGCGGCGAGCAGCAGATGCTGGCCATCGGGCGGGCGCTCATGGCCCGGCCGAAGGTGCTGCTGCTGGACGAGCCGACCCTCGGGCTGGCGCCGCTGATGGCCGAGCGGATCAGCGAGACGATCACCGAGATCAACCGGCAGGGCACGGCCGTGCTGCTCATCGAGCAGAACGCGGCGCTGGCCCTGGAGCTGGCGACCACCGCGCACGTCCTGGAGGTCGGCGAGGTGACCCTGCACGGTGACGCCGCCGAGCTGGCCGCCAGCGACGAGATCCGGCGCCGCTATCTCGGTGTCGCCGCCGATGGGGAGGGCGGCGAGGAGCTGCGGCTGGAACGTCCGCCCACGCTGGAGAGGTGGGTCTCGTGAGCGAGCTCGTCGTCGAGGGGCTGACGGTCCGGTTCGCCGGGCTCACGGCGCTGGACGCGGTCGACTTCGCGGTGCCGGCGGGCAGCGTGCACGCGGTCATCGGGCCGAACGGGGCCGGCAAGTCGACCTGCTTCAACGTGCTGTCGGGCGTCTACCGCGCCACGGAGGGCAGCGTGCGGTTCGGCGGGACCGAGCTGACCACGCTGGCGCCGCACAAGATCGCGGCGCTGGGCGTGGCCCGCACGTTCCAGAACATCGCGCTGTCGGCACGGCAGAACGTGGAGAACAACCTCATGCTCGGGCGGCACCGGCTGACCCGGGCGGGGTTCGCCTCGGCGGGGCTGCGGCTGCCGCACGCGCGGCGCGAGGACGCGCGGCACCGGGGGCGGGTGCGGGAGATCGCCCGGTTCGTCGGCGTGAGCGAGTACCTGGACGCCCCGGTCGGGATGCTCCCGTACGGGGTCCAGAAGCGGGTCGAGCTGGCCAGGGCGCTGGCCATGGAGCCGCGGCTGCTCCTGCTGGACGAGCCTGTGGCCGGAATGAACGGCGACGAGCGGCGCCGGATGGCCGAGGTCATCGTCGCCGCCCGCGCCGATCTGGGGCTGTCGATCCTGCTCGTCGAGCACGACATGGGCATGGTCATGAAGCTCGCGGACCGGGTGACGGTCCTGGACTTCGGCCGCCGCATCGCGGGCGGCACCCCGGCCGAGGTCCAGCGCGACCCGGCGGTGATCCGCGCCTATCTCGGCGCCGCCCACACCGTCGACGCCGAGGAGCTCACGGCCGAGGCCGAGGGGCTCGCGGCGGACGCCGAGCAGCAGAAAGCGGAGGAACGGGCTTGACGACCTTCATCGAGCTGGTGGTCAACGGGCTGTCGGTGGGATCGGTGTACGCGCTGATCGCCCTCGGCTTCGTGATCATCTTCAAGGCCACCGAGGTGGTCAACTTCGCGCACGCGTCGCTGCTGCTGGTCGGCGGCTACGTGACCGCGATCCTGCACGACGACATCGGCTTCCTCCTCGCGCTCGGCGCCGGCATCGCCACCGCGGCCGTGGTGGGCGCGCTGGTGGAGTTCCTGGTGCTGCGCCGCGCCGCCGTCGAGAACCACGCCGTGCTGGCGATCGTCACGATCGGCGTCGACATCATGCTCACCACCGAGCTGACCCGGCGCATCGGCACCGAGGTCCTCACGCTGGGCGACCCCTGGCAGAACGGGATCCTCACCATCGGCGGGGTCAGCATCGCGCACACCCGGATCGCGGCGCTGGTCACCGCGTCCGTGCTCATCACGGCGTTCCTGCTGGCGTTCCGCTACACCTCGTGGGGCGTGGCGATGCGCGCGGCGGCCGAGGACAGCGAGACGGCGGCGCTGATGGGCATCCGGCTCTCCCGGGTGTCGCTGGGCGCCTGGGCGGTGGCCGGGGCATTGGCCGCCGTGGCCGCGCTGTTCCTGACCGTCTTCCCGACGCCGGGCCTGGACCGCAGCACGTCGTTCGCGGCGATGAAGGCCTTCCCTGCCGCGATCCTCGGCGGGCTCGACTCCACCACCGGAGCGCTGGCCGGCGGCCTGATCATCGGGCTCACCGAGTCGCTGGTCACCGGCTACCAGGGCGAGCTGGCGTTCATGGGCCGCGGCATCGGCGAGGTCGCGCCCTTCCTGGTGATGCTCGCGATCCTGCTCATCCGGCCCGCCGGGCTCTTCGGGACGAGGGAGCTGACCCGTGTCTGACCCGTCCGTTCCCTCGCCCGCAACCGCGCCGAGCCGGCTCGCGGCCCTGCGCCGTCCCGCCGTCCCGCTCGCCGTGGCAGGCGCGGCGGCCCTGCTGGCCTTCCCGTTCTACCTCGACTCGTTCTGGCTGCAGACCGGGCTGTTCGCGATCTCCGCCGCGATCGGCGCGATCGGGCTCAACCTGCTGACCGGCGCCACCGGCCAGCTGTCGATGGGCCACGCGTTCTTCCTCGCGGTCGGCGCGTACGGATACGTGTTCCTGGCGTCGGAGTCCGACACCAAGCTCACCGGGCTCGGGCTGCCCACGCCGGTCGCGTTCGCCGGCGCGATCGTGCTCGCCGGGATCGCGGGCGGGCTGTTCAGCCCGATCGCGGGACGGCTGCGCGGCACCTATCTCGGCATCGCGTCGCTCGCCCTGATCTTCATCGGGCAGCACGTGCTGTTCAACGCCGAGAGCGTCACCGGCGGCTTCAACGGCCGCGACGTGCCGCCGCTGGAACTGCCCGGGATCGTCTTCGACGACTCGCCGGAGCTGGTGCTCTTCAACGTGCCGCTCGGCGCGCTCGAACGGCTCTGGTTCCTCGGGCTCGTCCTGCTCGCGCTCGTCGCCTGGCTCGCCCGCGGCGTGCTGCGCGGCCGGCCGGGCCGGGCGCTCAACACCATCCGCGACCACGAGGTCGCCGCGGCGGTGATGGGCGTGCCGGTGGCGCGCTACCGGGCCGGCGTCTTCGTGCTCTCGTCGATGTACGCGGGCACGGCGGGGGCGCTGCTGGCCCTCATCTTCCGCCGGACCGTGCCCGAGTACTTCGGCATGTTCCTGTCCCTCGACTACCTGGCCATGATCGTCATCGGTGGTCTGGGCACCGCCGCCGGGGCGGTGATCGGCGCGGTCTTCGTGTCGCTGCTGCCCCAGCTGCTCACCCGTTACAGCGACGGCCTCCCGCTGGTCGCCGCACCCGGCTCCGGCGGCGTCTCGCCCGCCGAGGCGTCCCGCATCCTGTACGGCGCCGCCGTCGTCGCCGTCGTCCTGTTCCTGCCCGGCGGGCTGCTCGGCCTGGGAACCCGCCTCCGCCTGGTCCTGGCCGCCCGCCGGACCCCCCGTACCCTCCCCCGACTCGAAAAAGAGGAACAACCAGCATGAAGAGCAGAGTGCTGAAATCCACCGCGCTGCGTACGACGACGGCGGCGCTGGCGATCGTGCTCGCCGCGGCCACCGGGTGCAGCGACAAGGCCACCGGCGGGTCCGGCGGCACCGGGTCCGACGGCGTCAAGCTCGGCCCGGGCGTCACCGCCGACAAGATCAAGGTCGGCATCGTCAGCGACCTCACGGGCGTCTACGCCCCGCTGGGCAAGAGCCTGACGCAGGCGCAGCAGCTCTACTTCGAGGAGCTCAACGCGGCGGGCGGGGTGTGCGGCCGCAAGGTGGAGGTCGTCGTCCGCGACCACGGCTACGACGTGCAGCGGGCGATGGCGGCCTACAGCGAGCTCCAGGCGGACGTCGCCGGTATCCCGCAGTTCATCGGCTCGCCGATGGTGACCGCGCTCAAGGGCCGGATCAACACCGACAAGATGTTCGTGATCCCGATGGCCTGGTCGACCACGCTGCTGGGCAGCGAGTCCATCCAGGTCAGCGGCACCACCTACGACATCGACATGATCAACGCGCTGGACTTCCTCACCAAGGAGAAGGGCGTCAAGCGGGGCGACAAGATCGGGCACGTCTACTTCGAGGGCGACTACGGCGAGAGCGCGCTGCACGGCGCCAAGTACGCCGCGGGCAAGCTCGGCCTCACGATCGTCGAGCAGAAGATCAAGGCGACCGACAACGACATGAGCGCCCAGGTCGCCGCGCTCAAGAACGCCGGGGTGACGGCGATCCTGATGAGCGCCGGTCCCAAGCAGTCGGCGTCGCTCGCCGGCGTCGCCCGCGCCAAGGGCATGATGGTGCCGATCGTGGCCAGCAACTCCGGCTTCGCGCCGCAGTTGCTGCAGACCCCTGCCGCGCCCGCGCTGCTCAAGGACTTCTACCTGGCCAGCGCCGGTGCCCCGATCGGCGCCGACCTGCCCGCCCAGAAGAAGCTGGCCGACGCCTACGCCAAGAAGTACCCGGGCCAGCCGCGCGACAACGCGGTCGTCAACGGCTACACCTCGGCCCTCTTCTTCGCCGACGCGCTCAAGAAGGCCTGCGCGGCCAAGGACCTGAGCCGCGCCGGGATCATCAAGGCGCACCGGTCCGGCGGCGTCCACGACGACGGCTTCGGGACGCCGATGGACTTCAGCCGGTTCGACCAGCCCGGCACCCGCAAGACCTACATCCTGCGGACCGACGCCAAGGTGCTCGGCGGCCTGATGATCCAGCGCCAGGCCACCGAGTCGGACATGGCCAAGTCGTACGAGGTCCCCGCGGGGTCGTAGCCCGGCCGGCGCCGGCGCGTTCCACTCCGCACGACCGGACGCGCCGGCGCCCTTCGGCTTCTCGCGGTAGGCCGCGTACTACGGGCGACGTAGGGCCAGGACGGTCCGCTGGCAGGATGTCCCGGCCGCGCGCCCTCGTTACGTTCGAGGCGTGAAGAGGCTGAGGCTGGACAGGGAGGCCGCCTGGGCGGGCGCGCTGGCGGTCGCCATGGTGCTGGGCACGCTGGCCGTCCCTCGCTCGGACGGGCGCGTCCACGGGCTCGATCCGCTGGGGGTCGCGCTCCTCGTGATCCCGGCGCTGGCCATGGCGCGGCAACGGCGGTTCCCCCTCGTCGTGGCCGCCGCCGGGGTGTCGACGGCCACCGCGTACTACGCCCTGGACTACCCGGGGGTCTTCGCCCCGGCTCCGGCCATCATCTCCCTCTACGCCCTCGTGACCGCCGGCGCGCGGCTGGCCGCGTTCGCCGCCGAGGCCGAGCGCGCCCGCGAGGAGGCCGCGCTGCGCCGGGCGGGCGAGGAACGCCTGTGGATCGCCCGGGAACTGCACGACACGCTCACCCACAGCATCTCGATCATCAACGTGCAGGCGGGCATGGCCGTCCACCTCGGCGACCGCGATCCGGCCCGCAGCCTCGAGGCGCTGGCGGTGATCAAGGAGGCGGGCCAGGAGGCGATGCGCGAGCTGCGCCGCACGCTGGACGTCCTGCGCCAGGTCGACGGCGACGACGCGGCGCCCGGCCTCGACCGGCTGCCCCGGCTGCTGGAACGGGCCCGGGCGGCGGGCCTGGCGATGACGTACGAGATCCACGGCGAGCCGCGCCCGCTGCCCGCGGAGGCCGACCTCGCCGCCTACCGGATCCTCCAGGAGGCGCTGACCAACGTCCTCCGCCATGCCGGGCACGTTCCCGTGACGCTGACCACCGAGTACGGGCCCGACACGATCACCCTCGCGGTCGTGAACGACCGGGGTGCGACCGCGCCGGCGACCTCCGGCACGGGCACGGGCGTGATCGGGATGCGGGAGCGCGCGATGGCCGTGGGCGGCTCGCTCCGCGCGGAGGCGGGGCCCGGCGGCGGGTTTCGGGTCCGGGCGGAACTCCCGCTGTGATCCGGTCGCCTACGCAGACGGGTACGGACTTCTCAGGGTGAAAGGTGCGGATCCCCTTTCCTCATGAAATCCGGGCATTGGTTACGATCGGCGCAATATTCGACTGGAGGTCCAATGCCGCAGCCGACCGATCTGATCCCGCCGCAGGCCGTGAACCTCGCCGTCCGCGTCCTCTACGCGCTCCCCGCGCCGCTCCGCCGGTTGATCGCGGGCCGCCAGGTCAGCCGGGACGGCCAGCGGCTCGCCCTGGAGGCACAACTCCTGCTCGCCCTGGCCAAGGTGGAGGGCGCGGGACTCAGCGACCGGGACGTGAACGTCGCCCGGCGCCGCCTCGAACGCAGCCAGCGGCTCATCGAGGGCAGACCGGTCGCGGGCGTCGGCACCCGCGAGCTGACCTTGCCGAACGGCGACCACGGCATCCCGGCGCGGCTCTACACCCCGGCCGGCCTGGCCGCCGGATCGCCCCTGCTGGTCTACTACCACGGCGGCGGGTTCCTGCTCGGCAGCCTGGACACCCACGACTCCCTCTGCCGCCATCTCGCCAGGAACGGGGCCGCCCGCGTGCTGTCGGTCGACTACCGGCTGGCGCCCGAGCACCCGTTCCCGGCGGCGGTCGACGACGCGGTGGCCGCGTACGAGCACGCCCTCAAGAACGCCGAGTCGTTCGGCGCCGACCCGGACGCGGTGGCCGTCGGCGGCGACAGCGCGGGCGGCAA
The DNA here is from genome assembly GCF_043198015.1 of Spirillospora sp. NPDC048911. Lineage (NCBI taxonomy): Bacteria > Bacillati > Actinomycetota > Actinomycetes > Streptosporangiales > Thermomonosporaceae > Spirillospora > Spirillospora sp. NPDC048911. The sequence goes on along the minus strand of NZ_JBICUD010000007.1, from coordinate 200,366 downwards.
CCTCGCGGCCGTCGTCAGCCAGCAGACGGAGCGGAAGCCCGCCTTCGCGCTGCTCTTCTACCCGGTCACCGATCTGTCGGGCCGCCGCCGCTCCCGGGATCTGTTCGCGGAGGGCTTCTACCTGACCGACCCCGACATGGTCTGGTTCTCCGACCAGTACATCCCGGTGGAACGGCGGACGGAGACCAAGGCCTCACCCCTGCTGGCGGACGACCTCACCGGGTTCCCGCCGACCTATCTCGCCACCGCGGGCTTCGACCCCCTCCGGGACGAGGGCGAGGAGTTCGCGCGGAAGCTCGCCGACGCCGGTGTGCCGGTCGTGCTGCGTCGGCACGAGGATCTCATCCACGGCTTCGCGAACATGAGCGGCCTCGGCGGGCGCTTCGCCGAGGCCGTCACCGAAGCGGCGGGCGCCCTCCGCATGGGCCTGGCCATCGCGCGCCGCAAGTGACGCTCCAGATCAGAGGGGCAGGCCGGTGAGGACCATGACCTTCTCCTCGGTGTAGTCGGCCATCGCCGAACGGAGCCCTTCGCGGCCCACCCCCGAGTCTTTGACGCCGCCGTAGGGCATCTGGTCGGCGCGGTAGGACGGGACGTCGCCGATGATGACGCCGCCGACCTGGAGCTCACGGTGGGCGCGGAAGGCGATGTCGAGGTTGCGGGTGAAGACGCCCGCCTGCAAGCCGAACTTGGAGTCGTTCACGCGCTCGAACGCCTCGTCCACCCCGTCCACCGGCTGGACGAGCAGCACCGGGCCGAAGACCTCCTCGCGGGCGACCTTGGCGTCGGCGGGCACGTCCGCCAGGACGGTCGGGGCGTACGCGGCGCCCTCGCGGGTGCCGCCGGCCAGCACCTTCGCGCCCGCCGCCACGGCCTCGCCGACCCAGGCCTCGACCCGCTCCGCGGCGTCCTGGCTAACCAGCGGGCCGACCTGGGTCTTGTCGTCCCACGGGTCGCCGGTGACCAGCCCGGTCACGGTCTCGACCAGCTTGGGCACGAACTCGTCGTAGACGCCGCGGTCGACGTAGACGCGCTGTACCGCGATGCAGCTCTGGCCCGCCTGGTAGTTGGAGAACAGGCCGATGCGCGACGCGGCCCAGTCGAGGTCGGCGTCCGGCAGGACGACCGCCGCGCCGTTGCCGCCCAGCTCCAGCGTGACGTGCTTGCGCGGCACCTGGTCGTTGATCGACCAGCCGACCGGGACCGAGCCGGTGAACGAGACGACCGGCAGCCGCGGGTCCTCGACCAGCGCGCCCGCGCGGTCGTTGGGCACCGGCAGCACCGAGAACATGCCCGCGGGCAGGTCGGTCTCGGCCAGGATCTCGCCCAGGACGAGCGCCGAGAGCGGCGTCGCCGGGGCGGGCTTCACCACGATCGGCGCGCCGACCGCGATCGCCGGGGCGACCTTGTGCGCGGTCAGGTTGAGCGGGAAGTTGAACGGCGAGATGCCGAGCACCGGGCCCTTGGGCACGCGGCTGATGTAGGCCATCCGGCCGAGGCCGCCCGCCTCGGTGTCGAGCCGCTGGGTCGTGCCGCTCCAGCGCCGGGTCTCCTCGGCGGCGAACCGGAACGTGGAGATCGCCCGCTTCACCTCGATGCGCGCCCACATCAGCGGCTTGCCGTTCTCGCCCGTGATCAGCTTGGCGATCTCCTCGGCCCGCTCGTCCAGCCGCCGCGACACATGGGTGAGGGCGTCCGCGCGGACGTGGATCGGCAGGGCCGCCGCCTCGGCGCGTACCGCGTCGGCCGCCGCCAGCGCCTCCTCCACCTGGTCCGGGGTCGGCACGGAGACCGTGGCGACCGCGCGGCCGTCGTACGGGTGGTCAACGGTGAGCTCGCCGTCGCCGGTCGCGGCGCGTCCGGCCAGCCAGAAAGGGGTCACGTTCATCTGTCACCTGCGGCGTGGAGACCCCGTCCTTCAGGACGGGGAGGAAACGCGGCGCTGGTCCGCATGGTGATCGTCCTTTCCGGTTCGCCGTCCGTGACCTTGTTGATCACGGTCCGGCGGCCAATTGGTTGCGTTGAGTGATTGTGTCGGTGGCTTCCGTTACGGTCTGGGGTGTGAAGCTGGTGGTGCAGGTGAAGCTGCTGCCGACGCCTGAGCAGGCGGCGGCGCTGGCGGCGACCTCGCACGCGGTCAACTTGGCGGCGAAGCGCGCGTCCGCTGTCGCCTACCAGGAGTTCGGGTTGAAGGCGCGGCAGGTGCCGTTGCACCGCGCCGTCTACGCCGAGCTGAGATCTGGTGGGCTGAGTGCGCAGGCGGCGGTGCGGGTGGTCAAGAAGGTGGTGGACGCCTACGCGACGCTGCGCGGTGCCGTCAAGGCCGGGAACCTGGGGCCGGAGGACTCGCCGCGCCGGGTCAAGGCCACCTCCAAGCCGGTCACCTCCGACGGCCGCACCATGCAAGGGGGCGGTCTTGCCAGGTACCGGCGCCGCATGGCCAAGGTGCGGGCGCAGTTGCAGGCCAAGAGCACCAAGTCCGCCAAACGCAAACTCAAGGCACGTGCGCGCAGGGAGGCGCGGCACGCCACGCATGTGAATCACCGGATTGCCAAGACGGTGGTGGCCGATGCCGAACGCACCGGACGCGGGATCGCCCTGGAAGACCTCCACGGCATCCGCGGCCGGACAAGGGTTGCACGGCACCAGCGGGCCACCCACTCGTCCTGGCCATTCCACCAGCTTGAGGAGCACATCACCTACAAGGCCCAACGCGCCGGGGTGCCCGTGCTGACGGTGGACGCGCATTACACATCGCAGACGTGCCCGCGCTGCGGGCACGTCTCCCGCCGCAACCGTCCCACCCGGGACGCCTTTTGGTGCGTGGTCTGCGGGCTCGCTGGCCCGGCCGACCACATCGCCGCCGTGAACGTGCGCACACGCGCACGGCGAGCGTGGGTGCACGTCAACACGCCCCATGCGGCCGTGTCACCGTCCTCTCCGTCAGGGATAGTCACGAGCTGCAAGCCCGGCCCTTCAGGGCCGGACAGTTGACGCCTTCACGCTATCTCCGGATCCGGCGGGTTCCAGTGGCCAGGGTGTCCAATCGGGTCCGTGTCGTTGGCCGTCACGGCGAGCGCGATCCAGAACTCCGCCCGGACCGCCGGATCGTCGAGATCGCGGCCGAGAAGCCGGGCGATCTTCTGGATCCGCGTCCGCAGAGTATGCCGGTGGACGCCCAGGGCGCGCGCGGCCGTCTCGCCCTGGCCGTTGGCGGCGATGTAGGCGCGGAGCGAGGTGATCAGGATGTCGCCGCCGTCGGCGGTGAGGGGCGCCAGCAGCGTCTCGGCGAAGCCCTGTGCGAGCTCCGGATCGAGGACGCCGAGGAGGCCCTGGCCGGGCAGGTCGGAGTAGCGGGTCGCGGTGCGGTGGCGGCGGGCGGCGGCCAGCGCCTGCCGTGCCTGGCGGAGGGCGGGGCCGAGCGAGTCGAGGTCGGCCGGGTCGCTGGCGCCGACCGGGCCGCTCAGCCGGGCCACCGCCATGAGCTGCTCGGTCGCGCCGGCAGGGATGATCACGGCGACGGTGCCGTCCGGGAGGGGGACGGGAAGGCAGCGGTCGTCGTCGCCCAAGGCGTCCAGCACCGCGGCGCCGCCCGCGCAGGCCAGGACACGGACCGGGGCGGCGGGGAACGCGGGGCCGCCGGGCGGCAGGCCGAGAAGGAGGCCCGCCAGCGCCGACCGCAGGTCGCGGGTGGTGCCCGGCGACTCGGTCCGGAGGGTGAGGAGCGCCACCGCGGAGCCGACGATGGTGTGCGCGACGCGGGGGAGTTGCTCGGCCGTCCCGACCGCGAGGAAGGCGCGCGGGCGGCCGGAGACGCCGATGCCCTGGACGACCACATGATCGTCCTGGCCGGAGAGCGTGATGCTGGCCGTGCGCGTCTCCCGGGCGAGGCGGGCGAGGTCCGGCGCGAGCTCGGCGGCGCGCCGCCGGACGCGGTCCAGATCCGGCGCGGGCCGCCCGGCGGACGCGGCGTGCCGGATCTCGCCGGACGGGTCGAGCAGCAGCGCCCACCCGCCCAGCTCGCGGGCCAGGCGGGTGATCAGCGGACCCGGCCCGCGCAGCGCCGCGCGCGTCAGCTCCCGCTGGGCCTGGAAGGCACGCGTGTCGTCCTCGTACCATTCGGCCGCCAGCAGCCGGGAGACCGCCTTGCCGATCGCGATGAACGGGACCGGCTCGGGCACCTCCAGCAGCGTGAGCCCCTGGTCGCGGGCCGCCTCGACCAGCTCGGGCAGGGTGACCGGATGGATGACCCCGGCCGCGAAGCCGAGCCCCGCGACGCCGCGTTCGACCAGCCGCGACACGTACGGCACGGCGTTGTCAGGGGTGAGCCGCATCCCGGTGGTCAGCACCAGCTCGCCGCCCTCCAGCCAGGGCGTCGGATCCTCCAGCTCGCTGACGGCCACCCAGCGCACGGGCAGGCCGGCGCGTACCTCGGTCAGTGCGCGCAACCCCAGCTGGGGCAGCGCCGCGACGGCGGCGAGCGTGGGCGGCATGGCGGTCCCGGGAGCGTCTCGTTGTGCAGGCTGTCCAGTCGGGCGGTGATGATTCGCCGCTCCGTACAGTTCAGCCTACGGGGCGTTCCGGCTTATGTTCGCGCCATGACCAGCCAGATCACCGGCAGGCCCGAGCGCCTGAAGCAGGAACGCCGCGTCATCACCGAGATCCCGGGGCCGAAGTCACGGGAATTGCAGGAGCGCCGCGTCGGCGCCGTACCGCCGGGGATCGGCAGCGTGCTGCCGGTCTACGTGACCGACGCGGCCGGCGGCGTGGTCGTGGACGTCGACGGCAACTCGCTGATCGACTTCGGCTCCGGCATCGCGGTCACGAGCGTCGGCAACGCCAGCCCGCGCGTCGTCGAACGGGTGAAGGAGCAGGTGGAACGGTTCACCCACACCTGCTTCATGGTCGCCCCGTACGAGTCGTACGTCGCGGTGTGCGAGCACCTCAACCGGATCACGCCCGGCGACCACGAGAAGCGGTCGTTCCTGGTCAGCAGCGGCGCGGAGGCGGTCGAGAACGCCATCAAGATCGCGCGGTACGCCACCGGGCGGCAGGCCGTCGTCGCGTTCGACCACGGCTTCCACGGCCGCACCCTGCTGACGATGACGCTGACGGCCAAGACCATGCCGTACAAGCAGGGGTTCGGCCCGTTCGCGCCGGAGGTCTACCGGATGCCGGGCGCCTACGCCTACCGCTGGCCGACCGGGCCGGACGACTGCGGGCCGCAGGCGGCGGCGCAGGCCATCGACCAGATCACCAAGCAGATCGGCCCGCTGAACGTGGCCGCCGTCATCGTCGAGCCCATCCAGGGCGAGGGCGGCTTCATCGACCACGCCCCCGGCTTCCTCCCGGCCATCGCCGAGTTCTGCCGGGCGAACGGGATCATGCTCGTCGCCGACGAGGTTCAGACCGGGTTCGCGCGGACCGGCGACCTGTTCGCCTGCGAGCACGAGGGGATCGTGCCCGACATCATCACCATGGCCAAGGGCATCGCGGGCGGGCTTCCGCTCGGCGCCGTGACCGGCCGCGCCGACCTCATGGACAAGGTCCACGGCGGCGGGCTGGGCGGGACGTACGGCGGCAACCCGCTCGCCTGCGAGGCGGCGCTCGCGGTCCTGGAGGACATCGAGGCCGGGGGGCTCGTCGAGCGGGCCAAGTGGATCGGCGAGGTCATGCTGCCCCGGCTGCGCGCCCTCGCCGAGAAGCACGACGTGATCGGCGACGTGCGCGGGCGCGGCGCGATGATCGCGATCGAACTGGTGAAGGGCGGCGGATCGAAGGAGCCGAACCCGGAGCTCACGGCGGAGATCGTGCGGCGCTGCCACGCCGCCGGGCTGCTGGTCCTGACCGCGGGAACGTACGGCAACGTCGTGCGTTTCCTCCCGCCGCTCGTCATCCCCGAGCACCTGCTGGTGGAGGGCCTCGGCATCCTGGAGGGCGCCTTCGGGGGCTGATTGTTCGTCCGGCCTGGACGTGGTGGAACGCGGGGCGGTGGCCGAGCGTCTAGGGGATCATGACGAAGCCTCCCGCAGCCCCTGTCGAAGACGCCCCCGCGGACGTTCTGCCGCGACTGCTGCTCGCCCCGCCGTGGACGGTGAACGAGTCGGCCGAGCCGGTCGTCCTCAAAGGACTCAAGCGCCCCAAGCAGCCGACGATCCTGACCTGGCAGCCGGGCGAGCGCGAGGAATGGCTGGAGTTTCCCTACAACGAGGAGAAGCGGGGCCGCTGGGTTCCCCAGCTCACGAGGCAGCCCGACGACACCGACTGGGAGGCCCTGGCAGAGTCATTCCTGAGCGGGCGCGCGCTGTCGGAGTACGACGACAAGGCCCAGCAGCTCAAGGTGATCGAGCTGCTGATGCAGGGGCCGGAGGAGTACGGCCGCGAGCTGCTCGACGACGAGCGCTACTCGGCCCACTTCGAGCGTCTCTGGGTGGCCAAGGGACTCGCTGCGCGTTACGAGATGGCCGCGCTGCCGATGCTGAAGCGCCTGGCGAAGCGGAAGCTCGGCGACATCGCGCAGCTCCTGCCATTCCGGGACGCGGAGATCGCCCAGCTGGTGCTCAAGGAGTGGGACAACCACTACCGCGGCGATGACGCCCGGGCCTGGTTCGACCGGCACGGCCCGGACGGGGTCGCGCTGATCATTCCCGACGTGGTGCGCAGGCCCGGGCCCAAGCGCGAGGTCGCGGAGCAGGCCCTCCGCATGGTCGCGCAGAAGCACGGTCACGACGCCGTCGTGGCGGCCGTTCGCGTCTACGGCGACGAGGCGGCGGACGCGATCGCGAAGATGAGAGTGGAGCCGCTCGACCTCTACCCGGACCCGTTGCCGGAGCTCGCCGAGGACCACGACCCGGCGCGGCTGCCGCGGATCCTGCTGCGCGGCCGGAAGCAGGCGCTGCCCGCCGACGCGACCCGGCACTTCCTCACCATGTTGTCGATCTCCGAGCCCGGCGCCCCGTACGCGGGCGTGGACACGGTCGTCGACCTGTGCGATCCGGAGTCGCTGGCCGAGTTCGCCTGGGCGGTGTACAAGGCGGACCAGTCCTATCCGAGGTGGGCCTCGCCGTGGGTCGAGTTCACGCTGGTGCGGCTGGCCGACGACGAGACCGTCCGCCGCCTCGCGCCGGTGGTCATGCGCTGGTCGCGGCAACGGGTCTGGGACGGTCGCGGCGTCACCGCGCTGGACGTGTTCAGCGCGGTCGGTACCGACGAGGCCTTGCGGCTGCTGCACCAGCTCGCGCAGAAGGCTCAGGACAAGGAGCGCATCCGGCCGTGGGCCGAGGGGAGGCTGAAGCGGGCGGCGGAGGAACGCGGGCTGACGGCCGAGCAGCTCGCCGACCGCCTCGTCCCCGGTCTCGGGCTCGACTCCGGCGGCGGCATGACGCTCGACTACGGGCCGCGCCGCTTCACGGTCGGCTTCGACGAGCAGCTCAAGCCGTACGTGGCCGACGAGGACGGCAAGCGCCGCAAGTCGCTCCCCAAGCCGGGGGCCAAGGACGACGACGTGCTCGCCCCCGCCGCGTACCAGCGCTTCGGGGAGCTCAAGAAGGAGGCGCGGACCGTCGCCGGTGACCAGATCAAGCGCCTGGAGAAGGCGATGGTGACCGCGCGCCGGTGGACGCCGGAGGAGTTCCGCGGGATCTTCCTCGACCACCCGCTGCTCTGGCACATCGCCCGGCGCCTGGTCTGGACGGCCGAGGAGGAGGACGGGAAGACCACCACGTTCCGCGTGGCCGAGGACCGGACGCTGGCCGACGCCGACGACGACGTCTTCACCGTCTCCGCCACGGCGCGGATCGGCCTCCCGCATCCGCTGCTCCTCGGCGACGAACTGGCGGCCTGGTCGGAGCTCTTCGCGGACTACGAGATCCTCCAGCCGTTCCCGCAGCTGGGCCGGGTGACGCACGGCCTGGCCGAAGGGGAGGGCGACGACGGGCGCCTGCGCCGCTTCGAGGGCAGGGACGTGCACTTCGGGACGGTTCTGGGCCTGACCAGGCGCGGCTGGACGCTCGGCGAGAAGGAGACCGGCGGCTACCAGCGTTTCGTCTCCCTCAAGCTCTCGGAGGAACGCAGCGTCGTCGTCGACCTCGACCCCGGGATCCGGGTGCTCACGCCCGACGAGCACCCTGTCCAGCGGATCGAGCAGGTGGGGCTCTTCGCCGCGCGCTACTCCCGTGCCGCCCACCCGTTCGGAGGGCTGGACCCGGTCACGCTCTCGGAGACGCTCGCCGACCTCGCCACCCTCACCGAGATCACCGAGCCCCGCTGAGGGCTGCCGAGGGCCGTCGCCCGCTGCGGGCTCTGGCTCAGTCTCTGGCGGGACCCGCGTCGACCAGCGTGAAGGACGCCGTGGCGCGGGTCTCGCCGTTGACGATGATGTCGAGCTCGCGCGGGCCCGGCGGCTCGGCCCGGGTGGTGACGGGGCGGAACGAATGGGACCTGGTCACCGTGAACGTCTCGCCCGGGACGGCGGCCTCGCGCTCGGCCAGATGGAAGACGCGGCGGGAGCCGTCGCGGCGGACCGCGTACTTGAGCAGGAGCGGGCCGGCCGCGGCGGCGCTGACGACGACGGTGAACGGCAGCTTGCCGCCGATGGCGACCTCGTCGCCCGCGAGGCTGAGCGACTCGACCGCGCCGTTGCCGGGCGCGGCGCCGAGCAGGATGAGGGCCTCGGGGTGGCCGGCGCGGACGAGGCCGCGGACGGCATGCCGGACGACGCGTTCGACGTGCGAACCGCCCTCGGAGCGCCACCGGCCGAGCAGGGCGAGGGCGGCATCCGGGTGGTCTTTGGCGATGTCGTTGACGTGGTTGGCGACGGATCGCCGCACGTATTCGCTCGGGTCGTCGCGGAGCCGGTCGAGGATGGGCAGGGTGGGGCCGGGCTCCATCAGCCAGCGCACCCGGGTGGCCCACGGGAGCCGTGGCCGGGAGCCCTCGGAGGCGAGCCGGCGCAGGTGCTCGTCCTCGGCCCCGGCCCAGCCGTCCATGATCTTGAGCGCGTCGTCGCGGTATCGGTCGAGATAGGGCCGGACGGCGAACTCTCCGGTGGAGAAGGGCGTCAGCACCGCCAGAGTCGTCATCGCGTCGTCGAGATGATCGTGGCCGTGGGCGCCCACGAAGTCGGTGGCGGGCCAGCCGCTCCACATGTCGAGCCGGACGCGGGTCGTCGCCTCGCGCAGCACGGCGGCCGCCCTGGGGAAGGGCAGCTCCAGCGTCTCGTGCAGTGCCAGTGACACCCGCCTGACGCGGTCTTTGAGCTCCAGCCCGCCGAGATCCGCGAGCGCGGTGGCGACGAAGCGGTCGCGGGGGAACGGGGCGTGCGCCGCCGCGACGCCGTCGGCGAGGAGCCCGACGGACGTCCGGTTGACCATCTCTTTGAGCGGTTGTGCCACGGGCGCCAGAGTGCCAGACACGTCCGACAGTTCCGCGCCCCGCCGCCGCGCGGCGTCCTGCCGCTACACGCTCGACGCGACCGGGGAGCCCGCGGCGTTCAGGTCGTAGAGGCCCGCGAGGATGTCGTACGAGCGGAGCCGGTCGGCGTGGTCGTAGACCATGGTGGTGACCATGACCTCGTCCGCCTTGGTGCTCTCCAGCAGCGCGTCCATCTGGCCGCGGACGGTCTCGGGGCCGCCGACGACCTGGGAGTCGAGCCGCGCCTGGATGACCTCGCGCTCGAACGGGGTGTACGGGTGCTCGGCGGTCTCCGCCGGGCTCGGCAGCAGGCCGGGACGGCCCTGGCGCAGCCGCAGGAACGACAGGGCCTGCGGCTGGGCGAGCTCGCGGGCCTGCTCGTCGGTCTCCCCGGCGGTGACCGACACGGCGATCAGCGCGTACGGCTCCTGGATCGCGCCGGGCCGGAACGACTCGCGGTAGATCCGCAGTGCGGGGAGCGTGTTCTCGGCGCTGAAGTGGTGCGCGAACGCGAACGGCAGGCCCAGCAGACCGGCGAGGCGGGCGCTGTAGCCGCTGGAGCCCAGCAGCCACACCGGCGGCTCGTTGCCGGCGGCCGGGGTGACCTTGCTCTGCGCGCCGAAGTAGGCGCGCAGCTCGTGCACCTGCTCGGGGAAGTCGTCCGCCGACAGCGCGTCCGGCGAGCGGCGCAGGGCGCGGGCGGTGGCCTGGTCGGTGCCGGGCGCGCGGCCGAGGCCGAGGTCGATGCGGCCGGGATAGAGCGCCTCCAGCGTGCCGAACTGCTCGGCCACGACCATCGGCGCGTGGTTGGGCAGCATGATCCCGCCCGACCCCACCCGCAGCCGCTCGGTGGCCGCCGCGACCTGGCCGATGAGCACGGCCGTCGCGGAACTGGCGATCCCGGGCATCGCGTGGTGCTCGGCCAGCCAGTACCGGTGGAAGCCGAGGCCCTCGGTGTGCCGCGCCAGATCGAGGGTGTTGCGCAGGGCTTGGCCGGAGCTCGAGCCGCTCACGACGGGGGACAGGTCCAGGACCGAGAAGGGGACGCTCATGAACGGTGACAACCTCCCGGTCATCCGCCCTCTTCCCGGCGGACGGGAAGAGAGCGGAGCGTCACACCGGGCGATCGCTCAGTAGCCGTCGCCGCATCCGGGGGGCGGCGGGTAACCGGAGCAGGAGCCGCTGCCCTCGCCACCGCCGCTGGTGGTGGTCGGGGAGGGCGTGGGCGTCGGCTCTTCGGTGTGCGTGGGCGTCGGGGTCGGCGTGGGCGTCCAGGTCCGGGTGTGCGTGGGCTCGGGGGTGGGGGAGTAGCCGCCGGTCTCCGTCGCGGTGTGCGTCGGTGAGGGGGTCGTCTCCGGGGTCTCCGAAGGCTCCACGGACTGGGACGTGGTCGCCGTCGGGAGAGGCGTCTGGTTGTTGGTCGTCCTGCCCTTGGCGTCGCGTTCGAACTGCGGGGCCAGCAGGACCAGGCCGGTCAGCAGGGCCGCCAGCACGGTGGCCGACACCGCCCACAGCGCGGTCTTGCGGTTCTTCTTCGGCTGCTGGGCCCGCAGCGGGTCGATCGTGATCTGGTGGGCGACCGGCACCTGGTGGAACGCGGCGGCCGCGGGCGCTGGCCCCGGCGGCGGCGGAGCGTAAGGCGGGAGCGGGTTGGGCGGGAGCCCGTGGGCCGGGGCCGCGTAGGGCGGGAGCGTGGGCTCGGGCGTCCGCTGCGCCGCCAGGTCGTGCCCGGCCTGGAGCATTCCGGTCATGGCCGTCTCGTCACGTCCGGCCTCGTACGGGACGGGCGGCGGCGGCGCGGCCTGGTGGTGGGCCGGGGGCACGGACGTGGCCGGTGCGGCGTCGTGGCCGAGCAGGGACATCAGGACGTCGCGCGCGTCGGGACGGTGGGCCGGGTCCTTGATGAGGCAGCGTTCGACGATGGTGCGCAGCGGCCCGTCCAGGTCGCCCAGGTCGGGCTCGCCGTTCAGGACGCGGTGGATGACGGCGGGCAGGTTGTCGGCGCCGAACGGCGTCCTGCCGGTGGCGGCGAACCCCATGGTGGCGCCCCAGGCGAAGACGTCGATGGAGGGCCCGGCGCGTTCGCCCCGGACCTGCTCGGGCGCCATGTAGACCGGCGTGCCGACCATGCCCGCGGTGTTGGTGGTGGCGTCCAGCGCCCGGGCGATGCCGAAGTCGATGACGCGGGCCCCGGCCGAGCCGAGCAGCACGTTGCCGGGCTTGAAGTCGCGGTGCACGATGCCGGCCTGGTGGATCGCCACCAGCGCCGTGATCGTCCCGACCGCGACCCGCTGCAGCGAGCCGCCGGTCAGCGGGCCCTCCGTGGAGACCTGCTGGTGCAGCGAGGGGCCCGAGACGTACTCGCTGACGATGTAGGGCCGCCCGTCCTCGACGTCCACGCTGAGGACCTGCGCGGTGCAGAACGGCGCGACCCGCATGACGACCTCGAACTCGCGGAGGAACCGCGAGCGGGCCCGCTCGTTCTCGTTCAGCTCCGCGTGCAGCAGCTTGATCGCGACCTGCCGCCCGGTGGCCGGGTCGCGGCCCAGGAAGACGGCCCCCTGACCACCTTCACCGAGCCTGCCGACCAGCTCGTAACCGCCCAGCCGGGCCGGATCGTTCGCGCGCAGAGCCGCCATTCCGTGTGCCCCGTCCCGCCGGGTTCTCGGGGCCGCCGCTGGACGACGCCAGCGATCGGACGGCCTACCCGGTCTCCCTTCCTTCGATGCGTGGGACGGGCGGTCTGGTTCGCGGTGATTTCCTCCCTAGCGGGAGTTGAACGCGATCACGACACCGGTGCCGATCGCGACCGGGATCAAGGGAAGGACCGAGACGCACAGCCACGACCACAGAACCATCGTCCTGGCGCGGCCGGGGTTGGCCTCGAACGTCTCCTCGGACTTGGCGTAAAGGATGGCGCCGGGGAACAGGAGCGGGAAGAAGGCGATCATCGTCCACAAGCCGAGCAGAAAGGCGACGACCTGGGCGCCGCGCGTATAGGTCCCGTCGGGACCGATGCCGAGTCCGAGGCTGGCGGGTGCGGTGGGGGCGGCCGCGTTCATCTGTGACCTCGCTCACATAGGGTAAGCGTGATCATATGCTCACGAACCAGATTCGGGATAGCCCCCGGAAACGGCGAAGCCGGGCGATCCCGAAGATCGCCCGGCTCCGGCCATGATGCGGCTCAGCGCAGCCGCAGCCCGATCAGGACGGGGTCGTGGTCGGACGAGCGGAACGCGTCCGGCTGGTAGAGCGCGGGCGGGTTGTACTCGGTGTTGTAGTCCATAGTGATCAAGGGACCCCCAGGTAGATGACCAGAGAGACCAGGCCACCAACCCCACGGGGAAACCCAGGGGAAGTACGTCAGGCTGCGAACCTGGCGAACAGTCGATCCGTACGGCTCCACAGCCGTTCGTCGGGACGCTCCCAACGGTCTCCGTACTCCGTCATCGTGATCATGACGTCAGAGTGGTTGAGAGCCACCTTGACCTCACCAGGCGAGGCGCCGTCCTCGATCATCTTGACCGCGAAGTAGTGCCGGAGGCGGTGAGGACCGTTGCCCTTACGGGACCAGCCCAGAGAGTCCAGCATCTTGTTCCAGTGAGACAGGAAGAGTTGGCCGTACAGAACGAGCCCTGTCGCGGACACGGTGACCATCTCGACAGTTTCCGCTGGCTCGATCCCGCCTTCCCACTCCACGGTCATCGTGACGGAGTTCTCTCGATGCTTCTTGAGGGCCTCCACGGCTGCCGGATGCAGCCGGATGGTGAACGGACGTAGGGTCTCGCCCTTCTCGCCCTTGAGGCGGCAGAACTTGCCGTACTGCACCTGACGATCTATGTAGGCGGTTCCCTTGTCGAGATCGATCCGATCCCACGTCAGGGCGAACGCCTCGCCACACCTGATACCCGTGGTGGCCATGATGAGGACCATAGGTCGGAAGCGATGATCGACGGCCTTGAGAATGAGATCTACTTCCTCATCCTCGAACGGATGGTTCTTGCTCTTCGGCTTCGGAGGAAGCTTGATGTTGTTCTTCCTGCCGATCGGCAGGTCAGTGATGACTCGGTCCCGCTTGGCCTGGTAGAACAGCGCAGCTACGTAGCCCATGAACATGCGCACTGTGCCCGGTGACCGGAAACTCGTCATCCAGTTGACGAACTCCTGAACGTCGGACGGTGTGATCTCGTCCATCCAGCGCCCCTCGAAGTGAGGGATGAAGTAGTTCCGGATGATGTTCTTGGCGTTCTTGACCGTGTTCGGCTTGCCGGTTGCTTGAAGCTCGATCCAGCGTTCGCCGTAGGCCTCAGCCTTAGCGCGCTTGCGCTCCTTCTGCTGCTTGACGAAGTAGTCCGGATCGTTGATCTCCCGATCCTTCGCCTTGATCTGCGACTCGCAGATCTTCTTGGTGCTGAACGTCCCACCTGACAGAAGGCGAGGCTTGCCATTCTGCGTGGCAGTCTCAGAGCCCGGTTCCTCGTACTTGAAGAACCACTTCCTATTGCGCTTATACGGACCGAAGGTGTTGTAGTTCTTCTTCGGCACGAGACGTCCTTTCGAGAGGACGTCCCTCCGTTTCCCTGTTGACTTGTCAAGGATCGTGATCCCCAGCGAGGGGAGCCTCATCGTAGCGGCAGAGGGCGGGCCCTCCAAGCCTTGATCCTGAGGTTCCCCAGGTGAGCACAGGAGGCGCTCAGGCCCGCTGTGCAGGGCCGTCTAGGGTACTTGGACGTGTTCCAGGTAGCCTCAGCCCGAGCACAGTCCCCACGACCCCCTGAAGCCTCACTTGGTCCCCCCGCAGCCAGGACAGGCCTTCCTCATGCAACAGAGGTAATGCATGTCGAAAGAAGAAGACGTTCTGGCCCTTGCTCGTGCGGTCGCCAAGCACGGCGGTAACGCCCTCTTGATCGCAGAGAACAACACCTATGCGGGATGGGTGAGTATCGAGGAAGCGGTGAAGAGCGGTAAGGCATTCGCGGTCGAGCCCAAGCCTGGCTTGGTTGCGTTGGACCTAGATAGCGCTGAGCTTGCCGCTAAAGGCCTGAAGGTGAAGGCGTGGGCGGAGGAATACCTTCAGGCTCAAACGGTCCTTGTGGCCTCAGGGAGAGACAGGCACAGACATCTGTGGGTTCGTCTGCCATCTGGAATGACCAAAGAGGAGTTCAGGAATCTCCTTGGCCAGAACTACGAGTTCCCTTACGAGAATCTTCGCCATACGCAAGCGACGAGACCCCCGCTTTCTCCACACAGGTCGGGTCTTCCCGTGTACCTCGTCGATCCGGCCTCCGTTGAGGAGGCCCTAGAACGCCTGGGGCCAGCCGACGGTGCCGGGAAGGCACAACTCCCCAAGGGACTTACCGGCAAGTGGGCGAGGCTTCTCAAGGACGGCGACACAGAAGGTAAGTACGAAGGGCGTCACCAGGTAGAGGCCGCCATCGCACAGGCGGCCGTCAGGGCTGGCCTCTCCAAGGAGTGGTTCATCAGCGAGGTGACCGACCGACGTAACAAGGGCGGTGCCAAGTCCCAGGAGATCGAAGAGAGGCATGGCCGACAGGTCGCCTTCAAATCTGCTGGTAAGACCTACGACAACGCAGCCCGTTGGGTGACTCAGAATGATGTCACTCCCACCTTCGATCTAGAGACCTTCAAGGAGAAGATCAGAGCCTTCCGAAAGGCGGCTGAACAAGCCGCCTTCACCCGAAGCACAGACAGAGATGTTCTGCTAGCTCTGATCAGACATGGAGAGAAGCACTCCTCCTACTCGCCCATGGCGAGTGTAAGAGACCTAGAGGTGGAGTCCGGCAGGGCTATCGACACAGTACGTAGAGCACTTCAGAGACTCGTAGAACAAGACTGGCTCACTAAGGGTGAGCCAGTAGGAGAGACTGACACTTACACCTTCAACCTAGAAATGAGTGATAAATCTAGTACATACTCATCTCTAGGGGGGGACAGAAAGAGTATGTACTAGTAATGTTGCACATCCTCTGTTCACGTCCTCCAAGGGCCTGACTGGTAGACCTGCCGAGGTCTGGGCCAAACTACCGACGTCTTTCGTCGGTATGAGTGACGCGGTGAAGCTGACAGGCCTCAAGTCTCACCAGATTCGAGCGGCGGTAAAGAAGCTTGCAGCCTTCGGCCTCGTTGAGATTGAGAAGGGAACGGGGCCTAAGGGCGGAAACCGCTACCGCAGTGTCGACGTCAGCTCGGAGCATCTGGACCAACTGGCCGACGAGTTGAACATCCATGAGGATCAGTACCTCAAGAAGGTGCGCATCGAGCGTCAGAGGGCCGCTTATTCGGCCTCTGGGGATTCGGCTAACCAAGCGGCAGGGTGAACATCTCCTGAGGCTCCTGGGTCCTCCGTGGCCTTCTCAGGGCCACGGAGGGTGCCCTGAGTCGTCTGGTCAGCTCGCCTCTTGAACAAGTGAGAAGGCTGCGACTGTGAGTCGTTGCCTGTCCGGCAGGCTCAAGCTCGATGAGTCGTCTATGCCCTCCTGGTGAGCCAGGAGGGCGGCAACCGTGTTCAGCTTCCGTGCCCACTGCTCATAGGCCATGGCAACCGCCACACCCTCAAGGCCTACGGGGTGCTGAACAGAGGTACTTATGTCCAGGAAGCTAATGCCATGCTCGGCCATCAGCCTCGCGAGAATTGCGAAGATCTCTTGGGCCTCTGCAACGGCCTGATCTAGCTGCGACATCCGAACCGTCCTACCGGCCGTCTCCGCCACGAAGCGTTGCGACGAACTGTCGCCATCCACTCCGGCCTACCAGGACCACGGGGCCATCCTGGTCTGTCGAGTCGCGTACGGCTATGAATCCCGATCCGTTCGCCACCTCTACACACCCGTCTTGGTCCAGTGCCTCACATCGCGAGGACTTGCGGAATTTCAGGGTCGCCAACGTTGGCCTTCTTTCTTGGGAGCTGGGGGCAGGCACAGGCGAACGCCACGTACGCAATGCCGAACACTTGGACTGAGCACCAACCGGCGTCTATGACACTGATTGCCCATTGGTAGCCCGCACGGTCCCCGGTCTGCTGGCCGTCGTTCACGAGGAAGTCTCGAAGCACAGAACGTGCTGACTCCCTATCCATCCGTTCCGGCGTTGTCTGTATATGACCGCTGCGCGTGGTCATGACGTGCCAGTGGTCAGCAACGCCGGGGAAGGGCCTCATTAGCCCGTAGCCCTCTCGGGAGTCAGGACGAAGGCGATCCGATCGGCCGCGCTTTCGATGTGCCTCACAGGGCAAATGGGCCCACTCCAAGACCACATGTAGAACAGTTCACCGTCCCACATTGAGCAACTGATGTCCTCGGCCAGTTGAGCAACTTGCTCATTGACAATCCGGACATACGAGTAATCAGTTGTGGCATGGATGACCCCTGCCTTGAAGCCCCGCTCGTCCATGATTCGTTCCAGGGCTTCAAGGTGAGCCGTCACGCTCACTCCGTCGATGCGCATACAGCAACGCTAGAGAGAGGTCTGTGTCACCTCAATCATTATTCTCGTTCCCGCATAAACTCAGTCGCGGAAGGATCGAGCCCAGGCGGCCAGGAGAATTCTCGCATCGTCATTGAAGGATGCGAGTCCTCCAAAGAGGGAGAACAGTTGACGGTGATACGCAACGTCCTTCGGATCACGCATGATGATTGCGCCGTTGAACGTCTCGGCGGTGGCCAGGCGGTTGTCATACACGGTGAAGGTGTTCATTGGCCCTCTAGGCGAATGAACGCCAAGCGGGATTACGCCTATCTGGACATTTGGCAAGTGGGAGAGGGAGGCCAGCCTGTCAATCTGTAGGGCCATGAGGGTGGGAGGCAGGATTGCCCAGCGGATGGCAGATTCTACGATGATGAAGTTGAACGACTTCGACTCGTCATACAGAACCGTCTGACGTTCCAGCTTCTTCGCCACGGCTTTTGAGGTGTCTGCCGGTGAATGACTGAGGCTGGCCCGGATATATTCCGGTGTGGCGATGAGTGCAGTTATCATCGCGGGCAGAAAGAAGCGCAACTCCTGGGCGCCTGTTTCGAGGCTTGCCAGCTCGTGCTGTCGCTTCTCCAATCCCTTGCGGAGGAGTGAGCGAACGTCCCGAAATTCTGTGTTGGCCATCCTGGTCAGGGCGACGACTTCGGCTACTAGATCTTGAGGAGCATTGACAGCTCGAAGAATGCGTTCGACATCGACCACAGAGGGTAGAAGTCTGCCCGTCTCGATCTTAGAAACCTTGCTTTGGCTCATGGCGCACTTCAAGGCCAGGCTCTGTCCGGTGAGCCCGGCCTCTTTGCGAAGTGTCCGCAGGGTGGCGGCTAGATCGCTCTTACGTTGCCCTAGTTCTTCCGGTTCGAGCACTACCCTTGCCAGTACTCTGGGAATGGGATCGCGCCGTCAAGTGCAAGATCCCGGTATCGTTTGTACTGCTCTATGTCTGGATTGTCGATCAGTTCGCGGCCGATCTGTGTACCGTCTGGCCGATATAGCATCTTCACGACCTGCTTCTCATCGAGCATCCAGAAGTCGTGATCTGGCAATCCTGGATCGGGTCTGTCTGTGAGGTCGAGAATTCGGATGTCCTCACCCGCCTTGCAGTGAGGTCGGTAGTATTCGAACTCGAATCTCAAGTAATCGGTGAGAGGTCTGCGTACTACATGTACGCGGCCGATGGTGCGGCCAGAAGCTATGTGGCCTGCAACCCGTTCCATCCATCCCGACCAGTAGTCGTCAGGAAGTCTTTCTCCTGCGAGATATCTCGCTAGCCCGTCTGTCTCCTGCGGCATGGTATAGACCGGGTGCAACTCCAGCCGCCATGCGGAGTGCTTGTAGCTGTCGAAAAAGTCTCGCCAGTCACTTCCCTCCAAGCGCACGTGCTGCCTCCAGGATGAGATTCGCTGGGATGCGGACTATCATTTCTCCGTCCGGAGTGGGAATGTGCGTCTGATGGTAGCCCTGAACGTCCACCATGCCATCGGGAGCGATAGCTATCTGGGGACAATCATCCTCAGTGCAGTCGGGACCCGCGATGATCCGTCCTAGCTCCATTTCTCTCCCTCTCGTCCGGCTCTGAGCACGAAATTAGGCTCAGTATCCCCGCAGGTCAACACTGCACAGGAATATTCCCGTCCTTGAATATCTGGGGTGGTGTGGCGTCCTAGCTCAAGTCCCAGACCCGTACAGAGCGGGAGAACCCTGCCCCAGGCGGGGCCTATGGGGTTGGGGACCGGGTATTACCCCACCTCCCGAGGAACGGGGGACTTTGGGGGATTTGCTAGGGGCGACTCTATGAGGGAGGTGGGGCACTGGCCTTAAATCCACGGGGTCAAGTGGGTGTGCGGTGCCGGAGTCGGGGCACCTGCTCTCCCTCTCTGGTTCGGGCGGTAGATCGTGAGGAGCCGTACGGGCGGGGCGTCGTCTGGGACGTCCTGAGATCGTCTCTCCCTGACGTTCTCGGTCACCTGGTGGCATGAGAGAGCCCCGCACGGTTGAGGCCGTACGGGGCTCTGGGATCTCCGCCTCTTGAGGGAAACCTCGGGGAAACGGAGAGACGTAGGTCGGTTTGATCTAGGTCAGTTGGTTGGTCGGTCGGGTGTTGCTCGTTGGCTTGCGTTTGTCCTGGTCAGCGCAGCCGCAGCCCGATCAGGACGGGGTCGTGGTCGGACGAGCGGAACGCGTCCGGCTGGTAGAGCGCGGGCGGGTTGTACTCCTGGTTGTAGTCGAGGATGGTCGGCTCGTCGCTGTTGATGTGCCAGATCGTGGCGTCGGACACGCGCCGGGCCAGGCCCTTGCCCGCCAGGGCGTGGTCGAGCTCGCCGGACAGGCCGTCGAAGACGTAGCTGTAGCGCTGGGCCGGCTTGACGTGGCGTTCGGTCAGGCCGACCAGGCCGCTCGCGGTGAGGGTTTTGATCGGGTCCTCGGCGGTGTAGGCGTTGAGGTCGCCGAGGACGAGCGGGTTGGTCTCGGTCTTGGCCAGCTCGGCGATCGCGTTGGCCTGGGTGACGCGGCGGGCGTTGAAGCAGCTCTGGCCGTCGCCCTGGTCCTGGTCGGGGCCGGTGGCGCCGCCGCAGCCCTTCGACTTGAAGTGGTTGACGATCATGGTGAACGCGGCGCCGCCGGTGGGGCGGCGGAAGGTCTGGACGAACGGCGGGCGCTCGAAGACCGGTGCGGTCGAGGAGCGGGGCGCGCCGACGGGCGTCAGCTTCGCGGGCTTGTAGATCAGCGCGACGTGGATCTCGTCGGTGCCCGGGTTGGGGTGCTTGATCCACGAGTAGGTGTTCGCGCCGACGGCCGCGTTGAGCCGATCCACGAGGGCCTTGACGGCGGTGTCGCCGTTGTTCTCGACCTCCATGAGGCCGACGGCGTCGGCGTTCAGGCCCTTGAGCGCGGCGACCAGCTTGGTGAGCTGGCGCTCTTGTTCAGTGGCGGTGTCGGCGCCGCGCTTGTCGAGGGTGGTGAACCAGTTGAGCGTGTTGAAGCTGGCCACCTTGACGTCGCCGCCGACGTTCTCGGGCTTGGCGGGACGCGGGTTCGTGCGGGCGAAGCGCACGGACTGGGTCGGCTGCAGCCGGTAGGTGTTGAAGCCGTAGCTCAGGACGCCGGTGAGGTTGCTGGTCGAGTCGCCGATGCGCAGCACGCGCGGGCTCGTGAACGGGACGGGCTCGGGGTTCTGCACCGTCGAGCCGTCGTCGAGCAGGAGGCGGCGGGCCTCGTTGGCCGGTTGGGTCGCGCCATGGCCGTCGGTCGGCTGGAAGAGCCGACCCTTGGCTGAGAGGGACACTTCGCCGTACTGGCCGAGCCGGTAGGTCTCGGTCGCGGTGAGCTTCTGCTGGAAGCGGACCAACACCCCTTCGTACGACTCCAGGCTTGCGCCCTTGGGCAGCGGGAGACGTGCCTTGGCGGGCTTCACCCTGCCGGTGCCGCACACGTCCACGGCGGTGACAGGAGAAAGCTCGGTGAGACCGTTGAACTCGATGGCCTTGCCAGTGGCGAGCACGCGGTCGCCGACCTTGACGTCCTTCGTCGAGTAGACGAACAGGCCGTCGGAGGTCTTCGCGTCCTTGTCCGGGGTCGCGTCCTGGATGAAGAAGCCCTTGAGCTGGTCGGCCGCCTGGAAGTCGCCCGTGACGACCCCCTCCACCCGGACCGTCTGGCCACTGACGGGGCCGGCGTCACCGGCGCCCTGGACCTGGGCGATCTGGTGGGTGGCGGGGGTGGAGCACGCGTCGGGCTCCGCCGCCCGGGCCGCATGGAGGCCGGCGGTCGTGACGAGGCCGGCCGCCAGTGCGGTCGTGAGTGCTGCTGCTGTTCGGCGCATGGGCCGGACATTAGGGCGGATGTGGCGCGGAACGGAAAACGGTTGGCGAAGATGTCACCAATTTGTCATTTACGGTGTGTTTTGGGGTGTCGTGAGGAGTTCAACGAGGCGGGCGAGACCGTCCGCGCCGTGGCCCTCGGCGACCGCGCGATCGAGCAACGCCTGGAACGGGACGAAGAGCTCGGGGCTGACGCCCTGCTCCCTGCTCGCCTCGATGAGGTTGGGGAAGCCCGCCGCGTTGTTGGTCAGGCTGGAGACGTCCGTCACGTAGTCGCCGGAGTCGATGTCGGCCGCCTGCCCCGGGAGGCCGGCCATCATGGCGGTCATCCACGACCGCACCATCGGCGTGAACTCCGACGCCTTGACGCCCTCCGTGCGGAGGAGCGCCACCGAGTGGTAGTAGCCCGCGAACATCCCGTACATCGCGGTCAGCAGGCCGAGGTCGTAGAGCGCCGCCAGGCCCGGGTCCGTGCCGACGTACCGCGCCGCGCCGAGGCCGCCGAGCACGTCCTTGTGCGTGTCGAACGCCTGCCGCGACCCGCTGTAGAGGATCAGCGCCTCCGGCTGGGAGATCATCGGCGGGACGGCCATGATGCCGCCGTCCACGTACTCGCCGCCGCGTGCCGTCACCAGTTCCGCCAGTTCGCGGGCCTGCCGGGGCGTGCCATTGGTGAGGTTGACGACCGTCTTGCCCGCGAGCGTCTCAGCGGCGGTGCCCAGCACCTCCCGGACGTTCTCGTTCACCGACAGGCAGACGACGATCAGCGGGCTCGCCGCGATCGCCCCGGCCGGCGTGGCCGCCCGGCTCGCGCCCTTGGCCACGAGGGTGCCGGCCTTGGCCGCCGACCGGTTCCAGACGGTGGTGGTGCGGCCGGCCTTCAGGAACGCCTCGGCCAGCGCCGTGCCCATCAGCCCCAGGCCCATGACCGTCACATCGTTCGTCATTGAGAGATCTCCTCTGATCGCGTGGCGTTCATTCGCCCGCCACGGACCTCACCTTCGGCGAGCGGGCTTCGGGTGGGATTCGGGTGTCCTTCGGCTGCAATACGGTGAGTGACATGCGCTTCGGGGTGCTCGGTCCGTTGGAGGTGCGGACGGAGGACGGCGAGCGGGTGCGCGTGCCCGACCTCAAGGTCCGCGCCCTGCTGGCCGATCTGCTGGCGCACCGGGGCCGGCCGGTCCCGGCGGACCGGCTGATCGACGACCTGTGGACGGGCGGGCTCCCGGCCAACCCGGCGGCGACCTTGCAGGCCAGGGTGTCGCAGCTGCGCAAGGTCCTGGCGGAGGCCGAGGACGGCGCCCGGGAGCTGGTCGTCTCGCGCCCGCCGGGATACGCCTTGCGGGCGGAACCCGGAGCCGTGGACGCCGAACGGTTCGAGGAGCTGGTCAGGCGGGCGCGCGAGACGGGCGACCGGCGGGCTTGGGCGGAGGCACTCGGGCTCTGGCGCGGCGACGCGTACGCCGACTTCGGCGACGCGGAGTTCGCGCGCGCGGAGATCGACCGGCTTGAGGAGCTGCGGCTGGCCGCGATCGAGGAGTGGTCCGAAACCGATTCCGAGGCAGCCTCCGGGGCGGGCTTCGGCGCCGCCGCGCTCGGCGCCCTGGTTGCCGCGCATCCGCTGCGTGAACGGCTGCGCGCCGCGTACATGCGCGCCCTCTACCGCGCGGGCCGCCAGAGCGAGGCGCTCGCGAGCTTCCAGGACCTCCGGGAACGCCTCCGCGACGAGCTCGGCCTCGATCCCGGCCCGGAACTCGTCGCCCTCCAGCGCTCGATCCTCCACCACGACGCCCGTGCCCGGACGAACCTGCCCGCGCCCGTCAGCGCGCTCGTGGGCAGGGACGAGGCCGTACGCGACGTCCGGGCTCTGGTCGGTGAGGGGCGCCTCGTCACGCTCACCGGTCCGGGTGGCGTGGGCAAGACCCGGCTGGCGGTGGAGAGCGCGCGCGGGCTGGAGGAGGAGTACGGGGACGGTGTCTGGCTGGTCGAACTGACGGCCCTCAGCGCTCCGTCCGTCGAGGATGTGGCGTCGGCCGTCAACGCGAGCCTCGGATTGCGCGACGAGGCCGCCGAGCGCTCGTCGCCCGCCGGCCGGCTCGTCGACGCCCTCGCCGGGCGCCGGACGCTGCTGATCCTGGACAACTGTGAGCACGTGATCGAGCCGGTCGCCGCGCTGGCCGCGCGGTTGCTGCCGGCCGCGCCGGAGCTGCGCCTGCTCGCCACGAGCCAGGAGCCGCTGGGGATCTCCGGCGAGCAGGTTTGGCCGGTTCCGCCGCTGGAGACGCCTTCGGCGGTGGAGCTCTTCGTGGCGCGGGCGGCGGCCGCCGCGCCGGGATTCCAGCTCGGCCCGGACGGTACTGAGTCCGCCGAGGCCGTCGCCGCCATCTGCCGGCGCCTCGACGGGCTTCCGCTGGCCTTGGAACTCGCCGCCACCCGCGTCCGCGCGATGGACGTGACCGAGCTGGCCGGCCGCCTGCACGACAGGTTCCGCCTGCTGTCGGCGGGACGGCGCGACGCGCCGGCCCGCCAGCGCACCCTCCGAGCCATGATCGACTGGAGCTGGGAGCCGCTGCCGGAGCCGGAACGGGCCGTCCTGCGCCGTCTCGCCGTGCATGCCGGCGGGTGCACGCTGGAGGCGGCCGAGCAGGTGTGCGCCGGGGGCGGGATCGAGGCCGGGGACGTCCTCGGCCTGCTCGCACGGCTCGTCGACCGGTCGCTGGTGGTCCGGGCGGACGGCCGCTACCGCCTGCTGGAATCCGTCGCCGCGTACTGCGCCGAACGGCTGGACGAGGCGGGTGAGCGGGCGGCGGTGCTGCGGCGGCGCGACCGCTACTACACCGAGCTGGCCGAACGGGCCGCGCCGCGGCTGCGAGGACGTGACCAGCGGCGATGGCTCGACCGGCTGAACGCCGAGACCGCCAACCTGCGTGCCGTCCTGCGCGAGGGCCATCCGGAGCCGGCGTTGCGGCTGGTGAACGCGCTGAGCTGGTACTGGTTCCTGAGCGGACGCCTGGACGAGGCGCGCCGGGCGCTGACCGCCGCGCTCTCCACGGCGGGCGGCCCCGCGCCCGCCCGCGCGAGGGCGGCCGCGTGGCTGGCCGGTTTCACGATGCTGGAGGGGGAGGGCGCCGACCGTACGGCACTGACCGAACGGGCTCTCGACGGCCTGCGGGACGGACGGGCCGAAGCGGAGTGGCTGCTGGGCTTCGCCCGGACCGGTTTCGGCGACGTCCCCGCGATCGACGAGCTGCTCACCCGCGCCCTGACCGGCTTCCGGGCCGAAGGCGACCGCTGGGGGCAGGCCGCCGTGCTGGTCACCCGCGCGGGCCAGGCCATGGCCCGCGGTGAACTCGCCTCGGCGTCGCGCGACGGCGAGCGGGCCATGGCGTTGTTCCGCGAGGCCGGCGACCGCTGGGGGCTCCTCCAGGCGACCGAGGTGCTCGGCGTGCTGGCGGAGGCCGTCGGCGACTACGAACGCGCCGGACGGCTGCACCGCGACGGGCTGGCCATGGCCGAGGAGCTCGGTTCGTACGCCGAAGTCTCGTACAAGCTCTCCAGGCTCGGCCGGATCGCGCTCCTCACCGGCGACTACACCGAGGCCGCGGAGCTGCACGAACGCGGTAGACGGATCGCCGCCGGGCGGTCGCAC
Source organism: Spirillospora sp. NPDC048911 (assembly GCF_043198015.1). Taxonomy (NCBI): domain Bacteria; kingdom Bacillati; phylum Actinomycetota; class Actinomycetes; order Streptosporangiales; family Thermomonosporaceae; genus Spirillospora; species Spirillospora sp. NPDC048911. The sequence goes on along the minus strand of NZ_JBICUD010000007.1, from coordinate 175,997 downwards.
AAGCGGATGGAGCAATTCGCCGAGATCGGCCTGGCCCTCGTGGCCCGGCGGCGCGGCGACCTGGACACCGCCGAACGGTATCTGCGCACGTGGGTCGGCTGGATCCGGGAGGTGGACGGCGTCCCCGGCCTGGCACTCGTGCTCGCCGAGCTGGGCTTCGTCGCCGAGCAGAACGGCGACGCGCGTACGGCGGAGGAGCTCCACTCCGAAGGCCTGGCCGCAGCCCGTTCGACCGGAAACCCGCGTGCGGTCGCCCTCGCCCTCGAAGGACTGGCCGGGGTGGCCGCGCTCGATGGACGGCCGGCCGAGGCCGCCCGTCTCCTCGGCGAGGCCGCCGCCGCCCGCGCCGCGGCCGGCGCCCCGCTCCCTCCGGCCGAACGCGGCGACGTCGACCGGATCACCGCGACCGTCCGCGCTGCCCTCGGCGACGAGGAATTCACGGCGAGCTTCGCCGCCGCATTCACCAGCGGCTCCGGATCAGAGCGGACGCCTTCCCGGACTCCTTGAGGATGTCGGCGACGAAGCGGCGGCGCCGCACGCCCAGCGTTCCAAGCGCCCGGCCGTGATCGGCCGCGACGATGATCGCGGCGCCGAACACCAGGACCCGCCAAAGGGCGATGACCGTCCGGCTGGTCTTTCGCAAACGATCGCAATGGAACGGGATGTGCCGTTCTTCGTCGGCGTGGATCCGGCGTGCGACCTCGGCCGTCAGCGGGTCGTCCGTGCCGTCCCGGAGGGCCTGGTAGTAGCGCAGCGCGACCAGCTCGGCGACCATCAGCACCAGCAGCTCGACCCGCAGGCCCATGGCGCGCCGCACCGTCACGAAGATCGCGTCGCTCCAGTGGTGCGTGATCGTCGGCGCGCCCGCCGCCTGGAGGAGCAGCCCGAGCAGGCGCGCGTGGTTCTTCTCTTCGGCGATGAAGAGCCGGGCCGCCGCCGAATAGTCGGCGTCGCCCGCCTGTTCCGCCTTGCGGATCAGGTTGGCGCCGTCGCCCGCCTCGCCGACCTGGAAGCGCTGCAGGCTGTGGACGAGTGCCGAGTTCAGCCGTGCGCCGCGCGTCCAGTCGGGGTCCGGAGTCCGGCTGCGAGCGGCCGCCGCGTCCTCGAAGCGCCGGCGCCAGCCAAGCACTTCATCCGTATTTGTGAGCTTTGTAGAAACCGGCATGGTGTCCTCCTGTTTCGGGGCGTTGCCGGTCCTACTCAATTCGCCATATGTGGAGCGCTCGCCCTCGAATCGTGGAGAGACTGTGCAGAAAACCATTTCTGCTCGATTACCGAAGTCGGTCATGATGTCGGGAATGAAACTTCGACTCGCGGGCGGCGTGGTGGCGGGGCCGGGCCTCGACGCCTGGACGCCCCGGCCGTCCGGCCCCGCGAGGATCACCACGGCGGCCGGCGTGCCGCCGGGCACGGCCATCGCCCTCGGCCCCGAGGGCGCCGCCGACGAAGCGGTGCGGGACGCGGTGGCGCGGCTGGCCGGGCTCGTGGAGGCCGGTGGCGTCGTCGCGGCGGGCGCCGGGGTCGACCTGGGCGAGGGCTTCCGGTCCGCCCGCCTCGACGGGGCCCGCGGAGATCAGCGCGATGCCGTGCTGGCCGCCCTCAAGGTCCTCGGCGTCGAGGAATCGGGGCGGCTGGGCCCGCGAGCCGGCGTCCTGGTCGCCCTGTTCGGGCCCGACGCGACCAAGCGGGTCGGCGCGGCCGCGACCCGGGCGATCGCGGACGGCCGCTGGGCGGCGCTCCATCTCGCCTCGGCCGCCAGCGACCTGCTCGGCCCGGAGCAACTGGAGCAGGTCCTCGCGCTCACCGAGCCGGAGTGCGGCGGCCTCATCCCCGGTGGCCTGCCGTCGATGCTCGCCGCCAACCTCCGTCCCGTGCTGGAGCCGATGCCCGGTCCCCGCCGCCTGCAACTACTGCTCGGCCTGTGGGACGCGGTCTCGGCCCACGTGATGGCGCGTCACCTCGCCCGTGTACGGCGCGAGCGGCGGCTCGCGACGCAGGCGCGCCAGGAGCGGCTGGGTGACCTCCGGAAGCGGCGGAAGGCCTACGAGGACGAGCAGATCCTCTTGCAGGTCAAGTACTCGCTGAACGACATGAACCCGTCGATGGCCGACATCGCGCGCTGGTCGCCGCCCCACCACTACTGGTACCTCGTCCTCAAACGGCTGCTCAACGACGCGCTGGCCGCCACGGCCCTGCTGCGCACGGCCTCGGCGGTCGGGGACCACGGCATGGCGGAGGGGCTGGCCCGCTCCCGGACGATCCTCGACGCCGCCGCCTCCAGCTTCACCGACGAGCACATGGAGACGCGCAAGTCCACCGGCCTGCCTCCCCGCCCGCTCCGCTACGTGCGCGACATCCAGCGCGAGCTGCACAAGGGGACCCCGCGGTCGGAGGCCCGGCTCGCGGGCTACGCGAAGCAACGCCTCGCCCGTGCCCGGGACTACGCGCAGGTCACCATCGAGTCGATCAAGGACCTGCTGGACCGGGAGCTGCCGGTGCCCGACGACGTGCTGGCCAAATGGGTCACCTTCGGCCTGGACGGCTGGCGGGAACTGGCCGGCTACGTCCGGCCGCCCGCCGAGTGGGACGGGCAGCAGCCCTGGGCGGGTCAAATACCGGGCCTGGGCGCGCCGCTCGCGACCCGCCTCGCCGACGACCCGGCGGCCACGGAGGTCGTCGGTGACTTCCTCTGGTACGCCGACCTGATCGACGAGCTCGCCCGCCTGCACGGACACGACGCCGCCGCGATCGACCCGAACCACTATCCGTGGTTCGATCATGACCCGCCGCCCCCCGAGCCGGAGCCGCTGACGCCGCGCCTCGACTCGATCCCGCTCGCGGTCTCCGGCGCCGCCCAGCTGGTGGGGCTCGGCGCCGCCGCTCACGGCGCGAGGACGTGGCAGGCCCTGGTCGACGGTCTCCGTTCGGGCACCACGATCGCCGAGGCACTCAACGGCGAGTTCACCGTTCCGCCGCCCCTCGACGCCGTGGACGGCACGCCCGTCCCGGGCACCGGAGCGCGCGTCCGCGTGGCCCGCACCGCCCGGACGCTGGCCGAGTGGTCCGACTACATGGGCAACTGCATCGCCAGCACGCACTACGTCGAGGCCGCCACGGCAGGACGAAGCGCACTCCTCGCCCTCTACGACAAGGACGACCGTGTCCTCGTCAACGCGGAGCTCGTCCCCACGCGCTCCGGCTGGCACGTCCGCGAGGTCGCGGCGCGCTTCAACGACACGCCCGACGCGGCCCTCGAAAAGCGCTTCCGCCGCTGGGTCTCGGCCCTCCCCGGCCTGACCCGGGACGAGCCCGAGCCGCCGTCCCCCGACTGGGCGCCGCCGGCCCGCCGCCGCGTCCGTCCCCGCCTCGCCCAGGACGTCGGGCCCCGCCTCGGCGAGCTCGCCACCCGAGCGTGGAAAGACCAGGTCACCCCGTCCATCATGGCCACCCTGGCGGCCGTCGCCGAGACCACGCCCGAGGCCGCGCTCACGGAGCTGCGCCGCATGTCGGCCGCCCAACTCCAGAAGGCCTGCCTGCGCGCCGACGCGGCCGACCTCTGGGCGGCGACGTCCGTCCGCCCGCTCGAAACGGTCGTGTCCGAGCACTTCGACCAGCTCGGCCTGCTCCAGGAGCACAAGCCGCTGCCGCGAGCGTTCCGCCAGCTGGTGCGCCTGCCCGCGGTGGCGCCCGCCTACTCGCTCGGCCTGGTCTCCCACCGCATCCGCGCCGCCATGGGCGATCTCGCGTGCCGGGACGAGCTGACCCTGCCCCGGCGCACCCCGGCCCCGATGCTCTGCGCGCTCCTCGTCGCGATCACATGCCGTACCCCCGCGATCGACCTGACCCCCATCACGCCGCCGCGCACCGTCACGATCCCCGGCTTCCCCGTGACGGCCCTCGGCGACGAAGAAGGCCCGTGGCAGAGGGCCTTTCCAGAGGCTCGCGAGCTCGGCGCCGACACGGCCGTCTTCTGGGAACGCATCGCCGAGCACGGCCTTCGGATCCCCGCTCGCTGGCTGGGTCCGGGAGGCTGGCCCGTCCTGTGGGCGAGCGCTAATTCGCCGCGTCGGCAGCGCTAGTTCGCCGCGTCGGCGATGACCTCGACGACCTGCCGCGCGGTCTCGGTCGGCAGGGGCGCCCTGGCTCCCCGCCACTTGCGCCGCGCCGCGATCCCCGCGACGGCCGCTCCACCACCGAACGTGGCGGCCGCGACGAACGCCGCCGCCTCCGGCGGCAGCCGCTTCTCCAGCAAGAGGACACCCAGCCGGTAGGACGCGGCGGCCGACAACATCCCGAGCCCACCCGCGACAGCGCCGAGCCTCAACGCGGGCACATGCTCCCTGGCCTTCTCCGCCATCTCCCGCTGCGCCGCGCCGACCACATAGTGGGCGAGCTCGAACCTGTCACCGGCCTCCTCCACCTGACGTGACTCGCTCATGGCCGTGCTTTACCCCGCCATTCCCCTCGAACACGCATTCCCGCCCATCTCCGGCGCGCCAGGGTGGTCGTCGGCGACAGAGGGATCGTTCAGTCGAGTTTGATGCCCAGGCGGCGGGCGGTGGCGGCGGCTTCGGTGCGGTTGGCGGCGTCGAGCTTGGCCAGGATGTTGCTGACGTGGACGCTGGCCGTCTTGGCGGAGATGAAGAGCCGCTCGGCGATGTCGCGGTTGGAGTGGCCGAGGCTCAGATGGCGCAGGACCTCCAGCTCGCGGGCCGTCAGGCCGTGGGACGGCGTGCGGTTGCCCGAGCCGACCCGGCCGGCCAGGTCTTTGGCGGCGGCGCACAGCGCCGTCGCGCCGAGGTCGGTCGCCAGGGTGAGGGCTTCGTCGAGTCGGGTGGTGGCGCGGTCGCGGTCGCCGTGGGCGGCGTCGGTCTCGGCCGCGCTCAGCAGGGTCAAGGCGAGGGAGTACGGCTGGCCGAGCTTTCGCCAGCCGTCGATGACGGACTGCCAGCCGGGGTCATCGCCGCGCAGCCGGGCGGCCTCCGCGTAGAACGTGGCGTGCTGGACCTTCTGGAGGGCGCCATGGACGGCGGTGGCGTCGGCGCGTTCGACGAAGGGGGCGAGGGCGTCGGCGGAGCCGGCCGTCCTGGCAGCGACGATCAGGCCGGGCCAGGCGTAGCGCGCGTCGTCGGGGCGGCCGGTGAACCTGAGCAGCTCCATGAGGTGGGCCAGGGCCTCGTCGGGCTTGCCGTCGGCCATGAGCAGCTCGGCCTCCAGCCGCACCATCGGCAGGTATTCCTGGAGACGCTGGTCGATCTCCCAGGCCTTGGTCTGCCGGCACAGCGCGGCCCGCTGGGCGGCACGTTCGAGGTCGCCGCGCGCGAAGAGGATGTCGCCGGAGAGCCCGAGCAGGCTGGCCTTGTGAGGACGCGGCGGATCGCTCTCCAGGGCCAGCTCGATGCCGGTGAGCGCCTCGTCCCACCGGCCCAGCGAGTACAGCGACTCGGCGTAGTTGATCGCGAGGAACGAGCCCTGGGTGCGGAACCGGCCCCATTCGCGCGCCAGGTCCATGGCTCGGCCCGCCGTCTCGACCGCCTCGGCGTGCCGTCCGGTGCCCTCGAGGAAGTGGGAGCGGTTGATGGCCGCGCGGAGCCGCTGCTCCTCCAGGCCGTGCTCGACGGCGAGCCGCTCGGCCTGGTCGAGCAGCGGGAAGTCGTGCGTGTCGTAGGTGAGGGAGTCTTCGAGGCAGGCGAGCGTCAGCAGCGCGCTGGCCTTGGCGAGCGGGTCGCCGACCTCCGTCGCGACGGCCAGTGCCTCTTCGGCGGCCGTCATCGCCTCCATGTTGGCCGTCCCCATGAACACGTACTGCGCGAACCCGGCGAGGGCGCGGGCCCGGGCGACGGTCGGCGGCTCGACCGGGATCAGCGAGATCGCGGTGCGCAGGTCGCCCAGCCACTCGCGGTGGCCGGCCCGGTGCTTCATCTGGCCGCGCCGTTCGAGCAGGAACGCCCGCCGGTGCGGGTCGTCGACCTCGCGGAGGGCGGCGCTGGCGAGCTTGATGCCGCGTTCGCTGTCGCCCGCCCAGTCGGCGGCCATGACGGCGTACTCGAGGATCTTGTCGTACGGCTCGCCGATCTTCGCGGCCGCGTCCGGGACCCGTTCCCACAGCTCCAGGACGCGTTCGAGCATGCGCAGGTCTTCGGCGTAGGCGGCGGCCCGGTCGGCCTCCTTCGCCGCCCGCCAGGCGCTGATCAGCGCCCATTCGACGTTGTGCGCGGCGTGCCAGTGGTAGGCCAGCTCGGCGGCGGCCCGGCCGGGCGGGACGAGCGAGGGGTCGGCTTCGAGCGCCTCGGCGTAGCGCGTGTGCAGCCGGGTGCGCTCGCCGGGAAGCAGGTCGTCGTGCAGCGCCTCGCGGATCAGCGCGTGCCGGAACGCGTAACCGTCGCCGTCGACGGCCAGCACGTTCCCCGCGACGGCGGGCCGCAGGTCGCGCGTCATCCCGACCTCGCCGAGGCCGCTGACCGCGGCGAGCAGCCGGTGCTCGATGCGGGCGCCACTGGCGCTGGCCACCCGCAGCAGCTCCTGGGTCTCGTCCGGCAGGCGCTGGACGCCCGCCAGCAGCAGGTCGCGCAGCGACTCGGGCAGCTCGCAGGCGATCTGCCCGTCGGCCTCCATGAGCGCCTCGACGAACAGCGGGTTGCCCTCGCTGCGGGCGTAGAACGCCTCGATCTGCTCGCCCGCGGGCTCGCCGCCGCGCAGCCGCCGCATCAGCTCGCCGACCTCGCGCCGCGACAGCCGGCCGAGCTCGTGCCGGCCGACCCGGTCGACGCGGTCGAGCTCGGCCAGCATCGGCCGGAGCGGATGCGAGCGGTGCAGCTCGTCCGACCGGTACGTCACCACGATCATCAGCGCGGCGACGGCGCCCAGGTTGCGCACGAGGAAGGCCAGCAGATCGCGGGACGACCGGTCGGCCCAGTGCGCGTCCTCGATGATCAGCACCACCGGGCCGCGCTCGGCCAGCCGGTCGACCAGGGTGAGCACCAGCTCGAACAGCCGTGCCTGGAACTGCCCGCTGCCGTCGTCGCCCGGCTCGCCGAACTCCGGCAGCAGCCGCGCCAGCCCGGCCGTCCGGCCGCCGACGAGCTCGGCGACGCCGTCCGCGCCGAGCTCCCGGACGAGCCGCCGCAGGACGGCCGTGAACGGCGCGAACGGGAACCCGTCGACGCCCAGCTCCAGGCAGCCGCCGGTGAGGAGCCGGGCGCCCTGGGCGCGGGCCCGCTCGCCGAACTCCCGCATCAGCCGCGTCTTGCCGACCCCGGCCTCGCCGCCGACGAGGACGGCGCGGGCGTGCCCGGCACGGACCTCGGCGAACGCGGCGTCGAGCTCGCCGAGCTCGGCACCCCGCCCGACCAGCACCGGACTCACCACATTGACGCTCACTCCTCAAATATGCCATCCGGCGCCGGCAGCTCGGCCCGCGACAATGATCATCAAGGCTCGGCCGGGCCGACGGCGAAGATGTCGGCGGCCCACTCGTCCAGGGCGACGTACAGGCCGGGCTCCATCAGCTCGTCGCCCGCCCGGTCGTACGTGACGTCCGTCATCAGGCTCCGCAGCCGCCATGTACGCCCGCCGAGGTCTCCCCAGGGCAGCGGAACGCGGGCCTGGGCGGGCGCGGCGGTGAAGTTCACGACCACCAGGTGCCGCGACCTGCCGGTGGCCCACGTCCACGCCAGGACACCGAGGTTGGAGCGGTTGTCGGGCCATCCGGTGGTCTCCAGCAGCCGCCAGTCCCCGGTCCGCATGCCGCTGTCGCGGACGGCGGCCAGCAGTCGCGTGTGGTACGTGCGGAGATCGACGTCCGGCGGCTCGTCCGGGCGCCGCCCCAGGAAGACCGGCACCCTGACACGGCGGCCGTCCAGTTGCCCCTCGTGCCAGAGCGGGGCTCCGGGCAGCGTCGCGACCACCACGGCCGCGGCGCGCTCCTGTTCCTGGCCGAACGTGGCGGCCGCGCGGGGCTCGTCGTGGTTCTCCAGGAACCGGACGAGCCTGCGCTGGTAGTCCAGGTCCGCGCGCAGATGATCACGTACGGCGCCGGGCTCCCCGGCCGCCAGCCGGTCGTACAGCCGCTTGTCGTAACAGAAATCGAACCCCTGCCCCTGCAACTGGAACTCCAGGTCCCAGTAGGCCTCCGCCATGAACGTCATGTGCGGATGGCGGCCGCGGACCTCGGTGAGGACGGCCGGCCAGAAGTCGTCCGGCGGCGGCGTCCCGGCCCGCGTGCCCCACGTGCGCGCGAAGACGTCGTTCATCATGAGCATGGCCATGTCGCAGCGGACGCCGTCGCACTGGTCGCCGATGTCCGACAGCACCTCGGCGGTGGCCGCACGGAGCTGCGGCGCGAAGGCGTTCAGCTGGACGACGTCCGGCCAGGGCGGGAAGAACGGGTCGCGGCCACGCGCGTACACGTGCCCGCCGAGCGCGATGTAGGCCGCCGGATCCCGGTCGTGGTCCGCCTGGTCACCCCGCACGAAGTAGTCGGGATGGTCGGGCAGCCACGGATGGTCTGGCGCGACATGGTTGGGCACGTAGTCGAGGTAGAGGCCGAGCCCGCGCCGGTCCAGCTCGGCCCTGGCGACCGCGAGCCCGTCCCGCCCGCCGAGGCGCTCGTCGGCGACGTACCGGCGCACGCAGTACGGGGATCCGGCGATGTCGTCGTCGGCGAGGTCGGGAAGCGCCGTCCGGAAACTGTCGAGCAGCCCCGGGTCGGTCAGCGCGATGCTGCGCCCGGCGGGGCTTCGCTCCCACACTCCCATCAGCCAGACCACGTCCGCGCCAGGGACGGCCAGCTCGTCCCAGGCCTCCTTGGGCAGATCACGGAGATCGAGGTAGGCGCCGTCACCGCCGAGGCGTCGCTTGACGTCGTTCAGCCAGACGAGGGTGTTGACCTCGTGGACGACCGGCGGCGCGTTCATGGCGTCCGCGCGTAGAGCAGCATGAACGTCCCGACCAGAGCGGTCCAGCCCGTCTGGTGGCTCGCGCCGATGCCCGCGCCGTTGTCGCCGTGGAAGTACTCGTGGAAGAGAACGAGGTCGCGCCAGTGCGGGTCGTTCTGGAAGACGTCCTGCCCGCCGTACACCGGCCGGCGGCCGTCCGGACCGCGCAAGAAGATCGCCGAGAGGCGCCGGGAGAGCTCCTCGCCCACCTCCAGGAGCGTCATCCGCCGGCCCGAGCCGGTGGGACACTCCACGGTGAATTCATCGCCGTAGTAGGCGTGGAGGTTGAGGAGCGCGCGGATGATGAGCGCGTTCATGGGCACCCACACCGGCCCGCGCCAGTTGCTGTTGCCGCCGAACATCTCGCTGTCGGACTCGGCAGGGAGGTAGGCCACGCGGTACACCTGCCCGTCCACCGGGAACTCGTAGGGGTGCTCGGCGTGGTGCCGGGAGAGCGACCGGACGCCGTACGGGCTCAGGAACTCCCCCTCGTCGAGCACCCGCGCCAGCACCCGCCGGAGCTTGTGCTCGTCCACCAGAGACAGCAGCCGCCGCCCTCCTACTCCGGGGGTCCCGGCGGCGGACATCCGTTCGGCGAGCTGCGGATGGCGCTCGGCGAACTCACGGATCTTGTCGAGCAGGTCGCGCCGCTCACCCTCGGGACGCGGCGTGAAGACGGTCGAGGCGCACAGCGGCAGCAGCCCGACGAGCGAGCGGACGCGCAGCCGCGTGGCGTCGCCGTCCGGCAGGCGCAGCACGTCGTAGAAGAACCCGTCGTCCTCGTCCCACATCTCGTCCTTGACGTCGCCGACGCGGTCGACGGACGCGGAGATCCACAGGAAGTGCTCGGCGAACTTGACCGCCATGTCCTCGTAGACCGGGTTGCCGTCCGACAGCTCCATCGCGATCTGCGTCATCGACTGCGCGTAGAACGCCATCCACGCGGTGCCGTCGGCCTGGTCGAGCTGCCCGCCGGTGGGCAGGTCGTGGCTGCGGTCGAAGACGCCGATGTTGTCCAGGCCGAGGAACCCGCCCTGGAAGGCGTTGTTGCCGTCGGGATCCTTGCGGTTGACCCACCAGGTGAAGTTGAGCAGGAGCTTCTGGAAGACGCGCTCCAGGAAGTCCCGGTCCGCGCGGCCGGTCCGCCGCAGTTCCTCGCTGTGGATGTAGTGGGCTGCCCACGCGTGGACGGGCGGGTTGACGTCGCTGAAGTTCCACTCGTACGCGGGGATCTGGCCGTTCGGGTGCAGGTAACGGTCACCGAGCAGTAGCTCGACCTGGTGCTTGGCCAGGTCGAGGTCCACGGTGGCCAGGGCGACCGCGTGGAAGGCCAGGTCCCAGGCGGCGAACCACGGGTACTCCCACTTGTCCGGCATCACGATGATGTCGCCGGCCATCATGTCGAACCACTCGCGGTTGCGGTGGTCTGAGGGCGTCCACGGGTCGAGGTGATGCTCGGCCAGCCAGGTTTCCACGTCGTAGAGGTAGTACTGCTTGCTCCACAGCAGTCCCGACATGGCTTGCCGCATCACGAGAGCCTCATCCTGGCTGAGGCCGCCGGAGAGTTCGGCGTAGAACTCGTCGGCCTCCGCTTTGCGCTCGCCGAGCACTTGATCGACGTTGCCGCTCTGTGCGGCGTCGGTGTTGCTGAGGCGCAGGTCGATGGTCGCCTGGCCGCCCCCTGGAACGGTCAGCCGATAGTGCGCGGCTGCCTTCGTGCCTGTGCGGGCTGGATTGACGGCCTCTTCATCGCCGTGGACGACGTAGCGGTCGAACGCGTCCTTGACGTAGGGCGAGGTGTTCTGCCTGCTGGAGACCCGCTGGTGATTGGTCTCGTTCTCCGTGAAGAGCAGCTCCGGCCGGCCTCCGCAGTAAAGACGGTAGGTGCCGAGTTCGCGGTGCTCGGCCTTGATGATGCCTGGCCCGTCCTCGCGCAACGTCGGCTTGTAGGCATCGCCGTGGCCGCCCCACGACCAGGTATTGCGGAACCACAACGTCGGGAGGACGTGGAGCACCGCCTCGTCGGGCCCACGGTTGGCCACGGTCACCCGTACGACCAGGTCGTCCGGGCCGGCCTTGGCGTACTCGGTGAAGACATCGAAGTACCGGCCGTCGTCGAAGACCCCGGTGTCGAGAAGCTCGTACTCGAACGCGAGCTTGTCGCGCTCATCATTGACCCGGACGAGTTTCTCGTAGGGATACTCGGCCTGCGGGTACTTGTAGAGGTACCGCATGTAGGAATGGGTCGGCGTGCTGTCGAGGTAGAAGTAGAGCTCCTTGACGTCCTCGCCGTGGTTGCCCTCCGGGTTGGTGAGCCCGAACGGGCGTTCCTTCAGGATGGCGTCCCGTTCGTTCCACAGCGCCAGCGACAGGCACAGCCGCTGCTTGTCGTCGCTGACGCCGCCGAGCCCGTCCTCGCCCCACCGGTAGGCGCGCGAACGGGCGTGGTCGTGCGGGAAGTGGTTCCACGCGTCGCCGTTGCCGCTGTAGTCCTCGCGGACCGTGCCCCACTGGCGTTCACTCAGATACGGGCCCCACCGCCGCCATGGCGCGTCCGGGGCCGCCGATTCGCGCAGCCGTTCTCGTTCAGCGTCCATGCCCTCAGCCTCCGCCCGCCGGGCCCGAAGTGCCCGCCCCCCGTCCGCAACCGGCCGCCGGTCGTGGGTCCCCCTCGGACCGGGCGCCCTCCGGACGCTCGGTCGGCTGTCGCAGCCACCCCCATGAGCAGGTGTTTCGGCTGGCAGAGGGGGTAGAGCTCCCCTTTGGGGGAGGTGGGGGGAATGGTGCTCGAGACGGCACTTCCGCTGGAGGAGGAGTCCGACCTGGGTCCGCTGCTGGACCGGATCGGGGACGCCCGCTGCGTGCTGCTCGGCGAGGCCAGTCACGGTACCCACGAGTACTACGCCTGGCGCGCCGCGCTGACCCGGCGTCTCATCACCGAGCACGGCTTCTCGTTCGTCGCGGTCGAGGGGGACTGGCCGGACTGCTGGGAGGTCGGCCGGAGCGTGACGGCGGGCGCGCGGGACCCGGGCGACGTGCTCGACGGTTACCGGCGATGGCCCACCTGGATGTGGGCCAACCAGGAGACGGTGAACTTCTGCCGCTGGCTGCGCGAGCACAATGCCGGACGTTCGGACGGGGCTGGCTTCTATGGCCTGGACGTCTACAGCCTGTGGGAATCCCTGCGCGCCGTCGTCGGCTACCTGTCTGTCCACAGGCCCGACCACGTGAATACGGCCCTGGCCGCTTACCGCTGCTTCGAGCCCTACGACGAGGACCCGCAGGCGTACGCCTTCGCCCCTGCCGACTGCACCGACGAAGTGCTGGACATCCTGACCCGCCTGCGCCGAACGACATCGGCCACTCACCATGACCTGGACGCCCTGCAGAACGCGGAGGTCGCGGCCGGAGCCGAGCGCTACTACCGCGCCATGCTCGGCGGCGGCCCGCAGTCGTGGAACATCCGCGACGTCCACATGGCCGACACCCTGGACCGCCTGCTGGACTTCCACGGCGATCGTTCCCGGGCGGTCGTGTGGGCGCACAACACCCATGTGGGCGACGCCCGCGCCACCACGATGGCGGACGCCGGGATGGTCAACCTCGGCCAGCTCGTCCGGGACCGGCACGGCCGCGACCGGACGGTCATCGTCGGCTTCGCCGGCGGCTCGGGAGAGGTGGTCGCCGCCTCCCGCTGGGGCGCCACGATGGAGGTCATGCCCGTCCCAGGACCCCGCCAAGGTTCCCTGGAGGCGCTGCTCCACCGGGACGCGCCCGAGCATTCCCTGTACATCTTCAGCGACAGCCCCGGCGACTCCTGGCTGACGTCCACCCTCGGGCACCGGGCGATCGGAGTGGTGTACGACCCCAGGCGCGACTACCGCAACTACGTCCCTACCAGGCTCGGCGACCGCTACGACGCCCTCTGCTGGTTCCGCCGTACATCAGCGCTTGAGCCGCTCCACATGGAGGCCGCTCGCAACGGCGAGCTGGAAACGCTCCCTTCCGGGGTCTAGGACTCCAGCTTGAAGACCGGATGCTGGGCGGCCTCGGCGGCGAAGTCCTCCAGCGAGGCGTCCTTGTCCACGTCGAAGTAGGGGCCGACGGTCCGTGGATGTTCGGCCAGATACCGCTTGAGGATCGGCGCCGCCTCCGCGGGCTCCAGTTCGGTGACGGCGAGCGACTCGCTCTTGCTGCCCTTGCTCAACGTCACGCGCCCGGCCGCCCGGGCGTTCCGCGCCCAGCCATTCGGCCCGTACGGGGCGATCAGCCAGCGGCCCTCGGCGTCCTCAAGCGGAGCGACCGGAGTCGTGCGGGCGATCCCCGTCTTGCGCCCCGGAACGGTGAGCAGGTATATCCCGGGCGGCCCGACACCCTTGCTCAGCATGAACGTCATGACGCGGTCGCGAAGACGCCCGGAGAATGTCGACCGGTAAGTGCGAGCCATGATCCGACCTCACCTTCATCGCTTTCCCCCATCGTCCGCCCCGACCGCACCCCCACACAAGATCGGCCCCAATTCCCTCACCTGACTTCTGGGGAGCAATTGAGTGCGGGGTGTTTGGCCTGGTCGGGGGGCAGGACGGTGGTGTGGAGTTCGTGCGGGCCACCGACTGGCGGCGGGCGCTGGAGGTCAAGGCCGGGGGAGCCGGGGTGCTGCCGGTGGCCGGGGGCACCGACGTCATGGTGGAGGAATTGGGCGGGCTACTGCCTGGGCTGGCGCAGGCGGCGCGGACGGTGGGGTCCCGGCAGATTCGCAACCGGGGCACTCTCGGGGGCAATTTGGGTACCGCCGCCAATAAGGGCGTCTGCCATCCGTTGCTGTTGGCTTGTGACGCGCGTATCGAAGTGGCCTCGGTCAGCGGTGTGCGGATGATTGCGGCTGAGCATTTTCTATCGGCCTGGCGAGCGCACTGTGTTGCGAGCCGATGAGCTGATCCGCGCCGTGCATCTTCCGGTTGCGGCAGGGCCGCAGTACTTCGCCAAGGTCGGGACCCGCAACGCGATGGTGTCGGTGGTCTGCTCGTTCGCTCTGGTTCTGGACCCGACTACTTCGCCCGGCTGGTCGGCCAGGCCGCCGATCCTGAGGACGATATCCGGGCCAGTGCCGCTTACCGCCGCCATGCATTGGGTGTCATTGCATGCCGCACCTTGCGGTGGGCCTGGAACGACCATTGTTAGTGCTGCAAGGCGGTCGCCACGTCGCGGCCGATGCGTTCGACTGCTTCCAGGTCGAGGCCGTAGTGAACGTAGCGGCCGTTGCGCTCTACGCGGACGAGCCCTAGTTCACGCAGTACGCGGAGGTGGCGTGACACCTGGGGACGGGTCATCGACAGGCGTTCGGCCAGGTCGGCAGTGGTCATCGCCTGCCGGGCTATGAGGCGGCACAGGCGTGCGCGGCTGGGATCGGTGAGTGCCAGAAGGCGGCTGCGTGCCAGAGTGACGCTCACACCCGGGGCTTCCACGGGGAAATGGACGACGGGCGGCAGGCGTGGTTCGTTCTTGGCCAGCAGGTGCGGGGCGCCATATCGCGTTGGGATGAGCAGTACCGGTGTACGGGCCGGACTGATGACCGCGTGGTGCACCTTGTCGAAGATGACCCTCGTAGGGCCTTTCGATGTGGTGGCCAGTTGCGCGCTGGACGGGCTGAGGGAGACGAGGGCGGCCGCGGGACCTTCGTTTGCCAGGCGCCGCCGTAGGAGGTGGGCGGCGCGAGTGAGGGTGGGCTCGACGTCAGACCAGAGGTCGTTGAAGAAGACCTCTTTGCAGAGGTTCAGGAAGGTGTCGGTGTCCGCGCGTAGCTTCTCAGCGTCGTTCAACAAGTCTTCGGCCAGGCGCAGGTGTGGTGCGGGGAGCCTGGAGGCGGCTTGGCGAAGTGCAGTGGCTTGTGCCGGGTCGTGCAGGAGACGGCTGAAGTCGAAGCCGCGATAGCCGCTGACGCAGGTGTACGCGGTCAACTCCGCGAACTGGTCGAGCGAGAATGCGTTCAGGGCGGTCGGGGGGTAGAAGGCGCGCCAGCGCAGCGCGGTCCACAACGGCGCGAATCGCCGGAGTCCCGAACGGAACGGCGGCGGGGCGGTACGGATCGTTTCGGCGGCCCAGCCCGCGTGCTCCGGGTGGTGGGCGTGCTCGGTCAGCACATGCAGGCTCGCGGCCAGCTCCGCGAGGGGCGACACGGCGACCTTGAACCGGTCGGCGTCCACTCCTTCCACAACGATCACTACGGACATGGCAGGGCTTGCCTCTGCGCGGCGAACTCCGCCCGAGTGTCGCCCAAGAAGGCCGGTCGCGTGAGCAGATCGGTGACCACGCGGGCGAGGGCGGTGGCGGCGGCCTGGGTGCGTTCGTGGGCGAACGGCGTCGCCGCCGCCTCGTTCATCGCGGCGGAGTGGCCGGGCGTGCCGGTTTCGGCGATCTGGACGTACGGGTGGATGACCGGCAGCAGGACGGACAGGTTGCCGATGTCGGAGGAGCCGGCCGGACTGTCGGGCTCACCGGGCTCGATGTCCACGTTCAGCTCGCGCATGGTCTCCGCGAACCGTTCGGCGAGCACGATGTTGTCGCGGCGTTCGGCGTACATCGGACCGGTCTCGCCGAGCGTCGCCTTCGTGCCGGTGGCCAGCGCCGCGCCCTCGGCGGCGGCACGGACCCGCTGCACGAGCTCCCGGACGGAGGCCGCCGTACGGTCCCGGACGTAGAGGTCCACGGTTGCGTGGGCGGGCACGACGTTCGGTGCCTGTCCGCCGTCCGAGATGACACCGTGCAGCCGGACGGTGGGCGGAACGAACTGGCGCATCGCGTCCAGCGCCTGCATGAACAGTTGAGCCCCGGCCAACGCGCTACGTCCCAGCCAAGGAGACACTGAGGCGTGCGCGCTCACACCAGCGAAGGCCACACGAAGATGTGCGGCTGCCAGGCCGGGACGGAACGTCAGCGAGCGATCCCCTGGATGAAACATCACCGCCGCGTCGACGCCTTCGAAAACCCCAGCGTCGGCGAGCCGTACCTTGCCCGCGCCACCCATCTCCTCGCCGGGCGTACCGATGACTGCCACCGTGCCCGGATGCTCTGGCAGCGCCCGCACAACCGCGATCGCCGCCGCTGCTGCCCCGGCGGCGATGAGATTGTGGCCGCAGCCGTGCCCCACCTCGGGCAACGCGTCGTACTCGGCGAGAACGGCCACATACGGGCCGGGCAAGGCCCCCTGATGCTCGGCCACGAATGCGGTCGCCACGCCACCTGCGGCGAGCCGCACCGCAAAGCCCGATTCGGCCAGCCAGCCGGCGAGTTGCTTCTGGGCATGGAACTCGGCGAACTTCAGCTCTGGTCGCGCGTGAATGGCCAGGCTTACCGCGTCCATGCGAGACCGTAGGGCGGCAAGCTCGGCCGAAAGGGTTTCCAGCGGGGGCGCTGCGGCGGACATGAGGACTCCCGTCGTACGCGACACCGTAAGTTGGACGTCTTGTCGCGTACGCCGAGATTACGAAGGCACTGGCGCGTACACCCTCAAGTTGCCGTGGGCCAGGTAACCGTCCGACCCGTCCGGCCGCTCCTGTCCGAGCAGCGCGGCGATCACCGAGACGATGAAGCCGATCATGTTCTCTCCTTCCGTCCGGAACAGCGCGGACGGGCATGTTCCGATGGCCACCTGCCCTGGCCGGAAAGGGACAAACCGCCTGGCCTGCCTATACCCCGGACGGTTATCCGGTCCGGGTGTCGCTCCAGCGATGCCCGTGCGCGTGGATGGTGTGCACCTGGAAGCCGTGCCCGATGGCGATCCGCTCCACCCGTTCGCCGAGCCGGGCCTCGTAGGCCGGGGTGTCCGGCCAGCGCTTAATGCCAGTAGCCGGCGCTCCCGCCGTCCCAGCTTCCGTCCCGTCGCCGGTACGGCGCGTGCGTGCGCCAGGTGTACGTGCGCTGTTGCCATGGCGCGACCGTGCCGGCGCCCAGCAGCACCGACCGCCGCGGGACCGGAGAGCCGACGACCTCACGTTCCATCTGTGCCCCCTGTCGTCAGCCGGTCCCGCCGTCCGGCGCCGCGGCCGTACGCGAGGGCCCCAGGTTCGGCGTCTCAGCTCAAGACGCTCTCGACGGGCGCTTGACGAGGCGCCGGCGCGGCGGTCCAGAACTTGCGGTCGAAGACGAGCAGGGCGGTGGCCACCAGGACCCAGCCCAGAACGAAGAGCCAGGCCTCGCGTGTGTTGAAGGTCCCGTCGGGCCACAGGTCGTCGGTGTTGACGCTGCCCTCGGTCGCGTGGGCGAGCACCGTGATGAGCACGCTGCCGCCGGTGCGGTTGAACAGCCATCCGAACCAGAAGGTCACCGAGACGGTGGCGAGGATCTCGATCGGTGCCAGTTCGAACTCGGGGATGAAGAACAGCGGCAGGTGCCAGAGCGCGACCATCAGGGCGAGGATCGACGTGGCGTGCAGGGGTGAACGGCGGGTCTGGAGGCCGGGCTGTGCGAAGCCGCGGAAACCGGGCTCCTCGCCCAGCGGCCCGTTCAGCGGGTTGATCATGGCGATCCCGATCACCAGGAAGATCGAGTACCAGGCGCTGTACTGGTCCAGCGAGGGCGCCGCCGCGCCCAGGCCGACGTTGGAGCCGATGGCGAACAGGTGCACGGTCAGCGGCACGGCGACGGCCATCGCGTACCACTTCCAGCCCAGCCGCCAGTGGATCAGGCGTGCGCCCAGCCTGCGCAGGCCGGCCTTGCCGTCGGTGAGCGGGATGACGATCAGGGCCGCGACGAGCGGCCCGAACGGCAGGAAGGTGCCGAACGGCAGCATGCACCACGAGACCGCGAAGGCCAGCACGAAGAACGTGACGAGCGGATGACGTTTGACGAGGGATGACATGACGGTGTCCCTTCTTCGGACGGGAAATCGATCAGGAGATGTCGCGATGGGCGACCAGGCACGCCGCGAGTGCGCCGAGCCCGGCGGTCACGCCGGCCAGGGCGGGCACCGCGGCCGCGTCGCCGATCGCGCGACCGGCGAGCTGCTCGCCGGCGAACGCGCCGGCGATGACGAGGACGGCGGCGGGCCGGTCGCGGCAGATCGCGCCGGCGCACACACCGATCAGGGCGAACAGCACGACCGTGAGCAGCGCCGCGCCGATGAGCGACGGCGACAGGCCGAGCGAGAGTCCCTCGGCGGCGAGCGGCCAGGCGATGCCGATGCCGGCGCCGAGTGAGGCGGTTCCGACCAAGAGGGCGAACGTCCCGTAGGTGATCAGGGCGGCGGCGAGGACACCCGCCCGGCGCGGCCCGGCCAGGAACCGCAGCGTGATCGTGCCGTGCCGGAACTCCCCGCCGACCCGGGCGGCGGCGAACAGCGAGAGTCCGAGGGCGACGATCACGCCGCCGCCCGCGACCAGTCCGGCACCTGTCATGACGGCGCCGAGCGCGATCAGCGACGCGGCCACTCCGTACGTGCCGCGCAGCGTGTGCAGGCCGAGCGCGTACGAGCGGATCAGCGCGGTCATGTCCGGGTCTCCTCGCCGGTGAGCCGCAGCAGGGTCTCCGCCAGGCCGGGTGATTCGGCGGAGATCTCGTAGAGGGGAAAGCCGCGGTCGAAGGCGAGCTGCCCGACGGTCTCCTGGGCCGCGCCGGCGACCGTCAGCGTCCCGGTGCCGTCCTGGACGGCGAGCAGCCCGTCCGCCCGCAGCGCCGCGGCGAGTTCCACCGGACGCGGCGAGCGCACCCGGATCCGCCGGCCCGGGCCGATGACCCGGTCGAGCGGCGCCTGGGCGACCAGCCGGCCGTCGTCGATGACGATGACCTCGTCCACCAGCTGGGCGACCTCGGACGGCACATGGCTGGTCAGCAGAACGGTGCGGCCCTCCGCGGCCAGCGCGCGCAGGAGGTCGCGCAGCCGGCGGACGCCCTCGGGGTCAAGGCCGTCGGCCGGTTCGTCGAGCACGAGGATCCGCGGATCGCCGATCAGCGCGGCGGCCAGTCCCAGCCGCCGGCGCATAGCCGACGAGTAACCGCCCGCCCGGCGGCCGGCCGCGGCGCGCAGCTCCACCAGGTCCAGCAGCTCGTCGGCGCGCGACGACGGCATCCGCGCCTCGGCCGCCACCATGCGCAGGTGGTCACGTGCCGTCCGGCCGGGATGCGCGGCCGGTTCCAGCATCGCGCCGACTTCGCGCAATGGGTGGCGCAGCCGGCGGTACGGCATGCCCGCGATCATGGCGTGGCCCGATGTGGGCTTCACCAGACCCAGGACGGAGCGCAGCGTGGTGGTCTTGCCCGAGCCGTCCGAACCGAGGAGACCGGCGACGACACCTTCCCGGACCGCGAAACTGAGCCGGTCGACGGCCCGCACGTGGCCGTAGTGCTTGGTGAGCTCGCGTACCTCGATGACCGCCGCGGGGGCGGGCTGGTCCTGGATGATCCGGGTCTTCATCGGCGCTCCTGGACGGCCGGCTGCGCACTTCGACTGGCTGGACACGTCGAAGGTGTCACCGGCCGCGCGCCGTGAGAGGCCGGAAAACCCGTCGGCAGGGGTTCGGGTTTCTGGCCTATCTCAGGAGCGGAGGAACATCAGCACCGCCAGGACGCGGCGTGACTCGCTCCCAGTCGAGGGGAGCCCAAGCTTGCCGAAGATGCTGGAGACGTACTTCTCCACTGCGCGCTGCGTGATGACCAGGCTTTCGGCAATCCCCTGATTGGAGCCGCCAGTAGCCATCAACTGCAGAACCTCGCGTTCCCGTGGGGTCAGCGTGGTGAACGGGGTGTTGTCGCGATGGCGGTTGAGGAGCGTCGACACGATGGTCGGGTCGACCGCCGAGCCGCCGGACGCCACCCGCCGTATGGCCGCGACGAACTCCGGCACGTCGCTGATGCGGTCCTTGAGGAGGTAGCCCACTCCTTCGGCCGAGTCCGCGAGCAGCTTCATCGCCAAGCCGACCTCGACGTACTGCGAGAGCACGAGCACCCCGACGGCCGGATACTGCTCCCTGATGCGCAGCGCGGCCCGCATGCCCTCGTCGCTGTATGTCGGCGGCAGCCTGATGTCGAGGATCGTGATGTCGGGCGCCCGGCCCCGGAGGCGCACCATCAGGTCGTCGGCGTTGTCGCAGGCGGCGATCACCTCGAAGCCCGCGTCGGTGAGGATCCGGGTGATGCCCTCGCGCAGCAGCACGCTGTCCTCGGCGATCGCTACCCGCATGGGATCTCCGCCTTGACGCGGGTGCCGCCGCCGGCGGGCGACCAGACCCGCAGCCGGCCGCCGAGCGCCTCCACCCGGTCGGCGAGGCCGCGAAGCCCCGAGCCGCGCTCGGTGTCGGCGCCGCCCACCCCGTCGTCGACGATCTCGACGACCACCTGCCCCGCCGTCCGGGTGACCGCCACGGTGACCGACCTGGCGTACGCGTGCTTGCCGACGTTGGCCAGGCCCTCGCACACGACGAAGTAGGCCGCCGCCTCGATCGGCTCGGGCAACCGGTCGTCCAGGCGCGTCACGAGTCGCACGGGCACCGCCGACCGTGCGGTCAGCGATTCGAGCGCGACCACCAGCCCGTGCCCGCTCAGCACCGCCGGATAGATCCCGCGGGCCAGGTCGCGCAGTTCCCCGAGCGACACCGCGATCTCCTGCTTGGCCCGGTCGACCCGACGGCGCGCGTCGGAGTCCGCGGCGAGGCTCTCGCCGAGCAGCGACAGCTCCAGCGACAGCGCCACCAGCCGCTGCTGCGCGCCGTCGTGCAGGTCCCGTTCCAGCCGTTGCCGCTCCTTCAGCCCGGCTTCCAGCACCCGCATCCGCGAGCCCCGCAGCTCCTGGAGGCGGGCCTTGAGCTCGGCCTGGAGCCTGCCGTTCTCCAGGGCGAGTGCCGCCGCCGCCGCGACGGCGTCGAGCAGCTCGCGCTCGTCCTCCAGCGCGGGGTCGAACAGCAGGGCCGCCACGGGCTCGGCGCCACGACGGATGATCATCTTTCCGCGTCCCGTCGCCGGGAGCGTGACCGCGGCGCCCTCCTCGTCCGACCAGGTGTCGAACTGGGGCAGCCAGTAGACCAGCGTCAGCGAAGGATCCCGGAGGGCCTGGGCGAGCATCGCGCGCAGATCCGGCGCCGGGTCCGCCTGAAGCCGGACGATCAGATCGCCGACGCCCACCCGCACCAGCCGGGCGTCCAGGAGCGCGACCAGGAACGCGATCGGCGCGAGGCCCAGGGCACCGAACGCGGCCAGCCGGATCGGCTCGAACCACGGCAGTTGCAGAGCACCCGCCACGTAGAGCGCCGCGAGCATCACCAGTGCCAGAGCGAAGGAATCGATGAGCAACATCGTCGTCCGGCGCGGCCGTCCCGACCGCCTGCGGCCGAGGGCGAGCACCAGGACGCCGGCCAGCATGATCGTGCTCAGCCCGAACAGCTGGACGTTCTCCAGGACGGCCGCGGCGCGGGGAAGGTCCGCGATCACCAGCGGATTCTCCGGATCGACTCCGAGCAGGGTCTTGGCCACCTGGAGCCCGATCGCCGTGCCGTATCCGGTCAGCACCAGCGCCCGTTCGATGCCCCGTTCCAGCCGCCCGGTGGGGAAGGCGAGGAAGACGTGCAGGAAGAGGACGGCCGGCAGCATGTCGAACTGGTGCCCGATCAGATGCGGCACCGGATCGTTCGCCCACTGGAGCAGGCCCAGCCACATCGCCAGGCCCGCCGCGATCATCAGCGGTCCCAGCCGGCTGACCGGCCGCCGCCACCAGGCGACGGCGCCCGCCCCGATATACGGGATCATGATCCAGATGGCGAGCAGGGCCTGCGTGCCCGGCCGTTCCACGTGATCGCTCGACCGCGCCAGGACGACCGTGGACGCCCCGGCCGCCACCCCCGCCGCCCCGACCAGCCATAGCGCGCGCCGGCTGGGCGGGCGAGGCCCGCCCTCGACAGCATGACCGGAGGACACCATGCGCGCCCCTCCCCACGGCCTGGGCCATCAGGCTGGAAGGCGTGGCCGCTCTACCGCTGAACCGCTGATGAGAAACTCGCACGAGACGGCCCCTAAGGAAAGGGATCGGTCCTGGTGTGGCCTTTTGTGGCGCGACTACGGCTGCCGGGTGGTGCTTCCCTGGGAGGGCGGCGGCCGGTGGCCCAGGCGGCGCGAGAGGACGGCCGCCCCCTCGCGCACGAGGTCGCCCCACTCCCGCTGCCGCTGGTTGCTCCAGCGCAGGGACGGCACCGAGATGCTCATCGCGGCGACCATGTTGCCCGTGTGGTCGTAGACCGGGGCCGCCACGCAGTGGACCGCCTCATTGGACTCGCAGTCGTCGTAGGCGAGACCGCGCTCGCGGATCTCGGCCAGGTGAAGCCGCAACCGGGTGGGTGAGGTGATGCTGCGCGGCGTCATGCCCGCCAGGGCACGGTCGCGCGGATAGCGGGCGTCGAGCGCCTCGTCGCTGAGCCCCGACAGCAGTACCTTGCCCAGGCCGGTGCAGTGCGCGGGCAGGCGATGCCCCAGCGCCGACACGAGCCGGACGGGATGGGTGCTGTCGGCCTTGGCGATGTAGACGACGTCGGTGCCGTCGAGGATCGCGACCTGGACCGTCTCGTCGCAGCGCGCGGCCACCATCTCCGCCTCCCGCCGGGCCTCGTGGGCCAGGTCGAGCTGCTCGGCGACGACGCTGCCGAGCTGGAAGAGCCGCAGCCCCAGCACGTAGCGCGTGGGCTGGCCCGGGACCGGGACGAGATACGAACGGTCGGTCAGGGTGCGGAGCAGCTCGTGCACCGTGGTGCGGGGCAGGTCGAGCCGCTGGACGATGTCGGCCGCCGAGAGAGGCGCGCTCTCGAGGAAGAGCTCCAGGATGTCGAGGGCGCGGGAGACGGCGGGTACGGCACGGCCCACGTCGTTCCCCTCGTCGGACGGCATGCGGGATATCGAACCAAGCCTAGGGAGCCGTCCCGGGCCCGTCAAAGGCAGAAAGCGGCCAAAATGGTCATGAAAGAGGCCGTTGACGGTGTCTCGGAGCGGGCTTACGTTTCAGGTCCTGCCGCATATCTCGAACCGCGTTCGAGATATCGAACAAGGAACCTGTATGCAGTCGACCAGGGACTTTCTCGCCTCATTGGGGCTGCCCGGACGCGATCTCGGCGATCTGCCGTCCTCGGCCAAACGGTTCCCCGACGGTGCCCAGTACCGGGTGGAGATCCCCTCGGTCGAGGGGCCCGAGCCGTTCCACGCCGTCCTCGACGCGGCCAAGGAGCACGAGATCCGTGTTCACCGCGTCAGCCAGGGCAGCGGAATGATGTTGCTGACCGACGCCGAGATCGAGGAGATGGTCGAGCTCGGCCGCGAGCACCGGATCGAGGTCTGCCTGTTCGTCGGCCCCCGCGCGTCCTGGGACGTCGGCGTCCAGATCACCGCGCCGTCCGGCCGGGTGGCCGCGGGGACGCTGCGCGGCGCCGACCAGCTGGTCTACGGCATCGAGGACATCGTCCGGGGGTGCCGGCTCGGGGTCCGCAGCGTGCTCGTCGCCGATGTCGGGCAGCTCTGGGTGCTCCGCCGGATGCGGGACGCCGGGGACCTGCCGCCGGACCTGGAGTTCAAGGCCTCGGTGTCGTTCCCGTCGTCGAATCCCGCGACCGCGCGGCTGCTCGCCGAGCTGGGCGTCACCACCATCAACGTCCCGACCGACCTCACGCTCGCGCAGATCGCCGCGATCCGCCGGGCGGTCGACGTGCCGCTGGATGTCTACGTGGAGGGCGCGGACGACTTCGGGGGCGTCGTCCGCTACTACGAGGTGCCGGACCTGGTCCGGGTCGCCGCGCCCGTCCACCTGAAGTTCACCGTCCGCAACGCGCCCGGAATCTACCCCTCCGGACATCACCTCGGCCCGATCGCCGTCTCCACCGCGCGCGAGCGCGTGCGGCGCGCGGCGATCGGACTGTCAATGCTGGGCCGCTACTACCAGGAAGCCATAGCGAGCCCCTAGCACCACCCGCCATAGCCCGTTCCAGCCGCCGAACGCCCGCGAGATCCGACCGCACCACGCTCGCGGGGTCACGAGCCGCACCAACCATCGGGGCATGCCAGCGCGACCACCCTCCCAGGAAGGGAATGCCCATGCTCAGACGCTCAGCACGGTCCCTGCCTCTCCGTACGCTGCCCATCCGCACATCCGGCATCCGCACGTCCGGCATCCGCACGTCCGGCCGGATCTTCGCGGCGGCCGCGCTCGCGGTCTCGGCCATCGGGCTCGGCTCGGCCGCCTCCGCCGCGCCCGCCGGTACCAAGGGAGGGCGGCCGACCATCGAGAAGGATCTCTTCGGCACCGTCGGCGGCACCAAGGTCTGGCGCTACACCCTGACCAGCGGCAAGGTCCGCGTCAGGATCATCACCTACGGCGGGATCGTGCAGACGATCGAGACGCCCGACCGGCGCGGCCGGACCACCAACGTGGCGCTGGGGTTCCGCACGCTCGCCGACTACGTGGCCAACAACAACCCCGGCCCCTACTTCGGCGCCCTGATCGGCCGGTACGCCAACCGCATCGCCAAGGGCACGTTCACCCTCGACGGCGTGACGTACCACCTGCCGATCAACAACGACCCCAACAGCCTGCACGGCGGCGACAAGGGGTTCGACACCAAGGTCTGGACGGCCACGCCGGGACAGACCCATGACGCGGTGTCGCTGCGGCTCGACCTCACCAGCCCGGACGGCGACATGGGCTATCCGGGGACGCTGAAGTCCACCGCGACGTACACCCTGTCCGGCTCGGCGCTGCGCATCGACTACCGGGCGACCACCGACAAGGCGACGGTCGTCAACCTGACCAACCATTCGTACTTCAACCTGGCCGGCGAGGGCACGGGGACCATCTACGGCCACCGGCTCAGGCTGCCCGCGAGCCGCTACACGCCGGTCGACTCGACGCTGATCCCGACCGGGCAGCTCGCTCCGGTGGCGGGCACGCCGCTGGACTTCAGGCGGGCCACGGCCATCGGCGAGCGGATCCGCGACGGGCACCAGCAGCTGGTGTACGGGCGGGGCTACGACCACAACTGGGTGATCGACGGGTCCGGGTTCCGGCTCCACGCGCGGGTCAGCGAGCCGGGCAGCGGCCGGGTGCTCTCGATGTACTCCGACCAGCCCGGCATCCAGTTCTACTCGGGCAACTTCCTCGACGGCACCCTCTACGGGACCAGCGGCCGCGCCTACCGGCAGGGTGACGGCTTCGCGCTGGAGACCCAGCACTTCCCCGACTCGCCGAACCAGCCGCAGTTCCCCTCGACCGTCCTGCGTCCCGGCCAGACCTACAAGACCTCGACGGTCTACGCGTTCTCCACGGAAGGCTCGTGATGAAGAAGATCGATCCCACTGTCGAAGAGGCCGCCGAGACCCTCGGCCTGAGCGGCGTGGCGCGCCGGCGGCTGCTCAGCGGCGCGGGGCTGGTGTCCGCCACCGCCGCGGCCTCGGCCCTTCTCGCGGCGTGCTCGGATGACAACAAGGCCAGCGGCGAGAAGACGGGGGGCGGTGGTTCGGGCGCCGGAGACTTCCCGGAGACGCCCAAGTGGAAGTTCGTGTTCGTCAACCACGTCACCACCAACCCGTTCTTCACCGCGACGCAGTACGGCGCGCAGGACGCGTGCGCGCTGCTCAACTGCGAGTTCCAGTGGACGGGCTCGAAGGAGTCGGTGGTGCCGGAGATGGTCAGCGCGACCAACGCGGCGATCTCCGCCAAGGCCGACGGGCTCGCGGTCGCGGTCGTCGACAAGACCGCGTTCAAGCAGCCGGTGGACAACGCCCTGAACGCGGGCATCCCCGTCGTCTCCTACAACGCCGACGGGGCGCGCGGCGAGCCCGGGACCAACCGGCTGGCCTACATCGGGCAGGACCTGTACGTCTCGGGCTACCAGCTCGGGACGCGCATCGCCGCGCTGATGTCGGGCGGGGACGCGGTCGGCTTCATCGCCACCCCGGGCTCGCTCAACATCCAGCCCCGCATCGACGGCGCCAAGGACGCGATCAAGGCGTCCGGCAAGTCGATCAACTTCAAGGACGTGGCGAGCGGGGCCGAGCTGCCCAAGGAGCTGTCCACCATCGACGCCTACGCCCAGGGGCACACCGGCCTCAAGGGGATGTTCGCCGTCGACGCCGGCTCGACCGAGGCCGTCGGGAAGACCATGGCCAAGTACAAGCTCAAGGAGAAGGGGGTCGCCGCCGGCGGGTTCGACCTCAACCCGTCCACGCTGAACTCGATCAAGGGGGGAAGCCTGGACTTCACCATCGATCAGCAGCCCTACCAGCAGGGTTTCCTGCCCGTGCTGTTCCTGTGGATGTACAAGCTGACCGGCGGCCTGATCGCCCCGCCCGACACCAACACCGGCCTGCTGTTCGTGACCAAGGACAACGTGGACCCGTACCTGACCACCAAGACCAGATACGAGGGGTCGAGCACCAAGCAGCAGCTGCTCAACCGGTCCGGCCCGATCCCGCACAAGTGACCCGGCCATGAGCGACACGATCAGCGGCAAGAAGGAGCAGGCCGAGGTACCCCGTGCACCCGGGCGCCGGGTGCACGGGGCGACCCGGGTCGCCTTCGACGGGTTCATGCGCCGCCGCGAGGCCACGATCCTCGTCGTGGCCCTCGGTCTGGTCGTCTACTTCCAGTACTCCAAGTCGGTGTTCCTCAGCCACGACAACCTGGTGAACATCTCGCAGAGCATGGCGCCGTACGCGATCCTGGCGGTCGGCGAGGTGCTCCTGCTCGTCAGCGGCGAGATCGACCTGTCGGCGGGGATGGTCTTCACGCTGTCGCCGTTCCTGATGCACTACGCGATCGACTACTACGGGGTGTATCCGATCCTCGCCATCGCGCTGTCCGTTCTCACCGGCGCGGTCATCGGCCTGGGCAACGGTCTCGTGGTGGTGGTGCTGCGGGTGCCGTCGTTCGTGGCGACGCTCGGGTCCCTCTTCCTCATCCAGGGCATCACGCTCACCACGTCGCACGCCTACCCGGCGGAGATCCCGGCCGCGGCGGAGAGCCTGGCGTCGTGGTTCGGACGGGCGGACTGGGCGGACCTGATCTGGTGCCTGGCGATCGTCGCGTTCTTCCACGTGGTGCTGACCCGCACCCGCTGGGGGCTTCACACGATCGCGGTCGGCGGCAACCCCCACGGGGCCAGCGAGGCCGGCATCCGCACCGGGCGCATCAAGGTCGGCAACTTCATGATCATGGGTTCGCTGGCGGCGCTCGCCGGGATCCTCGAGGCGTTCCGCACGCAGACGATCGACCCCAGCTCGGGCGGCACCGGCGCCATGTTCTTCGCCGTGTCCGCGGCCGTGATCGGCGGCACCGCGCTGGCCGGCGGGTCGGGGACGGTCATCGGCGCCCTGCTCGGCGCGCTGGTGCTGGCGGAGCTGCAGAACGGCTTCAACCTCATCGGGATCAGCGCGAACCCGTTCAACCTGATCCTCGGTGCGGCGATCATCATCTCGATGATCGCGAACGTGCACCTCGCGAGGCTGCGGAGGGCGGGCCGAACGTGACGGACACATCGCGCACACCGGACACGCCGGGCCCGCACGACGGCCCGCGGGATGCGACGGGCACACCCGCCCTGCGGGTGGACAACATCGCCAAGCGGTTCGGCGCCGTGGCGGCGCTGACCGACGTGAGCCTGCGCCTGGGCAAGGGCGAGGTGCTCGGCCTGATCGGCGACAACGGAGCCGGGAAGTCGACCCTGATCAAGATCCTCAGCGGCTTCCACCGGCCGGACTCGGGCCGCATCGCCGTCAACGGCGACGAGGTGACGATCAAGTCGGTGGACCACGCCCGCACGCTCGGCATCGACACCGTCTACCAGGACCTCGCCCTGATCGACGAGCTGACCGTCTACCACAACATGTTCCTCAACCGGGAGCTGGTGCGCTGGCCGCTGCTCAGCAACCGCGCCATGCGGCGGCTCGCCCGGAAACATCTGGACGAGCTGGGGGTGCGCATCCCGTCCGTCGACGCCGAGGTGGCCAAGCTGTCCGGCGGCCAGCGGCAGGCCATCGCGGTCGCGCGCTCGGTCTACTCCGACGCCCGGATCCTGCTGCTGGACGAGCCCCTGGCCGCCATGGGCGCGAAGGAGGGGGCGCTCATCCTCGACCTCGTCCGCGACCTCAAGGCGCGCGGCGAGGTGTCGATCATCATCATCGCCCACAACTACGCGCAGGTGCTGGAGGTGTGCGACCGCATCAACCTGCTGCAACACGGCCAGATCACCTTCGACAAGGCGACCGCCGAGACCTCGCTGCAGGAGCTCACTGATCTCGTCGTCGCCGAGTACCGCGCGGCCCGCAACGGCGGTGACAACGGCGACAGCGGCAAGGGGAGCCGCTCGTGAACCCGGAGCCGACGCCATGACCGGTCCGATCTCCCGCTCGGTGGTGCTGGAGGCTCCGCATCGGATGCGGCTCGTCAGCGATGAGGTCCCGCGGCCGGGGCAGGGCGAGGCGCTCGTCCGCGTCTCGGCCGCGGGGATCTGCGGCAGTGACCGGGAGCTGTACGAGGGGACCCGGCCCGAAGGGTTCAGGAAGTACCCGATCGTGCCCGGCCACGAGTGGTCCGGGGTCGTCGAGGCGTCCGGGCCCGGCGTGGACCCCGGCCTGACGGGATCGCCCGTCGTCGGGGAGGGCTATCGCAACTGCCAGACCTGTGACCGCTGCCGGGAGGGCGACACGAACCTGTGCACGACGGGATACGACGAGACCGGCTTCACGCAGCCGGGCGCCTTCGCCGACCATCTCGTCCTCCCCGCCCGGCTGCTCCATCCGCTGCCGCCCGGCACCGATCTGCGAGCGGCGGCGCTGCTGGAACCCGCCGCGGTCGCCGTCGCGGCCGTCCTGCGGACCGGCGTGCGCCCGGGGGAGCGGGTGGCGGTCGTCGGCGGCGGGACGCTCGGGCTGCTCGCCGTCCAGGTGCTCGCCGCGTACTCCCCGGCGCAACTGCTGGTCGTCGAGCCGCGGGCCGGCCGCACCGCGCCCGCGCGAGGCTCCGGCGCGACCACCCTGGTCACACCGGCGGACGCGGCGGCCCTGGGGCCGTCGTTCGACGTCGTCGTGGAAACGGCGGGCGTCGCCGGCTCGGCCCGCGCCGCGGCGGCACTGCTGCGCCGCGGCGGCAGGCTCGCGCTCGCCGGTATCCCGGGCGGCCCGTCCGAGGGACTGACCCCCAGCCTGATCGTTGAGGGGCAGCTCTCCGTCGGCAGCGTCTTCGGCATGCCGTCGGCCGCGTGGGTGCAGGCCGTGCGCATGTTCCGCGCGGGCCTGCTGCGGCCGGGCATGCTGATCAGCCACGAGCTGGAGCTGGCGGACTTCGCGAAGGCGCTGCGGCTGGTGGCCGACGGGCACGATGACGACGGCCTCGACGTCGGCAAGGTGCTGCTGCGCCCAGAGACCGCCCCCGAGTGAGCGCCCGGGTCAGCGCCACTGCGAGCCCTTCAGCGCGGAGATGAACTCCCATCCCTTGGAGATCGCCGGATTCGGTTTCGGTGACGGCCGGTGCTCGCCGCGACGTTCCCAATACTTGTCGGCCGCCTTCGGCAGCTGCTGCGCCAGGACTTCTGACTCGGTGCCGGGGCCGGCCTGCAGACGGGGTGTGGTGCCCCGGTCGACGATCCGTGCGGACGTGATGGTGAGCTCGTAGTGGGCCCACTGCATGGCGGCGTTGACCAGGCGGCGGGGCGTGGCATGGATGAGATGGACGTCGGACAGGGCTGTGACGATCAGCAGGATGGGCGCGCCCCGGTCGAGGTTGGCCGCGGTGGGATCGGAGGGCCAGACGGCCACGCGCAGGCGCCGGTCGTCCATCACGCGCAGCTCTCCCCAGTCCGGCACGCAGACGCGGGAGTCCCCGTCCGGAGCCCTGGTGATCATGAGGATGGGGTGCTGGCGAGCCTGGGAGCCGGCGATCGCCTTGATGGCCGTCGAGAGCATGTCGGGCGAGGTTGTCATCGGCATGTCCGCCTTACGTCGAAGGTGCGGATGGCCTGCGGGGGGCCGATCACCGCCGTGACCGGCTCGAAGGACCCCCGCTCATCTCGAACATACATTCGATAATAGCCGATGGGTAGGACACCGTGGCCGGCGTTCTTCACGGTGTTCGCGCCTGGAGCAGGGAGGCGTGGATGCGGCGCAGTTCCGCCGAGGGCTCGATGCCCAGCTCCTCGTCCAGGCGGCGGCGCAGTCGCTCATAACCGGCCAGCGCCTCGGCCGGACGGCCGCAGCGGCCGAGCGCGACGAGCAGCCGCGCCCAGAGCGACTCGCGCAGCGGATGGTGCGCGGTGAGCCGCAGCAGCTCCGCGGTCAGCTCGCGGTGCCGGCCCTCGGCGAGGTCCAGATCGATCCGCCGCTCGAGTGCGCCGAGATACGACTCGACCAGGTGGGCCGACTCCGCCGTGCGCAGCCAGTCCGACTCGATGCTCTCGAACGGCGGGCCGCGCCACAGCGCCAGCGCCTCCGCGACGAGCGGCCGTTCCCCGGCCGCCCCCCGTGCGCGGCCCGCCTCGGTCAGCAGCCGGCGGAATCTCAGCACATCGACCCGGTCGGGCTCGACGTCCAGCCGATAACCCTCGGGCATCGTGCGGACGACATGCGCGCCCAGCCCATGCCGGAGCCGGGTGACGAGAGTCTGGACGCTGCGCCTGACGTTCACGGGTAGGTCCTCGTCCCACAGGGCCGACGCCAGCCGCCGCACCGGAACGGTGTCGTTCGCCGAGACGGCCAGCACGGCCAGCAGTGTCCGTACGCGGCCGCCGGCAAGGCGCACCGGGCGCCCGTCCTGCCGCACCTCCAGCGGTCCCAGCAGAGCGATGGTGATTCCTCGATCGTTCACGCGCTCACCCTCGGCCACCGGAACACCCTCAGGCGTCCGCCCGGCGGCGACATGGGGAGTACGCCCCCCGACGCAAACGCGCCGAGGGACCTGGTGTGAACGGAGTACCTCAGGCGTCGGCGGACGCGGTCGTGAGCACGACCTTGGAAAGACCACCCGCCGGCGACTCTGGCCCAGGTCGAATTTCTCAGGGACGCCTGCCGGGGCTGTGGTGTGCAGCAGACTGAAGTCTCACCGGCACAGGCGGGAGCGAGGCCATCAAGGAAGACCGTGGCGTTGAGCTGATGTTGACCGGGCTGCTGGAGGCCAGCCACCTGGCGGCGGTCGAGCAGGTGCCGGATCTGGTCGCCCGGTACGCCCGCCAGGCGGGCATGGACGAGGTGCTGATCTACTTGGCCGATCTGCAGCAGACCGTGCTGCGGCTGCTGCCCGGCCGGGCGGGCGCCGATCCCGAGATCGCCGAGCTGAAGATCGACACCACGCTGGCCGGACGCGCCTTCCAGGACGTGCGCATCCTGTCCAAGAACGACCCCGACGGGTGGGTGGAGTACTGGGTGCCGCTGCTGGACGGCACCGAGCGCCTGGGAGCGCTACGCGTGCGCACGGCCGGGAGCGACGTGACCAGTCCCATGCGCCATCTGGCCTCGCTGGTGGCGTTGATCCTGGTCAGTTCCCGCACCTACAGCGACTCCTACGCCCGGCTGGTGCGGACCCGGCCGATGAACGTGGCCGCCGAGACCCAGTGGAACCTGATGCCGCCGCTGACCTTCGCGAGCCCCAGCGTGGTGATCGGGGCGGCGCTGGAGCCGGCCTACGAGGTCGGCGGGGACGTGTTCGACTACGCCATCGCCGGCGACACCGTGCATCTGGCGGTCTTCGACGCGATGGGCCACGACGTGGCCGCCGGGCTGGCGGGCAACCTGGCGATGTCCGCCTGCCGCAACCAGCGCCGCCAGGGCATGGGCCTGGCCGACAACAGCGAGGGCATCGAACGCATCCTGCTGCGCGAGTTCGGGCGGGACACCCGGTTCGTCACCGCGATCATGGCCGATCTCGACACCACCACCGGCCTGCTCACCTGGATCAACCGCGGCCATCACCCGCCGGTGGTCATCCGCGGCGGCCGCTGGAGCACCAAGCTGCCCTGCCCGCCGTCCCACCCCATGGGCCTGGATCTCGGCCGCCCCGTCACCGTGTGCACCGAGCAGCTGGAGCCGGGCGACCGGGTGCTGCTGTACACCGACGGCATCACCGAGGCACGCAACCGCCACGGCCAGGAGTTCGGCCTGCAACGCTTCATCGACTTCGTCATCCGCCACAGTGCCGACGGCCTCCCCGTCCCCGAGACCCTGCGCCGCCTGATCCGCGCCGTGCTCTCGTACCACGACGACAAACTCCAAGACGACGCCACCGTCCTCCTGGTCGAATGGCACGGCCCCGCCACCACAGCCGTTGACCGGCAACAATCACCCAGTTGACCCCTGAAGCTCACGCTGCGAACGGCGTGGCTGGGTCTTAAAACGTTTTCGATTCCATGGCAGCCCCTGTCCTTCCGTAGCCGCGTATTTCGCCGCTTGTGAGTGCGTCCAGCGTCTGATCTGGGGGTTGACGTGTGGTTGTCGCCACACCTACGACGCTCACGCTAAATGGCAGGTGATTAAAACGTTTTTAAACGGTCCGGCCTTCGCTGAAGGAGTGAGTAGTGACAATCGGCAGGAGACCGGCATGTTCCGGCGCGGCACTGGGCCGTCCCGCTGGCGGCGCGTCACCGTCGGCCTCTCGCTCACCGCGCTGGCATCCTCGATCCCGGCGGGCGCGACGCGGCCGCGGCTCCTGTGGGCACGGACCGGTTCGCGCAGGAGTTCTCGGCGGGGCCGCGAACGTCCGGGGCCATGTTCCGCTGGTGGTGGCCCTCGTCCGCGAAGGCCTCGACCGCCGTCGCGCAGCTGCGCCAGGTCGCCGCCGCGGGCTACAAGGGCGTCGTCACCACCACGACCAAGATGTCGCCGCCCAGCTACGAAGGTCGCCGACGACGCCGGCGCGCTGGCCGAGCTCGCCAGGCGAGGACTGCGCCCCGACGCCGACATCGCGGACAAGGGCGTTACGGCGGTCGTTCGCCATGACGGCCGCAACACCTGCTACGTGCTGGTGAACCGCACGACGAAGGCGATCACGACCACCGCAGCGCTCACCGGCGCGCCGGGCACCGTGCCCTACGCGCTGGACCCGTGGACGGGCAAGATCACGCCCATCGGCGCCCGCACGTCCGTGACCGTGGCACTGCCGGCGGGCGCAGCGAAGATCATCGTGCTGGCCGGACGCACGTTCGCCGCCGGCCGGCCCACCACCACGACCGACCTCGCCTCCCAGCAACTCGGAAACTGGACGCTGGCGCTCGACGAATGGCTGCCGGGCGGCCCTGGCGATGCCTCCTCGAGGAAGAGTCCTCTGCCTGGGCGTTCGTGGTGCGGTGCGCCGTTCGGAAGACGATCCGCGGGTGCGACGGAGTACAGGTGATCGTTGATCGCTCCGCTCGGAGGGAAGCCGCATGAGAGACACGAGACGTTGACCCCAGGCGTGGGGGAGCAGACGTCCGACGCCGAGCTCGCCGCCCGCTTCAAGCGGGACCCTGACTCGTTCACCGATGTCTACGACCGCTACGTCCAGGACATCCACCGGTACGCGGCCGGGCGGCTGGACCCGCAGTCGGCCGAGGACGTCGCCGCCGAGACGTTCTGCGTGGCGTTCGACCGGCGGGATCGGTTCGACCCCGCACGCGGCCACCTGCGCCCCTGGCTGTTCGGGATCGCCACGCACCTGGTGGCCCAGCACCGGCGCAAGGAGGCCCGGCACTTCCAGGCGCTCGGCCGGGTGGGCCGCGAGCGCCCCGCCGAGGCCCACGACAACCGCGTCGTCGCGTCGGTCACCGCCCAGCGGATGCAGCCACGACTCGCCAAGGCCCTGGCCGGATTGTCCCGGGGGGAACGCGACGTCCTGCTGCTCGTGGCCATCGCCCAGCTCAGCTACGAGGAGGTGGCCGAGGCGCTCGGCATCTCCCCGGGCACGGTCGGCTCCCGCCTCAGCCGCGCCCGCTCGAAGATCCAGAAAGTGATCAAGAAGGAGGAGCTCCATGGATGACCTGCGAAGGGTGGCCGACGCGCTGGCGGCACCGGACCTGTCGCCGGACGCGGTGGCCAGGGGCCGGCACCGGTTGTCGAATCGGATGCTCGGTCCGGCCGCCCGCAGGCGGCGCCCTCGCGTGCTCGCGGCGATGCTCGGGCTGGCCGCCACGGCCGCTGCGGCGGCCGTCGTCGTCACGACGCTGGGCACCACATCGCCCACCGGGACCCCGAACGGCCCCCCGTCCGAGCAGTCCGGGCGGCAGCTCCTGCTCGTCGCCGCCACCACGGCGGCGTCCCAGCCCGCGGGATCCGGCACGTACTGGTACGTCAAGACGATCGAGGAGAACAAGAAGACCTCGTCGAAGCCCTGGCGCGGCGTCCTGGAACTGTGGACCCGGCGGGACGGGGCGCAGTGGAGCGGATGGAAAGGCACCGTCCTGAAATCCGACGGCGACGACGCACCCTCGGTCTTCCAGGTCGCCCGCACCGAGCTGACCTACGACCAACTCCAGAGGCTGCCGGCCACCGCCGACGGGCTCACCGCGTGGATCAACAACTCCGTGGGCGGCGGGCTGCCTGCCGGAGGCGAGCGGACGTTCGTCCCGGACACGCTGATCGAGCTGCTGTACCGGTTCCCCGCTCCGCCGAAGGTCCGCGCCGCGGCCTACCGGGCGCTCGCCGCGCTTCCGAACGTCAAGGGCGCCGGGGCGGTCAAGGGCGGCCGCGGCCTGCTCATCAACGCCGGCACCACGGACGAGCAGAAGCTGGTGTTCGACCCGAAGACGTCCCTGGTCCGCAGCGTGAACACCACCGGAACCACCCGGTACCACCGCGTCACGGTCCTCGCCGCGGAGTGGACGAACACCCTTCCCAAGGTCACCCCGCACCCGACGCTGCCGCCGGGCCGCGGCTGACGCGAGACCGACATCGCTCCGGAGAGGGCTTGGGCCTTCGGCCCCTTCCGGAGCGATCGCATGTCCAGACCCGAACATCCCTAAGGAGAGTGGATGAGATTCATTGTGAGAAACGCCCGGGGAAGGGTGGTCACCGGAGTCGGCGTCGCCCTGCTGGCGGGCACGCCGGCCGCCGCACCGGCCGCGCCGGCGTCGGCCGCCGGCCCGGTGGCCGCCGACAGGGTCGCTTCGAGCGGAGGACGCTGGGTGACCCTCGTGACCGGAGACCGTGTCCTGGTGGGCACGCGAGGGCGAGGCATGGCCCGCGACGGGATCGTGAAGGTGGTGCCCGGCGAGGGCCGCACCGGGATGCGGTTCCGGCGGTACATCGACCGGGGCGACACCTACGTCGTGCCGATGGACGCGCTGGCGCTGATCGGCCGCGGGCTCGTGGACCGGCGGCTGTTCGACGTGACCGGCCTCATCCGGGCCGGTCACGACGACCGTGCCCGCCAGGACGTGCCGCTCATCGTCACCGGGACCGGCAAGGGCGTCGCCGCGGCGAAGTCCGGGACGTCGGCCGCCGGGGCCGAGGTCGTCCGCGAATTGCCCAGTGTGGCCGGGGTGGCGGTGAGCCAGCGCAAGGCGGGTGCGGCACGGTTCTGGGACGCGATGAAGGGCGGATCCGGCCAGGCGGCGCGGCGCGGCCGGTCAGCCGGCGGCCTAGCCCCGGAGCTGACCAGGATCTGGCTGGACGGGCCGGTGCGGGCCGCGCTCGACAAGAGCGTCGCCCAGATCGGCGCGCCCGCGGCGTGGAAGGCCGGGCACACCGGCAAGGGCGCGACGGTGGCCGTGCTGGACACCGGCATCGACGAGACCCACCCCGATCTGACCGACGCCGTGGCCGCGTCCAAGGACTTCACCGGCGCGAGCACCGGCGTCGCGGACGGGCACGGGCACGGCACCCACGTCGCCTCGACGATCACCGGCAGCGGCGCCGCCTCGGACGGCGAGCACGCCGGCGTCGCCCCCGACGCGAAGCTGCTGGTCGGCAAGGTCCTCGGCGACAGCGGCAAGGGATCGGACTCCCAGATCATCGCCGGCATGGAATGGGCCACCCGGCAGCACGCCTCCGTGGTGAACATCAGCTTGGGCAGCACCTTTCCCGGCGACGGCACCGGCGTCCTGGACCAGGCGGTGGACCGGCTGACCGCCGACACCGGGACGTTGTTCGTGGTCGCGGCCGGCAACGACGGCCCGAGGGCGCAGTCGGTGGCCGGCCCCGGCACCGCCGACGCCGCGCTGACCGTGGGCGCGGTCGACGACGCCGACGGCCTGGCCTCCTTCTCCGCCCGGGGGCCGCGCAAGGACCGGCCCGCGATCAAACCGGAGATCACCGCGCCCGGTGTCGGCATCGTCGCCGCACGCGCGAAGGGCACCGCCATCGGCGAGCCCGTGAACGACCGGTACACCGGGCTGTCCGGAACCTCGATGGCCGCCCCGCACGTCGCCGGGGCGGCGGCGATCCTGGCCGCCGCTCATCCGGACTGGAAGGCCGGGCAGCTGAAGGCCGCGCTGACGGGTTCCGCCAAGCCCGGCGCCGGACTCAGCGTCTACGAGCAGGGCGCCGGACGGCTGGACGTCGCGCGCGCCGACGCCCAGCGGGTGCGGGCGACCCCCGCCACCGTCGACGGCGGCATCGCGCAGTGGCCGCACGCCGACGACAAGCCCGTCACGGTGCCGATCACGTACCGCAACGACGGAAGCGAGCCGATCACCCTCGACCTGGCGCTGGACGTGCGGGACCAGACCGGGGCCGCGGCGGCCGACGGCATGTTCACCGTCTCCGACCGGCGGATCACGGTCCCGGCGGGCGGCGAGGCGAAGGCGACGGTCACCATCGACACCACCGGCTCCGGCAGGGACGGCCTCTACGGCGGCACGCTCACCGCGACGGGAGACGGCGCCGTCGTGCGCACGCCCGTCGGGATCACCAAAGAGGTCGAGAGCCACGCCGTGACGTTCACGACCAAGAATTTCGACGGCGCGCCCACCGACCTGTACGGCGTCTGGCTCGTCGACGAGAAGAACCAGAACTACTCGCCCTACGACCCGTCGGGCGCCGTGACGGTCAGACTGCCCAACGGGACGTACTACCTCAGCGCGACCGTGTTCTCCGGCGAGGGCGAGGACTACCGGCAGACCGCCTTCGTCGAGCCGGCGTTCACGGTGTCCGGCGACACCACAATTGAGCTGGACGCACGCGACGGAAAGCAGATCGCCGCAACGGTGGACCGCCCCGGCCTGCGATCCGGGGGCAACTCCGCCATCGGCTACTTCCGGACGTTCCCTGAGGGAGCATCGGTCGCGGAGACCTACAGCATGGACTCCCTCGACGGCTTCCTCGTCCGGCCCTCACGGACCAAGGTGCCGGCGGACCAGTTCACGTTCGCGGCGAAGACCCAACTGGCCGCGCCCACCCCCCAGGGCTTCACCGGCCCGTACCTCTACCACGTCCAATGGACCGAGACCGGGAGCATCCCCAACGACCCGGTACGGCACATCGCCGACAAGGAACTGGCGAAGGTCGAGAGCGAGCACGCCGTCACCTCGGGGACGGCCGGCCTCCGCGACGGCATGGTCTCAGTGCCTCTTCCCGGCCGCCTCACCGAGTACTACACGCCGGACGTGTCGTGGGTGGGCAGCTTCCGCGAAGGTGACTTCTCCTACCAATCGGGAAACAGCCGGACCTTCCAGAAGGGGAAGACGTACCGCGAGCGCTGGAACTCGGCGGTCTTCGGCCCGGCGGACCCGTCCGTCGAGCCGATCATCCGGCGCGGAGGCGACACGCTGGCCGTCGAGATCCCGCTCTTCTCCGACCAGACCGCCAACCACGTGGGCGTCGGCGCCACGGACGAGGCGGGCATGACGCTGTACCGCGACGGGCGGAAGATCGATGAGACGTCCGACGCGTTCTACCACGACTTCACCCTGCCCGCCGACCCCGCGTCCTACCGGCTCGACGTCGCGGCCGCCCGGAGCGTCTCCAACCTGTCGACCCGCGTGAACGCCACCTACCACTTCGGCTCGCAACACATCCCAGGCAAACTGACGCCACTGCCGATCCTGGGCATCCGCCTCGCGCCCCGCCTCGACCTGCGCAACCAGGCACCCTCAGGCACACCGTTCAGCTTCCCCGTCCACATCACCCGGCAGACAGGCGCGAGCACGCTCAAGACGCTCACCGTCGAAGCGTCCTTCGACGACGGCCGCACATGGCAACCCGTCCCCCTCACCGGCCAGGGCGACCACCGGACGGCCACCCTCACCCACCCCAAGGCCAAGTACGTCTCGCTACGCGCCAAAGCCACCGACACAGAGGGCAACGGCACAGAGCAAACGATCATCCACGCCTACGCGCTGAAGTAAACCCGAGAAACACGAACGCCCAGGATGCCGCTGCCTGGGCGTTCGTGGCGTGGATCGGCAATCGAACCGCAAAGACAACGGCCCGACAACCGAACGGTCGGCCCGCGCTCGCATGTGTCCGCAACACCGTGAAGCCCGGGGCGAGCGGTGTAGCCGTGAAAGCCGCACCTGGCGGTGGAACGGCTTGGAACGCCTATGAGGGTGTCGTCGAATCAAGGAGACATTCGTGTCATCCGTATTCATGAGAGCGCGTGCTGCCGTCCTGGCCGCCGCGCTGCTTTGCGTCCCGGCTCTGGCCCCGTCCCAGGCCGCCGCGGACCCGGTGTTGCCACCCTCGGGCGTGCTCTACGTCACCAACGCGGGTTCCGGTGACGTCTCGTCCCTGGCGATCGGCCCGCAGGCCACCCTGTCGCCCCTGAACACACCCGTGTCCACCGGTGGCTGCACCCCACAGAACACAGGCCCTGGCTGCACCCCGCGAGGCATAGCCCTCACCCCGAACGGGGCCACCGCGTACGTCGTCAACAGCGGCTCGAGCACGCTGGCGGTGTTCCGGGTGGGAGTGCGGGGCGCGCTCCAGCCGCATCCGCAGCTGTTCAAGACCGGTAAGGAGCCGTGGGGCGCGACCGTCGCGCCCCACGGCCGCACCCTGTACGTCACCGACACCGCCGACGCGACCATTTCGGCGTACCGCATCGGCGTCGACGGCACGCCCAGCCGGTTCGGCGTATTCCGCACCACCTCGGACTCTCCGAAGCAGACGGTGCTGTCCCCGGACGGGCGCTTCCTCTACCTGTCGTACGCGAACGCGGACGAGAGCGAAGACAGCCCGTCGCGGCCCATCACCAGATACACCGTCCTGCCGGACGGATCGCTCGGCCCCCCGCAGGACGTGGCGAAGGTCGGGCCGGCCAACTACGGGATCACGATGAGCCCGGACGGCGGCCTGCTGTACGCGACCTCGAACGTCGCGCAGAACGTGCAGGGGTTCCGGGTCGCCGGTGACGGCTCG
Source organism: Spirillospora sp. NPDC048911 (assembly GCF_043198015.1). Classification (NCBI taxonomy): domain Bacteria; kingdom Bacillati; phylum Actinomycetota; class Actinomycetes; order Streptosporangiales; family Thermomonosporaceae; genus Spirillospora; species Spirillospora sp. NPDC048911. The sequence goes on along the minus strand of NZ_JBICUD010000007.1, from coordinate 136,791 downwards.
CTGAAGCCCGTGCCCGGGTCGCCGGTCACCGTGCGGGACCCGGTCGGCCTCAAGGTCACGCCCGACGGGAAGCACCTGTACATCGGCGCCAACTTCGACCCCGGCTCGCCTCCCGACAGCGGCCTGGTCGGCTTCACGATCCAGCCCGACGGCTCGCTCACGCCGGCCGCCGGCTCGGCGCCCGAAACCGAGGGCACCTCGACGGTCGCGATCACACCGGACGGCCGGGACATCTTCGCCAACATGCAGGACGCGAGCCGGGTGGTCGCGGCCACGATCGGAGCCGGCGGCACGCTGAAGCCGGCCCCCGGATCGCCGTTCCTGACCGGCGGAAAACACCCGCTGAGCCAGTCACTAGCCGTCCGCCCGGCCCCCGCGACCATCCCGCGGTAGGGCACGGAAGCGGAAATCGGCCTGAGAAGTGCGAACGCCCAGGTGGAGGGATCATGGCCTCTACCTGGGCGTTTGTCATGGGAGCGGGCGACGGGAATCGAACCCGCGTAGCCAGTTTGGAAGACAACGGCGCACGATCTTGTAACCAGCTAGCGCCCAGCTCAGCGCCACACACCCATGATCCGCCAGTGACTGTGATCCCCGTAGATGACCGACCTGACGGGCACGATCAGGGCACGTCCATCGCGCTGATCCGGTGAGGAACCTAGGCTGTCACGGCAGCGTCTCTCTAGAGAGATGACAACAAGGACGAGCGATGCGTAGACCGAGTCCGGAGCAACGGCGGACAGCCCTTGTGGTTGGACTTGCCGGGTGGCTTGCCGCTCTCTCGGCCGTGGCTGGCTACATTGAGGACGACGGGGCACGCGTTCTGGTGGTTGCCCTCTTCGCCATGTCCAGTGCTGCGGCGGCTATCCCTTTCAAAAAAACCCGCAAGCGATGTCTTCTACTATTAAAAAAGCGCGAAAGGCACATTGGTAGCAAGGTGCGCGTCTAGCCGTGAGAGGCGTGCGGCGTAGCCGCTGTTCTTCCCCTCACCTTCCTCCCCCCGCCCCGATGAAAGCCGCACTTAGCGGCGGACAGGTTCCGTCAAGGGTCGAGCTTGCTCGATCACGCAGTGACGCCCTTGGGCGCCCTTGACGGGTTCTGGCTGCCGCTCACTCTGAAGAGATCGGGTCGGGGGGCCACATGCATTCCAGCCCAGGCTGCAACGTCCCTTCGCTATGGGGTTAGGCGCCTTCGGCCGTGACTACGTGAGCGGGCTGCCGTCCAATGTCGTAGGCACCCGTAGGGCGAGCAACGCGAGTTGGCCGGCGGCCTGCGCCCGTTGATCAGAAGCGTTGGCGGTGGCGCGGCCTGGTGACTGCCGTTCAGCCGGGTGACAAGTCGGGGCGTCGCCGATGCGCGGCCGGGCGCGCGCCGCTGGAGACCGGCGCCCACGCCGCACGCTCCGGCGGCGCTGGCGGCGGGCCGCGCCAACGGCGCGAGCGCCGCCGCCCTTGATACCTAAAAGCTCAATTCGGCAATGATCGCTGGCTGTTTAGCGCTGCACGCTGAGCAGGGCGCGCATGGTTTCGGTGGGGGTGACGCAGCGAAAGCCGGTGTCGTCGTCGAGCATGTCGGCGGAAGCGTCATTGAAGGTGGAGGGTGTGCAGCGTAGGAACGGGCTCGTGAAGGCGCTGCCCTTCAGCTCATGGCGACCGGGTGTGGTTTCGGTGGCGCACCATTCCCAGGTGTTGCCGCACATGTCATAGATCCCGTAGGGGCTGACGCCAGACGCGTAGCAGTCAACGGGCGTGGTGGCGCGGATGCCGTGTTCGCGACAGTTCACCTTGGCTGGCGTGCGCTGGCTTCCCCAGGGGTAGATGTCGCCTCGCGTTCCTCGGGCTGCCTTCTCCCATTGCTGGCTGGTGGGGAGCGTCTTGGCGGACCACTGGGCATAAGCGTGGGCGTCGTGCCAGGTGACGAAGACGACCGGGTGATTGAGGAGGTCGCCGGGTGGTTCGCCGTTCTCCCAGTGCTGGGGCGGCTTGTGGTCGGTGGCAGCGACGAAGCGGGCGTAGTCAGCGTTGGTGGTCGGGAAGACGTCGATGTAGAAGCCGGGCACGTAAATGGGCTCGTTGTCAGGTCCGGCGAAAAACACTCCGGCCTCGACCAGGGCCATGAGCTTGCCGTCGATCGGGTGGCGTGCCTGGTGCTCGTCGCCTATGGGGATGTCGGCATCGGGGGAAGAATCCGCAGGGGTGTCAGCAGAGGACAACGCGTTCTCCTGTGTTGGCGCGGCTGGCACAGTGAGGCCGATCGACTCGGCGAATCTGACCTGCTCGTCTGGCGTGCATGCTGCCAGGAAGGTATCCAACGCTCGCTGGTTAACTGCTCGGGGGGTGATGTTCTCGCCTCCGGCCTCCCACTTGGAGACCATGCGTTCGCTCACGCCGAGTTTGGCGGCAAAGTCCAGGAGGGTATGGCGGCCTGCATCGCGGAGGGCTCGGATCTCGCGGCCGGTCCATCGCTGCACGGTGATGGGCATCTCGGGGGGCTCCGTTGGGGGGAACGGGTCGTCAGAGTGCTTCGGGCGGGATCTCTTCGTACTCCTTGCGGAGCGTGTCGAATATCGCGTGTTCGGCAGGGAACTCCACGTCATTGATGGCCGTGATCGCACGCACGCCAACGGTGGTGTTGGTTGCGAATGCCGCTTCCATACGTGGCAGATCGGAGACGTTGACCGGGCCGAGTGAGGTGCGGTCGTGTACCTGCTGGAGAAGTCGCATGGTGACGCCTTGTAGCACTTCGGCGTTGGGCCAGATGACTTGGTCGCCGTCGAAGAAACCGATGTTCCACGTTGCGCCTTCGGACACGAAGCCGTCGTGATCGGTGAAAAGCGAATCGTCAAAGCCGTCTAGCTGGGCGTTGCGGCGGTGCCAGATGGCCCCGAACAGGCCGACGTGCTTGACCTCGGGAAGATCGCGGACGTAGGTAGCTGTCTGCACGCGTTGCGGCGGCATGGGCAAGGCGCCAGCGGGACGGGTGGTGACGAGCACGCTGGGCTCGGCGTCGGCGCCGGGGCGACCAAGTTCAAGGCTGGGGTCGTAGATGGTCACTCGGGTGACGAAGGAACCTTCTCGGCCAGAGATCGCCTGTCGGATGAGCTCGCGGACGTGTTGGCGGTCCAGCTCGGAGCCGAAGAGTGTGCGGCAGTCGCGGACGAGCCGTTCGAGGTGATGGGAGAACCCGCGGATTCGCTGGTTGTCCACACGCATGGATGTGAAATGTCCGTAGTTGACCAGGGCGAGCGATTTCAGCTCGTCCGTTGTTACTGGGGCGCCGTTGAGTTCCGCCATGTGCCCAGTTTGTCAGCAGGCTGGCTCGACTTCACAGCCCAGGGTGCATTAGCCCTGGTCAGAGGTCTGGGTGCAGTGAAAGTTCGGTGCTGAGGCGGTGCCGGGACGTGGGAAAACACTTGATCGGCTACGAGTCTAAGTGTCATGAGCAATGACCGAAGGGCTGACAAGTGTCCCCATTGCGGCGATCGGGGCTGGAAGTTCATCAGCGCTCGGCGGGGTGTTCTTGTCGGCCTGCCTCGTCCAGGTCAGGGCCCGGAGCCTGACCGGATCGACTGTCAGTGGTGCAGGCCGGGGCGACGGGTCTCGGCGGCGTGATGAAGCTGCGGGACCGGTGACGCGGACGGCCGATCTGTGACCCTGTTCGTCTTCGGGCTGCTGGGGTGATCGACGGCCTTCCCCACGCATCACCGGTCCCGCTTCCATTCCAGGAGGTAGGGACGATGAACGACACGGCACGGTCGGCGGCCACGCATGCGGCTTGGCGCGGGTACGCGGCGGCTTTGGTCCTCGACCTGGAGGTGCGGGGCCTGGCGGGCCAGGTGTTGGCGCATGGCGCGGTACAGGCGAGCAACCCGGCGGGTGAGCCGGACAAGGATGACCCGCGCGGCCAGTTGATGAGCGTGGGCATGCGCCAGGAAGTGTTGTGCCGTCCGCACCCCGAGGACGGCGAACTTTGGTGGTGGTGGGCCTGGTCGGGGCCGACCCGCAAGTCTGCTCCGGAATTGGAAGCGTTGTGCCCGGCTGAGGAGACCAGCCGCGCGGCGGAGCGGATCGAGTGCGTCTTGAGGGTGCCGTTTGCCGGTGGTGTCGAGCGGTGAACGAGCCCCGAAGCGGAGAGGCATGGCAGCCGGTCGCTGAGCAGATCGAACAGGAGTTTCCCGGCGTCAAGGCGTGGTACGGGGCGGCGACGGGTTCCTGGTGGGCGCTCACCGGTGGCCGGTTGGTGGAGGCGATTACCTCCTATGAGTTGCGGTCGGCGGTTGCGCGGCCGGGAGCGTGGCCATGGCCTCGGTAGACGGTGTGGAGCAACGGGAGCATGAGCCCGGCCATGACGGGGTCACGCCACAGTGCCCGGTCTCGTGCCTGGGAGTGGCGACGGTGGCGGACGTGGTCACGGTGCTGGCCATGGCGGGACGCCTGATGGCTACGGCGGATGAGGCCGCTGCGTTGGACGACGGGGCGGTTCCGCATCGGCATGAACGCATCGGACCGGACTGCCCGCTTGATTGCCTGGACCTGTCGCCAGCGGTGCCCAACGCGCTGGAGTGGCGTTTCAAGCACGGGAAGGGCCAGAAGATACGGACTGTGGGCGACCTGGTGCTGTTGGTAGACAGCGGGGAGTTGCGGCGGGTGCGGATGATCGGGCCTCGCCGTCACGGTGAGGTGTGCACGGCGTTGATCGCTGCGGGGTTCTCGCTCTATATATCTCCCTCGCTGCGGCGCTGAACGAGCAAACCGGCCCCTGTGGTGGGGCGGGGGTCGTGACGTTCTTGCATGTCACCGCTACAGTGCTGCTAGTGCACTCATGCACTCAAGCAGCGGAGTCGTCAGGCGGTCGAGATGTCGAGCTTGGAATTCGAGCCCCCCAAGTACGCGCGTGTGGTCCTGGAGCTGCGGCGGCGTATCGAGAACGGGGATTACCCGCCCGGCTCGACTCTGCCGTCTGAGACGCAGCTCGTTCGTGAGTTCGCGGTCGGCCGGACCACCGTTGTGCGGGCGTTGCAGATGCTCCAGCAAGACGGGTGGATCGAACGCGAGCATGGGCGCGGCTCGTTCGTCAAAGGCATCCCGAGCGCCAAGGACGGCGGCACTCGTCCGGGCCTGGCGGTCCTGGACCAGCCCGAGACGCGCGAGTCGGTGACGCTGGTCCACGTCGGCCAGGTCGAACCTGCACCCCCGGTAGCGGCGCTGCTCGGTGACGCGCGGCTCCTCATGCGGCGGCGGCTGGACCTGCGGGACGGGATTCCCTCGGAGCTGGTCACCTGCTGGTTCCCGCAAGAGCTGGCCTACGGCACCGACCTTGACCAGGCCGTCCCCCTTCCGGTCGGCGTGCGGGCCCATCTGCGCACGGTCAAGGGACTGCGAGTCGACCACATCACAGAGCGGCTCACCGCGCGGCTACCCGGTTCGGACGAAGTGAAGGCCCTGAAGATCAAGAAGTCCGATCCGGTGCTGGCCATCCTGGCCACCGTGCATGACGCTGCCGACGCGGTTCTGTTCGCGGTCGAGGTCGTCATGCCCGGTGCGCTGCATGAGCTGGAAGACGTGTACCCGGTCTCTAGCTGATCACCGCGAGAGTGTGACGCAGCTCACATAGATCACCACTTGTCCGGACGAGCGGGCGAGGTACTCTCAAGTCATGCACTCGTCCGAACAAGCGGACGGGCGGACAAACAGAGGTGATCACGGATGGCGATTCAGGGTCGTATCCCGGTGGCGTTCGGGGACGTGTTCCCGCACGGGGTGTTCGCGACGGGTCCGGCTGAGCGGCTGGACAACTTCGAGACCAAGCGGCAGGAGAAGGACAAGGTCACCGGTCAGCCGGTGTGGGTGGTGGACGTCTACGACGCTGACCCGGAGGCCAACGCCAAGGCGTCGGCGATCCGCGTCAAGGTGCTGGCCGAGGTGTGCCCGGTTCTGCCGGAACCGGCGTGGGGTCCGTTCCGGCCGGTGGAGTTCACCGGTATGTCGGTCACGCCGTATGTGGAGGAGATGGGCCGCGACAACAACGGCAACGTCCGGACGCGCGTCGCCTACTCGTTCCGCGCGACGGGTGTCCGTCCTGCTGGTGGTCCGGCCAAGGCTGCTGCTCGTCCGGCTAAGGACGCTGCCTGATGGCGCGGGGCACGGGCCGTTCCTCGGCGCTGTCGCTGCCGATCGGCCAGAACGCGACCAGTGAGTTCCGTTCGTTCGCGGCGCGTACGCCGCTGCTGACGGTGTCGGCGGGCGGGCTGCTGGTCACCTTGACGCTTCCCGAGCGGCTGCGGCCCGAAGACGTCGAGTTCGCGCGGTGCCTGGCTGAGCAGACGGCGGCGTACGCGACCGAGGTGGAGCGGTTGTTCCGCTCGGGCCGTCGCCTGTCGGGCAAGCGGCGGGCTGCCTGATCTGGGTGGGGCGGCTGGAGCTGGTACCTCCGGCCGCCCCGTTCTCTTCCCCCTGCAAGTGACAAACAAGAGGTGTCTTCATCATGGCATGGGAGTTCCGCAAGGTCGGGCCGGGCGAGAACGTCGCGGTCGAGGCCCAGAAAGATCCGTTCGCCGCGCCCAAGTGGGCGCCTCCGGTGTGGCACATGCCCGAGATCCTGGTCCTGCTCGTCAACGCCGTCCGCGTCCTGGTCGCGGTCGTCGTCTTCACCGTCCGCAACATCGTCCCGGTGTCGGTCCTGGGCGGGCTGGGCTGGCTCGGCTACGCCTATGGCTGGCCTGCTCCGGCGCTGGTCGTCGCTGCGGCGCTGTTCGCCCTGGGGGTGTGGGCGCTGGCCGACTGGCCATTGTTTGTGGCTGCGGTGGCTCGTCCGGCTCGCGCCAAGTGGCGGTATCTGGCGGTGTACCGGCGGGACTGGCAACCGGTCCTGGTCACCGCTGGCCTGACCAAGATGCACAAGGGCCGCGAATACCTCCCCTCGATCAAACGGGTCCGCTGCGGGCCGACGGCCGATCGCGTCCTGGTCCGCATGCTCAAAGGGCAGGCGCCTGACGCCTGGGAACGCGTGGCGGTCAACCTCGCGCACGGCTTCGGCTCGGAGTTGGTCCGCGTCCGGCAGGGCACCCGGTCCCGGTGGTCCTGGGTGGATGGTCGGCCGGTCCGGCGGACGGTCCCGCGTCCGGGTTCGGTGTGGCTGGAGTTCGTCCGCAAGGACGCTCTCAAGGTTCCGCTGGCCGCGCTGCCCCTGGCTGACGACGTCGATCTAGAGGCGGTCCCGGTCGGTGTCCGTGAGGACGGTAGGCCGTGGCTGCTGCGACTCCTCGGGACGCATGTCCTGATCGCGGGTGCGACGGGTTCGGGTAAGGGGTCGGTGCTGTGGTCGATCGTCCGTGCGGTGCTGCCCTGGATGTTCCTCGGCCTGGTGCAGGTGTGGGCGGTCGATCCCAAGCGGATGGAGCTGTCGTTCGGGCGGCGGCTGTTCGAGCGCTACGGCCGGTATTCCGATGACCCCAATGGCGGCATGGTCGAGCTGCTGGAGGAGGCGGCCGAAGACCTCAACAAGCGGGCGGCCATGTTCGCGGGAAAGCGGCGCTCGTTCCTGCCCTCGCTGGAGCATCCGTTCCGCGTCATCATCGTGGATGAGCTGGCGTTCCTGACCGCGTACTGCCCGAGCCGGGACCTGCGCAAGCGCGCCGAGCAAGCCTTGGCGGTGCTGGCGACACAGGGCCGCTCGGTCGGGTACTGCCTGGTCGGGGCTCAGCAGGATGCCCGCAAAGAGGTCAACAACCTGCGCAACCTGTTCCCCGACCGGATCGCGCTGCGGCTGGATGAGTCCGAGCAAGTCGACATGGTGCTCGGCGACGGGGCGCGGGACCGTGGCGCGCTGGCCGATCAAATCTCCTCCATCCCCGAAATCGGCGCCGGGGTCGGTTACATCCGCCTGGAAACCACCCCTGACCCGGTGCGTGTCCGGGCGGCCTATGTCTGCGATGCCGACATTGACGAGATGGTCGCGCTCGGCACGGCCAACTTCGGGGAGGCAGCGTGAACGTCCCCGAGGTTCGGCGACGTGAGCGGGCTGCCGTCCAATGCCGTAGGCACCCAAAGGGCGAGCAATGCGAGTTGGCCGGCGGCCTGCGCCCATCAACTCCAAGCGATCAGGCGGCCACATCCCTCGACGGTCAGGTGATCGCATGACCGCGCGCAAGCTCCGGCCGGAGGTCGGCAACTGGGTCGAGGTCACCAGCGGACCGGACAAGGGCACGCACGGTCAGGTGACCGGCATCGACAAGACCGACGGCCGGACGGTGGTCCTGGTCCGTGTGGCCAAGCAGAGGAAAGCGCGGTCGTATCCGCTGCGGTCGGTGACCGTGCGCGCCGTGCAACTGGCATTCGACGTCATGGGGGAGGCATGAGCGAGCCGCAACCGGCCGCGCGGGTCAAGACCCTGCCTCCGCTGGCACAGGGCGTCGTTGAGGCCGTCGCTATCGATCACGGGGTGTGCATCCGCCCGGTACCGATGCGGCGCGTTGACCTGGAGACCGGCGAAACTGAGGTCGTGTCGGTGCCGTGCGGCCACACGCGCGCCTCGGTGTGCCCGCCGTGTGCGGAGAACAAGCGGCGTATCCGGGCTCAGCAGTGCCGGGAAGGCTGGCACCTGGAAACCGAACCGATCATCCAACGCGCCGAGCCGGATGAGACGCAACGGCACCTGGTGGAACTGCGGGCGCAAGCCCAGGGACGGCGCGACCAGGCGGACCAGGACGGGGACGCGGACGGCGAGGATGTCGAGTTCTGGGATCGGCTGGTCCGGGACCTGGACAACGAGATCGAACGCTCCGGCGTCGCAGGCACCTTGAAGACCGCTGACGGACAGGACGGTCCCGGACGGCGTATCCGGTCCACCCGGCGCCGTCAGGATGTTCCGGACCTGCCTCGGCGGCCGGTCGAGAAACGCACCGTGGGCAAGACCTACACCGCTGCGGACGGCAAGACCTTCCGGCCCTCGCTGTTCCTCACACTGACGCTGGACTCCTACGGCCGGGTCCGCTCGGACGGCACCCCCGTTGACCCGTCCAGCTACGACTACCGGCGGGCCGCTCGCGATGCGCTGCACTTCGGCAAGCTCATCGATCGGTTCGTGCAGAACCTGCGCCGGTTCGTCGGCTACGACGTGCAGTACTTCGCCACGGTCGAACCACAACGACGCCTGGCCCCTCATCTGCACATGGCAATCCGCGGAACGATATCGCGCGCTGAGCTGCGACAGGTGGTGGCGGCGACCTATCACCAGGTGTGGTGGCCCTCGACTGACCGCGTCGTCTACCACGGGGAGCGGCTGCCGGTCTGGGACGACTCGGCCGGACACGACGGACAAGGCGGCTACGTCGATCCCGCTTCCGGGGCGGTGCTGCCGACGTGGGATGACGCGCTTGACCAGCTCGGCCTAGACGAGAACGCCGAACCGCTGCACGTGGTCAGCTTCGGCCGTCAGATCGACGCACAGGGCGTCATGGCGGGCGGCGCTGACAGCAACCGCTGTATCCGGTACCTGACCAAGTACCTGGTCAAAAGCGTCGCCGAATGCCACCAAGCCGAGACCGACCGCCAGCAAGCCCACGTCGAACGAATGGCCGACGCGCTGCGGTACGAGCCGTGCTCTCCTACCTGCTCCAACTGGCTGCGGTACGGCATCCAGCCCAAGAACCCCCGCAAGGGCCTGGTGCCCGGCTTCTGCAAGGGCAAGGCACACCGACGCGAACACCTCGGCTACGGCGGCCGCCGCGTCCTGGTCTCGCGCAAGTGGTCCGGCAAAACCATGGCCGACCACAAAGCCGACCGAACCACATGGGTGCTCGCTCGCCTGGCCGAGGCCGGGATTCCGGCAACCGGCCCTGCGGCAGGTGATCGCCGGTTCCTGTGGGAACGCGCTGGGCCTGGCGACCCAGACGTCAAACCGATCACACACCGGCTCCTGCTGCTGATCGAAGAACGCACCCGGCGACGCGACCAGCTCGCCCAAGCCCTCAACGACACTTCGGCAACTGGGGAGGCAGCGTGACCAGGCGAACAGACATCACTCCCGCTGAGCGTCTTCTGACCGTTGCTGAGGCGGCCGTGATGCTCAATACGTCCGAGCGGTTCCCCCGGCGGTTGATTGAGGAACGGCGCATCCGCTTCGTGCGGGTTGGCCGGTTCGTCCGCATCCCCGAATCAGCACTTCGTGAGTTCATCGCGGCCGGGCTCGTCGAGCCTGTGACCGTCCATGGTCAAAGGAGGGCCGCCTGATGGCGGGAAAGAGGCGCTTCGGGCGCGTCCGCAAGCTCCCCTCGGGCCGATACCAGGCGCGCTACCCCGGGCCAGACGGATTGGACCGACCCGCGCCGCACACGTTCGCAACCAAGAAGGACGCGGATCAGTGGCTCGTCCTGAAGGAAGCGGAGATCAAGCGAGGGGAGTGGCTCGACCCTGACGCGGGCAAAGTGCCGTTCGAGGTCTTCGCCAAGCAGTGGGTCGATGATCGCGTGTTGAGGCCGCGCACGGAGGGCCTCTATCGCGGGCTCCTGAAGAACCACCTGCTACCGACTTTCGGCAAGTCCAACCTCTCCGACATCAAAGAGGCTGACGTCCGACGCTGGCGCAAGGAGCGCCTGAAGGTGGTCGGTCAGTCCACGGTGGCCAAGGCTTACCAACTCCTCAAGTCGATCATGAACACGGCGGTGGATGACGAGCGCATTCGCCGCAACCCCTGTCGGATCAAGGGAGCAGCGGTGCCTGACACGCCAGAGCGGGAGATGATCCCGATCTCGAAAGTGATCGAGATCTTCAACAAGGTTCCGGAGCGGTACCGCGCCCTCGTCCTGCTGGGCACGTTCGCCAGCCTGCGTTGGGGTGAGTTGGCCGCGCTCCGTCGTGAGCATCTCGACCTGGACGCCGGGACGGTCCGGGTCGTGGTGGCCGTGTACGAGTTGGACGGCGGCAAGCTCCTGGAAGGGCCGCCCAAGACGCGGGCCGGACGGCGGGTCGTTGCCCTTCCGCCCGAGATCATCCCCGATCTACAGGCGCATCTGGACGAGTTCGCCGAGTCGGGGCCCAAGGGCCGGGTCTTCGTCGGGCCTCGCGGTGGTCCGCTCCGGCGGTCGGGGTTCCGGCGGGTCTGGAACAAGGTGCGGGAAGACGTCGGCCTGCCTGATCTGCACTTCCATGATCTCCGCCATGTGGGCAACACCCTGGCGGCGGGGACGGGGGCAAGCCTCAAGGAGCTGATGGCTCGCATGGGTCATGCCTCGGTGCGGGCGGCGCTGATCTACCAGCACGCGGCCCAGGACCGTGATCACGTGATCGCCGAAGCGGTGGGGGATGCCTTCGAGGCTGCTCGTGGGGGCAAGAAGCCCAAGAAGCGGGCCAAGAAGGGATCGGGCACGCAACGGGCACGGAAGCGGAAATCGGCCTGAGAAACGCGAACGCCCAGGTGGAGGGAAGCTGCCTCTACCTGGGCGTTTGTCATGGGAGCGGGCGACGGGAATCGAACCCGCGTAGCCAGTTTGGAAGACTGGGGCTCTACCATTGAGCTACGCCCGCGTGGGTCGGGCAGGGCCCGATCACCGTGTCGTAGCGTACCGGGTTTCGGGGGCGGTTGTGTCGTCAGCCGCTGGCGGTGATGTCGCGGAACTCCACCTCGGCGTCTTCGGTGTAGAGGCCCACGGAGCCGCTGGTGTAGGGGCGTTCGGTGTCGGTGAAGGTCGTGAGGGTCCGGTTGCCGGCGCGGAGGGTCATGGTGGCGTTCTTCTGGTCTACGCGGATGTCGTACCAGCGTTTGAGGGCGAACGGGGGGAGGCCGGTGGCCAGGAAGCGCTGGCCGCCGGGGTAGGCGGGGTCGCGTTTGCCCAGCTCCCAGCCGTTCGGCTTGAGGGCCAGGTAGTAGAAGTGGTGGTCGTCGGTGTAGTGCCAGATCACCCAGGCCGCCTCCCAGGGGTTGGGGCGGGCGTTGCGCAGCTGGGCCACGGTGCGGGCGCGGACGCGGAAGCTCACGTTCTGGTAGGTCGCCAGGGAGACGATCAGGCCGGCGTGGGTCTCGGCGGGGACCGTGGCGGGCTTGGGGCGCAGAGTGATCACGTCGTCGCGGGTGCCGTTGCGGCCGTGGCCGTCGTAGATGGCGCGCCAGGGGCCGTGGACCGTGTCGTCGCGCCACTGGACGAAGCCCGTGTCGCGGTATCCGGGCACGACGACGACGGCCACGGCGGTGAGGGCGCCCGTCAGCGTGAGGGCCAGCGGCCAGCGGCTCATGTCTCAGTCGAGGGCCGGGACGAACAGGGCGTCCGGCCGCAGGCAGTCGCGGATGAGCGTCGTGATGATGCGGTTGGACGCCTTGCCGTCGCCGAACGGGTTGACGGCCCTGGCCATCCCGGCTCGTTCGGCGGGGTCGTCCAGCAGGCGGCTGGCGGCGGCCAGTACCCGGGCCGACTCGGTGCCGACGAGGCGGGCGACGCCCGCTTCGACCGCCTCGGGGCGTTCGGTGGTGGCGCGCAGGACGAGAACGGGCTTGCCCAGACTGGGGGCCTCCTCTTGGACACCGCCCGAGTCTGTCAAAACCAGATCGCAGGCCGCCAGGGTCGCGGCGAAGTCGGGGTAGTCGAGCGGCTCGCAGATGGTGATGCCCGGGTGGCCCTGAAGGGCCGGCCGGAGGGACTCGCGGACGGCCGGGCTCTTGTGGAGGGGAAGGAGGATCTCGCAGTCGCCCCGATCGGCCAGGCTGCGGAGGACGCCGGCCAGTTTGCGCATCTCCGTGCCCTGGCTCTCGCGGCGGTGCAAGGTCACGAGGATGCGGAGGCCGTCGGTGCGGAAGGCGGGCTTGCCCTCGTCCTGGTCGAGCATCCAGTGCAGGTTGTCGATGACGGTGTTGCCCGTGGTGATCACCTGGCGTTCGGGGACGCCCTCGGCGTGCAGGTGGGCGGCGGCGCGGGTGGTGGGGGTGAAGTGCCAGCGGGCGATGCGGCCGATGAGCTGGCGGTTGAGCTCCTCGGGGAACGGGTTGGCGAGGTCGCCGGTCCGGAGCCCCGCCTCGACGTGGGCGACGGGGACGCGCTCGTAGGAGGCGGCCAGCGCGCCGCACAGCGCCGTGGTGGTGTCGCCTTGGACGATCACCACGTCGGGCTGCCGGTCGCTGATGGCCGCGTCGAGGGCGTTCACCAGGCGGGACGTCAGCTCGGACAGGCGCTGCCGGTCCCGCATGACGGCCAGGTCGGTGCCCGCCTTGATGCCGAGCGTCCGGAGCATGGGCAGCAACATCTCGCGGTGCTGCCCGCTGTTCACGATGATCGGGTCGAACGCGGGGGAGGCGTTCATCGCTCGCACGACGGGGGCGAGCTTGATCGCCTCGGGCCGGGTGCCGAGGACGACCATCGCCCGGATCGGGCCGTCGGCGAGCGTGTTCAGGGCAGGGTCGATCATGGCTGCTCCTCTTTCGGCTGGGACGGCGGGGAGTGCGAGGACCGCAGGTCAGGGGTGCGGCGCCGGCCGGCTCCGCACCGGGAGGCGGCCGCTCAAGTCCGTGCGGTCTTGAGCCAGGTCTGCTTGCCGGTGAGGGCGCGTGCCAGGGCCCACCACCCGCTGATGAACCAGATGTAGCCGTAGATCACGTAGATGTGGCCGAGCAGGATGGCGAACGCCCAGGTCACCGGCTCGCGCTTGCGGTAGACGAACGCGTACGCCGCGGCCATGCCGAACGTCATCACGTAGAACCAGGGGAGCCACCAGGGCGAGAGCAGGCTGTGCCCGGCGTGGACGGACGCGACGACCGTGTCCCCGATCATGATCAGGAACGCGACCGGCAGCAGCGAGGTGAGCAGCAGCAGCGCCGGGCTCGACAGGTGATAGATCAGGTCGATCGCGGACCGCGCCGGGATCCGCCGCAGGATCAGCGGGACCAGCCGGAACGCCTGCAGATGCCCCTGGAACCACCGGGATCGCTGCCGGAGCAGCCGGCCGAGGGTGAGCACGGCCTGCTGGTGGACGGCGGCGGTGGGGCAGAAGCCGTTGACCCAGCCCTCGGCGAGCATGCGCACGCCGAGGTCGAGATCCTCGGTGAGGCAGTCGCTCCACGGCTCGCCCGGCAGCGACTCCAGCGCGGCGAGCCGCATGAACTGGCCGTTCCCGCCCATCCCGACGCTGCCGAGATGACGTCGCGCGTTCTGGAATATCTCGCCGTAAACGACGAATTCCATGTCCTGGAGGCGGGCGAGCAGGCGCCGGCGGCGATTGTACATGCGCACGCCGACCTGGACGGCGCCGATTTTCGGGTCGTTGAAGAACGGGTCGACCTGTTCCACCGCGTGACCGTCGAGGCGGCCGTCCGCGTCGACGACACAGACGATGATGTCGTTCGCGTCTTTGCCGTGGAGCAGGTTTGAACCGCGCAGCCAGCGCAAACCCGCGTTGAGCGCCGCGCCCTTTCCCTTTCGGGCGTCCGGAAATTCGCGCCGGTAGACATGGACGTAGGGTGATGCTATATCACGGACGGCCGCCGCCGTTCCGTCATCGGACGCGTCGTCCACTACGAGGACCAGTACGTCCGTCAGCGGAAGCCGGATTATTCGCGCCAGGCTTTCGGCGATCACCTTTTCCTCGTTGAGGCATGCGAGCAGGAAGATATAGGTGCGCGAGCCCGTCGGGGCGACCGGTTTTTCGGCCCGGCGCCGTGACAGCGCGAACATTCCGCTGTTGTACGACACCGCCAGGACGATGATCGCCAGACTGCCCGCGACCGCGATCCGCCCGGTCAGCGAAGTGTCGAAGCCGCTGTTCAGAGCGCTTCCGGCGAGGACCTCGAGCCGGATCATGAACGTTCCCCCGTGGTTCGCCGGCCCGCCGGATCACCGCTCAGCCGGCCCCGTACCCGCACGCAGAGACCGGCGAGGAAAAGGCCGATAGCGGCCACGCAGTAGATGCCGAATCCCACCCCGGTGGCCTGGAGAAGAATGCGCGCGGCCTTGGCCGCCGGTGACGCTCCAGGTGGTGCGATGACCCCCGCGAAGATGAGAAATGTGCTGACCGACAACTTGACGTACACAGCACGGATCCCCCGTTTCATCTGCCCATGTCGAGCTGGAATCCCGCAAAGTGCGTAGGCCGCCTACGTCCGATGCAGTACTTCCCCGTGAGGCCCCGAATCGAGGCTCCCCGGCTGTTCCGAAGGCACCGTATCTCGAAGTAAAGTCCTTGCAAAGTCGGGGGAGAGTGAACACATGGTGGCGCGGCTCCACCAGTCAAGATCGAGTTTTGTTTAACCCGAACTTCATGCCTTGTTGGAGCCGTGTACCCCATTTCTCATTACCTCGTTCCAGCAAGGGTGGAGGGGCACTTCATGAGGATGAGATGGCGTAGTCGGCGAGCGATGGCGCTGCTGACCGCCCTGGTGGCGATCTTCATGCTGGGGGTGGTGGCCGGTTCCGGCGCCGGGGCGGCGGACGGCCGGAACGCCCGTGGCCCGGGGCTCGGCGATCACGGTCGTGGCCCCGGCGCGGCCGATCCCGGCGACCCCGGCCGTGCCGAGGCGCTGCCGCGGCGGCCGGCCGCCGCGCTCAAGCTGAAGGACTGGGCCAAGCAGCAGGTCAGCGCCGACAAGCAGCGGCGCAAGAACCCCAGAGCGGTCAAGCCGATCTCCGGCCTGAAGATCAAGGCGAAGCCGCGCGGCCCGGCCGCCCGCACCGTCGACGAGACCTCCGCGCTGGTCCTGTACGACACGGCCGGACCCTACGGGTTCCTCGGCGAGCTCTACGCGATGGCCACGGCCAACCTCGCCGGGCGCTTCGGCGCGGTGACGACCAAGCCGGTCTCGCAGTACACCGCCGGCATGGTCGAGCAGCACACGGCGACGATCTACATCGGCTCGACGTACTACGGCGGAAGCATCCCGGACGACGTCCCGGACGCCTTCTACAGCGACGTCGTCACCACGGCCAAGCCGGTGATCTGGATGAACGACAACATCTGGACCCTCGCCAACAAGGTCGGCATCTCCAACTTCACGACCAAGTACGGATGGGACCCGACCAACTCCTACTTCGGCTCGGGGAACGTGACGCAAGTCGACTACAAGACGCAGCCACTGACCCGGACCATCCCGGCCGGCGGTGACAACGGGGTCCTGCAGCCGTACGTCACGAACCCGTCCCTCGTGACCTCTCTCGCGGTCGCCAACGACACCAGCACCACGCCGGCCATGACCTTCCCGTGGGCGCTGCGGTCGTCCAACCTGACGTACCTCGGTGAGATCCCGTACTCCTACGTCAACGAGACCGACCGCATCATCGCCTGGCACGACCTGCTGTTCGACGCGCTCGCGCCGAACACCCCCACCCAGCACCGCGCGATCCTGCGGCTGGAGGACATCAGCCCGAACAGCGACCCCGGCGAGCTGATGAACATCGCCACCTACCTGGACGGGCAGAACATCCCGTACGCCTTCCAGGTGATCCCCGTCTACACCGACCCGAACGGCGTGTACAACGACGGGACGCCCGAGACCGTCACGCTGGCGCAGCGACCGCAGGTCGTGGCCGCGCTCAACTACATGCTCGCCCACGGCGGACGCATCGTCGCCCACGGCTACACGCACCAGTACTCGAACGTGAACAATCCCTACAACGGCGTCAGCGGCGACGACTTCGAGTTCTTCACCTCGCACATCGACGCCAACGACTACGTGATCTTCGACGGCCCGGCGCCGGTGGACTCCGAGCCCTGGGCGGCCGGCCGGCTCACGGCGGGCAAGGCGGCGTACGGGTCGGTCGGGCTGCCGGTGCCGACGATCTGGACGACCCCGCACTACGCCGCGTCGGCCCTGGACTACGGCGTCATCAAGCAGGAGTACGCCGCGCGCCTGGAGCGCAGCCTGTTCTTCTCGGGCCAGCTCTCCGGCGGGCCCATCGACGGCCAGCGCTTCATCGGCCAGTTCTTCCCGTACCCCGTCCGTGACATCAACGGCGCGACCGTGCTGCCGGAGAACCTCGGCAACTACGAACCCGAGGCGATGAACCACCACCCGGCCCGATTCCCCGCCGACATCGTCCGTGCGGCCCGCTACAACCTGGCGGTCCGCGACGGTTTCGCCAGCACCTTCTACCACCCGTACTTCCCGGTGGGGCCGCTGAGCGAGATCGTCGACGGGATCCGCGACCTCGGCTACACCTTCGTCGACCCCGCGACCCTGATCCCGTGACCACGATCCGGTAATCCGAAACCCACCGCTTCACGCGAGCCCGCCGGTGGCGCACCGAGCCTCACCCGGTGCGCCACCAGCGGGCACAAGCCCACTTGGCGCGCCCCAGCGAGCGGTGAACTCGTCTGGCGTGCCTGGCAGCACGCGAGCTCAGCTGGTGCGCCACCAGCGGCGCAGGACCTGTTCGGCGGGCTTGCCGTGCGGGCTGTACGCGAGATTCGCCGGGGTCTCGGCGGCGTCCGGCCAGTCGTCCCACATCCACCAGAAGACGCCCGCCCACCAGCGCCGCCCGGCGCAGCTCGCCAGCAGCGCCTCGTAGGCCGCCGCCTGTTCGGCGTTCCCGTTCGTCCTGCTGAGATCCCACGCGTACGGCTCGGTGGTCGTCCCGCGCTGGCTCACGTACCCCGCCTCGGTGAACAGGACGGGCCGCCGCCGTTCGGCCGCGAAGCGCCCCACCTTGTCCAGGATCGGCGACCAGGCCCGGCGCAGCGCCGCGACGTCGGTGGTGGGACGCGACGCCAGCGGCCAGTACGCGTCGATGCCGATCAGGTCGACGGCGTCCCAGAACGCGACGTCCTCGAACTCGTCGTAGTTCGCCGCGTAGACCAGCGGGCCGCCGAACCGCGCCCGCACCGACCGCACCACCGCGAGCCAGCCGGAACGGTCGCCCGACATCCCGGCGAGTTCGGTCCCGACGGCCAGTTCGGCGACGCCGGTCTCGCGCGCCAGGTCTGCGTACCGCACGATGAACCGGGTGTACGCGGCGTACCAGCGCGCCCGGTCGCCCCGCCGCGGCCGGATCGCCGCCCGGTCCTGGTCGCCGGGCAGATTGACGTGCGGTTTGAGCAGCACCTTGAGCCCGGCTCGCCGCGCGAGGCCGATGATGTGCCGCAGGCTCGCGTCGCTCGCCGTCTCGTCCGTCGTGTGCAGCTCGGCGGCCCTCGGCGAGTCCTGGTACCAGGTCGGGTTGAGCTGGATCCAGCGCGCGCCGGTCGCCGCGATCGCCTCGACGTAGGAACGCGCGGCGGGGCTCGCGTAGTCGTCGGTGTTCCATGCGGGCAGGGCGATCCCGCGCCGCTCCCCACCCCCCGCGCGGGCGCCGGTGCCGGGACGTCCGGCGGCTTCTTGACCGGGTTGCGGTGATTTTTTACCGGATCCGGCGCCGGAGGCCGTGCAACCGGCGACGATTCCCAGGATGATCACCAGGCCCGCCGCCCGGCCGCCGCGACCACGTTCCGTCCCCATCACTCGCCCTATTGCAGCATCCGGACAGTGGCTCAGACGTAAGACTTACCCGACCCCTTCCGGCCACGGCCCGAGGCGGTTGTGACAGTGGAGACAGCGGGGGGCACGGGGAGTAGCCGTCACTTGCGTGGTCGACCGTGTCCCAAATACCCCCGGTGGGACGCGCCGTTTGGGGCCCTAGCGATCGGCCCGAGTCGATCGATCGGCACGCCTCGTCGCCGTGTTTTCGCTGGTAGACAAGCTGCCATGGCCCGCCGGAGCGTGACCCCGCCGTCCGGACGCGAAGGACAGCCGTAGCTGACTGTGGTTGAGGCAAGCCAGCTTCGTAGCTGACTGTGCCCGATCCAAGCCAGGTATCGGCAACTGGTGGCCCGGATTAATTCACTGACCCTTATTCGAGCGGTGACGGATCGATTTACAAGACGGCAGAACAGCTGTTTCGCGGAGTTAACTTAGGGGTGTGTACGAGGCATTCGTTAGGCGGTATGTTGCGTTGTGCTCGTCCTCCGGTGGCCACCGCGATCGATTCAAAGCACGTTCCGGTAAAGGAGGAACGCTGTGGGAAGCACGGCAACAATTTCCAACGGTGAGCTTCAAACGTGGCTCATTGACAGGATCGCTTTCTACCTCGACAAGCCGATCGAAAGCATCGACCCCGCCGTCGAGCTGGCCCGATACGGCGTCGACTCGGTCTACGCCATCAGCATCATCAGCGACATCGAGGACCACCTCCAGGTCGAAGTCGATCTGAACGAGGCACGCCGGCGGGAGACGGTCGACGCGCTGACCGATTACCTCCTCGACCTCATAGCGCGATGAACGGCTGGCCGGACGACTACACGGCCCGCCGTCACCTGGTGGTCTTCGGCGACAGCGTCGCCGAGGGGCAGAACGACCCGGATCCGGCCGGCGGCTGGATCGGGTGGGCCGGCCGCCTGGCGGGCCATCTGGACATGCCGCGCGGGCACGTCGCGAACGTGGCGCGTCCCGGTGCCACCATCGCCGACGTGGTCCGCGACCAGTTGCCCCTGGTCGGGCACCTCCGGCCGGGCCTGGTAGTGATCAACTGTGGCATGAACGACGCGCTCAACGGGTTCCAGAACGCCGACGTCGCCGACCGCCTCAAGGAGGTCTTCGACTGGTCCGCGAGCCTGGGCGCCGGGGCCATCGCCGCCCCCGTACCGCACCCGCCGCTGCTCTACCGCGGCCTCATGTCCGACTTCCGAAAGAAACGCGTGCTGCAAAGAATTCACGAGTTCAACGACGCACTCAGCCGGAGTACGAAGGCCAGCGGGATGACATTTCTCCCGCCGGAGGCGGTGCCCCGAGTGGACCATCCCTCGCTGTGGAGCCCAGATGGAATCCACCTTAATTCCGATGGGCACGCCTATGTCGCGGAGGTGATCGCGGACATCGCCAGAGACCTGCTCAGCGCACGGACGATCTGAACCGCCGATCGACCCGACGATCCACGCGAAAGATCCGTATCCGATGACCGGCTGTATCGATGACCGGCCTGCCGATCTCCGGGGCGGATCCGAGCGAACGATCGGAGTTCACGATCCTTTTCGCGCGACGAGCTGAGCGGACGACCTGATCCTCGGGGGACAGTCACCGTCTGGGGTTAGAGATGAAGAGACCATTCTCCTTCGCCCGCGTCACCCGCATCCCGCAGTCGATGATGTTCATGCTGCTCGCGCCGATCCTGCTCGTCCAGGCTCGCCGGACGGCCCGCAACACGCCTCGCCTCGACCCGGCGACCGGCGCCGAGACCGGCGTCACCAAGGTCGGCGGCACCAACCCCAAGCCCGCGTTCCGCCTCCTGGTGATCGGTGAGTCCACCGCCGCGGGGGTGGGCGCCTCGGACCATGCCGAAGCGCTGCCGGGATTCCTCGCCGACGCCCTGCGCAAGCACCTCCGCCGCAGCGTCGCCTGGTCCGTCACCGGCAAGAACGGCGCCACGGTCCGCAGGGTCATCACCGATCTGGTGCCGAGCTCGAACGGCTTCACCTCGAACGTCTACGCCGCGGACGGCCACACGTTCAACGGCCTCACGTTCACCGGCCACGCGTTCAACGGTCACACCGCGAACGGTCACACCGCGAACGGTCACACCGCGAACGGTCACACCGCGAACGGTCACACCGCGAACGGCTATGCCGCGAACGGTCACGGCCCGGACCTCGTGGTGGTCACCGTCGGTATCAACGACCTGATCCGGCGCCGTCCCCTGGAGCGCTGGGCCGCCGATCTGGCCGAGCTCATCACCGCGCTGCGCGCCAGATATCTCAACGCCAGCGTGCTCGTCGCGGGAATGCCGCCCGTCCACCGGTTTCCCGCGATCCCGCAGCCGCTGCGCATGGTCCTCGGCGCCCAGGCGCGGGCCATGGACAAGATCATGCGCGAGGTCGCGCATGCGCACGGTGCCTTCCACGTCCCCATGGACGAGGCCATGGCACGCGATCGCCGCCTCTTCGCCTCCGACGGGTTCCATCCCTCACCGGCCGGCTACCGGGTCTGGGCGCACGATCTGGCCCAGGCCATCTCCTCGCCCGCGTCCTACCCGCCATGGCCTCCGCCCCGTCCCGCCTACACAGTGCAATCGGCGCTCTGAAAGGCGCGCCACGCTCCGCACAACACAGCATCGGCGTTACCTCCACAGCACCGGCGCCCCGCACGGCGCCGGGCGATCCGCACGCGCGCCGTGCTGCGTCGCTTCACGCAAAGGAGCAGCGAACGTGATCACCCCTGAGACATTCCGTGCCGCGGTGGAGTCCAAGGACCTCGTCGCGATCCTCGGGACGCTGGACCCGGCCATCGAGTTCCACAGTCCCGTGATGGTGAAGCCCTACCAGGGCCGGGACGCGGTCACCGGGCTGCTCCGGGTCCTCATCGAGGTCTTCGAGGACTTTCACTACACCGACGAGCTGGTGGGCTACGCCCCGGCCGGCCGGCCCGACCGGTCCGGCGGCCCGCCGGCCCAGGCGCTGATCTTCAGTGCCCGGGTGATGGGCAAGCACGTGCAGGGAGTCGACCTGATCAGGTTCAACGATGCCGGGCTCGTCACCGGCCTGACCGTCATGGTCCGGCCGCTGCCTGCCGCGATGACGCTCGCGCGGCTCGTCGGAAGGCGGATGGAGCAGGACGAGTTCGCCTGACCCAGACCAGCAAGAGGGAGTCGAAAGATGGACAGCCAGGTCCCGACCCGCGCGAGATCGTACCGCGCGGCGCTGAGCCCGGCGCACCGGATCGCCGCCGATCTGGACGCCTACCTGGGCGATCCCATGGACGATGGTGCCGCCCCGTTCTCGTACCAGGCCATCGTTGAATCCGAAGAGCGCGACGAACTGCCGCCCGGCGCGGTCGAGGCGGTACGGGACTGGGGTTTCCCCGCCTATCTGGTGCCGTGCCATCTCGGCGGGCGCCTGGAGACATTGGAAGAGCTGTTCTTCGTCACCCGCGGCATATCGCGGCGCAGTGTCACGCTCGCGGTGATGTACGGATCCGGGTTGCTCGCCGTGAACCCCGTGTGGCTCTGGGGGGACGAACGTCAGCAGCGGACCGTTGCCGACGGGGTCCTCGACGGTGCCCTCGCCTGTTTCGGGGTCTCCGAGGCTGATCACGGCAGTGACGTCATGGCGTGCGAGGCGGAGGCCGAACCGCTTGAGGGCGAGCTGGTGCTGTCCGGCACCAAGTGGCCGGTCGGCAACGCGACCCGCGGGCGGTTCGTCACCACGTACGCGCGGACGGGCTCGCGTGACTTCTCCTTGATCCTTGTCGACAAGGAGGCGCTGGATCCGGCGACCTGGTCGGTGCTCCCGCCGGTCAGGACGGTGGGGCTGCGCGGTCACGACCTCAGCGGCATCGTGTTCACCGGAGCGCGCCTTCCGGCCGACCGGGTGATCGGGCGGCGGGGCTCGGGCCTCGTCCAGACGTTGAAGACGTTGCAGATCACGCGGACGGCGATCGCGGCGCTGTCGGTCGGCACGATCGACGCGGTGACGCGGATCGGGATGGAGTACGCGCGCCAGCGCACGCTCTACGGCGCCGACATCTACCAGATCCCCGTGATCCGCGATCATCTGGTGAAGGCGCATCTCGACCTGCTGATCGCCGAGTGCGTCGCGATCCCGGTGACCCGCAGCCTGACGGTCGCGCCCGCGCGCCTCAGCCTGTGGTCGTCCATCGTCAAGTACTTCGTGCCGGTGCTGGGAGAAGAGGTCGTCGCCAGTATTGGCACGGTCCTAGCGGCTCGCGGGTACCTCCGGGAGGGCGTGGCGCACGGCGTCTTCCAGAAGCTCCAGCGCGACCACGCGATCGCGAGCATCTTCGAGGGCACCACGCACGTCAACCTGTCCAACGTCGCCGGCCAGCTGCCGTACCTCGTCACCTCGCCCGAGGCGACGGGCGAGGAGGACGAGCTCCTCGCCGACCTCTTCCGCTGGACCCGCACGCCACCGCCATGGCACCCCGACGGCCGGCGGCTCCAGCTGACGAACGAGGGCCTGGACGAGATCGGGCAGCGGTTCGACGCGACCGCGTACGAGGTCCTCACCGAGGCCAAGGTCCACGCGGCGCCGGGCGTCGCGCAGGAACTCGCCGAACTCCTGGACCGCATCGCCGATCTGCGCACCGAGATGCACGCCGGTGTGCAGGAGGCCCAGGGCGACACCACCTCGGTGGCGGCGCTGGGGCGGGCGCGGCGGTACTGCGAGATCCACGCGATGGTCTCGTGCATGCTGACCTGGCTGCACAACAGGGACGACTTCGGCGGAGCGTTCGCCGACGGCGGGTGGCTCGTGCTCTGCCTGCAACGCCTCCTGCAACGCGTCCATCCCGACACCGAGCTGACGGAGGATCATCTGCCCACGATCGAGGCCGCGATGTTCAAGGGGTTCGGCGAGCGCCGCTGGTTCTCGCTGCTCTCCCTGGCGACCGAAGACGGGCCAGACGTGCGGCCTGACGTCCGGTCCGACGTGCGGGCCGGGGTGTGATCCGCGTGCGATCGCGCGACGGCCTCGTCCCGGGCGGCGGATTCGTCTCCGTCGTGCGGGAGAACGTGGCGGCCTACGGCGACCAGCGCTCCTTCACGTTCGTCACCGAGGAGCGAGGGCCGGGCCGGACGTACAAGGAGACCGTGCTGGGCTTCGCCGAGCTCGACCGGAGCGCCCGCGCGCTCGCCGCCCGCCTCCAGGCGTACGACCTCCAGGATCGGGCCGTCATGCTGCTCTACCCGGAGGGCCTGGAGTTCGTGACGGCGTTCCTGGCGTGCCTCTACGCGCGCGTCCTCGCCGTGCCGGCGCCCCTGCCCGAGCTCGACGCGGGCCGCTCGGGACGGACGCGGCGGATCATCGCCGACGCCGACATCCGCTGGGTCCTCACCGACCGGGCGCATCGCGGCAAGCTCGACAAGTGGCTCGCGGACGCGGGCCTGGCCGACCACGTCGGATGCCTCGACACCGAGACCGACATGGGCGCCGACCCCCGCGACTGGTCGACGCCCCTGATCGGCCCGGACACGCTGGCGTTCCTGCAGTACACGTCGGGTTCGACCAGCGAGCCCAAGGGCGTGATGGTCTCGCACGGCAACCTGCTCTACAACGCCGAGGAGATCAAGCAGGCCATCCGCGGCTGTCCCGACACGGTCGGCACCGGCTGGGTGCCGCACTACCACGACATGGGGCTGGTCGGTCAGTTCCTGCAGCCGCTGTACATGGGCTGCCGGTACGTGTTCACGTCGCCGATCACGTTCATCAAGCGGCCCGTCCTGTGGCTGGAGCTCGCCACCCGCCATCACGCGACGATCATGCTGGCGCCGAACTTCGGGTACGAGCTGTGCCTGCGCCGGGTCACCGACCAGCAGCTGGAGGGGCTCGACCTGAGGTCCCTGCGGACGGCCAAGAACGGCGCGGAGCCCGTCCGCGCCGCGACGATGGAGCGGATGGTCGAGCGGTTCGGCCCCGTCGGGTTCCGGCCGGACGTCTGGATGCCCTGCTACGGCATGGCCGAGACGACGCTCCTCATCGCGGGCGCCTCGTTCGGCGGCGGCGCCGTCGTCCGCGATTTCGACGCCGACGCGCTCACCCGCAACCAGGCGATCCCCGTCGACGCCCCGCCCGCCGAGGCCGCCGCCGCCGAACGAGGTGAGAGGCGATCGCCCGACGATCGGCCCGCCCCGGACGGCTCTGCTGAACCAGGCGTACGGCGATCGCCCGACGACCGGTCAGCGGCGGAGGGGTCCGCTGAGCGGAGCGTCCGGCGGCTGGTCGGCAACGGGAGCCCGGTGACGCTGGACGTGCGGATCGTCGACCCGGAGACCGGGGTCGTGCAGCCGGCGGGGCGGGTGGGGGAGATCTGGGTGCGCGGCGGCAACGTCGCCCAGGGGTACTGGCGCAGGCCCGAGCAGACCCGCGAGACGTTCCACGCGTTCACCGCCGACGGGGCCGGTCCCTACCTGCGCACCGGCGATCTCGGCTTCGTCGCCGACGGCGAGCTGTACGTGACCGGCCGGATCAAGGATCTGATCATCGTCAACGGGCGCAACATCCACGCCCACGACCTCGAGGAGGCGGCTCAGGCGGCCAATCCCAAGGCGCGCAACACCGCCGCGTTCGCGATCGACACCGGGACCGAGCAGGTCGTCATCGTGCAGGAGGTGGGAACCGCCCCCGGCGGTGAGATACCGCTGAGCGAGCTGGCGGCCCGTACCAAGGCGCGGGTCGCCCGGGCGTTCGACCTTCCGGAGCTCGGCGTCGTGCTCGCGGCACGGGGCGCGGTTCGCCGGACGACCAGCGGAAAGATCCAGCGTGGGCGCACTCGGCAGGCCCTGCTGGACGGGAAGATCAACTGTCTCTCTGCTGATCTTCAACCAGATGTGTCAAAACAAATTAGTCAAAAACGAGACTAGGTATGTCTTTGCCTGATAAAGTCACAGATCACCCGGTGCACAGAGTGGAGAGAAGACGGGCCATGGCGCTACGTCACGCGGTTCTCGCAGCCCTGCTGGACGGCGAGTACAGCGGTTACCAGCTCGCCAAGATCTTCGACCTGTCCGTCTCCAACTACTGGCACGCCGTACCGCAGCAGCTCTACGCGGAGCTGACCAAACTCGAGTCCGAAGGGCTCATCACCGGCCGGCGGATCATCCAGCATGATCGCCCCAACAAGCGGGTCTTCACCGTCACGCAGGCCGGGATCGAAGAGTTGGAACGTTTCGCGGCGGTGCCGGCCAAGCCGGGGATCATCCGCGAAAACCTGCTGGTCATGGTCCAGGCCGTGGATCACATCTCCATGCCCGCCGTGATCACCCAGCTCGAGGACCGCGCGCTGGCCTCCGCCGCCAAGATCGCGATCTTCGAGCGCACTCTCGAGCACCTGCGTGGTGATCTCGACGAGGAGTCCTATCTGCGTACCGGTTCTCCGATCGGGCCCTACCTGACGTGTCTGCGTGGGCTCCGATTCGAGCAGGAGAACCGCGAATGGTTCGTGAGCACTGCCCGACTCCTGCGCGACCGAGCAATCGCGCACGCCGAGGAAGGCAAGCCATCGTGACCCCCGGCCCCACGCCACGCCCGCGCGGGAACCGGTCGCCACGCCCCAGCCGAGGAGGCGTTCATGACGGGCGAACACCGCACGATAGAGCGACCTAGCGACAAAGCCGAGCCGCACGCCGAACCGCACGCCGAGGCGCGTACCGCGCCCCCCGCGTCCACCGCGCCCCAGGGGGCGCACCTGCAAGGGACGCACCTGCCCGCCGCGACGTCCGCGGTCGCGGCCAGGGCCCTGTCTTCCGCCACGTCCGCCACGGTCACGGCGGCCGCCCCGCCTGCCGCGCTCGCGGTGGCCGAGCCACTGCCACTGGGAGCGCTCCCGACCCTGGAAGTGCTCGAACCCCCAGAAACCCTCCTGGGTGAGCTGAACCTGCCGGCGGCGCACGCGTCCGTGCCCCTGGCCCGCGGGTTCAGCCGTTCCATCACCACCGGCCACGGCATCCCGGACGTCCGGGACGACGCCGAGGTGCTCGTCTCCGAACTGGTCACCAACGCCGTGCAGCACGCCGCGGAGTCCGGTGCCACGTTGTGCCTGCGCCTCCTCCGCATCGGTTCCCGGCTCCGGATCGAGGTCCACGACCCGAGCCCTGTCCTTCCGCGCGCCGTCCGGATCAACCTGCTGGAAGAGACCGGCAGGGGATGGTTCCTGGTGGCGATCATCGCTGAGCGGCACGGCATCGAGCAGACCCCGGCCGGCAAGTCGGTCTGGTGCGAGGTGCCCGCGTGGCCGTGACGGCCCGCGTCAGCCCTTCTCAGTGAGTCGGCCGGCAGTCGCGTCCTGCCGGTTGACCGGGAGCCCAGGTTCTGGAGCGGAAGAGCATCATGCGCGTTTACATGGCGATCTACGCCGCGTCCGCAAGCCCGCGCAGACGTACCGACCGTCGGCGATAGGGGTGGGGATGCGATGTCTGTGGACTGGTACCGAGCGGATGGAAGACCCGCGACATCGGACGAGGCACAACGGCTGCTGATCGACGTGCGATCACGCCTGCTCGCGCAGGACGTCATCCGCGTCGGCTCGGTCGTGGTGGTCGTGTCGACCTGGTTCACCGTGATCGATCAGGGGCTCGCGGCGAACGGGCGGCCGCTGCTGTGGCAGACCATCGCCTCCGATCTCGCGATGCACGCCGACATCGGGCAGTACACGACCCGGGAGCAGGCGGCCCGCGGGCACGCCGAGGCCGTGGTGATGATCACTGACCGGCTGCGCCGGCTGGTGGCGCGCACCGACGCGGGAGAGACCTGGTCGGGCGGGCACGGCAGCTGGTCGGCGACCGGCTGATCCGTCCCGGCGGCACGACCGTCCGGCCTGAACGAGCACGACCGTCCGGCTTGAACGAGCGACAACCGTCCGGTCTGAACGAGCACGACCGTCCGGCCTCGGGACCCGACCCCGAGACCCGGACTCCGCACGACCCGGCATCGGCCCTCCGATGCCGAGCCATCCGACTTCTGACTACCCGACCTCGAACTACCCGACATCGAGAAGAAGGCGGGCCGAGCCCTGCGGCCCGATCCGACATGAGGGTGAGATCTGATGGGCACCAAGAGCAAGCGCCGGCCGCCCGCCCCGCCCGGGGCGGCCGCCACGACGAAGGCACCGGACAGCGCCGGCGGCGCGAGGAGGCGAGGCCTGCCGATCCGGCTGCGGATCACCGCCCTGCTGCTCGTGCCGCTCATGTCCCTCGCCGCCCTCTGGGGGTTCGCCGCCAACATCACGCTGGGCGCGGCGTTCGACAAGTACGACTTCTCCACCACCTACGACAAGGTCGCGCTGCCCGGCCTCTTCCTCGTCAACCAGCTCCAGCAGGAACGTTCGCTGAGCGCGGTCGCGGTGAGCACGCGCAAGCCCGCGGACAAGCAGAAGCTCGGCGCGCAGCGGGCCCGCGCGACCGCCGTCCAGAACGCGTTCCGCGCGTCGGCGTTCTCGCCCGAGGCCACGGACGCCGCGAAGCCCGAGACGCGGCAGCGGCTGGCGGAGGCGATGAAGGCCCTGGAGCGGCTGCCCGCGCTGCGGGCCAAGGTCGACACGGGACAGATCAGCACCCTGGACATCATCGATTCCTACGGCGGCGTCCTCGACCGCGTGATCCTGGTCTTCAGCGGCCTGGTCATCGTCAACGACCTCGACATCTTCAAACAGGGCCGCGCGCTCATCAGCGTGGGCAACTCGCGCGCGTACATGCTGCGCCAGGACGCGCTGATCTCCGCCGCGCTCGCCAAGGGCGGCAAGATGAGCGACGCAGAGAAGGCCGCCTTCGCCGAGTGGACGGCCATCGGGCGGCGCGAGTTCCAGGTCGGGCTCGTCGACATGAACGACGGCATCAAGGGGCCGCTGCAGCAGCTCGCCGCGTCCCCCAACTTCCAGCGCTACCGGGGCATCGAGACGGCCGTGGTCAGCACGCGCGGCGACCGGCTGCCCGCGGAGGCCGCCGAGTGGCCGGCGACCGTGGCGCCGCTGTCCCAGGCATGGGAGCAGCGGGTCACCCAGGCCAGCCTCACGCTGAACGAGCTGGCCAAGCCGATCGGCGAGCGCGTCGTGCGCCGGCTGGTCCTGGTGGGCGGCTTCGGCCTGCTCGCGGTCGTGGCGTCCGTGATCATCTCGATCCTCGCCGCCCGCAGCCTGTCCCGCGAGCTGCGCGGGCTCCAGCGCGCCGCCCTCCGGCTCGCCGAGGACCGGATCCCGAGCGTGGTCGCCCGGCTCCGCCGCGGCGAGGAGGTGGACGTCGAGGCGGAGGCGCCACCGCTGATCATCGGGAAGACCAGGGAGGTCTCCCGCGTGGGCGACGCGTTCACCCGCGTCCAGCACACCGCGATCGAGACCGCGGTACGCGAGTCGTACCTGCGCGAAGGCATCAGCCGCGTGTTCCTCAACGTCGCCTGGCGCAGCCAGTCCCTGCTCCACCGGCAGCTCCGCATGCTGGACGAGATGGAACGCCGCGCCACCGACCCGGACGTGATGGCCGACCTGTTCCGGCTGGACCACCTCACCACCCGCATGCGCCGCCACGCCGAAGGCCTGGTCATCCTCTCCGGGGCCTCGCCCGGCCGCGGCTGGAGCAGGCCCGTGCCGGTCGAAGACGTCCTGCGCGCCGCCATCGCCGAAGTGGAGGACTACACCCGCGTGGAGGTCGTCGTGCTGTCGGCCGAGGCCGCCCTCATCGGCGAGGCCGTCGCGGACGTCGTCCACCTGCTCGCCGAGCTCATCGAGAACGCCACGGTGTTCTCGCCGGCGCCGACCGAGGTCATGGTCCGCGGCGAGATGGGGGCGAACGGGTTCGCGGTCGACATCGTGGACCGCGGCATCGGCCTCGACCAGGCCGAGCTGAACGCCCTCAACCTGCGGCTGTCGCGGGCCCCCGAGTTCGACCTGGCCGTCACCGACCGGCTCGGGCTGTTCGTCGTCGCACGCCTCGCGGGCCGGCACGGCATCCGCGTCGCGCTGCAGCCGTCGGTGTACGGCGGCGTCTCGGCGGTCGTGCTGATCCCGCGCGAGCTCACGGTGGACGTCGACCAGCCCGAGAACGAGAGCGAGCCCGGCTCCAACGGCTCTCGCGGGTCGAACGGGTCCAACGGATCCGGCGGGTCCAACGGCGCCGCCGGCGAGGGCGTCCCCGCCCCGAGGCCCGCACCGGAGATGCGACCGAACGGCTCCGGGCCCGCCGACGAGAACGGGTCGCGGCAGGCTCTGCAAAGGTCCAAGGCGATGCTGAACGCGCCGACGCCGTTCGACGCGCCCGCGTCCCCCGTCCAGGGGACGGGAGGGGACGCGCCGCCGTCCTTCGGGACCCCGGGCCCGCCGCCGCCCCTCCCGCCGGACCCGTCCGCGCCGTCCCTGCCGCCGCGTTCGCCCGCGGCGCCCGAGGTCCCGGCCTGGGCCTCCGACACGCCCGCGTGGGGGACCGACACCCAGGCGTGGTCGGCGGCCGACACGCCCACCTGGGGCAACGAGACACCGACCTGGGCGGCCGAGCCCACGTCCTACACCTCGCAGGTGGCCTTCGGTGAGCCGATGGCCGATCCGCACGCGCAGCCGGACTCCGGCGGGCGTGCCCCGCTGCCGCGGCGGACCAGGAGGGCCAGCCTGGCCCCGCAGCTGCGCAGCGACGAGCCGTACGCCGTGTACCAGCAGGACGACGCGCTCGTCGCCTGGGAGGAACGCTCGGCCGAGGCGTCCCGGGACCTGTTCGCCGAACTCCAGGCGGGCTGGATGCGGGGCCGGGACGAGGACGAGGGACCGTCCGACTACGCAGAGGGAAGGGGAGGACCGACATCATGACGCAGCAGGGAGTGGGGACCGAACTGAATTGGCTGCTCAACGACCTCGTCGACCGCGTGCCGCAGGTGCGCAAGGTCGTCGTGCTGTCGAGGGACGGCCTGGTCATGGGATCGTCGCGGGACGTCAGCCGCGACGACTCCGAATACCTGGCCGCGCTGGCGGCCGGCTTCCACAGCCTGGCGATCGGCGCCAAGCCGCAGCTGGACTCCGGCGAGATCCGGCAGACCATCATCGAGATGGACAAGGGGCTGTTCTTCGTGGTCCCGGCCGGCGCCAACAGCTGCCTGGCGTTGCTGAGCGAGGTGGGCGCGAACGCGGGTCTCGTCGCGTACGAGATGACGATGCTGGTCAAACGTGTGGGCCGGCAGCTTTCCACTGGGCTGAGACCGCGCGGCCCGGTGCCGGAATCCGGGTGAGCGGAGATGGACCCGAGCATCTCCGGAGGCCCCCGGGGCCCGGGGAGGGAGCGGTGGCTCGACGAGGCCGCCGGGCCCGTGGTCCGGCCGTACGCCATGACCCGGGGCCGGACCCGGCCCCGGGGCGAGCCGCTCGACCTCGTCACCATCCTCGTCGCGATCGCCCGCGCCCCCGCCGAGCCCGGCCGGCTCACCCGCGAGCAGCGGCGGATCCTGTGGCTCTGCCGCCGCCCGCACACCATCGCCGACCTGGCTTCCGACCTGGACCTGCCGTTCGGCGTGCTCCGGGTGCTGGCCGGCGACCTCCTCGATTCGGGCCTGGTGGGGATCCAGCGCTGGACCTCCCCGGCCGCCCCCCATGCCGATCAGAACCTGCTCAGGAGGGTTCTCGATGAACTTCGCGCGCTCTGAAGAACTGCACGACCCGCCGGACGGCCATCCGCCCGACGACGAGCCCGACGGTCCGCGCGTCGCGCTGAAGATCCTCGTGGCCGGCGGCTTCGGGGTGGGCAAGACGACCCTGGTCGGCGCGGTCAGCGAGATCCGCCCGCTGCGCACCGAGGAGGCCCTCACCGACGCGAGCGTCGGCGTCGACGACCTCGAGGGCGTGGCGGCCAAACGGACGACGACCGTGGCGATGGACTTCGGGCGGATCACGTTGCGGGACGGCGTCGCGATCTACCTGTTCGGGACGCCGGGCCAGGAACGCTTCTGGTTCATGTGGAACGAGCTGTCGCGCGGGGCGCTGGGCGCCGTGGTGCTGGCCGACACCCGGCGGCTCACGGCCAGCTTCGCCTCGATCGACTACTTCGAGGAGAAGGGCACGCCGTTCGTGGTCGCGGTGAACTGCTTCGAGGACGCCGACCGGTACGAGTCGAACGAGATCCGCGGCGCCCTCGACATCGATCCGCACGTGCCCGTCATCCTCTGCGACGCGCGGCGGACCGACTCGGCCAAGCGGGTGCTGGTCGGGCTCGTCGAACACGCACTGCGACTGGCGGGCGCGCCCGCCGGTCGGTAGAGGGGCTCGACCCGGCCGGCACAGAGGGGCGCGGCCGGCCGGTCGAGCGGCCTCAGCTGGCCGGTAGAGGCCAGCTTCGGCCCTCGACGCCGTTCGGTGCCGTTCAGCCGCCGATCGGTGTCATTCGTCTCCGGAGTACGGAGACCGCTGAACATGCCGGATGTGGCCAGTGTCTGGGCGAGAGTGGAGGTTCCGGCCAGACGCCGGCCCGCAGGGCCGCCGGAAGGGGTCAGGCGGTGGGATCGGAGGCCGGAGTCCCGGCGGTGTCGACCGTCGGGAGCTCCGGGATCACCCCCGTGAGCTGCTCGTCCTCTTCCGGCGGGTCCAGTGGCGGGCGCATGATGACCTCATGGACGCCGACGTCGTGGCCGGCCTCGCAGCGGACCTGTGACATGACGGCCTCGCCGCAGTCGGCGTGGACGAGGGCGACCATCCGCCCTTCTTCGCTCTCGAGGTAGATGTCACCCCATTCCATGAGGCTGACCAGCGTGGGCGCCAGGGCGAGGCCCGCCTTGGTGAGGTGGTACTCGTAGCGGGTGCGCTGACCGGGCTCCTGGTACGGCTCCTTGCTGAGCAGACCGAAATTCAC
This sequence comes from Spirillospora sp. NPDC048911, assembly GCF_043198015.1. Classification (NCBI taxonomy): domain Bacteria; kingdom Bacillati; phylum Actinomycetota; class Actinomycetes; order Streptosporangiales; family Thermomonosporaceae; genus Spirillospora; species Spirillospora sp. NPDC048911. Next base: position 104,531 of record NZ_JBICUD010000007.1, on the reverse strand, counting down.
CAGATGCCGCAGCCGATCGGTGACGGCCGATTCGGTCATGCCGAGGTTGCGCACGAAGTCGCCGAAACGGCTCGTACCGAGGTACGCCTCGCTCAGCACCAGCACCGCCGACGGCGGGCCGATCGCCGCAAGTGTCCTGGATACGGGGCAGTTCTGCATCGACCACGTGGTGCGGTCGGCGAAGTGCCCCTGAAGTGCGATGGTCACCTTCGCGATTATACGCCGAAGAACATGCTGACTTGTATTGACCGCAGTCAGCAGACCTCACTACGCTATCTAACTATGGTTGATCAAAGTCAGGTGAGACCGCGGATCGCCCTCGCGGTACTCTCCGTGGCCTCTTTCATGGCCGGGCTCGACCTGTTCATCGTCAATGTGGCGTTCAACGACATCGGCAAGGACTACGCGGGGAACTCCCTTGCCGATATCTCTTGGGTACTCAACGGCTACACGATCGTCTTCGCGGCACTGCTGGTCCCCCTCGGCAGGCTCGCGGACCGCTACAGCCGTAAGGCCGGGCTGCTGCTCGGCCTGCTCCTCTTCGTCGCCGCCTCACAGGCCTGCGCGCTCGCGCCGACCCTGTGGTGGCTGGTCGTCTTCCGCGTCCTGCAGGCCATCGGTGCGGCGGCTCTGATCCCCACCAGCCTCGGGCTGCTGTTGTCGGTGTTCCCCCCAGAGCGGCGCGCCGCCGCGGTACGGATCTGGTCCGCCTCCTCGGCATTGGCGGCCGCGGCGGGTCCGGCGGTTGGCGGCGTGCTGGTTGAAGCCTCGTGGCGTTGGATCTTCGAGGTGAACGTCCCGATCGGGATCGTCGCGGCGTTGCTCGCGCTGCGCTACGTTCCCGACTCCCGGGACGGCGCGTCCGCTCGCATCCCCGACCTCACGGGGGCCGCGGTCTTGACGGCGTCCATAGCGTTGCTCGCGCTCGGGCTCGTGAAGATCAATGATTGGCCGGGCGAGCGGACCGCGATCGTGATGGCCGTGTCCATGCTGACCCTTGGTGCGTTCTGGCTGCGCTCGTCGCGGCACGCCACACCGGTGATCGAGCCGTCGCTGCTCGCGGTGCGCACCTTCGCCTCGTCGAATGCGGCGATCCTGCTCTTCTGCGTCGCGTTCGCCGGCAACCTGCTGATCGGTGTCCTCTGGATGCAAGAGGTCTGGAACTACTCGGCGATCCAGACCGGGCTCGGGGTGGCTCCCGGGCCGCTGATGGTACCGATCTTCGCGTTGGTGGCCGGCCGGATGATCGGCGCGAGGATTCCGGTCGGCGTGGTCACGGCCATCGGCTGCGCGGTCTGCGCGGCCGGCATCGGCATCATGGTGACGAGCCTCGGCCCCACCCCGGCCTACGCGGCCGACCTGCTGCCGGGCTGGCTCGTCGGCGGGGCGGGCGTCGGGCTCGCCCTTCCCACCATCCTGGCGGCGGCGTGCACCGACCTGCCGTCGCACCGGTTCGCGACCGGCAGCGCGGTCGTCAACATGAGCCGGCAGATCGGCAGCGTCCTCGGCGTCAGCATGGCGGTGGCGGTGCTCGGCACACCGTACGGCTACCTGGACGCGCACGAGTCGTTCGTCAACGCCTGGCTCGTCATCGGCGCATTCATGATCGTCGCGGCCTTCGCCGCCCTCGGCATGACCCCGCGCCGCGTCCCGGTCGGGCACCGCGTGCCCGACCGCGGACCGGCCGTCGCCGGCGCCTCGTCGAAGACCACCTGAGCCGCGGCGCCTGCGGGTAAGCCCCTGCCCGCAGGCGTCCGACAGCGGCCCCTTGCTCGCGGTCCTAGCCGGCGTAGCCGGCCGGGGGACCGAGCAGCAGCCCGCCGTTGACCTCCAGCGTCTGGCCGGTGATCCAGCGGGCGTCGTCGGAGGCGAAGAACGCCACGGCGTCGCCGACGTCGGCCGGCCGGCCGTGGCGGCCGAGGGCGATCATGCGCGCGACGTGCTGGGCGGCCTGCGGATCGCTCAGCCATCCGTTCATGTCGGTCTCGGTGATGCCGGGGGAGACGGTGTTGACCGTGATGCCCCGCCCGCCGAGGCTCTGCGCGAGCGACCGGCTGAAGACGTTCAGGGCGCCCTTGGTCATGCCGTAGGCGACTTCGGGGGTGGCGAACCAGGTGACGCCCGAGGAGACGTTGACGATGCGGCCGCCGTCACGCATCAGGGGGAGTGCGCGCTGGGTGATGAACAAGGGCGCCCGCACGTTGATCGCGAATTGCCGGTCATAGGCCGCGCGCGTGACCTTCTCGATGGTGGCGTCGTAGTCGATGATCGCGGCGTTGTTCACCAGGATGTCGAGCGGGCGCCCGGCCAGGCCGTCTTCGAGCCCGGCGAACAGCGTGTCCACGTCGTCGTCCACGCCGAGTTCCGCGCGTACGGCGAACGCCTCCCCGCCCGCCTCCCGGATCGCCGCCACGGTGTCGTTCGCCGCCGCCTCGTTGGTGCCGTAGTGCACGGCGACCAGCGCGCCGTCGGCGGCCAGGCGTTCGGCGATGGAACGTCCGATGCCGCGTGAGGCCCCCGTCACCAGCGCCGTCCTACCGGTCAGATCAGCCATCCCTGGACTCCTTCAAAGCGAGTAATGTTAGGGATCGTTCCCTAACGTTCTGCCGAGTGCAAGCGGGTGTGATCCAGCTCACTTTCGTGCGGAGGTTCGGAGCGTGGTTAGGCTGTCCGGCGTGAGCGAGCAACGGGGTGGCCGGCGCCGCACGTCGGCCGAGACGCGCGAGCACGTGCTCGCGGTCGCGCACGAGCACTTCTACTGGCAGGGCATCCGGGCCGTCGGAGTGGACAAGATCGCGGCCGAGGCGGGGATCGCCCCGACCACGCTGTACCGGCTGTTCGCGTCCAAGGACGACCTCATCGCCGCCTACGTCGAACGCGCCGACAACGCCTACCGCGAGTGGTTCGACCAGGCCGCGCGAGCCGGCGGCCGCGGCGCGCGGGAGCGGATTCTGGCGCTGTTCGACGCGCTCCTCGTGCAGATCCAGCCGGACCAGTGCCGCGGGTGCCCCTTTCTCATGACCCTGGCCGAGTACCCCGACGCCGAGGTCGCGGGCCACCGGCTGGCGGTGGGGATGAAGACCTGGGTCCATGCGCGGCTCAACGAGCTCACCCGGGAGCTGGACGGCGTCGACGATCCGGCCCTGCTGGCCGACCATCTCACGCTGATCATGGAAGGCGCCTACGCCTCGGTCCAGGCGCTCGGGATCGACGGGCCCGCGCGGCAGGCGCGCGTCCTGGCCGAGTCGATCCTGCCCGGCGAGGACGGAGCCGGATGAGGCTGCTGCCTCGTCGACTCCGCCCTTGGCCGGAATGCGTCGGGCTGGCCGGATTCGAACCGGCGACCCCCGCCACCCAAAGGCGGTGCGCTAGCCAAACTGCGCTACAGCCCGTAGCGGCCGTCAGTCTAGCCCCTCCCGAGGACGGCGTGCAGTCCGTTAACGCTGCTAGAGATCGTTGATCAGTCCGGGTCACCGTCGTGGGCACGGAGCCAGGCGCCCACGCCCTCCGGGGTGAGGAAGGCGTCGAAGGCCAGCTCGGAGGCGCCGATCAGGGTGGCCTCGGCGCCGAGGGCGGAGGGCAGGACGGCGGCGGGCTGCTCGCGGCGGAAGTCCATCAGGCCGGCCTTGTAGGACGTCTCCATCGCCTCGGCCGAACGCGCGAGGATGTCGACGCCGAGCCCGGAGACCGTGACGATCTCCGGATCCAGGGCGTTGACCAGGGCGCTGATGCCGATGCCGAGGATGCTCGCGGTCTGGTCGATGACGGCCTGGTGGGCAGGGTCGCCGAGGATCTCCAGCGCGCGCGGCCGGTCCTGGGGCGGGTGGCCGGTCGCCCGCAGGAGGGCGTTCGCCCCGACCTCCAGGCCCCAGCAGCCGGTCGCGCCGCAGGCGCAGGGCCGGTCGCTGCCGATCAGCGGCATGTGGCCGAACTCCCCGGCGGCTCCCCGCGCGCCCGGGATGGGGTTGGCGTTGAGGATGAGCGTTCCGCCCAGGTCGAACTCGACGTGCAGGTGCAGCCCGAGCCCGCGGGTGCGGAGCGCGCCGCGCCGGGCCTCGGCCAGGCCCGCGAGGGTGGCGTCGTTGTCGAGGAGGACGGGCCCCAGGGTGGCCGCGACGTCGATCGCGCGCCAGCCGAGGTGCGGGATGTCGAGCAGCCGGCCGTCACGGACCGGCCCCGGAACGGCGACCGCCACTCCCACCGGACGAGGCGCCAGCGCTTTCCTGTGCCGGTGGATGGCGGCGGCGAGCGCGGCGAGGACGTCGGCGGCGGGCACGCCGGGATGCGGCTGCTCTTCGAGGACGGTCAGCCCGCCGCCGAGCTCGGCCGCCGCGATCGTCCACAGGTCCTCGCGGAGATCGACGGCCAGGACCAGCGGGCCGTCCGGATGCGGGCCCGGAACGCCGGTCGGGCGGCCGCGGGTGCCCTGGCGGGCGATCTCCTCGCGGACGAGGCGGCCGTTGGCCAGCTCCGCGACGAGGACGGCGGCGGTGCCGCGGGCCAGCCCCAGGTCGCGGGTGAGCTCGGAACGGGTGGCCCCGGCGCCCCGCTCGTGCACGGCGCGAAGCAGCCGCACCAGGTTGTGGAGCCGCAGCTCGCCGCTCGTCGTCGCTCCCGTCACCCGGGCGATTGTGCCAGGCCGGGGTCATCGATTATGTTCTAGCCGAGAGCAAATTAGGAGGAACCGTGATCAAGCGCGCAAGGCTCGGCGTCTTCGGCTATTTCGGGCTCTGCGGCCTGGTCATCGGCATGTGGGCGGCGAGCCTGCCGGCACTGGACGAGCGGCTCGATCTCGGCACCGGCCGCATGGGGACCGTGCTGCTCCTGGTCTCCTTGGGCGCGCTGGTCTCCATGCAGGGCGCCGGCCGGGTGGCGGACCGCTTCTCCAGCCGCCGGCTCTGCCTGCTCTCAGGCCCGCTGCACCCGCTGCTGCTCCTCGGCCCGGCGTTCGCGGGGTCGTACGAGGCGATGCTGGTGCTGGCGTTCGTGTTCGGGCTCGGCTTCGGGCTCCTCGAAATCGGCATGAACGCGCACGCCGTGGAGGTGGAGGAGCGCTACGACAGGCCGATCATGTCGGCGTTCCACGGCATGTGGAGCCTCGGCGGCGCGATCGGCGGCCTGCTCACGGCGGCCGCGCTCCGGGGCGGTCTCGGCGTCCAGACCCTGCTGACGGTGACGGCCCTGGCGGGCGCCGTCCTGATGCTGCTGCCAGGCCGCTACCTGTTGCGTGACCACGTCGTGCCCACCGAGTCGGCCCCCGTCGACCAGACCGTGGACCGCCCACTGGCCAAGGGCGCCATCGCCCTCCTGGGCATCGTCGTCTTCGCCGGATCGATCAGCGAGGGCGCGGCGGTGGACTGGGCCGCCCTGCACGCCCGCCGCGTCCTCGACGCGGGCCCCGAGCTCGCGCCCCTCGCGTTCACGGTCTACTCGATCGCGATGACCACCATGAGATTCCTCGGCGACAGGCTGCGCGGCAGGCTCGGCAGCGCCCGCACCCTGCGCCTGGCCGGCAGCCTGGCCACCGCGGGGTACGCCGTCGTCCTGCTGGCCCCGGCGCTCGGCGGTGCCGCGATGGCGTTCGCCTGGGCGGGCTGGGTGCTGGTCGGCACCGGCCTGGCGACCATCGTGCCCGTGGCGTTCAGCGCGGTCGGCGCCTCCCGGGAGGCCTCGGGACGGGCGCTGGCCCTGGTGACCACGTTCGGCTACTGCGGCCTGCTCGCCGGCCCGGCCGTCATCGGCCACCTGGCCGACGCCACCTCCCTTCGCACCGCACTAGCCCTCCCCATCGGCCTGGCGTTCTTCGTGGCCCTGGCCGGCCCAGGCGCGATCACCGCCCTGACCCGCCACCGCTGGACCCCCCGCACCGACCCCATCACCACGTCCCCCTACTCCTGACCGACGCCCCGCCCGCCTGCGCGATCGCGCAAGCGGGCGGGAAATGCGGCGTTGAGCGCGCTGTCTCAAGCTGGGGAGCGCAGTGTGGAGCGTGCTGTGGCCGCTGCCAGCGTGAGCGCCTCGGGTAGGCGCTCTGGACGCCCGCCGCCCGCTTGCGCGATCGCGCCCTTGCCGCCCGCGCCGCCGCCCACGACCTGCGCCGCGCCGGTGAGCAGGTCGCGGGCGCGCAGGCCCGCGTCGGCGAGGTCACGGGTGAACGCGCTGACCAGCGTCGCCGTGCCGCTCGCCGTGGCGAGGATCACCGCTCCCGGTCCGGGCCGCTGCGCGAGCTCGGTCGCCAGTGGCCGCAGCTCTTCGGGAGGGACGTCCAGGAGTTCGGCGATGAGCCATGCGCCGTCGACCTGCTCGGATCGGGACGCGAGACGTTCGGCGGTCGCCGCACGGTCACGACGACGCAGCCTGTCGAGCTCGCGCTGTGTCTCTGCCAGTGCCGACAAACGTTGGCGCAGGCGATCGGGGGCCTGGTCCGGCGGAACGTTCAGCAGTCCGGCGAGCTCGATCAGCAATGCCTGCTGCCGATCGTGATGGCGCAGTGCGTCGGCGCCGGTGAGCGCCTCGATCCGGCGCAGGCCGACCCCGATCGACGACTCGCCGGTGATGTGCACCGGCCCCGCCTGCGCGCCGTGGCCGACATGGGTGCCGCCGCACAGCTCCCGGGACGCGTCGCCGATGTCGACGATCCGCACCCGGTCGCCGTACTTTTCGCCGAAGAGCGCGATCGCTCCCGCCGCTTCTGCCTCGTCCCGGTTCGCCTCCCAGACCCGGACGTCGGGATCGTCGAGCAGGTAGTCGTTGACCAGCGTCTGCACGGTGGTGAGCGCCCCGGGCTCGACCGCGCCGAAGTGCGCGAAGTCGAAGCGCAGCCGGCCCGGCTCGACCCGCGAGCCCTGCTGGGCCGCGTGGTCCCCGAGGACGCGGCGCAACATCGCGTGCAGCACGTGGGTGGCGCTGTGCGAGCGCGCCGTCGCCGCCCGCCGCTCCGCGTCCACGACCGCCTCCGCCTCCGCGCCCGCCCGGATCGCGCCGCCGGTCACGCGCGCACGATGGACGTGCAGACCGTCGAGGCCGGGACGCGTGTCGAGGATCTCCAGCGTCCCCTCCGGCGTCGTGACGAGGCCGGTGTCGCCGACCTGGCCGCCCGCCTCCGCGTAGAAGGGGCTCCGGTCCAGGACCACGTCGATCTCCTGGCCCTCGACCGCCTCGTTGAGCAGGTCGGAGCCGTCCAGCAGGCCGAGCACCCGCGCGTCCGCCCGCGTGGAGTCGTACCCGACGAACTCGGTGAGCCCATGCCGCGAGACGATCCTGCGGTACGCGTCCTGGCGGGCCACCGCGCCGCCCTTGCGGTCGCGTTCCGCGTTTTTCGCTTGGCGCTGCTGCCGTTCGAGGAACTCGCCGAACGCGTCCTCGTCCACGCTCAGGCCCGCCGCCCGCGCCGCGTCCACGGTGAGGTCGATCGGGAAGCCGTACGTGTCGTGCAGCTCGAACGCGGTCCGCCCCGAGAGACCCGACCCGCTCGTCCGCGCGCGTTCGATCGCGCCGTCCAGCAGCCGCGAGCCCTGCCGCAGCGTCCGGTCGAAGCCGTCCTCCTCCGCCGCCACGACCTGCCGGATCACCTCGCGCCGCCGTTCCAGCTCGGGCCATGCCGAACCCAGATTGTCGATCACGCTTCCGGTGAGCGCCGCCAGCACGGGCTCGCCGATCCCCAGCACCCGGGCGTGCCGGATCGCCCGCCGCATCAGCCGCCGCAGCACGTAGCCGCGGCCGTCCCCGCCGGGCAGCACCCCGTCCGCGATGAGGAACGCCACCGACCGCGCGTGCTCGGCGACGACCCGGAACGAGACCGACTCCTCGCCGCCGTCGCGGCCCGGGTACTCGCGTCCCGCCAGCTCCTGCACCAGCCGGAACGTCGGCGCGACGAGATCGGTCTCGCACACGGTGTCGACGCCCTGGAGGATCGCCGCGAGCCGGTCCATGCCGAGACCGGTGTCGATGTTCTTGGCGGGCAGTTCGCCGACGATGGGATAGCCCTCTTTCGCCGGGCCCTCGCCGCGCAGGTTCTGCATGAAGACGAGATTCCAGATCTCCTGGTAACGCTCGCCGTCCACCGCGGGCCCGCCTTCCCGCCCGAACGACGGCCCCCGGTCGTAGTGCAGCTCCGACGAGGGCCCGCACGGCCCGGGAACGCTCATGGACCAGTAGTTGTCGGCCATGCCGAGCCGCTGGACGCGCTCGCCCGGCACGCCCAGGCGCCGCCACATCCGCTCCGCCTCGTCATCGTCGAGATAGACGGTGACCCAGAGCCGGTCGCGATCGAGCCCGAAGTGCTCGGTGAGCAGCTCCCAGGCCCAGCCGATCGTCTCTTCCTTGAAGTAGTCGCCGAACGAGAAGTTGCCCAGCATCTCGAAGAACGTCGCGTGCCGGGTCGTGCGGCCGACGTTGTCGATGTCGGACGTCCGCGCGCATTTCTGCACGGACGTCGCCCGCCGATGGCCGGGCACGCTCTCGCCGAGCATGTACGGCTTGAACTGGTTCATGCCCGCCGCCGTCAGCAGCAGCGTCGGATCGTCCGGGATCAGCGGGCTGGACGGCACGACCCGGTGGTCGCGCGCGGAGAAGAAGTCGAGAAACGTCGAACGGATGTCAGGTGATCGCATGGAACGGCCTCACGAGGTCGATGGGATGACGGCGCACACCGCCGAGCCGGGCCGAGAACGACTGCTCGTTCCCCAGCTCGGCGCGGATAGCTCGCCGCCCCACCTCGTGGAAGGCCATCGGATTCCTGCCAGATCTCCCGCTCGTGAACGCGGGCCCCTGGGCCCGCCTTGATCCAAGGTAACGCGTCCCCGCCCCCGGCTTCTTCCCGTTTCCCGGACGGAACGGCGAGCACGGAAGCTTGTCGGGCGTCTGATCTGCGACGGGAGCCCAATGTCCGTAATCTGGGCGTTCACGTTCTTGACGAGGGGAGAGCCGTGCCCGACATCTTCTGGATGATTGCGTGAGGACGCCGCCGCGGCCGGTCGACATCGCCGCCGTCTTTCCCGAGCTCACCGCGTACGCCAGGACGACCACCCGCCTGCACCCCCGGCCCGGGGAGCCGGGCGTCCATGACAGCTCGGTGGGCGGCCCGCTGCTCTGGCCCGCCGATGAGCCGTGGCCGGTCTGCTCCGATCCGCACGCGGCCGTGGACCCGGACGATCTGGTCAGCGTCGAGGACGAGCGGCTGCGCCGTCGAATCCTGAAGGAGGCGTGGGGAGAGACCGGGTTCACCGACGAGATCCGGGCCCGCCTCGAAGCCTTGGACGATCGTGCGCCGACCGCGATCCCGGCGGAGGTGCCCCTTCTGGCGGTGGCCCAGCTGTACGCGCGTGACGTCCCCGACCTCAAGCCTCCCGAAGGCGCGGACCTCCTGCAGGTGCTGTGGTGCCCGTTCGACCACGAGGACGAGATGTACTGCCCGGCCGTCACCCTGAAGTGGCGTCGTTCGGCGGACGTGGGCCGGCCGCTCGCCGAGCAGCCGGAGCCCGAGGTCGCGGGGTCGGACAACTACGTGCCCGAACGGTGTGTCGTCCACCCGGAGCAGCTCGTCGAATACCAGTACAGCGACTTCCTCCCGCCGGAGCTGGCCCAGCGCATCGAGGAATGGGAGGAGGAGACCGACTCCACCTACTTCTACGGGCTGTCGGTCGCGCAGGGCTGGAAGGTGGGCGGCTGGTCCAACTGGAACCTCACCGATCCCTACCCCATGGCGTGCGCCTGCGGCTCGGAGCTGGACCTGCTCCTCAAGATCGACAGCGGTGAGTGGGACGGTGAGCAGCACTGGCGCACCGAGGACCACGAGGAGCTCGAGGACGCCAATCCCGCCAAGGTCACCATCGGCCGCGGCTATGGCCTGTGGATCTTCGTCTGCCCGGTCTCGCACGACCATCCGCACCAGTTGAGCATGCAGTGAGCGCGCGCTCGCGGGCGGTCTAGGACGGCGGCGCCTGGGCCAGGGCGCCGGATCTGACCTCGCTGAGGACGGTCGTGACGGTGCCGACGACCTCGGGGAGGTTGTCGCGAAGGGTGCTCGCGGCACGCCGGTGGTCGGCGGAGTCGGGGACCCCTGCGGCCTCCAGGAGCGGCGTGAGGTCGCGCAGCGTCTTCTCCAGCCAGGCCATCGGATCGTCGGTGAGGTCGGGAGTGAAGACGCGGCGTCCCGGCTCGTTGTCGCGCATGCCGGGATGGTGGTGCATGCGGTCCTTGGTGCCCGGGCCGCCCTCGACGGATTCGAGGAAGTCGGCTCGCCAGAGCGCCCGGTCGACGACGATCCGCTGGGAGGCGTTGCCGGTGCCGCGCCAGGGCTGGGGGTCGACAGCGCGGAGCTCCACGCGGACGCCTCGTTCGTGGCCGCCGCGGTCGGGATCGGGGTCGATCAGGTAGACGTCCTCGACCGTCAACCCGAGGCTGCCGAAACAGAACACGCGCAGCACGGTGATGCTCCTTCCGCCGTCGTGATTCGGACGATACGGCGCGAACGGGCGGCCGTCAGCCCTCGGCGAGAGTGCCCTCGGCGAGATGGCCCTCGGCCCTCGGCGTCCGGCGTCGGCCCTCGGCGGGAGTGCTCTCGGCCCTCGGCGTGCGGCGTCGGCAATGGGCGGGAGGCGCCGGTCTTCGGTGGGGTGGCGTCAGGCGTCGCGGGAGTCGTAGGACTTGCGGGCGAGGGCGATCTCTTCCATGTGCGACTCGGCCCAGGCCATGAGGGAGCCGACCGCGTCCACGAGGGTGTGCCCGAGGGGCGTGAGCGTGTATTCGACGCGCGGCGGGATCACCGGGTAGACGGTGCGGGTGACGATGCCGTCGCGTTCCAGCCCGCGAAGTGTGGCGGTGAGCATGCGCTGGCTGATGCCCTCGACCTCGCGCTTGAGCTCGGTGAACCGTTTGGTGCCGGTGCCGAGCACGGTGATCGTGTAGAGCGACCACTTGTCGCCGATGCGGTCGAGGACCCGGTGCGTCTCGCAGAGCTCGGGCCGGCGCTCCTGGAACGCGCTGACGTCCACGGTTCCCTCCGTGTGCCTGTGGCAGAAATTAGTGCCTTCTTGTGTCCCCGCGAAGGGTCTTTGCAGGATGGAGACGGTTCCTCTTTGAGAGTGACATACGAAAGAGAACCTTCTTCCTTCTCATGCCCTAAGGAGACACCATGACGGTCGAGATTGTCGAGATCCCCGGCTATGTCGCCGGCGCCTGGACCATCGATCCGGCCCACTCCGACGTCGGCTTCAAGATCCGGCACATGATGCTCAACAAGGTCCGCGGCCAGTTCACCGGCGTCGAGGGTCGTATCGTGACGGCGGAGAACCCGCTGGAGTCGAGCGTGACCGCGACCATCGACCTCGCCTCGATCAGCACCGGCAACGCCCAGCGCGACGAGCACGTGCGCTCGGCCGACTTCCTCGACGTCGCCGCGCACCCGACGATGACCTACCGCTCGACCGGCCTGCGCCCGGACGGCGACGCGTTCGTGCTCGACGGCGAGCTCACGTTGCGCGGGATCACCCGGGAGGTGCCGCTCCGGCTGGAGATCGACGGCTTCGGCCCCGATGTCTTCCGGCAGGACGACCCGTTCAAGGGTGCGCGGGTGGGCTTCACGGCCACCGGTGAGCTCAACCGCACCGATTTCGGCGTGGGCGACACCGCCACCATCCCGGGCGGCGCGCTGGCCCTCGGCGAGAAGCTGCAGCTCATTCTGGAAATCCAGGCCGCGCTGCAGACAGACTGAACGCGCCGGCGACCTGGCCCGGATCCATGACAGGAACCGGGTCATGCCAGGAAGTCGAGCAGAGCCGCGGTGAGCTCCGCCGGGGCGTCCTCCTGCACCAGGTGCCCGGCCCCCTCGATGAGGCGGAGCCGGGCGCCGGGGATGGCGGCGGCCAGCTCGTGGGCCCTGGCGACCGGTATCCACGAGTCGTCGGTGCCCCAGCAGACGAGCACCGGCAGGTCGAGCTCGCCGTAGCGCCCCTGGATCTCGTCCGTGAAGCGCTGCTCCGACTGGGCGATCTGGCGGTAGAACGCGGGCTGCCCGGCGTCCCCGAGCCACGGCTGGACGAGCGCGTCGAGCGTCGCCGGATGCAGCCCCGGGCCGCTCGCGGTCGACACGTACTCCCGCACGAGCGCGCGGTGCAGATGGGGCGGGAGCCGCTCAAACACCTCGGCGCTGTCTCGCACCAGCCGGAAGAACGGCGAACCCCACGGCGCGAGCGCCACCGGGTCGACCACCGCGAGCCTGCGATAGCGGACGCCGTGCAGCAGATGGGCGCGCAGCGCCACGGCGCCGCCGAAGTCGTGGGCCACCACCTGCGGCTCGTCGAGCCTCCAGTGCGCGAGGAGTTCGGCGAACACACGTCCCTGAGCGCCCAGCGAGACGTCCTGCCCCGCGGCCATCTCCGATGACCCGTAGCCGGGCATGTCCCACACGTACACCCGTCTGCCGGCGCCGAGAGCCTTCGCCAGGCGGCGCCACACGTACGACGAGAACGGCGTGCCGTGCAGCAGGACGAGCGGCTCGCCCGCACCGAAGGCATCCCATCGGACTTCTCCCGAATTGCTCTGATAGGTCTCGCCGAGCTTCCAGTCCGTCATGGGCCTGCCGCCTCCGCTCGTCGTGCTCGTCCGTCCGCCATCGGTGACAGCCTGTCACGGACGGCCGACATTCCCGGAGCGGGAGATCAAAAACCCGGATGCCCGCACGCGGCGCACTCTGGGACCATCCCCTTCGTGGACGCATTACAGGATTTCGCCGGTGACTTCGAGGCCCACCTGACGGTGGCGACCGGGGCCGCCGGGGCCGGCACGCTCGACGACTGGGCCGCGCCGCGCGGGCTCAAGGTCGCTCACATCGTGCTGGCGCGCGGCCGGACGCCCTCGCAGCCGATGGTGACGCTCCGCGCCGCCGGAACGCTCCCCGAAGCGCGCAGCCTCACGGCGAGCACTGCCGCCGACCTGCGGCGGGCGGGCTTCACGGTCACCCGCACCAAGATCGAAGCCGCTCCCTGGAACGCGGGCGTGCCGGGCTCCGATGACGAGCCGCACGCCCCCGGCCGCTACTTCGAGCACCACGTCAAGCTCGTGCTCGACGCGGCCGCGGCTGGCACGGACCTCGCGGCGCTGACGGCACTGGTCGTCCCGCACGGCGCGCACCTGTCGCGCAACGCGCGCCGCGTCCGTGCGGACGGCCGCCAAGAGCGCTTCGTCACCCAGCGCCGCCGTGACGTTGGCGCGGGCACGGCGGGCGCGCGGCTGGAAGCACTGACCACCGCGCTGAAGACGGCGCGGCATGAGATCGCGTCGGTCGAACGCGAGTACGTGGTCTTCGACGACGACGAGTCACTGGACGACGGCTGGATCGACTGGATCGGCGAAGGGAGGAATGGACGATGAGCTCTACCTGGAAGGGGCTGAACTGGGGCCCCTGGCCCGCCGACGCGGAGGTGCCGCAGGAAGGTCTGGACGCGGTCACGCGCGCACGCCTCGGGCTGCCCACGACGCTGCGTCCGGTGCCCGGCGCTCTGCAGCGGCCGGTGTTCGACCCGGCGCTCAGACAACACCCGATGGCGATGCGCGCCGGTGACCCGCTCTTCGCTTCGGCGGAGGCGGGGGAGCGGTGGTACGCGGCGCGGCGGCGTGCCGTCGACCATGTCCTCGCGGCGATCGCGCGGTCGCGGTGGGCCGACCATCTGGTGTTGCGCGGGAGCGTCCTGCTGCGCGCCTGGTACGGAGACCTCGCGCGTGAGCCCGGCGACCTCGACTTCGTCGTCGTTCCACGGGCATGGCAGATGGCCGAGCACCGGACGAAGGAGATGCTCGACGGCATCGCGCAAGGCGCGGAGGCCATGTCCGACGACGTCCGGCTGAACGCGCAGGGCGCGGTGAGCGAGGACATCTGGACGTACGACCGCGTGCCTGGACGGCGCCTCGTCCTGCCATGGAAGGCCGAGGGCCTGCCACCGGGGAACGTGCAGCTCGACTTCGTCTTCAACGAGCATCTGCCCGCCGAGCCAGAGCCAACGGAGGTTCCGCAGTACGACGGTGGGGAACCCGCACTCCTCCAGGCGGCGTCGCCAGAGCTCTCGCTGGCGTGGAAGGTGATGTGGCTGCTGGACGACATGTACCCGCAGGGCAAGGACCTCTACGACGCGTGGCTCCTCGCCCGGCACACGCGCCTCGGCTACAGGCTCCTGGTGGAGGCGATGGTCGCGGGCGATCCGGCGCGCGTCAGGCACCTGCCCACCCTCGCGGACGTGAACCGCCTGGAAGTGGACTGGGAGGAGTTCCAGAAGGAGTACCCGGGTCTGCCGGGGACACGTGAGGACTACCACTCTCAGCTCACCTCTGCGCTGACGCCGACCTTCACTGCCGAGAGCGACCTTCCGGAGCAGGAGTACACGCGGCGCGCGGAGCTGTTGCGCCCCCGCACCACTCTCTACGAGACCCTTCGGGCAGAGAAAGGCCTGGACGGCTCCCTGCGCCGGATGGCAGAGGACCAGATCCCGTTCGCCGAAGGCGTCGTGATCGCCAATGAGCTGCTCGGACGCGGTCCGGCCGGCGTCGCGGCGTCGCTGGACCTCGTGCTGCGCGCCTACGAGAGCGCGGGCTCGGGCTGGATCGGCTATCTGCGGCGGAACCCCGACGAGCGGGCCAAGATCCTGGACGAGCTGCGCGGGTGAAATGGGCGGGCCCCTGACCCGCGCGGTAGGTCAGGGGCCCGAGCCTCAGCTCGACATCGGCAGAGGCCGCGTCGTCAGCCGAGGCCGTTCCTGATGGCGGTGATGAGCTCGCCATTGGCGGTGTCGCCGCTGAGCTCCCAGAAGAACGACCCGGCCAGGCCCTGGTTCTTGGCGTAGGTCATCTTGCCGCCGATGGTGGACGGGGTGTCGTAGCTCCACCACTGGTTGCCGCAGTAGGCGTACGCGGTGCCCGCGACCGTCCCGTTGGCCGGGCAGCGCCCCTTGAGGACCTTGTAGTCCTCGATGCCCTGCTCGTAGGTGCCCGGCGCGGCGCCGGTGGCGGTCCCGCCCGGCTCCTTCTGCGTGACGCCCTGCCAGCCGCGGCCGTAGAAGCCGATGCCGAGCAGCATCTTGTTCGCCGGGACGCCCTTGGACCTGAGCTTCTGGATCGCCGCGTCGCTGTTGAAGCCCTGCTGCGGGATGCCCGGGTACGAGGTGAGCGGCGAGTGCGGCGCCGTCGGGCCCTGCGGCGCGAACGCGCCGAAGAAGTCGTACGTCATCGGCAGGTACCAGTCGACGTACTGCGCCGCGCCCCCGTAGTCGGCCGCGTCGATCTTGCCGCCGTTCGACCCGTCCGCCGTGATCGCGGCGGTCACCAGATTATTGGAGCCGAACTTGCCCCGCAGCGCCGACATGAGGTTCTTGAACGCGGCGGGCCCGCTGGTGTCGCAGGTCAGGCCGCAGGCGTTCGGGTACTCCCAGTCGATGTCGATGCCGTCGAACACGTCCGCCCAGCGCGGGTCCTCGACCAGCGAGTAGCAGGAGTCGGCGAACGCGCCGGGGTTGGCCGCGGCCTGGCCGAAGCCGCCGGACCAGGTCCAGCCGCCGAACGACCAGATGACCTTGAGGTTCGGGTACTTCTTCTTCAGCTTGCGCAGCTGGTTGAAGCTGCCGCGCAGAGGCTGGTCCCACGTGTCGGCCACGCCGTCGACGCTCTCGCCAGCGGTGTAGGCCTTCTCGTAGTCGGCGTAGCTGTCGCCGATGGTGCAGCGGCCGTTCTGGACGTTGCCGAACGCGTAGTTGATATGGGTGAGCTTGGCCGCGGAGCCGCTCGTGTCGATGTTCTTGACGTGGTAGGCGCGCTGGTAGACGCCCCACTGGGCGAAGTACCCGATGACCTTGTCGCCGCCAGAGCCAGACCCCGCATCCGTGGTGACGCTCACGGCGTTCGAGGCGCCAGAGGTGTTCCCGGCCGCATCGCGCGCCTTGACGGTGAACGAGTAGGCGGTGCTGGGCGAGAGCCCAGAAACCGTGGCGCTCGTACCACTCACCGTATCCGCCAAGGAACTGCCGCGATAAACGTCGTATCCGGTGACGCCGACGTTGTCAGTGGAGGCGTTCCAGGCCAGCGAGACACTGCTGGACGTCTTACCTGTAGACCGCAGGTTGCCGGGAACACCAGGAGCCTGAGTATCCCCGGAACCGCTACCGTCGCAGACACCCCCGTTGACCTTGCAACCGGAGATCCAGCCGGACCCGGTGCCGTTGAAGCCGAAGCTCGCCGACGCGCCCGCGGCGACCGTGCCGTTCCAGCCCGCGTTGGTGAACGTGTAGTGGTCGCCCGAGACGGCCTTGGTCGCGTCCCAGGTAGAGCCGATGGCCGTCCCGGCCGGCAGGTCGAACTCGACCTTCCAGCTGGAAATCGACGCCGAGGTACCGTTCTTGACCGTGCACTGGCCGCCGAAGCCGGTGCCCCAGTCCGAGGTCTTGGTACAGGTCGCGGTCACCGCCGCCGCCGACGCCGCGGGCGCCACGGCCAGCGAACCGCCCATCACGATGATCAATGCGCCGGCCAGCCCGATCGCTCGCCGTCCGCGGGGTCTGGACATGGTTCTCCTCGTTCAGCTCACCCCGAACCAACAGGAACCCCGATCATTCTTAGGAAAGTTTCCTAAGAATTGCGGCGATCGTAACCTCGCCCCCGCACGCCTTCAAGACTTCGTGACACCGCACTTCACCAGGCCGCGCTGGTCCTGTCGGCTGCCTGCGGACGTTCACCCGCCCCTCTCCGAACGCACCCCAAAAGACAATCCGAAACCGGAGTCAAAACCAGACCGAAATACCACCACCCCGGTCTAGAGCGGCTGACTCACCTCGGCTTATCTCGCGCGGCGATCAGAGGGTGACGGGATACGACAGCGTGAGCTCGTCCGCCGGAACGCCACGAATGCCCCAGTTCACCTTGGGCATCTCCACGATCGTGAGCTCCAGATCATCGGGGTCGAGCCCGAGCACGGGACAGAGGCGCTCATAGAACGCCCGGATCAACTCCCGCTCAACCCACACATCCCGCCGCCCGTAGATCCTCACCTGCGCCATGCGCATCCTCTCACCGGGACTTGTGATCTTCCGGGACTTGTGATCTTAAAGTGTCCGATCACGCGGCCAGCGCCGGGCCGCTGAGCCGCATCCACGCGACCAGCCGCGTCTCCTTGACCTTGGCCCGCACCTGGCGGTACCCGTCCGGGTCCATGTTCTTGATCACGCTCTCGTACACGTAGGTCGACGCGAGCACGCCCAGCAGCGCCTCGGTCTCGGCCATGGAGCGGCGGAGCACGCCCGCGTCCAGCAGCCTGGTCGAGTGGATCAGCGGATCCCCGGCGGGCCCGCCCTCGTTGGTGGTCAGCGGCCCGACGTCGACGGAGGCGCGCAGCCGGATCTGAACGGCCGGCTTCGCACGGCGGTGGTAGTCCTTCAGCAGCGAGTAGAGCAGGCCGAGCGCCTCGACGACGCGAGCGGTCGGGACGGTCGGCGGGGCCACGAGGAGCAGTTCGTCGCCGCTGTGCCGGAGATAGCAGGCGTCCCACGGAATTCCGGCGCGCCTGAAGCTCTCCCGCGTCATCGCCAGGTGGGTCTCCTGGATGAACAGGCGGTCGTCCGCCGTCCGGACGGAAGATGCGAAGCCCACGATGTCGGTCCTGAGGATGGTGCAGTGGTGCCCGTCCAAGTGCGGAAAGCCGCCCTCGCTCCCGGAGTGGCCGCCGGTGGCGGGAGCGTCGGGGTCTTCTCCCGGCCGCTCGGTCAGCCGGTCGTAGATCTGGCCTTCCACGATCCCGAGCACGTGCGGATGGGCGCTGATGAAGTTCGCGAAGTCCGGGGTCGTGAGGATGAGGGCCTCGACCGTGTCGACGGCGACGACCGTCGCGGAGCGCACGTTGACCTGGAGCGCGGCCCGTTCGCCGATCAACTGGCCCGGCCCGCGCTCGGCGAGCAGCCGTTCGCGGCCGTTCTCGATGACGTAGATCTTCGTCCGGCCGGAGCGGATGATCACCACGAAGTCGGCCTGTTCGCCCTCGCGGAAGAGCGTCGCGCCGAGCGCGAACGTCCGGGACGTGGCGACCGAGCGCAGCGCGTTCCTCTCGCCCTCGCTCAGCGAGTCCCAGAAGGTGTCGCCGCCCGGGCGCCCGGAAGCCCAGGGGGGATCGACGGCGAGCCTCGGAGCCGGCGAACCCGGGTAGGGGCCGGGCCCGTGCGGCCCGTACACCTGATAGGCCGGTTCGACGATCGCCCAGGTGTCACGGATGCTCGCGAGCAGCCGGGTCCAGTTGACGAGCCATCGGATCAGGAGGGCGGCCGCGCAGAACACCGCCGCCACCTCGACGGGATCAGCGCGACCGGCGGACAGGCTGACCAGCAGGGCGGTGCCGACCGGACCGAGGCCGCTCAGCACGGACAACGCGGTCGAGAACGCCGATTCGTGAACGCGGTCCCGTTCCCGGATACCGATCCGTACATTCAGGCGGTGGTCACGGGGCCGTTCTAGACAGGCGGGCTTGATGGGGCTCTGAACGGTCTGTTCAGCCTTTCCTGGAACGTGCTTTCGCGTGTGCATGGGGGAGCCTCTGTGTGGTTCAAGAGTTCCGAATTCCGCGGTGGCCGGAAGCAGCCAGTGGCCGTTCTCCCAGGTCCGATGGCCGCGATGCCGACAGCACGGTTCCGCCCTTGGTAGCCCGCCGGGGCGTGGCTACCATGGGGAAACCGGTATGCACATTCGCAAGGTCAGGCGCCGGATGGTCGGTTTGAGGCCGCCCGTCCGTTCCGCTTTACGGAAACCGGCCGGTATGAAGTGCCTGCGGCACGCCATGTGGCCGGCCTGACGAAAACGAATGTGTGAACGGTGTGGAGGGTCGCATTCGTCGCGCTGATCCCTGTGGCTGGACACCTTCGGATCAGTGCCAGACGGGTGCGGCCCTTTGTGCGTGCCGCGATCGGTGACCGTGATGCAAGGTCGCCTCCTCGAGCATCGTTGATGCGTTTCGAGATGGACGCGGATGCCCGCAAATCCACGGGTCTGTCCGAATCTGCCCGGCTGCCGCTTGTGGTGATCTCGCTCGGCCCGGCTGTGCGGCCGGAGGCTCGCGATAAAGATCAATCGAGAGTCTATCATATTGTGACATGACAGACTGGTTCCGACTGAAATAGAGGTGCGTAGTTTGCCACCTAGCACTCTGGTGGGTAGCATCGGCACCTCACGCTGGCGGTCAGGGGTTGTGCTGAGCGCTCAGATGCGATAGAGCGATCGGTAAACCCGTGTCCCCACCGCGCGCGAGTGTGAACAAGCTATTCCGGCAGACGGCGAAATGCTACCTGGCACCTCGTTACCTGCCCGGAAGACTACTGGTTTGATGGTGCTGACTACGGAGGGTGGGTCACGATCATGGCGGTAGACCAAGGTCCGGTCGTGCAGAGTGCGATGCTCCGTAGCGACCTGGTCCGTATTCGCAGGGATAAATCGCTGACCCAAGAACAGGTGGCCGATGAGCTGGAGTGGTCGCCGTCCAAGTTGATCAGGGTGGAGGGCGGGCGGAGCTCGATCACGAAGGTCGATCTGGACGCCCTGCTCACCCTGTACGGGGTCACGTCGGAGAGTCAGCGCGAGAAGCTCCATGCGCTCAATCGCGGAGCGCGGGCGCCGGCCTGGTGGAACGAGTTCAAGGGCGAGAGCCCGCTCACTTACCTCAACTATGTGGGATACGAGGCCGGCGCTGCCTTCATCCGCCAGTTCCAGACCTCGGTCGTGCCGGGCCTGCTGCAGACCCGCGAGTACTCGGAGGCGCAGACCGCGGCCCTGATCTCCGAGGCGAGGGTCGGGGCGGCGGTCAATCTCCGGATGCGGCGCCGGGAGGAGATGGCGAAGCGCTCGACGCCGCCGCGCCGCTACTTCGTGGTCGACGAGGCGGTCATCCGCCGGCACGTCGGCAAGAGCCGTGACCCGGCCATCATGCCGGCCCAGCTCCGGCACATCGCCGACCTGGTCGAGCAGGACGACCGGCTCACCTTCCGGATCATCCCCTTCGAGGCGGGCGAGCATCCGGGCCTCACCGGTCCCTTCACCCTGCTGGAGTTCGAGGGCGGCCTCTCCGACATGCTCTATCTCGACACCGGCCGCGAGATCTCGATGATCATGGGCGATGACCCCCAGATCGGCGAGTTCGCCGCGAACTTCGAATCCCTCCTGGAGGTGGCGCTGTCCGCGGAGGGGTCGCGGGAGTTGCTGCTGACCGCGGCCGAGGAGATGTCGTGACGGCCCGACTCGGCCCTCTGTGACGGCCTGAGACGGCCATGGCCGGGCATGCGTCCGGCGCTTGCCGCCTCGCCGCCGGGCGAAGGACCGGTGTGCGGCGAGGCGTTGCATGATCTTCCGCTGTCTGTATGCGGTGAATGATGAACCGTTTACACTTATGGTCGAAAATCACCCACAAGGTCGTGGGCCCAGTGTGCCCTGCCTGATTCTTGTGATCGGGTGTGGTCCGGCCAGATTCGCCGGCAGGATGGGCCGACGCGGCGAACGGAGGGTCGTGGATGATTGCCCGGCCGAACTGGTGCGCCTCGGTTGCATGGCGGAAGAGTCACTTCAGTGCTGGTCAAGGCGATTGCGTCGAAATCGCTCGTCTAGGTGACATTGTGCTGTTCAGGGACTCGCGCGACAGGCACGGTCAGGTGCTTGCCATCACCCCTGCTGAGTGGGGCCGCCTCGCGACCCGGATCCAAGGCGGTGAACTGGACCTCGCCTGATGGCGTGCCGTGGTGCGCACGCTGCGCTTTGGCTTCGGTGACCCGGCGTTATCGACCACTTCTTTTCTTGTTACCAGTGATGCGTTGTTGGCTCGGCGGGCCCGGTTTTCGTCGAGTCCACTAAGATTTCAGGTGGTAGCACTGATTTGTGTCACACGGCACAAATGAATAGCGCCGACTGTGCTTGACTGGCGACTTTTCACCAAGTGCCCGGTTGCTCTCAGAAGGTGCCGAACCAGCGGGGCATGTCCAGCTGGAACGGGTTCGGCGGGGTCATCGTGCGCAGGTCCTGCTCCATCGCGCGGACGCGGTCGGCGCCCAGGGACTCGACCCAGCGGGCGCGGATCTGGTCGAAGATCTGCGCGGAGAGGGTCAGGCTCTCGACGCCGCGCGGGGTGAGGCGGACGATCTTGCGGCGGGCGTCGGCGGGGTCGGTGGCGCGTTCGACGTAGCCCAGCTTCGCCAGCTGGTCGATGGTCTTGCCGGCCGCCTGTTTCGAGACGCCCATCCTGCGGCCGAGCTCGACCGCGGTCGCCCCGGCGCCGATGGCCTGGCAGGCGAAGCCGTACATGGGCTTCAGTCCCGGGTGCCCGCGCCGGGCCAGTTCGGCGTGGAGCTCATCGATGATCACGCGGAAGCCGAGCAGGAGCCGCAGCGGGAGTTCGAAGCCGGGCGCGTCGGGACTTGACATGAAAGACAACCTCGTTAACTATATGGACAACCACGTTGACGAATTCTAAGGGAGACCGCGCATGACTCTGATCCGCGACACCGAAGCCCGGCGCACCGAGACCCCCGCCGGCGTGATGACCACGTTCGCCTCGCCGACCCAGGGCGGCACCAGCCTGTCGATGTGGCGGGTGGAGAGTGCCGGCGGGGCCGCCGGGCCCGAGCACCTCATCGACGCCGAGCAGGTATGGACGTTCCTGGAGGGCGCCGCGGCCATCCGCCTGGACGGTGAGACCTTGACCGTCGCCAAGGGGGACACCGTCGTCATGCCGGCTGATGTCGTCCGGCAAGTGTCCGCTGGGGCCGAGGGGTTCGTCGCCGTTGTGGCCGCGTCCGCCGGAGCCCAGGCGTCGATGCCCGGCAGTACCGACAAGATGCTCCCGCCCTGGATCGCCTGAAGGAGACACCCCATGACCTTGATTCTTGCGAAAGACGTACGACGCACCGAAACGCCCAACGGCGTCATGACGACCCTTGCCTCGCCCACACAGGGCGGGGCGGGAACGGCGATGTGGCGGGTGGACATGCTGCCCGACCGCGAAGGCCCCCTGCACGCCTTCGACACCGAGCAGGTGTGGACGTTCGTGGAGGGCGGCGCCACCGTTCAGTTGGGTGATGAACGGATCGCTGTTGAGGTGGGGGACAGCCTCGTGATGCCCGCTGATGTGCCCCGCCAGGTCTTCACCGAGCACGGCTTCGCGGCCGTGGTGGTCGCGCAGGCGGGCGGCCAGGTCTACAACCCGGACGGCAAGGGCCCGGAGGACGCGTGCGATCTGGCTCCCAAGGCCGCCGAACGCGTCGTCGCGCCGTGGACGCGGTGAGCGGTCATCCGTTGAGGTAGGCCAGGACGGCCAGGACGCGGCGGTTGTCGTCTTCGGACGGCGGCAGGTTGAGCTTGCCGAAGATGTTGTTGGTGTGCTTGCTGATCGCCTTCTCGGTGATGAAGAGCTTGCCGGCGATCGCCGCGTTCGACCGTCCCTCGGCCATCAGCTCCAGCACCTCGCGCTCGCGCGGGGTCAGCGCCTGGAGCGGCTCCTCGCGGGCGCGGCGCGTGAGGAGCTGGGCGACCACGTCGGGGTCGAGCGCGGTGCCGCCGTCGGCGACCCGGCGGACGGCGTCGACGAACTGGCTCACGTCCGACACGCGGTCCTTGAGCAGGTAGCCGATGCCACCCGAGCTGTCGCTCAGCAACTCGCGCGCGTACAGCTGCTCGACGTGCTGCGACAGGACCAGGACGGGCAGGCCGCGGATCTCTTTGCGCGCCTCCAGCGCCGCCCGCAGGCCCTCGTCGGTGAACGTCGGCGGCAGGCGCACGTCGACCACGGCCACGTCCGGACGGTGGGTCGTCAGCGCGCGGAGCAGCGACGGCCCGTTGTCGACGGCCTCGACGACCTCGAACTGGAACGCCTCCAGCAGGCGGATCAGTCCATCCCGGAGGAGGGCAAGGTCCTCGGCGATGACAACGCGCACGGGATCTCCATGGTCACGACGGTGGGTCCGCCCCGCGGACTGGTCACGACCATGGTCCCATCGAATGCGCCCAGCCTGCGTTCGATTCCCCGCATCCCCGTGCCCGCGGCGAGGTCGGCCCCGCCGAGGCCGTCGTCGCCCACGATCATCTTGAGCGCGCCGTTCGCGTGGTGGATGTCGATCCACGCGCGGTTGGCGCCGCTGTGCTTGGCGACGTTGGCGAGGATCTCGGCGACGGCGAAGTAGGCGGCCGACTCCACCGGGGCCACCGGCCGTCCCGGCAGGTCGATCTCGACGTCAACGGGCAGCGGCAACGACAGGGCGAGGGCCCGCACGCCGCCGTCCAGGCCACGTTCGGCCAGCACCGGCGGATGGATGCCGCGCACCAGGTCACGCAGCTCGGTGAGAGCCGTGCCGCTGGCTTCGCGCGCCTCGACGAGCAGCTTCTGAGCGGCCTCGGGGTCGTGCTTCATCAGCTCCCCGGCCAACCCGATGTTCATGCTGAGCGCCACGAGGCGGGCCTGCGCGCCGTCGTGCAGGTCGCGTTCGATCCGGCGCAGTTCGGCCGCCGACGCGTCCACGGTCTCCGACCGCGTCTCGGTGAGCCGCTGGACGCGCTGCTCCAGCGCGCCACGCGTGGGCGCGAGGAGCGAACGGTTGAACAGCGCGTGCGCCCGCAGAATGCGCGGGCCCGTCAGCAGGCCGATCGCGGTGAGCGCCAGGCCCCCGATGATCGAGCCGACGATGCCGACCAGTCCCCAGTCCTGGAGCGTCCAGAACGGGCCCCAGCCGTAGTCCGTGATCTCGGCGAGCAACGGCGCGACGATGACGCCCTCCACGCCGTACACCACCAGGGCGGCCGGCAGGAGCCCGAGCAGCAGCCCGACCGGGGCGTTCAGCAGCGACCACAGCACGTCGCGCCACGTCGCCGGATCGCCGAGCAGCCAGCCCAGCCGGCGGAACGGATTGGCCGACGCGGGCTCGGGCCGGTACGGCACCGGGATCGTCACGTCCGACCACTCGGCGCCCCATGCCCGCTGCTGGTTGGCCAGCGCGCGCAGCGCGAGCATTACCGGCGGCAGCAGAAAGACGCCGACGCCGATGGGTATCAGCGCGAACGACACCACGGCCAGCACGAACAGCGGGATGTTCGCCGCCTGCGAGAGCACCACCTGGATCAGGCCGCGTACCCCCGAGAGAAACCAGCGGTGGACCGCCCCCTCGGGGGCGCCGCTTTCGTCGCGGTCACTCACTGTCCCTGCCTCCCTCTCGGCCTGTCCGGTCGAACTCCGCCGATCGCCTCATTCTGGTCCGTCCACCGCCGCGAATGGGTAGTGCTAGGTCCCCGTTCGGACGTGAAAAAGGGGAGGTGAATCCCTACCTCCGAGGGGGAGCTGAGGCCAGTGCCCGCCGGCCCGCCCCGCAAGAGCATCGACGTCATGAGTTCCGAACCGCGACTGAGTTCTGAACCGCGACGGCGAGCAGCGAAGGGCGAACGATGAACACGCAACTGGAGGGCGGACGAGGGTCGAGGCGGGCCCCGAAGCAGGGACCGACGGTCCGGGTGGCGCGCTGGAGCGCCGTCCATCCGTGGCGGGCGATCGGCCTGTGGCTCGCGTTCGTGGTGGCCTGCCTGGTCATCGGCGGTGCGACCGGGACGCAGAAGGCGACGCTGATCGACCAGGGGACGGGCGAGTCCGGACGCGCCGCGAGGGTCGCGCACGATCACGGCGTCCCCGAACCGGCAGGGGAGAACGTCCTCATCTCGGCACGGAAGGGGACGCTGGACCAGGCCCAGGCCGCCCAAGCCGCAGGCGAGGTCGCCCAGCGGATGCGGAAGCTGCCCGAGGTCGCCGCCGTGGGGCGGCCCTCCCCGTCGCCCAAGGGCGACGCGGTGCTGCTCCCCGTCACCATGCGCGGCGACCCGGAGACGGCCAAGGACCGGGTCGAGCCGCTGCTCGCGCAGACCGCGGAGGTCCAGCGGGCCCATCCCGGCCTGCGGATCGAGCAGGCGGGCGACGCCTCCATCCCGCGGGGCCTCGGCGAGCTCATCGTCGAGGATCTACTCAAGGCCGACATGTTCGGGCTGCCGATCACGCTGATCATCCTGCTGGTGGCCTTCGGCGCCGTCATCGCCGCGGGCGTGCCGCTGCTGCTGGCGATCACCTCGGTGCTCGGCGCCGTCGGGCTGACCTCGCTGATCTCCCACCTGCTGCCGATGTACGACACGGCGACCAGCATGATCTCGCTGATGGGGCTGGCGGTCGGCATCGACTACTCGCTCTTCTACCTGCGGCGCGAACGTGAGGAGCGCGCGAAGGGACGCGGCCACCTCGACGCGATCGAGATCGCCGCGGCCACGTCCGGGCACGCCGTCGTCGTCTCCGCCGTCGCCGTGATCGTCTCGATGGCCGGGCTGTTCCTGACCGGCCATGTCGTCTTCACGTCCCTCGCCTCGGCGGCCATCATCGTCGTCGCGGTGGCGATGCTCGGCTCGGTCACCGTGCTCCCGGCCGTCCTGGCCAAGCTCGGCCCACGCGTCGATCGTCCCCGCGTGCCGTTCGTCTGGCGGCTGACCGCGACGCGACAGGGGCCGCCCCGGTTGTGGCCGGCGCTGCTGCGCCCGGCGCTCCGTCACCCGGCGGCGACGCTGCTGGTCTCGGTGCTCGCGCTCGTGGCCCTGGCGCTCCCCGCCCTGGGAATGGACCTCAAGTCGACCACCGCCGACGAGCTGCCCCGCGCCATCCCCGCCATGCAGACCTATGACCGGCTGACCGCCGCGTTCCCTGGCGAGTCCACGTCCCACCTCGTCGTCGTCCGTGCTCCGGCCGAACGAGCTGCCGAAGCCAAGCAGGCCCTTGGCCAGTTGGCCGTCAAGACGCGTGACGACCGGCTCTTTGCCCCGACCACGGCTCAAGTGCGTGAGTCAGCCGATCGTCGCGTGCACACGCTCGTCCTGGCCTCCCCGTACGCCGTCAACTCCGCCCAGGCACAGGACGCTGTGACGAAGCTCCGCACCGACCTGCTGCCCGCTACTGCCGGCAAGGTCGCCGGAGCCGAGCACTGGGTCGGCGGAGAGGCCGCCGACAGCCACGACTTCGGCGTGCGCCTGGAGGAACGGCTGCCGCTGGTCATCGGGTTCGTGCTGCTCCTGACGTTCGTGATGATGGCGGTGATGTTCCGTTCCGTCGTCGTCGCCCTCACCGCGATCTTCATCAACCTGCTGTCGGTGGGCGCCTCGTTCGGCGCGCTCGTGCTCGTCTTCCAGCACACCTGGGCCGAGGGGACGCTCGGCTTCACCTCCACCGGGCACATCATCGCCTGGATCCCGCTGTTCCTGTTCGCGGTGCTCTTCGGGCTGTCGATGGACTACCACGTCTTCCTGGTCAGCCGGATCCGCGAGGCGGCCGCGGCGGGCGTGCCGACCCGGCAGGCGGTCGCCGACGGCATCACCCGCTCGGCGGGCGTGGTCACCAGCGCCGCCGTGATCATGATCTCGGTCTTCGCGCTGTTCGGCTCCATGCGCATGATGGACATGAAGCAGATGGGCATCGGGCTCGCCGTGGCGGTCCTGATCGACGCCGTGGTCATCCGCATCGTCGTCCTGCCCTCCCTGATGGCGCTGCTCGGCACGGCCAACTGGTGGCCTGTCCAGCCCGTTCGCCGCCCTCGGCGCGAACAGCGGCAGGGCTGGCACGCCCAGGGAACCCCGCGGGACGCCCAAGGAACCCCCTGGGACGGGCAGCGGAGTCCCGTTCACGGGCCTCCGCGCGACAAGTGACGCCCGTTCCTGGACAATGCTCAGGCGATATCCAGGGGAAGAGAGCGGGATTCCACTCGTGACAGCGTCCATCAGCCAGACAGGCACCACCGGCGTCGCGCCGGTCTCGATCAGCCGGCGGATCGCCGATGAGCTCGGCGTCCGCGAGGGGCAGGTACAGGTCGCCGTCGACCTGCTCGACGGCGGATCGACGGTGCCGTTCATCGCCCGCTACCGCAAGGAGGCGACCGGCGCGCTCGACGACGCGCAGCTGCGCGCGCTCGAAGAGCGGCTGCGCTACCTGCGCGAGATGGAGGAACGGCGCACCGCGATCCTCGAGTCGATCGAGTCGCAGGGCAAGCTGACCGACGAGCTCCGCGCCCAGATCATGGGCGCGGAGTCCAAGGCCCGGCTGGAGGACATCTACCTCCCGTACAAGCCCAAACGCCGTACCAAGGCCCAGATCGCCCGCGAGGCGGGGCTGGAACCGCTCGCCGAGCTGCTGCTGGCCGACCCGTCGAACGACCCGCAGGCCGCGGCCGCCGGTTACGTGGACGAGGAGAAGGGCGTCGCCGACGCGGCGGCGGCGCTGGAGGGCGCCAGGGCCATCCTGGTCGAGCGCTTCGCCGAGGACGCCGACCTCATCGGCACGCTGCGCGAGCAGGTGTGGTCGCGCGGCCGAGTCGTGTCCAAGGTCCGCGAAGGCAAGGAGGAGGCGGGCGCCAAGTTCTCCGACTACTTCGACTTCGCCGAGCCGTTCACCAAGCTGCCCTCGCACCGGATCCTCGCGCTGTTCCGCGGGGAGAAGGAGGAGGTCCTCGACCTCGACATGGAGCCGGAGCCGGTCGACGAGGCCGACCCGGGCAAGCGCAGCTCGTACGAGGCCGAGATCGCGCGGCGCTTCGCGATCGTCGACCAGGGCAGGCCCGCGGACCGCTGGCTCTCCGACGCGGTGCGCTGGGCCTGGCGCACGCGCATTCTCGTGCACCTGGGCATCGACCTGCGGACGCGGCTGCGGCAGGAGGCGGAGGACGAGGCGGTCAAGGTGTTCGCCGCCAACCTGCGCGACCTGCTGCTGGCCGCCCCGGCCGGCACGCGGACCACGCTCGGCCTCGACCCGGGCCTGCGCACCGGCGTGAAGGTCGCCGCCGTGGACGCCACCGGCAAGGTCGTCGCCACGGACGCGATCTTCCCGCACGAGCCGCGGCGCAAGTGGGACGAGTCGATCGAGACGCTGGCCAAGCTGTGCCGCGAGCACAATGTCGATCTGATCGCGATCGGCAACGGCACGGCGTCGCGCGAGACCGACAAGCTCGCGGCCGATCTCATCGCCCGTCACCCCGACCTCAAGCTCACCAAGATCATGGTGTCGGAGGCGGGCGCGTCGGTGTACTCGGCGTCCGCGTACGCCTCGCGCGAGCTGCCCGACCTGGACGTGTCGCTGCGCGGCGCCGTCTCGATCGCGCGCCGGCTCCAGGACCCGCTGGCCGAGCTGGTCAAGATCGACCCCAAGTCCATCGGGGTCGGCCAGTACCAGCACGACCTGTCTGAGGTGAAGCTGTCGCGTTCGCTGGACGCCGTCGTCGAGGACTGCGTGAACGCGGTCGGCGTCGACGTCAACACCGCGTCCGCGCCGCTCCTCACCCGCGTGTCGGGCATCGGCGAGAGCCTGGCCGACAGCATCGTCGCCCACCGCGACGCCAACGGGCCGTTCCGCACGCGCACCGGTCTCAAGGACGTGGCGCGGCTCGGGCCCAAGGCGTTCGAGCAGTGTGCGGGTTTCCTGCGCATTCCCGGTGGCGACGACCCGCTGGACGCGTCCAGCGTGCACCCCGAGTCGTATCCGGTCGTGCGGCGCATCATCGACGCGGCGGGCAACGACATCAAGGGGCTCATCGGTAATACGGCGGTGCTGCGTTCTCTCAAGCCCGCCGAGTTCGTGGACGACACGTTCGGCCTGCCGACGGTCACCGACATCCTGGCGGAGCTTGAGAAGCCTGGGCGTGACCCGCGTCCCGCCTTCAAGACGGCCACGTTCAAGGAGGGCGTCGACACTCTCGCCGACCTCAAGGCCGGGATGATCCTGGAGGGCGTCGTCACCAACGTCGCGGCGTTCGGAGCGTTCGTGGACGTGGGCGTGCACCAGGACGGGCTCGTCCACATCTCCGCGATGTCGAACAAGTTCGTCGAGGACCCGCGTGACGTCGTCAAGCCCGGCGACATCGTGCGCGTGAAGGTGCTGGACGTCGATCTGCAGCGCAAGCGCATCTCGCTCACGCTGCGACTTGAGGACGAGACGGCGCAGGGGAGCGGTGGGCGTGAGCAGTCGGGCGGCGGTGGTGGCCGTCGCGGCGACAACCGTGGCCAGCGCGGCGGCGGCCAGCGTGGAGGCCAGCGCGGTGGTGGCGGCGCCCAGGGCGCCCAAGGCGGGGGCCAGGGCAGCGGTCCACGCGGGCAGGGCGACAGGCAAGGCGGCGACCAGCGAGGCCAGCAGGGCCAGCGCGGAAGTGGCGGAGGCGGACGCGGCGGTCAGGGCGGACGCGGCGGCCGTGACTCGGGCGCGGGCGGCGGCGGTGGCGGCGCCATGGCCGACGCACTGCGGCGGGCCGGCCTCGACAAGGGTCTCCCTAACCAGGGCCAGGGCGGCGGCAAGGGCGGTAAGGGGCGCGACAAGCGCCGCTAGACGCTCCTAGCCCTCGGAAGGGTCGTGCGGAGGGGGCGCGGGCCAGGCGGGATACCGTCCGGTCCGCGTCCCCTTCGGCTGCGTGGGCGGCGGCACGTCTGGCTGCCCAGCAGGTGGCTGCGCAGGCGAGGGCTCGTTGGGCTGCGCGAGGGGTGGTTGCGCGGGCGGCGGTACGCTGGGCTGGGCAACGGGTGGCTGGCCAGGCTGCGCCACGTTCGTCTGGGCAGGAGGCTGCTGCGCAGGCGGTTGCTGCTGAACGGGTGTCTGCGGCGGTGTTGGAGCCGCCAGTGGCGAGGCGCCTGCGAAGGGGATACCTGCCAGCGGATCCCGGACGAGAGGCGCGCGAGTCATCGGGCCGCGTGCGGCCGGCGAGGCCTGGCCGAAGGGATCCTGCGCGGCCGGCACTTCCTCGTAGTCCGGCCCTTCGTCAGCACGCACGGGATGGTGCCGCGGAAACTGGAGTACCGCTATCGCGCCCAGTGCCAGCGCGCCCAGCCGCAGGGAGAAGTGCTGGAAATCGGTCGGCCACGGTTCGGCGTACATGAACGTGCCCATGAGCAGCAGGTACGACTTGGCGCTCACCGTCATCACGGTCGCGACGATCGTCACCCGGCAGCGCTGGAACGCGGCGACCATGATGCCGAAGCCGAGCGCGGCCGACAGCACCGTGATGTAGGGATACGGGGTCGACAGGATGTCCAGGCCCTTGGCGCCGTTGTCGCTCCACCCCTTGATCGCGAGCTCGGCGGTGCCGACCGGGAAGCCGGAGCTCAGCCCGTAGGCGATGCCGGTGATCGGCCGCGCGTGCCGCCCGTCCGGCCGGTAGTCGCTCAGCACGATGATCAGCAGCGGCACCACCACCGCCGGGCCGACCACCACGCCGAGCTTCCAGGGCGGCACGTCGACGATC
The DNA here is from genome assembly GCF_043198015.1 of Spirillospora sp. NPDC048911. Classification (NCBI taxonomy): domain Bacteria; kingdom Bacillati; phylum Actinomycetota; class Actinomycetes; order Streptosporangiales; family Thermomonosporaceae; genus Spirillospora; species Spirillospora sp. NPDC048911. The sequence continues at coordinate 74,247 of NZ_JBICUD010000007.1, read as the reverse complement.
TCCAGTGGGGGCGGGTCGCCGATCGACAGCGTCAGCAGGGTTATCGCCGCGCCGATCAGCACCAGGCTGAGCCATTCGCGCGCGGTCATCCGCTCGCGGAAAAAGATCATCGAAATGATGATCAGCGGAATGAGTCCCGACATGAAGATGGGCACGGCGATACCGAGGGACACCTTGCTCAGCGCGAGAATCTGCAGGCTGAGCCCGCCCAGGACGAGCGCCAGGCCGACCAGGAAGATCCAGTTGGTGAGGATCACCCAGACGAGATGCGGGATGCGATTGCCGCGGACCGGTTCCATGCGGTCCGCGGCGAGCTTGAAGATGGCGAAGCCGATGTAATAGAGCCCGGTTGCCCCAAAGGCCGCAACTATCCCATTCATCCCGAACGAGTATGAGGGTTGACGTGCTCTATGTCACACCCCTGAAGGACATCCGTCACGTAACGAGATCGGGATCCCGGGGGCGTCTCCCGGCTTTCCCTGCGTCTTCTCCGCCGCCGATGTCCTCAGCCGCCGCCGGGACCCCATAGACTTGGCGCGCGAGGCGCGGCGCCGGTTCTTCGGCGTGCCCGCGCCCGACCCTAGAGACTGATTGGCTGAGTACGCGTCGAACCTCGAACGCCGCGGCCGAGACAGCGCCGGATCCAAGGAGACCTACCCCAGTGAAGACCGATGTCGAGGAGCTGACCCCCACGCGGGTCAAGCTCACCGTCGAGGTTCCGTTCGACGAGCTCAAGCCGAACCTCGACAAGGCGTACAAGGAGATCTCGCAGCAGGTCAGCATCAAGGGCTTCCGCCGCGGCAAGGTTCCCGCCCCGCTGATCGACAAGTACGTCGGCCGGGGTGCGGTGCTGCAGGAGGCGGTCAACGACGCGCTGCCCGAGCTGTACGGTCGCGCCGTCGAGGAGAAGGAGCTCTTCGTCCTCGGCCAGCCCGACGTCGAGGTGACCGAGCTCAACGACGGTGAGCAGTTCGCGTTCACCGCCGAGGTCGACATCCGGCCCAAGTTCGACGTGCCGGACTACGACGGCCTCGAGGTCACCGTCGAGACCGCCGAGGTCACCGACGAGCAGATCGACGAGACCGTCGACAACCTGCGCGAGCGGTTCGCCTCGCTGACCACCGTCGAGCGCGCCGTCGAAGAGGGCGACTTCGCCACCGTCGACCTGGCCGCCACGATCGACGGCGAGGACATCGAGGACGCCTCCACCAGCGGCTACTCCTACGAGGTCGGCAGCAAGTCGGCCATCGAGGGCCTGGACGACGCCCTGGTCGGCCTCGCGGCCGGCGAGAGCAAGACGTTCACCAGCACCCTGGTCGGCGGCGAGCGCACCGGCGAGGAGGCCGAGGTCACCGTCACGGTGCAGAGCGTCAAGGTCAAGAACATGCCGGAGCTGGACGATGACTTCGCCCAGATGGCCAGCGAGTTCGACACCATCGGCGAGCTGCGCGACGACGTGAAGTCCCGCCTCGACCGCCAGGGCCGCATGCAGCAGCTGTCCGACGCCCGTGACAAGGCGCTGGAGGCCCTGCTGGAGAAGGTCGAGATCCCGCTGCCGGAGAAGGTCGTCGAGGAAGAGATCGGCCGCCGCAACCAGCAGCTGGAGCAGCAGCTCCAGATGGCCGGCATGACCAAGGCCGACTACCTCGCGGACGAGGAGAAGTCCGAGGAGGACTTCGACAAGGAGGTCGCCGACGCGGCCGCCCTGGCGGTCAAGGGCGGGTTCGTCCTCGACCAGCTCGCCGTGCAGGAGGAGCTGGGCGTCGAGAACGAGGAGCTCAGCGAGTACGTGGTCACGCAGGCCATGCAGATGGGCGTGGCGCCGCAGCAGCTGGCCCAGTACCTCACCGAGAACAACCAGCTTCCCGCGATCGTGTCGGAGGTGCTGCGCAGCAAGGCGCTCAACCTCGTGGTCGAGCACGTCACGATCAAGGACGAGGCCGGCAACGTGATCGACGTGGAGGCCGCCCGCCGCGAGCTGAACGGCGAGACGGCCGACGCCGAGACCACGGACGACGCCGAGACCGCTGACGCCACGGCCGACGGTGACGCCACGGCCGACGGTGACGCCACGGCCGACGGTGACGCCACGGAGGCCCCCGAGGCCGCCGCTGACGAGACCCCGGACGCCGAGGCGGCCGAGGTCAAGGACGAGGAGAAGAAGGACGCCTGACGCCTTCTCAGCCCCTCCTGAGATCACCGAAGACGCCTCGTCCCGCCTGTCTGGGGGACGAGGCGTCTCTCGTTCCCGGGAAGCGCGGGCACGAGGCGTCGCTGGCTCCGGGAGATGCAGAGTACGAGGTGTCCTTGGCTCCGGCAGAGGAACGGAAGCCCCGACCCCGCACGCGAACGCGCGGCGCTGAGCGGGGGGGCCGGCCGAAGGCGAGGCCCCCCGGGGAAGATCGCGAAGCGATGTCGCGTTCGCCCGCTTTGTGGTTCGGGGGCCGAGCCGCCAGGCGAGGCCCCCGAGGCCACGAAGCCAGCCAACACAGCTACGCCCCGAGCGAAAAGGCGGCCCTCCAGGCTTAAACGGGTGCGGGAGCGCGTTAATGTCGCAAGCATCCGAACCGATTAAAGGACCGGAGGAACACCCGGTGAGCATGCCTCCGACTTTCGACGAGTCGTCGCCGATCCAGGCGCGGGTGGCCGAGGCGCCCCTGCTTCCCCTGGGTGAGCAGCTCTTCCAGCGCCTGCTGCGGCAGCGGATCGTCGTCCTCGGCCAGCAGGTCGACGACGACATCGCCAACCGCATCTGCGCCGAGCTGCTGCTGCTGTCCGCCGAGGACGGCCGCCGCGACATCACGCTTTACATCAACTCGCCAGGTGGCTCCGTCACCGCCGGCATGGCGATCTACGACATCATGCAGTACGTCCCGAACGACATCGTGACGGTCGGCATGGGCCTGGCCGCCTCGATGGGGCAGTTCCTGCTGTGCGCCGGCACGACCGGCAAGCGGTTCGCCCTGCCGCACGCGCGGATCATGATGCACCAGCCGTCCGGCGGCATCGGCGGCACGGCCTCCGACATCAAGATCCAGGCCGAGCAGATGTTGTACGTGAAGAAGACGCTCGCCGAGAAGATCGCCTTCCACACGGGCCAGTCGCTGGACCAGATCGAGCGCGACTCCGACCGTGACCGCTGGTTCACCGCCGCCGACGCCAAGGACTACGGCTTCGTCGACCACGTGGTGCAGAGCGCGACGCAGGTGCCCTCCGAGGGCCCCGTCTCCTGACGACTGAATCTTTATCGGAGGCACACAGTGAGCGACCTGATCAGGCCCAACCTGGTGACGGCGGGGGGCGCGACCCCCGTCGACAACCGCTACATCATTCCGTCGTTCGTCGAGCGCACCACGTACGGGGTCAAGGAGATGAACCCGTACAACAAGCTCTTCGAAGAGCGGATCATCTTCCTCGGCGTGCAGATCGACGACGCGTCGGCCAACGACGTGATGGCCCAGCTGATCACGCTCGAGTCGATCGACCCGGACCGCGACATCAGCATCTACATCAACTCGCCGGGCGGCTCGTTCACCGCCATGACGGCGATCTATGACACGATGCAGTTCGTCAAGCCCGACGTGCAGACCGTCTGCATCGGCCAGGCCGCCTCGGCCGCGGCCGTGCTGCTGGCGGCCGGCACCCAGGGCAAGCGGGCGGCACTGCCCAACTCGCGGATCCTGATCCATCAGCCCGCGACCGAGGGCACCTACGGCCAGTCCAGCGACATCGAGATCCAGGCCCGCGAGATCATGCGGATCCGGGAGCTCCTCGAGGACATCCTCGCCAAGCACAGCGGCAAGGATCTGGCGGAGGTGCGGCACGACATCGAGCGTGACAAGATTCTTACTGCCGAGGAAGCCAAGGCGTACGGTCTGATCGACGACGTCTTCCAGAGCAGGAAGCGCAAGGCCGAGGTAGTGTCGTCCTGAGACGGCAACCCGGATGAGGTAGCGCCCCCAGCCCGGTCGTCATAGTTCCGGGCGAGGGGCTTACCAAGTCCGTTGGAGACGGTAACGTCGAATCCAACGTCGAGAGCCTTCGGGACGCAATCGAGCTGCGCCGCATCCTCTCAGGCGGGCGGCCCCACGAAAAGGAGACAGTTGGGTGGCACGCATCGGCGACGGTGGTGACTTGCTCAAGTGCTCGTTCTGCGGGAAGAGCCAGAAGCAGGTCAAGAAGCTCATCGCGGGTCCGGGCGTGTACATCTGCGACGAGTGCATCGATCTCTGTAACGAGATCATCGAGGAGGAGCTCTCCGAGACCTCCGACCTCAAGTGGGACAGCCTGCCCAAGCCGAGGGAGATCTTCGACTTCCTCGACTCCTACGTCATCGGGCAGGAGACGGCCAAGAAAGCTCTTTCCGTGGCCGTCTACAACCACTACAAGCGCATCCAGTCCGGCGACAACTCACGAGACGACGCGGTCGAGCTGGCCAAGTCGAACATCCTTCTCCTGGGTCCGACCGGATCGGGCAAGACGCTGCTCGCGCAGACGCTCGCCAAACTCCTCAACGTCCCGTTCGCCATCGCGGACGCCACCGCCCTCACCGAGGCCGGCTATGTGGGCGAGGACGTTGAGAACATCCTGCTGAAGCTGATCCAGGCGGCCGACTACGACGTCAAGAAGGCCGAGACGGGGATCATCTACATCGACGAGGTCGACAAGATAGCTCGCAAGAGCGAGAACCCGTCGATCACCCGGGACGTCTCGGGCGAGGGCGTGCAGCAGGCCCTGCTCAAGATCCTGGAGGGCACCACCGCGAGCGTCCCGCCCCAGGGCGGCCGCAAGCACCCCCACCAGGAGTTCATCCAGATCGACACCACCAACGTGCTGTTCATCTGCGGTGGCGCCTTCGCCGGCCTGGAGAAGATCGTCGAGTCCCGCGTCGGTAAGCAGGGCATGGGCTTCGGCGCGGTCATCCGTTCCAAGACCGAGTTCGACGAGTCGGTCAACGTGCTCGCCGACGTCATGCCCGAGGACCTCCTCAAGTTCGGCATGATCCCCGAGTTCGTGGGCCGTCTCCCGGTCATCACCAGCGTCCACAACCTGGACCGTGAGGCTCTGATCAACATCCTCACCGAGCCCAAGAACGCGCTGGTCCGCCAGTACCACCGGCTCTTCGAGCTGGACGGGGTCGACCTGGAGTTCACCGACGACGCCCTCGAGGCGATCGCCGACCAGGCCATCCTCCGCGGCACCGGCGCCCGTGGCCTCCGCGCCATCATGGAAGAGGTCCTCCTCTCGGTGATGTACGAGGTTCCGTCCCGCCACGACGTCGCCCGCGTCGTGATCACCCGGGAAGCCGTCCTGGAACACGTCAACCCGACCCTCGTCCCGCGCGAACGCACCAAGCGCGAACCTCGGGAAAAGTCGGCCTGACGGCCTTCGGGCATGGGGGCAGTGTGTCCGCGGAAAGCGCGGACCACTGCCCTTCGCCATGCCTGCCCAGGGGGACGACCCCCTGGAACCCCCGATGCAGGGGCTCCGCCCCCGCACCCCCTTTTGGGGCTCCGCCCCTCGCCCCTCTGGGGCTTTGCCCCTCGCCCCTCTGGGGCTTCGCCCCTGGGCGTGTCGCAGCAGCCCGGCCATCCACCGGATGCTCCGCCGAAAGCCGTAGTAGTGGCGGGTCGACGGACGCGGCGAACTGCCAACGCGTCGGTGTGACCCCATTCACACCAAACCAAACGCTTGCTAGGCTCCGGGCATGATCTCCACGATCGTCTGGGGGACCGGCAACGTCGGCCGCCTGGCCATCCGCGCCATCGAAGCGCATCCGGCACTGGCCCTCACAGCCGTGCTCGTCAACAACCCGGACAAGGTGGGCCGCGACGCGGGAGACCTGGCCGGCCTCGGCCGCGACCTGGGCGTGGCGGCCAGCGACGACATCGAGACAGTGCTGGCCGGGCGTCCCCAGGCCGTTGTGTATGCAGCATCGGGAGAACTCCGCCCCGACGACGCCATCGCCGACATCGCCAAGGCGATCCGCGCCGGGGCCGTAGTCGTCACCCCGTCCCTCTACGCGCTCTACGACCAGCGCAACGCCCCGCCCGAGGTCCGCGACCCGATCATGGCCGCCATCTCCGAGGGAGGCGGCTCCCTCTTCGTCTCAGGAGTAGATCCAGGCTGGGGCAACGACATTCTTCCCGCGCTCCTCAGCGGCCTGGGCGGCACCATCGAGGCGATCCGCTGCCAGGAGATCTTCGACTACTCCACCTACGACCAGGAGGACTCGGTCCGCTACATCGTCGGCATGGGCCAGCCGATGGACTACGAGCCGCCCATGGTCGCCCCCACGATCCCGACCATGGTCTGGGGCGGCCAGATCCGCCTGATCGCCCGCGCCCTGGGCGTCGAGCTGGACGAGATCCGGGAGACCGTGACCCGCCGGGATCTGGACGAGACGATCACCACCGCCACTATGGGCGAGTTCGAGAAGGGCACCCAAGGCGCTCTCCGCTTCGAGGTCCAGGGAATCATCGACGACGAGCCCCGCATCGTCATCGAACACGTCACGCGCATTCACCCGTCCTGCGCCCCCGACTGGCCCACCCCGCCCGACGGCGACGGTGCCCACCGCGTGATCATCGAGGGCAGTCCGCGCATCGAGGTCACGGTCGAGGCGACCGAGAACGGCAACCGCGCCGAAGGTGGCAACGCCACAGCCGTGGGCCGCCTGGTCAACGCCATCGACTGGCTGGTAGAAGCCGCTCCCGGCCTCTACGACGCCCTGGACGTCCCGCTGCGCCCGGCGACCGGCAAGCTCGGAAGGAAGCCATGAACATCGACATCCCCGAGGGCAAGGACGCGATCGAGTACGTATGGGGCGAGATGATCCCCGGCATAGGCCCCGCCGCGGCGAACTTCTCCCTCTCCGTCTACGCGCACACCACCCTGGGCCTCCGCGAGTTCGAAGCGGCCCGCCTGCGCATAGCCCAGATCAACGGCTGCATCTTCTGCCTCGACTGGCGCACCGACCGCGACGGCGAAAAAGTAGAAGACGACTTCCCCGAAGCCGTCACCAACTGGCGAACCACCGACGCCTTCGACGACCGAACCCGCCTAGCCGCCGAATACGCCGAACGCTACGCCGAAGACCACCACAACCTGGACGAAGACTTCTGGGCCCGTATGACAGCCCACTACAGCCAGCAAGAAATCGTCGAACTCTCCATGAGCCTGGGCTCCTGGCTAGCCTTCGGCCGCCTGAACCACGTCCTGGGCCTAGACACAATGTGCATGCTCCCCACCCACCGCTAGCCCCGAAGCGTCCGCCTGCTAAGTGGCTACGCAGTCGATCCAGTAGCGGCCGGTCTCATCGCGGCTCACTCCATGGATGTCGGTGCCCAGGAACGGGAAGGTGCGGTCGAAATCTTCGAGCGCGCGCAGGTAGCTCACCAGCGGCCCGTCGTCCGGTCCGACGGACTCACCCGGCATCAGCATCGGGATGCCGGGCGGGGTGACGACGACGATCGTGGCGGCGGTGCGGTCCGCCAGCCCGCTCAGCGGCACCCGCTCGGTCCTGGAGCGGATGAGGGCCTGGTAGCAGTCGGCCGGGGTGAGGACGGGTCGGGGCAGGTCGGTGAAGACCTCGTCGAGCAGGTCGTCGAGATTCGCGTCGCGCAGCTTTTCGTGCACCTGCGTACAGAGGGCGCGCAATGTCACGCCGGACGGGCCGAAGCCGGGCAGGACCTCGGCCAGCGGAAGGTCGCCGTCGTAGGCGTTCTTGAAGTCGATCAGCGCGTCGATCAGGGTCCCCCACTTGCCCTTGGTGATGCCGAGCGAGAACAGCACCAGCAGGGTGTGGTCCCCGGTCTTCTCCACGACGATGCCGCGCCGCTCCAGATAGGCGGCCACGATCCGGGCGGGTATGCCCCATCGCGTCGTGCCGCCGACGGCGTCCGCGCCGGGACAGGTGATCGTCACCTTGATCGGATCGAGCATGCAGTGGCCGTCGTCCAGCCCGTCGAATCCGTGCCAGGCGGCATCAGGCGCCAATGTCCAGCATTCCGGCCTGGTGGACAACACCTCAAGATCGGCGTCCTCGAACGGCATGGTGTCACCGGTGTGGGGATCGGTCACGTGGGAGGGTTGCCACACGCCGAAGAACCAGTCCGGACGGGCGGCGTCCTCGCGGATGCGGCCGGCGAGCCGGACCATCGTCTGCCGGAAGCGGATCGCCTCGACGATCGCCTCGCCGGTCAGGAACGGCCCGGACGGCCCGTCCATCATCGCCGCCGCCACGTCCAGCGAGGCGATCATCGGATACAGCGGCGAAGTGCTGGCGTGCATGAGGAACGTCTCGTTGAGCCGGTCATAGTCCACAGGGGCCTGCGGCGCGGGGCTCACGTGCAGCATCGACGACTGCGAAAGCGCAGCGAGGAGCTTGTGCGTGGATTGCGTGGTGAACACCGTCGGACGTGCCGGGCCGGGCAGGGACGCCTCGTTCACGGCCATGCCATATCGCCCCTCGTACAGCGGATTGAACCGGGCATAGGCGAACCATGCCTCGTCAAAGTGCACCCGCGGCACCGAGGCGCCCAGCAACTCAGCCACCCCAACGGCGTCGTAGCACAGACCGTCGTAGGTCGAATTGGTGACCACGGCGTACGCGGGTTCGGAAGCCGCCGCACAAGAAGTGAAGGGATGGTCGACCAATCGCTCGCGCACGGCCTCCGCCGAGAGCTTCCTGGCCGGAATGGGCCCCGCCAATCCAAGCCCATTGCGTTCGGGGACCAGATAGACCGGGCGGCCGCCGCTGATGGTGAGAGCGTGCTGGATCGACTTGTGGCAGTTGCGATCGACCAGGGCCAGCTCATCGCGGGCGATGGCGTGGTGGCCGACGATGCGGTTGGCGGTGGAGTTGCCGTTGACCACGAAGAACGTCCGGTCGGCACCGAAGATCCGGGCAGCGTTGCGCTCGGCCTCACCGATCGGGCCGGTGTGGTCGAGTGGTGACCCGAGTTCGGGAACGGAGATGGACAGGTCGGTGCGCAGCAGCCGTTCGCCGTAGTAGTCGAAGAACGCCCGGCCCACCGCCGACTTGAGGAAAGCCACCCCGCCGGCGTGCGCGGGGGTGTGCCAGGAATAGCGGTGCCGGCCGTCAAGTCGACATAGCGCTTCGAAGAACGGCGGGAGTATCCGCTCGGCATACTCCTCGGCCGCATGCGCGATCCGTCCGGCGATGAAGTCAGGCGTGTCCTCCAGCAGCAGGACGTAGCCCTGGATCACCTCGTACACCCACAGGGGAAGGTCGCGCGGCTCCTGGTCGGCGGCCATCAGAAAGACCGGCAGGCGGTGGAACCGCTGGGTCACCGCCTCCAGGACCCTCTCGCCGCCGTCAGCGGCCCAGCCGGTCAACATCGCCGTCAGCATCGACTCCGACCGGATCACCGCCAGCGCGTCGGCGCCGCGATGCGTCCACCGGACCCGCAGCCCGTGCTCCTCCATGGCCGTGCACAGCCGGCGCAACTGTTCGGCGACGGCGGAGTCCGCATCGGGCCGCTCGTCAGCGGCGACGAGAACAGTTCCCTCCACGGCAAGACCTCCATCGCGTCCCGTCGGCGAACACCCGGGGCATAACGCAACGTACGCGATTCTTGACACACAGTGCACATTCAAGGGCGAGGAGTAACCATCACGTCAGCATCACCAAGCCCAGCCGTAAGCAGGAGTGCAGACGGGCCGCTCCGCGACCGAAGCCGCCCAGACAGCCGCAGCTTCTCCAGACCCGCGTCAGCGAGCGATCGGGCAGTCCGGCGAGTCGAGCCAGATCGTCTGCCCCTCCGGTGTCACGGTCATTCCGAAGCGGTCCCGACCAGGTTCACGCCAGCTGACCCATTGGAAGTAGGCCGCCTCCGCCTCGTCCCACAGCCTCCGGTCACCAGCCTGCTCGACGTCGTAGGTGTCCTTGCCTTGCTCGTAGGTCGCGCTGGCCCAAGAGCCGGCAGAAGCCCACAGCCACAGCGTGTACTTGCCGCCCGCCTGAGTGCTCTTGGAGAAGACCTCTCCCAGCGTGGCCGACATCGCGAGATCAGCACCCGGGGGCGCGAAGGCGATAGTCCGAGGATCGACCGCCGTCTGGGAACGTGTCGCCTCCACACCGTCCATATCAAGGGCAGGGGGCCGCTGCGAACGGATCATCATGTACGAGGCGTAGCCAGGAACGCGGCCTACAGCGGTGCCGTCTGGCATCACCACAAGCCGTAGCTCATGCCCATACCCGAATCCAGGACTGTACGGCAGCACGATCACGCCCCCGGGCCTGGTCTGCTCGATCCAGGTATAAGGCACCACGCGTACGCCACAGGTGACGTGTACACGGTCGTACGGCGCCGCTTCAGCCCAACCCCGCACACCGTCACCGACGACCAATCGAGGCGAGGCGCCGGCATTCTTGAGATTGTCCGCCGCCTGCTCGGCGACCTGTGGGTCGACCTCCACGCTGACGACGTTGCCTTCCTCGGCCAAATGCGCCAGAAGCCCGGCGGTCCATCCGGTCCCAGTGCCGATCTCCAGCACCCGATGACCACGCTCGACGTCCAGCAACTCCAGCAGAGACACAACGGTACTGGGTGCAGAACAAGACGATGTGAAAACCCCGCTCGTGGCATCGGAGACCCCGTCGTCAAGCTGCGTGATGATCGCATCTTGCGTGTAGGCGAGACTCAGCCAGCCATCAGGGTCAAGGTCACGATCCACTCGATCGCCTTGCCCCGTCCCTGCGATCCGGGGGACGAACGTGTGCCGGGGGACGTCGTGCAGCGCCGCCCGTACCTTCTCCTGAGTCAGCCACCCGTCCACGGCCAGCTGATCCGCCATGGCCTCGATGTGCTGCACGACGTCCCCCATGTCGGCTACTTCCCTCGCTTCCCGTCGCCCTTGTCATCGGGCTTCTGCGGTGGCGGGACGGGCTTGTGCCCGTTCTTCTCCGCTGGGTTCTCGTGCTTGCCCACCCATGTTCCTTTCACTGTGCCAGCGCGGCCGGTCATCGCGCTTGTAACCCTCAGGCCGAACGGGTTGTGACTCATCTGAGAACCCCGTCCGCCCAGAGGGGGACTAGAGAGCGAGGCATGCCCAGACGGTCTTGCCGCCTGTCTCAGGTGGGTGGGCTCGGATACCCCACGCCTGGGCGACTGCCTCGACGATGAGCAGCCCGCGTCCTGCGGTGTCCTCGGGCTCGGGTGTCTTCCTCGCGGGCTTGGATTCCGCGGGATCCCAGATCTCGATCATCAGAACTGCGGGAAGACAGATGACCTGGAAGCCGATGAGACGCCCACGGCCGGCGTTCACCGCGTTCGTCACCAGCTCGCTCACCACGAGCGTCGCGTTCTCGACATGGTCGCTGAGCCCCCACTTGTGGAGATGAGCCTCCGTGAGATCGCGAAGGAGACCCACCACCGCGGGCGTGGCGATTACGCCCTTCCCGAACTCACGTCCATGTGCCTGGAGCCTCTCCGTCAAGGTCGTCATCGCCTCGATTTCCGATCTGGGAGCACGCGGCCCTCGTAGGGGCTGTCACTTTCAGTGAACAGTCGCTCACGTCTACGTCACAGAGCGGTAGTGGTGCACTCGTGGTGCATCTCTGCGGCATCCGCGCTGCATCGGGGGACCCAGGTCGTACGCTGACGTTGGCGAACGCAAGAAAGCCGGTCTCGCGGAGGACGTTCGATGACGACAATGCGTCGACCTCGTCTGGCAAAGCGCCGGAAAACGCAAGGATTCACTCAGGAATCCCTGGCGGCGGCGTTGGGATCCGACAGGTCTACCGTCGCCCGGTGGGAACGCGGGCAGTGCGATCCCCAGGCATATCACCGGGCCAAGCTTTGCCGCCTGCTTGAACTCAGCCCGGATGAACTTGACGAGGTGTTGACAGAGCAGACGACGGGTGCGCAGACCGACTCAACGGCGCTCATCGGCCGGGCGGTGACCACCGGTGCTGTGAGCGGCCCGATGATCACACTGGACGGTGGTTCTGATGAACTGGAGGACCTGAACCGCCGCACGCTGCTTGGGTTGCTCGCTGCCACGGCAGTGGTGGTGCCGTTAGGCAGAGACTTCGAGCCGGTCCGCGCTGCCTTGACCGGCACCGTCATCGACGAGGTGAGGGAAAACGACGCTGACCTTTGGGAGCGCGTCGCCTTCGACTATGCCCACGAGGTCGGCCACCTCTCGACAGCCGGGATACTTCCCGAGTTGTTGACCGACATCGTTGAGCTCAACATGCTGGTCTCGCGTGCCCGAAGTGACGCCATTAAACGGCGGCTCATCCGCACTGCGGCCCATCTGGCCGCCCTTACCGCCATTGCGCTGACCAATGTCGGAGACCCTCGCAGCGCACGTCGCTGGTGGCGAACAGCGACGAGCTCCGCTGACGCGTCGGGTGACCCTGAAACGCGATCGCTCGTTCGTGGTCGGCAAGCCGTGTTCTCCCTCTATGAAGAGCGTCCCACTCTGACGATCCTCAAGGTGGCAGAGCAAGCCATAGAGATCGGGGGCAATGCGCCGATTCCTGGAGTCGTGAGCGGTCAGGCGGCCAGAGCCCAGGCGCTCGCGCGGCTTGGCCGGCACCAGGAGGCCCGAAAGGTACTGGAAGACCTGGAGGGATTGTTCGAACGTCTCCCTGTCCAAGTGCAAGATGACCGCGTGTCCCAATGGGGCTGGTCAGAGCATCGCCTCCAACATGTCGCAAGCAATGTGCACACCTTCGCGGGGAATATCAAACTGGCCACCCGTGCCCAGGCCAGAGCGCTCGATCTCTACCCGCACACACACTGGCAGGGGCGTACCCAGGTGGAGTTGCACCGTGCGGGCTGTCTGCTCCGTGCAGGTGATATCGACGAAGGCGGGCGACACATGGTGAGGGTTTTGGAGCGTTTGCCAACTGAACTCGGGAATGACGCGCTTTTGCGGCGTACCGCACTCACCTCGCTCGCGATGGTCCCTGAGGCCACGGTGGGGCGGTCAGCGGTGCAGGAGGCGTACCAGTTGCTCACGGTGACCGGAAGGCAATGATGATGCCGGAGTTGAAGTTCAGCAGGCACGATGCCAAGGCGGTCCAGGGAATTCTCGATGATGTGGTCGTGCCGCTTTATGTGGCCAGCCACGCGGAGGTGAGTGGCGATCCGTTCTATTCGAGTGAGCGGTTCGCTGAGCGGGTTCGGGGTTACCTGCGGGCGCCGGCCTTCGAGATCGTTGTCGCGTACGTGGGCGGGACGGCTGTGGGGCAGGCGTTCGGGTATGCGCTGCCGCCTCATGCGCGGTGGTGGCAGGGGTTGACGACTCCAGTGCCGGAGCGGTTCACCGAGGAGAGTGGTGAACGGACGTTTGCCCTGAACGAGTTGATGGTCGTGCCTGAGTGGCAGGGGCAGGGCGTCGCTCATGCCCTTCATGACGAGTTGTTGCGGGGGAGGGGCGAGGAACGTGCGACGTTGCTGGTGCGGGAGGACAACATGTCAGCCCAGAACGCGTATGCCCGGTGGGGTTGGCGGAAGATCGGCAAGCTGCGGCCCTTTCCGGACGCTCCGCATTTCGACTCGCTGGTCATCGAGTTGCCGCTTGGTGGGATGGAGGGGGCGCACCACTGAAGGGGCGTTTTCCGGGGGCTTGCCCCCGGTTCGATGAAACTGTCCGAGCGTAGCGAGGGCGATGTTCTTGAGGGCTTGTCCTTGGGTTTTTAGGAGCCGCCTAGGCCTGCTTCTCTGGCTAGGACGATCGCTTGGGCCCGGTCTGCCACGTGGAGCTTCATGAAGATGTTCGAGACGTGGTTGCGGACCGTTTTCTGGCTCAGGAAGAGGGCGGCGGCTATGTCCTGGTTGCTTCGGCCCTGAGCTATGAGTTCTAGGACTTCGCGTTCGCGTTCGGTGAGCTGGGGGAAGGCCGCCTGGCGCGGGTCGGGCATGTCGGTGAAGTAGGCCAGGACGCGGCGGGCGATCTCGGGGCCGTAGATCGCCTCGCCGGCGGCCACGGCCCGGACGGCGCGGGCGATCTCTTCGGCGCCGGACTCCTTGAGGAGGTAGCCGCGGGCCCCGGCGCGCATGGCGGCGAAGACGGAGTCGTCGTCGCGGAACATGGTGAGGACGAGGACGCCGATCCGGGGGCTCGTGCGGGTGATGGTGCGGGTCGCCTCGATGCCGTTGCCGCCGGGCATGTGGAGATCCATCACGACGACGTCGGGTTGCAGCTCGGCGGACAGCCTGACGGCCTCGGGGCCGCTCTCCGCCTCGGCCACGACGTCCACGCCGAGCGCCGTCAGGAGCCCCTTGAGGCCCTGGCGGAAAACGGGGTGATCATCGGTGATGAGGACCCGGATGCCCTCTGCGCTCATGTTCGTCCGCCTTTGCCGGTCGAAGGCCGATGCTACCCGGCACGGCGAGGGGAAGCCGTGCCGAGACGACCGTGCCGCCGCCGGCGCGCGAGGTGATCGTGCAGCCGCCGCCGACCTCGGCCGCCCATTCGTGCATGGCGGCCAGGCCTCGGCCACCGCGAGGGCGGGCGCCGTTGGTGTGGCCGTTGTGCAGGCCCCTGCCCGAGTCGGCGACGGTGAGGTGCAGTTCGGTGTCGCGGCTCAGGAGGACGAGCGCGGTGCACGCGTTGGAGTGCCTGCGGACGTTCGTGAGGGCCTCGGCGACGATGTGGTACGCGGCTACCTCGGTGGCCGCGGGGAGGTCCGTGGGGTCGCCGTCGAACCGGACGTCCACCCGTTCGCAGGCGCCCTCGGCGAGGGATTCGATCGCGCCCACCAGGCCCAGGTCGTCCAGCGCCGGTGGGCGCAGTCCGTGTGCGAGGTCGCGGACCTCCCCGACGGTGGAGGCGAGCCGGTCGCGTATCTCGCAGAGGATCGGGTCCACCCGGGCGGGATCGGTGGCGAGCATGATCCTGGCCTCGTCGAGGGACATCGCGACGCTGGCGAGGGTCGGGCCCAGCTCGTCGTGCAGGTTGTGGCGGATGCGGCGGCGTTCCTCCTCGTGGGCGGCCAGCATCCGCGTGCGCGACCGCTGGAGGTTCGCGGTCAGCCGTACGAGATGCGGGATGCTGGCCAGGTGCGCCGTCACCGCTCCGGCGGTGAACGCGCCGGCCACGCAGGCCGCACGCGGCAGTAGCCTCCGCATCCCGTCCTTCCCCTCGTGCCGGTCTCCCGATGGGGCCGTCCTCATCCGGAACGACCCTGTCCGGTGGGGTGACCCGGTGTCAGGTGACCTGTGTCCCGAGCGCAACGGGAAAACGCATTCTGATCATGGTCCAGGTCAGTCCTCGACGTCGTCGCGCAGGTCGCGCATGACGGCGGCGACGCTGAGGCTGCTGTAGACGCGGGTGGACGAGAGGGACGAGTCCGGCGCCGGGTAGACGAGCCCGAACGTGTCGCCGGTCATCCAGCCGCACATCGCCGTGGAGACCGAGGGAATGGTCGTGGTGGACGAGACGTGGCGGATGCTCACGCAGGCCGCCTCGCCGTCGCCGCCCGCGTCGCTGATCGGCAGCGTCAGCGTGCTGAACCGGCTGGAGTCCATCTCGCGGTTGACGGCCTGCCGGAAGCTCCCCACGAGGGTGTCGGGGTCGAAGTCGCCCTCCGCGCCGACGAACACGTAACGGTCGCTGCCGATGCCGTAGACGGCGGACTTGACGGTGTCGACCTTGTAGCCGGTGACCTGCTGGATGATCCGCCGCTGGCTGCTGATCGTCGAGCTCATCCGCACTTCGGCCGAGTAGTCGCGGCTGCGGCCGCCCGCCACCGCCGGGGTGTCGATCGTGTGGTCGTTCATGCTGACGGCGACGATCGCGACGACGGCGATCAGGACGACGGCCGCGACCCCGGCGAAGACGATGCCGAGGACGCAGCCCGCGTTCGACTTGCGCCGCATCGGGGGCGGGCCGTACGCCATCGGGGGCGGCGCGCCGTAGCCGTAGCCGTAGGGCTGTCCGGGCGGACCGCCGGGTGCCGGAGGGGGGTTCCAACCGCTCATGTCAACGCTCCTTGCCGGGCCGGGCGAGCGATTCGAGGGGGTGCTCGCCCGGTCGATTGATGCGTTGGACGTACGCGGCGTTCGGCGCGTTGCGCTCGCGGAGCGGTTTTTCCCGCCTGCCTACTTCTCGAACTCCACGCCCTGCCGGAACTTGCGCATGATGTCGGCGGTCGCCGCCATCGACGTGTTGGGAGCCGTGGGCACCACGACGCCGAAGGAACTGCCCGTCGCCCAGGCGCACTCGGAGATCGTCACGCCGGACTGGCTGATCTGGCTGCAGGCGGCCTTGCCGCCGTGCGATCCGGGCGAGGTGTCGGTCGTCGGCGCGCCGGCCTTGGTGGCGGCCTCCTTGAAGCCCTTGATGAAGCTGTCGATCTCGCCATCGAGGTTGCCGGTGCCGCCGATGAACATCACCCCGGCGGGCGTGCTGCCCGTGGACGACCCGTTCGGGTCCTTGTAGAAGGCCGACCGGAACGAGGTGATCTTGCCCTGGGTCTCGTTCTCCATCTGGGTGCGCAGCGTCTGGATGCTCGACGAGAGCTGGCTCTCGGTGGACGAGTCGCGCTGCATCCCCGCCACGGCCTGCGGAGTGGTGATCGTGTAGTCGGGCCCGGAGTCACCGGTGGCCATGAACACCGCCACGCTCGCGATCAGGACCACGACGGCCGCGCCCACGATCAATCCGATGATCAGACCCAGGCTGGACTTGCGGCGCGGCGGGCCGCCGTACGGACCGGGCTGGCCATAACCACCGGGCTGACCGTACGAGCCGGGTTGGCCGTAGCCGCCGGGCTGGCCCGGCTGTCCATAACCACCGGGCTGGCCTGGCTGCGTGGGCTGCCCATACGACCCGGGCTGCCCATATCCGCCTGGCGGCTCGTACCCGCCAGGCTGTTGCCCGTATCCGCCAGGCGGAACGTTCCCCCCGCCATAGGGCGGGGATTGCGACGGGTAACCCGGCTGCTGCGGTGGCTGCTGACCGTAGCCACCGGGGCCGCCCTGCTCGCCGCCCGGTCCGCCTTGACCCGGCGGGGGGTTCCAACCACTCATGTCATCTCCTCAGCCACCGGAACGGATCCCGCCACGGGGTCCGGGGGAGGACTCGCACCGGCTGGTTCTCCTTCTATTGACGCATCCGGAGCCCGGCATGTTCTAGGCGGCATGTTCCACCTGCCGCCGACCCGTAGAATCCGGTCCCGTGACACAGCCCAGCAATGAGCGCGGCCAGGGCGCCGCCGACGTCGACCTGCCCACCCAGTACCAGCCGGCGAACGTCGAGGGCAGGCTCTACGAACGCTGGGTATCCGCAGGCTACTTCGCCGCCGACGCCGCTCGTGACCCGAGCGCCCCCGCGTACTCCATCGTCATCCCGCCGCCCAACGTGACCGGTTCGCTCCACATGGGGCACGCCCTTGATCACTCGATCCAGGACACCTTGATCCGCCGGCGCCGCATGCAGGGGTACGAGACGGCCTGGATCCCGGGCATGGACCACGCGGGGATCGCCACGCAGAACGTCGTCGAGCGTGAGCTGGCCAAGGAGGGCAAGTCCCGGCACGACCTGGGCCGTGAGGCGTTCGTCGAGCGCGTCTGGCAGTGGAAGGCCGAGTCCGGCGGCCGCATCCTGGGCCAGATGAAGCGGCTCGGCGACAGCGTCGACTGGTCGCGCGAGGCGTTCACGATGGACGACGACCGCGCCCGCGCCGTCCGGACGATCTTCAAACGGCTGTTCGACGACGGCCTGATCTACCGCGCCGAGCGGATCATCAACTGGTGCCCGCGCTGCCTGACCGCCCTCTCGGACATCGAGGTGGAGCACGCCGACCGCGAGGGCGAGCTCGTCTCGATCCGCTATTCCGACGACATCGTGGTGGCGACGACCCGCGCCGAGACGATGCTCGGCGACACCGCCGTGGCCGTCCACCCCGAGGACGAGCGTTACAGGCACCTGGTCGGCACCGAGGTCGAGCTGCCGCTCACCGGCCGCCGCATCCCGATCGTGGCCGACGAGCACGTCGATCCCGCGTTCGGCACCGGCTGCGTCAAGGTCACCCCGGCGCACGACCCCAACGACTTCGAGATCGGCCGCCAGCACTCGCTGCCGTCGATCACGATCATGGACGAGCGCGGCGTCATCACCGCGCACGGCCCGTTCGAGGGGCTCGACCGCTTCGAGGCGCGCCCGGCGGTCGTCGCGGCGCTCCGCGAGGAGGGCCGGATCGTCAAGGAGGTCCGCCCGTACGAGCACGCGGTCGGCCACTGCCAGCGCTGCTCCACGGTCGTCGAGCCGCGCGTGTCGCTCCAGTGGTTCGTCAAGGTCGAGCCGCTGGCCAAGGCCGCCGGCGACGCCGTCCGCGACGGCCGCGTCGCGATCCACCCGCCGGAGATGGCCGCGCGCTACTTCGCCTGGGTCGACAACATGCACGACTGGTGCATCAGCCGCCAGCTGTGGTGGGGCCACCGCATCCCCGTCTGGTACGGGCCGGACGGCGAGACGCTCTGCGCGGGCCCCGATGAGGAGCCGCCCGCCGGCTGGACGCAGGACACCGACGTCCTCGACACGTGGTTCTCGTCGGCGCTCTGGCCGTTCTCCACGCTCGGCTGGCCGGACGAGACGCCCGACCTCAAGCGCTTCTACCCGACGTCCGTGCTGGTCACCGGCTACGACATCCTGTTCTTCTGGGTCGCCCGGATGATGATGTTCGGGTTGTACGCGATGGACGGCGTCGAGCCCTTCAAGACCATCGCCCTGCACGGCATGGTCCGCGACCAGCACGGCAAGAAAATGTCCAAATCGTTCGGCAATGTCGTCGACCCGCTCGACTGGATCGAGCGCTACGGCGCCGACGCCACCCGCTTCACCCTCCTGCGCGGCGCCAACCCGGGCGGAGACGTTCCGGTCGCCGAAGACTGGGCGCAGGGCTCGCGCAACTTCTGCAACAAGCTGTGGAACGCCACGCGTTTCGCCCTCCTGAACGGCGCCCACGTCCGCGGCCCGCTGCCCGCGCCCGCCGAGCTGACGACCGTCGACCGCTGGATCCTGTCGCGGCTCCAGACGGTCGTCGCCGAGGTGGACGACCAGCTGGAGCACTACGAGTTCGCCAAGGCCTGCGAGACGCTCTACCACTTCGCGTGGGACGAGGTCTGCGACTGGTACGTGGAGCTCTCCAAGGTCCAGTTCGACGACGAGCGGGCCGAGCCGACCCGCCGCGTCCTGGGCGAGGTGCTCGATACGCTCCTGCGCCTCCTCCACCCGGTGACCCCGTTCGTCACCGAGGAGCTGTGGACGTCGCTCACCGGCGCCGAGACCCTCGTCAGGGCCGCGTGGCCGATCGCCGACGACGACCTGCTCGACAAGGACGCCACCGAGGTCGTCGAGTCGCTCCAGCGGCTGGTCACAGAGGTCAGGCGGTTCCGCTCCGACCAGGGCCTCAAGCCCGGCCAGAAGGTCGCCACGGCGCTCGACTTCGGCGGTTCGCCGCTCGCGGGCCATGAGGAGGCCATCCGCTCGCTGGCGCGCCTCACCGCGCCGGGCGACGCCTTCGCCGCGACCGCGTCGCTCCCGGTCGAGGGCGTGACGGTCCAACTCGACACCGCGGGGGCCATCGACGTGGCCGCCGAACGCAAGCGCCTGGAGAAGGACCTGGCGGCCGCCCGCAAGGAGGTCGACCAGACCACCAAGAAGCTCGGGAACGAGGCGTTCATGGCCAAGGCCCCCGAGACCGTCGTGGCGAAGAACCGCGAGCGCCTCGCCCAGGCCGAGACCGACATCCAGCGCCTGGAGGCACAGCTGGCGGCGCTGCCCGCCGGCTGACGACATCGAGGCCCGTCCGGGCGTTGGGGCCCTTCCGTTGGCGTCATTTCGGCCACTCCGCCCGGAACGGGACAGGCGTACGCGCGCGCCAGGCTACGATCTCTGGGGTCGCTGCGCTTTGGTGGGATTGAGGGGGGTGTGATGGCGGATTCGGTCACCGAACCCGGCCTGCCGGATGCTCCGGAGGACATCGATCGTGATGATGACCTGGACGCTCCGCGGGTCCTGCCGCAGATGATCGATGACGTCGAGGGCCCCGACGTGCCGCCGGACCTCGAGCTCCTCCACGACGACATGCCGGACGACCTGCGCGACGAGTTTCCCGACGACCCGCGCGGCTTTGCCGATGACCCGCGCGGCGATTTCCGGGACGGCCTGCGCGACGACCTGCGGGACGAGCTGGGCGACGACGGTTACGACGGCGAGCCGTGGTGGATGTCGGCGCCCGACGTGCGCGCGGCCGAGGGGCCCGTCTCCGGGCCGCCCGGGACCCTGATGGACGGGGGACAAGTGTCCGGCCCGCTGCCGATCCTCCCCGTCCAGGCCCAGCCGCCCCGGCCCGATCAGCGCGCCGGGGACGCGCGGACGTCGGGCGGCTGGCAGGTCGTGCCCGACGGTCCGGTCGACGGGCCCGCGCCACCGCTGCCCGTGCCGTACCAGCCCAAGCAGGGCAAATCGGTCAAGAGTAGCGGCCGTGGCGGCCTGCTGATCGGCACCGTCCTGACCGCAGGGATCGGCCTGCTGGTCCTCGTCGCCGCGGGCGTCCTCTACGGCGGGCTCGACGACGGTGCCCCGGCCCCGCCCAAGCTGACGCGCGCCATCGTGATCGCGCCCGTCGCGGGCGGCCTGACCAAGAGCCCCGAGTCCGCCGCGATGACCGCCGCCTACCCGTTCATCCAGGCGGGTGTGCGCGGCGCCGGTGCCGAACGCCCGCGCAACGTCGCGGCTGTCTACGCCGGCACCCCGATGGCCCCGCAGAACGTCGTCTTCTACGGCGGTACGGGTGACCTCGGAGACCCCGACGCCTTCCTCAAGAAGTCCCGGCCCAACACCACCATCGCCACCGTCAAGGCCAACCCGGGCCGGGGCGGAGGTCAGGCTGTCTGTGGCACGTTCGCGGTCCTGAGCGACGTGCACGTCTACTGCGCCTGGGCGACCCGGGTCTCGTTCGGCGTCATCGCCGACAACGCGCCGACCGCGGCCCCCGACACCGCCGCCATGGCCGCGTTGATGGCCAGGATGCGCCCGGAACTGGAGAAGAAGGCCCCTTAAGACGGCCCTGGGGAACTCGCCTCCGGCAGCGGACACGGACAACATGTGACCCCTTTGCCGTCTGGACCACCACCCGATCCCCGCGAGCACCCGCGTCCGATCCCGGAGCCGCCCCCGCGCGTCCGATCCGGCGGTGGGCCGACGGACGCCGAGCTCTGGCGGCAGGCCGCCTCGGACGGCGGCGCGGAGGCGTTCGGAACCGTCTTCGACCGGCATGCCCGCGCCGTCTACAACCACTGTTTCCGGGGGACGGCCGACTGGGCCACGGCCGAGGACCTGACGTCGATCGTCTTTCTGGAAGCATGGCGGCGACGGGCCGACGTCCGGCTCGAACGGGACTCGGCTCTGCCCTGGTTGCTCGGCGTCGCCAACAACGTCGTGCGCAACCAGCACCGGGCCCGGAGGCGGCACCGGGCGGCGCTGGACCGGCTGCCACCGCCGCCCGCGGAACCGGATCACTCCGATGACGTCGCCGGGCGCCTGGACGACGAGAAGGCGATGCGGCGCGTGCTGGAGCTCGTCCACCGCCTTCCAAGGGCCGACCAGGACGTGCTCGCGCTGTGCGTCTGGGATGGGCTCAGCTACGCCGAGGCCGCCGTGGCCCTCGGCGTCGCCGTGGGCACCGTCCGATCGCGGCTGGCGCGGGCACGCGGGCGGCTCCGGGAACCCCGGCCGAGCGCGCTCAGGCGATCGCCGTGCGCAAGCTCCGCGACGATCTGGTGAAACGTCTGAACGCCAGGTGCATCCCCAAGGACGAGGCGATCCCCTTGATCGAGGGCCGTATCAAGGCCTACGGCCTCACCGGCTGGGGCGTGCGCGTGCCGCCGGACTTCGACCGGCACGGCCGTTGCACTTCGTTCGGCCTGGACGAGCCGCAGAAGAAGGTCTTCATCATCGGTATGTCTTCGGTGAACTGAGACCCACAGTGGTCAGGGCACTGCGTTCAGGCATTTTTCAGATTCCCTGCATGGATTTCTCAGGCTCGAAAGGCACGGTTCGAATGCGGCCATAAAGCCGCGAATGCCGATGCCGGTAAACGAACGGGGGACCATGAGCGAGGAGAAGAAGGTCGCACCTGGACCTGCGGAACCGCAGGCCCAGGCGCAGCCAAAGGCAATGGAGCAGCCGCCTGCTCAAGGGCAGGCCCAAGCCCAGACGCCGCAGGCACAGCCGATGCCGCAGGGGCCGCCGCCCCAGCAGCAGGCCGCCTCCGTGACCGCCGCCCCTGAGGCGGCCACGGGGACGGTTCGCAAGGACGGCAGGTTCGGCAAGTTCGCCCAGAACCGGGCGGTCCAGTTGGCCGGGGCCGGGCTGATCGGCATCTTCATCGGCGGCGGGGCCGTGGCCACGGGAGTCGCGGTCGCAGGTGACGATCATGACCGGTCCGGGTTCTCGCGCCAGTGGCAGGTTCCGGACAGGCAGCAGGGTGGTTTTCAGGGCGGTCCTCGGCGAGGCTTTGGCAACGGTGACGGCGTCGTCCCGCAATTCCCTGGGAGCCCGAACGGGACGCAGGGGGGCTCCGGATCCGGGTACTGAAGGGAGGTCATGGGGGCCCGCGCCATCCATGACCTCCCATGACCGCCATGGCCTCCCCACGGCGGCCAATGACGCTCAGCAGCGCGCCTAAGGCGTCGTGAAGAGGCGTTCGGTATCGGCGTCGACCAGATCGAGGATCTGGCCGATGAAGTAGACGGTTCCGAGGGCGACGACGCGGCGTCCCAGGTCGGCCAGGCGATCGGGGGAGAGTTCGGCGGCGTCGATCACGTCCCATTTCGGGGGGAGTGGCCGGGTGAAGCGCAGCCGTTCGTACGGCAGCCGCACGAACGTCACCGGCAGCGCGCCGAGCGAGGCCACGGCACCGTCCAGGTCTTTATGATCGGGCAGGCACAGCACGACGTGATCGATGCCACCCCACCGCCGCCGGGCCGTGTCGAGCGCCATGGACACACCGGCGCCATTGATCGCGCAGTCGGCCAGCACCTCGGTGTCCGCGCCCGGCAGCCGATGCCAGGAAAGGCGACCCGGCAGAACGACCGTCGACAGCACGGCCTTCAGCCGCTCCGCGTCCGGAAGAGCGAATCCCTCGCCCTCAAGCAGCCGCAACGCGGCGGCGCAGCCGACTTCGGCGGCCTTGATCCCCAGGCCTGACGGCAGCTGCTCTTGCGGGACGTCGGCGATCTCGACGTACTCCACCACCCCGCGCCCGCCCGTACGCGCCTCGACTGTCCGTTCCAGAGCCTCGGCGACGGCAGGATCCTGCCTGGCCGACACGACACGCCGGGTCTGCGGCGCAGCCACTCCGGCCTTCTCGACGGCGATGGCGGCGGGGGTGTCGCCGAGGACCCCGAGGTGCTCACCGAAGATCGGCGTGACCGCCACGACCTCCGGCTCGAACAGCGAGACCTCGTCGCCGCGGCCACCCATCCCCGCCTCCAGAACGAGGACGTCGGCACCGCGCTCCCGGGCCTGGACGACTCCTGACAGCGTGAAGAGACCCGTCGGCGCGAGATAGCCGTCGGTCTGCGCGGGCAGAGCGCCGATCGCCCGATCCAGCCGTTCGCTCAATGACGCGAACTCCGCCTCGCTGACGGCCTTCCCGTTCACACGGATGCGATCGCGGTTGCCGCGCAGGCCCGGGCTGGTGACCGTGCCGACGCGCAACCCCGCCGCGGCCAGGCAGGCGGACGCGTACGTCGCCGCCGTGCCCTTGCCCTTGGAGCCGACGACCACGAGTACCGGAACGTCCACCGGAAGGATCTTCAGCTCCGCCGCCAGGGCGCGGGCGCGGGTCAGGCTGCGGGTCTCACCGGCCTTCCGCGCCTGCCACTCGCGGAAGAACACCTCGTCGGCCGTCACCCCGCCATCGTTCCAGGCGCCCGAGCGGACGCCGCGGCCGGGCCGCCGACCCGCGACCGACCCGCGGACCCGCGGCAGTAGGCTGCAAAGGTCACTTTCCGCAGGCATGGAGCAACGTGAGCCAGGTAACCGAGCCGCTCGACTATCGCGGCGCCGTAAGCGAGATCATGAGCCGCGGGGTCGAGTGGGACATCGATCCGACCCTCGACCGGATCCGCGATCTGATCGACCTGCTGGGCGAGCCGCAGCGGTCGTACCCGGTCATCCACGTCGCGGGCACCAACGGCAAGACCAGCACCGCGCGGCTGATCGAGGCGCTGCTGCGCGAGCGCGGCCTGCGCACCGGCCTCTACACCAGCCCGGAGCTGACCACCCTCCGCGAGCGGATCGCGATCGACGGCGAGCCGATCTCCGAGGAACGCTTCGTGGAGACCTTGCAGGACGTGCTCCCGTACGTCGGCCTGATCGATGACAAGCACGGCGTCAAGCTGTCGTTCTTCGAGGTGCTGACCGCGATGGCGTACGCCGCGTTCGCCGACGCGCCGGTGGACGTCGCGGTGGTCGAGACCGGCATGGGCGGCGCCTGGGACGCGACCAACGTCGCCGACGGGACCGTGGCCGTGATCACGCCGATCGGCCTCGACCACACCCGCTATCTCGGCGACACGATCGAGGAGATCGCGGCCGAGAAGGCCGGGATCGTCAAGCCCGGCGCGATCGCGATCCTGGCCCAGCAGCCGGTGGCGGCGGCCGAGGTGCTGCTGCGCCGCATCGCCGAGGTGGGCGCGGTGGCGGCGCGCGAGGGCATCGAGTTCGGCGCGGTGCACCGCGACATCGCGTTCGGCGGCCAGCTGGTGCGCATCCAGGGCCTGCACGCCACCTACGACGAGATCTTCCTGCCGCTGTTCGGTGACCACCAGGCGAGCAACGCCGCGTGCGCGCTGGCCGCCGTGGAGGCGTTCGCCAGCGGCGCGCCGACCAGGGGAGAGGCCAACCTGGAGGCGACCACCAGGATCGCCGCCGGGGAGTCCTACACGGGCGGCGACGAGGGGCAGCTCGACCCGGCGCTGGTCCGCAGCGGCTTCGCCAAGTCGGGTTCGCCCGGCCGCCTGGAGGTCGTGCGCACCGGGCCGACGGTCCTGCTGGACGCGGCGCACAACCCGGCGGGCATGGAGGCGAGCGTCGCCACCGTGACCGAGGCGTTCGACTTCACCCGGCTCGTCGGGGTCTTCGCCGCGTTCGCCGACAAGGACGTCGCGGGGATGCTGGAGCAGCTCGAACCCGTCCTGGCCGAGCTTGTTGTGACGCGCAACTCCTCGGCCCGGTCCCTGCCGGCCGAAGAGCTGGCCGAGATCGCCGAGAGCATCTTCGGCGCCGACCGGGTGCACGTGTCCGCGCGCCTCGACGACGCCATCGACCAGGCGATCGGGCTGGCCGAGGAGACCGGTGAGTTCCAGGGCGCGGGCGTACTGATCACCGGCTCGGTCGTCACCGCCGGCGACGCCCGGACCCTCCTGCGGGTCGAGGGAACGAAATGAACGCCGCGCGGAGGTTGCTGGCCACGGTGCTGACCTGCGAGGCGATCGTGATCGCGCTCGCGATCCCGGTGGCGATCTCGGTGCTGGACGTGGACGGCGCCGTCGCGGGCGGGCTCTGCGGCGGGCTCGCGGTCGCCTGCCTCCTGCTGGCCGGGTCGCTGCGCTTCCCGTGGGCGGTCGCGGCGGGCAGCGGGCTCCAGGTCCTGATCATCGCCACCGGCTTCATGGTGCCGACCATGTTCTTCCTTGGTGCCCTTTTCGGGCTGCTTTGGGGAACGGCCATTTGGCTCGGACGCAAGGCGGATAATGCCCAAGCACGCTAAATTCGCGGGAACGGCGTCCCCACTCATCCGCCGAAATTCGCGATTCTAATTAATCGCGCAAATCCGACATCGCACCCTTTCTGGGAAAGTGCCTCGGTGGATGACGCCCTCGTGAAGGAGAAGGCGTGTCCCCCCACGACGATCCCGGTGAATTCCCGGCCGACGACCCCGCCGACCGCACCGTCACCCTCGACCTGCCCAACGGCTTCACCATCCCCGTCGAGGTCCCCGTCCGCGACACGGCGGCCCTCCCGGCGGCCCAGCCGGACGATCGATACCTCGACCACCCCATCGACGAGCCCATCGACCGCTACACCGACCAGCCCACTAGCGAGCGGACAGGCCAGCCCGCCGGGCAGTTCGCCGGTGAGTCTGTCGAGCCGCTTACCGACAGCCCGCTCGGCGGGCTGCTCGACCGGCCGGAAGGCCAGCCCGCCGCCGCACCAGACAAATCCGCCGCACCCACCGCGCCTGCCGGGTCCACCGCAGCTGCAGCACCCGCCGGATCCACCGCACCTGTCGGATCTGCCGGACCTGCCGCACCAGGCGCGTCCGGCGAGCCCGGCAAGCGCGGCCGGGTTCGGGAAGTGTTCGCGTCGACGGGCGCCCTTCTGCTGACGCTCACCGCGCTGCCCGCGATCGCGCTGGCGCTCCCCAACACCAGCCTGAACGTGCTGGTGCCCGCCCGTGACGCCCTCGGCCTCGCCGACGCTGGCCTGCCCAACCTGATCCGCGCCGCCGGGCTCACGCTGCCCGCGCTCCTGTTCGCCGTCCCGCTCGCGGCGGTGGCGGCTCGGCGGTTCTCGCCGCGCCTCGTCCTGCTGATCGGCCTGATGCTCCTGCTGGGCGGCCTCGGCGCGGCCCGGCTCGCCGCGACGGTTCCGATGGTCGCGGGCGGCCGCGTGGCGCAGGGCCTCGGCGCGGGCATCGCGCTGCCCGCCGTCCTCGTCCTGGTCTGGGAACGCCAGAACCGCGCCCTCGCGGCGATCTGGGCCGGCACGCTGGCCGCCGCGCTCATCGTCGCGATGCCGCTGGCACTCCGGGCGACCCCGCTTCCCGGCGGCGGTGCCCCGCCCGGTGACTGGCGCGTCGCGTTCGGCCCGTACCCGGGCGTCGCCGCCGCCGCGCTCGCCGCCGCCTTCCTCTGCGTCATCGCCGCGAGCCGCCGGCTGCCGGCGGCGCGGCGGTCCGAGCGCGGCCAGCTGCTGCTGCCCGCCATCCCCACCACCGGGTTCGCGTTCCTCGGCGTCGTCACCACCTACGGCTGGTCGCCGGGCGCGCAGCTCGTCGTGGGCGGCATCGCGATGATCGCGCTGCTCGGCCTCGCGATGGCGGGCGGCCATGACGCGACCATCGGCAGCCCGCTCGGCTGCGCGGTCGTGATGGTGACCACCGGCCTGATCAGCTACCCCCTCGCAGGGCCGATGGCCGGGCTGGCGAACGCGTCCGCAGCAATGAGGGACGCGACCAGCGATGTGACAGGCGTGACCGGCGACCCTCGCCTCTATCTCGTCCCGTTCGCCGCCGCCGCGGCCGCCGCACTGCTGGGAGCCCTCGGCACCGTGCGGATGTCCCGCGACACGGCGCGCGGCGCGGTGCTGTGCGGGCACGGCCTGGCCATCGTGGCGGTACTGGTATGCCTCGCCACGGACGTCACCTCCGATCCCTGGCTGCTGCTGGCGCCGCTCGTCCCCCTGGGCGCCGGGCTCGGCATGGCGCTCGCCGCCTCCCTCCGGGACGCCGGGGTGGGCGCGGCGCTGTTCGGCCTGACGCTGAGCTTCCCGGCGGTCCTGGTCGGCCAGCTCCTGGTGCTCTCCCTCCAGGCCGGCCAGATCCAGCGGCTGCGCCCG
Organism: Spirillospora sp. NPDC048911; assembly: GCF_043198015.1. Taxonomy (NCBI): domain Bacteria; kingdom Bacillati; phylum Actinomycetota; class Actinomycetes; order Streptosporangiales; family Thermomonosporaceae; genus Spirillospora; species Spirillospora sp. NPDC048911. The sequence goes on along the minus strand of NZ_JBICUD010000007.1, from coordinate 46,632 downwards.
CAGACCGGCGAGCAGCAGCTGTACGGGCTCACCGCCGGGTTCCGCGTCTGGCTGATCGCCGCCGGTGTCCTGACGGTCGTCCTGGTCGCCGTCTGCCTCCGCGTCACCGCCGCACGCGACCGGGGACCGCGCGCCGAGGGCCGCCGCCGCGCACGCGGACGGCTGCGGGCGGGAGCCGCGGGCCACGTCCATGAGGACGAAAAGGAGCCCTCAGCCGGGTAACCTTCTCGCGTCATCCCACCTGTACGAGGAGATCTATCCGTGTCCGAGCGCACTCTTGTTCTGGTCAAGCCCGACGGCGTCCGCCGTGCCGTGGTCGGTGAGGTCATCTCCCGCATCGAGCGCAAGGGACTGAAGATCGTCGCGCTGGAGCTGCGCACGCTGTCCCGGGACACCGCCGAGGACCACTACGGCGAGCACCGCGAGCGCCCGTTCTTCGGCGAGCTGGTCGAGTTCATCACCGGCGGCCCGCTGGTCGCGATGGTGGTCGAGGGGCCGCGGGCCATCGAGTCCTTCCGCACGCTGGCCGGCGCCACCGACCCGGTCAAGGCCACGCCCGGCACCATCCGCGGCGACCACGCCCTGGAGATCGGCGAGAACATCGTGCACGGCTCCGACTCGCCCGAGTCCGCCGCGCGCGAGATCAAGCTGTTCTTCCCCGAGCTGGGCTGAACCTCCCGCGTCGCCCGCGGCCCGTCGACCGGCGAGCACCTCGCCGCCCGACGGGCCGCACGCCGCGCGGCGCGCCCACGCCACGACGCATCGCGGCGCGGCCATCGCACGGCGCGGCCATCGCACGGCGCGGCCATCGCGCGGGGCGGGTGGGCAAAGTGGGTGTAGGGCCGTGCCTGTAGGCGATATCGCGGGTCTGGGGCGGGCCGCGGGCATCGGGTTTTAATGAAAACTGACCTGGTAGGTCACTGATTTTTAGGTGAGACGCTCCGGTGGGGTGTCTGCCTCGCACCGCTTCAGCGCGTTACGATGGGTACGCCGCTCTGCACGCCCGCCAACATGAAGGGCTCCCTTTCTTCATGGGTAACAAGCTGTCTTTTCTTGGCCGTGACATGGCGGTCGATCTCGGTACCGCTAACACGTTGGTGTACGTGCGCGGGCGCGGCATCGTCCTGAACGAGCCCTCTGTGGTAGCGATCAACACCAACACCGGCAAGATCGTCGCGGTGGGCATCGAGGCGAAGCGCATGATCGGCCGCACTCCCGGCAACATCGTCGCCGTGCGTCCACTCAAGGACGGCGTCATCGCCGACTTCGACGTGACCGAACGCATGCTGCGCTATTTCATCCAGAAGGTGCACAAGCGGCGGCATTTCGCCAAGCCGCGCATCGTGGTCGCCGTGCCCAGCGGCATCACCGGGGTCGAGCAGCGCGCCGTCAAGGAGGCCGGCTACCAGGCCGGCGCCCGCCGGGTCTACATCATCGAGGAGCCCATGGCCGCCGCGATCGGCGCCGGGCTGCCCGTCTACGAGCCCACCGGCAACATGGTCGTCGACATCGGCGGCGGCACCACCGAGGTCGCCATCATCTCGCTCGGCGGCATCGTGACCAGCCAGTCCGTGCGTGTCGGTGGTGACGAACTCGACCAGGCCGTGATCTCGTTCTCCAAGAAGGAGTACTCCCTGATGCTCGGGGAGCGCACCGCGGAGGAGATCAAGATGGCGATCGGGTCCGCCTATCCCGGCGGCGAGGACGAACCGCACGCGGAGATCCGCGGCCGCGACCTGGTCAGCGGGCTGCCCAAGACGGTGGTGATCTCCGCCGAGGAGGTGCGCCGCGCGATCGAGGAGCCGGTCAACGCCATCGTCGACGCGGTCAAGACCACCCTCGACAAGTGCCCGCCCGAGCTGTCCGGCGACATCATGGACCGCGGGATCGCCCTCACCGGGGGCGGTGCCCTGCTCACCAACCTCGACGAGCGGCTGCGCGAGGAGACCGGCATGCCGATCCACCTCGTCGACAACCCGCTCGACTCGGTCGTCCTCGGCACCGGCAAGTGCGTCGAGGACTTCGAGTCGCTGCGGCAGGTGCTCGTCCCCGAGCCGCGACACTGACCGCCCAAGCCCCCTTCGCGCACGGAAAACGGGAGGTCAGTGGGTGAAGGACACCCGGCGGACCCGCACGGTCCTCGGCCTGCTCCTCATCGTGGCGCTCGCGCTGATCACGATCGACTACCGCGGCGGGGACGGCTCTCCGCTGCGCGGTCTGCGCGGTGTCGGCGCCACGGTGTTCGGCCCGGTGGAACGGGCGTCGGCGGCGGTGGTGCGGCCGATCGGCAACACCTTCGACGCGGTCACCGACGCGCCGGGCGAGCGGCGCCGCGCCGACCGGCTCGAACGTGAGAACCAGCGGCTCCGCGAGCAACTGCGCGCGAGCCGGCTCGACCAGGGCCGCGCCGCGCAGCTCGACCGGCTGCTGGGCTCGGCCGGCATGGGCGGCTACAAGATCGCGGCGGCGAAGGTGATCTCCGCCGGCCAGGGGTTCGAGGACACCGTCACCATCGACGTCGGCTCGCGCAGCGGCGTCCGCACGGAGATGACCGTGATGAGCGCCGACGGCCTGGTCGGACGCGTCGTCCGGGTGGGCCCGGCCACCGCCACCGTGCTGCTCGCCACCGACGTGACCTCGTCGGTCGGCAGCCGCCTCGAAGACTCGCAAGAGATCGGCATCGTGCAGGGCCGCGGCCGCCGCGGTCTCGGCGACGGGGGCGACACTCCGCTGCGTTTCCAGCTGCTCAACGCCAACGCCCCGATGCGGGTGGGCCAGCGGCTGGTGACGCTGGGGTCGCAGGCCGAGCGGCCGTACGTGCCGGGCGTGCCGATCGGCGTCATCGCACGGATCGACCAGCCGGTGGGGGGCCTCACCCGCACCGCCTACGTCCGGCCGTTCGTGCGGTTCACCAGCCTCGACGTGGTCGCCGTGGTGGTCGCCCCGCCCCGGACCGACCCGCGCGACGCGCTGCTGCCGCCCAAGCCCAAGCCGGCGCCGTCCGTCACACCGTCCGCGACGCCGAGCCGCAAGCCCGGCGACGACAAGCCGGGCGATCGCAGCAAGAAGCCCGAGGGCGACGGCAAGCCGGAGGGTGACGCCGAGCCGGACTCCAAGCCGACCACGAAGCCGTCATCGGGGGACTGATGTGCTGAACGCACCGGAGGCATCGCCGACAGGCCGCAATTTCCTGACCGCGGTCGTGATCGTCGTAGCGCTGATCCTGCAAGTGTCGGTGGCCAACCGGCTGCCGCTGCCCGGCGGCGTGACCCCCGACCTGGTGCTGCTGACCGTGGTGGCGCTGGCGCTGGTCAACGGCCCGCTCGCCGGCCTGGTCGCCGGGTTCTGCGCGGGCCTGGCCGCCGACATCATCCCGCCCGCCGACCACACGATCGGCCGGTACGCGCTGGCCTACTGCCTGATCGGCTACATCTGCGGCCAGGCCTCCGACGAGATGGACCGGCAGTCGCTCGTGCCGTTCTTCGCCGTCGCGGCGGGCGCGCTGGCCGCCACCGTGCTGTACGCGGGGACGGGGATGCTCCTCGGCGACCCGCGCGCGAGCTGGACGATCGTGCGGCGGGTCGTGCCGCTGCAGGTGCTCTACGACGTGATCGCGAGTCCGTTCGTGGTGTGGGCCGTGTTGCGCGTGACCCGCCGCTACGAACGCGGCGAACGCCCGTCCCGTGACCGTGCCGCGGCGACCGCCGCCCGCTACCGGAGCGGAGTGGGGTCGCGCCTGTGAACTCGAGGACCCATTTCCGGCTCGTCGTGCTGTACGTGCTCGTCGGGGCGATGCTCCTGGTCCTGATGGGACGGCTGTGGTCGATGCAGGTGCTCAGCGGCGCGCACTACCGTGAGGTCGCCGCCGAGAACCGCACGCGCGACATCGTGGTGCCCGCCGTCCGCGGCATGATCCTCGACGGCATGGGCCGGCCGCTGGTCCGCAACCGCACCGCGCTGGTCGTCTCGGTCGACCGCACCTCCCTCTCCCGCCAGAAGGACAAGGGCAGGGGCGTCCTCGCCCGGCTCGCCGCCACGCTCGGCACCACCACCGCCGAGCTGGAGAAGAAGATCCGGCTCTGCAGCCCGACGGTCAAGCGGCCGTGCTGGCCCGGTTCCCCCTACCAGCCGATCCCCGTCGAGGACCGGGTCGACCCCAAGCGCGCACTCCAGATCATGGAGCGGCAGGAGGAGTACCCCGGCGTGACGGCGGCGGTCCAGGCCGTCCGCGAGTATCCCGAGCCCGAGGGCGCCGGGGCCGCCCAGGCCCTCGGTTACCTCCAGCCGATCACGCAGGACGAGCTCGACAAGCGCAAGGGCCTCAAGGTCACCGGCTACAGCGGCGTCGACCTGATCGGCAGGGACGGCCTGGAGGCCGTCTACGACGGTGACCTGCGCGGCGTCCCCGGCTTCCGCAAGGTCCTGGTCGACAGCCAGGGCCGGGTGACGGGCACCGCCCAGGAGAAGGCGCCGGTCGCGGGCGGCAACCTGGTCACCAGCATCGACGCCAAGGTGCAGGAGGCGGCCGAGAAGGCGCTGGAGAACGGGGTCAAGGCCGCCCACAGCCGGGGGAACAAGGCCGACTCCGCCGCCGCGGTCGTGATGGACGTGCAGAACGGCCGCGTCGTGGCGCTGGCCAGCTACCCCACGTACAACCCGACGATCTGGACCGGCGGGATCTCCGAGGACGAGTACGAGGGGCTCCTCGGCAAGAAGAAGGGCGAGCCGCTGATCTCGCGGGCCACCCAGGGCCAGTTCGCCCCCGGCTCCACGTTCAAGATCGCCACACTCACCGGCGCGCTCTCCGACGGCTACGACCTGCACGGCACCTACGACTGCCCCGGCTCGTTCATGGTCGGCAGCCGCGCGTTCCGCAACTTCGAGGGCCAGGGCCACGGCAGCATGAACCTGCACCGCGCGCTGGTGGTCTCCTGCGACACGATCTTCTACAAGTTCGCGTACGAGGCGTGGCTCCGCGACGGCGCCATGAAGCCCAAGAAGAACCCGTCCGATCCGATGGTCAAGATGATCCGCAAGTGGGGCTTCGGCTCCCGCACCGGGATCGACGTGCCGGGGGAGGCAACGGGCCGGATCCCCGACCGGACATGGAAGCGCGACTACTGGAACGCCACCAAGAAGGCCGACTGCAAGGCGGCCAAGGAGGGCTATCCCGACCTCGAACGCAAGGACCCGTCACGCGCGGCCTACGTCAAGTCGATCGCCAAGGAGAACTGCCTCGAGGGTTTCGCCTGGCGGGCCGGCGACGCGGCCAACCTCGCCATCGGCCAGGGCGACATGCTGATCACGCCGTTGCAGCTGGCCAGGGCGTACGCGACGGTGGCCAACGGCGGGCGGATGGTCGTGCCGAGGATCGCGCAGGCGGTCGTGCGGCCGGACGGCTCGGTCGCGCGCCGCGTCGAGACGCCCAAGGCGCCGCGGCTCCCGGTCGATCCCAAGGTGCTCAAGTACATCCGCGACGCCCTGGCCGAGGTGCCCACGAAGGGCACCGCGCGAGGCGCGTTCACCGGCTTCGACTTCAAGAAGCTCGCGCTGGCGGGCAAGACCGGTACCGCCGAGGTCTACGGCAAGGACGACACCTCGTGGTTCGCGTCCTACGGCCCGGCCAAGAAGCCGCGCTTCGCGGTGGTCGTGATGTTCTCGCAGGGCGGTACCGGCGGCGGGCTCGCGGCACCGGCCGTCCGGGAGATCTGGGAGTCGATGTACGGCCTGGCCGGCAAGAAGCCCGCGCTCAAGGACGGCAAGCTCCCCGCCACCCTGCCCAAGCTGCGCTACGGCGGCATCGGAGCCCCCTCATGACCGGCGCCAGCATCGTGCTTGGCGGCACGGGAGCGACTGGCGGCGGCGTCGTGCCTGGCGGCGGCGTCGTGGCCGGCGGCGGTAGGGAGGTGGCGGTGTGATCGGGGGGATCAGTGGCGCCGGATCGGTCGGCGGCTACGGCGAGCGCGGTGTCTGGCAGCGGCGCCTGGCGGCGGTGCGCGGGCTCGACTGGACGCTGATCCTCGCCGTGGTGGCGCTCTCGGTGATGGGCGCGCTGCTGGTGCGGGCCGCCACGTTCCCCCTGCTGACCGAGCAGGGAAAGGACCCGGAGGGCTTCCTCAAGCGGCACATCCTCAACCTGGTCATCGGGTTCGTGCTGGGCGGCGTCGTGACCGTGCTCGACTACCGGCTGCTGCGCGCGTACGTGCCGATCCTCTACGGGCTGGCGTGCGTCGGGCTGGTGCTCGTGCTGACGCCGCTCGGCTCGACGATCAACGGCTCGCACTCGTGGATCGTGATCGGCGGCGGGTTCCAGCTCCAGCCGTCGGAGTTCGCCAAGGTCGGCCTGGTGGTGCTGCTCGCCATGATCCTCGGCGAGCCGCGCGACGGCGAGGTCGGCCCGGGGCGGCGCGACATCCTGCTGGCGCTGGGCCTGGCGGGGGTCCCGGCCGCCATGATCCTGGCGCAGCCCGACCTGGGCACGACCCTGGTCTTCGCCGCCGTGGTGCTCGGCATGCTGGCCATCTCGGGCGTGGGCAAGCGCTGGCTGATCGGGCTGGTCGGCGGCGCGGTCGCGATCGGCTTCACGGCGTGGTCCTCGGGCCTGCTCAAGCCCTACCAGCTCGCCCGTTTCACGGCGTTCCTCGATCCGTCGGCCGACCCGCGCGGCGCGGGCTACAACGCCCAGCAGGCCCGGATCGCCATCGGCTCGGGCGGCGTGACCGGCAAGGGGCTCTTCAACGGCGAGCAGACCGGTGGCCACTTCGTCCCCGAGCAGCAGACCGACTTCATCTTCACCGTGGCGGGGGAGGAGCTGGGGTTCATCGGGGCCGCGGCGATCATCATCCTGCTGAGCATCGTGCTGTGGCGCGGGCTGCGCATCGCCACGCAGGCCGCCGACTTCTTCGGCACCCTGGTCGCCACCGGCGTGGTCTGCTGGCTGGCGTTCCAGACGTTCGAGAACGTCGGCATGACGCTGGGCATCATGCCGATCACCGGGTTGCCGCTGCCGTTCGTCTCCTACGGCGGCTCGGCCACGTTCGCCAACATGATCGCGCTGGGCCTCCTCCAGGCCGTCCATGTCCGCCGCCGCTTCGATTGACCCGCTCGGGCCGGTACGCTGGTCCGATCCCGCAAAATCCTTCCTGGAGGACTCCCCATGCCTGTTGAGTCGATCTTCCCGCGCCTGGAGCCGGTGCTCCCACGCGTGCAGAAGCCGATTCAGTACGTCGGCGGTGAGCTCAACTCCCAGGTCAAGGACTGGGACGAGGCGCAGGTCCGCTGGGCCCTGATGTACCCCGACGCCTACGAGGTCGGGCTGCCCAACCAGGGCGTGCAGATCCTCTACGAGATCCTCAACGAGCGTGAGGGCGTCCTCGCCGAGCGCACCTACAGCGTCTGGCCGGACCTCGAGGCGATCATGCGGGAGCAGGACATCCCGCAGTTCACGGTCGACGCGCACCGGCCGGTCGCGGCGTTCGACGTCTTCGGCGTCTCGTTCTCCACCGAGCTCGGCTACACCAACATGCTGACCGCGCTCGATCTGGCGGGCATCCCGCTGGTGGCCGCCGACCGCGGCGACGAGCACCCGATCGTGCTGGCCGGCGGGCACGCCGCGTTCAACCCCGAGCCGATCGCCGACTTCCTCGACGCGGCGGTGCTCGGCGACGGCGAGGAGATCGCGCTGGCGATCACCGAGGTCGTCCGCGAGTGGAAGGCCGAGGGCTCGCCGGGCGGGCGCGACGAGCTGCTGATGCGGCTGGCGGCGTCCGGCGGCGTGTACGTGCCGAAGTTCTACGACGTGACCTACCTGCCGGACGGGCGCATCCAGCGCGTCGCGCCCAACCGGCCCGGCGTGCCGTGGCGGGTCGAGAAGCACACCGTCATGGACCTGGACGAGTGGCCCTACCCCAAGAAGCCCCTGGTCCCGCTGGCCGAGACCGTCCACGAACGGTTCAGCGTGGAGATCTTCCGCGGCTGCACGCGCGGCTGCCGGTTCTGCCAGGCCGGCATGATCACCCGGCCGGTGCGGGAACGGTCGATCACCACGATCGGCGCCATGGTCGACGAGGGCCTCAAGCAGAGCGGCTTCCAGGAGGTCGGCCTGCTCAGCCTGTCCAGCGCCGACCACAGCGAGATCGGCGAGGTCGCGAAAGACCTGGCCGACCGCTATGAGGGCACCAACACCTCGCTGTCGCTGCCGTCCACCCGGGTCGACGCGTTCAACATCACGCTGGCCAACGAGTTCTCGCGCGGCGGGCGCCGGTCCGGGCTGACGTTCGCGCCCGAGGGCGGCTCCGAGCGCATGCGCAAGGTGATCAACAAGATGGTCACCGAGGACGACCTGATCAGGACCGTGACCACCGCGTACGAGAACGGCTGGCGCCAGGTCAAGCTCTACTTCATGTGCGGGCTGCCCACCGAGGAGGACGCGGACGTCCTCGCCATCGCCGACATGGCCAAGCGCGTGATCAAGGCGGGCCGCGAGGCCACCGGCCGCCGCGACATCCGCTGCACGGTCTCCATCGGCGGCTTCGTGCCCAAGCCGCACACCCCGTTCCAGTGGGCCGCCCAGTGCGACCACGAGACCGTCGACCGGCGGCTCAAGGCACTCAAGGACGCCCTGCGCGGCGACAAGGAGTACGGCCGCGCCATCGGCCTGCGCTACCACGACGGCCAGCCCTCGATCGTCGAGGGCCTGCTGTCCCGCGGTGACCGCCGGGTCGGCCAGGTGATCCGCGCGGTCTGGGAGGACGGCGGCCGCTTCGACGGCTGGAGCGAGCACTTCTCGTTCGAGCGCTGGCTGGGAAGCGCCGACAAGGTCCTGGCCGGGCACGGCGTCGACGTCGACTGGTACACCACCCGCGAGCGCGACGAGGTCGAGGTGCTCCCGTGGGACCACCTCGACGCCGGTCTCGACCGCGAATGGCTCTGGCAGGACTGGCAGGACGCGGTCGACGAGACCGAGGTCGAGGACTGCCGCTGGACCCCCTGCTACGACTGCGGCGTCTGCCCCACCATGGGCACCGAGATCCAGATCGGCCCCACCGGCAAGCGCCTCCTCCCCCTCTCCGTCGTCTGACCGGGGGTCGTCCGACCCGCCTCATCCGGCGGGCGTCGTCCGGCCGGTGTCGGCCGATCGGGGTCGTCCGGCCAGGGAATCGAGGCTGTCGAGGCGTTCGCCACAACGAGTCATGCGCTGCCTGTAAGGGGATACGGGAGTTCCGGCGGAGGCGCCGGGCGCAACGGGGCCCCGGGCCCCGTACTCTATAGGGAGACGTTTTCGACTCGACGCGAGTAGGAAGGACGAGTGCCCTGGCTCCCATGCCGGAGGGCCCTGCGCCGGCCCCCGTGGTCCAGCGCCTGCGCGTTCGCTATGCCAAGCGCGGCAGGCTGCGGTTCACGAGCCATCGCGACATTTCCCGGGCCGTGGAACGCGCCGTGCGGCGTGCCGGGATTCCTGTCGCGTTCAGCGCGGGATTCACTCCGCACCCCAAGATCTCGTATGCGGGTGCGGCGGCGACAGGGGTGGCCAGTGAGGCCGAGTACCTCGAGATCGGGCTCATCGAGCCCCGCGACCCTGCGCGGGTAAGGGCCGATCTCGACGCCGCGCTGCCCGACGGTCTCGACATCGTGGATGTCGTGACGGTCCGGCCGGTGCGCACCGGCGACGCCCAGGCCAAGCCCGGCGCGCTGGCGGATCGGCTCGAGGCTTCCGAGTGGCGGATCCGGCTGGACGGTGTCGCCTCCGACGACGCCGCCGCGGCCGTGGCCGCCTTCTTGGCCGCCGCCGAGATCGAGGTGGAACGCCTCACGAAGAAGGGACGACGCCGTTTCGACGTCCGTGCCGCCGTGTCCGCTCTCGAGCTGGACCGGCGTGCCGAGGAGACGGCCGATGCCCCTTGTGCGATACTTCGAATGGTTGTTCGGCATACCACACCTGCCGTACGACCCGACGACATCCTCACCGGACTGCGCCAGGTCGCCGACCTCGCGCCGCCGTCACCGCCATTGGTGACCAGGCTGGCGCAGGGGCCCCTCGACGCGGGCACCGGTGGCCTCGCGGATCCGCTGGATTCCGACCGGGAGAACGACCAGCCGTCCGGCGATGATGCCGGAGCGGCGCCTGGGTCTGCTCTCCCGATCTCCGGCGAAGCCATGAGCGCGGGTGGCGTCAGCGCCTGATCGAACGGGCCGAAGCCGTGGCGCCGCCACGGAACCGGCCTTCAGGGACGATCGGCGCACCCCCGACGACTTTGTCGTCGCTGCCGGGCCACCGCCCGGACGCGACGGCGCCGACGACTGACGGAGTGTTCCCGTGCGGCGCACCGCACCGATCCGCCCGAGGCGGAACGGCCGGTCGCGCCCGGGAGCCTGACGGGAGATTGCCCGCATGCTTGATAACGAAGCCGATTCGGCGAACGCCGAAGGCACCGATAACGCGACCGACGCGACTAACGCGACGACCGGCGTGAAGACCACGAGGACGCGCCGCCGGGCGGCCAGCCGCCCGGCCGGTCCACCGCCCGAGATCGACGACACCCCGCCGCCGACCGCGACCACCGCGGCCGCGGCGGCGGCCGCCGCGTCGGAGACGCCGCCTCCGCCACCGGCCGCCGAGGCACCGGAGGAGGCCGCGTCCGGCGAGGCCGCGCCGGCCAGGAAGACCACCCGCACCCGGACGAGCCGCGCGAAGACCACCCGGTCCAAGGCCGCCGAGACACCCGCCGAGGCCTCCGCGGATCAGCCGGACGAGTCAGCCGGGCCGGGCCGAGCCGGCCGGGCAGCGAAAGCCTCAGCCGCTGGTTCCGCCGGGTCCACTGGCGCCGCCGGTTCCGGCGCCGCGACTGCTGACTCCGGCACCGCGGCCACCGACGCCGCAGCCGCTGACTCTGCTGCCTCCGCCGCCGACTCCGGCGCCCCGGTCAAGGCCACCCGGACGCGCACGCGCCGCAAGAGCGCCGCGGCCGCCGAGGCGACGGCCGTTCCCGCGATCCCCGCCGTTCCTCCCGTCCAGCCGGCGGACGAGGACGAGGACGAGGCCGCCGCCGGGGGAGTGCCCTCGGTGAGCTTCCAGCCGCCCATGGTCGTCTTCCAGGCGCCGGAGCCCGCCGCCGCGCCGACCAAGGCCAAGGCCAAGGCCAAGCCCAAGGACGAGCCGCCGAAGGACGCCGACCGCGACGCCGCCCAGGCCGAGGACGAGACCGACGAGGCCGCGTCCGAGCAGGACGAGGACGACGAGTCGGGCGACAAGCCGTCGCGCCGCCGCCGGCGCAGGGGCGGCCGCGGCCGTGGCCGCACCGGCAAGGAGGGCGAGGACGAGGGCGGTCCCGCCGACGAGGCCGAGACCGAGGACGCCGAGCCGGCCAAGAGCCCGAAGGCCTCCCGGTCCCGCAAGGCCCAGGAGACCAAGGACGAGCAGGCCGCCGAGAGCGACCAGGCCGACGACGGAGACGACTCCGACGAGGACGACGACTCGGCCGGCGGTTCGAGCCGCCGGCGTCGCCGCCGTCGCCGCCGTACCGGAACGTCCGACGCCGACGGCTCCGACGACCCGCCCAACACCGTCACCCACGTCCGCGCCGCGCGAAGCGCCGAGTCCCGCGCCGCCGAGGACGAGGTGCAGTCGGTCCGCGGTTCGACCCGCCTGGAGGCCAAGAAGCAGCGCCGCCGCGAGGGCCGCGAGCAGGGCCGCCGCCGCCCGCCGGTGATCACCGAGGCCGAGTTCCTGGCCCGCCGCGAGGCCGTCGAGCGCGTCATGGTCGTCCGCCAGGAGGGCGAGCGCACCCAGATCGCCGTTCTTGAGGACGACGTGCTCGTCGAGCACTACGTCAACCGCGCGACGCACCAGTCGTACGTGGGCAACGTCTACCTCGGCAAGGTCCAGAACGTGCTGCCCTCGATGGAGGCGGCGTTCGTCGACGTCGGCAAGGGCCGCAACGCCGTTCTGTACGCGGGCGAGGTCAACTGGGACGTCGCCGGCCTGGAGGGCCAGCCGCGCCGCATCGAGTCCGCGCTCAAGTCCGGCCAGTCCGTCCTGGTGCAGGTCACCAAGGACCCGCTCGGCCACAAGGGCGCCCGCCTGACCAGCCAGGTGTCCCTGCCGGGCCGCTACCTGGTCTACGTGCCCGACGGCTCGATGACCGGCATCAGCCGCAAGCTGCCCGACAAGGAGCGCAGCCGGCTCAAGTCGATCCTCAAGAAGGTCATGCCGGAGAACGCCGGTGTGATCGTCCGGACCGCCGCCGAGGGCGCGACCGAGGAAGAGCTCTCGCGCGACGTCTCGCGCCTGGCCGCCCAGTGGGACAACATCCAGAAGCAGGTCAAGACCGCTTCCGCGCCGTCCCTCCTCTACGGCGAGCCGGACCTGACCATCCGCGTCGTCCGCGACATCTTCAACGAGGACTTCACCAAGCTCGTCGTCTCCGGCGCCGACGCGTGGGACACGGTCGCCGACTACGTCCAGTACGTGGCGCCGCACCTGGCCGACCGCGTCGAGCGCTGGGAGGGCGACCAGGACGTCCTGGGCGCCTACCGCATCGACGAGCAGATCGCCAAGGCCCTCGACCGCAAGGTCTGGCTGCCGTCCGGCGGTTCCCTGGTCATCGACCGCACCGAGGCCATGACGGTCATCGACGTCAACACCGGCAAGTTCACCGGCCAGGGCGGCAACCTCGAGGAGACGGTCACCCGCAACAACCTCGAGGCCGCCGAAGAGATCGTCCGCCAGCTCCGGCTGCGCGACATCGGCGGCATCGTCGTGATCGACTTCATCGACATGGTCCTGGAGAGCAACCGCGACCTGGTCCTGCGCCGCATGGTCGAGTGCCTCTCGCGGGACCGTACCAAGCACCAGGTCGCCGAGGTCACGTCCCTCGGCCTGGTGCAGATGACCCGCAAGCGCGTCGGCCAGGGTCTCCTGGAGGCCTTCTCCGAGACCTGCGAGTCCTGCAACGGCCGCGGCATCCACGTTCACCTGACGCCTGTCGAGCCCAAGCCGGACGGCAAGGCCACCAAGGAGAGCGGCCGCCGCCGCAAGCGCAAGGGCGACGTCGAAAGGGCCGTCGAGGAGAAGCTCGCCAAGGCCGAGGAGCCCGCCGAAGAGGCCGCCGCCGACGCCGCCGAAGCCGCGGTCGAGGCCACCGAGACCGTCCCCGGCACCCTGGAGCCGGGCTCGGCCGAGGCCGACCTCAACGGCACCGCCCCCTCCGACGAGGAGGCCGCCGCGAGCAACGGCCGCCGCCGCAGCCGCACCCGCCGCCCGCGCGCCAAGGCCGAGACCACGACCGAAGACTGACGCACCACCCCGAGCGATGGCCTCGGCTGCCCAAAGCAGCCGAGGCCATCGCCATTCCACCCCACAAGGCACAGAACGCGAGTCGCTGAACACACGTACGGAAATGCGCTTGTGCGGCCTGCGGCCTGCGTGATGCGTGGCCGGCGGCCCCGTTCGGCCGACAGGCGAGATCACCTCGCGATGGTGTGGAAGCCGCCTTTCAGCGGTGGTTCGGCGTGGCCGAATCGTTCCGCGACGAGCCGGTCGGCCCAGCGGTGTAGTGCGTCCCGCACCGGCGGGTGGCTCAGACCGGCGGCGGCCGCCAACGTGTCGGCGGAGGACGTGTCGTAGCGATCCTCGGAGAGAAAGGTCAGCGTCTCCGGGTCGGCCCGGGTCACCGCGCGGGGGAGCCGCCGTACGAGGCCGAGCGGCAGGATCATGCGCGGCGCGCGGACGCCGAGGTGCTCGGCTAGGAGCGCGATCAGGTCGGGTAGGAGTGGAGTGGCGTCGTCCAGGAGCCAGTGCGCGCTGTAGGGCTCATGGTCATGCTCGGGGACGGCGGCCATGAAGCGGGCGAGATGGTCGACGGTGACGACGGGCACGAACGTCCGGCGGGTGCCTGCGAGCGCCGGGAGTTTTCCGTTCCACAGGCTTTCGACCATGTTCGCCAGGCCGATGTACTGTCCCGCTTCTCCGGTGAGCGAGTGCCCGATCACCGTGGCGGGGTTGACGATGGTCAGCGGAATCTTCTCTTGCGCGGCGATGAGCCGTACCGCCGAGTCTCCCTCGCGCTTTGACGCCTCGTACGCGCCATGGCGCCGGTAGAGGTCGGTCAGCGCGTCGGGGTGGGGGAGCGTGTCCGCGACGCGGTATCCGGACACGTGGATCAGCCGTCGCAGGCGCGGGCGTGTGGCAGCCCAGCGGACGACGTTCACGGCGCCGTCGACATTGGCTCGCCGGGCTTCGTCGCGGCCCATGCCGAAGCGGTACGCACCAGCGGCGTTGTAGACGTCCCGCACCGAACTCAGCCGGTCCTGATCCTCTGGATCGAAGCCGAGTCCCGGCCGGGTGATGTCGCCGGTGACGACGGTGAGCGCGCGTTCGTCGATGTCGTGGTCACGTAGCCATTTGCGCAGTTCGGCGCCCCCGGTCCGGACGGTCACGGCGACCGATCGTCCTTGGGCGAGCAATTCCGCCGTCAGCCACCGGCCGATGAGACCGGTCGCGCCGACGACCAGGGTGTCGGGTTCGTTGAGCATGAGCCTCTCCTATTAGACCGATCTACATATTTTGCCGATGGCTGTGGACGATCTCGGGCTCGCGTCGTATCAGGCGTTGAGCAGGATGACGGCGGTACGCCGTGCCCGTTCGATGGGCGTTCGGCTGCGCTGGGCGCGGGCCAGTACCAGCGCTCCCTCGATCAGCGACAGCAGGGACGAGGCCAGGTCGCCGGCCTCGTCGGGGGTGCGGCCGTCGGCGGCCAGCCGGTCGGCGAGCGCCCGCTGCCAGCCGGTATAGGCGTCCGCGCAGACCTTCTGCAGCGAGTCGTTGGTGGCCGCCACCTCCAGGGCGACCGTGGCGATCGGGCAGCCCTTGGTGTAACCGGCCTCCTCCATCCGGTCGGCGAGGGCGTCCATCACCGCCTCGATCAACTCCCTCGTGCCGGGAAGGGCGTCCGCGAGGCCGCGGATCAAGTCGTCGATCTCCTTGCCGGAGGCGGCCAGGGCCTCAGCGGCCAGCTGGTCCTTGCCGCCGGGGAAGTGGTGATACAGCGAGCCTCGCGGGGCCTTTCCGGCCTCGAGCACCTCGTTGAGCCCCACGCCGAAGTAGCCCCGCGCCTCGATCAGCGTGCGCGCCGCTGCGATCAGCCGAGCCCGTGTCTCATCACCCTTGACCGCCATACCGGCAAATTAGACCGATCTACATAATCTGTCCAATCGTGCTGGTCCGCTACGGTCGTACGTATGGCTGGAGACGACACCTCCCGGGCCGACGCTGAATTCAAGCTCGCCGCCACTCGCTACCAGGACGCCCGCCGGCAGGAGGAGGACGCCAGGGTCGCGCTCTTCGACGCCGCGGCCGAAGCCGTCCGTTCCGGCACGAGCGTCGAGGAGCTGGCCGCCGAGACGCCGTTCAGCGCCGCCGAGCTCCGCCGTCAGCTCCATGACCGGGGCGTTGACTGACCGGCCGCGTTCGTCGGAGGCGGTAACGCGACGGCCGGGACGTCCCTAGTCGCTCAGATCTCCGTAGGACTCGAGCAGGCGGCTCAGCATCGACGCGAGCTGCTGGTCCTCTCCATCGGCCAGTGCCTCCAGGAGGCGCGCCTCGTTCGCCAGATGGAGCGGCAGCACCCGGTCGATCACCTCCAGGCCGCGCGGGGTGAGCCGGATCTTCACCGAACGCCGGTCGCCCTCGTCGCGTACCCGGGTGACCAGGCCCTTGGCGTCCATCCGGTCGACCCGCAGGGTGATCGCCCCCGTGGTCACCAATGAGGCCTTGAGGAACGCGCCGGCGGTCAGCTCGTAGGGCTCGCCCGATCGCCGCAGCGTCGACAGCATGTCGAACTCCCCGGGTTCGAGGTCGTGCCGCGCCAGGAAGTCCTTGATCTCCTTGTCCCACAACCGGGAGATCCGCATGACCCGGGCCACCACGGCGAGCGGCGAGACGTCCACGTCGGGGCGTTGCCGCCGCCACTGCTCGATCACCTTTGACACCGCGTCGGCCATGGAACCCCCAATAGGTGAGCGCTCATCTACTTGACAGTCATATAAGTGATAATTATCTTAGCGCTCATCTTATCAGTGCTTGAGGAGTTGTCATGTCCTACCCAGATCCGCGCTACTTCGGAGAGAAAGGCGAGGTCAACGCGACCTTCCGGGCCGCCACCACCGAACCGGACTTCATCTCGACGCCGGTGACCTCGGCCGGCCCCACCGTCGGCCAGGGCACTGCGTACCACTACCTCTCCACCACGGTCTCCACGAACGGCGAGTACGGCTTGTACCGGGTGGAGATGGGCCCCGAGGTGGGCGGCCCGGCCACCCACTTCCACAAGGCGATGTCGGAGTCGTTCTTCATCCTGTCCGGCACCATGCGCCTCTTCGACGGCGAGCGCTGGGTCGACGCGACGTCCGGCGACTACCTGTACGTGCCGGTCGGCGGCCTGCACGCCTTCCGCAACGAGTCGGGAGAGCCCGCCTCGATGTTGATGTTGTTCGCCCCCGGCGCCCCGCGCGAAGAGTACTTCGAGGGCATCACCGGACTCGCCGGCATGACCGACGAGGAGCGAGCGGAGTTCTTCGTACGCCACGACAGCTTCTTCGTCTAGGAATCGAGGGGCGCAGGCAAGGCCCGTCCTGTGGGGCGGCTGGGGGAAAGTGATCCATCGCTCCGGGTGATACCGGAGCGAAAGGAGATCAAATGCCCCCCAGACATACCGCCCGCGCCGCACTCGGCGCGGGCCTCATCGGAGCTCTCGTCCTGCCGCTCGGCCCGGCCCTCCCGGCGGGCGCCGCCGCGGCCCCCGCCGCCGCGGCGCCCGCCTTCGCCGGGCCCGCGCGGACCGTGACGCTCCTTACCGGCGACGTGGTGACGGTCCGGCCGGTCAAGGGCCGCCTGCCGCTCGTGTCGGTCACTCCCGGCAACGGCCGGAAGAACCGGATGTTCAGCACGAGCATCCGCCCCGACGGACACGTGACGGTGCTGCCCGCCGACGTGACCGGGCTGGTCGGGAAGGTGATCGACCCCGCGCTGTTCGACGTCACCGGGCTGATCGAGCAGGGGTACGACGACGCGCGCAGCCGCGAGCTGCCGCTGATCGTCCAACGCTCGGGAACGGCCCGCGCCAAGGCCGCCCTCGGCGGGAACCTGCGGGAGACCCGGGCCCTGCCGAGCATCGGCGCGGTCGCCGTCCGCCAGCCGCGGGCCAAGGCGCCCGACCTGGGCAACGCGCTCGCCGGGCTCCGCACGTCCCCCCGCGCGCCGACCACCGGCGTCAAGCACATCTGGCTCGACCGCAAGCTCAAGGCCACCGGCCTCCCCGCCGGTGCCCGCCCGGCGACGGCCGCCCGGCCCGGCAGTGCGCGGGCGGCGGCGAAGCTCGACCGCAACCTGACGCAGGTCGGGGCACCGCGGGCATGGGGCGCCGGGGCCACCGGGCGCGGAACCAAGGTCGCCGTGCTCGACACGGGGGTGGACGCGAACCATCCGGATCTCAAGGGACGCGTCGCCGAGACGGCGAACTTCAGCGAGTCGCCCGACACGGTGGACCGGTTCGGGCACGGCACGCACGTCGCCGCGACGATCGCCGGCACCGGCGCCGCGGCCAAGGGCGAGCGCAAGGGCGTCGCCCCGGACGCCGAGCTGCTGATCGGCAAGGTCCTCGACGACGAGGGCAACGGAACGGACTCGGGCGTGCTCGCGGGCATGGAGTGGGCCGCCGCGCGCGCCAAGGTCGTCAACATGAGCCTCGGCGGGGACCCGTCCGACGGCACCGACCCGCTGGCCGAGGCCCTCGACGGCCTGACCCAGAAGCACGGCACGCTGTTCGTCGTGGCGGCGGGCAACGATGGGGCGATCTCCTCGGTCGCCACCCCGGCGACGGCCGACGAGGCCCTCGCGGTCGGCGCCGTCGACGGATCCGACAAGCTCGCCGAGTTCTCCAGCCGCGGCCCGCGCACGGGCCGGTACGCCGCCAAGCCCGAGATCGTCGCGCCCGGCGTCGACATCGTCGCCGCCCGCGCCGAGGGCACCAGGATGGGCAAGGCGCTCGACGCCGAGTACACGTCCTCCTCGGGCACGTCCATGGCGGCGCCGCACGTCGCGGGCGCCGCGGCGCTCGTCCTGCAGAAGCACCCGGACTGGACGCCGCAGCAGATCAAGGCGGCGCTCGTCGGCTCCGCCGACCCGGCCACCGGCGGCGACGCGTTCGAGCGGGGTTCCGGCCGCCTCAGCGCGAGCACGGCGGTGACCGCGCCGGTCGTCGCGGCCATGGCCGCACCGCACCTGGGAACGTCCGCGTACCCCGCGCACCCGGCGCTGTCCGGCAAGATCGGCTGGAGGTCCACGGCGGGCGCGGTCTCGCTCGATCTGTCGGTCAAGGTCACCGATCGCGAGGGCACGACCATCTCCGGCGTGGCGTCCCTGCCCGCGAAGGTGGACGTCCCGGCGGGCGGCAGCAACCATGTCGCGCTGGACGTCACGCCGCCCAAGGCCCCGGGCCTCTACACGGCGGAGGTGACGGCCAAGGGCGCGGGCACGACCGTCCGCACGCCCGTCACGTTCTACGTCGAGCCGCCGAGTCACACCCTCACCATCGTGGCCAAGCCCCTCCCGAACTCGCCCGAGGGGAAGACCACGGCGCAAGCCGAGATCATCAACCTCGCCGACACCGCGATCTACAGCGACTGGACCGAGGTCAGCACCGAGGGGACGACCCAGGTGCGCGTGCCCGCGGGCCGCTACGGCGTGCTCGGCAAGGTGTACGACACGGACGGCAACAGCGAGGTCATGCGCGGCGCCATCGCCGGGACTCCCGAGGTGCTCGTCGACCGGGACCTCACGGTCACCCTGGACGGATCCGCGGCGAAGCCCGTCAAGGCGAGCGTGCAAGGTGTGGAGACCAATGGGAGCACGAAGTCGGCAGCCCTCGTCCGGTCGCTCCGGCAGGGCTCCTGGGCCACTTTGCTCTACAACGGCCTGGCGGAGGGCGATTCGGTGTACGTCCAGCCGATGGGCGGTGTCCAGACCGGCGGCCTCAAGGCGTACGGCGGCCACCGGCTGACCGCGCCCGGGAAG
This sequence comes from Spirillospora sp. NPDC048911, assembly GCF_043198015.1. Classification (NCBI taxonomy): domain Bacteria; kingdom Bacillati; phylum Actinomycetota; class Actinomycetes; order Streptosporangiales; family Thermomonosporaceae; genus Spirillospora; species Spirillospora sp. NPDC048911. Next base: position 27,563 of record NZ_JBICUD010000007.1, on the reverse strand, counting down.
GTGTACGACCTGATCGAGTCCTTCCCGACCGGCAACCCCACGACCGTCATCACCCCGGCCGACCGGTCGCGGATGGCCCAGGTGGAGCAGCGGTTCGCCGCGTTCGACGGCGACACCTCGGTGCCCATGCGCGAACGGCGCACCGGAACCACGCCCGAGGGCCTGCAGCTGGCCGACTCGTCCAGCGAGGTGCCGGCCGGATCCACCCGGACCGACTACCTGCTGGCGCCGGCAGGCACGCTCTGGTTCGGCTATGGAGCTCCCGGCACGATCGAGTGGGCCGACCTCCCACCGGCCTCCGAGTTCAAGCCGGGCAGCAAGACGACCTTCACCTGGGGCCGCCAGCCGCTGCGGCCGGGCCCCGCCAACCAGCCGAACCTCACCGGCAACATGTGCCACCCCGCGCCGACGGCCCGCACGCGGGGCGAGATGACGATCGGGCTCGTCGACGTGCAGGCGCGTCCGGACGGCTGGGACTGCATCCTCGACGGCGTCAAGGGCCAGCACATGGTGCTCAGCGCGGACGGCAAGAAGATCGGCGAATACTCCGGCGACAGCCACGACCGTCCCGCCCGCTTCGCTGTTTCCCCCAGCGCGGCGAAGTACGAGCTGACCTACGAGAACGACGCGTCCGACGTCCTGCCCGTCTCAGTGCGGACCTCCACGAAGTGGACGTTCCGTTCGGCGGCGCCGTCGGGCCAGGAGAGCGCGCCCCTGCCGCTGGTGACCGTGGACTATGACCTGGCGCTCGACCTGCTGGGCAAGCCCACGGGCAAGCCCGCCACGTTCGCCGTCCCGGCGGGCAAGAGCCTGAAGCTGTGGACGTCCCTGGACGACGGTAAGACCTGGCAGCCCGCGCAGGTCACCTCCTTGGGCTCCGGCCGCTTCAGCGCGCCCCTGCCCAAGATGACCTCCGGCCAGGGCATCTCCCTCCGCGTCCACGCCACGGACGCCAAGGGCAACGCCATCGACCAGGACATCATCCGCGCCTACAGAATCCGCTGACGAAAGGGCCCCGCGCGATCACCCGTGTCGCGCGGGGGCTCGGCGAGCCCAAAAGCAAAGCCCTCACTACGCTCGGACAGCCTCAGAGGGGCTCGCGCCCCAAACCCCAGGCCGGGGGGAACCCCCAGACCCCCACCCCCTCAGCGGTACACCCCCTCAACCCCGGAGCTCGCCAGATAGTGAAAATGCGTGCGGTCACACGAGCGCACCCGTACTCGCGCTTTGATCACGACGAGCCCATCCCGGACCGCACTCGCACTGTGCGATTAACAGGCCAGCTCAAGGCTCACTCTGCCGGAGTCCCCCCGGCACTCGCTGCGACCCGTCCATGCTCAGCGGAGCAACTGTCACTTATGATTGCGCGATGTCGCTCACGGCGCGCTGGATTCGGCTGCTGATGGTGGGGTTGGCAGTCGGCTTTGCAGGCGCGGCCTTCGCAATCCGCGCCGCGATGGACGGACCCATCGAACAGTACTCAGGCGCTGCATTTTCCGGTGCCATCGTCTACACGATAGTGGTCTTCATAAGGCCGTCGATCTCCGCGCTGTCGGCTGGCAGCATCACGGTCGCATACTGCTGGTTCATCGAGTTCGCACAGCTCACCCCCGTGCCCGCGGCGCTCTCCCAACGCAGCCGGCTCGCGCGCCAGCTGCTGGGCGCCCAGTTCGACCTCGTCGATGTCGCCTGGTATCCCGTCGGTGTCATCCTGCTGGTCGCCGCGCATCGGATCCTCCGCGCCCGCACAGGCCCCGCACCCGTTCTCACGTCATGACCATGAACGGTGATGGAGAACGGGCGACCCCGCGGGCCGACGATCCGAGGTCCTCATCCAGGGCCGCGCGACGCCTGCTCGATCTCGGACATCTGCCGCTCCAGCTCCGCCTCGGTGCGGGCCTTGAGCATGTGACCGCCTCCGCCGATCCAGACTGGATAGGCGATGAAGCGCGTCTCGTAGACCGACCAGATCACCATCCACCGCCCCCGGTGCTTCAGCCGTAGATCTTCTGCCCGCTCTTGTGGAGTTTGAAGAACATTGTCGTTATTGCCGTTGTTGTATCGCCTATCAAAACTCATCGCGCCCGCCCTTTGTTGCTTCTTCGTCCTTTCCTCATCTGCTGACAGCGTGCGCTTTCGCGGGCTGGCTTGGCTACGCGAGCCGGGCAAACTAAACAATGCTGGAGCGAAGATGCAGATGCGGCCAGGGTTTGTCACCGTCCGCATCGTTCCTCGCGAGGTCGGTGCCCACGCCGGTCGGGACGGCTCCTTCAAGATCATGACCGCGAACGGTTCCGATGTCGTCTACGCCGCCGCGCACGGTGGTGGACGCCTTGTCCAGGACTCAACCGAGATAGCCTCGTATCGGGTGTGGTTCGACCTCATCGGGGATGTGGCACTCCCCAAGGCCATCGGTGTCCGGGACTCCAAGGCCGTCGACGCCGGACAGCTGTCCCTGTCGGCTGGGAGCTTCGCTGATCTTGTCGCCCGCGTGAAGCGGGACGAGTTGACCCTCTGATCGACGGCTCTTGAAGATCGTCGACCGCGGCGGTCGGTCCTTGCCTGCGGATTCTCTTTCGAGGGTGTCAGCTTCGCTTGGGGCGTAGTGCGCTGGGGCCTGTACGGATCACCGAGCTGAGGGTTCGCCACCACGGGCGAGCGGGGTCGGGGTCGAGCCCTGCCGCCATGCGGTGGAGCTGATCGGCGTGCCACAGCAGGTTCAGCGCGCTGTCCACCGGCCGGAGGTCGGTGAGGCGTCCGAGCAGGCCGCGGGCGCCGACACGGATGTCCGGGGCGTCCAGCCGTTCCTGGCCGCGTTCGAGGAGGGCTCTGGGGGCGTCCGGGGTGATGCAGGCGGGGCGTCCGATGCCGACGATGTCGCAGTCCTGAGCGGCGAGGGCCTGTTCCATCGCGGTGCGGGTGCGGAAGCCCCCGGTGACGGCGATCGGCACCTGGCCGGCGATGTCACGGACGGTCCGGGCGTAGTCCAGGAAGTAGGCCTCGCGTGCGCGGGTGGACTCGGCCAGCACGCCCATCATGGCCGGAGCCTCGTAGGAGCCGCCGCTGATCTCGATGAGGTCGATGCCCTCGGCGATCAGGGCACGGACGACCTCGCGGGACTCCTCCTCGGTGAACCCGCCGCGCTGGAAGTCGGCGGAGTTGAGCTTGATGCCGACGGAGAATCCGGGGCCGACGTTCGCGCGGATGGTGCGCAGGATTTCGACCACGAAGGCGCGGCGGCGTTCGGGATCGCCGCCCCAGGCGTCGTCGCGCCGGTTGGACGCGGGGGACAGGAACTGGGTGACGAGGTAGCCGTGCGCCCCGTGGATCTGTACTCCGTCGAATCCGGCGGCCTCGACGACGGCGGCGGCGCCGCCGAACCGCGTGACGATCTCGCGGATCTCCTGGTCGGTGAGAGCGCGGGGTCTGGCGGCGCCGGGGACGCGGGCGGCGATCGCGCTGGGCGCGACCGGACGGTGCCGTCCGGTGCGCTGGTTGGCCTGGCGGCCCGGGTGGTTGAGCTGCACCCAGATCGGCCCGCCGCGTTCGTGGTAGATCTCGGCCCACCGGGCCAGTGCGGCCAGGTGGCGGTCGTCTTCGACGATGACCTGGCCGGGCTCGCTCAGGTGCCGGTGATCGACCATGACGTTCCCGGTGATCAGCAGGCCGTATCCGCCGCCGCCCCATCTGCGGTAGAGGTTGGCGAGGCGGGTGCCGGGGGCGCCACCGGACTCGGCGAGGCCCTCGCTCAACGCCGACTTCAGCATCCGGTTGGGCAGGGTCGGTCCCGAGCGCAACGACAGGGGAGAGCCCAGGCGTCCGCCGCGGCCGGTCGGGGCGAGAGTCATGGCTTTCTCCTTGCGGCCGGTGCCGCTGCGCCGGCCTGCGTCCGGTCGTGGCGCAGCCCGGCTCCACGGCATCGATTCGGCCTTGGCATCACTTGACATCGTCAAGTGATGCTTGATGATGTCAAGTAGCAGGCAAGGTTGTGACACTGTCAAGTCGGACGATCCACGAGAGGTTGCCGATGAAGATCCTCAAGCGGGGCGCCATCCCGGCCGTGGTCGCACTGGCGGCCTTCGCCGGGCCGACGCCCGCCGCGTCCCCGTCGGTCTCGCCGCCCGCTCGCCACAGCACATTCGAGGGCACCGGCAGCTTCACGGGCGACTCCATCGTCGGACCATCCACCTGCACCCTGTCGCATGTGACCGCGAAGGCACATCGCACGAGGCATGGAGCGAAAGTACGGGTCCGGGGGTTCGACGCCTCTTGTGCCGGCGTTATCACGTCAGCGAGATACGCCCCGCCGATCCACTTCCAGATCAAGAGGGGCGCGGTGACCGGCACGATCTCGATCGTGATCACCAACGCCCTCGGCGGGGAGTGCCGCTACCGGGGGCCGGTGACCGGGGCGATCGCCAACGGCGCCGACACGCTGTCGGCGGCGGGCACCGTGACCTTGAGAAAGACCCTGAAGGCCCCGTGCGCACCGGATTCGAAAGCGACCCTGAAGCTCACCTTCCCGGGCGCCGGCTTCAGTTGGTGATCCAACCGGCTCGGGCCCGGCGGCCACGACAGCGGACACGACAAGGGCGGCGCTCCCAGGAGCGTCGCCCCTGCCGTCACGCCTGGTCAGTCGACCGCCTCGGCGGCGAGCGCGTTGTTGAGCGTCTCGGTCACCAGCCGGGCCGCGGCCTCGACGCCGCCGAGGCCGGGAAAGAAGGTGTCCAGGGTGCCGTCGCGCCAGAGCATCACGGCACCGTGAACAGCCGACCAGCACGTCAGCGCCAGCGCGGTCGCCGAGTGGTTCTTGCCCCAGCCCGTCGCACGAGCGTCGTTGATCTCGTCGAGGAGGATCCCGAACGCGCTCGCGCGCGCCTCGGTGAGATCCGGATCGTCGGCATTGAGCAACTCGGGCCGGTACATCACCACGAACAGTGCGGGGTGCTGCTTGGCGAAGGCCATGTAGCCGATGCCGAGCGTGGCGACGCGCTCGGCGGGCGTCGCGTCGTCGGGAATTCGCCGGCGCGCCGTGCGCATCCGCCTCGCCAGTGTGCGGAAGCCCTTCGCCGCCAGTGCCGTGAACAACCCGCGGCGGTCGCCGAAGTGATGTCCGGGAGCCTGGTGCGAGACGCCGACTCGCCGGGCGATCGCACGCATGCCGACGGGACCGATGCCGTGCTCGTCGATCGCCTGCTCGGCGGCGCGCAGGAGCGCCGCGCGCAGATCCGTCCGGGACGTGGTCGATGAGGCCGGCATGGCGCCTGATTGTCTCGCCGCCGACCGCCGGCGGCAACCACCCTCGTCGGGCTCGGCCGCCAGAACCGGCGCACGACGCGTCGCGTCGGCGCATCGCCCGTTCGCTCGACGACCCCATGATCGAAGAAGACCGGATCCGCGACCACCCGCGTAGGGGCGACGTGCGGCCGGAGTCCCGGTTGGGTGTGTCCGAGCGCTAGTCAGGGCCTTGCTCTTGGGGCTTGGTTGGCTTTGGGGTCTGGGGATCCGGTATTCTTGGCAGTCGGCGCGTGTGAGCGCGCCGTTTGACTTGCCATCGAGGCCCCGGCGGGCATCACTCGGTGAGCATCTCTCGCTGTGGCGAGAATCAAAGCAGAGAGCGCCGAGACTTCGGCGTGCCGCTCTTGGCGCCGGCCGGGGGTAGGCCCTCATCCGGGGGCTGGTAGACCACGCGCGAGGCCGGGTCGGACCGGAAGCGCGCGCAGACGAAGGGTTTCGCGGTGTACGCGATTGTCCGCGCAGGCGGCAGGCAGGAAAAGGTGGCCGTCGACGACGTGCTCACCGTCGACAAGCTGACCGGTGACGTCGGTTCCACGGTCAAGCTCCAGGCTTTGCTCTACGTCGACGGCGACAACGTCGTGACCAAGCCCGCCGACCTGGCCAAGGTCGAGGTGACCGCCGAGATCCTCGGCGCGGTCAAGGGCCCGAAGATCAACATCATGCACTACCGGAACAAGACCGGGTACAAGCGGCGGATGGGTCACCGTCAGCCGTACACCGAGGTCAAGATCACCGGTATCAAGGCTGCGAAGTAAAGGAGGCGTAGGAGATGGCACACAAGAAGGGTGCATCGTCCAGCCGTAACGGTCGCGACTCCAATGCCCAGCGCCTTGGTGTCAAGCGGTTCGGCGGCCAGGCCGTCAACGCCGGCGAGATCATCGTTCGCCAGCGGGGCACGCACTTCCACCCCGGTCTCAACGTGGGCCGCGGTGGCGACGACACGCTGTTCGCGCTGGTCGCGGGCAAGGTCGAGTTCGGCCGCTACCGTGGCCGCAACGCGGTGAGCATCGTCCCGCCGGCGGAGTAATCCGCCTGAGAGAGACGTTTGCAGAGGGGCGGACCGGTCTGGTCCGCCCCTTTGTTTTTTGGTTGAGGCTATTTGGAGGAAACCGTGGCAGCAGGAGCACAGGGCGCCCAGTTCGTGGACCGGGTGGTGCTGCATGTCGCCGCGGGCAACGGGGGCAATGGCTGCGCGTCGGTCCACCGGGAGAAGTTCAAGCCGCTGGGCGGGCCAGACGGGGCCAACGGGGGACGCGGCGGCGATGTGACACTGGTCGTGGATTCCAATGCCGCGAGCCTGCTGGAGTATCACCGGCGTCCGCACCGCAAGGCGGCGAACGGCAGGCCCGGGCAGGGCGGTCACCGGACGGGGGCCAACGGCGACGACGTCGTCCTGCCGGTGCCCGACGGGACCGTGGTGAAGGGCCCCGACGGGGAGATCCTGGCCGACCTGGTCGGCGAGGGCACCCGATTCGTGATCGCCAAGGGCGGCGCGGGCGGGCTGGGCAATGCGGCGCTGGCTTCGGCCAAGCGCAAGGCCCCCGGGTTCGCGCTGCTGGGCGAGCCCGGTGACGAGACCGATGTCGTGCTGGAGCTCAAGAGCGTCGCGGACGTGGCGCTGGTGGGCTTTCCGAGCGCGGGCAAGTCGTCGCTCATCGCGGCCCTGTCGGCGGCCAAGCCCAAGATCGCCGACTATCCGTTCACGACCTTGATCCCTAACTTGGGTGTGGTCAGCGCGGGTGAGACGACCTTCACGGTCGCCGATGTGCCTGGGCTGATCGAGGGTGCCAGCGAGGGCAAGGGCCTCGGGCTGGAGTTCCTGCGGCACATCGAGCGATCGTCCACGCTCGCCCACGTCCTCGACTGCGCGACGCTGGAGCCGGGCCGTGACCCGATCAGCGACTTCGAGGTCATCGAGCAGGAGCTCCAGGCCTACGACCAGGTGCTGGGCGACCGGCCGCTGTCGGATCGGCCGCGCATCGTGGTCCTCAACAAGATCGACGTGCCGGACGCGCGGGAGCTCGCCGAGATGGTGCGGCCCGAGTTCGAGAAGCGCGGCCTGCGGGTCTTCGAGGTCTCGGCCGCCGCCCACGAGGGCCTGCGCGAGCTCTCGTTCGCCATGGCCGAGATGGTTCAGGACTACCGGGCCTCGCTGCCCACGCCCGAGCCGACGCGGCTGGTCATCCGGCCCAAGGAACTCGGCGGCGCGGACTTCGAGATCAAGAGCACCGGCGACAACACCTACCTGATCACCGGCGCGAAGCCGGTCCGCTGGCTGCGGCAGACCGACTTCACCAACGAGGAGGCCGTGGGTTACCTCGCCGACCGGCTGGCCAGGCTCGGTGTCGAGGCGGCGCTCGCGGAGGCGGGCGCGGAGCCGGGCGCCACCGTCCTCATCGGCACCCATGAAGAGTCGATCGTCTTCGACTGGGAGCCCGAGATCGCCGCGGGCGACGCCGCGCCCGGTCCGCGCGGCACCGACCGGCGGCTGGACGGGCTCCGCTAGACGGCCAAGCCGCAGGCAGACCGGTGAGCACCGGGTCCCGGTGCCGCCTCACCCCCCGAGGGAGAGCATGAACGCGCGAAAGTCGATCGCCACCGCCCGGCGCATCGTGGTGAAGGCGGGTTCCTCGTCGCTCACCACCGCGCAGGGCACGATCGACGCCGACCGCATCGACGCGCTGGTGGACGTGCTGGCCGCGCGCCGCGCCGCCGGCACCGAGATCGTCTTCGTCTCGTCCGGCGCGATCGCCGCCGGGCTCGGCCCGCTCGGGCTGACCCGGCGGCCGCCCGACCTGGCGACGCAGCAGGCGGCGGCGAGCGTCGGGCAGGGCCTGCTGGTGGCGCGCTACACGTCGTCGTTCGCGCGGTACGGGGTGGGCGTCGCGCAGGTGCTGCTCACCGCCGACGACATGATCCGCCGCGTTCACCACCGCAACGCGCAGCGCTGCATGGCACAGTTGCTCAACCTGGGCGTCCTGCCGATCGTGAACGAGAACGACGCGGTCGCGACCGACGAGATCCGGTTCGGCGACAACGACCGGCTGGCCGCCCTCGTCGCGCACCTCACCCGGGCCGACGCGCTGATCCTGCTGTCGGACGTCGACGCGCTCTACACCGGCGACCCGCGGCAGCCGGGCGCGCGCCGCATCGAGGAGGTCCGCACGCCCGCCGACCTGGGCGGCATCAAGCTGGGCGGCTCCGGCCGTGTCGGCACCGGCGGCATGGTCACCAAGGTCGAGGCGGCTCGCATCGCGGGCATTCCGGTCGTGCTGACGAACGCCGCGTCCGCCTCCGCCGCGATCGCCGGCGAACCGGTGGGCACCTACTTCCACCCGGACGCGCGGCGCCGGTCGACCCGGCACCTGTGGCTGGCCCACGCCACCACCGGCCAGGGACGCATCGTGCTCGACCCGGGCGCGGTGGAGGCCGTCGTGCAGCGCCGCAAGTCCCTCCTTCCCGCCGGCGTCACCGGTGTGGAGGGCGACTTCGCCGCCGGCGACCCCGTCGACCTCTGCGGGACGGACGGCCGCGTGGTCGCGCGCGGCCTGGTGAACTACGACGCGGGGGAGATCCCGGACCTGATGGGCCGCTCCACCCGCTGGCTGGCCCGCGAGCTGGGCCCCGAGTACGAGCGCGAGATCATCCACCGCGATGACCTCGTGGTCCTGACGACCGACGAAGAGGCACGTGCCTGACGGCCTGGATGGGAGCCGGTGATGAGTGAGTCGGAAGCTCGAGCGGTGAACGACGACGGCGAGCGCGAGGAGCGCGAGGCCTTCCTGCGCGTGGCCGGCAAGGCCAAGGAGGCCGCGGCCGGGCTGGCGCCGCTGCCGCGTGCCACCAAGGACGCCGCCCTGCACGCGATCGCCGACGCGCTGATCGCCCGCGCGGACGAGATCGTCAAGGCGAACGAGGGTGACGTCGCGCGGGCCCGCGAGGCCGGCACGTCCGAGTACATGATCGACCGGCTGAGCCTGTCGGTGGACCGGATCGGCGCGATCGCCGCGGCCGTCCGCCAGGTCGCGGCGCTGCCCGACCCGGTCGGCGAGACCGTGCGGGGCAACGTCCTGCCCAACGGCCTCGAACTCCGGCAGATCCGGGTGCCCCTCGGCGTCGTCGGCATCATCTACGAGGGCCGCCCCAACGTGACGGTCGACGCCGCCGCGCTGTGCCTCAAGAGCGGCAACGTGGCGATGCTGCGCGGTTCGTCGTCCGCGTTCGACTCCAACACCGCCCTCGTCGGCATCATGCAGGACACGCTCCGGTCCACCGGCGTCCCCGCCGACGCGATCCAGCTCGTGCCGGGCACCAGCCGCGAGTCGGTCAAGCACCTCATGCGCGCCCGCGGCCTGGTGGACGTGCTCATCCCGCGCGGCGGCGCCTCGCTGATCAACTCGGTGGTCGAGGAGTCGACCGTGCCGGTGATCGAGACCGGGGTCGGCAACTGCGCGGTGTACGTCGACGCCGCCGCCGACGTCGAGCTCGCGGTCGACATCCTCGTCAACTCCAAGACGCAGCGGCCCTCGGTCTGCAACGCCGCCGAGACGTTCCTCGTGCACGCCGGCATCGCCGAAGCCTTCGTCCCGCGCGCTCTGGAGGCCCTCCGCGCGAAGGGCGTCACCGTCCACGGCGACGACCGCGTCCGCTCGTACGGTGAGGACGTCGTGGCCGCCACCGAGGACGACTGGTACGCCGAATACCTCTCGCTCGACATCGCCGCCCGCGTGGTCGACAGTCTCGAAGACGCCGTCACGCACATCCGCACGTACGGCTCCGGGCACACCGAGGCGATCGTCACCACGTCCCAGCCGGCCGCCAAGCGCTTCGTTGCCCTGGTCGACTCGGCCGCGGTCATGGTGAACGCGTCGACGCGCTTCACCGACGGCGAGGAGTTCGGCTTCGGCGCAGAGATCGGCATCTCCACCCAGAAGCTGCACGCCCGTGGGCCGATGGGGCTTCCGGAGCTGACGTCCACCAAGTACGTGGTCGTCGGCGAAGGCCACCTGCGAGGCGTCTGACCAGGGCGGCGTCTGACGGCGACGACCTGGCGGTACTCATCATGTGACAAATTGTCTATTGATGTCACCTGACGGGTGTGGTCTGATCTCGGCTGTGACAGCTGAGATCAGCCGCCGCCGCGTTCTCAGGAACGCCGCCCTCGGCGCGGGGATCGCCTCCGCAGGATTGACCGCTTTCCCGGCCCGCCCTGCCACCGCGGCCGCCGCCCCCCGGCTGCGCGGCCCGATCGCGGGCACCACGCTCGAACGCACCCTCCTCCTCGGCCGTGCCGGTACCGGCGGCTACCGCAAGGTCGTCGCCGGACCCGGTGAGCCGCACCTGCTCCGCCGTGATCTCGGCGGGACGGCCGCTCCCGCGCGGGCGGCCACGCGCCGCGGCATCGTGGCGTTCGGGCACCTGACCGACGTTCACATCATCGACGCGCAGTCCCCGGCGCGGCTCGAGTTCCTCGACCGGTTCAAGGACGCGCTGAGCGTGCTTCCCGTCGAGGGCGCCTGGCGGCCGCAGGAGATCCTGACCACGCACGTCGCCGAGGCGATGGTCCGCGCGATCAACCGCGTCGGGCGGGGCCCGGCGACCGGGCTCGGCCTCGCGTTCACCATCAACACCGGCGACGCCGCCGACAACGTGCAGTACAACGAGCTGCGCTGGATCATCGACCTGCTCGACGGCGGCCGGATCCACCCCGACTCCGGCGATCTCCGGCGCTTCGAGGGCGTGCAGGACTGGATCGCCTACGACACCCGCTACTGGCACCCGGACGGGCCGCCGCCCGGCGCCAAGCCCGACCAGGCCCTGGCCCAGTACGGCTTCCCGCGCGTGAAGGGTCTGCTGGACGCGGCGCGCCGCCCGTTCCAGGCGACCGGGCTCAACTCGCCGTGGCTGGCGGTGTTCGGCAACCATGACGGGCTCATGCAGGGCAATCTGCCGCCCAGCCCGCTCCTGTCCGGGCTCGCCACCGGCGGCATCAAGATCGGCGCCCCGGCGAGCGACGCCCAGGCTGAGCAGCTCGCGCGGATGCTCCGTACCGGCGACGGCCGCGAGCTCGTGCGGCTCAGCACGCAGCGCGGCAGCGGCGGCGCCGGGCTCTTCCGCCAGGTCACGCCCGATCCCAAGCGCCGCATGGTGTCGCGCGCGGAGGTCGTCCGGGAACACTTCAAGACGAGCGCGTCGCTACGCGGACACGGCTTCACCCAGGCCAACCTGCGCGACGGCACGGCCTACTACGCGTTCGACAAGGGTCTGGTGCGCGGGCTGGTGCTCGACACGGTCAACCCGAACGGCTACGCGGAGGGCTCGCTCGACCGCAGCCAGTTCGCCTGGCTGGAGGCCCAGCTCCAGGCCGGCAGCAGCCGCTACTTCGACGCCAAGGGCAACGTCGTGCGGCGGCCGGCCGTCAAGGACCGCCTGTTCGTGCTCTTCAGCCACCACACGACGGGCTCGATGGCCAACCCGCTCGGCGGCGGCCGGGTGCTCGGCGACGAGGTGACGGCGCTGCTCCTGCGTTACCCCAACGTCGTGCTGTGGGTGAACGGGCACACGCACCGCAACGAGGTCATCCCGCACGCCCGCACGTCCGGCGGTGGCGGGTTCTGGGAGGTCAACACGGCGGCGCACGTCGACTTCCCGCAGCAGAGCCGCATCGTGGAGCTGGCCGACAACCGCGACGGCACGCTGTCGATCTTCGCGACGGTGCTCGACTCCGCGGGCCCCGAGTCGTTCGGCGGCAAGACCGGCGACCCGGTGCGCCTGGCGTCGCTGTCGCGCGAGCTGGCGGGGAACGACTGGCAGGACGAGCCGGAGGAGCGGCGCGGCGAACGCAAGGACCGCAACGTCGAACTCCTGCTGCCCGCCCCGTTCTGACCCGCCGCGCGGCGGGCGCATGACGAAGGGATCAAGCGTGGGGCTGCACGCTTGATCCCTCAGACCTGCCGGTGATCCTCAGCGGATCCCCGGACCTGCCGGCGGCTCAGTTGGAGCTGTCGGTGGGGCCGTTGTCGCGGCGGCCGCGGTTGGAGGAGACACGGTCGAAGAGGCCACCGGCCGCCGAGGCGGCGGCGTCGGCCACGTCGCGGACCTTGCCGATGAACGGGTCGGCCGTCTGCTCCCACGACTCGCGGTAGGACTTGGCGGCGTTGCGGATCTCGTCGGTGACCGAGGCGCTGCCGTCGTCGTCGCGGCGCGGGTAGTCGCCCGCCAGGATGCGCTCGTACTCGCCGCCGTGCGCCCACTTGTCGATCTCGGCGAACCGTATCACCGCGTACGGGTGCGTCTGCGGCAGCAGGTTGAGGAACTTCAGCAGCCCGTCGCGCACGTCGCCCGCCGCGTCGTACTCGCGCGCCTGCTCCAGGAACGCCTCGCTGCTCATCTCCTGCAGGCGCGTGCCACCGGCCAGCTTCATCATCGTGCGCTTGGCGGCGTCGAGGTCCTGCCCGGCGAGCAGCCCGGCCCGGTCGGACGACAGCTCGGCCTTCCGGAACCACTCCTTCAGCCCGATGATGATCGCCGCGATGCCCAGGTTGCCGAGCGGCAGCCAGGCCAGCCGGCTCCCGAGCGAGATCAGGATCTGCATCATCGTCTGGTAGACGGCGTGCCCCGACAGGATGTGGCCGACCTCGTGCGCGATGACGAACCGCAGTTCCTCGTCGTCGAGCAGGTCGATCAGGCCCGTGTTGATGACGATGAACGGGCGGTCGGAGCCGAGGGCCATCGCGTTCGGCTCCGGGCTCTGCCGTACGTACACCTCGGGGACCTCGGGCAGGTCGAGGATGTAGCAGGCGTCCCGGACCATGTCGTTCAGCTGGCGGAACTGGTTGTCGCCGACCCGCACGGTGCCGCCCAGGAACATCAGACGGAACGCCCGCTCGTTGAAGAGGCCGGACATCTTGCGGAGGACTGTGTCGAACCCCGTCAGCGACCGGAGCGCCACCAGCGCCGAGCGGTCCGCCGGGTGTTCGTAGGCCCGGGAGCTGATCCCCGGGAAGCGCGTGCGTGCTCGATCCGGTGTGTTCGTCGTCATGTCCGGCATGGTAAGTCCGACGAACCACCTGTCCCCAGGGTTCCCACGGTGGCCGCGCCGACCGGCTCCGGCCCGCGCGTTCGCCCGTGCGAGTCCCGTTCGGGCGGGGGCTTGCGCCGTAGCGTGACACACGCTCTACTTCGGGCAACCGGGGCGGGCCCCGGCGAAGCGGGGCGCGATGGGGCGCGCCGGGGCGCGAGGAGGGGCGATGTTCGATCCGAAGGCCGAGGCCATGTCGCTGGACGAGCGGGCGGCGTTGCAGCGCCACCGGCTCTGGGGTCTGGTCGACCGGCTGATCGCGGCGGGCGGGGTGCAGGGGAACCGCCTCAAGGACGCGGGAGTCACCGGCGGCGCGGACGTCCATCTCGCCGATCTGCACAGGCTGCCCTTCACGGTCAAGCAGGACCTCTGGGACAACTATCCCTTCGGCATGCTCGCCGTCCCGCAGGAGCAGGTCGTGGCCGTCCACGGATCCAGCGGCACGCGGGGCAGGCCCACGCTCGTCGCTTACACCCGGGCAGATCTCGACCTGTGGGCGGCGATGTGCGCCCGGTCGCTCTCGTGCGCGGGCGCGAGCGCCGACAGCATCGTCCACAATGCCTACGGGTACGGGCTCTTCACGGGCGGGATCGGCATCCACCAGGGCGCGGTGGCCCTCGGCGCGACCGTGGTGCCCATGTCGGGCGGGATGACCGAACGGCAGGTGCGGATGCTCGCCGACCTGCGTCCCGACATCCTGACCTGCACTCCCGCGTACGCCCTTCGGCTGGGCGAGGCGGCGGCCGAGGCGGGGGCGGACATCTCCTCCCTCAAGGCCGGGATCTTCGGGGCCGAGCCGTGGTCGGAGGAGCTGCGCGTCCACATCGAGAAGGCGCTCCCGATCAAGGCGATCGACATCTACGGCCTCTCGGAGATCATCGGGCCGGGCGTGGCGACCGAGTGCCTGGAGCAGAACGGGCTGCACGTCAACGAGGACCACTTCATCGTCGAGACGATCGATCCCGCGACCGGCGCTCCCACGGCCGAAGGAGATCCGGGCGAGCTGGTCTTCACGACCCCGACCAAGCAGGCCCTGCCGCTGCTGCGCTACCGGACCGGCGACATCGCGTCCCTGACGCGCGGCGAGTGCCCCTGCGGCCGGACCCTCGTCCGGATGAGCAAGATCCGTGGCCGGGCCGACGACATGCTCGTGATCAGGGGGGTCAACGTCTATCCCAGCGAGGTCGAGCGGGTGCTCCTCGGCTCCGGCCTCGTCGCGCCGCACTACCAGCTCGTCGTCGACCGGCGGCGGGAGGCGGCCGTACGGCTGATCGTCGCCTGCGAGGCCCTCGGCGCCGGCGACCCCGAGGCCCGGCTGGTCGTCGCCCTCCGGGCCGACCTGGGCCTGCACGCCGACGTGAAGGTCCTGCCCGCCGGCACCGTCCCGAGGGTGGAGATCGGCAAGGCCGTGCGCGTCGTCACGTGGGAACAAGGAGAACCCCCGCTCCCCGGCCTCACCTGACGGCCGGCTGTCCTGGCTGGGCGGCGTCGGTGGCTTCGTGAAGCTGCGCGGCGCCGCTGAGGTGGTGACCTCGGACACAACGGGCGGGGCACCCCGCGGCGGGGCACGGAGTGCTGGTTATTCTCGTCGGCATGACGCAAAAGCGGCGGTTGGGGATCATGGGCGGCACGTTCGACCCGATCCACCACGGCCACCTTGTGGCCGCCAGCGAGGTCGCCCACGTCTTCTCGCTGGACGAGGTCGTCTTCGTCCCCACCGGGATCTCCTCCCACAAGGGGGACCAGAAGATCGCGGCCGCCGAGGACCGCTACCTGATGGCGGTGATCGCCACCGCGTCCAACCCCCGGTTCTCCGTCAGCCGCATCGACATCGACCGGGGCGGCCGCACCTACACCGTCGACACCCTGCGCGACATGCGGGCCCTGCACGGGCCCGGCACCGAGCTCTTCTTCATCACCGGCGCCGACGCGCTCGCGAAGATGCTGACCTGGCACGACACCGACGAGCTCTTCGAGCTGTCGCACTTCGTCGGGGTCACCCGGCCCGGCCACCGGCTCGCCGACCCCGGGCTGCCGAACGGCCGGGTCAGCCTCATGGAGGTGCCCGCGCTGTCGATCTCGTCCACCGAGTGCCGCGACCGCGTCGGCGCCGGCGAGCCCATCTGGTACCTGGTCCCGGACGGCATCGTGCAGTACATCAACAAACGCGGTCTCTACCACGACAGCGCCGCCTGAACGGCGCCCAAAACGATTACCAGGCTTTACCTTCCGCCCATACCCTGGATATTGGCGCAGTTACGGCCGAACCCGGACCGCAACGCTCAAGTGCCGACAAAGCAGGGCCCCCTCCGGGAGCCGTGAGAAGGTAGAACCGGGACCGTCCCCGACAGGGAGGATCGCGAACACATCGTGACCGCATCCGACAGGGCCGCACAGCTGGTCCGGATCGCCGCCGAGGCGGCGGGCGACAAGCTGGCCGACGACATTCTTGCCTACGACGTGAGCGAGCAGCTCGTCATCACCGACGCGTTCGTGCTCTGCTCGGCGTCCAACGACCGCCAGGTCCGCGCGATCGTCGACGAGATCGAGAAGCGCCTCCGCGAGGAGGCCGACGCCAAGCCCATCCGCCGCGAGGGCGAGCGCGAGGGCCGCTGGATCCTCCTCGACTACGCCGACGTCATCGTGCACGTCCAGCACGAGGAGGACCGCCTCTTCTACGCCCTCGAACGGCTGTGGAAGGACTGCCCCCTCCTCGAGCTTCCGGAGAGCGTCAACGCCCACTCCGAGCAGCGCGTCCGCAAGGTCGGGAGCGCGAGTGAGTGACGTGCCCCGGCGCGAACCCGGCAAGCGCAGGCTGGTCCTCTGGCGGCACGGCCAGACCGCCTGGAACGTCGAACGCCGGTTCCAGGGCAAGACCGACATCCCGCTGGACGAGACCGGCGTCGAGCAGGCCCATCGCGCGGCCCGCCTCCTCGCCGCCCTCCGCCCCACCGCGATCCTGGCCTCGCCGCTCCAGCGCGCCGCCGACACCGGTCAGGCCCTCGCCGACGTGACCGGCCTGCCGGTCACCTTCGACAAGGACCTCATCGAACGCGACGGCGGCCAATGGGAAGGCCTCACCGCCCGCGAGATCCGGGAGCGCTTCCCCGAGGAGCACGCCCGCTGGCAGCCGCCCGGCGGCGAGACCAGCGCCCAGGTCGCCGAACGCGTCGGCACGGCCCTCGACCGCGCCCTCGACGAGCTTCCGCCCACCGGCCTCCTCGTCGTCGCCTCCCACGGCGCCGCGCTCCGCCTCGGCATGTCGCACCTCCTCGGCTTCCCCGAAGAGATCTGGGAACGCCTCGGCGGCCTCTCCAACTGCTGCTGGTCCGTCCTCGCCGAAATGCGCGACGGAGGCTGGCGGCTCGTCGAACACAACGCGGGCACCCTGCCGGAGCCCGTCATGTCCGACGACCGCCCCGACAGCGGCACCTAATCGCCCAGAGTCGCCTGCGGGGGCCAGGGAATCGATTCGAGTCCCACCCCCGCCTTCCTATACACTGGCGAAGCGCTGCGGGATGCACGTCCACGCAGCTGCGGGGCTATGGCGCAGTTGGTAGCGCGCCTCCATGGCATGGAGGAGGTCTGGGGTTCGAATCCCCATAGCTCCACGAGTCGGGCCATCGTGGTCGGCGCAGCTGCGCCTTCCCGGTGGCCCGCAGTGTTTACCCGGGGGCGACCCCCGGACCCCCGAGGTGCTCGCGCGCCAGCGCGCACTGCGCCGTTCGGGCGGGGCTTGGAGTACCACCTCAGCACCTCTATTCGGAGTTGGGAGAGGTGTGCCTGCGGAAGGCGCAGGCCGTTACTCTCTCGCCATGTTCATCTGGGGGGCGACCCCAGACCCCCGATGTGGGCTTCGCCCCTTGCCCCTGACGGTTCAGTCCGTGGGTCCCTCTTGACGGGGTTGCCCCTGAGGGCGCTGGTTCTTGCTCCCTCTTTGGGGGGATCGGGGCCCTTTGGGGCTTTTGATACTGCTCTTGTGGGTGGGGGTTTGGTTCTTTAAAGATCAAATGGCCTGGTCATCGGTGGGTGGATGGTTTCATGGCGGTATGGGCAGACATCGCAGGGGGGCGCGGCGGGAGGTCACGGTGGCGGACCTCATCGATGAGCTGAGCCGATACGAGCCTCACCTGGAGGTTCGGCTGGCCATCCAGCCCCGGATGCCGCAGGAGCACACGGTCGGGACGGTCGCGGAGGCCGACGGGATGGTGTGGATCGGCGAGGGCGGCCAGCAGGGATACGCGCCGGACGAGGTGGGCGAACAGCTCGGCTGGCGATAGCGCGCGTACCGACCAGGGGTCGGTGTGCACTAAGCTTTTCCTGGTCGGCCGGAAGGCCGTGCGGGGCTATGGCGCAGTTGGTAGCGCGCCTCCATGGCATGGAGGAGGTCTGGGGTTCGAATCCCCATAGCTCCACAGGTGAGAGCCGCTCTTCGGAGCGGCTCTCGTGCTTTCTAGGCGTACGGCGAGGTGAGGGCCTCCAGGCTGTGGCCGTTGGGGCTGTCGAAGTAGACGCCGCGGCCGCCGTAGTTGCGGTTGATCTCGCCTTGTTTGTTGTGGTCCGGGTCGGCCCAGTACGTGATGCCGGCCGCTTGGACGCGGGCGAAGATCTGGTCGAACTCCTCGTCGGTGACCAGGAAGGCGTAGTGCTGGCCCTGGATCTCGGTCGAGTCCATGAAGTCGAACGTGACGCCGTTGTCGGCTTCGACCGGGACGAACGGGCCCCAGGGGGCGCCGACCTTCAGGCCCAGGATCCGCGCGAAGAACTCGGCCTCGGCGTGCTTGTCGCGGGCGTGGACGATCGTGTGGTTGAGGTCGATGGACATGGCTGCCTCCTCAACGCCAAGTCCACTACGGCCGCGACGGCGACGCCAGGGTGATTTCTCCGAGCCGCCCGGGGAGCGGGTCCGCCCGGGCGGCTCGCAAGACGTCCTCTATTGGTGGCGGGTGGCGTTGTCCGAGTAGCGGAGGATGGCGCCGATCCTGGGTTGGTGGAGGAGGGCCAGGTCCCCGTCCGTGGCGGCGACCGCTCTGATGAGGGCGGTGTCGGCGCGTTCCTCGACCGGGTCGGAGACGCCCATGCGGTGCAGTTCGCCCAGCTCGGCGGAGATCTCGGTGGGATTCGGGCCGACCCAGACGCGGGCCGGCGAGTCGTCGGGGAGGAGCAGGGTCTCGATCTGGCCGCGTCTCGCGGCCTCCACGGTGGCGCTCAGGCCCTTGACCGCGCGCTCACCGTGGGCGAACTCCCGTTCATAGCGTTCGGCGATGGCCATGAGGCGTTCGGTCTCTTTCAGCTCCAGGAGCTCGTCGACGTCCTTGGCCTCGACCGTGCGCTCCAGGAGCGGGTCCGAGATCTCCTCCATCAGCGTGCTGCGGGCTTGTGGTTCGCCGGAGAGGAGGATCAGCTCGGCCCCGCATTGCTTGGCGGACACATCCACTTCCCGGCCGACCTTCTTGGCGTTGGCCTTCCAGGTGTTCTCGGCGGCGCGCTGGAACCGGGACTGGTTCCAGTCGCCGGCCTTGACCTTGCGGATCGGGTAGTCCTCGTCACCCTCGACGTGGGTGGTGGTGCGGGTTCCGTCGGGTGCGACGCAGGTGATCTCGCCGCCCCGGCGGTCCACGCTGACCAGGAGGTACGAGAAGCGTTCGCCGCGTTCGGCCAGGAGCGGGAGGACGTGCGGCAGGGGCGAGACGCGGGCCAGTTCGGCGGCGGGCGGGTCGGGCAGGCGGGTGATGTGCGCGATCTCGCCGCCGGCGGCGAAGACGATCAGGCCCTCGGACCGTTTTTCGGCCAGTTCCCGCCGGATGGTCTCGTCGATCGCGCGCAGCGTCCCCTCGGGAGCCCCCTCGGTATGCAGCGCCTCACGGAGCGCCCGCCACCGCAGCTCGGGCGCCTTGGGCGCTTCCTCGGTCGTCCGGGTCAGGTCGGCGTACACCGATGCGAACGGTCCCGGTCGGTTGTAGAGCGATTTGAGGAAGGACAAATCCATAAATCTGGCCCTACCCGCCCCGATTGCCTCAAACCTCCCTTTGTAGCCGTGCGTATGCGAGCTGCAGCCAGTCGGAACCCGCGACCGCCGTCATGGTCGTTCCCACCAGGCGGGTGGCGTCGGGCGCGAAGACCATGCCGGCCGTGTAGGCCGTGGCGACCCACTGCGACAGGCAGAACGGGCAGGTCATGAGCTCGCCGACGGCGTGCCGCGCGCCGTGGCCGCGTACCTCCTCGCGCAGTTCGGCGGGCCCGGACGTCCCCTCGAACCTGGTGAACGGGGCGCGCAGCGGGCTCGTCACCGGGTCCTTGGCGATCAGCCGCGCGAGCTTGTGCGTCGTGATCGTCATCAGCGCCAGATCGCTGAGCGTGACGCGGGGCGTCCGGCCGCGCGCGAGGAACGCCAGCCCGGCGGCGCTGAGGCCGTAGACGGCGAGCGTGCCCAGGTACGAGCCGAGCGGACGGTCCGCGCCGCCGGTGTACTCGTCCTTCTGCTTGCGCGCCGTGTCGACGACGGAGGTCATGGATCAGTCCCTGGATCGACGATCGGACAGAACTCGTTGCCCGCGGGAGCTCGGGGCGTTCGTACCGCGCCGGTACCCGAGGGCTCCGGCCCAGGAATCGGCCAGGCCGTCGGGGTCGGCGCGGTCCAGCACGGAGACCGGCTCCACGGCTCAGTGGTCGCGCAGGGCCTTGACCAGCTGGGACTTGTTCATCGACGAACGTCCGCTGATGCCGATCTCACGGGCCTTCTTGAGCAGGTCCTCCTTGGACCAGTCGTCGTACGAGGGGCTCTTGCCGCCCTTGCGCCCGACCTTGCTGCTGCCCTGGCCGGCCTGGGCGTTGGAGATGCGAGCGGCCTTTTCCTTGCTCTCGCCCTTGTCACGGAGCTTCTGGTATTTCTTCTCGTCCTTGATCTGTCCCTTGGGCATTGTCGTCTACCTCCTTCCCCATGCCACCTACCCGCTCTAGGGAACTCACACATTGAAGGGGGAGGGGAGGTGCGGGGTGGCCAGCGTGCCGCCGCGTTCGCGGATCCTGGCCAGCAGGGCGGTACGGGTGGCGAGCGCGGCCGCGGGGTCGTCGTCGTACAGGTAGCTGATCGACGGGTCGGCGAGCTGGATCGGATGGTGCAGGATGTCGCCGGTGACCAGCAGCTCGTCGTCGCCGACCAGGATCGACTGATGTCCGGGCGTGTGGCCGGGGGTTCGGATCAGCCGGACGCCGGGGGCCAGCGGGACGTCGCCGCTGATCGTGTCGACCAGATCGGCCGCGCGGAGGGGTTCGAGGATCGCGGCGAGGATGGGCTCACGCGTGCGTTCCAGCCAGGCGACCTCGTCGTCTTGGAGGACGTGGCGGGCGTTGGGGAAGACGGGCTCGCCGTCGACGACGGCGCCGCTCGCGTGGTCGCTGTGCAGGTGGGTGATCACGACGCTGTCGATCTCGGCGGGCGCGACGCCGGCCGTGCCGAGAGCGTTCACCAGATCGCCGGGGACCGGAGCCCAGGTCGCGGCGGGGGAGCCGAGCGGGCCGAGCCCGGTGTCCACGAGGATGTTCGGCCCGCCCGGAACGCGCAGCAGATAGCAGTAGAAGTGCAGGACCCACTCGTCCTCGGGACCGAAGGCCAGTGGCTCGCCGGCCCTGACGCGGTCCCATCGCTCGGCTGAGCCGCCCGGGAACAGCTCGCCGGGCGGGCGCCGGAGCGTCCCGCCCATGGGCCCGATCGCGTCGAGTAGCGGGATGATCTCGATGCCGGCGACGAGGCGCGGTGTGAGGTTCCTGGCGTCCATGGCCTGATGATCTCAGCCGGCGCCCGGGTCGGGGACAATGACCGGGTGCGCATAGGCATCCTGGGCCCGCTGGAGGTGCGGGCCGAGACCGGCCGGGCCGTCGAGGTCAGCGGCCGCCGGCTGCGCGCGCTGCTGATCCGGCTGGCGATCGAGGCGGGCCGGGCGGTGTCCGCCGAACGGCTGCTGGACGACCTCTGGGAGGGCGCGCCGCCCGCCGGGGGCGCGGGCGCGCTCCAGGCGCTGGTCTCGCGGCTGCGCGGGGCGGCGGGCCGTGACCTGGTGGAATTCGGTCCCGCCGGTTACCGGCTGGCGGTCGAGCCCACAGAGATCGACGCCGTCGCGTTCGAGCGGGCGCTGGCCGCGGCGCGCCGGGAACGCGATCCTGGACGGCGGGCGGAGCGGCTGTGCGACGCGCTCGACCTGTGGCGCGGCCCCGCGCTCGCCGACGTCGCCGACGCTCCGTTCGCGGCGGCGGAGGTGGGCCGGCTGGACGAGCTGCGCCTGTCGGCGATCGAGGAAAGGGCCGACGCGGAACTGCTGCTCGGCCGCCCGGCCGCGCCGCTGGTCCCGGAGATCGAGGCGCTGGCGGAGGCGCATCCGCTGCGCGAACGGCTGCGCGCCCTGCTCATGCGCGCGCTGTACGCGGCGGGACGGCAGGCCGACGCGCTGGAGGTGTACGAGAAGACCCGGCAGGGACTCGCGGACCGCCTCGGCGTGGATCCTTCACCCGAGCTGGCCGCCGTGCACCTCTCCATCCTGCGAGGCGAAGCCGCGCCGCAAGCACCGCGCGTGCCGGAAACGCCCCAAGTGTCCCGCGTGCCTGACGTGCCCGGCGCGTCCGCTTCAACGCGGGCGTGGGCGCAGACGGAGCCGGCGGGCGAGGCCGGGGCGGAGCCGGCGGCGGGGGCGGCGGCCGCGATGCGCCGGGAGCCTCGGCTGACCAACCTGCCCGCCCAGCTCACCAGCTTCGTCGGGCGGGAGGAGGAGTCCGAACGCGTCGGCAAGCTGCTGCGGGACGGCCGGCTGGTGACGCTGACGGGGCCGGGCGGCGCGGGCAAGACGCGGCTGGCGAGCGAGGCGGCGGCGCCGCTCGTCGCCGAGTCGCCGGACGGTGTCTGGTTCGTGCCCCTGGCCTCGCTCAGCGACGGCGGCGACCTCGCACTGGCCGTGCTGACCGCGCTGGGCGTGCCCGACGTGGTCCGGCCGACCGAGAGCCGGACGGCGGTACGGCCCGACGACCGGCTGGCGGACTTCCTCGCCGGCAAGCGGATGATCCTCGTCCTGGACAACTGCGAGCACCTGATCGACGCCGTGGCCGCGCTGGTCGACCGCACGCTCGGCGACGCTCCGGGCGTCCGGGTACTGGCGACGAGCCGCGAACCCCTCGGCATCACCGGCGAGGCGCTGTGCCCCGTTCCGTCCCTCCCTTTGCCGCCCGTCGACGCCGGCGCGGTCGAGGCCATGGGGCACGCGTCGGTGCGGCTGTTCGCCGACCGCGCCGCCGCCGCCCGCCCCGGCTTCGCGGTGGACGACGCGTCGGCGCCGCACGTCGTGGCGATCTGCCGCGAGCTCGACGGCATCCCGCTCGCCATCGAGCTGGCGGCGGCCAGGCTCCGCTCGCTGACCCCGACGCAGATCGCCGACCGGCTCGGCGACCGGTTCCGGCTGCTCACCGGCGGCAGCCGCACGGCGCTGCCGCGGCACCGCACGCTCCGCGCCGTCGTCGACTGGAGCTGGGACCTGCTCGACGACGCCGAACGGACCGTCCTGCGCCGGCTGTCGGTGTTCGCCGGGGGAGCGACGCCGGACGGCGTCGCGCGGGTGTGCGCGCCGGAGCGCCTCGCCGACGACGTCATCGACGTGGTCGCCGCGCTGATCGACAAGTCGCTCGTGATCGCGGACGGGACCGCCGAGGTGCGCTACCGGCTGCTGGAGACCGTGCGCGTGTACGCGGCCGAACGCCTGGAGGAGGCGGGGGAGGGCGACCGGATCCGCTCCGCGCACGCCGCGTACTTCCTCGAACTCGCCGAACGTGCCGAGCCGGAGCTGCGCCGCGCCGAGCAGCTGGTCTGGATGGACCGGCTGACCGCCGAACGCGACAACTGCAACGCCGCGTTCCGCCACGTCATCGACTCCCGTGACGTGACCACGGCGCTGCGCCTGGTCGCCTCGCTGGTCTGGTTCTGGGTCATGCGCGACATGGAGATGGAGGCGGGCGGCTGGGCGGTCGCGGTCACCGACATCGTCGGCGACACCGCGCCGCCCGGCCTGGAGGAGCAGTACGCCATGACGGTGGCCTCGGCGTCGCTCATCAACGAGATGGCGTCCGACCCTGGCCCGACGCCCGAGCGCCTGCGTCACGTCCTGGACGTCGTGCTGGCCGTCGTGCCCGGGGAGCCCCGGCACCCGGCCCTGATCCTGGCGCGCGGCGCGGGGTCGGTCTTCGTCGGTGATCGTGTGGGCGCCCAGCACGCGATGCGCGACGTCCGCGACCACCCGGATCCGTGGATCCGTGCGATCGCCCGCGTGGTTCTCGGCTACCTCGCGGCGGACGACGGCGACATCGACCGGGCGGCGGCCGACATCGGCGCGGGCCTGGCCGGCTTCCGCGAGATCGGCGACCGGTGGGGAATGATCACCGCGCTGAGCGGGGCGATGCAGGTGGCACTCGCGCGCGGTGACGCCGAGGAGGCGGTACGGCTCGGCGAGGAGGCGTACGGTTACGCCGCCGAAGGGGTCAGCCCGGAACAGGGCGGCACCGTGCTCATCCACGTGGCACGAGCGCGCGCCGAGACCGGCGATGTCGCCCGCGCACGTGCGGATCTCCAACGTGCCATCGCCGACATGGAGCGGATCGGCGAATACGCGGACGCTGCCAATGGCTATCTCAGTTTGAGCGACCTGGCCCGCCGTGACGGCGATCTGGCGGCTGCCCGCCCGCCCCTGGAACGGGCCCGCGAACTGGTCGAGCCACGCTCCGCACGAGCCGACGTCCGCACAGTGTGCGCCCGTACGTTCAGTCACCTGGGTTGCCTGGCCGAGCAGGAAGGCGATCTGGAAGCGGCAGCGCGCTTGCACAGCCGCGCTTCCCGCGACATCGCCGGAAGCGTGCTCGTCGGCAACCCGACGCTCGCCGAACTGGTCGAAGGTGTGGCCGCCTTGGAGGCGGCCCGAGGCCACCACGAACGTGCCGCCGAACTGCTGGGGGCCGCCCACGGGCTCCGCGGCTACCGGGACCGCTGGAGCATCGAGGCCGGCCGGGTCACGGTGGCCGCCACGAACGCGCTTGGCCAGGACGCCTTCGCGGGGGCGTACGACCGAGGCCGTGCCATCCCCCGCGAAGAAGTCCTCGCCCTGATGACCCAAGTGCGCCGTGCCTGAGTACGCTGCGCGCCCAGGTGTGCTGCGCCCAGGTGTGGCGCCCTAGGTGCGCCGCGAGTACAGCCGCAGAGCCAGCGGGAACGTCACGACGACGATCCCGGCCGCCCAGCCGAGGGTGTACCAAGCGTGATCGCCGATGGGTCCGCCGATCATCAGCGAGCGCATCGACTCCGCCAGATGCGTCACCGGATTGACCTTGACCCAGGCCTGCAGCCAGCCCGGCATCGTCCCGATGTTCGGCATCAGGACGCTGCTGCCGAACGTCAGCGGCATCACCAGGATGAACCCGATGCCCTGCACGCTGCCCGGCGTCGGCGCCAGTAGCCCGACCAGCACGAAGATCCAGCAGACGGCCAGGTAGAACACGTACGCCAGCGCCAGCGCCGCCACGACCGACAACGGGTCGCTGCCGAACCGGAACCCGAGGATCATGCCGAAGCCGACCAGCACCGTCATCGTCACGCAGAACCGGACCGTCTCGCCCAGCACTGAACCGATCAACGGTGCCGAACGGGCGATCGGCAGACTCCGGAAACGGTCGAAGACGCCCTTGTGCATGTCCTCGTTCAATGCGGTGCCCAAGCCCATCGAGGCCATGAACGTCATCTGCGCGATGAGACCCGGCAGGAGCGTCTGCAGGTACGAATGCGTATCACCCGCCACCGCCCCGCCGAAGACGTACAGGAACAACAACAGGAACACCACCGGCATCAGCGTGGTGTCGAGCAGCTTCTCCGGAGAGTGCTTCAACTGTGCGACGTTGCGCCAGGCCAGCGTCAGCCCGTGCCGCAACGTCCGCCTCGGACTGATCCGCCGAGGCGGCATGGCGATGGTCGTCATACCGGGCTCCCTTCGAGCTCGCCGGCCTCCGTCGGGGCCGTGTCGGTCGTGTGGCCGGTCAAGGTGAGGAAGACCTCGTCCAGACTCGGCATGCGCAGCGCGAGCTCGGCGGCCACGAGCTGCGCCTCGTCCAGCCGCCGCACCAGCGCCGACACGACGGCCGGATCGCTCGTCGGCGCCGTCACCAGACCGGTCCCCTCATGCACGTCGGGCCGTTCTCCGGTGAGTTCCGCGATGATCTCGGCGAGCTGGGCGGTCCGGAAGGTCTCCGCCGCCCGCACCGCCAGCGTCTGCAGGCCGATCCGCGACTTGAGCCCGGACGGCGTGCCCTCCGCCACCACCCGGCCGTGGTCGAACACCGCGATCCGGTCGGCGAGCGCGTCCGCCTCCTCCAGGTACTGGGTGGTCAGCAGCACCGTGGCGCCGTCGGCCACCAGATCGCGGACCGTCTCCCACACCTCGTTGCGGGCCCGCGGGTCCAGCCCGGTCGTCGGCTCGTCGAGGTAGATGACCGCCGGCCGGTTGATCAGGCTCGCCGCCAGATCGAGCCGGCGCCGCATACCGCCCGAGTACGTCTTGACCGCGCGCCCGCCCGCGTCGGTGAGCCGGAACGTCTCCAGCAGCTCGCGCGCCCGGGCCCGCGCCGCACCGCGGCTCAGATCCAGCAACCGCCCGATCATGATGAGGTTCTCGGTCCCGGTCAGCTCCTCGTCCAACGACGCGTACTGCCCGGTCAGCCCGATCATCGCGCGGACCCGCACGGGGTCCTTCAGGACGTCGTAACCGCACACCTCGGCGTGCCCGGCATCGGGCCTGAGCAGCGTGGCCAGGACCCGGACGGCGGTGGTCTTGCCCGCCCCGTTGGGCCCCAGCACTCCAAGGACCGTCCCTTGCCGCACCGCGAGGTCGACGCCGTCGAGCGCCTGTGTGTCGCCGAACCTCTTCCGCAACCCTTCGGCCTGGATCACATCGTTCATATCCCGCCTCCCACTGGATCTCCGTTCGTTCGCGACTCACGTTCGACCGCCCCGCTGACGCCGCACCGACGCGCCACTTACACGCGCTGACATTCCGCTGGGGTGCTTGGCTGTCGGGTACGGCGGTGGTCGCTCCAGGGCGACCGACCGCGTGGTCATGGGCTCAGCCGGGAGAAAGGGGATGAAGCCGGGATGGAATATGTGGTGAGGGACACGGGTTGGAAGGAGAGCGAGCGCGATGCGGACGCGATGAGCCCGAGTGCGACGATTCGGTCTGCTGATCGCACCTGGACTGCTGACCAGCGAGTTTGCTGATCATTGGTGCGGGGCAGATCTCCTGATTTGACGAGTGCCTCGGGATTACCTAGTGTTCTCAGTGCCCCGAGGGGATGCAGAACGCCGAGAGGCGGTCGGCCCCGGCGGGGAAGCCACTCAGAGAAAACGGTTCGAAGCTTGCTCCGAGTCGATGTACTCTGAAGTGGTCAGCCCAGACGGGATGCAGGACGCCGCAAGGTGGCCGGCCCGAGGGACTCCCTTCAAGATCGATGACGGGTGGTTCTTGCCGCCCGTGATGATGCACGGCGGGGTGGGCTGCGTTCCGATCAGACCGATTCAAGCGGACCGGTTGACAGGAGCGAAGATTCCGGTAAGTTAGAAGGGTTGCCCCGGAGCTGGGCGCCGCAGATGCGGTGGTTCGGCGCGGTGGGTGTCCGTTTCTTGAGAACTCAACAGCGTGTTAAAAGCCAGTGCCTTTATCGGTCAGGCAGATTGATGTCTGGCCGCCCCGTGGCTGTGGATCTTTGGGTTCATGGTCGGGGATTTCTTTGAGGCAAAGCAATCTTTGGATTGCGTTGCTGGGATTCACTCTGAGGTTTGGCTCGCTCGGCTCTTTAGGGGTTGGGTGGGTCGTTGGACCTTGATGGAGAGTTTGATCCTGGCTCAGGACGAACGCTGGCGGCGTGCTTAACACATGCAAGTCGAGCGGAAAGGCCCCTTCGGGGGTACTCGAGCGGCGAACGGGTGAGTAACACGTGAGCAACCTGCCCCTGACTCTGGGATAAGCCTGGGAAACTGGGTCTAATACCGGATACGACCATTCAAGGCATCTTGTGGTGGTGGAAAGTTTTTCGGTTGGGGATGGGCTCGCGGCCTATCAGCTTGTTGGTGGGGTGATGGCCTACCAAGGCGACGACGGGTAACCGGCCTGAG